>JAFIFX010000028.1 GCA_020831805.1 Planctomycetota bacterium | reverse complement strand
CCCCCCCCCACCCCGCGGGCCCCCCCCCCCGCCCCGCCGCGCCCCGCCCCCCCCCGCCCCCCCCCACCCCCCACCCCACCCCCACCCCCCCCCCCGCCCCCACCCGCGCCCCCCCCCCCCCCCCCCGGGGGGGCCGCCGCCCGCTCCGTGGGCGATCACGCGTTACTGCCTCAGCTGGGTCACCGCCCGGAGCGTCTCGTCGGCCGCCCGGATCGACTGCGAGTTCATCTCGAAGGCCCGCTGCGTGCGGATCAGCTCGATCAGCTCCCGGGCCGGGTCCACATTCGAGCCCTCCAGCATGTTGTTGCGGATGGCGCCGAAGTTCTCCGTGCTTGGCTCGCCCACGATCGGCGGGCCCGACGCCGCCGACTCGACCCAGAGGTTCTGGCCGACCTGCTTGAGGCCGGCAGGGTTCACGAAGATCGCCAGCTCGATCTGGCCCACCTCCTGCGGCTCGGCGTCGCCCGGCTGCATCACATAGACACGCCCCGAGGCGTCGATCCCGACCGAGGTGGCGTCATCGGGGATCCGGATCCCCGGCTCAAGACGCCGGCCGTCGGAGTTAGCCAGCACGATCTCCCCCTCCGCGTTGAGCACGAAGTTGCCCGCACGGGTGTACGCCACACCGCCGGCCCCCAAGTCGTCCTGCACCGCAACCTGGAAGAACCCGCGTCCCTCGATCATCAGATCCAGCGGGCTGTCGGAGGGGATCGGCGCCCCCTGCGTGAAATCCTGCTGCGTGCCGGAGACCTTCACGCCCAGGCCCACATACAGCCCGGTCGGACGCTGGTCCCCGTTGTTGTTCTCCACGCCCGGCTGGGCCCGCTCGATGTAGAGCAGGTCCTCGAAGTTCGCGCGGCTGGCCTTGAAGCCCTCCGTGTTCACATTCGCCAGGTTGTTCGCGATCACATCCAGCCGCGTGTTCAACGCCTTGAGGCCGGACGACGCGGAATGCATTGCGATGACACCCATCGTGACTCCGTTCGAAGCATCCCCGAGGCCAGCTCGGCCCGGGGTGGTTGGTTTGCGTCAGGCCATCCGTCCGAAGGTGTTGACCAGCCGGTCGAGCATCCGGTTCTGCATGTCCACCATGCCGAAGTTCGACTGTGCGGCCCGTGATGCGTTCTGGATCTGCAGCAGTGCGTCGATCTCGTTGACCGCCGACGACTCGACCGACTCCTGGCGGACCATGCCGTTCGCGGCGATCAGGGTCAACGGCGCGTCGTTGCGGTCCGCGAACAGGCCCTGGCCCACCTTCTTGAGCACATCCCGATCGGGCACATCGGCCAGCCACAGCCGGGCCAGCACCACACCATTCTGCGCGATCGTGCCGTCCGAACCGACCGAGATCGATCCGCCCGCCGGGTCGATCCGGATGGGCTGGCCCGCCTCGTCGAGCAGCGGCAGGCCCGTGGTCGCCATCACGAGGGCGCCGTCCTGCGCCATCGCAAGGCGGCCGTCCCGGGTCAGACTCGGATCGTCCGGGTTGCCGACCACGAAGAAGCCCTCGCCCTGGATCGCCAGGTCCAGCGGGCTGCCGGTCACCTCGATCGCGCCCTGGGTGAAATCGATCATGGCTGGCGCGGTCAGCACCCCCCCGCCCAGCCGCTCGAGCAGCGCGTCGCTCGGCCAGTGCTGGAGGCCGTCCTCCTGACGGACCGGGTCCCGGTGCATCGCCCCGGCGAGCATGGGCTTGAAGCCCACCGTGTTGAGGTTCGCCAGGTTGGAAGTCAGGGCGTCCTGGCGGCTGATCGCCGCCCAGGCTCCCGTTGCGGATATCTGCATGCCGTACGACAAGGCCGGGCCTCCGGGTAACGGGCGGGCGTCCCTCCGTGGACCGCCCCGCCCGCCGGCACCCACGCGAACCGCGTGCCAGAACGAAAGAGATGCCCCGGCCATCGGACAGGAAATCAGCCCGCTCGAAGGGCGCTCCTCCCCTGATCCCTGATCCCCAGTCCCAGATCCCTTCCTCTCTGGCACCCCATTCGCGGAGGCCTCTCCTACCCAACGGCAGGAAGGGAGTCCGCCGCATGTCTCGAACCGTCTGGATCGCCATCCTTCTTTTGTCCATCACCGCCGCCGATGCGCTCGCCTCACGCACGCTGCGCGAGGTCGCCCGGCTCCGCGGCCAGGGCGCCTCCACCGTGCAGGGCCTCGGGCTGGTCGTCGGCCTGAACAACACGGGCGACTCCGCCTCCGAGCTGGCCGTGGCCCGACCCCTGGCCGAGGTGCTGCGCCGGATGGGCAACAGCGTCTCGATCGACGAACTCGGCAACACCCGGTCCGTCGCGCTGGTGCTGATCACCTGCGAGATTCCCCGCGAGGGGGCCATGACCGACGACCGCTTTGATGTCACCATCTCGGTGCTCAACAGCGCCAAGTCCCTGCAGGGCGGCACCCTGCTGATGGCCCCGCTGACGCCGGGCCCCGACACACCCGTCTACGCCTTCGCCCGCGGCGAGCTGACCGTGCCCGACCGAGCCACGCCCACCTCCGCGCGGATCTCGCGCGGGGCGCAGATGGTGCGCGATGTCGTCACCACCCCCGCCATCGCCGGCGGGTTCGACCTCATCCTCGATCAGAACTTCTCCCTCGGCGGGGCCTCCGCCCGGATCGCCTCGGAGATCAACCAGCAGTACCTGCTGACCGCCAACCGGCTCGAGGCCCCCATCGCCACCGCCATCGACGCACGCACCATCCGCGTCAAGGTCCCCCCGACCGAGCGCAACAACCCCCAGGCCTTCTACGGCGATGTCATGCGGACGGACATCACCAGCGCCCTGCGGGAACTGCCGGCCCAGGTCATCTGCGACACCCGCGCGGGGGTCATCGTCATGACCGGGGATGTCCTCGTCTCGCCCGCGATCATCACCCACCGCGACCTGACCATCAGCACCATCATCCCGCCCCCGCCCCCGGACGCCCCGCGGGTCGAGCGGCGGGAGTTCGCCGCCGTGGGGACCAGCCCCGACGAGGCCGACCGCTCGCGGCTGGAGGACCTGATCGGGGCCTTCGACCAGCTCAAGGTCCCCCCGGTCGAACAGATCCGCATCCTCCAGATGCTGCACCGCGCCGGCAAGCTCCACGCCCGGCTCATCGTGGACGGACAGGAATGACCGTCACCCCCGCCAATCCGCCGGCCATGGGCATCGCGCCCGGCATGTTCCGGATGAGCCCGCTGGGCACGGCGACCGGCCTCCGCCTGGCCGACCCGCGTCAGGCCGATGTCCGCGAGGCCGGCACGAACGCCCACTCCGGCGCCGCGGGCGGCTTTACCGGGGCCTCCTTCGGTCGCGGCCTGACCGCCCAACGCTCCTTCGCCGAAGCCCTGGGCGCCGCGCGCCGTGCCGAAGGCCTCGAGGCCCTTGAGGAGCGGGACGCCGCCAACCGCGCCCGCGAAGCCGCCGAGCAACTCGTGTCGACCACGCTGGTGCTGCCCGTGCTCAAGCAGCTCCGCGAGTCGAACAACGCCGCCCCGCCCTTCGGGCCCACCGACGCTGAGAAGCAGTTCGGCTCGCTGCTCGACCACCGGCTGGCCCACGACATCGTCAAGGGGGCCAACTTCCCGATGGTCGATCGCTTGGCACGAGATCTGCTGAGAAACTCTGGAACCACCGCATGACCACCACGCACGCCATCCCGAAGCACGCCGCGCCCGACGCCGACCGGCTCGACGCCCTGCTCGCGACGCTGATCGAAGAGCACCGGACCCTTCTGGCGCTCGCCCGGGACCACCGCGACGCCCTGGCCCACGCCGACGCCGCCCGGCTCGAGGACATCGTGACCCGCACGGGCGAGGTGCTCTCCCGCATCAGCGACATCGAGACCGAGCGTCAGCGCCTGACCGCCGGCCCGGACGGCCGCCCGGGCACCATGGACGAGCTGCTGCGGGCCGCCGAGGAGGCCGACCGGCGCCGCCTGTCCGACCGCGCGGGGACCCTGCGTGACCTGATCCAGACCGTCCAGCGTGAGCACGAGGTCGTCCGCACCGCCTCCGAAGCCCTGGCCACCCACATGCGCGGCCTGATGCAGCAGGTCGCCTCCAAGCTCTCCCACGCCGGCACCTACGGCCGCCGGGGCCGCGTCGAGCCCGTCGGCACCGTCGTCAGCGGCGTGGACATCGGCGCCTGAACAGGAGTGAACCCGTGAGCCTCAACTCCACACTCCAGATCGCCAACTCCTCGCTGATCGCCTCGCAGATCGGCCTCCAGATCGCGTCGAACAACCTGGCCAACGCCGCCACCCCCGGCTACACCCGCCAGATCGCGATGCTCGAGGCCCTCCGGGGCCGCACAACCGACCCGCACATGATCGGCGCCGGCGTCGCCGTCGCCCAGGTCCGCCGCCAGATCGACCAGGCCCTCCAGGAGCGTCTGTGGAACGGCGTGTCCGAGCAGCACGCCAGCGCGGAAAAGCTCAATGTCTTCTATCAGCTCGAGGCCATCATCGGCGAGGGCACCCAGTACAGCACCTCCAGCCAGCTCTCATCCTTCTTTAACGCATGGTCCGAGGCCACGACGCTCCTCGACACCCAGTCCACCCTGATCAACCAGGGCAAGACCCTGACCGGCTTCATCCGCAACATGCGCTCGGAGCTGATGTCCCAGCGCCGCCAGGTCGAGGACCAGATCGACGCCCAGACCAACCGGGCCAACGCCCTGCTCCAGGAGATCGCCGACATCAACCGCACCGTCTCGGAGCGCGAGGTCGGCCAGGCCCAGGCCTCCGCCCTCCGGGACCGTCGCGATCAGATCGTCACCGAGCTGGCCCAGCTCATGGACATCACGGTCAACGAGAACCCCGAGGGCCTCTATGATGTCTTCATCGGCTCCACGCCCATCGTCCTGGGCACCCGCAACCGCGGCGTCGAGATCGATCGCGAGACGGTCGACGGCGTCACCTCCGTCCAGCCCCGGCTCAAGGACAACGGCGCCCCCCTCCGCGTCAAGGGCGGCAGCATCGGCGGCCTGCTCGCCAGCCGCGCCGGCGCCATCGACGCCACCATCGAGAAGCTCGACAACCTCGCCTCGCAGCTCATCTTCGAGATCAACAAGCTCCACTCCACCGGCACCAACGCCAACGGCCTGACCTCCAGCAAGGGCACCCTGGCCATCGCCTCGGCCGACCGCAACCTGCCCATCAGCGACCCCAACAACGCCACCTTCGCCCGGCTCCCGTTCAAGGCCAAGACCGGCGGCTTCTATGTCGAGGTCCGCAACGAGGCCACGGGCAGCTCGGACCGCGTGTGGATCGAGGTCGACCTCGACGGCATCGACGCCAACGGCCAGCCGGGGACCGGCGACGACACCACCCCCGAGGACATCCGCGCCGCCATCGACGCCATCCAGGGGCTGACCGCCACCTTCACCCCCGACGGGCGGCTGGACATCCAGGGCTCCCCCGGCTTCACCTTCTCCTTCGACGAGGATTCCTCGGGCGTCCTGGCGGTCATGGGCGTCAACAGCTTCTTCACCGGCTCCACCGCGCAGGACATCAATGTCCGCGACGGCGTCGAGGTCATGCTCGGACGCATCGTCGACGGCAAGTTCGTCGAGAACGCCAACGCCCTGCGCATCGGCGCCCTCGCCGAGCAGGCCATCTCCGGCCTGGGCGGCCAGACCATCGGCAAGTTCTGGTCCCTCCATGCCCAGGATGTCGCCACCCAGACCAGCAGCGCCCGCGTCAACGCCGAGGCCTCCATGATCGTGCGCGAGAGCCTCGAGGCCCAGCGCGCCTCCGTCTCCGGCGTCTCCATCGACGAGGAGTCGATGAACCTGCTCACCTACCAGCGTCAGTACCAGGCGGCGGCCCAGGTCGTCCAGATCACCCAGTCCATGTTCGACACCCTCCTTTCCCTCGTCTGATTCAAGGGGTTGGCGATGAGCACATTCCCGACATCCTTCGGACGCGCCCCCAACGCCCTGTTCACCCAGGCGTCGCTGAGCAATCTCAACCGCACGAGCCTCAAGCTCCTCCATGTCAACAACCAGCTCGCCACCGGCCTGGACATCCTCCGCCCCTCGGACGATCCCGTCCGCAGCGCGACCATCGCCACCCTCAACGCCCGCCTCGACCGCAACAACCAGATCCTCAAGAACCTCGGCTTCGCCTCCGATTCGCTCGACACCCTCGACATCGCCCTCCGCGACGCCAAGGACCTCATCGACGAGGCCCTGACCATCGCCCTCGAGCAGTCCTCCACCCCCACCGACGCCGACACCCGTTCCGGCCAGGCCAACATCATCGACTCGCTCGTCAAGTCGCTCTTCACCATCTCCAACCGCAAGTCCGTCGTCGGCCATGTCTTCGGCGGCGGGGCGCCCGGCCGCCCCCCCATCGAGCTGTTCGGCAACGCCTACCGCTTCGTCGGAGGCCGCGGCGGCATGCTCGCCGATCTCGGCGGGATTTCCGACATCCCCATCACCATGGGCGCCGACAACGCCATCGGGGCCGTCTCCGCCCGCGTCAAGGGAACCGTCGACCTCAACCCGGACCTGACCCGCTCCACCCGCCTGGCCGACCTCAACGGCGCTCGCTCGGTCGGGGTGAGCACCGGCGAGATCCGCATGCGTTTCAACGCCGGGCCGGCCCTGACCATCGACCTGTCCAACGCCGTCACCGTCGGCAACGCCAACGACACCATCACCGCCGCCATCCGCCAGTACGAGACCGAGCACGGCGTGACCATCCTCGGCCCCGGCGGGGTCTCCACCGCCGGCGGGGCGATCAGCATCGATGTCCCCGCGGGCGATCTTGAGTTCAGCGACCTCCAGGGCTCCGCCGTCGCCCGGGATCTGGGCCTGACCGACGGGGCCGGGTCCGTGTTCAACGCCGGCTCGCCCGCCGGGGCCGATCTGGACCCCCGGCTCACCTGGACCACCCCCGTCTCGGCCCTGTCCGGCCTTGGGGGCGCGCCGCTCGGCCAGGTCAGCCTGACCACCAACGGCAAGAACCACACCATCGACCTCTCCGGGGCCCAGACCCTCGCCGACATCCGCTCGGCCTTCGAGGCCGGGGGCACCAATGTCGTCGTCGAGATCTCAGAGGACGGCCGCTCGATCAATGTCAAAACCGCGGTCGCGGGCACCCGCGACCAGGCCATGACCATCACCGAGATCACCGGCGGGGGCAACACCGCATCGCTCCTGGGCGTCCGCACCCTCGGCCCGGAGACCCTGCTCTCCGACTTCAACGACGGCCGCGGCGTCAAGGTCAACCAGACCGAGCCGGACTTTCGCATCACCCTCGGCGACGGCTTCGAAATCACGATCGATCTGACCGCAGCCGACATCGGCACCGTCCAGGACCTGCTCGACGCGGTCAACGCCCAGGCCAACGACCAGCTCACCGCCGCGGGCCGGCCCACGACGGACTTCGTCGCCGAGCTGGAGTTTCCCGGCAACGGGATCGTCTTCGCCCAGGACCCGGCCATCGCCGCCACGGGCAAGATCGGGGTGACCCGCCTGAACAACTCCCCCGCCGCGGAACAGCTCGGCCTGCTGCACGCCACGCTGGACCCGAGCGGGGCCCGGATGGTCGCCCAGGACCGGGCGGCGGTGCGGGTGGACAACCTTTTCACCCACCTGCTGGACCTCGCCGAGGCCCTGCGGACCAACGACACGCTTGGCATCGAACTTGCGTATGGGAAGTTGCAAGCCGGTGCGGACCGGCTGAACCAGTCCCGCTCCGTGGTCGGCGGCTACGGCAAGCGGGTGGAAGACGAGAAGCTCCGCCAGGAGGACCGGCAGGTGGTGGATGAGACGCTCCGAAGCCAGCTCAGGGATGTGGACTTCGCGGCGGCCTCGACCCTGTTCGCGCAACTCCAGCTCCAGCTCCAGGCGGGATTGACCGTGACCGCGCAATCCCAGCAGCTCACGCTGCTCAACTTCCTGGGCTGAGCCTTGACGACCGCGCCGGCGAGAGCCGGCCCGGGACATTTGGATCGACGGGTCACGGGGAGCTCGGCCGCTCCTTGGCCCGCAGGCAGGATGTCGACCGGCGCCGGAGCGTCGGGAGTCGATCCGAGATGGTTCGGCCGAGCGAACGGAGCGCACACATGGAGGTGCGGACGACTAGATTCGGTGTGATCGATATCGCGGAGGACCGCGTGATCACCTTCCCCCAGGGCATCCTCGGATTCCCCGGACTCACGCGGTACTGCCTGCTCCAACCAGGCGACGACGCGTGCTTCTTCTGGCTCCAGTCGATGGACGATCCGAACCTCGCGTTCGTCGTCACCGACCCGGCGTTCTTCGAGAAGGACTATTCCGTCCCGATCCGCCAGGAGCAGATGGAATCCCTCGGGTTGAGCAGCCTCGAGGACGCCCAGGTGTTCATCATCGTCAACAAGATCGATGATCAGCTCACGGGCAACTTCCAGGGTCCGCTCGTCATCAACACGGTCAGCAAGACCGCGGAGCAGATGGTCCTCGCCGAAAAGCGCTGGACCACCCGCCAGACCCTGATGCGTGTCGCAAGCGGTGCGCAGCAGTCCGCGTCGGCCTGACCGCCGACGCCGTGCAGAAAGGTCGTACAACGGCGCCAACACCGGCGCGGACGCTACGCCCTCGTCGGGACGGAAGGAACCGTCCCATGATCAACGCCACCCCCCGGCCGGCAACCCAAGCCGCGCCGGGCTGAGAGCCCAAGGAGTTCATGGATGCTGGTGCTCTCCCGGCAACGCGACGAAACGATCATGATCGGCGACGAGATCGAGATCTCGGTCGTCGACATCCGGGGCGACAAAGTGCGCCTCGGGATCACCGCGCCCACACGAATCGCCGTACACCGCAAAGAGGTGTACGAGGCGATCCGGCGCGAAAACGCACAGGCCTCGCGCCTCGGCGCGCAGGACCTTGGATCATTCGCCCAGACCATCCGCCCCGGACCCGCACGACGCGCGTCCGACGGACAGGATAACCCCAAACCCCAGAGGGATCGAACCCTCAGCCCCATCGCCGTCCCGGCTCCCCCGGCAACGGGGCAGCCTCACGGAAAAAACACCGCGTAAGCCAATCACGACCGAAGCGAACCGCCGGACCGGGCCCGGCACCACACGGAACGCCCGGAAACGCAATCACGGAGGATTGCCATGACACGCATCAACACCAATGTGCCGAGCCTCATCGCTCAGCAGAACCTCAACCGCTCCGGGGCCGAACTCCAGGTCCGGCTCGAGAGGCTTTCCACGGGCATCCGCATCAACCGCGGACGCGACGATCCCGCCGGCCTGATCGTCTCCGAGCGGATCGCCAGCGACATCAAGGGCATCGAGCAGGCCATCCGGAACGGCGAAAGGGCCTCCGCGGTCATCTCCACCACCGAGGCCGCCCTCACGGAGATCACCGACCTGCTCAACTCCATCAAGTCGCTCGCCGTCGAGGCCGCCAACACCGGCGCCGTCTCGGACGAGGAGCGACGCGCCAACCAGCTCCAGATCGACTCGGCCATCCAGTCGATCACCCGCATCAGCAACACCGCCACCTTCGGCGGCCTCAAGCTGCTCGACGGGTCGCTGGACTATGTCACCAGCGGCATCACCACCTCCACCATCAAAAAGGCGGAGATCTTCGGCGCCAGCTTCATCGGCACCAACTCCGTTGATGTCAATGTTGATGTCATCGCCTCGGCGCAGCGCGGCAGCCTCTACCTCAGCGGCGACAACGGCGCGGACCCCGACGGGCAGCTGCTCTCCGGCGTCACGCTCCGCGTCAAGGGCGCGGACGGGGTCCGCGAACTCTCCTTCCTCTCCGGGACTTCCTTCGCCGACATCGCAGCCGCCATCAACTCCAACACCGCGCTGACCGGCGTCCGTGCCGAACTCATCAACGGCAACGCCGCCTCCGGCCTGGTCTTCAAGTCGACCGCGTACGGCTCTAACGCATTCGTCAGTATCGAACGCGTCGACAAGCCCGCCCCCGCCATCGACAACTTCAACCTCTTCAAGTTCGACGCCAACGCCGACTTCCCCGGCGGCACACCCTTCCCCTGGGGAGACCCCGGCCTCGTCTCGGCCACCAGGGACAACGGGCGCGATGTCACCGCCCTGATCAACGGCGTCCTGGCCACCGGCGACGGGCTCAATGTCTCCATCAACTCCCCAAACCTCTCCCTCAAACTCCTCCTCGACGAGTCCTTCGGCACCGATCCCACGCTGGCCACCAAGACCTTCCAGATCACCGGCGGCGGCGCGTTGTTCCAGCTCGGGCCGAACATCAACGCCCTCCAGCAGACCAACATCGGCGTCCAGTCCACCTCCGCCGAGAACCTGGGCGGCTTCCTGATCGGCGACGCCGTCCAGTTCCTCTCCAGCCTCCAGACCGGCCAGGGCAACTCCCTGGACGAGGCCAAGGCCCGCAACGACTTCACCCCCCTGGAGAAGATCGTGGACAAGGCCATCGACGAGGTCTCCGTCCTCCGCGGCCGCCTGGGCGCCTTCGAACGAAACGTCCTGGACACCTCGACCCGCTCGATGCAGTCCGCCTTCGAGAACCTCACCGCCAGCCGCAGCATCATCCGCGACGCCGACTTCGCCGCGGAAAGCTCCGAGCTGACCCGGGCCCAGATCCTCCAGTCCGCGGGCACCACGGTCCTGGCCCTGGCCAACCAGTCGGCGCAGAATGTGCTCCAGCTCCTCGGCTGATCTCGCCGCCGACGGACAACCACCCCGACCCCTCAGGCCCGCGTCCACGACGCGGGCCTTTTTCTGCGCCATCTCGGGACCCCCTTGGCCCCCCTGATCAGGCGGGTGGCCTGCACGCACCTGTGGCCTCCATGGGCCGATGTGTCCGGATAACCGCCCGCGACCCCGGAAATCTTTTGCCTGTTTTCCTCCTCCGCTTTACCCGCCTCGCTGCGCGGTCGATCGACCGAGCGTGCGTTTGGGCGTGTTGCCCTCGCAACGCCCCGGAATGGAACCGGGGCAGGCCGGTCAGGAGCCGGCGTCCAAAAGGGAGTGGGCATCTCCCGAAACCTGCACGGAGGACATCAGCCAATGTCTCGCATCAACACCAATGTCTCGTCCATCATCGGCCAGCGCGTGCTCGGCCAGAACAATCAGACCCTCGGCGTCGCTCTTGAGCGCCTGTCGACCGGTCTGAAGATCAACCGCGGCAAGGATGATCCCGCCGGCCTCATCGCCAGCGAGAACCTCCGCTCGGAGAAGGCCGCCCTGACCGCCGCCATCGGCAACGCCGAGCGCGCCGACCAGGTCGTCAACATCGCCGAGGGCGGTCTGCAGGAAGTCTCCTCGCTGCTCACCGAGCTGCAGGGCCTCCTGACCACCTCGGCCAACACCGCCGGCCTCTCCGAGTCGGAGAAGCAGGCCAACCAGCTCCAGATCGACTCGATCCTCCAGACCATCGACCGCGTCGCCGGCGCCACCAACTTCCAGGGCTCCAAGCTGCTCAACGGCAACATGGACTACCAGGTCAACGGCGTGGCCGGCTCCGTCACCGACTTCCAGGTCCGCGGCGCCAAGTTCGACGGCGCTTCCCAGGCCGTCAACGCCATCATCACCCAGTCCGCCCAGCAGGCCGGCCTGTTCATGTCGTTCGGCGCTGGCAACATCGACCTGACCGCCGGTGAGCAGTTCGTCATCGAGGTCGGCGGCGTCGAGGGCAACCGCGAGCTGCAGTTCGCCTCGGGCACCAGCCTCAACGACATCGCCGCCGCCATCAACGCCGTCAACAATGTCACCGGTGTCACCGCTACCGTCGATGGCGGCGGCACGGCCATCAAGCTGACCTCCGACGACTTCGGCTCGTCCGAGTTTGTCTCGCTGAAGGTCACCAATGACGGCGGCATCTCCGCCGGCAGCGGCATCCTGACCCTCTCGTCGACCGACTTCGGCACGGCCACCCCCGGCTCGGCGGTCGCGTTCAACTCCAGCGTCGCCTCTAACGGCATCCGCGACCTCGGCCAGGACATCGGCGGCACCATCAACGGTCTGCTCGCCGTCGGCAAGGGCAAGCAGATGAGCGTCAACAGCGACTTCCTCGATGTCGCCTTCACCCTCAACACCACCGCCGCCCAGACCCTCGACTCGGTCTCCGCCTTCACCATCACCGGCGGCGGGGCTGACTTCCAGCTCTCCTCGCAGGTCAATGTCGGCGGCAAGGTCTCCATCGGCATCGGCGACATCTCCACCCGCAAGCTCGGCAACTCCGAGCTGGGCTTCCTCAACGATCTGGCCTCGGGCCGCAAGTTTAATGTCGTCAACGGCGAGAACTTCTCCGACGCCCAGAAGATCGTGGCCCAGGCCATCGAGGATGTCTCCTCGACCCGCGGCCGCCTCGGCGCCTTCCAGAAGAACGTCGTCGGAGCCACCATCCGGTCGCTCAATGTCGCCTTCGAGAACACCACCGCCGCCGAGTCGGTCATCCGTGACGCCGACTTCGCCAGCGAGACCGCGTCGCTGACCCGCAACCAGATCCTGGTGCAGGCCTCGACCAACGTCCTCGCCCTGGCCAACCAGTCCCCGCAGAACGTCCTGGCCCTCCTCGGCTAAGACGCTCCTGACAGGGTAAGGCTGACCCTCCGCACCCCGGATCGACCGATCCGGGGTGTTTTTATGCGCCGGCGCTCCCACCGCCGATCTGACCACAGTGCCCAGCGCCGAAGACGCACGCGTCGAACGCCTCAACGAGGCCCACCAGCTCCTGCGACGCGGGTTCCTGATCTTCCTGCGCGTCGAGTGCGGCCTGCTCCCCGCCACCCTGGAGGCCTACAGCCGCGACCTTGACCACCTCCTGCTCGATCTCCAAGGCGCCGGCCTCGCCGACCCCTCGGGCATCACCCCCCCGCTGCTGATCGACCATGTGCGCCGCCTCTCCCGCGACCGCGGCTACGCGCCGGCCACCGTGTCCCGCCACATCGCGACCATCAAGGTCCTCTGCCGCTGGATGCACGCCACCGGCCGGCTCGGCGACAACCCCGCCGACTTCCTCGACCAGCCCGCCAAGTGGAAGAACCTGCCCGGCGTGCTGACGCCCAACCAGATGCGCCGCCTGCTGGCCGCCCCCGCCCCGCCCCCAAACGCCAAACCGGACGCCGTCCCGCTCTGGGTCCGCGACAAGGCGATCCTGGAGCTCATGTACGCCAGCGGCCTGCGCGCCTCCGAGGTCGGGGCCGTCGGCCTCTCCGATGTCATGGAACGCCACACCATCGTCCGGGTGCTGGGCAAGGGCGACAAGCATCGGCTGGTGCCGATGGGCCGCCCCGCGATGGACGCGATGTCGGACTACATCCGCGACTGCCGCAGCCGGCTGATCACCGCCGAGCGCGCGGCCGAACGCCGGGACAAGGGCCGGCTGTTCCTGACCAAGTCCGGCCGCCCGATCGAGCGCGTGCGGGTCTGGCAGATCGTGACGCACTGGGCCAAGGCCGCCGGGCTCAAGGATGTCCACCCGCACACGCTGCGCCACTCCTTCGCCACGCACCTGCTGATGGGCGGCGCGGATCTGCGCATCGTCCAGACCCTGCTCGGCCACGCGGACATCACCACCACCCAGATCTACACGCATGTGGACCGTACCCAGCTCAACCGGGTCATCAAGACGATGCACCCGCGGGGCTGAGGGCCGACTCGATGATCCGGGCGAATCGGTCGGCCGATCCGGGCCCAAAGCCGAAAAACAGCGACGGCTCGATCAACTCCAGCTCGGACAGCATGATCTCCCCCGCGTCGCCGAGCATGATGTCGACGCGCGCGTAGGCCGCGGGCACGGGGCAGACCTCCAGCACCGCCTGGGCGAAACGCCGCTCCGCCTCGCCGATCGGGGCGTACGCCTCGACCGATTCGGCCTGACCAGCGAAGCGCGGCCGCTTGCGCACGGCGTGCGACACCGCGCCGCCCAGGCACACCACGGCGATCTCGCCGCCGCGTTCGACCGCGGGCAGGTACCGCTGGATCATCGTGTCCTCCCGGGCGACCGATGCATCCAGGAACGACTGCCCCTCGGCCGTTTCCGACGGAATGTCGAAGACCCGCGTCTCGCGGGAACCGCCCGAGACGGCGGGCTTGATCACGATCTTCGCCCACCGGCGGGCCGCGCAGCATTCACCCAGATCCGTCGCCGAACCGCGATCGGCCCAGGCGGTCGGAACGATGGGGATGCGCCGGGATTCCAGCTCGCGCAGATACCCTTTGTGCATGTTCCAGAGCACGGTGCCAGGCGGGTTGATCAGGCGGGTGCGTTCCGCGGCACGCCCCAGCCAGGCGCGGAAGTCGTCGGGCCGGCGGTGGTAGTTCCAGGTCGCCCGCAGCACGCAGGCGTCGAACGCGCCGGGGTCGGCCTCCGGATCGTCCCAGGCGAGCGTCCGCGCATCATGCCCGACGGCGCGGAGGGCCGCGAGGAGCGGGGCTTCGTCGGGATCGGGCTCGGGCAGGACGGCGCAGTTGACCAGGGCGATCCTCATGCACCGATCTTTGGACCGCGGACGCCCGAACGCACCGTGGCGCCCAGGGCCATCGCGCCCGCGATGAGGACCAGGTTCTTGACGATGTACTGGCCCTCGAGCGTCAGGGCGAACACCGAACCGTCGAAGCAGCGGTCCGGGACCATCAGCAGCGGCAGGAAGGTCCCGGGGATCTGCAGGGCGAGCAGGGCGATGCCGATGCGGGTCAGCCAGGCCTTACCGCCGAGCAGCCGCACCGGATCGAGCAGGCACAGGCCGATGGCGATCTCCCACCAGCCCAGCAGCGGCACGAACCAGGCCGGGTTGAACGCCCAGTCGGTGGTCCGGGCCACCAGGTCGGTCGCGGGGCTGAGCATCGCGACCTTGAGGGCTCCGAACCAGACGAACACGATCGCCAGCCCGACCCGGAGCATCGGGACGGCCCCCGCGGCCAATCGCGTGGCGATGGCCCGGTCGAGCCGGTCAAAGCGGGCTTCCCACTCGGGCGTCTGCAACACGGGGCGGTGCATGGGAACTCCTTGAGCACAAGAATGAATCCTGCTGTACAGTATTGGTTCCTGTTATTCAGAAATCAAGCAGACACCGGAATCCGCTGGAAGGGCCCCCCGGAAGCCCGTATGCTTTCAAGATTCTTTGAAAGAAAGGCCCTCCGGAGCCCGCCATGCCCACCATGTACCAGCCGCTGCCCGAGCACCCCCACCTGGACGCCCGCGACCCGGGCCTGCTGGCGGCGGTCGCCCGTGGTGAGGCCCGCCTGACGCCCGAGCAAGGCCTGGCGCTGCTGACCGGCGCGCCGCTGCACGAACTGGGCCGGTACGCGGATGCGCGCTGCCGGGACATCCACGGCGACACCTACCGGACCTATGTCATCGACCGAAACATCAACTACACGAACATCTGCACCGCCAAGTGCATCTTCTGCGCGTTCAAGCGCACGGCCAAGGACCACGACGCGTACACCCTCGAGCACGAGCAGTTGTACGAGAAGATCGCGGAACTGAGCGCAATCGGCGGCACGCAGATCCTGATGCAGGGGGGCATGAACCCGGACCTCTCGCTGGACTGGTACCTGACGCTGCTGGCGGGCATCAAGGAGCGGTTTCCGCACATCCATGTCCACGCGTTCAGCCCGCCGGAGATGATCGAGTTTGTCAACTTCTTCGACCCGCCCGGCGCGGACCTGGTCGAGAAGGTCCGGTGGGTGCTGGCGCGGCTCAAGGACGCGGGGATGGACTCCCTGCCCGGCGGGGGCGGCGAGATCTTCGCGCCGGCCGTGCGGACCAAGATCGGCCTGGGCAAGTGCACGGCCGAGGCGTGGCTGCAGACGATGTACGCCGCCCACTCGCTGGGCATGTACACCAGCGCGACGATGATGTTCGGCCACATCGAGGGCCACGCCGACCGCATCCACCACATGCGGATGATCCGCCACTGGCAGGACAAGGCGATCCGCGATTTCGGCACGGGCGAGGTGCCCGCGGATGTCGCGGGCGATCCGAGCGTAAAGAAGCAGACGACGGGCGGTCATTACACGGCCTTCATTTCCTGGCCCTTCCAGCCGGACAACACCGCGTTGGGGCGTCTGCGAGAGTGGCCGGCGGAGGGCGACGCCGAGGCCCACGGCCCGGCGTTCCCGGGCGATGTCGTGGCTCAGCTCGACGGGAGCGGGACAAAGGATCTGCATCCCGAGTTCGGACGGCGCTTGCGGTACGCCGGTGCGACGGAGTACCTGCGGACGCAGGCGACGAGCCGGCTGTTCATGGACAACATCTATTCGATCGGTTCGAGCTGGGTGACGATGGGGCCGCATGTGGGGCAGGTCGGTTTGTACTACGGCGCGAACGACATGGGCAGCGTGATGATGGAGGAGAATGTCGTGTCCTCCGCCGGCACGACCTATTGCCTGGACGAGGCGGTGCTCTGCCGCCTGATCCGCGACGCGGGGTTCACGCCCGCCCAGCGGAACAATGTGTACGACATCCTGACGGTGCACGACGGCGCGGACGCGCCGGACCGGCGGGTGACCGACTGGTCGGCACACCGCGCGCAGCGCCTGCACGCGGAGGCGGCGAAGGGCGGAGCGGTGTCGCAGGTGACCGTTGGGGGGCGAAAGAGGTAGTGGGCGATGGGCAATGGATTCTGATTAGGACACTGTCGCGATGAGCAGGACTGGTCGCTCGCCGGTTTCCATGCGACGGCCGTTCACGAATGCGGCGCAGGCGAGCATCGCGTTGAACACGTCGGGACAGCGGTGTTCGAATGAAGAAGCGTTGCTGATCACGAGCGTCAGGGGTTTGTCTTTGGGGGCGTGGATGGTGGTCATGCCGTCTTCGGGAGCATCGAGGCTGGTCATGCAGTCGATCCACGCGTCCATGTTGCGCCCGTAGAAACCAGGGAATCCGAATACTTCGGCAAAGACATCGTGGAATGATGTCCAGTCGGTGATGCGGTCGGCTTGGATTTCGGCTTGCTCTCGGCGGGTCATGCTGGTCGGTTTGGATGAGTGGGCGGTGTGAGTGTACAGCACGCGAGCCGCGGCGCGATGGGCTGCAGAGTGGGGTGGGCGATCTTTTTTCCCGCCCCTTTGAGCCGGCCACCGGTTGCCCTTCGGGTCAACCGGTGACATCCATGTCTTCGATCGGATGAACCCGCACCAACAAAGAAACGGGGGCCTTTGCAGGCCCCCGTGGTGATCTCGCATCAGGATGTCAGACCGCTCAGGCGCGGCGACGCCGGGCGAGGCAGAGCAGACCCATGCCGGCGATGGCGAGGGCGCCTGGCGCCGGGACGATCTGGCCGCGGATCTCGCCGGCGGGGAACGCGGTGGTGTGGAAGTTGAAGTAGAGGTTGCTCGCAAAGAGGGCGTCGATGTGGTCCTGGGTCAGGTCGGTCCAGGTGGCCGAGCCGGAGAGCGCCCACGAGCCGTCGGGATCGTTGAAGCCGAACACGACGGGGCCGTTCTGGCCGGCCGGGGCCTGGTGGATGTGGGCTCCGGGCGACGCGGGCGTGCCGAGCAGATTGTCAGAGATGAGCCAACTGAAGCTGAAGGTATTGGCCACGCTGTCGTAGATGCCGGTGGCGAAGCCGAGAGCGGGCGAGTTGTTCGACGGGACTTCATTGGCGCCGCTGAGGGTGGCCGTGAAGACGAAGGTGTCGGCGGAAGCGATGGAACCGGCGGCGGCGATGGCCGCGACGGCCGCGAGTCTGCGGGTATTCACCATGGATGTTCTCCTCTCCAAATCCAGATGATGGAACGGGCCCCGCTCCGAAAGTTGCGGAGACCTCCCCATAGGTGCACCCAAAATCACCCGCTTGCCAACGGATCGTCCGAAAAGTCCGGGAGAAACACAAAGCCGAGCGCGACCCTCGCTCAACAACACCCAGTTCCGGGTGGTTCAACTGGAGCACAGGCCACCCGGATAGGGGTCAGGCCTTGGCGGCCTGTTTCCACTGCTGGAGCTGGCCGAGGTGGTACGGCTCGTGGTGGACCAGCAGGTAGATGACCGCATCGGCGATCGTCGGGAAGTACTCGCGCCACTCGGGCATGGGCAGCTCCGACGCGAGATGCTCTTCGTGGGCTTCGCGGAAGAGCCGGGCGGCCGTCTCGTGGCGCTCGGCGAGCGTGTCCAGCAGGGTCTGCCTGTCCGGGTAGGCGGCGTTGTCGGCCGCGGGCTGGGTGTCGGGCGCGAATAGCGGCATCCAGTCGTTCAGTCGGCCCTGCGCGGCGCACAGGTCGGCGATGAAGTCGCTGCCGACGCCGAGGTGGCCGATCAGCCACGCGGGGCTCTTGCCGTGGACGATGCGGCGGAAATCCTGCTCGGGGATGTCCGCGGCCAGGGTCCGGGCCTGATCGAGGGACGCGGCGTAGAGGCGGAGGAGGTGCTCGCGCACGGGTGACCTTTCGGCTTGTTTCTCGGTGGGTGCTCGGTGGGGTGCGTCAGTCGGCGTCGGACAACTCTTTGTAGACCGCGGCGATGGCGCGCGGGCGGATCTGCTCGAAGCCGAGGCCTTCCATGAACGGCCACGATTTCTGGACGGCCTCGTCCAGCGGCACGCCCTGTTCGATCTCGGCCTGGACGGACTCGACGAGGCGTTCGAGGTACTCGATCTGATCGTCGATCAGCGAGCGGTCGCCCTTGCCGCGCTGGCCGTGGCCCGGGATGACGCGGGTGTCGGCGTCGCACATGGCGCGGAGTTCGCGGAGGACGCCGATCCAGCCGCGGGCGGTGACGCCGGCGGAGGGATCGAAGAAAGGGTGCAGCCCGGCGAAGACCAGGTCGCCGGTGTGGAGGATGTTGGCGTCGGGGATGCGGACGACGGTGTCGTTGTCGGTGTGGGCGTTGCGGCCGAAGTGCTTGAGCTGGGCGGTGCGGCCGCCGAAGGTCAGCTCCATCTCGTCGCCGGTCATGAGCAGGGTCGGGCCCCAGTCGGTCTCGTCGAGGTGGCGGAGGTTGTCGGCGAGTTCGCCGGCCTCGCGGAGGACCTGATCCTGCGTGGGGCGTTTGAGACCGCCGACGAATCCGACGCCGCGTGCGGTGTGCTGGATGAACTGCTGCCAGTTGTCGAGGATGCGCTTCTCGGCCTTGGGGTGGGCGACGGTCTCGATGCCGGCGGCGTTGAAGGCGACATTGCCGCCCGTGTGGTCAGCGTGGTGGTGGGTGTTGACGGCGTATCGCAGCTTCTTGCCGACCTCCTGGGCCTCCCGGAGCAGGGCTTGGCCGATGGAGGGGAACTTGGTGTCGACGAGGAGGGCTTCGTCCGAGCCGAGGGCGAGCAGGCAGTTGCCGCCGGTGTCGGGGTCGATGACGGCCCAGAGCCCGTCGCCGAGGTCGGTCCAGGGGAAGAACCGGGCGGGCTCGTCGCGGAGCAGGCGGGCCACAGCGGCGGCGGAAGCCCGTGAGGGCATGGCGGCGAGGGCGGCGGCGAGGCCGCAACCGGTCAGGAGGGCTTCTCGGCGGGTGATCATGGTCGTTTCCTCCGTTTTCCTGCCTGCTTCCGCTTGTCTAGCATATCCACCCATTTTCCCGGTTCGGTTCCGGCCCAGCCCCCACTGTTTCGACGAGGATTTTTCGATGAAAGCAGGCGATCTCCGCCCCGGCAACGCGATCCGCATGGACGGCAAGGTGTTCGTGGTCCATTCGATCGAGCACCGCACGCCCGGCAACCTGCGGGCGTTCGTGCAGCTCAAGATCAAGGACATCCTGGCGGGCAACCTGCTCGAACGGCGGATGAACCCGGCGGAGGATGTCGAGTCGGTGGACCTGGACCGGCGGACGATGGAGTACCTGTTCTCCGACACGGACGGGGCGACCTTCATGGACCTGGACGACTACGACCAGGTGATCCTGTCCAAGAGCATCCTGGGCGACGCCCTGCTCTACCTGGCACCCAACTCGAGCACGACCGTCCTGATGCTCGAGGGCAACCCGGTGCTGATCGAGCTGCCCGCCTCCGTCGAGGTGACGGTGACCGACACGGCCCCCGGCATCAAGGGCGCGACGGCCACCAACCAGCTCAAGGAAGCCGTCTGCGATACGGGCCTGAAGACCCGGGTCCCCCCGTTCATCGAGAACGGGGAGCGGATCAAGGTGTCGACAGCCGACGGCTCGTACATGTCGCGGGTGTGAGCGGCCCACGCCGGTCCAAACAAACCGAGCGCGTCAGTAGTCCCGGCCGCGGACGCCGTCGGGGGTGTTGTGGAGGCGTTCGCGCGGGTAGGCCGCGTAGCGTGCCCGGTTCGGCACCGCCTCGGCGGCTTCGGCGGGCACATGGCCGGCCACATGCCCGTCGGCGAAGAGGATTGGGGTTTTTTCGAGCAGGTTGAACTCCGCGTCCTTGCGCAGTGGTCGGCGCAGGTAGGGCAGCTCCGAGTCCCACGCCAACGCTTTGGAGGAGGGGTAGACGACGGTGGAGCCGCGGACGCTCTTCTCCAGAAGCGGCCACTCGTTGTCCGCAATGGGCCGGCCCGACCAGATCGCCGGATCGCCGAGGAACGAGGCGGAATAATCGTACGAGGACCATGGCAGAATCACGACACGCCCGTCGAGTTCGCGTACCGCGCCGGGCGACAGGTACAGCCCCTCGTTCTCCCACCACGGGTGCGTGTCGGAGAAGAGGAAGGGCCAATAGTTGCTCGCCTGCCAGTGGCCCATTGTCCCTAGCCCATCAGGTCGCCAGCTTGGGTAGCGCCGGCCCGGGACCGGGGCGGGGTACAGGTCGTCCGCGCGGCCGCGATACAAGTCCATGAGCTGGCCGATCGAGCGGAGGTTCGCGCTGCTCTTGAGTTCCCGTGCCCGGGTCCACGCCCCGCCGAGGGCGGGGACCAGGATCGCGATCAGCACGGCGATCACGCCGATGCTGACCAGCACCTCGACCAGTGTGAACGCGGATGGGCGGCGGGCGTGCTTCATGGCGGGGGCAGCACCAGCAAGGTGGAGCGGTCGACGCCGTAGAAGGTCGTCATCACGGTGTCCCACGAGCCGTTCGGGCCGTCGTTGACGATCGCGATGCCGACCTGGGTGTCGTGGATGACCGCCCCGTCGTACTGCGGCACGCGGACCGGCAGCAGGACCTCGTAGGCGGTGTAGTTCCGGTCGGGCCGACTCCGGCTGAAATGCTCACCGGTGCGGAGAGGCCGGCCCAAAGAGGCGGTCACCGGGCGCGGTTCGCCTTGCGGCAAGAGGGTACCGTTGCGGAAGAACGGGCGGGCGCTGATGCGCTCCACGCCGAGGGGCGCTGTTCTGGCCCACCCGACGCGGGCCCGCCAGAAGGAGGCCGCACGCTCGGGTTCGCCCGTCAGGCTGTCCGCGGGCGTGCGGCCCCGGGCCGTGACCCATTGCGCATAGTCCCCCGGCTCGCCCGCGCGGAAGAGCATGACGAAGTCCGCGAAGCAGGCCGCGATGGCCGCGGCGTCCGCCGCCCGGGGCGCCTGCGCCGGGGGCAAAGCCAACAGAGCCTCGCGCGCGCCTCTGGCAAGGGCGGCGCGGACATCATCGGCGTCCGACCGGAGCGTGTCCATGTCGTAGACCGTCTCGGCGGGGCGGGCGACGACCACGCGGTGGATGGCTTCCGCATCCGGATCCAAGGACACCCGGTTTTGGGGCGTCAGGTACGGGCGCACACGCACGGCCGCGACGACCACCGCCGCGAGAACGACCACGATGAGGAGGGCAAAGCCAAAGCGTTTCATAATCGCTGCCTGATCCGTCAGAATCAGGGAGCGCTTTGATCCGTTGGGAATCACTCTGGCGGACTGTTCGTACATGTCGCGGGTGTGAGCGGGTCGCGCCGGTCCCTGCAATCCGAATGCGTCAGTAGTCGCGGCCGTGGACTCCGTGAGGGGTGTTGTGGATGTTCTCGTGGAGGCGGGCGGCGGTCGGCGCGGGGTTGGTGATACCCTGGGTGGCCTCGGCGGGGATGTGGTTGGCGACATGCTGGTCGGCGAAGAGCATGGGGGTGCGTTCGCGGAGGTTGCCGCGATCGTCGCGTTCGAGCGGGCGGCGGAGGTAGGGCATCTCGATGTCCCACATCAATACTTTACTGGCTGGGTAGCGGACCATGGACTGGGTGACGCTGCGTTCGAAACGGGGAATCTGGTCAATGTCGATGTCGCGGTCGGGGGCCCAGAGACCGGGGTGGCCGAGGAATGAGGAGGAATAGTCGAAGGAAGGCTTGGGGAGTGTGATGACGGGGCCTTCGAGTATGCGTTCAGCGCCGGGGGCGAGGTAGAGGCGTTCGTACTCCCACCAGGGGTGGGTGTCGGCGAAGAGGCCGGGCCAGTCTGTGGCAGCGTGCCAGTGGGCCATGGAGACGGCGATGTCGGGGATGTAGCTCGGGTACATGCGGCCCGGGATGGGCGCGGGGTACATTCCCCTGGCGTTGCCGGTGTAGATCTCGAAGATCTGGCCGATGGAACGAAGGTTGACCGCGCTGGCGAGTTCGCGCGAACGGTCCAGGGTCTTGCCGATGGCGGGGACGAGGATGCCGATGAGCAGGGCGATGACGCCGATGACGACGAGGAGCTCGACGAGAGTGAAAGCACGCGGGCGGCGACATTTTGGCATGGTGCGCTGAACTTTATTCACGGCAGCAACACCTTTATGACAACACCGTATGATGTACCCCGGCCGAATACGACGCGTCTATCCGATACCCCACTGGAACATCTTTGACGAGTGGACTTATTTTTATATTTTCTGTTAAACACCGATTTTCCCTTTACGGAATCGGCAGGACCAAGTGCTCATCAGCTGGAATCTTGATCCAGCATACCTCCGCGACATCCCACCGACCACCTGGCCGATCATTAACTATGGCGAATCCGATCGTCACATCAACTTCTCTCACGCCATCCAAAGAGGGGACCTTGGCATCCACGACGACGGTGTACGCGGTGTAGTTGTGAGCGTCGAAGGACAGCAAACCACCTGAGGCGAGCTTGCGTGTCTCGAAAGACATCCCGGGCGATGCTGGGTTAGAGACACGCGATCCGGCTCGGAAGAGGGGGGTCACAGAGATAGATTTTGGCCCAAGAACTTCGTGGCGAGCCCAAACGGTCGACAGAGCCCATGCGTTCTTTGCTTTTTGCGTGTCTTCCTGGACCAGGACATAGCCTGGATCGACGCCTCGCACCGGGTACGACGCGAGCGCTTCTTCGAACGAAGCGGTTCGATTGATCCTGAAATACCGGACGAAAGCATCGGCGATCATTCTCGCGTCCGAATCGTCTGGTCGGTGGTGGGCGTCCAGTTCAAGAAGTGATCGGTGAACCTCTCGGCGCACCGATGCACAGATTTCATCTATCTTATTTGTAAGATTCGAGTCGCTGTAGACGGGTATGCTGATGTTTGAAAGCGTCTTGACAATCATCGCCCTGCCCGGAGGTTCTTGAGGGCCACTGCCGCTCTTGAGATACGGCGCAGCCCTCACGGCTGCAAATCCGAGCAACGCCGTCGTTGCGAGGGTGATCGCGATGATCTTGAGTCGCTTCATTGGCATCGTCCTTTACTGCGCGGTGATACAGATTACCCGAGCCGTAAACTGTCCGGTTGCATGGTTATAGATGATCTCAACGCCGCAATCCGTGCCGATCGGGCAGAAGTTACCGGTGTAGGTCACGGTCTGAGCCCCAATCGTGACGGATCCCCCGGGGCACCAATGCTGCACCGGGCTCGGAGGCCCAGACACCTGCGAGAGCGCCATCGTCCCGACCGTCCCGATCAGCAGCGCTGCCGCGATCGCGTCAAGCTTGGAGGAACGCTTCGTTTTCTTGTTCATGCGTGTGGTCTCCCCGGGCGCGTGCCCGGAATGCGAGGAAAAAACTCAGCACGGCGCACGCCGTGTTCTGGTACGCGTGGGTGGTCAGCGGGTTCGCCAGCTCGGCGATCGGGGCGACGCCGCAGCCGCACGGGCCGGTCCAGCCGTGACGGTTGAGCACGACGGCGTACATCGCGCCGGTCAAGAAGAAAGCCCCGGAGAGGAACAGGCCCAGCGGGCCGGGACGGAGCAGCAGGGTCCCGATGCAGGCGGCCAGAGCAAGGACCGCCAGCACGAAGACGAGGGCCGCCGCCCGGTCGGGCAGGCCGAGGCCGACGCGGAGGGGATCGAGCAGGGTGGACGGGGCCGAGAGTTTGGAAACCAAAGCCAGCCCGAAGAGCCCTGCCAGGGATATACGGACCAGAATGATCGTATTTCTTCTCAAGTGGAACCCCTCACAGAGGGGAATGTACCACAGGGGGGGGGGGGGGGGGGGGGGGGTTGGGCGGGGAAAGCGGCGGTTTTTTTTGGGGGCCACCCCCAGGGGCTGGGGAGGGGTTTATTAAAATGTGTTTTGCCGCGAAAAAAATAGG
>JAFIFX010000027.1 GCA_020831805.1 Planctomycetota bacterium | reverse complement strand
CGTCTCTCCGTCTCTCCGTCTCTCCGTCTCTCCGTCTCTCCGTCTCTCCGTCTCTTCTCCTCCCTCACGCCGCCCGGTCGTGCCGGTCATGCCGCACCGGCTCGATCGTCCAGATGTCCCGCTCCTTCGCCGCGCGGTTCTTGGCCATCTTCCGCAGCATCACCCCCAGCCCCGTGCTTAGCGCCGAAGGCGGGAAGGTCACCACCATCAACAACCCCGGCCCGACCGCCGTGCTCTTGGGGTTCAGGATCCCCACCAGCACCAGCGGCCCGGTCCCCAGCACCAACCCCACGATCCCGATCACCAGCAGCACCGTCCCGATCCCGCGCATGGAGCACCTCCCACCCCTCCATCGGCCACAACGGGGTCCGGAATCACCCGACCCGCAGCCCTCCAAGAATCCCCGATGGACCCCGCCGTCGTCGCCGATCTCTACCACACGGGCAAGTTCGACCACATCGTCCATTGTTTCAACGACGACATCCCACTGCCCGCCTTCGAGCAGGCGCGGGACGAGCAGTTCGAGGCGATCCAACGCCGCTGCTCGCGTCTCGGGCGAAGCGGAGACGGCGGATGATCAGGGCTGATTCAGAACACGATGAAGGTCGGGATGACGACCGGCTGGACGACCATGGCGGATCTCCTGCAAGGGGGAGGGGGGGGCGTGGCCGGTCCGGGCGCCGGCGGGAGATCCTTGGGATTTGGTTTCGACGAATTTCTGAACAGATCCGGGCTCAGAGCCCCGCGGCCGAGCGGATCAGTTTCGCGACCGGACCGGGCACCGGCATCACGCTCAGGCGGGGCAGCCGGACGAGTTCGAAGCTCTCGACCTCGAAGCGGGCGTCGGCCTTGATGTCGGCCAGGGTCAGCGATTTCTTGGCGGCCTTGACCGGCTCGACATCCACCACTGGGCGCGCGATGTCGCCCTTGCCGTTCAGACCGGGGTGCTTGGGGTCCTCGTACGCCGCGGAGACGACCCTGGCCAGGCCCGCGATGCGGCGCTCCGTGCCGGTGTGGTAGATGAACGCCGAGTCGCCGGGCTTGATGGCGCGCAGGTGGATGTTCGCGGCGGGGTTGTTGACGCCGTCCCAGACGGCCTTGCCGTCGCGGACAAGATCGTCGAAGGCGTAGTCGTCGGGTTCGGTCTTGAGCAGCCAGGTCGCCATGATCGTCGCTCCGGAGCGGTGGTCGGCCCGAGAGAGGGTGGGCCGCGGGTCGGTCTCGGAGCGATGAGTTTAGCGGTTCGGCCGGGCCGGTCAGGTCAGCGGACCTCGGCCTTTTCGAGCCGGGTGGTCAGCGCCCGGCGCAGCTTGCCGGCGGCGTCGCTGACGGCCGAGTTGTAATCGTCCGTGGTGCTTTCCACGACGATCGGGTCCATGCCGTTGGGGCGTGCCTCGAGCATGCACCGCTTGTCGGCGGGGCCGCTCTTTCGGTGGCCGTTGATGTCCGAGATGTGGACCTCGATGCGGCTGATGCGGTCGGCGAAGCGTCCGATGGTGGAATCGATCTCGGAGCGGATGTGGGTTTCCAGCGCGTCCGAGGAATCGAGGTTGCCGTAGTTGAACTGAATATGCATGCGGGGACTCCTCTGCTTGGCGGTGATACCAAGGAGTACGAGTGGCCGTCGGGGCTGTTCGCGGGAACCGGCTCAGACCCGTTCGATGTGGAGTCGTACGCGGGCGGCGAGCGTCTGGGCGGGTTCGAGCACACGGACGCCCGTGTCCGTATTTGCGTTGGCCATCAGGTTGAAGCCGTCGTTGGCCATCGTGCAGGGTTCGACGCAGACCCAGGGCAGCGGGGGGGATGCGGGATCATCCGCCCGCAAACGGGGGGTGAAGACCACCAGGTGGGTGAACGCGTCGGCGCAGTCCATGGTCAGGCGGATGCCGGATGCGGGCCAGGTCAGCACGGCCCGGCCGGAAAAGCCGGCAAAGACATCGTCCAGGCCGGGGTTGCCGATGGGTCCGCCGTTGCGGAAGCGTTCGCAGGTTTCGTCGTCCACCGGGTCGCCGGTGGGCAGGCAGTTGGAGGTGGGGTAGCGGCCGGTGACAGGGGCGGTCAGTTCGAGCCGGTCGTCGGGGGAGAGCAGGGTGCGGGGGAGGTAGAAGTGGTGGCCCAGGCCGGCGGGCATGGGGCGGTCGTCGAGGTTGGTGACGGACAGGTCGAGGGTGAGGTCTTCGGGCGCCAGTTCGGCGCGGAAGACGGCGCCGAAGGCGAAGGGGAAGTTGGCCCGTTCGTGGGCACGGCTGTCGTAGGCGAAGCGGGCGGAGACAGGGGTGCGGTCGGTGATGCGCCAGGGGGCGTCGCGGACGACGCCGTGGATGGCGGTGGCGTCGGGGAAGTTGGGGCGGAGTTTGTGGGGCTCGCCCTGGAAGTCGAAGCGGGCGTCGCGGATGCGGTTGGTCCAGGGGGCCATGAGAAAAGACGCGCCCTGGGCCGTGGTGTGCGGTCCGTGGGGGGCGCGTCGGAGCAGCGGGTAGCGGTCTTCGCAGGGACCCGCGATGGAGAACTCGGTGATGGTGCAGCCGAGCGCGGGGTCGATGACCGCGCGCAGGGGGCCGGCGTCGAGCGTGATGTCGGGCACGGGCTTACGGCTGGGCGGACTTGTCGGCGAGGCCGAAGTTTTCCTTGCAGCAGGGCTTGGTCTCGTCGCAGGGCTCCTTGGCGCCCTTCTCGAAGCAGCAGGTGGCGGCTTCGGTGGTCATGGCGACATTGGTGATCTGGGCCTCGTCGGAGCCGCAGGCGGACTGACCGGCGCAGGCCTTGGCCTCGCCGCAGGCCTTCTCAGCGTCGCACGCCTTCTCGGAGCAGCACACCTTTTCGGTGTCGCAGGCCTTCTCGGAGCAGCAGACCTTCTCGGCCTCGCAGGCGGCCTCGGCCATCAGCTCGCAGCAGCCTTCGGCCTTCTCGGTGTTCAGCGAGGCGGGGGTGATAGCGGCCTGGGCGGCGCGCTCGGTCGGGCAGACGCCGGTGGGGCAGCCGGTGGTGACCCAGTTGAAGCCAAGGAAGCCGGCGGCTCCGAGGCCGACGACGATCGCGATGACTTTGCCCGCACAGATTCCGGTTCCGCATGCCATGGTGTTCACTCCCTGCTGATGAGGCCCTGGGGCCTGGTGGTTTGGTTGATGGGCCGTTCGGCCCCTCAGTGGTCGGTTGCTCAACCACTGGGGTGGTCGGGGCATTCCGGGTTTTTGAAGATTGTATCGGCGAGCCGGCCGTTGAGGCTGGGGAAAGTCAGAAGTCGTGGCAGGAGGCGCGATGAAAGCGTGGGTAAAAAGCCTGGGGTTGATTTTGGGGCCGAGGTGATCGGACCTGGTGCGGGCCTGCGTGATCCGCACAGGCGTTGTAACCGGGAGGTTCCGGTCAGAAGGGTGGGGCAGGAGGGGCGGGCGGGGTTCCCGCGGCCGGATGGAATCCGAAGTTGGTGTGTTGAGGTGTGCGTCGGGCCCGGCGTGTGCCGGGTCGGATTTTGCCGGGAGGCTGCCGTATGGACGCGAGAACCCGCAACTCGAACAAGGCGGCGGACGGGAAGAAGGACCTTCCCGCGGACACCGGCGCCGAGATGAAGCTGCCCAAGGCCGAGGACGAGGTCCTGGGCGTGATCGCGGGGGTGGAGCAGCAGCTCACGGCGTTGCGCAAGGCGCACGCCGAGCACCGCCAGGCGATGGCGGAGCTGGCGGAGAAGCGTCGGGAGCTGGCCGAGGCGACCGAGAACCTTCGGATGCGCGAGTCGCAGTCGGAGGACCGTGCGGAGGAGCTGGAGTCGCGTGAGGGGGAGCTGACGGCGCGGGAGGTCGAGCTGGCGGAGATGCGCCAGGAGATCGAGCAGCGCGAGTCGGATGTGGCGCAGCGGGCGGCGCGGATCGAGCAGCGTGAGTCGAAGATCGCCCAGCAGGCCGAGATGCTCGAGCGCAAGGAGGCGCAGGTCGAGTCGCGGGCCGAGGAGCTGGAGAACGAACTGACGGCGGTGCGTTCCGAGCGTCAGAAGCTCGAGCTGACGGCGCGTGAGCTGCAGGAGCGGTCGGGCACGCTCGGGTCGCTGCAGACCGAGCTGACGGAGCGTGAGTCGACGCTGGCGGCGCGCGAGTCAGAGCTGGAAGAAAAGCTGGCGCGGGAGAACGCGGCCCAGGAGAAGCTTGCGGCGGCCGAGAAGTCGCTGCGGGTGCTCGATGGCAAGCTGAAGGGGCGGGAGCTGGAGCTGGGCGAGCGTTCGAAGGCGCTCGAGGAGATGGCCGGGCGGGCCGGCGCGCTCGAGGCGGAGCTGAACCAGACGCGCGAGACGCTGGAGAGCGCGCTGCAGCAGATCGAGGAGAAGCTGACGCGGGAGCGGAAGGTCTCCGAGGGTTTGCGGGCGCAGATCGAGGTCGCCGAGGAGGAGGCGCGGAACGCGTCGGGCTCGGTGCAGCGGGTGACCGAGCTTGAGGGGCTGCTGGCCGAGGTGCGTGCCGAGCTTGATCGGGTGCGTGCCGAGGCGGGCGAGGGGGCCGCGGCCGAGCGCGAGCGTGCCGAGGCGCTTTCCGCCGAGCTGGCGGGCGAGCGGGAGCGTCTGTCGGCGATGGAGGGCGAGCTGGCATCGCTGCGCGAGCGTGCGGAGCGTGCGGAGGCCGGCCTGGCCGACGCGGCGGATCCGGAGGCCCTGGTCGCCGCGAAGGGCGAGATCGACGCGCTGCGCAGGCAGTTGACCGAGCTGGCCGAGACGGCGGACGAGGAGATCACGGCGGCGCGTCGGCAGGCGGAGGCCGCGGAGGCGCGTGCGAAGGAGGCCGAGGCCCGGGCGTCGGAGGGCGACGCCGAGATCGCGGCGCGTGCGGCCAAGGCCGAGGCGCGTGCGGCGGAGTTGGAGACCAGGCTGGCCGGCGCGGAGGAGGAGCTGATCGGCGCGGTGCGCGAGCGCGACGAGCTGCGCACGAGGCTCGAGGCCGCGGGCGAGGACACGGAAGAGGCCCAGCGGCTGCGGGATGCGCTGACGGCGGCGGTGGACCGCGTCGCGGAGGCCGAGAAGGACGCGGCGACGGCGCGGGAAGCGCTCGGGACGCTGCGGGACGAGACCGAGGCGGAGCTGGGATCGCTGCGCGAGGCGGTGGAGGCGAAGGCGGCCGAGCTGACCAAGGCCGAGCAGCTCGCGCTGGAGGCCGAGGGGGAGAACCGCGACCTGAAGTCGAAGGTGCAGGAGCTGGAGATCGAGCTGGAGGTGGCCAACGCCAAGCCCCGCCCGAATGTGGATCAGTTCCAGCTCAGCCGGCGTCGGCGGCTCACGCGTCAGCGTCGGATCCTGCGGGACCAGTCTTCGAAGATCCGCCGCGCCACCGAGGCGTTGCGCGACCGGCTGGAGCAGTGCGAGAAGGTGCTGCACAAGCGGGCGGAGCTGGCCGAGGCGTACCACGCGATCGTGGAGATGCGTCAGCGCAACGCCCGGCGCGAGGTGCGCGGCGGTGTGGTGTTCGGCGTGATCGGGATGATGGCGGTGCTGGGCATGGTCGCCGCGGTGTCGTGGTTCGTCGCGGGGCGGGTCGCCCCGGGCGAGTACGCGGCGAGCGTGGTGATCGCCGGGGAGGGTGGGCCGCGTCAGGTGCTCTCGGAAGCGGATGCGCAGGCGTGGCAGGCGTACATGGTGGGGCTGGCGACAGACCCGCGGTTCCTCGAGCAGGCGGCCGAGCGGATGCGCCGGCGCGGGATCACCTCGCTGGGGACGGCGGGCGAGCTGGGGCGGGAGGCGCGCGAGCGTCTGGCGATCGAGACGCCCACGCCGCGGGAGATCCGCCTGGAGTGGCGGGGGGAGGGCGCGGACCGTTCGCGCCGGATCCTGGACACCTACGCGGTGGCGCTGGCGAGCGTGTCGAACCAGGCGCGGGCCCGGCGTGCGGACGGGGCGACGACGGTGATCACGGCCGAGTCGGCCGCGTCGAGCGAGCCGCTGGACAACAAGCGGATCGAGACGGCCGGGATGATCTTCGGCGGATCGATGCTGTTCACGCTGGCGTTCGGCGGGTTCCTGTGGCGTCGCCTGTCGGCGGCGAAGGCCCGGTTCGACCGGGACACGCGGATCGATCCGCTGATGGACGATTCGCAGTGGGAGCTGCCGGCGCGGGGCTGATGCGGTTTTTTCGCCATTCCCGGGCGTGACCGGTCTTCATGTTCTTCGTCTCCGGAGCGTACGCCCCTTGCCGCGGACGCGATCGTGCTCTTGCCAGGTCGAGGGCGTGGCGTTTGGTGCGATGTGGGGGCGGCGCGTTCCTGTGTGTCGGTCCGGTTCAACGCAGAGACCGCAGAGCGAAGCCACGCAGAGGACGCGGAGAGGTTTTAACGCAAAGTTCGCGAAGATCTCGAAACTTTGAAACGCTGCCCCGTGTCCTGTATTCGACCATGATTCAATCGGTGTGTCGAAATCTGGTCCTTATCGATCACCACAACCTTCGTTTCAAATCTTCGCGCCCTTCGCGGTCTTCGCGTTCAGAAGTACGGCTTTGACCACTGCGAACTCTGCGTGACCTCCGCGTCCTCTGCGTTGAATCGCTGTGCGTTTCGCGCGGTGGATCGCGGCGCGCGCCCGGATGCGCACGGGCGTTGGTTCAAGCGGCCGGAGAAACGCGCGGTCGGCGTTCGGTGCGCGAGTGCCCGTCGCTGACGCTCTGGGCTTGTTTCGGGGTCGGCTCGTTGCGGCTTGCGGCCGTCGTGACGCCCGAGATTCAGTGAGGGCCCATCGTCCCGATCGGTCCTGGCAGGCACATAAAAAAGGCCCGGGGTCTGATCCCCGGGCTATTCTGTTCGTGGACGCCTGGTTCAGAAACTTCGGTCCGTGCTCAGAGCCCCGAGCCGACGCTGAAGAGGACGGGCTGCTTGCGGACGGCCTCGCGGACATCATCGTAGATGGCGAGGCGGGACTCGGTGGAGAGGTTGATGTTGATTTCGAAGTCCTGGATCTCGCCGTTGGGGCGGAACTCGGCGACCTCGCGGACGATGTTGCCCTGGTCGTCGAGGACGACGAGGCGGTAGGGCTTGTCGTTCTCCTGCGGGCGGAGGTTTTTGACGAAGAGGCGTGCCGAGGACCAGTCGGGGTTGTGCCAGACGGAGGCGACCGCGGTGGTGGGGTTGGAGTCGGCGGGGGAGACGAGGGAGACGCGGCGGGTGTTGGTGTCGAAGAGGGCGGCGTTGACAAACTCGGCGCCGGCGACATCGTAGAACTGGGCGAGGCGGACCCCCTCGGCGGCGGTGTTGCGCAGGTCGCGGACATCGGCGGAGATGACGGTCAGGGCGACGGTGGCGCCGGCGAGGCCGATGGCGGCGGCGCGCCACAGCCAGTGGACACGGGTGGCGCGGGCCAGCGGGGGCTGGGCGTGGCGGCGCTGGGTCTGCGGCGTGATGCGGCCGGCGACATGGCGCTGCGGGGCGTCGTCCCGGGTGTCCTTCTGGGCGTCGGCGCGGATGCGCTGCTCGACCTCCTGCTCGCGCATGCCGGCGCGGACGGCGGCGATGACGAGCTCGCGGAGCTCGTCGGAGGGCTGCTCGTCGGGGAGCAGATCGCCGAGGTCGGCCATGCGTGCGGCCTCGGACTTGACACTGGCGCGGACCTGCGGCGTCGCCGCGGCGAGGGCGGCCTCGTAGGCGTCGTGGTCCTGTTCATCCAGGAGTCCGAGCGAGTACAGAACGGTTTGCTCGATGAGTTCCTGCGTGGTCATAACGAAGCCTCTTCCCCCGTGCGTTCGCGGAGCCGCACGAGTGCGCGGCTGAGCGCGGATTTGATGGTCCCGAGTGGGATATCCATTTCTTCACTGATCTGTCGGAGTGTCTGTCCGCCGAGATAGGCGCGGACGACGACGGTTTTCTGGAGTTCGGGCAGGGTGCCGACCTTGATCATCAGCGCGGCGAAATGCTCGTCGCGTTCGGCGCGGTCGGAGATGGCGTGGGTGTCGGCGGCGCCTGCGGCGGCGAGCTGGGCGTCGTCGAGGCCCGCGGGCTTGATGCGGGAGCGCTTGCGCCGGAGCTTGTCGACGAGGTGGCGTCGCGTGAGGAGCATGACCCAGGTGACCAGGGCGGCCTTGCGCGGGTCGTAGCGGTCGGCGGTGCGCCACAGGCGGACGAAGACCTCCTGCACCGCGTCCTCGGCCTCGGCGCGGGTCGGCATGGCCTGGAGGGCCATGCGGTAGACCAGCGGGCCGAAGCGGTCGTACAGCTCGGCGACGGCGGCTTCCTGGTTGGACGCGATGCGTTGCATGAGGTCGTAATCGATACCTTCCTGCGAAGGCAGGCTCTTGGGGTCGGGTTGGGACTCCGGGGGAGCTGTGGGGCGGTGGTCGCCTTGGGGCTCGCCGGGGCTGGTCGGGGTTGGATCCGTCATGATCTCCGGGTCCACGAGAAGGCCCGGGGCGGTGGGGCGTACACAGCCGCCGCCTGGAACCAATACGCATCACAAGCCAAGAGGATGCCAGGGTTTCTGGAAGGATGCAAGTTCGACTCTGGATTTTTTGATCGGATTTTGATTGGTATTTTCGCCAAAATTGGGGCCGACTCCCCCCATGGGGCATGGAAGGGGTTGTTGCATGTGGCGGTTGTTTCCGATATCTTGGGGGTGATCGTGGGTGCGGCCGGAAAGGTCGCTCGTGGAGCCGGCGTGGAACGCCGGAAGAAAGACTATGGGTCTGAGCAAGCGGCCATCGTGGGGCGGGCGCGGCGAGCGTGGGTTTACGCTCGTGGATGTGCTCGTATCGCTGGCGGTGATCATCGTTCTGATCGCCATCCTGCTCCCCTCGTTCAACATGGTCCGAGAATCCGCGCGTCGGGTGAAATGCGCGTCGAACATGCGTCAGATCGGGCTGGGGCTGCACATGTATGCCCAGCAGTCCAACGACCTGCTGCCGTCGAGCGTGTATCTGCCTTCCTGGGCCGGCGGGCCGCGCGGGGGCGGGCCTCGTGGCGCCGGGCCGGGGGACGGGGGCTGGATGCCCGAGTTGATGGACACAGTCCGGACCGATGCAGCCCTGTTCCCGGACCGTTCCTGGGGCCAGTGGGACGGGCTCGGCCTGCTGTACGCTCGCGGGTTCCTGGCTGCTCCTGCGGTGTTTTACTGCCCATCGCACCCCGGCTCCCACCCGTTTGAGCGGTATGCGTCGCTGTGGAACCAGGATCAGGGCGAGATTGTCTCCAACTACCAGTATCGCGGGATCGGGCCGGACGGCAGCCGCCGGCTGTACCGGATCGACTCGGAGGCCGCGCTGGTGACGGACATGCTGCGGTCCTTCCAGGATCTGAACCACCGCGGCGGGTTCAACCTGCTCAAGGCGGGCCTGGCGGTGACCTGGTTCGAGGACGCGGGGGATGAGGTCGCGGGCATCATGGGCCGTGCGGGTGGCTCGTCTTCACAGGCGGTGGCCGATGCGTGGTTCCGGCTTGACGGCCCGTCGGGCGGCTCGTCCTCGACCGACGGCTCCGGCGGCGGGAACTGACGCCGTATCCCGCGGGGCGGGTCTCGATTGAATGCGGTTGTGCTGGACCGGTGCGTTGTGGCGTGCGGGGTTGCGGCGTAGGCTGTGCGCATGAGAAGCGTGATCACGCGTGTGCTGGCCGGGATGGTGGTGGGTGTCGGGGTGCAGGCCGAGCGGGCGGAAGCCCAGGTCGTTCCGGAGCGGTTGTATTACGGGGTGGACCGGCGGGTGCCGGTGGTGGTTCATGCGCCGGAGGGTTTCGTCGGGGAGCTGACGATCCGGCTGCACGAGATCGGGACCGGCCGGGTGGTGGCCGAGAGCGCGGCGGCGGAGGGGCGGGCGGATCTGGCCGGCTTGCTGCCCGTGCTGTGGGAGGGCGGGCTGACGCGGGCGCACCTGGCGCAGTTGTACGCGGACGGTGAGGCCCTGGGCGCGCCGGTGGTGGTCCAGCCGCTGCTGACGCCGGACCGGGCGGCGCTCGTGGACCCGACGACGATGCGGCCGTCGGACGATCCGCGGGCGCAGCCGGTGTTCGAGTCGGAGCGGCGGCCGGTGCTGGCGCAGCGCGGGCAGGCCAGTTCATCCGCACGCGATGTGGTCTTTTCCGGGCTGCGGCTGTATGTCGACAAGGAAGTGGTGTTCGAGACGACCGAGGGCGACATCGTGTTCCGCATGCGCCCGGATCATGCGCCGAACACCGTGTTCAGCATGCTGCACCTGGTCGAGGGCGGTTTTTACACCGATGTGATCGTGCACCGGGTGCTGGCGGCGTTGCCGGACGGGCGGCCGTTCGTGGTGCAGTTCGGCGATCCGACGGGCGGCGGGGCCGGGGGGCCGGGGTTCTGCATCGATCTGGAGCCTTCGGGGCTTGCGCATGATTTCGGCGTGCTGTCGATGGCGCGCGGAACGGACCCGAACTCGAACGGGTCGCAGGTGTTCATCTGCCTGTCGCGGGAGGGGACGAGCTTCCTGGACGGCAAGTACACCGCGTTCGCGGAGGCTGTTTCCGGGGCCGAGGCGATCCGGGCGATCGCCGCGACGCCGGTGGAGGACGGCGATCGTCCGATCGATCCGCCGGTGGTGCTCCGTGCGTACACGCGGGATGCGCCGGCCCCGGGGGCGCGGTCGGGGGCGTTGTCGTCGGTGTCGGCCCCGTCGCGGGCACCCGCCGGGCGTTGAGGCCGGATCACACGGATCGCTCTTGAAACTCGGGCGTGACCGGTGCTGTGCTCTTCGTCTCCGGAGCGAACGCCGATTACTGCGGAAGCGATCGCGATCTTGCCAGACCGACCGCACGGCTCCGGCGAGACATGATCGCGGCGTGTTCCTGTGTATCGGTCCGGTTCAACGCAGAGGCCGCGGAGCGAAGCCACGCAGAGGGCGCGGAGAGGTTTTCAACGCACAGTTCGCGAAGGGTCTCGGAGAGTTGAAACGCTGCCCCGTGTCCTGTATTCGATCATGATTCAATCGCGTATCGAAATCTGATTATCATCGATCACCACAACCTGTGTTTCATGTCTTCGCGTCCTTCGCGGTCTTTGCGTTCAGAAGTCCGGCTTTGACCTCTGCGAACGCTGCGTGACCTTCGCGTGCTCTGCGTTGAATCGCTGTGCGTTCCGCGCGGTGGATCATGGCGGGCGCCCCGAGGTTCAAGGGTATTGGTTCAAGAGGCCCGAGAAACGCGTGGTCTGCGTTCGGTGCGCGCGTGCCCGTCGCTGACGCTCTGGGCTTGTTTCGGGGTCGGCGCTTTGCGCTCGTCTCTCAGCCGCGGCCCACGCGCGAGTTTCGGGCGGGACTCGTATCAGAAGGTGATGCGGGCGTTGAGGGCGAAGAAGAGCGACGCGTCCAGGTCGCTGGACGAGACGCGGTGGCCGTCGCTGTCCAGGATCTTGATGTTGCTCGCCAGGCCCGCGCCGAGGTTGGCGCCGATGCTGATGTTGTCGGCGGCCCGGTACTGGGCGAAGAAAGAAACGGGGACGCGCCGGTCGGTGGCCATGCCGTCGGGGATCGGCCCGTCGTCCTTGAGCCGGAAGGAGCGGCTGAGATACTCCGCCTGGACGCCGTAGGTGAGGCTGTCGGAGTGGGCGTAGCCGAGGCGGCCGCCGGCGCGGATGGATTCGAGGGTCCAGCGGTCGTTGATGGCCCAGCGGATCTGGGGGATGGGCAGCACGAGGGCGCTGTCTTCGAGCTGGGTGCGGACGATGACGCCGATGCCCCAGGAGAAGGACTCGCTGGCCTGGGTGACGAAGCCGGCGCCGGCGGTGTAGACGAGCGAGTCGGAGATGCTGGCGCCGTCCTCGGCGGCGATGCCGATGGCGCCGAGGGCGAACCAGTTGGTGCGGTCGTTCAGCGGGGCGCTGAGCCGGACGAGCAACTCGGTGTCGGTGACGCGGGAGAAGGGGTCGCCGCCTGGGTCGAGGCCGTCGGCGTTGCGGAAGTCGTACCAGGAGCGTTCGGCGCCGACGCCGAGGGTCAGGGTGGTGCGTTCGGCGAGTTGGAAGCCGGCCTTGAAGCCGGCCCGTGCACGGTAGATGCGCAGGTCGCCGTCGCCCGTCTTGAGATCGGCCCGCGTGCTGTGGGTGCCGCCGAGGGCGAGGGTCAGGGTGGGGGGGTTGCGGACGCGGTCGAGTTCGGGGGGCGGGGTTTCCGGGTCGGCGGTCTGAGCTGCCGCGTGGGCGGCGAAGAGGACCGAGCAGGCGAGGGCGGCGGAGCGGGCGGGGATGGTCATGGGCGTTCCTCGGAGGTCGGCGGGGAGGGGTTCGGGCGGGGCCGGGGTGTATAGTACTGGCCGCGGCGGACGCGTGCGTGCGTCGCGTCGGGGCGCTAACTCAACTGGTAGAGTGCCAGCTTTGCAAGCTGGAAGTTAGGGGTTCGAGTCCCCTGCGCTCCATTCGGGGGCGGGTGTGAGGTTCGGGTGGTATCCCTCAACGCGGAGGGCGTCCATGCCTCGATGGATGGGTTTGTGCGGACGTGGTCGCGGTTGAAGGTTGCGGGTTTGACTGGGCTGATCGGGCATGTACACGCCGAAGGAACGCGTTGAACTGCTTGTGTCCATGCTCGGCGAGCGGTTGAACGAGCACGGACACTTCTTTCACATCAGCCGGACCCGGTTGTCCTGGCGGAATCGGGATGTCTCGCTGACCCTTTCGCCCAGGGGGAGCCACTACTCGACGGCCGAGTGCACGAGCCGCTGGCTCGGGGTCCGCGTCGAGTCGAACGCGTTGCGGGAGATCCACAAGCGAGGCGCGCCGATCAAGGGGGGCGCTTACTCGGGACCCCCGCACAGCCTCTTCGTGGACGATTTGAGAGTCGACGCGATCCCGATCGAGGTCGAGCTGACCGATTGGTGGTCAATCGAGGCGAGCGCCAAGTTGCTCGCGGATCGGTTCGATCGGTACTGGGAAACCCGGCTGGTTCATTGGATCGACCATGCGCGCACGATCGAGTTCTTGAGCCACGATCTCAACAGCCGGGTTTCGCTTTCGGCCCTGCTCGAGCCGCACGCACCGCCGATCGGGACCGATGAGCTTGACGCGCTGGTGCAAGGCTTGTCTCCCGACCGGTGCGAGCACGCGTTTGGATTGCTCGGCGAACTTTTGCTGGCGAGTAGCAGGGACGATGATTTGCGGCGGGTTTTCCGGTTGTGTGAGGTTGCCGTCGCCTCGGGAAGCAGATCGGCGAAGCGTGATTCTGCTCATCTCGCCGGTCTGCTGCGATGGCGGGATTCGATCGGCAACAAGTGACAATCCGAGGCGCTCGCGATGCGTTGGGGAGCCGTGCCATTCGTTCTCGAAGGGCATGTCTTGATGGGCACCACGAAGACTGGGTCTGGCCCCGGGATACTCGCGTGCTCTTGTCGGGGACGACAAGAGCACGGCACCCTTGGGGCGGGGTCGCCTGGGGTCAGCGGGTGCGGCTTGGGCCGGGTCTTGCACAGATTGTGGGCTGGGCAGTCGGCCGAGGGATGGGTGGTTTTTCCGCTTTGGCCGTGTGATGGGGGGCGGGGGGATTTTGTTTGTGTGGCGGGGGGGCAGATCCGTTAGGATGGGCCTTCCGGTTTGTGTTTGCCGGGTGTTCCGCCCGTGGGTGATCGGAAGGAGATGGCATTGATGGACCGTCGTGTGGCTGTCGTGGGCCGGGTTGGCCTGCTGGGTGTGGTGTTGCTGGGTCTGGGGCTGCTGGTGGGGCAGGACGCCTCGGCGCGGTCGGGTTGGGCCGTTGCCCGGGATGACGGGTCGGGCACCGCCGCGGCCGGTGACGGGGAGAAGCAGGCAGACCAGCGGGAGGAACTGACGCTGGACCGGATTTTTCCGGAGCGGAGCTTTTTCGGCCCGAGCGCGCGGTCGGCGGCGTTCTGCCACGAGGGGCGGTTCGCGGCGTTCCTGTACCGGCCGCACGCGGAGCGGCGGCACGGGAACGACTTGTACATCTTCGACTCGAAGACGGGCGAGACGCGGCGGATCACCGGGGTCGGGCGGATGGCGGGGTTCCAGGCGGGCGCGCGCGAGGTGCGCGATGATCGCGCGGAGAAGGCGAAGAAGGCAGGGGTCTCGCTGAGCCTGCTGGCGCGGGAGCAGGCCGAGCGGATGGGGTGGATTGAGGGGCAGCTCGTCGGGCGGTGGAAGGGGGCCGCCACGGGTGAGGGGTCCGGTCTGAACGCCGGGGAGGCCGTGCTGGAGATCACCGAGCGGGCGAACGGGTCGTTCGTTGGTTCGCTGCGGGTGGGGTTTGTGCGCCTGGGGCTGCGGTCGGTGCGGGTCGATGAGGCCGCGGGGACGGTGGGCGCGCGGATCGACGAGGGGGCGCTGGGCATCAAGGGACGCGTCGATCTGAGGCTGGATGGGGGCACGCTGGCCGGTGATCTGAAGCTGACCGAGCCGGAGCAGTCGATGTCGCTGTCGATGTCGCGCGAGGCCCGTGAAGACACGCGGAAGGGGCCGCGGGGCGTGGTGGGGGTGATCGGCGAGCGGCTGACGCTCGGCGATGTGGTGCTGGACAACGACGCGGAGATCAACGAGGACCGTGACGGGCGGCCGGTGCGGACCCGCGCGCCGCGCTACGGCGGGATCTCGTCGTTCGAGTGGTCGCCGACGGCGCACGAGATGCTGATCGTCTCGGGCGGGGATCTGTTCCGGTTGAAACTCGACCTGGACAAGTGGGACGAGGACATGGAACAGCCCGAGGTCCCGGCTGAGCCCGTCGAAGAGCCTTCGGAAGAGGCCGAGGGCGAGGCTTCCGAGGACGCGGCCGCGTCGGAAGATGACGCCGGGGCCGGGGGGTCGGATGAAGAAAAAGGCGCGAGCGAAGAAAACGGCTCGGACGGGGACAACGGCCCCGGCGACGGGGAAGAGGCGGCGGAAGGGGAGCAGGGTTCGCAGACGGCTGCTCGGCATGCCGCGCCGAAGCGCGAGCCCGTGACGCCCTACCGCGGCGAACTGACGCGGCTGACGCGGACGCGCGAAGGCGTGTCGGATGTGCAGTACCTGCCGGACGGGTCCGGCTACACCTATCTGCGGGGCGGCGCGCTGCTCAAGGTTTCGTTCGGGGATCATCGGATCGTGCAGCTCGATCCGGAGCTGAAGGACCGCGAGCGGATGGTGGGGTATCGCATCAGCCCGGACATGAACCGGCTGGTGTTCCTGGCGACGCGCGGGGAGACCACCGGGGCGCGGGCGAGCCGGGTGACGATCGTGAGTTACCGCGACCGGTTCGCGCGGGCGCGCGAGGTGGCGCGGCACATGCCCGACGACCCCTGGCCGGAGTCGTACACGAGTGTGTACCTCTACGACCTGCGCGGGCATGACCGCGAGGACGGCAAGCTCGAGCGTGTGTTCACCCGGCGGGTCAGCGGGCCGCGCGATGTGATGCAGGTGCCGGAGTGGTCGCCGGATTCGACCCGGATCGCCTTCACGGCGTTCGACCAGGCGACCGAGCAGATGACCATCCTCGAGGCCGGGTTCGTCACGGACAAGAAGGACCCGCCCGCGGAGGCGGGGGATGGGCCGCGTCGGGCCCGCGACGCCGAGGGGGAGGGCGACGACGGCGATCCGGACAACGACCGCGGGGGGGACGAGCAGGAGACGGAAGAGAACGCGGAGGAGCTGGATTTCAAGATCGAGAACGCCCGGGTGGTGTACCGCTTCCTGCATCACGGCGGGCCGAACACGCCGCGGATGGTGCGCCCGATGTACCTGGCGGACAGCCGGCGGATGGTGTTCATCACCGAGATCTCCGGTTTCCGTCAGTTGCACCGGCTGGACCCGCGGTACGAGGCGTTGACGCAGGTGACCTCCGGCGCGTTCGAGGTGTACCCGTTCCACATGACGCGGGATCACTCGGCGTTGTTCGCGACAACCACGGAGGGGGACCCCGCGCAGGAGCATGTGGTGATGATCGATCTGGAGACCTTCGATCGCCGCCGCCTGACGGAGGTCGAAGGGGTCTACAACGGCGTCGCGGTGCGTGAGGACGGTTCGATGATCATGGCCCTGCACGCGGACTACGGCTCGCCGCGGGAGCTGGTGCTGATCCGGCCCGGCTCGGAGGGCGACGAGGCGTACGCGAAGCTGACCGACTCGCACCCCGAGGAGGCGCACAAGCTGACCCGGGCCGCGCCGGAGTACTTCACCTACCAGAACCGGCACGGGCAGACGATCCACGGGCACATGTTCAAGCCGGCGGACTGGACGCCGGAGGACAGGCGGCCGCTGCTGATCTATGTCTACGGCGGACCGCTGAGCGCGAACAACAACATGATCACGCGCGGGTCGTTCTCGGCGCCGGGGTATTTCTTCGCCCGGTACATGGCCGATGTCCACGGGTATGTGACGGCGACGATCGATCCGCGGGGGGCGTCGGGCTTCGGCGCGGTGTTCGAGAAGGCGAACTTCGAGCAGGTCGGCAAGCCGCAGACCGAGGACCTGGTCGACGGGGCCCGCTGGTTCGTGGCGAACCACGGCGTGGACGAGAAGCGGATGGCGCTGCACGGCTGGTCGTTTGGCGGGTTCCAGACGCAGATGGTCATGTACACCGAGCCGGATGTGTTCGCGGTGGGCATCGCGGGCGCGGGGCCGACGGAGTGGCACAACTACAACTCGTGGTACTCGACGGGCACGGTGGGCGCGAACCGGCCTGGCCGGCGGGATCTTGAGCAGTTCTCGCTGCTGCCGCTGGCCAAGAACCTGACGGGCAGGCTGCTGCTCGTCCACGGCGTCGAGGACTCGAATGTGCTCTATCAGGACACGGTGCGGGTCTACCGCGAGTTGCTTCAGGCGGGCAAGGAGGTTCATGTGGAGCTGTTCATCGACCCGACCGGCGGCCACGGGCTGGGCGGGGATGTGAAGACCATCGGCCGGTACCGCAAGTACGAGGACTTCCTGGTGCGCAATCTCGGCAAGGGCGAGGCGGCCGAGCGGCCGGAGGCGGAGAATGCCGAGGCGCCGAACGGGTCGTGAGTCGGGCGGCCGCGCCGAATGATGTTTTTGCGTGCTCCGGTGATGATGCCGACGGGGCTTGACTGGACGCGTTGATGCTGCTCCTTGAATTACTGCCGCCGGGAGGGCGCACACACTACGCCGTCGCGATCGCGCGGGTGTCGCCGGGATATTTTGCGCGAGTTTCGCGGCATGGTTTCGTCCAGAGTTCGAGGATTTAGTTCGTTGGTCAGCGCTTCGTGGTATTGATGTCCGATGGTGGGTCTGCAACGGGCGGGTATGTCGGCACCGCGGTGTTCATCGGCGATGCCGAGGCGCGGATGGCGGATATCCGGGCCAGACCCGGGCGCAGGCGCTCTCGTGCGCGGTGATGGAGGCGGCGGAGCTTCCGTCGGGCCTGGGGATAGGCATCACAAAGAAAACGCCCGGGCCGGGCTTCAGCCCGGCCGGGCGTGGGGATGGGAAAATCTTGTCCGATCAGCCGCCTTTACGGGCGGTCGGTCCGGATCTGGGTGCGAGCCCCCTCGGTCCGAGCCTCGGCCGGGCGGAACTGGACGGGGCGGGTGTCGAAGGGCCTGTAGGCGGCGTTGAGGGTGTTCTCTGACTGCAGGCGCTCGACATTGTCGGGCATCGCCATGGCGTTGGAGAGGATCTGCTGATCGGCGTCGATGTTCACGGTCAGCTCGCGGTCGATGCGGGCGACGGTGAAGGGAACGATGGAGATCCGGTCACCGATGCCCAGGAAGTTCTCGTTGGGGTTGAAGGCCAGGAAGGCGATTTTGCCGGAGCGGCGTTCGACGATGGCGTCGTCGATCTTGCCGCTGCTGATGCCCCGTGCCTCGGCGTTGGCGCCGATGAGGTCGGAGAGGAGGACATAACGCGGGGCGTGGGTCCTCCGATCCTGATCGGTCCCGGCGCGGCGGTCCTGTTCGGTCTGCTGGCGGCGGTCCTGATCAGCGCGGTCGCGGCGGTCCTGCTGGGTACGGTCCCGGCGGTCCTGATCGGTGCGGTCACGGCGGTCCGGATCGGCCTGGTCGCGGCGATCCTGATCGGTGCGATCGCGGTCCGTGCCCCACGCGGGCTTGCCCTCGCGGTCGCGGAGGGTCATCTCCGAGCCGCGGTCGCCGGCGGAGATGGCGACGAGCTTGTCGTCGTGCTTGAATGCCTTGATGGTGATGTTCTCGCCGCGCATGGGTGCGGCGTGGTGGCTCATCACATACCAGGCCGGCCCGAGCACGACCTTCTCGCGCTCGCCGTCGCGGGTCTGGACTTCGATCACGATTCGCTCGGATTCGGTCACGCGTCCCTCGCGCTCGACGGCGACGATGGTGCCGGAGATCTCCTTCTTCTCGGCATCCTTGAAGGCCTTGGTCGCTTCGCGGTCATACTCGCCCTGGTCATCGAGGCCGACCCAGCCGCGGATGCGCTCCATCCAGGTGGTGTGGTGGAGGTCGTTCCAGTTCTCGGGCAGGAACTCGGCCTGGTTCTTCATCTGCTCCTCGGTCATGTCGGCGACGAAGGTGTCCTCGGCGTCGGACCATGCGAGCTGGGTGTAGGGGATGGCGACCTGGGTCCCGCCCATCCCGAGCACGCCGCCCGTGCGGACGATGGCGAAGGCGATGGACCCGGTGCCCCGCTCGACGATGAAGTCGTCGAAGCGGCCGAGGTTCTCGCCGTTGCGGTTCTTGAGGTCGAGGCTTTTCAGATCGCTGGCCTTATGCATCCGCAGTTCCTGGCGCTCGGCTTGGGCGCGTTGGGTCTGCGTGCGGTCGGCGGGTTGGGTTCTCGCCTGTGCGAAAGCGGTCCCGGCTGAGAGGGCGATCGTCAATGCGGTGATGCCGGTGATGGCGTTGCGTGTCATATGTGCTATCTCCCACGGACGGGGGTGGGGGGTTGGTTCACACGGCGGGCCGTCCGTTCCCGGTCGAGTGATGTGTAAAGGATGCCCGCCGCGTGTGATCCGCCGGTGATGCGGCGATGAATCGCCATTTATATTGGGAGGCCCTGTCCCGGGGGGGAGTGTTCAGAACGGCCCGGTTCAGTGCTCAGGGCGGAAAGAGGCGACCGCGACCGCTCGCCCGATCGGGTCGAGGGGATCGATTTCCAGCGTGATCACGCGCGCTGTTTCGTGACGCGGGGTCAGCGCGGTCGGTCCTTCGGTCAGCACGGCGACGAGCCCGGCGCAGAGCGGGTTGTGGCCGATGATGGCCGCGCTCCTGGCGCCGGCGAGGTCGGCGATCACATCCAGATAGTCGCCCAGGTCGCGGTGCGCGGCGAGGCGGTCGTCGAACTGGGGAAGCAGGTCCAGCGCGGACCAGATGTGCTCGGCGGTCTCGCGGGCGCGGAGGTAGGGGCTGGAGAGCACGATCTCCGGCGCGTGGGAATCGGCGGCGAAGTACGCACCGAGCGACTCGGCCTGGCGGTGGCCACGGGGACGCAGGGGCCGCCCGGCGTCGTCGCCGGTGGGCGAATCGGCCTCGGCCTTGGCGTGGCGCACGATGGACAGACGGAGGACACGCATCCGCTGACATTGTGACACCCAACACGGGATCGACCACCGTGGCATGGTCCGAGAACAATTTTCGTGGGCTCTTGCCAGTGCCGGAACGGGCCCCAGGGCTCGCGAGCGGGGTTCGGCCTGCGCTAAATCTGGCCCGGGCTGCGGGTGCAACAATCGGGCGTGCGTGAGAACGGTCCATCCGGGGTGCGTCGTGTCGTGGTCAAGGTGGGCAGCGCGGTCGTCGCGCCGGGCGGGGTGGTGGACCCGGTCGCGGTGGGGCGGCTGGGGGACGAGCTGGCCGGGCTGCTCCGGTCTGGGGTGCAGGCCGTGCTGGTCTCGTCCGGCGCGGTGGCCTCGGGCTTCCGGGCGCTGGGGCTGGCGGGCATGCCGGAGACGATCCGGCAGAAGCAGGCCGCCGCGGCCATCGGCCAGCCGGCCCTGATGCGGATGTACGCCGATCGTCTGGGCACGCACGGCGTGGCGACCGCCCAGGTGCTCCTGACGACCGATGATTTCGGACACCGCGAGCGGTTTCTCAACGCCAAGCACACGCTGGAGACGCTGCTGGCCGCCGGGGTGCTGCCGATCGTCAACGAGAACGATTCGGTGGCCTTCGATGAGATCAAGCTGGGCGACAACGACCGGCTGAGCGCGCTGGTCGCCGGGGCGGTCGATGCGGACCTGCTGCTGCTCCTCAGCGTCGCGCCCGGGCTGATGGACCTGGGCGACGGCTCGGTGATTCCGACCGTGTCGAGCATCGAGGATGTTCGTTTTTTTGTCGACGCGGCCCGTTCGTCGGGCGTGGGGACGGGGGGGATGGCGACGAAGCTGGACGCCGCGGCGATCGCGACCGAGCACGGGATCCCGGCGTTCCTGACGCGGGGGCCGACGGAGGATGTGCCCGACCCGATCGCGCGGGCGCTGCGGGGCGAGGCGGAGGGGACGCGGTTCGAGCCGCGGGACCGGGCGGGGCGCCGGTCCCGCAAGTCGTGGATCGCGCACGCGACCAAGGCCCGCGGCGTGATCGTGGTCGATGACGGCGCGGCCCGGGCCGTGCGCGAGCGGGGGGCCAGCCTCCTGCCCGGGGGCGTGGTGCGGGTGGAGGGCCGGTTCGAGCCGGGCGCACCGGTGGACATCGCCGACCGGGACGGGCGGGTGGTGGCCCGGGGGCTGGCGTCCTATGGCAGCGCGGACATCGAGCGGATCAAGGGGGCGCGGAGCGACGCCATCGCGGGCATCCTGGGCTACGCCTACGCGGACGAGGTCGTCCATCGTGACGACCTGCAGGTGATCGGGGGCGGGGCGTGACCGCACGGATTGAGGAGATCGCCCGGGCGGCGCGCCGGGCCTCGGCGTTGGTGGGGGATCTGTCCGGTGCGACGCGGGACGCGGTGCTGCTGGACCTGGCCGAGCGGATCCGGACGCGCGAGGCGGACATCCTCGCGGCGAACGCGCAGGACATGGACGCGGCCCGGGCGGCCAGGCTGGACGCGCCCAAGCTCCGCCGGCTCGCGCTGACGCCGGACAGCCTGGGGCAGATGCGCGCGGGGCTGTGTCAGGTCGCGGCCCTGCCCGACCCGGTCGGCCGGGTGACCCGGTCGGAGACCGTGGCCAGCGGGCTGCGGGTGGAGAAGGTGCGCTCGCCGCTGGGCGTGATCGCGATGATCTATGAGGCCCGGCCGGGCGTGACGGTCGATGCGTTCGCGCTGTGCTTCAAGGCGGGCAACGCCTGCCTGCTCAAGGGCGGCAGGGAGGCGGACCGGTCGAACCGGGTGCTGGCCGGGCTGATCCGCGAATCGCTGGCCGCGGCGGGCGCGCCGGAGGACGCGATGTCCGCGATCACCTCGTCCGATCGGGACGAGCTGCGGCGGATGCTGACGCTCAGCGCCGAGATCGACTTGGTGATCCCGCGCGGCGGGGAAGCGCTGATCCGCTTCGTGCACGAGCACGCACGCATCCCCACCATCCAGCACTTCAAGGGTGTGTGCCATGTGTTCGTGGACGAGGCGGCGGACCTGGACAAGGCCCTGGAGATCGTGGCGACCGGCAAGGCCGGCGCCCCGGCGACCTGCAACGCGACCGAGTGCGTGCTGGTGCACCGGGCCGTGGCCGACGCGTTCCTGCCGCGGCTGATCGAGCGGGCGGCGCGGGACGGCGTGACGATCCGAGGTGACGGGCGGGTGCTCGCCGCGGCGGCCGGGGCTTCGCATGTCGAGCCGGCGGGCGAGGGGGACTGGGGCGCGGAGTTCCTGGACCTGGTGCTGGCCGCGCGGGTGGTCGACGGGTTCGAGGACGCGCTCGCGCACATCCATGCGTACACCTCGGACCACACCGAGGCGATCGTGACCGAGGACGCGGCGACGGCCGAGGCGTTCTGCCGACGCGTGCGGTCGTCGTGCGTGCTGGTCAATGCCTCGACCCGGTTCAATGATGGGTTCCAGTTGGGGCTGGGAGCCGAGATCGGCATCTCGACCAGCCGCATCCACGCCTACGGGCCGATGGGGCTGGAGGGGGTGACGATCGAGCGGTTTGTGGTGCGGGGGGAGGGGCAGGTGCGGTAGAATGCGAGTGTTATGGAAAAGATTACCCTTCCATTCGAGCGAGAGCAGGTTCCGAAACGCTCAATCAAGGATCGGGTTTCCGGCCGTAGTTGTGCTGTATTTGGCTATGCATGTGCAAAGAATGCGGTGCTTTGTGGTGAGTTTGACAAGTATGCCATCGATGAAATTGCAGCAAGCAGCAGCGGTGATCTGTTTTCGGATTTCCATAAAGAATGGCTTGATCTACTAGATAAAATTATTTCTCACTTTCTCGAGTCTGGGCCTCTGAGCCATGACGAAGAAAATTTTGTAGCTAGATATTGCCAGGCGTTCAGGATAGAAAGCAGTGTCGTCAAAGAATGCTACCAGCGCGTTGCCTGTCAAGTGTTTTTTAACCATGCTTTAAATCGTGATCCAAGTACGCGCCGTGCCAAAGAAGACATGGTCGAATTGTCTGGCTTGGCAAAGTCCCTGCGGATTAAAGATCCAGATAAAGTTTATAAAGAAGCAATCTCAGCACTGTTGTGCAGCTATCTAGACTCAAAGATTTGTGACGACCAGCTCTCGCCTGAGGAGTGGACAGCCTTCCGCAAGGCTTGTGAAGCATATGGCGTAGAGCCGAGGCTGGATCCATTCTTGTCGCATGGAGTAAAGCGAGCGAGGGCACTGTGGTCGATACTCAACGGGCCACTTCAGGAAGTAGCGATCGAAGACTTGAGATTAGGAGTGGGAGAGCTGGCCTACTTCGATGGCCGCTGCAAATGGTATGAGATCACCGGGAGAGCTTCCGATTTAAGCGAGAAATCAACGGTTTATCAACAGGTGGCGAGCGGAAGGGCAATACTGACCAGCGAAAGACTGCTATTCTTGGCTGATACAGGAAGTAACAAGAGTATAAAATGGAAATCACTGTTGCAGGTGCTGATCCGAGAACCTGATCAAATCGAGTGCGTCAAAGAGCGTGGTAAATCTCCGGTGATAGTTTTTGATGCTGAACCGTTTGGTGCGGCCCAACTCGCTGTGAGACTCCACGGCGAGGTGATTTAGCTTGTCGTAGTCTTCCAGTTCTTCCCCTCCCGAACAACCCGCCGGTACAGCGTGTCCCGTTCGACCGGTTCGAAGCCCGCCTCGCGGATGGCGCGTTTGAGGTCGGTGACGGACTTTTCCTGGTGGGTGGAGGAGCCGCCGACTTTGGTGATGTCGTACCAGACGACGGTGCCGTCGATGTCATCGGCGCCGGCCTCGAGCATGAGCTGGGCCATGGGCAGGGTCTGCATGATCCAGAAGGCCTTGACATGCGGGAAGTTGTCGAGCATGAGGCGGGCGACGGCGATGGTGCGGAGGTTTTCCAGGCCGGTGGGGCCGGGCAGGTGCTCGAGTTCGGAGCCGTCGGGGAAGAAGGGGAGGGGGATGATGGTCTGGTAGTAGCCGCCCTTGGTCTTCTTTTCCGTCCTGGAGCGGGGGGCTTCCAGCCCCCCGTCTTGGTCTTTGGCGGTGCTGGCGTCACTCGGCATCGGGCTGCGCCCGATCGGGGGGCTGGAAGCCCCCCGCTCCAGGCCTTGGGGGGTCGGCAGCACCGCTCCCTCGCCCGACAGCGTGATCACCGGGTCGGTGATGGCCTCGGTCTGGGGGATGCCGGCGGCGATGAAGCCGTCGGGGTCGCCGGTGTAGCCGAGCCGGGCCAGGGCCTTGTCCTGGCTGCGCCGGAGGATTTCGAGGTGATTGAGGCGTTCGCGGCGGCCGTCGATGTGGCCGTAGAGCATGGTGCAGTTGGAGTTGAGGCCGAGTTCGTGGGCGACGAGGTGGACATCGAGCCACTCGTCGGCGCCGATTTTGGTCTTCCAGGCTTCCTTCTGGATGCGGTCGTCGAAGACCTCGGCCCCGCCGCCGGGCAGGGAGCCGAGCCCGGCCTCCATGAGGCGTTCGAGGACCCAGCGGACGCCCGACTGCGGGTCGCCCCGCTTGTAGACCTTGGCGATGCGGGCGAGGTGCACAAGTTCCACGGCCGTGAACGCCTTAATGTGCAGGCCCGGCGCGGCTTCGCGGATGGCGCGGAGCATGTCGGTGTAGTACTCGAACGGCAGGTAGGGGTGCAGGCCGCCGACGATGTGCATCTCGGTCGCGCCCAGGTCGACGGCCTTGACCGCCTCGGCCCGGATGTAGTCGAGGTCGCGCGTGTAGGCCCCGTCGTCGCCCTTCTTGCGGTAGAACTCGCAGAACTTGCACGAGAGCGCACAGACATTGGAGTAGTTGAGGTGCTTGTTGATGTTGTAGTAGGCGGCGTCGCCGTGCATGCGCCGGCGGACCGTGTCGGCGAGCGCGATCACGCCCCAGATGTCGTGCGTGGCGTAGAGCACGGCCCCGTCGTCGAGGCTGAGGCGCTTCCCGGCGAGGACCTTGGCGCGGATGGGCTCCAGGCGCGGGTCGGCCCCGGGTGCTCGGGCGGGCTGGATGATGGGGGCGGTCAGGGTGGTCATGGCGGGTGAGTCTAGCCTGGGGTGCTGATTGTTTTCAAGAAATACTGAAAACAGTCCTCCCGGTTCATGCGTCGGCCAGGGCCCGGAGGCGGTCGATCATGGCCCGGACGGCGGCCCCGCGGTGGGAGAGACGGTTCTTCTCGGTCTTATCCAGCTCCGCGCTGGTGCGGGCAAAGTCCGGGGCGACGAGGAAGAGCGGGTCGTAGCCAAAGCCGCCCTCGCCCCGGGGGACCTGCCCGGGCAGGCCGATGCGGCCCTCGAAAGCGCCGGTGGTGACGGCGAGAACCCTGGAGCGGGGTGTCTTGGTGGGGCCGGCTTCCAGCCGGCCGTCGAACGCATTGGAGCGGGGGGCTGCCAGCCCCCCGTCGGCCCGCAGGGCCCAACCAACACAGCCCCCCTCCCGCCGCCCCAACAACGCCTACACCATGGCCCCCGGGCCCAGGACCCG
>JAFIFX010000026.1 GCA_020831805.1 Planctomycetota bacterium | reverse complement strand
CCGAAGGGCGATGATCCGGGTGCCACGGGTTGTCCCGAAGGGCAACCCGTGTCTTCCCCCTCCCCGGGTGCCACGGGTTGTCCCGAAGGGCAGCCCGTGTCCTCCCCTCCCCCTCCACGCCCCACAACGCCCCCCAAAGACCAACCCGTGACCTCCCGCCCAACCCCACCCAACAATCCCCCATGCCCCACCGCCCCGCCGTCTTCCTCGACCGCGACGACACCCTCTGCCGCAACGCCGACCTGCCCGACCACGCCTGGGGCGACGCCACCCCCGGCGACCTGCTCGACCCCGCCCATGTCCACGCCATGCCCGGCGTCGCACCCGCCCTCGAACGCCTCCGCAAGGCCGGCTTCGCCATCGTCATCATCACCAACCAGGGCGGCATCGCCCGCTCCCACGGCCACCTCACCGACATCGACGCCTGCCACGACGCCCTCCGCACCCAACTCCCGCTCACCCCGCCCGACAAGGCCCCCCACCCCATCGCCCACACCCTGATCGACGCCTGCTACGCCGCCCCCCACCATCCCAGCGGCACCAACTCACGCTTCGCCGACGACCACCCCTGGCGCAAGCCCGGCCCCGGCATGGTCCTCGCCGCCGCGCGCGAACTCAACCTCGACCTGAGCCAGTCCTGGATGGTGGGAGACAAACAACGCGACCTCGACGCCGCCATCCACGCCGGCATCGACCCCGCCCGCACCATCCAGGTCGGAGACACCTGCGCAACCCCAGACCTCCCCGCGGCGGTGGAGAAAATCCTCGCGGCCATCGCCCCCAAACACCCCGTCCGCGCCGAACGCGTCACCCTGCGCTGCACCGACCAGCACCAGCACCCGCTCCGAAACCCCCGCACCCGCGCCACCGTCGCCGCCGCCGCCCGAGGCCTCGCCGAACGCTCCGGCCTCCAACTCCTCGACCTCACCCTCACCGACGACTCGATCACCGCGACGATCGCCACCCACCGCCTCGCCGCCATGGCCTTCATGAACGACCTCCGCCGCCACACCAACCACTGGCACACCCAATCCCAGGGCGCCCCCCTCTGGCCCGAATGACCCTTGGGAGGGCCGGCTTCTTGGTGGGGCCGGCTTCCAGCCGGCCTCTTCCTCTCCGTCTCTTCTCTTCCCCCTCATGCCCAATGCCGAGTGCCTCCTGCTCCCTGACCCCCTGATGCCCACCCCCACCACCCCACTCCGCCTCCTCATCGTCCTCCCCTCCTGGGTCGGCGACACCGTCATGGCCACGCCCACCCTCCGCCGCGTGCGCGAAGCCCTCCCCGGCGCGTTCATCGGCGCCCTGGGCCGCCCCGGCATCGACCAGCTCCTGACCGGCTCAGCCGACCTCGACGAGATCCATACCTTCGTCCCCCACGGCATGATGGCCCCCAAGCGCGCCGCCGCCAAGGTCCGCGCCCGCCACTACGACACCGCCCTGCTCCTGACCAACTCGTTCTCCACCGCCCTGATCGCCCGACTCGCCTTTATCCCCCGGCGCATCGGCTACAACCGCGACAACCGCGCCATGCTCCTGACCGACCCGCTCACCCCGCCCCGCAACGCCGATCGCTCCTGGAAACTCACCCCCGCCGTCGATTACTACTGGAACCTCGCGTCCCACCTGCTCAACCAGCCGACGGTCGACTGGTCGATCCACACGCCGACCAACTGCGTCTCCGTCCCCCTCGCCCTCCCGCCCGACGCCCACATGCACCTGCCCGTCGCCGACGCCGACAACACCGCCGCCGACGAACTCCTCGCCCGCGCGAACCTCGCGCCCGACCAGCCCTTCGCCCTGCTCAACCCCGGCGGCAACAACCCCGCCAAACGCTGGCCCGCCGACCGCTACGCCCACCTCGCCCGACACCTCATCGAAACCCACCACCTCCCGATCCTGATCAACGGCTCCCCCGCCGAGTCCGACCTCTGCGAATCCATCGTCTCTCAGGTAGCCCCGAACGCAAGTGAGGGGATGGTCTTCTCCCTCCCCGACCTCAACATCACCCTGGGCGCCCTCAAGTCACTCTGCCAACGCGCCGCCCTCATGGTCACCAACGACACCGGCCCGCGCCACATCGCCGCCGCCATGGGCACGCCGCTCGTCACCCTCTTCGGCCCCACCGACCCCCGCTGGACCACCATCCCCGTGCGCACCCACGCCGACGGCACCCCCCGCGAAACCATCCTCGTCGCCGACCCCACCCTGCCCCCGGACCAGTCCGCCAACGACCACCCCGACCGCTGCCGCGTCGACCGCATCACGCTCGCATCCGTCATCACCGCGGCCGAGGATCAACTCGCTCGGTCGCCGTAGGCAGCACATCCGCGATCGCCCAGCGCACCCCGGGGAACCGCTCGCCCAGCAGGTCGACCACCCCGCGAGGCAGGAGCCCCAACACCGCCGCCCGCGTCCCCACCGTCTCGATCACCCCGATCCCCGACGCCGGGCACACCCGCCCGGCCGCGAACCCCCCCCGCCCCCGCCCGCCCGTGCCGACCCGCTCGCCCCCCACGAAAAGCCGCCCCTCCCCGTTGATCCACCACAGCAACTCCCCGTCCAGCCGTTCGGCCGGGGTCGCACGCATCGCGGTGAGGGTTCCCGTGTCCATGATCGGACCTCCGACCCCCAGCATCGGCCGCCCGGGCCCGGCCCTGAACCCCGATCCGCGCTTCCCCGCCCCCTTGACCGCCCCGCACGCCCCCCTACGATTCCCTCCTGCCCGCCCGGTCCCCGGCCGATCGGGCGACAATCAGACCCCGCGGGGGCGTAGCTCAGTTTTGGTAGAGCGCTTCCATGGCATGGAAGAGGTCGTGAGTTCGAGTCTCATCGCCTCCACTTCCCGCGAGAAAACCCCGGCCGCCAGGCCGGGGTTTTTCATATCTCCCCTGTTCGGGCGGTCAGCGGACCACCACCACCCGCGCCTCGAGCCGGATCTCCCGCCCGAGCAGCGCCGCGATCTCGTCCCGGACCGCGTCGATCTGCTCGAGCGTCACCGGGCGGTCGGACAGCAGCGTCACCGAGATGCGCACCGGCCTGCCGGACGAGATGGCGATATCGCGCAGTTCCACGCCGTTGTCGCTCCAGCCGTCGAGCGTGTCGGTGATGCGGTGGCGGTCGACCATCCGCGCGAAGCTGGGGATCAGCAGGGCGGTGACGATGGCCGTGGCGACGGCCGCGCCGCCGAGGCCGCGCCGGGAGAAGCGGAACGGGCTGAAGCCCATGACCAGGAAGGTCGCCGCCGCGGCGAGCACCATGCCCACGATGTTGGTCAGGAACAGCAGGCCGGCGCCGGAGAAGATCCGCCAGTCGGCCCAGCCGATGCCGATGCCCGTGACCGCCAGCGGCGGGACCAGCGCCACCGCAATCGCCACGCCCGCCAAGCTCCGGGCCACATGCTCGCGCGCGTGGGCGTACGCGCCGGCGATGCCCGAGGCGACCGCGATGCCCATGTCCAGCAGCGTCGGGTCGAGCCGGGCGGCGATCTGGCTGTTGACCGTCCGCAGGGGCGTCAGCCAGGTCAGCACCACCGCGCAGACCAGCGACACCGCCACGCCCCAGCCGAAGGCCTTGAGGCTGTCGAACAGCAGGGCCCGCTCGCCCGTGCGGAGCACGCCCATGCTCATGGAGATGATCGGCGACATCAGCGGCGCCAGGACCATCGCGCCGATGATCACGGGCGCCGAATCGGCGAAGAGGCCGAAGGTGGCCAGCATCGTCGAGAGCACCATGAGCACCAGGTACGACTCGGAGGTCCTGGCGTTCTCGCGGAGGAGCTGGAACAGGCTCTTGAACTCCTCCGGCGTGGCCCGGAACAGCCAGGGGAGCCGCCGGGCCTTGGCCGCGTCGATCATCTCGGCGGAGAGCAGGCCCTCGACACGGAAGATCTCCTTGGATTCCGACGCGCCCTCGGTCACCTCGAGGTGGCGGCCGGGGATGAGGCTCAGGACCGCCCGGCGGACGGCCAGGGTGATCTCGGCGGCCGAATCGGACACGCCGTCGACGCGGAAGGCGACGGGCTTGGCGGCCCGGACGGTCAGGGACTCGGTCTTGATGTGGCCCACGAACCCGGGCAGGCGGGCCCGCGCCCGCGCCGGCAGGAGGATCGAGAGCACGACGAACCAGAGCATGACCAGCACGCTGCGGGGGGCATAGACCAGGGCGTGGAGCATGCCGTCGTTGGCCGCGGTGTCGTCGACGAGGCGTCGGCTGAGCAGGGCGTTGTGGCCGTGCTCGACGCAGACCAGGCCCAGGGCGGCGGTCTCGATCCGGCGTTCCTTGGCGGTCTGCAGCTCCATGACGAGCGGGACGGCCCGGAAGAGGGAAACGAGCAGCCGCCCGAGGCGGGTGAGGCGCCCGTACACGGCTCCGGCACGCTCCTGGCCGGGTGTGCCGGTCAGGGGATCGCCGATCACGACCGAGCCGAGGACCACCCGGCCGTTGCAGGTCAGCAGGTCGACCTCGGACTCGCCCTCGGCGGCGAGCAGATCGGCGGCGGCGTCCTTGAGGTCGTGGGCCAGGCCGAAGCCGGCGCGGGCGTGGGCCGCCTTGGGGTGCGGCAGCAGGCCGAGGCGCCAGCCGGCGTTGGCGGCCATGGGCAGCAGGTGGGCCAGGGCGGCGTCGGGCAGATAGGCCACGACCGTGGCGCCCGCCTCGATGTCGGGCGGCGCATCGGCATCGAACGCGCGTTGCTCGGCCTCGCCGAGCAGCGGGAGGACGGACTCGCGCGCGTGTTCGGTCTCGGATGGGTCGCAGAGCAGCGTGAGCATGTCGGCCGCCCCTCCCTCGGCGGGGCGGAGTCTATGCGGTTGCGGAACGGATCAGTCGCCGATCCGGGACTGGGGGGTGGGGATCAGCTCGGGGCGGGTGATGTAGGCACGGACCTCGGGGTCCTCGATGGCCCGGTCGATCTCTTCGAGGGTCTGCTCGATCTTCTGGATCACGGCGTTGTAGTACAGCTCGGAGACGAAGAAGTAGCGGGCGACCTCGGAATCGATGACGGTGATCTTGTCCTCGTCCATGTCGGGCATGTGGAGGACCTTGCCGATGGTGAAGTTCTTGAGATTGAGGATCTCGTCGTCGGCGTTGAGCAGGATGACCTGCTTCATCATCATGGCGCGGCGGAGACGGTCGAGGTCGCGGGTGGTCTGGAGCAGGATGGTGCGCCGCTCGCGCCCGTCCGGGGTGGGCTGGTTGAGCTCCCAGAGCAGCTGGGACCAGGTGCGCCGGTCGGGGCAGTCGACCAAGGCGATCTCGGGGATGGGCTCCTGGGCGAGCTGGCGGATGTCGTCGGTGCGCCGGTCGTAGTAGTAGGTGATGGCGACGGCCTTGCCGGTGTTGCGTTCGAAGAAACTCCTCATGTCCACGCCGTCGCCGAGGCGGCGGAGCACATCGTTGAGGAAGCGGACCTGGTAGCCCTCGTACTGCTCTTCCTCGAAGTAGATCATGCGTTCGGGGTCGATGCGCTCGTCGACGCGGGTGCGTCGGATGACCTCGTAGATCATGCGCTGGACCAGCATCTCCTCGCCGGGGATCGATTTCTGGTGGAAGTCCCGGAAGCCGGGGGCGCGGGCCATGCGGAAGTTGCTGTTGATGACATCCTCGGCGATGCGCCGGTAGAGGCTCAGGCGGCGGTTCTCGGAGAGGAAGCGCAGGTCGAAGACATCCTCGCCGCGGATGCGGTGGGCGTCGCGGAAGAGGCGGTTGCCGGTGTTGTCGAAGAGGTCGTCGTCCTTGGGGATGTTGCGGGTCGTGACGCGGTTCTGCTCGGGCAGGACATAGGGCGTCAGGACGATGATGACCTCGCGCTTCTGGTTGGAGGTGCGCTGGGACTTGAAGGCGTTGCCGATCAGCGGCAGGTCGCCGAGGAGGGGGACCTTCTGGTTGATGACGGTGCGGTCGCGGGAGACGAGGCCGCCGATGATGAAGGGGGTCTTGTTCTCGATGCGGGCGTAGGTCTGGACGCGCCGGGTGGAGATGGTGGGCGCGGAGGCGAGCAGGTCGCCCTGGCTGGAGCGGATCTCGAGGTCGCGTCCGGGGACCTGGGCGGAGACGATGGTGTCGACGAGCATGCTGATCTCGTTGCCGGACTCGGTCATGCGGGGCCGGATGTTGAGCAGGATGCCGGTGGGGATGTACGAGAAGCTGAAGGCGATCTTGTTGGTGTTCAGGGCGCCTTCCTGGCTGGTGGCGATGGGGATGTCCTCGCCGACGCGGATGGAGGCCTGGCGGTTGTCGATGGTCAGGATGGAGGGCCGGGAGAGGATCTCGGCCTTGCCGTCGCGGACGAGGGCGCGGACCTTGACGCCCCAGTCGCGGGCGAGGTCGCGCGAGTCGAGCGCGGAGAAGGTGACGGTGTCCTGGATGGCGCGGGGGTCGAGGGATCCGAGGAGGAGGTTGACCGGGCCGTCCTTGAACTCCCACTCCACGCCGAGTTCCTGGAGGCCGTCCTCGCTGATCTCAAGGACCATGCCCTCGACGAAGATCTGGCGGGCGGGGCGGTCGATGTAGTCCTCGAGCAGGGTGCGGACGGTGCTGAGCTGTTCGGGGTGGGCGGGGTGGAAGAGGACCATGAGCTGGGAGCCGGGGGTGACATTGATCTCGGCGGGCAGTTCGGCGGCGTTGGTGGCGGTGGTCACGCCGAAGGTCCCGCGCCGGATCTCGCGGTCGCCGAGCAGGCCGATATCGCCGGCGGCGGGGCCGGGCATCTGGGTGACGAGGGGGAGTTGGGCGAACTCGACACTGGCGGGGATGCCCTGGATCTGATCGATGGTGTTGATGCCCATGCCCTTGAGCGAGTTGAGGGCGGCGGCGGGGCTGATGTAGCTGAGCTTGATGATCTGGCGGTCCAGTTCGCTGTTGGAGAGGCCCTGGCGCATCTCGCGGACCTGGGCGAGGGCCTCGGTCACGCGGTCCGGGAGCAGGTCGAGGTCGGGGTTGGCGGTCAGCGTGCCGTCGGCGGCGATGGCCACGCCCTGGGCCCAGAGCTGGGGGAGCTGGGAGGCGAAGCGGAGGGTGCCGAGGCGGAGCAGGAGCGTGCGGCCGTCGGGCCCGCGCCGGGACAGGACCGGGCCGTGGCTCACGCCGGCGGGCGGCACGCCGAGCAGTTCGGCCCGCGCGTTCTCGGCCGGGCGGTAGCTTTCGGTGGCCTGGAAGCGCATGGACATCGCGGTGAGGATCTCGCGCAGTTCGAAGCGGCTGAGGCGCTCGAGCGTGATCAGGCGGGAGGCGTCGTCGGGCAGCTCGGGCGCGATGTCGTTGTGTTCGGGCTCGGCGAGGGAGGAGGCGGCGACGGCGCGGCTGAGCGAGGACTGGGAGCGGTCGCGGACCGATGATCCGTAGGAACGCTCCTCGGCGCGCTCGCGGATGGAGTCGAGGACGGCGGGGGAGATGTCGGGCTCGCTGAGGCGGTCCATGGCCATGGCGATGCGTCGGAGCCCGTCCTCGCCCGGCTCGTGGATGATCAGGCCGCCGGTGGTGCGCGGGCTGGTCAGCTCGATGTCCTTGGTGGTCGTCTCGGAGCCGGCGCAGGCGTTGAGGAGCACCGAGCCGGCCGCGAAGAGGACGGCGACGGCCCGCGGCCCGGATCGCCGTCCGGCGCGTCCCGCATCCCTCGCCCCCCCCATCAGGCGTGTGAATCCGTCCATCGCGTTTGCTCCTCGCCAGATTGTGGTGGGCGCAGCCTACACGCTCCGCGTGCTTCCCGTCACCTCCGACACGGAATCCTTCGGCACAATGCCGGAAATCAGCCCAGAAACTCGCTTTGGAACGCGGTCGTCATCAGGCGCGGCGCGGCGGGCGGAATCGGCCTTGGTCTCGCGGAGGGTGGACTCGGAGGGAGTCTCGGCTGGGTGGTTCGGCTGGGGCTCGTCGGAGGCGAGGTCGGGGTCGCGGATGGGCGAGCGGGCGGGGACCATGTCCTCGGGCAGCGTGCTCAGGTAGGCCTTGGGCGTGCCGTCGAAGAAGATAGAGCCGTCGCGGATGCCGATGACGCGGTCGACCAGGTCAAGCAGGCGGGTGTCGTGGGTGACGACGACGATGGTGCGGTCGGCCATCTTCTCGAAGATGGCGCTCATGATGACATAGGAGGACTGGGGGTCGATGGAGGCGGTGGCCTCGTCGAGGATGAGGATGCGGGAGTTCTTGAGGGTGGCGCGGGCGAGGGTGAGGCGCTGCTTCTCGCCGCGGGAGAGCTCGGCGCCGTAGTCGGACAGGCGGGTCTCGTAGCCCTTGGGCAGGCGCTCGATGACATGGTCGATGCCGGTGAGGCGGCAGGCGGCGCGAACCTCTTCGAGGGTGGCGTCCTCGCGTGCGTAGCGGAGGTTCTCGAAGATGGAGGCGTTGAAGAGGAAGACCTCCTGGAAGGCCATGCCGATGGAGCGGCGGATGGCGGGGACGGGGATGTCCTCGGTGTCGGTGCCGTCGATGAGGACCTGGCCGGTGGTCGGGCGGATGAAGCGGGGGAGGAGCTTGATGGTGGTGCTCTTGCCGGCGCCGCTGGGGCCGACGATGGCGACGCGCTCGCCGGAGCGGATGGCGAGGTTGATGCCGCTGAGCACGGGGCCGGTCTCGTCGAAGGCGAAGCCGACATCGCGGAACTCGATGGAGCCGCTGCTGATGACGGCGGCGTCCTCATCGTCAGCGGCACCGGCTTCCTGGATGGGCTCGTCGAGCATCTCGCAGACGCGTCCGACGCTGGCGGTGGCCTTGGAGAGGTGTCCCGCGTCGCTGATGATGGCCAGGACGGCGGGGTAGAGCATCATGACGAAGCCGAAGAACATCATGAACTCGCCGCCCTGCATGCGTCCCTTGATGACCTCGAAGGCGCCGTAGGCGATGAGCAGGATGGTGCCCAGGCCGACAAGCAGGTCGGCGGTGACCTTCTGGGCGAAGTGGTAGCGCTGGGAGCGGATCTGGCTCTGGCGGCTGCGGTCGATGGCCTTGTTGAAGATCTCGCTCTCGCGCCGCTCGCCGGAGAAGCCCTTGACGACCTCCATGCCCAGGAACTTCTCGACGAGGCTGCCGTAGGCGAGGGAGAGGTTCTCCTGCGCCTCGGAGTGGCTGCGCCGGATGGGGACGCGGAAGTAGCGGCTGGTGACATACTGCAGGGGCAGGATGGCCAGGGCGGCGATGGCCAGGCGGAGGTTGACGACGCAGAGGACGACGACGAGGACCTGGAGCTTGATGAGGTTGAGGACGAGGACGGGGAACTTGTCCTGGATGAAGTTCTGGATCTTGTAGGTGTCGTCCATGACGCGGGCGCCGACGCGTCCGGGCTGGTTGGCGTTGTAGTAGCGCAGGCTCATCTGCTGGAGGTGGTCGAAGAGGCGCTTGCGCAGGGAGAAGCAGACATCCTCGCTGGTGCGCAGGGCGAGCATCTTGCTGGCGAAGAAGAGTGAGTTGCGGACGATGTAGCTGACCAGCAGGGCGATGAGGATCAGGGCGAGGAGCTGGCCGCGGCCGCCCATGGACTGGGCGAGTTCGGAGTCGGCGAAGACATCGTCGATGAGCAGCTTGATGGCGTAGGGGGGCGCGAGGTCGATGATCACGAGGCCGAGCAGGAGCAGGAGGACCACGCCCATGCGGGAGGAGTGCGGGCGCAGCAGCCCCAGCACCCGGCCGCTGTGGCCTTCCGCGACCGGTTCTCCGGGTCTCTCCGCCATCCGTGCCCTCTGCCTGGATCCGTCCCGCCGGCGTGGAGACACCCCGGCTGCATTGCATCGACCGTACAGAACCACATCCTGCGATCCCGGTGCGGATTGCACCTGCCGCCCAGAACGGACGGCGTGCATCGATCGGTGCCCGTTCTGAGTATATCAGAAATCGGACGGTTTCCGTCCCGGTCTTCAGATCCGCTCTTTTTTCGGGCGGATTCCCCGCTGTTCAAATGCTTGTTCGGACAACAGTTAGGCGGGCGTCGGGCGGCTCGCCGGTGTGCGAGTCGGGGAAAAATTGCGGGGGGTTTATTACCCAAGCCCACTGAAAAACAGGGTGGTCGTCGGCTTTGGTGGGCAGAGGGATCTTCCCCGACTTGCACGGAAAACCGTTGTCACAGTCAAACACGGGGGCTGCGGCTTCCGATACCCCACAGTTGCGTGGTTCCCACGGAGGCCCTCCCATGACCGCGACCAAGACCCGGTTGACATCGCTGCGAGCTGGGACCGACTGCGCCGATTCGGAGCGGGCCGCGGGGGCGCTGTACGAGCGGATCAATCAGCCCGGGCTGGCGGCGGTGCTGTTCTTCGCCAGCCCTTCGATGGATTTCGAGGGCCTGGCCCGGGCGATGGACGGGCGGTTCGGCTGCCCCACGATCGGGTGCACCACCGCGGGCGAGATCTCCTCGGAGCGCGGGCACGAGCGCGGGACGGTGGTGGCGGCGTCGATCGCGTCGTCACGCCTGAGGGTGCACAGCGCGATGCTCGGCCCGGAGGATGTGGGCGACCCGGAGCGGCTGCGCCGGGCGACGCGGACGCTGCTGGACCGGCGCGAGATGGGCCTGACCAACGACCGGTGCTTCGCGATGGTCATCTCGGACGGGCTGTCGATGGCGGAGGAGCGGCTGGCCGCGGGCGTGGCTGCGACGCTGGGCGAGATCCCGCTGGTGGGCGGTTCGGCGGGGGATGATCTGGCGTTCCGGTCGACATGGGTGGCGCTGAACGGGCGGGTGGGGACCGGGGGGGCGGTGCTGTCGGTGGTGGAGACCGAGCACCCGTTCGAGATCTTCCAGGCGCATCACTTCACGCCGACGGACGCGCGGCTGGTGATCACGCGGGCCGACCCGGCGACGCGCCGGGTGTACGAGATCAACGGGGAGCGGGCGGCGACGGGGTACGCGCGGGCGGTAGGGATCGAGGTGGGGGCGCTGTCGCCGCGGGTGTTCTCGTCGCACCCGGTGATGCTGAAGGTGGGCGGGAACTACTACATCCGCTCGATCCAGCAGGTGAACGAGGACGGGAGCCTGACCTTCTACTGCGCGATCGACAACGGGCTGGTGCTGCGTCTGGCGGAGGGGCGGGGGGTCACGGCGTGCCTGGGGGAGGAGATGCGTCGGATCCGGGAGCGGATCCCGGACCTGAGCCTGACGATCGGGTTTGACTGCGTACTGCGCCGCCTGGAGCTGATGGAACGCGGGCTGCAGGGCGAGGCGGCGGGGCTGATGCGCGACGCGAACCTGATCGGGTTTAGCACCTACGGGGAGCAGATCAACGGGCTGCATGTGAACCAGACGATCACGGGCGTGGCGCTGGGGAACGCGGCATGAGCGGCGCCGCGGACAAAGACCGGGAGCGACTGCTCGAGCGGATCGAGATGCTCGAGAAGATCAACCGCGCGCTGATGGACCGGGTGGAGCGGTCGGTGGACTCGGCGGGGGACGCGTACGCGCTGTTCGAGAACAACATCATCATGCAGGGGCTGATCGCGGACCGGACGCGGGAGCTGGAGCAGGCCAACGCCGCGCTGATGGACGAGATCGCCATCCGGCGGGCGGCGGAGGGGGAGCTGCGCCTGGCCAAGGAGCAGGCGGAGGCGGCGAGCCGGGCCAAGAGCGAGTTTCTGGCGAACATGAGCCACGAGATCCGCACGCCGATGACCGCGATCCTGGGGTACGCGGACCTGGCGATCGAGGAGCGGGACGACCCGGCGGCGCGGGCCCGGCACCTGGGGGTGATCAAGCGGAGCGGCGAGCACCTGCTGTGCATCATCAACGACATCCTGGACCTGTCCAAGCTGGACGCGGGTGAGATGTCGGCGGCGCGGGACGAGGTGTGCCCGGAGCAGTTGTGCCGCGGGGTGGTGGACATGCTGCGGGTGCAGGCGGACTCGAAGGGGCTGGACCTGCGGTTCGAGTACGACGGGGCGGCGCCGGGCGCCGTGATCAGCGACGCGATCCGGCTGCGCCAGATCCTGCTGAACCTGGTGGGCAACGCGGTGAAGTTCACGGACAAGGGGTCGGTAACGGTGCGGCTGTCGTACGACGCGCACACCGCGGCGGCGATCGTGCGGGTGGAGGACACGGGGGTGGGGATCAAGGGCCATGACCTCGAGCAGATCTTCATGCCGTTCCACCAGGCGGACAGCTCGGCGACGCGTCGGCACGGGGGGACGGGGCTGGGCCTGGCGATCGCGCGCCGGTTCGCGCGGCTGCTGGGGGGGGACATCGCGGTCGAGTCGAGGCCCGGGCACGGGTCGGTGTTCACGCTGACCTTCCACGCCGAGGCGCCCGCGGCGCGTCCGGAACCTGGGGAAACACTGGAGGCCGCGGCGCGGCCGGCGGGGGCCTGGGGGTCGGGGGGCCGGGCGCTGGAGGGGCGGCGGATCCTGCTGGCCGAGGACGGGCCGGACAACCGGCGGCTGATCTCGTTCCTGCTGGGCAAGGCGGGGGCGGAGGTGCTGGCGGCCGAGCACGGGCGGGCGGCGGTGGAACTGGTGCTGGGTGCGGGCGGCGTGGCGCCCGAGCTGATCCTGATGGACATGCAGATGCCGGAGATGGACGGGTACGCGGCCACGCGGGCACTGCGCGGCGCGGGGGTGCGGACGCCGGTGATCGCGTTGACGGCGCACGCGATGCAGGGCGACCGCGAGCGGTGCCTGGAGGCGGGCTGCGACGAGTACCTGACCAAGCCGATCAACCGGGACGAGTTGATCGCGGCGTGCGTGCGGTTTCTCGGGGTGCGTCCCGGGGTGCGGATGAGCGCGTAGGGAGGGGACACGGGTTGCCCTGCGGGACAACCCGTGGCACCCTGGGCTCGGCACTGGTTGCCCTTCGGGACAACCCGTGGCACCCTGGGCTCGGCACTGGTTGCCCTTCGGGTCAACCAGTGGCACCCTTTTTAGCGGGGGCGGCGGGACCAGCGTTCGCCGAGGCTCATGACGCGTTCGAGCAGGCGGGGGTACTCGATCCCGGCGATCTCGGCGGACTTGGCGAAGTCCTCGCCGTAGGTGAGGTCGCAGTTGGGGTTGGACTCGATGAGGTAGACGCGGCCGTCGTCGGTGAGGCGGAAATCCATGCGGGCGTAGCCGGACTGTTCGAGGGCGCGGTAGGCCCGCTTGGCGATGCGGGCGATCTTCTCGGCGGTGCCCTCGGGCAGGCCGGTGGCGGGCCCGGTCTCGAGGCCGACGCGTTCCTGGTAGGCCAGGTCCCACTTGACCTTTTCGGTGGCCAGGAAGGGGCGTCCGGCGGGGAGTTTCTCGAGGCGCAGCTCCCAGAGGGGGAAGGTCTCGAGGCGCTGGTTGCCCATGACGCCCATGTAGAGTTCGCGTCCCTCGATGAAGCGCTCGACCATGGCGTCGGTGTGCATGGTGTCGTGGACGGCGGCGACCTGGTCGGCGAGGGCCTGGTCGTCGTAGACGACGGAGGACTGGGTGATGCCCATGGAGCCGTGGCTGGTCTGGCTCTTGACGATGAGGGGGAAGGCCATGCGTTCGGGGCGCCGGACGCGCCGGCCCCGGGGCGCTTCGAAGAAGCCGGGGGTGGGGATGCGGTGCTGGCGGAGGGCGCGTTGCTGGCGGGCCTTGTCGGCGGCGTAGAGCAGGCCGACGGGGTTGCAGCCGGTGTAGGGCTGGCCGAGCATCTCCAGGTAGCCGAGCAGGTAGGCGACGAAGGACTGCTCGCGGGCGAACTCCTCGAGCAGGTTGAAGACGATGTGCGGCCGCAGGCGTCGGACGGCGTCGCTGACGGCGTCGAGGTCGTCGTCGACGCCGAGGACCTCGACGGCGTGGCCGTGCTCGGTGAGGCCCTCGCGGACATCGAACTCGCCCTTCCAGGGCTTGATGGCCTTGTCGGAGAGCCCCTCGATGGAGTCGGGGGGGACATGGTCTTCGCGGACCAGGAGCAGGGCGCGTCTTGGTTTCATAGGACGATCCGCAGCCCGCCGTCGCGGACCTCGTTCATGGCCATGACGGTGAGGAAGACGGCGATCTCGCGGCGGAGCTTCTCGCGGTCCTCGTCGGCGGGGATGCGCAGGGCGTGCTCGGCGCAGCGGTCGATGAGCTGCTGGTACATGTCGTTGAGGGTGTACTGGTACTGGCCGGTCCATCGCGCGACGGTGCGGAGGATGTCCCGGCGGGCGGCGCGGAGGAAGGCGGGCGCGCTGGACGATCCGGGCTCATCCGGGCCGGCGCGGAAGAGGCGGCGCAGGTCGCGGGTGTACACATCGGGCTGCTCGATGCCGTAGTAGGACTGGCGGTGGCGGTAGTGCTCGGCGAGGGTGTAGGCGAGCGAGCGGAGCGGGGCGACGGCGGGGCCGGGGCGGACGGCGGGGCGGCGTCCGGCGATCTCGCCCATCAGCGCGTCGACATACTCGAGTTTGCGCAGCGCGCCCCAGCCCTTGTACCGCGTGCGCCAGCGCGAGCCGGGGGTGAGCCAGACGGCGAAGGTCTCGGCGAAGTCCTCCGCGGGGTGGGCCTGGGCGTAGTGCGGGTCGATGTGGAGGACATAGCGCCGGCTGTAGGGGCGCGGGGTGTAGCTCTCGGGGTAGGGCAGGGACGGGTCGCCGAAGTGCTCGCGCCAGGCCTTGCGCCGGTGCAGGCGGAAGGCGGTCTGGACGGCGTGGCCGGCCTCGTGGCGGAGGATCTTCATGCACTCGGCCCTGGAGCCGCCCTCGGCCTCGAGCATCATCTTGCGCTCGAGCCTTTTGAGACGCGGGTGGGCCAGGTAGAACGGAATCGCGATGCCCGGGTAGGCGTCTGGGCTGAACCACTCGTCGCTGAGCCAGACCTTGGGGCGCAGCAGCAGCCCGGCGTCGGCCAGCTCGTCGTAGAGGGCCTGCACGCGGGCGCTCAGCTCCGGGGAGGCGTCGACCGAGACGGGCAGGTCGCGCAGGCGCATCGCCAGCAGCGCGTCGTCGGCCATGGACGCGAGTTCATCGGCGGCACGGGATCGGCGCGGGGGGCTGGGCACGGGGGCATGCTACCAGAACGGGGGGACCGGGTCACGCGTCGGCCCGGGCGAGGGCGGCGCGGTAGACATCTTCGAGTTCGGCGACCATCGTCTCGGCGCTGAAGGCGCGGGCGCAGAGGGCGCGGCCCTGCTCGCCGAGGCGTTGGCGCTCGTCGGGGTGCTCGTGCATCCAGCGGACGGCGGCGCGGAGCCGGTCGGCGTCGCCGACGGGGAAGAGGCGGCCGGTCATGCGGCTGGTGGGGATGTCGGCGTCGGTGAACGGATCGAGGCAGACCTCGGGCGTGCCGTCGCAGTCGCTGGCGACGACCGGCACGGCGCAGAGCAGCGCCTGCGGCACGGTGCGCGGCAGGCCCTCGCGCTCGCTGGGGTGGCAGAGCACATCCATCGCACGCATCATGGCGGGGATGCGGTCCTGCGGGACCAGGCCGGTGGCGATGACCTGCTTTTCCAGCCCGAGTTCGCGGACGCGGGCGAGCAAGCGGTCGGACCACCAGCCGTCACCGACCCAGAGCAGGCGCCAGCGGGGGTCGGTGCGCAGGTCGTTGGACAGGGCGTCGAGCAGCGTGTCGTGGCCCTTGTGCTCGGCGAGGCGGGCGACGGTGCCGATGACGAAGGCGTCCTTGGGGATGCCAAGCTGTTCGCGGACGGCGGCGCGGGTCTCGCCGGGCGCGGCCTTGAGGAATCGCTCGGTCTCCATGCCGGAGCGCACGGTGACGAACTGCTCCGGGCGGCCGATGCCGCGGGCGAGGAACTGGGCGGTCATCGCGTCGGCGACGGAGACGATGGTGTGGCAGCGCTTCGCGGCGTGGCGTTCGGCGAGGGTGTAGGCGGTGTTCTTGAGCCGGGTTTTCAGGTCCGTGCCGGGCATGAAGGGCGGGCCGTGGATGGTGTGGATGACGGCGGGGCGGGGTGGGGTTGGCGGTTCCGTGGAGGGGGGTGCGGTTGAGGGGGACCCGGCGTCCGCGCGGGCTGAAGCCCGCGGCTCAGAGAACACCTTCCAGGCGGCCATGCGGCCGAGGATGCCGGCCTTGGAAGAGTGGGTGTGGACGATGTCGGGGCGGATCTTCTCGATCAGCGCGCGAAGTTCGCGCAGGCAGGCGCGGTCGGCGCGGGGGTCGATCTCGCGGAGCAGGTGCGGCACCTCGTGGCAGGCGATGCGGCGGCCGTCGTGGGTGCGGAAGTCCTGGGCGCGTTGGAGCAGGGAGCCCTCGGGCCCGTAGATGGGGCCGTAGGCGAGGTGGACGGCGTGGCCGCGTTCGGCCTGGCCCTCGCAGGAGAGGACGGTGTTCTCCTGAGAGCCGCCGAGGATGAGACGGGTCGAGATGTGGAGGATGGTCATGGCCATGGGCGTGCGGGCGACGAAGAAGTATCGGCGCTCCGGGGCCGGGGCGTCCGCACAATCCGGGCCCGGGGGCGACGGGGCTGGAAAAAGCCGGGATGTGGGGGTGATCGGGCTCGCCGGGCGCGGTCAATCGATCTGGAACCGGGGCGTGCTCGGCTGGACCTTCGGCTCGACGGCGGAGGCCGGCGGCTTCCGGGCGGCGGGCCGGGGGCCCGGGGTGCTCGTCGTGCGACGGCCCGGGCCCGGTGGCGGGGGCGTGGCGGGCTTGTCGCGCGGGCCGGGCCGGGACGCCGATGCGGCGTGGCCGTTGGTGGAAGCGGATGCGTCGGTCTTCTCGTCGTCCTTCATGGCATCGATGACGGTGGAGGTGAGGCTGGCCAGCGCGATGCCCTTGCTGACCATGCGGACCACGCGGAAGGGGCCGACGATGGACAGCACGAGGAAGGTGCCGCCGGCGACGGCCATGGGGTGCTTGGCGACGAAGCCCGCGGCGGTGTGGGCGAACGATTCGGATCGGTCCTCGTCGGAGCGATCCTCGGGTGGGGGGGGCGGGGGCGGGGGGTTGGACTCGCTCGGCGTGGAGCCCTGGACCGCCGCCGCGCCGGCGCGGGCGCGCTGGCGGGCTTCTTTCTTGGACATGGAGGGATCGACGGCGTCGGACATCTGGCGTTTGGAGAGCGCCGCCCGCTTGCGGGGATTGCTCCCGGGCATGGTGGCGGCGTTGAGCTGGTAGATGATGGGCCAGGCCGACAGGCCGCCGAGCACGAGCAGCAGCAGGCCGACCGCGAGCAGCGCGCCGATCCATCCGATGGCTTCGGCGACGGCGACCGTCAACCCCGCCAGGATGCCTCCGAGCCCGATGAGCGCCACGCTGATGGCGGCCGCGAGCAGGATGCCCGCCAGCACCCCCTGGCGGAAGCGGATCGCGGCCAGATCGACCTCGGCGCGGAGCAGATCACCGGCCCCGTCGATGAGTTTTCGGATCCTCCATATCATGGCTTAGAACTTCGAGATGATTTTGCCGACGATCACGCCGATGCCCGCGGCGACGAGCACGGAGGTGGTCGGGTTCTTTCGGATCGTCTCGCACACATTGGAGTGGTACTCTTTGACGGTGCTGGTCGCGTGCTCGGCGGCGTGGCTCGTCGCCTTGACGGCGTCGTCCTTGAGCACGCTGAGATCCTCCCGCACGGCGGCGGTGTCCCGCTTCAGGTCGTCCATCGCACTGTGCGAGTTTGTTTCGCGGTCCTTGGATCGGGCGCTCATCGTGTCGGTCTGGGTGGTGGTCATGGCTGGAGTCCTTGTCTATGGGTTGCACTCATGGCGCCGGGCACGCGTCCGGGCTTCTACAAGACTCATCATGGTGCAACGCCATGACCGCCCGGTGAACCCGTGATGAAAGCGGATTTAAGTTGACGCTCCACGCGTTGGCCCGCCGGCGGCCGTCTGGGTGCTTCCGCTTCCCCGGATCAGGCGAGAAGCCGGTAGGTCATCGCCGTGACGCCGTAGTAAAGGTCGCTGAGGCCCGCTGCGTGAAAACCGATCTTGGTCAGCACGCGGCGCGAGGCGAGGTTTTCCGGGTACGCCACCGCGACGAGTTTGGTGATGCCCAGCGGGCCGGTGGCGTGGGCCGCGGCCAGGCGGGCGGCCTCGGTGGCATAGCCGCGACCCCAGTGCTCGCGCCCGAGGCGGTAGCCGAGTTCGATCTCCGGGCCGTTGAAGTCGATCGCGGTGACCCCGGCCTGGCCGAGGACCGCGCCGTCGTCGTTGCGGACGACGGTCCAGAAGCAGAAGCCGCGCTCGGCGTGGGCCCTGGCCCCGCGCTCGATGCGGGCGGTAACCTCGTCGCGGGTCCAGGGGACGCCCTTGCCGATGTACCGCATGGTCTCCGGGTCGGCCCACATCGCGGCCAGGGCGTCGAGGTCGGCCATCGACGGGACGCGGAGGTGCAGGCGGGGGGAGCTGGCGATGGTGGTCATCGGTTATGCCGTTCCAGCAGGAATCGATCTGATGATCGCGGACGCCGCATCACATACGCGACCAGCGTCGCCGCCAGCAATGCGGGGATGACCGCGGGCACGCCCCAGAGGGCCACGGACGCCATCGCGGGGATGAACGCCAGCCACCATCGCCATGCCGCGAGCGGAAGCCCGATCAGCCCCGTGGCGACGGCGGCAAGGATCGCGGTCACGAATGGGTTCGGATCCTGAACCGTCATCGTGGCTTGTCCTCTTTGCGGGCTGGAGCGCACGGAGGTTGTGGGGGTTGCTCGGATGCGCTCTCGTGAGCCGGCGCTTGCGGCTGGGTTGGACTGCCGCATTCCGGGCAGACGGATGCTGCCGTTGCGGACAAGTCATAGCGACACTTGCTGCACGCATTGCTCTGGATGGACCATCCGGATCGGTGCGCCAACCAGAGCGGGAACAAGAGCAAGGGCAGCCCGATGATCCAGAACGGTACTTGGACTCCATCTGCTCGATACATGGCCTGTCCGGCCTGACCTGGTGGTAGGGCTTGCAGGTTCGGGGCGAGGTACCTCCTTGTGTAGCCGGGCCAAGGATCAAAGCGAGGTTGTTGAGAAACTCGAAGCTTGGGTAGGAAGTACTCTGTTGACGGGCTGTTTCGCAGAAAAATCATGCGACCTCCCTGCATCCAAATCGAGTACTGGTCACCCGCATGGTTCTTGTAATAGAACACCGTTGGCCGAAAGATGCTGAGCAAGGTCGCGGCGAGTGTGATCGCCAGTAGGGGCGTTGCGATACCGTACACCATGCGTTTGCTCGTGCGATTGAGTTTCATGGCCGTATCACCCTCTCAGAATCGCTCGGAAGTCGAGCGGTGGTCGGAATCTGGCTTCACCTTTGATTTGCCATACCGCACCCACTCCAGCCTCAGCCCCTGCGGCGGCAGGGTCGGGCCGTGGTTGGCCCGTCTGTCCTTCGATTCGAGGATGGCGGGGATGTGGTTCGGGTCGATTTTGCCGCGGCCGACTTCCATCAGGGTGCCGGCGAGGATGCGGACCATGTTGTAGAGGAAGCCCGAGCCGGAGACGCGGACGCGGATGCGGCGGAAGTCGCCGGGGAAGAGGGGGTTCGCGGCCGGAGAGGCCGGCTGGAAGCCGGCCCCACCAGGAGTCAGGTCCTCCACCGTGCAGTTAAAGATGCGGCGGACGGTCGTGCGTCGGCCGTGGTTGATCTGGGCGAAGGACGCGAAGTCGTGCTCGCCGACGAGGTGGGCTGCGGCGGCGGCCATGCGGGGTGCGTCCAGTTCGTGCCAGGTGTGGAAGACGAAGCGCCGGTCCCACAGCGGGCGGTCGTGGCCGACGGCGAAGGTGTAGGTGTATTCCTTCTCGATCGCGCCGGAGATGGGGTCGAAGTCGTCGGGCACGACCTGGGCGTCGCGGACCAGCACATCGCGGGGCAGCTTGCCGTTGACGGCGCGGACGAGCGTGTCCAGCCCCCGCTCGGCCGGCCAGCCGACGCCCTTGTCGGTGTCGGGGTTGGACAGGAACGAGGCGCACTGGCCCCAGGCGTGCACGCCCGAATCCGTGCGGCTGGCCCCGGTGACGGTGACCGGCTCGCGCACGGCCTCGCGCACCGCCTTCTCGAGCACGCCCTGGACGGTGCGCAGCTCCGTGCGGGCGCGGTCCGCGCCGGGCAGGGGCGGCGGGGCGGTCTCGTCGGGGGGCAGCTGCTTCTGCCAGCCGCAGAAATCGGTGCCGTCGTAGGCGATGGTGAGCTTGTAGCGGGGCATGGTGGGTAAGGATCAGGGATCGGCCGTCAGGGATCGGAGGAGGGAGATTCCGAGGAGGGTTGGTCGTTCTTGATGGATCTGACGACGGTGGGCTTGGGCCCTTCCTGGCGCGGGCGTCCGCCGCCGTGGCCGAACTTCTTGTATTCATCGTCGGCCCACTGATCGCCGAGCTTCCACCACGCCAGGGTGATGACCGCCGCACCGACCGCGAGGATGAAGCCGCCGAGGATCCAGAAACCCATGCCGGATCATACGGGCGGCCCCCCTGGCGCGGCCCAGGGGGGATCGGCGGGCATCCTGAACACCGCTTCATCGGCGGGTCACGGCCGCTTCATGTCCGGATGCGAGGCTATAGCACAAGGAGAACTGATGTCCCCGTTCTTTAAGATACGTGAGAAGAAGGCCCAGCCGTACTCCGCACCCAAGAACCGCTATTCCTCCACGCCCTTTCCCCAGCAGCACCAGGCCAAGCCGGGCATCGAGGCGGAACTCGACCCGGCGCCCGCGTGGCGAGGCCGGTACTACCGCCCGGCCGACAAGCTGCGGGGCATGCGCGCCCTGATCACCGGCGGGGACTCGGGCATCGGCCGGTCCGTCGCGTACTTCTACGCGCGCGAGGGGGCGGATGTCGTGATCACCTGCCTGCCGGAGGAGCGGCGCGATGCGGCGGAGGTCCGCGGGGCGATCGAGGAGCTTGGGCGGCGCTGCGTCGTGATCGAGGGCGACCTGGCCGAACTCGACGCGTGCAACCGGGCCGTGGACACGACGCTGGAAGAACTGGGCGGCATCGACATCCTCGTCCACAACGCGGGCTGGCAGAACCGCAGGCGAGTCGAAGACCTCCCCGAGGAGGACATGGACCGCACGATGAAGGTCAATATCTACGCGTACCTGCGCCTGTGCCGCCGCGCGGTGCCGCACATGAAGCCGGGGTCCTCCATCATCGCCAGCGGCTCGATCGTCGGCATGGCCGGCAGCGATGAGATGACCGATTACGCGGCCACCAAGGGAGCGATCCACGCGATCACCAAATCGCTCGCGAAGGAGCTGCTCGACAAGGGCATCCGGGCCAATGTGGTCGCCCCGGGCCCGGTTTGGACCCCCCTGAATGCCGCGGACACCGGCATGTCGGCCGAGGAAGTCGCCGGGTTCGGGAGCGAAGCCGGCGCCTCGCCCATGGAGCGCCCCGCGCAGCCCGAGGAACTCGCCCCGTCGTATGTCTTCCTGGCGTCCAACGCCGACTCGGGCTACATCACCGGCATCGTGCTGCCCGTGACGGGTGGAAAGCGCTGACCCTTCGGGGGCGAGCGCTCATCCGGGCCGCCGGCGTCCGAACAGGCCGGACCGGATCCGCCGTGGGTTCCAGACTCCCATGAGCGGAGCCGGGTCCCAGCCGCGTGGTCACACGCGCGGTGGCGCGAAAAAAGACGCGTGCCGGGCACGCGTCTTCGGGGGTGTGATCGGGATTGCAAGACCGCGCGCCCACGCACGCGGACGGGTCACGGGTCGGCTCAGCCCTTGGCCTTGATGGCCGCCTGCGCCGCGGCCAGCCGCGCGATCGGCACGCGGAAGGGCGAGCAGGAGACATAGTCCAGGCCGACCTCGAAGCAGAACTGGACGCTCTTGGGGTCGCCGCCGTGCTCGCCGCAGATGCCCAGCTTGATGCCGGGGTTGGTCTTGCGCCCGCCGGCGATGCTCATCTTGACCAGCTCGCCCACGCCGGAGCGGTCGAGGCTCTGGAAGGGGTCCTCGGGGAGCAGGTCCTTGGCGAGGTAGTGCGGCAGGAAGGTGTTGACATCGTCGCGTGAGTAGCCGAAGGTGAGCTGGGTGAGGTCGTTGGTGCCGTAGCTGAAGAAGTCGGCGTGCTCGGCGATCCTGTCGCTGATCACGGCGGCGCGGGGGATCTCGATCATGGTGCCGATCTTGATGTCCAGCTTGCGCTTGAAGGCGCGCTCCTTCTTGACCGCGGCGATGGTCGCCTCGACCTGCTTGCGGAGCATGGCCAGCTCGGCGTCGATGCCGATCAGGGGGATCATGATCTCGGGGATGGCCTTGATGTTCTTCTCGGCGCACTCGATGGCGGCCTCGACGATGGCCCGGACCTGCATGTCGAGGATCTCGGGGTAGGTCACCGCCAGGCGGCAACCGCGATGGCCCATCATGGGGTTGGCCTCCTGCAGCATGGAGACGCGCCGGCGGATGACATCGACATCCACGCCGAGGTTCTGGGCGACCTCGCGCATGGCCATGTCCTCGTGGGGCAGGAACTCGTGCAGCGGGGGGTCGAGCAGGCGGATGGTGACCGGCAGGCCCTTCATGGCGGTAAAGATGCCGACGAAGTCCTCGCGCTGGTAGGGCAGCAGCTTGGCCAGGGCGTTCTCGCGGTCGATCTTGTGCTCGGCGAGGATCATCTCGCGCATCGCCACGATGCGGTCGCCCTCGAAGAACATGTGCTCGGTGCGGGTCAGGCCGATGCCCTCGGCGCCGAACTCGCGGGCGCGCATGGCGTCGGCGGGGGTGTCGGCGTTGGTGCGCACGCCGATGGTGCGGTGCTTGTCGGCCCACTTCATCACCTTGGCGAAGTTGCCCGACAGCTCGGGGATGATGGTGGGCACGGACCCGGAGATCACCTCGCCGGTCGAGCCGTCGATCGAGATCAGGTCGCTGCGTCCGAAGGTGCGCCCGGCGACGGTGAAGGTGCCCTTCTTTTCATCGATCTGGATTGCGCCCGCGCCGGCGACGCAGCACTTGCCCCAGCCCCGGGCGACGACCGCCGCGTGGCTGGTCATGCCCCCGGTGCTGGTCAGGATGCCCGCGGCCTTGTGCATGCCGTCGACATCCTCGGGGCTGGTCTCCTTGCGGACCAGGATGATGTGCTCGCCCTGGTGGGCGCGGTCCACGGCTTCCTCCGCGGTGAACGCCGGGTGGCCGACCGCCGCGCCGGGCGAGGCGGGCAGGCCCTTGGTCAGGATGTCCGCGGCGGACTTGGCCTTGGGGTCAAAGCTGGGCAGCAGGAGCTGGGTCAGGTCGCCGGCGGGGATGCGCAGCAGGGCCTCGGTCTCGGAGATCAGCCTCTCCTGGACCATGTCGCAGGCGATGTTGACCGCGGCCATGCCGGTGCGCTTGCCGGTGCGGGTCTGGAGCATGAACAGCTCGCCGCGCTCGATGGTGAACTCGATGTCCTGCATCTCGCGGTAGTGCTTCTCGAGCTTGTTCTTGATGTCGATCAGCTGCTTGTAGACCGTCTTGTTCCACTTGGGCATCTCGGACACATCGCTGGGCGTGCGGATGCCCGCGACGACATCCTCGCCCTGGGCGTTGATCAGGAACTCGCCGTAGAACTTGTTCTCGCCGGTGGAAGGGTTGCGCGTGAAGGCCACGCCCGTGCCGCAGTCGTCGCCCATGTTGCCGAAGACCATGGACTGGACATTGACGGCGGTGCCGTTGAGCCCCGTGACGCCCTCGATGCGCCGGTAGCTGACGGCCTTGTCGGCCATCCAGCTCTTGAACACGGCCTCAATGGCCAGCTCGAGTTGCTTGAAGGGGTTCTGGGGGAAGTCCTCGCCGACCTTGCTCCGGTAGACATCCTTGTACCGCTCGCACAGCTCGCGCAGGCCGTCGGCGGGGACATCGGTGTCCAGGGCCACGCCGTAGCGCTTCTTGACCTCGTCGAACTCGTGCTCGAAGAGGTGGTGGTCCACGCCCATGACCACATCGCCGAACATGTTGATCAGGCGCCGGTAGGCGTCGAAGGCGAAGCGCTCGTTGCCGGTGGCCTCGGCCAGGCCCTCGACGGAGGTGTCGGTCAGGCCCAGGTTCAAGATGGTGTCCATCATGCCGGGCATGGAGACGGCCGCGCCGGAGCGGACCGAGACAAGCAGCGGGTCCTTCTTGTCGCCGAAGCGCTTGCCGCGCTGCTTCTCCAGCTCGGTCATGTGTTTGCCGACCTCGTGCATGAGGCCCTTGGGCAGGCGCTGGCCGGCCTCGTTGTACTTGGCGCAGGTGTCGGTGGTGATGGTGAAGCCGGGGGGCACGGGCAGGCCGATGCTGGTCATGTCGGCCAGGTTGGCGCCCTTGCCGCCGATCAGCAGCTTCATGGACGCGTCGCCCTCGGTCTTCTTGCCGAAGGCGTAGACCATCTTGTTGGGATCGATCCGCTTGCCCCCCCCACTCCCGCCGCCCCCCGCCTTGCGCGCGACTTTCTTCTTGCCGGCGGTCTTGCCCCGCGAACCCGCGGCGTGGACCTTCTTCTTGGCGCCCGAGGCGTTCTTCTTCGCGGTGCTCTTCCGCGCGGTCTTCTTGGCGGCCGATTTCTTCGCGGCCTTCTTGTTCGTCTTCTTGGAAGCCTTCTTCTTGGCCATGGTCCGCGGTCCTTCGTGGAGGAGAAAGGGTGTGGGAAAGAACTTGCTCAACGAGATCCGCCGGGCCTCTCCTCCGCCCGACGCAAGGGAGGCCATCCTAGGTGACCGACCCGGGGCCGAACCGGTTTTCGGGTCTGCTCGCCCACAATGAACAGGGTCTTCAACCCGTATTCCCTAGACTTCCGGCATCGAGTCACCCCTCGTCCAACCCGCCATTCGCGCCACAGCCAAGGCCACCGGCCCTGGAGATCCCGCGCTCCGCTCTGTTGTCGGCACCCGGCTTCTGCGCGAGCCGGACCCCCGCATGCTCGACGCCGCCCTTGCGCCCGGCGCCGAACGCCTGGTCCTGATCCCCTACGACTTCGCCCCGGCCTGCGAGCCCGCGATCGCCCGCGGCTCGGGCGGCTCGCCGGGGGCCCGACCCCTGCCGGTCGTGGTCCACGCCCCCCCCGCGCCCCGGGCGGCGCGCGGCGCCCCCACCCGGCGGGCACCCGCCGCGCCCCGCGCCCCCCCCACGCCCCCC
>JAFIFX010000012.1 GCA_020831805.1 Planctomycetota bacterium | reverse complement strand
GGCGGGGGGGGGGCCCCCCCCCCCCCCACGACGCTCCTGTGCGGCGTAGGGCATCCTACCACCATCGGCCCGGCGAACGCAAGCATCTTCTCAGCCCGCCCGCTTCGGCAGGGGCACAAAGCCACGCACCCGACGCTTGTAGTCGACATACGCATCCCCAAGATGGGTGATCAGGTCCCGCTCCTCGATCCAGGTCCCGAAGAAGATGTACCCGGTCGTCATCGCCGCGAAGAACAGGTGCCCGAGGGTCATCGTGGGCGTCAGCCAGAAGGCGAGCAGGAAGCCGACCATCAAGGGGTGCCGGACCAGCCGGTAGAAGCCGACCTGCTTGAACGCGACCGGTTTCGTCTCCCAGCCCCAGTAGCCGTTGAACGACTGGCGCAGGCCGAACAGGTCGAAGTGGTTGATCATGAACGACGAGGCGAACACGACGACCCATCCGAGCATCGACCCGCCGAGCAGCGCCCAGGCCAACACGGGCTGATCAACCCGCCAGACCACCTGCGGCAGCGGCCGCCACTGCCAGAACAGCAGCATCAGGATCGCGCTGGCCGCCGCGACGAACAGGCTCCGCTCCATCGCCTCAGGCACGAAACGCGTGAACCACCGCTTGAACGCGGGCCGGGCCATCACCGTGTGCTGGACCACGAAGAGCGTCAGCAACGCCCCGTTGATCAGCAGCGAGGGCCCGATCGGCCCGGGCACGCCGGAATCGATCCCCTTGGGCACGAACAGGTTCGCCACGAATCCAATCGCGTACAGGATGGTCCCGAAGAACATCAGGTACGCGACGATGCCGGTCACGAGGATCGCGGCCCTCCGGGCGGCCGGTTGCTCACCCGCGCCGCGGAACATCGTGTGAATCGGGCACCCCCCGCCGGGTCGCTCCGGCGTGCCGGCGGCGGGGGCGGGCTGGGAGTCGTCCGGGGTGCGGGTCAGGATGGTGGTCTGGTTGTGCATGGCGGGTCCTGCGTGGGTCCTCGGGATCGGGCCCGGACGGCACCATGCCGACGGGACCAACCCCGACCCCAGAGGCGCAGAACGCCCGCCCCGGCTGACAGCCGGCCCGGACCCGCCATGAAAAAAGCCGGACGCGGGCTCTCGCTTTCCCGCGTCCGGCCAGAGTGCCGCCCCGATCGGGTCGGCGCCCCTCCCAAACTCCCGGCCGGGCCTTCACCCGGCCGGGTCGCGACGGGCCGGTTGGGGACGATGACGATCCGACCCGCCGCCGCATCCGCTGTTCCAGCGCTTGGTCCTACCCACCCGGCGCCAGCCAGCGTGAATCAGAACCCGCCCCATGATCCCTGCTCGATTCCTCCTCAGGGTTTCCCCGGGCACAGCGATCGCGCGAGCCACATGAAACGCGGCCCCCGGTCCCTGATGGGCGGGTTGTCCGTTTGGTCTGCTCCGGCGTTCGGGCCGGAATGTTGATCCTCGCACCGACCTGTCCGGATCGATGCTCGTGGGCCTCTGGCCCACCGGTGTCTCTTCGCGTCCCTGCGGGAGCGGTTCCGCCCTTCGCGAGGCAATGATGCCCTCGGAGGCCGGATCAGGTACACATCAAGCGTTGCGACACAGGGAAAAACATTCAATATTGCGACACATTATCACTCGTTCAGACTGAGAACCAAGCGAAAAACGCCGCACCAACGCGATTTTGCTTTCGGGTGAAGCCCGGTTCGGGTAATCTCGTGTCGTCCCGGCGGACCCAGATCGCAACAGCCCGGGGCGTTCATCTATTCGTGGAGATGACATCATGCTCGTGGACGGTGTGTTGTGGTCCCGAAAGGGTTTCTGTGGCGTTGGTGCGTGCCTGGTGCTGCTGGCCGCCGGGCCGGTGATGGCGGACGGCCCGGGAGGGATGGCCAAGCAGCCCGCTGCGAAGTCGGAGCGACCGGCCCCGGCTGAGCCGCAGCCGGAGGGCGGGTCGGCGATTCTGTTCGCGGAGGAGGGGTTCCAGCGGGGGCTCAACTACCTGATTGGAACGCCCCATGTCCAGTTCGGTGCGGGCCTAGCCGTGGTTGACCTGAACAACAACGGCCATCTTGATGTCGTGGTGCTTGGGGCCGGCAACGGGCTGGTGGGCATCTACGAGAACACCGGCAACGGCCAGTTCATCAACCGATCCTTCAGCACGGGCATCGCCCCGATCGTGGCCTCGGGCATCTCCGCCGCGGACTACAACGGCGACGGGTTCGTCGATCTGTACATCAGCGGCTGGCTCTCGCCGAGTCGCCTGCTGCGGAACAACGGCAACTTCACCTTCACGGATGTGACCGCCGAGGCGGGTCTGACCCTGGTCGCCCCGGCCAACGCGAGCGCGTGGGCGGACATCGACGGCAACGGCTGGCTGGATCTGTATGTGACCACCCGGACCGGGACCAACAGCAACTTCACCCGTAACAAGTTCTACAAGAACATGGGCGACGGCACCTTCGTGGAGATGGCGGCGGAGCTGGGCATCGACTGCGAGGACGATCCCAGCCTGATCCCGCTGTTCTTTGACTTCAACCGCAACGGCCGGATGGATCTGTTCATCGGGACCGACAAGGGCACCGCCGGCGTCTACCGCACGCGCCTGTTCCGCAACGACGGCGGGACTTTCACGGAGATCACCGACGAGGCCAACGCCGCGGCGTACATCGACTGCATGGGCTTCGCCGTGGGCGACCTGAACTTCAACGGCTACTTCGATGTGTACATGACCAACCTGCCGGTCGGCAATGTGCTGTTCATGAACGACGGCGGCACGGCCTTCGTGGACCAGACCGCCGCGTCCGGGCTGGAGAGCAACATCTTCGGCTGGGCGACCGTGTTCGCCGACTTCGACAACGACACGCACCTGGACACCTACATCTGCAACGCCAACCACCCGAACCAGCTCTACCGCGGCACGGCCCAGTGGCCCATGGAGAACATCTCGGCCGAGTGCGGCGCCGCCCTGCCCGGCACGAGCTACTGCGTCGCGGTCGGCGACATCACGGGCAACCACAAGCTCGACCTGCTCGTCGACGACATGAACGGGCGCGTCAAGCTCTTCGTCAATCAGACCGAGAACGACAACAACTATGCCCGCTTCCGGGTCGTCGGCCAGTGGCCGAACACCCACGCGGTGGGCGCCCAACTCGACATCCGGACCGGCGACAAGTGGCAGGCCCGCCAGATCTTCGCCGGCTCGAACTACAAGGCGGTCAACGAGTTCGTCGTCCATGTCGGCGTCGGCGACGCCGAGATCATCGACGAGGTGCTCATCTCGTGGCCGGGCACGGGCGACAGCCGCGTGCTGACCAATGTCCCCGTCAACCGGGAGTGGACCATCTACCCGCCCGAGCGGCTCGGCGACCGGCTCGGCGACCGGCTCGGCAACGGCTACGGACGCGGGGATTTCCTGGCCATGCTCGCCGCGATGACCGGGCCCGGCGTGCCCATCGAGCCCGGCCTGGAGATCTTCGACATGGACGGGGATTTCGACATCGACGCCGACGACCTGGCCCTGCTCCTTGAGCGGATGAATCTCGGCAACGCGCTGATTTTCCTGCCCAGGCCCTGAATCGGACCCGCTCCGGCTCCGGATTCCCCCGTACGGGCGTCAAACATAGATCTGGATCCGTGCTTTTGCCCGTCCGTTGGGCGGATCCGGGCGGCATTGGGGGCGTATGAATAAGTCCCTCCGGACCGCGCGGCCCGGTGTGGGGAAGAGAGCAGAGGAAGGATCCATCCCATGCGCAGTCTTGTGATCGTGGCGTTCGCCGTGCTTGCGGCGCTGGCGTCCGCGCCGGCGTCCGCCCAGTCGATTTCGTACCAGGGCCGTTTCGCGGACAACGGCGCGATCCCGGTCGGCAACTACGAGATCCGCTTCAGGCTCTTCAATCAGGCCGAGGGCGGCCAGACCGTGGGGGCGACCCTGATCCGCCTGGTCGAGCTGAGCGCCGACGACGCGGGCGTCTTCTCGTTCCAGGATCTGGATTTCGGCACCGGCGTCTTCAACGGCCAGCCCCGCTGGATCGAGGTGGCCGTCCGCCGCCTCGGCGAGGCATTCGAGGTGCTCTCGCCCCGGCAGCCGGTCAATCCGACGCCTTATTCGATCTTCGCGCAGACATCTGGCACGACCCTGCAGCAAGCCTACAACAACGCTCCGACCGTGAATGTAACCCCAGGGATCCCGCTTCGTGTGGTGGGTCAGCTTCAGACCGGCTCACCCACCACCAACGGCGTGTTTCAGCTTTTTCAGCAGAACGCCGGCACGCCCGTCATCCAGATGGCCAACAACTCCGCCCAGGGCGGGAGCCTGCGGATCCGTGACGAGAACGGCGCGGACATTGTTTTCCTTGAGGCGGATTTCCATGGCACCGGCGGGTACCTGCGCATTCTCGGCGACGGCGGCGAGTTGCTCTTCGACGGTGATCAGGGTCCGGGCGCCAACACGGGCAGCCTGTTCAGCATCACCGGTCCGGGTTCGTCCCTGGTGTTCGACACCGCCAAGACCGGCAACGAGGCGCTGATCCTGCCGCCCAACTCCGTCGGCCCGAGCGAGATCTTCGCGGGGCCGGGTCTGGCCGGCAACTTCCGCCTCGGCAATGTCGCCGTCGCTTCCACCAACCAGAACAACCCGACCACCATCATCTCACGCAGCATCACCGTCCCGGCCCCGGGCCATGTGATCGTGATGGCGACCTGCAACATCGATGTGACCCGCAGCGCCAGCGTGCTGGGCACGCTGATCATGGGCGTCTCTGACGCCCCCAACAGCATGCCGGGGCGCTACCGCACCCTGATCCAGCTGCCGGGCACAGCCTTCGTCTCCGGCCGCTACTTCTTCAGCGGCGCGTCCCACGGCGTGTTCGAGGTTACTCAGCCCGGCCAGTACACCTACTACTTCAACGCGTCGTCGACCGGCTTCGGCAGCCCGGGCATCTCAAACCCCAACCTCACGCTGATCTACATCCCGACGACCTACGGCGAAGTGGCCCAGCCCGCGGGCCTGCTCGGGCCGCAGGGGGGCGGGGATATGCCGTACTTGATGCCCCTGTCTCAGGAGGACATCTTCGCCGAGCAGCTCGCCGAGCAGTACCGGGCGATGGAGCAGCTCCGGGCCGAGCAGGCGCAACTGCAAGCCCAGCTCAAGAAGCTCCAGGATCGGCTCGATCGGGCGCGGTGAGAACTCGCTTTGTGCTTGCGGGGCGGCCGGGGCCGCCGGTAGGATGATGTCTGAAGGAGCCCACTGATGCGTTCACGCACCACCCTTGCCGCTCTTGCCATCGCGTCCCTGTCTTCGGGCGCATTCGCCCAGTCCGGCGGCCCGTATGAGATCGTCGCCTGGACGATCGATGGTGGCGGGATCTCCAACGCCACGGGCGGCTCGTTCACGCTGTCCGGCACCGTCGGCCAGCACGACGCCGGGCCGACACTGACGGGCGGGCTGTTCGAGTTATCCGGCGGGTTCTGGCCGGCCGCGTTGGCGGCCGCCAATCCCTGCCCGGCCGACATCAACAACGACGGGCAGCTCAACTTCTTCGATGTGGCGGCGTACATCGCCCTGTTCAACGCCGGCGACCCGGCCGCGGACATCAACAACGACGGGCAGCTCAACTTCTTCGATGTGGCGGCGTACATCGCCCTGTTCAACGCCGGCTGCCCGTAGGAAGCCATCCCGTTCCGCCGTGCCGGGCGACCACCCACCTTGAGTGGGGGGTTGCACTGTGCCGAATCCGGCAGAAACCATCCATCCCGCTCAACCGGCCCGCGGGCCGGACCGATAGCCGTGGCGTGACCCGGTCATGAAGGCCGGGCGATCCTTCGGGAGACCACGATGAGCACCAGCACCGCCGCCGACCGCGATCCCGGGACCGCCGGGCCGTCCCTGTTCCGCACCGACCGCGAGCTGTTCGCGAGCATGAACCACACGATTCGCACGCCGATGACGGCGATCCTTGGGTTCGCCGACCTGATCGAGCAGGAGCTGCACGAGGGGGACGAGCGGACGCTCCGCGAGGCGGTGCGCACGATCCGGCGCAACGGGCAGCACCTGATGGATGTGGTGGGGGCCATTCTGGATGTCTCCGGTATCGAGCGCGGAGTGGTCCGGCCGGCCACCGGGCCGGTCGACCTGGCCGGGTTGTGCTCGGGCGTGCTCGACGAGGCCGCTCCGGAGTGCCGGTCCAGGGGTATCGGGCTGCGGTGCGTGTTCGGCGGGGGGGTGCCGGCGCGCCTCGTGACCGACGGGCAGCGCGTCCGCCAGATGCTCAACACGCTCGTTGCCAACGCGATTCGTCACACCGAGTCGGGCGGGATCGAACTGCGGGTCTCGGTCCGCACGCGCGAGGCCGGCGGGGATGAGATCTGTTTCGATGTGATCGATTCTGGCATCGGCATGACCGACGAGCAGACGGTCTACCTGGCCGATCCGTCCGTGGCGCCCACCAACGCCGAGGGCGTGTCGATCGGCCTGGGACTGTCGCTCTGCCACGCCTACGCGCGTCTGCTGGGCGGACGCATCGAGATCCGCTCCCAGCTCGGCGCCGGCAGCCGCTTCGGCGTGGTCCTGCCGCTGGATGTGCCGGACGCCAACGAGCCACCGATCGATACCGGCCTGCTGCGTCCCGCGGCGGGAGCGGGCGGGCCCGCCCCGCGCGAGTTCCTCCCGCTGGCCGGCGGCCGCGTGCTGCTCGTCGAGGACGGGCCGGACAATCAGATGCTGCTCCGGTTCCTGCTGCACAAGTCCGGGGCGGATGTGGAGCTGGCCGCCGACGGCCAGGAGGCGCTGGCGTTCGCCGCCGACACCCTGGCGGACTACGACCTGATCCTCATGGACATGCACATGCCCCGGATGGACGGCTACGCGGCGACCGGCCGCCTCCGCGGGGCGGGCTGCGCCCTGCCCATCATCGCGCTGACCGCCAACGCCCTGGACGGTGACCGCGAACGCTGCCTGAACGCAGGCTGCGATGATTACCTCCCCAAGCCGATCGATCACCGCAAGCTCATCGAGGTCTGCAAGCAGTGGATGTTGGGGGATCGCCGCAGGGCGGTCTAGTCGGCTAATGCGCAAGATCGTCTTCGTTCTCCCGCGGACCTTGAAGCACGAAGCGCAAGCGGCTGCGGGCTGAGTACAGATCGCTCTGCACCGATCGCTGCGAACGATCCAAGCGTTCTGCAGTGCGTGACGTGCTGAGCCCACCGTAGTAGTAGTGGTACAGCGATTCGGCCAGCAGCGGGTCATCCCGGGCAATCTGACGCAGCTGTTCGCGCAGGTCAAGCTTCGCTAGCAGATCGTGGCTCTCGGATTCCGGGGCCCGGGACATGTCCTGCGCGAAGCTGATTTCTCTTTGTTTTCTCGAAGAAAAACTCCGAGCATGATCAACGATGACCCGACGCATTGTGATGTACACGATCCGGACAAGATGGTCTGTATCGCATACGAACAGGCTCGGTGTGCTGAGCACTCTGAGCAACGATTCTTGCACGAGATCCTCTGTGTCGATCTGAAGGCGTTTCGGCTCCGAGGCGCTGAGCATCCGGCCGAGTGAGATCAGCTCCGGGTATGCGCTCGTGATCAGGGCCGCCAGATCCGCGCGGGTTGGTCCAGTACCGGATGGGAGTGTCTGCTCCGGCATGCCCGAGCGAGCATACGCGAGCCGTCGTCTCGTTTGAGACCCGTGGGCCTTCGCGGTGATCGATTCGCGCAATCTTGAAGCGTGCTTAACGGACTTTGGCTGCGCGGCACACATCGCGGCTCCGCTCTTGTCATGGCGGAGTGCCTTTGGCAGCATCTGTGTGGTGCCGGACTCCGACCTGACCAGTTCGGCTTGGTTCCGAGTCGGCTTTCTGTTCGATTCTTAACGGAGGAGATGTCACCATGAGAAGTGCCCCGAAGCGTTCGGGCATCGCGATGTTTGCTGTTTGCTGCGGCACGACCGCGGCGTTCGCGCAGCTTGGCGAGCCCACGCCCCGAATGACGACTGATTCCGGTCTGCCGCTTGTTGATCCGTTCACCCTGCTGGCGTCGGACTTCCTGCCTCCCGGCACGGGGCCGGCCATGAACGGCACGGGCTGGCCCGGATCGACGGTGACGGCCGCAAACTTCAACATGATCTCCTTCGAAACGACCGCCGAGGGGCTGGGAGACCCGGTGCTGGGAGGGACGGGCTTCAACCTGCTGAACATCGAATCTGGCCCGATCCGTTTCACGGCGAGCGGACACAGCGGCGGCACCATCGACCTGAACTTCGGACTCGGCGATCCGAGTAACCCCCTGAGTGATCCCGACAACCCGTTCTATCTGGCCTGGCCTCCGATCGCCGATCTGGCCCTCGAACTGAACGACTGGATTCTGTACGACTGGGACGGCTTCTTCGGCTCCTTCCGAAACACGAACGGGAACTTCATGCTTCGCACGGGCGGGCAGCCGACCTACGCCTGGATGCCGCACGTCGCGCAAGGTGTGCTGATGGTGCAGGCGAGCCACAACGGCATCACCCGCCCGGGTCAGGATGTAGAAACGGTCTACGGGATCGCGAACATCACCGCCAACGGCGCTCGGCGGGGGGGCCCGGGGTTCACGATGGTTGAAGGCCATTGGGGCTGGGGGCAGCGAAACAACAGTACAGGTGACGCTAACTGGATCGGAAACAGCGGTTTCGGGGACATGGGTCGGGTTTCGACCCCGGTCTCCGTTGCGTGGTTCCCCTATGAACAGGGCTGGATTGGCGGATACCACCACATCAAGGGCTATGAGTTGAATCGGACGCCCGTGTTCTGGGCGGATACCTCTAGCCCGACCGGTGCGGTCACGGACCCCGCGGACATCGAAGAGATCTTCGTTTTCCCCGAATCGCAGCAGATCGGTCCGATCACGGTGGACTGGAAGGTCGACGAGGTCACGGGCATCAGCCAGATCTTTGGGTTGGGCACGAACAACTTCGCCGACATCCTCGGATTCACGAATGTGAACTTCACTGATCACTACGCGATGACGGTCGAAGGCACCATCACCGTGGGCAATGGGACCTACTTCCTCGGCTTTGATGTCGACGATTCCGCCGAGCTCGAGATCAAGATCGACGGCCAATGGATCAATGTGGCCAACCGCCGAGTGACGGGTGGTTGCTCGTTGTTCGAGGGGGAAGTCAATCTGGCGGCGGGGACCTACGAGGTGCGTGCTTCGATGTACCAGCGCGGCGGGGGAGCCTGCTTCAGCCTCTACCTCGACAGTCTGTTGACCTTCGGGGAGCCGATGACCTTCGACGCCCCCGGTGCGACCGTCAAAATCTACGACCTCTTCCAGATGAACTCGCGAAATGGCAGCCGGTACGTCGGCCTTGTCGATGCGAACGGAAACGGCCAGCCGGATTATGGCCTTGGCACCTGGCGCATGGAAGGCATCGTACGGCACGCGGCACATCGCTCACTGATCGGGCACGACGACGCCGTCAAGTACATGGTGGCCCCGGCCGGTTTCGGTGATGCCAACGGGATCTACGCGCACCTCCGCTACGACATCCCCAACGCGACACCCCAGCGTGGCATGCTGTTCGCTCAGGCGACCGAAACCAACAACCGGCCCACCTGGGGCGGGCTCCTGCCCCCCGCGCCGGGTGATGCGCACTGGAAAGCACACTTCCGACGCAACACGAATCAGCAGGTTGATACATCCGGGCCGACCGTGCAGCGCACCGCGGGCGCGGCCAGCATTGCGAGCACGGGAACCATCCCGAACAGCTTCGTCTACATTCCGTACAACGCCGTCAATCTCATCGGCGGATACATCAAGGCCGATGGCACGGCCGATCGCCTTGTCGGCAATGCCTCGGTTGTCCGGACCGAACCCGGCCGATTCGAGGTCAGCATCCCCGGGAAGAACGGATCCGACGGGATGATCCTGCTCATGCCGGTCGGTGTGAGCGAGTTGGATTCGGACTTTGCCACCCGCGCCCTGTTCAGCTACGAGTACGACGCGGCCAACGAGGTGTTCGTTGTTGAAGGCCGCGACTGGATCCCCGGCGACGATGGCCAGGGGAACTTCGACCGCGCGAACAGCGCCTTCCCGCTCGTCGACAGCGGCTTCTACTTCGTGTGGGTCGATTTCGAGAACCCGCTGACCATGCCGCAGGGTTGCAACGCCGCCGATCTGGCCGAGCCTTTCGGGGTACTGAACTTCTTCGACCTCGCCGCGTATCTGAACCTCTTCAATGCGGGCGACCCCGCGGCGGATCTGAACAATGACGGAGTGCTGAACTTCTTCGATGTCAGCACATATCTTTCCATCTTCAATGCAGGGTGCCCCGAGTAAAAACCTCTTGCGCCATGTCCGAAAGGCCGTGGCGCAATTTTTCATTGTGCATCAGGAACGGAGCAGAACTCAAAATGGCGAACCAAAGATCCCGAACGACTTCACACGGATTCACGCTCATCGAGCTTCTGGTTGTGATTGCGATCATCGCTCTGCTCATCGGCATTCTTCTGCCCGCCATCGGTTCCGCCAGGGATTCTGCGCGTTCCGTCGTATGCCTCTCGAACAACAGGCAGATCGCGCTCGCCGGCCTGCTGTACGCCAACGACAACAATGATCGGGTCTGGTCTACGAACACATGGCTCCGCCGTCACTCGGACCCGCGCATCGGCAACAACATGAATAACCAGGAGAACAGATTCGGGACCGAGCCCGGAGTGATTTTCACATATGTTGATAATGCCCACGAGATTCTCGCCTGTCCGACAAACCGCCGCCGTGGCGATGGCCGCACCGCGGCATTCGTGAACATCGTCGGAGAGAATGAGCTGGACACCGATTATGCGATGGTCGGGAATGTCCAGGGTGCGAACCTGAACCGGGAACACCAGGCCGGGTATCACCCCGACCCCGAACTTGTCGCGCCGATCATCCCGATCGGATCGGATGAGTTCAACGAGATCGTGCGGTTTCAGGCCCTTCCGCTGCTGGTTGAGGAGGCCACGAACAGTCAGATCCGGCGGCCAGGAACCCTCGACGCCCGGTGGCTCGGTGGAGACTGGCTGACCAATCGACACAACGGCGGTTCCGCCATGGCTTTCGCGGACGGTTCGGCAACGATTTTCCGCTACACCGAGCGGCGTCACCCCAGCGATTTGAACGGCGACTCTCAGTTCTTCGATACCCGGCATATGCGTTTCCGCGGAGAGTTCACGACCGGATCCAGGAGCCTGAGGGGCTGGATCTACCATGGCACGGGCGGTTCACCGCTCGAGTACGGCTGGATCAACCGGCCGCGAATCAGCCGTTGACCCCTGAAAAATGATTGTGCGCACCAGTCGACTTGCCTTCATTTCGTGGGAATCGTTGTGTCATGCCGACAAAGACGCAGCTGGTTGCATGCTTATCTTCCCTGCCGCTTTTGCTCTCCATCACGATGGGGTGTGCATCCCAAAGTCCCCGAGACAGCAGGCCAAGCTCTGATGAATACTCCATGACCAGCCCGCCCCCGCCCGAGATCCAGGCATGGATGGATCGGTTGACCGTCGATCACGCCTACGACCCGGCGACGGGCTTTATCGTGGCGCGGCAGACCATCACGCTGCCCGCGATGATCGCCGACGCGCCCACGCTCGACGAAGCGGTCCGGCTGGGGGAGGCGAGCGGGGCCCTTGTGATCGCGTTCGCCACCGCGGATCGCTGCGCCCCGTGCCAGCAGTACAAGAAGGACGCCCTGAACGACCCGAGCGTGCTCGGGCGGCTCTCGGAGGCGCGCTTCATCGCCACCCATGTCGAGGTCGACCGCCAGCCGGATCTGGCCGACCGCTACCTCGGATCCCGGGCGATCCCGATGACCTATGCCATCCGTGACGGCCGGATCATCACCACGCTCCGCGGCCAACGCAGCGCGGCGGACCTGCTGACCTGGCTGGATGCGCTGCCCGCGTCGTGAGCCGGCTTCTTCCATCGCGCTGACGACCTTCCCAGACTCGGGATGCCCCCCATTCCGGTGGGAGCGGGTCCGGAGCCACTATCATCCGGTCCGTTCCGATCCCACGCAAACCCGAGAGAGGTCAGTCATGCGCCGAACCGCAACCGCCCTGCTGATCGTGGCCTGCGGGCTGCTCTGCGCCGCCAACGCCTTCGCAGGCTCCCCACGCAGCTCGCTGCCGTCTTCCTCCCCCGTGCCCGAGGGCGAGCAGCCCTACGAGTACCGGCTCGAGGGCATGTCCGACAACCTGCGGTTCTCCGAGTCGGTCCCCAGCCCGCGGCAGTTTCTCGGGTACGACATCGGGACGCATTTCACCCGCACGCACGACACGGTCGCGTATGTCCGGGCCCTGGCGGGGGCGTCCGATCGCGCCGTGTATCTGCCGTACGGACGCACGCACCAGCGCCGGGAGTTGGGCATCCTGACGGTCTCCTCGCCGCAGAACCTGGCGAGCCTGGACAGGATCCTGGAGCGCAACCGCGAGCTGGCCCGCCCGGGCGAAGTCGGCGAGGCCCGCGTCCGGGAGATCGCCCGGACCAACCCGGCGGTGGTGTGGCTGAGCTTCAATGTCCACGGCAACGAGGCCTCCTGCACGGAGGCCGCGCTGCAGCTCGCCTACACGCTGACCGCCGCGACGAACCCGGAGATCGAGCGCATGCTCGAGCGGGTCGTCGTCGTGATCGACCCCTGCCTGAACCCAGACGGCCGGGCCCGGTATGTACACTGGTTCGAGCAGGTCGTCGGCGCGACGCCGGACCCGACCCCGATCGCCCGCGAGCACCGCGAGCCGTGGCCCTCCGGCCGGCCCAACCACTACCTGTTCGATCTCAACCGTGACTGGCTCTGGGGCGTGCAGCCCGAGTCCCGCGCCCGCATGGCGATGTACCGCCGCTACATGCCCCAGGTGCACATCGACTACCACGAGCAGGGCATGCACCGGCCCTACTTCCTCGGGGCGGGTGACACGCCCTACAGCACGAACATCCCCGAAGAGTCCAAGGACTGGTTCGACCGGCTCGGCCGCGCCAGCGCCGTGGCCATGGATCGCGCGGGCCTGCCCTACGCCACCCGGGAGCGGTTCGACTACCTCTACCCCGGCTACGGCAAGGTCACCCCGGTCTACCACGGGGCGATCTCGCTGCTGACCGAGCAGGCCGGCCACGGCCGCGCGGGCCTGACCATCGATGTCGATGCGCCCAACACGCCCGGCTACAACCTCTCGCTGCAGGACCGCACGCGGAACCACTTCATCACGGCCATGTCCTATGTCGAGCACTCGGCCCAGAACCGCCAGGCCCAGCTCGAACGCTTCGCACGCTACTTCCGCCAGTCCGCCGAGGGATCGTCCGACACCATCGCCGGGTTCGTGATCTCGGCCGGAAACGACCCGGCGCTGCTGGACCGGGTCTGGGATGTCTGCAACATCCACGGCATCGAGATCCACCGGCTGACCCGCGACACGGAGCTGGACGCCTCCGGCGTGCGCAACTACTTCCCGCCCTTCGAGGCCGAGGGCGAGACGGCGACCCTCGCCGAAGGGTCCTGGTACATCCCCACCGCGCAGCCCATGGGCCTGCTCGCCCTGACCGTCTTCGAGCGCGAGACTTATGTGGAGGACCGGGACACCTACGACATCACGAGTTGGTCCTACCCGGCCCTGCTCGGGCTCGACGCGGTCGAGATCGGCACGCCGATCGAACCGTCGCACCTGGAGCGGGTCGAGCGCTTCGAGGCCTTCCCCGCACGGTCTGCGACCGAACGACCCCGCGTCGAGGACAGCTACGCCTTCTTCGTCCCCTCCGACGACCACCGCTTCCCCATCGCCCTCGGTCTGGCTTCGCAGAAGAACCTCTTCGCACGGCTGACCTCCGAGACGATCGAACTGACCACGGGCGAAACGATCCCCGCCGGCTCGCTGCTGGTCATGCCCAGCCGCAACCGGCAGGAGACCATCGCCGCGTTCGCCGACCGGCTCTGGGAACAGCGGTTCGTGCTGCACGCCACCCACGCCGGCATCCCCGCCCGCGGCCCGGCGATCGGCAACAACGCCAACCGCCGATTCATGCCCGCCAGGGTCGTCCTCGCGTCCGGCTCGCCCATCAGCTCGCTGAGCTTCGGCCACACCTGGCACATGCTCGACCACGCGTACCCAACGCCCCACACGGTCGTCAACCTCGATGACCTCGGCTCGGTCGACTGGAACACCGTGAATGTCCTGGTCCTGCCCAGCGGCAACCTCGGCCGCGCGATCACCGGCTCCACGCTCGACCGCCTGAAGGCGTGGCTCCGCGAAGGCGGCACGGTCGTCGCGCTGGCCAACAGCGCGCGTTGGGCATCTTCCGAACTCGTCGGCCTGTCCTCGAGCGAGAATGTTGACGACGATGGCGACGCCAAGCCCCTTCCCTGGGACACCACCGACCGGACCCCCGCCCGCGAACTGCACACGCTCACCCACGCCCAGCGCGAGGCCCGGAGCGTTGACCGCCGCGTGCCCGGGGCCCTGATCGCGGCCAGCATCGACACCACCCACCCGCTGGCCGCTGGCCTCGGCGAGCGCGTCGCCTTCCATGTCTTCTCGGGGGCGCCCCTGCCCGTGGCTTCGGGCGGCTTTGTCCTCGCCCGCTTCGGTTCCTTTCACCGCACGGACAACCTCGAGTCCCAGACCTTCGCCCCCCGCATCGGCGGCAGCATCTCCCCGGGCAACCTCCAACGCCTCGCCGACCAGCCGGCCGTCACCCACCACCGCGTCGGCCGCGGCAATGTCATCTGCCTGCTCAGCGACCCGACCAACCGAGGCATGAACCACGCCGGCATGCGCGTCCTGCTCAACGCCATCCACCTCGGCCCGTCCATGTCCGGTGCCCAGCCCCTCGGCGAAGAGGACGACGAGCACGAGGGCTGAGTCACACCGACCCCAAAAACAGACAACGCCCGCGGTACGGTCCGCGGGCGTTTTCTTCAATGGAGCCGGGGGGAATCGAAACCTACCAGAATCGGCCATCCCGACCCCGCCAGACGGGTTGGACACAGAAAAGCGCACAGAAGCCGTTGACGCAGCGTGTCGTGAACTGCTGCAAAGATGGCCCACACTTCCCCTTGAAGTCCGTTCCGCGATCCTGCTCATCGCCCGCAGCGCCTCCGAAGGGGGTGCGTCATGAGCGAGGAGCTTATTCGTCTGACGCTCGATCCCACGGACTATGTCGAGCTGCTGGCGTTGCTCGATGCACGCATCCGCAGCGAGCGTGGTCGTATCTCGGCTTTCCGCCATCATCGTGATCTGTCAAACGAGATGGTCGCTGTTGGCACCCGCCGCCGCCTCCTCGAACTGAAGGAAGCCCTGGTCGCCGGCGTGGAAGGGGGCCATGCCGATGGCTGATCGTCCCAAAGAAGCCGCTGCCCAAGGTCCGGGCCACGCCCGTCGCGGCCCGGACCGGCCTGACGCACCCCCCAAGCCCGCCCGCCGGTCGCCGTCGGAGCATCGCCCCTCGCCTGCGAGTGGGGGCGATGCGGAGCGGCGGCTGGTGGGCGGGCGCCCCCCCGCCCGCTGGGAGCCCGAGGGGCTGAGCCCTGGCATCCATCCCCGCTCTGTAACACCGGGGATAGAAACCCAAACCCCCATTTCCAGCCCGGAAACGCACTGCGAAAAACCCAGCCCGCTCCCGCCCCCGGGCGTCCATATCCGCCTCGACTGGATGCGCCTCGTGGGCAACGAAGCCAGCTTCGACCGGCTCCAGGCCCTCCTGGTCGGCACCTTCGGCGAGCCGACCAGCGACTCAAGAAGCGCGAAGTGGTTCCGCGGCGGCATGAACTGGCACCCCGGGGTGATGCTCAGTTACGGTCACCCAAGCGGGATCATCCAACTCGATGTCCGCGGCGAGCGGCTCACGATCCTCGGCACCGACGCCGCCATCCAACTCATGCGACAGGTCTACGCCCTCCTCGGCTTCTACGCCACCCGGCTCGACGCCGCCATCGACTTCGTCGGCCAGGGCGTGGACCTCCACCGCAACGCCGCCGAATCCTGCCGCCGGGGGGAACTCTGCCGCATCCGCCGGTACGCCGACGACTCCGAGTACACCAGTGCTAACGAAGCCACCCGCCTCCTGCTCAAGCTCGGCAAGCGTGAATCTGCCGTCTGTGGGCGGATCTACGACAAGGGCCTGGAGACTAAATCCGCCCCTCAGGGTGTCTGGGAGCGGCTGGAGATCGAGTACAAGGAGGACCGCGCTCAATCACTCGCCCTGCGCCTGCTCGAATCCCCGGAAGAGTGGCCGAGGACACTCCGGGAAGCCGTGTTCGGCTCGCTGGACTTCCGCATCAACAGCGGACGGTCGGAAATCGACCGACGCCCCCGCTCGGTCTGGTGGGAGCGCCTAGTTGCCGGCACCCATTGCCGCCCCATCGCCCCGTCTCCCGCTGGCTCTAGCTTCGAATCCTGGTGGGAGTGGGGCCGCACAAGCTTCGCGGCCCGATTCCTTCAGATCGCCCAGATCCTCCAGGTCCGTCCGTCCGACCTGCTCGCCCTGCTCACACAGGATCTATCCCCGTCAGGCACGGAATCCTCCGCCACGATCGACCTCCGCACTACTCTCGCATCCGGACAATACCCTGTCAGTCTCCAAAAATTTGCGTTGCGGTCCCATGGTTCGATCTGCTCAGCATTCAATGCCGATCCCTACTCCAACGCCAAACTTGCCTCTGGTCGCGCAGCAAGCCAATGGGTGTTGGACCATCCGTAAAGCACACATCTGGCAACTAGGCTAGAATTTGCACCCAACTGAGAGAAGAACGCCGATTTGCCCAGCAGTTAGCGTACACCCAAGACACGAGGACAAGCTCTGTGTTCGCACTAGAGGCAGAAATGAAAGCGCCAGTTAAGCGCTGGCTACAGCATCAACGGATGCATGTCGCTGATGAGTTCGGTACGGGGTGGGGTATCTGCGACCTGGTGGGGTGCCGTTTTGACCAGAATCGGGTTCTACACCGGACGCAGAGGCGGCAACGACAACCATTGGGCTCTGCCGAAGCGATCCGCCTTTACTCTGTTCTTCCCGACGCTGACAATACTCCTCGCGGAGCTGGGATCAAAGCCCTATGCAGGCGGCTCGGCCCCTACACGCAGGAGCAGCGTGTAGAGCGCATGCTGGCTCGTTTGGTGGAGACAAACCACGCGATACGCACCAAAAATGGCTGCTACCAGAAGATCAATGGCTGGGCACCCCTCGCGGAACGGCTCGTTGCCGTCGAGTTGAAACTGCACCGATGGACTGATGTTTTTTGGCAAGCGAAGTCGAATCAGGTGTTTGCGCCTGAATCCCTCGTTGCGTTACCGCTTCCGGACGCAATGCGGGCAGCTGGCGGAACATTCGGTGATGAACTTCGGTATCATGGAATTGGTTTGCTCGGAGTCTCTCCGACCCGATGCGAGTTGCTCATCGAAGCCCAGCCGTCTCATCTATCTCTCGATGATACCCTAGCTTTGTGGGCTACTGAATACTTCTGGCGCATCTACCGGGGCAGGCATTGAAGCATAAACTGTTCTGCAATGAAGCCTGGGTTACGCGCGTCGGCCGATAGTCCTCCTTGCTTAGGAAGCTTCGTGCCGATGTGTGATCCATTCACAACGGCGGTAGAAAAGTCTTGAAACAGAAACAGGGCACGGCCTGCCAGTTGTGTCTCGGCAATTTGCCTCACCCACTGCATATAAAAGTCGGCAGTTTGTCGCATAGCAGGCTCCTTTCCGCTCGGACCAAGATACTGGGAAAAACTTGCATCGAGCTTGTCGAACTCTTCCCAAGTAGCAGATGACTGCGGAAATTTTGATCGTGCAGATCTGATCCAGGTACGCAACTCTGCATTAACTGTATAGCTACGCCGAAGCGGTGGCAGTGCGATCTTTGGGCTGGGTCTTTGCCTTCCTAAGAGCTGGACAGGGCGAGGACTGTTGTGCTGAAATTTACTTCCGCATGCAAGCAGTGGTACATCAATTAACTTTCTCGCCCACAGAATCAGGTTTAGGGCCCAGTACGGTCCGGCACAAGTAAAAGTCTTGGAAGGCAGTGCATCATTAACTTGCTCGTGAAAACTAATAATAGAGGGAAATTTCTCATTTGCCAGATTGCCTTGTCCGCCTAGGTCATCAAATCCTGCATGTGATATCCACACACCAGTTGCCCGGCTTGATTCGAGTGATCGGACGATAGCATTGACTCGGGGTGTCGCTACAGTTTTAATACGATAGGCGTCTGAATGCGATAAAACGGCAGGAAGAATCAGCGTGCCGTTTGACCAGTTTTTGGTTTTCCACTTGCCTGCGGCTGTAGCGAGTTTTTTGTTAATCGAGTGTCGGTTAGCGCTTGTTGTATATGGAACTTGTGGAACAGAAATTGCCGCAGGGTCGAATTCTGCAGCTCGGTCCATTGCAGATGCCACAAGCCTGTCGATATCTCCCTGTGCCGCGTTCCTGGCTGCCTCCTCTGTGGCCATGCAATCCACGCACTGGAGGCTTTGTGCCCACTTGTGCCATCCGCTTGGGGCCTGCTTCCAAATCTCCTTATCGTCTCCGAACACAAACTCAAATCCATCGAATGCCAAGTCAACCCACAGCCTAAGACCGGTCGGTTTCGGCATCGTCTCCAGCAAGTCTACCGATATCCGCACAGTATCAGTTTCAGGCATCGTCGACTTCACGATCGCGGCTTCAGTTTTATTTCGTATGACTGGAATGAATGGGCAGGTTAGGTTACGCATCATTGAAGTCCTTCGGCAGGCCGGCGGCTCGAGTTAAATGGTTGCACAGATGCTCATGTTCCGGAAAGATCGACATCTCGTCTACGCCCAGATCAGCGAGTTGTGCAAGCAGAGTTTTTTTATGCTCTCTTAAAATTGGAAGGTAGCATAGCGAAGTGGACTCTTCTTTGCCTAGGTCAAAATGTCTATTGCCATGAAGTGTGAATGCCCCACGCTGTAACTGAATGCGTTCGCTGTTGATAACTGGTTGTATTGCAACAGTTCGATACTTGCCGTTGGATTGTTTTTTTTCAGTGAGACGGAGATAGGGTTTGATGATTGCCTCGTCTTCTTCTGGATCGAGCAGTCGCCTTTGGCCACCAAGCACGCGAATATTCAGGTGAGTTGGGTCCATAAAGAATACCATTCCGTCTCGTTCCTCTCTCATACATGCGAAATACAGGGCGATCGCAGCGTTGGATGTCCAGTCCAGCAGCCGGGTGGGAAGTCCATGGTGCTGTGCAAGTTGCATCCACTTTAAACCATCGCTGAATGGTGGTGGTCGATCTATACGAAAATCGGCGACTCGCTTGAAGTCCGTGAGCAGGGATAGGGCTCTTTTGATATTGGCGGGTTTCCGGTAGCGCAAGGCAGAAGGGGCAAGGCACCACGATAGATTCGAGTGGCCACGAAACCACTTGTGGTTTGACGGTGATTGGAATGCCACATCAAGTAGCTCGATGAAGCCACTCAGGCTGGAGATCGCCTCGGGAACCATTGGGCACTTGACTGGGCAGTCCGCATACCGTTTCTTGAGGGATGTCTTTGTTGACGCCATCGGTACCTTGAGTCAGGGGTGCGATTTCAGGCAGCATAGCATGGCGGAATTGGCCCAAGGCAGCGGTTCTCGGAACTTCAGATAGCAATCGGAATCCTTGGCCTCTCAGTCGCGGCCCTCGGGCCGGGCTGTTGGACATGGCCATTCACTTGACAGTGTACCGAAAAAGTGGTATAAATGGGGTATGGCCAAGATCAAGACCTCGATTTCCCTCGACGAACGGCTCCTTGCGGACCTCGACAATCAGGCGAAAGCCGATGGCGTCAGCCGCTCCGAGTTGATCGAGCGCCTCTGCCGTCGAAGCCTCAGTAAAGACCCCAAGGTCGAGGTGGTCCGCTTCCAAGGTATGCCGACCGCCATCGTCCCACTGCTCTCATCAATGTCATGGCACGATGAAGACGGGCCGGTCGAACTCGTCATCAGGGTTGCCACCCCGCAGTGGGAGGAGTGGTGTCGGAAGGGACCATCTGAATCCGTGCGAAACCTGATGATGCAGGAGGGCGAGTAATGGCACCTCCTACGACTCTCAAGGGACGCGAACACATGACCCCCACAAATCTGATTAGCGTCCAAGAGGCCGCCACTCGGCTGTCCATCAGCCGCCGGTCCTTGGAGCGCCGTATCGCTGAAGGCTTGATCGATTGCGTCAAGATCGGTCGCAGAACCCTCATCTCCGTTGCCGAGCTAGATCGGTTCATCCGCTCGCAGACCAAGGTGGTCCGATGAGACAGTTCGTATTCCAGCAAAAACGGAAGCGACAGGGTAAGCTCACCAAGTCGCGCATCTGGTACGGCGAATACAAGCTCGACGGGGACGCCAAACCGACCCGCCTGTCTCTGAAGACCACGGACAAGCGGATCGCCGAGAAGCGGCTCGCGGAAATTGTCCATCAGGCGGAGCGGGAACGGGCGAACCTCGTCCTGCCAAGAACCCTCGTGGACGCCGCCACAAAGCCTGTGTCCGACCACATCGACGACTATCTCCGCGATCTTCGCTCCACCGGCCGGGCCAAGGAGTACACCCGCCAGGTCAGCGCCCGTCTCCGTCGGCTGCAAGCCGAGATCGGCTGGAAGATCCTCAAGGACATGACGCCGGAGTCGTTCATCGCCTGGCGCGACCGCCAGGACATCAGCCCGACCACGAAGAATCACTTCCACGACGCCGTCCGCGGGTTCGCCAACTGGCTCGTCGATCGCCGCCGGATAGAGGTCAATCTGTTCCTGTCCATCAAGCGGACGCAGATCCCCAAGGGCAGCCGCGGCAACCATCGCTCCCTCAGCGTCGACGAGGTCCGCCGACTGATCGCGGCCGCCCCACCCCATCGAGGCTTGGTATACCTGCTTGCCGTGACCACAGGGCTTCGCCATGTCGAACTCAAGCGGCTCAACTGGTTGGATGTCCGCCTCGAAGCCAACCCCCCGCACATCTACTTCCCGGGCGAATCTGCCAAGAACAAGCGTCCCTCGACGCTCGTTCTGACCGAAGAGGCCGTATCCCAGCTCCGCTCCATCCATCCGAGTGCCTTGGCTACCGGCTGCGTCTTTTTTTAACGGCATGCCCAACCACCATACCTTCAACGCCGACCTCGAAGCCGCCGGGATTCCGAAGACCGACCACCTGGGCCGCCCCGCGTCCTTCTACACCCTCCGCCGGACCCTCGTCACCATGCTTCACAATGCGGGCGTCGACCGAAGAACCGCGATGGAGATCAACCGCCACACCTCGTCACAGCTCACGGATGTGATCTACACAGACACCGAGGCACTGCCCAAGGCCGACGCCATCCGCAGACTCCCCTCGTTCATGGGAACCGGGGAGTACACAGAAAAGCGCACAGAAGCTTTGGACGCAGCAGGCCGCGATGCGTCTTCGCGTGTCGCAAACCACGCCGACGACGAATCGTCGCAAGCCCCTGAAAACACGCGACATCGGCGCATAAAGACGGGTTCTGACGCAACCTGTCAGAACCCGTCCAAAAATGGAGCCGGGGGGAATCGAACCCCCGTCCCGAGATAGTCAGCAAGATGCTTCTACGCGTGTAGTCGATCGTTTGATCTCGGCCTCGCACCGGGGATCGACGCCCTGTGCTTTGGCCCAGCCGCTCGAAACCTCCTCGCCAGCACGCCAAGAGGCGCCACGCGCTGACCAGCCCGATGATCGTGATCCCCCGCCTCATCGGGCGTCAAGCAGGGGATCGGAGGCCTTATCAGGCCGCCATTGCGAACTGCGGTTCGGCAGTTATTGTGTTTGCGTGATTTTTACGAGGCCATCACGCCCCTCGACGCGCCACACCAAGCCTTCCCTATCCGGTCGAATGCCATATCGGCCCCAACTTGTCAAAGAACGCGGCAAGCCGCAGGGGATTCTACGCGGCCGGGCCCCCGCCGGTTCAGCCCGTCCCGCACAACGCCTGGCCGGCCGGAGTACACGGCCCGGCTCCTCCGCCCGGTTACCGGGGCGTGCCAAACCCAGCCAAAATCCCCCCCAGGCACCGTTGGGCGTGCCTGGGCCGCTGGATGAATGGTTTTCCCCGAAATCGGCTTTGCATCAAGATTATTTCTGATATTCTGCATCCGTTCCGCCCGGGTTTCGTGGATGGCATCGGGCAGCACTCGTGGGCCCCTCTCAGAGAGGATCGAATAATGCGTATCCGTCCCCTTGGCTCCGCCGCCGCGGCGATGATCGTGCTGGCCGGGCTGACCGCTGCCGGACCGGCTTCGCCCCGCCCCGCGGCGACCGCACAGTCCGATAACGCCGCTCCCGTCAAGCCTGTTCGCCATGTGATGCAGCGCGTCTCCCAGACCCCGACGGAGATGTACCTCGCCGGGGCGGACAACCTCCGCGGCGAGCCGCACTCCGCGGCCCGGATCTGGAAGGAGATGCTCCTCTTCGCCATCCGGCGCGATCTGGCCCGCCCGACCATCCACGCCCGCAACCTCTACCACACATCGGCCATGCTGTACGATGTCTGGGCGGCGTACGACGACATCGCCGACCAGGTGGTCCATCACGAGAAGCTCACCGCGAACGACATCGCCGACGCGCGCCGCGTCGCCAGCGCCTACGCGGTGTACCGTCTCATGCAGCACCGCTTCCAGTTCTCGATGGGCATCTTCGAGATCTTCCCCGAGATGGACAGCCTGATGATCGCGATGGGCCTGGACCCGTTTTTCTTCGGGACCACCGGCGACTCGCCCGCGGCGTTCGGCAACCGCATCGCCCAGTCGTACATCGCCTACGGCTTCGCGGACGGGTCCAATGAGCAGAACGGCTATTCCAACCAGGTCTATGAGCCGATCAACCCGCCGCTGCTGATGGACGAACCGGGCAACCCGGACTTGATCGACATCAACCGCTGGCAGCCGCTCGCGCTGGCCACCTTCGTCGATCAGAACGGCAACCCGCTCCCCGGCGGCTACCCGCCGTTCCTGTCGCCCGAGTGGGGCGAGGTGAAGGGTTTCGCGATCCGCGATCACGATCTGACGGTGCGGCATCGCGACGGGCACGACTGGAAGATCTGGCACGACCCTGGCGCCCCGCCGTGGATGGACGACCCCAATGACCTGTTCCGCTGGGGCTTCGAGATGGTCGCCACCTGGGGCAGCCACCTCGACCCGGACGACGGCGTGATGTGGGACATCTCGCCGAATGTCATCGGCAACACCGTGCCGCTGCCGCCGCTGGGAGGCGAGAAGACCTTCTATGACCGGTTCAGCGGCGACACCGGCAACCAGGGTTACCCGCTCAACCCCGTCACGGGCGAGCCGTACCCCGAGCAGTGGGTGCCGCGGGGCGACTACACGCGCATCCTCGCCGAGTTCTGGGCCGACGGTCCCGACTCGGAGACCCCGCCCGGGCACTGGTACTCGATTGTTCACTACATCATGGACCACCCGCAGTTCGAGCGCCGGTGGATGGGCGTCGGCCCCGAACTCGACCAGCACGAGTACGACGTCAAAATGTACCTGACACTCGGCGGCGGCATGCAGGACGCGGCCATCGCGGCCTGGTCCGTCAAGGGTTACTACGACTACACCCGCCCCGTTTCCGTCATCCGATACCTCGCCGAACTCGGCCAGGCGACCGATCCGAACCTGCCCAGCTACCACCCGGACGGCTTCAACCTTATCCCCGACTACATCGAACTGGTGACCGCCGAGTCCACCGCGCCGGGCGAGCGCCACGAGCACCTCGCCGGCTCCGAGGGCGAGATCGCCCTATTCACCTGGCGCGGCCCGGACTACATCGACGACCCGCATGTCGATGTCGCCGGCGTCGGCTGGATCCTGGCCAAGAACTGGTGGCCGTACCAGCGCCCGACCTTCGTGTCGCCCCCGTTCGCGGGCTATGTCTCCGGCCACTCGACCTACTCGCGCACCGCGGCGGAGCTGCTCACCCTCGTAACCGGCTCGCCCTACTTCCCCGGCGGCATGGGTGAGTTCCTCGCGCCCCAGAACGACTACCTGGAGTTCGAGCAGGGCCCGTCCATGGACATCTACCTGCAGTGGGCCAGCTACCGCGACGCCTCCGACCAGACCTCGCTCTCGCGCATCTGGGGCGGCATCCACCCCCCGGCGGACGACCTGCCGGGGCGTTACATGGGCATGAAGATCGGCCCCGACGCCGTGCATGAGGCCCGCCGCTACTTCATGGGACTCAAGTCCTGCCCGGCCGACTACAACTCCGACGGCGTGATCAACTTCGACGACTTCTCCGCCTACATCCAGGCGTTCGTCGCCGGCGACATGATCGCCGACCTCGCCCCGCCGTACCGCTCGCTGGACTTCTTCGACCTCGCGGCCTTCATCCAGGCCTGGAGCGTCGGCTGCCCGTAAGCCCGGAGGCCAACCCGGTTTTTGCACCGCCCCCGCGCTCCGGCGCGGGGGCGTTTTTCTGCGCCGCGCGCGGCGTGCATACCGTCCGGCATGAGGCTGACCGTCATCATCCCCGCCGCCGGTTCGTCCCGGCGTTTCAACGCCGACCCGCTGCTCGGCGGGCGGTCCAAGCTCGATGAGGACCTCGGCGGTCGGACCGTGCTCCAGCGCACGGTGGAGCTGTTCCACACCCGCCCCGAGACCGAGTCGATCATCGTCGCCGGCCCGCACGACCCCGCGGCCATGGACGCCTTCCGCGAACGCCACGCCGACACGCTCTCGCTGCTCGGCGCGACCATCGTGCCCGGGGGGGCGACGCACCGCTGGGAGACGGTCCGGGCCGCGCTCGACGCCGTACCGGAGGGGGCGACCCACATCGCGGTCCACGACGCCGCCCGTCCGGCCTGCCCGGCGGAGCTGATCGACCGCGTGCTTGACGCCGCGTCCCGTTTCGACGCGGTGATCCCGGTGCTCGAGATCGACAGCACCGTCAAGCGGCTGGGTGACCCGGTGGCCGACGACCGCGCCGACCCGCTCGCGTCGATCCTGGGCGAGCAGGAGAAGCCCCGTCTGCACGCCGTCGCCGGCACGCTCGACCGCGCCGGTCTGGCGTTGGCCCAGACGCCGCAGGTGTTCGAGCGATCGCTGCTGATCCGGGCCTACGCCCAGGGCGACCTGTCCAGCACGGACGACGCCGGGCTGGTCGAGCGGTTGGGCGAGCGGGTGGTGGCGGTGTCGGGCGACCCGCGGAACATCAAGATCACCCGCCCGGGCGACATCGAGATGATCCGCCGGATCAGGAACGATCGCGGCCCGGACCAGAAGCCCGCGCACCTGCGGTTCTGACGCCGCCGATCACGGGCGGATGGTCAGTTGTCCAGCAGGGCCTCGACGCGGTAGCGCTGGCGCTGGAGGTAGGCCCGCCAGCGCTCGTCGGTCTCGCGGAGCAGGGCGCTGCTGATGACGCGGATGATGCGGTCGTCGGCGCGTCCGGTCATCTCGGCGGCGCGGACGAAGCCGCGCATGGAGGCGAGGTGGGACGGATCGCGCTCGAGGGCCAGTGCGAAGTGGCGGAAGGCCTCTTCGCCCCACCCGTTGCGCTGGTAGGCGATGCCCATGTTGTAATGCGGGCGGGGGTCGACGGGCATCAGGTCGGCGGCGACCTGGAAGGCGGCGACGGCGTCGGCGTAGTTGCCCTCCTCCATCAGCAGCGTGCCGAGGTTGTTCCAGGCGTTGTGCAGGGTGTCGTCCATCGACAGGGCGCGCCGGTAGGTGTCGATGGCGCGCTGCGGGTCGCTGCGTTCAAATCGCTCGGCCTCCTGGGCCAGCCGGATCGCTTCGGCCCGGCGGCGCCCGAGCTGGTCCGCAGCCTCACCCGCGTTCGGCCCGCGGTCGGCCAGGCGGGGCGAGGTCGAGCAGGCGAGCGGGCCCGCCGCCACGAGCAGAACGCCGGAGATCAGGACGAGTGCGGTGCGCATGGTTCGGTGTTCCTTACGGCGGGCCCGTTCGGCGGGCCCTCCGGTGGGTCAGTCGGTGTGTCAGTCGAGGCGTTCAAAGCGGGCGAAGGTGACATTCATGGACCAGGCGTTCGGCTGGGGCCGGATGCTGATGCTGCGCACATGCATGCCGGGGATGCGCTCGGTGACCAGGGCGGTCCAGCCGACCAGGTCTTCGAGCGAGCCGTCCCGGACATTCGTGTAGGTGTAGTTGACGCGGCGGGCGTTGGTGAATGGATCGTTGCGTTGCGTGGGCACGCTCGGCACGGAGTCGAGCCCGGCCTCCCGCGAGATGGTCCCGATGCGGGTGAGGATGTCGGGGATCTCGCGGTAGCGGTCCTCGGTGGGCGAGGTGGCCATCCTGGAGCGGAGATCGGCCAGGCGTTCGGCCTGGGTCTGCAGCGTGGCCATGTCCCGGGCGGCGCCGTCCAGGCGGCGGGCCGCCCCCGCGTCGGCGCGCCACGCGAACGCGGCCAGCATCAGGCCGACGAACACGACCAGCAGCCCGATCGCAATCAGGTGGCCGGGGCGGTTGGACCGCGCCCGCGCCTCGGCGAGTGAGGCCAGCTCGTACCGGTCGTCATCGCTCATGCGCTGGTGGCCGTTCATGGCGATGTCCTCTGCTGCGCCCACCGGGCCACATAGGTCGCGTTGACCACGGTCTGCTCACCCCGCCCGGTCTCGGTGAAGGTCGGCCCGTCCCAGCGGAGTTGCGTGCCCCCGATGCCGCGCAACGCCTGATCGAGCTGTTCGGCCTCGGCGACGCTGCCCAGGGCGGCCCGTACGGTCACGATCGAGTCGTTGACCTCGATCTCGGTCAGCGTGATCCCCGGCATGGCCAGCACGAACGAGAGGGTTTCCAGCTCCTGCAGCACGGGGCGGATGTTCTCCGCGTCAAGGCGTCCGGTGCGCCGTTCCAGCGCGGCGATCTCTTCCTCGATCACCCGGGTCGGGAACGTCTCGAACACCAGCGACGGATCGATCTGATTGAGCATCTGCGTCCGGTCGGTCCGGACTGTTTCCAGCCGGTCGTTGGTCGCGCCCGCCCGCCCGAAGAGCAGCACCGCCAGCACGAACAGGCACAGCCCGACCACGCACAGCGTCAACGCCGACCAGCGGTACGCCGAGCGGTGCACGCGGGTGGGCCGCTCGGTCAGGGGGTGGAACGAGCCGATGTGACGCGTGTCGAGCGTTTGGCGCAGCGTCTCGCCGACCGCGTCCTCGCAGGTGTTGATGTCCGTCAGGGCCCCGGGCCAGGCGCGCGTCAATGCGGTGCCGATCTCGCCGGCGGCCATGCCGCTCGCCGCGGGACGGCCCACGACCACCACCCGGGCCGGGCACACGCCGGACTGGGCCGACCAGCCGAGCCAGTCGGCCGCCAGCCGGGCGATGTCGTGCTCGTGGACCTCGGCCTCGTGGGTGTCGTTCTCGCGCCGGACGCGCTTGAGCCGGATCGACCCGCAGGCCAGCAGCGACCCGCGGTGCGACCACACCCACACGATCCGCCCGCCCTCGTGGTCGATCGCGGCGATCGCGGCGGGGGGGTGCTCGGTGGTGATGATGTCCGCCGATTCGGTCGGCGCGGCACGCGCGCCGGGGTCCCACGCCTCGGCCAGCGCGTGCCAGAGCGTGATGACCCGCTCGATGCGCACACCCAGGGCGTCAATGTGGTCGAGCAGCAGCCGCGCCGGGGCGTCCGGGGCGGCCAAGACCGCGACCCGCCCTTCCGGGTCCTGGCCCTCTTCACGGGCCAGCAGGTCGTAGCTGACCTCCAGCGGGAGGCGCGGCAGCCGGTCGGCCACGCCGTGCGTCTGCAGCGGCTCGAGCGCGTCCTCGCCCTCCGGCGAGATCTGGGCGCCCTCCACCGCGGAGCGGATCAGCTCCGCGTCGGCGTCGCGGCCCTTGACCCACGAGCACGCGGCCCCGTCCACATCCAGGCAGAGAGTGTCCAGCCGTTTCGGCGTGCGTGTCTCGGCCAGCCGGGCGCGGATCCAGTCGCCGGCCTCGATCGCGGCCAGCTCGGCGCTCGCCGCGTCTGCGCCGCCCGAACCAAGCCAGGATTCATCCGAGCGTTCGCCGAGCAGCCGGGCGCGCACGAGCCGCGCACCACGGTCGGTTCTTTGGATGTAGCAGACGCGGTCGCTCAAGGTGGCTCACGGGAAGGCGCGGGTGGTTCGGCGGGTGGAGGTGGGGATCAGCGGTCCTGGTCCTCACGCTGCGTGTTCGGGCGCGCGTCGCGCATGTTGAAGGTCCGGTTGACCGGCGGACGCTGCACGGCGCTGCGGGTGTTGTTGCCCAGCTCGCCGGAGCGCTGGCGTTCGATCATGCGTTGACGCCGGTCCAGCTCGCGCTGGGGCAGGTTGCGCGGGTTGGCTTCGGCGCTGACCTCGTCCACTTCCTCGGTCCGGTTGATGATCCCGCCGTCGGCCATCGTCACCGAGGGACCGCGCCGGCGTTCCAGACCGACCGGGGCGCGACCGTCGCCGTCGCCGATCACCACCGTCCCGGCCGAGATCCGCTCGATGGTCAGCGTGGCCATGCCGGGGCTGTCGGCGGGCGGGTGAATGCTGTGCCCTTCCCGGACGATCCGCTGGCGACCGTCCACCCGCAGCAGCGCGCCGCGTTCCTCGCCGAAGCGAACCATGCCAAGGTACCGCACGCGGTCGGCGATGCCATCCTGCACGCGTTCATCCTGGCGGTCCGCCGGCTCGGGCGGCTCCTGGAAGCTGACCGGCTCCTCGGCCCGCTGGATCTTGGGGGCGTTGCTGACCAGCGCGAGCCGGGCGGCCAGGCCGGCCGAGTCCACCGATGCCCACTCGGTTTCCGCCGGGCGGGCGGCCGAGGGACGGCTCGGTTCGGGCATGCCAGGGGGCACGCCGTGCGCGCCGGGCGATGCCGGCTCGGCCCGATCGGGCAGCCCGGACAGGCCCAGAGCGACCGCCCCGACCCCGAAAACGACCGCGGCGGCCCGGGTCAGCTGGGTGGTGCGAGCGGCGGCATTTCTGGAGAGTGTCTGGCTCATGGTCGCGTCCTCCCAGGAGTTTACGCATTACCGGTCGTCAAGATCGTGCAGCCCGATATCGCCCGCCTCGGTGCTCAACTCCCGCCAGGTGAGGAACGTACCAAAGTCGGTCGCATTGCCCGCCCCGCCCCGCCGGGTCGAACCGACCCGCAGCCGGGCCAGCCCCCCGTACCGGGAGATCACCCTGCCCCGGTCCATCCCGCGGCCGCCCCGAAGCTCGACCACGATCGCCCACAACTCGATATCCGTGGCCAGCATCCGCAGGGCGGCCACCCGCTGCTCGTTGGTCAGCCCCGCGTTGCCCACGGCCGTGGTGATGTCCTGGCGCGTCACCTGCCCGGCCCGGGCGCGGGCGCGGAGGATTTCGTGGGCGAACGCGTCGCCCTGATCGCCGGCCACCGCGCTGGCCACGGCCCGGATCACCTCGTCGGAAGCCCCGTTGACCGAGACGGCCGGGGGGCCGACCGAGCGGGTCAGGCGGGCGAACTCGTCCTGGCGGGTCGTGGTCATCAGCCCCCGCAGCACCCGGGCCGCCTCGTCGAGCTGCGCCGGCTGCACCGCCGAGAGATCGCCCAGCACCGTGCCCTGGCCGTCACGCAGGTACACCGACACGACCGACCCGTCGGCCAGCTCGATGTCCATCGCGTGGCCGGTGGCCGGGTCGATGATGTCCGGGATCGCGCGTCCGGTCTGCTGCTTGAGCCACGCGCCGATCGCTTCCTGCAGGCCCATGCCCGAGTGGTGCTCGTGGTACGCGCGGATCTGGCGCGACACCACCCGCGTCTCCGCTGCGAAGCGCGTCAGCGACACGCCGATGCCCAGCCCGACCACCATCAGTGCGAGCAGCACCATCGGCATGACGAACGCGCGCCGGCGGGCCGGGGTGTTCAGGATGGCGTGGCGGGGCATCACCGATCCGACCTCCTCGCGCCGCCGACATCAAAGGCGTTGCCGGGCGGCTGACGCCCGCCGGGCCGTCCGGGTGCGCCCGGACCGCCGGGGCCACCCGGTCCGGCCGGCCCGCCGGGTCCGCCGGGCCCTGGCGCGTCGGGATCGTCGCCCGCGCCGGGCCCCGAGCCGGCCGGGATCGGGTCCTCGCCCGCGGTCCAGCCGATCTCGAACATCCAACTGGCGTACTGCCCGTTGAGCAGCAGCACCTCGAGCTGGATGAACGCGGGCAGGTCCGGGATGGTCCTCGCGGCGTAGTCGCGGACCATCTGCCCGCCCTTGTACACCTCCCAGGTCATCACATCGATCCCGCCCAGCAGCCTGATCGCGCCCGCGAGCCGCCGGCGCATCTCTTCGGGCGAGCCCGCGGTATCGGCCCGCGGCCCGAAGCCCGCGTCCAGCTCGGCCAGCTCGGTGCTCAGCATCGGACGCCACCACAGCGTCCACCCGCGTGGCGGATCGGTCTCCATCCGGCGCCGCAGGCGCGGGTCCGGATCGGCCAGACCCAGCTCGGCCATCAGCAGCTCGCGCGTCCCGCTCGGACGCAGCTCGAACACGCCGCGGATCGCGCCCGACGACAGGTCCGACGAGGTGAAGTCCAGTGAGTTGGCCCGGTCCGCCTCGACGAGCCACGAGCCGAGCTGCGACCCGAGGATCGAGGGCACCGGCGAGCGTGCCACGGTGATCTCCAGCCGCTGCGGGTGCCAGCCGTAGAGCTGGGCCGCATCCGCCGGCATCGCCGCGTCGCGCGTCAGCAGGACCCGCGGGTAGAGGTCCTGATCTTCGGCGGCCTGGGCCGCTTGGGCGGTCTGCGGCTGCTCTTCCATCAGCAGCTGCATGAAGCTGCGTCGGAACGCGAGCTGGGTGGTCCACATCTCGCTGGTGCGCTCGTACCGCTGCCCGAACGCCCGCTCGGCGCGGTTGGTCGCCATGAACACCGAGACGCAGCCCAGCAGGACCATGGCCCCGACGACCGCCGCCAGCACCGTCTCGATCAGCGTAAAGCCGCGTCGTACCCGGTTCATCGCGATCCTCCCCCGGTGCCCGCTTCCAGCTCCATCAGGCGGTTCATCAGCCGCTCGATCCCGCCGGGGGACTCGATGAGCGTCTGGAGCGAATCCGGGTTCGAGAAGGCCAGCGGGTCGATCAGGCGGGTGATGACCGCGTTGGGCGTCTCGGGGTTGAAGTCCCGCGTGCCGCCGGACTCGGGCGCGAGCCACACGCGGACGGTGACGAGCTGGATGCGGTCGAGCGACACGCCCCCGCCGATGCCCTCGTTCCCGCCGCCGGTGCCGCTGGTGCGCGTGTTGAAGCGCACGCGCTGCTGGTCCATCGACCAGCGGAAGAGCCGGTCGCCGTACTCGATCGGCAGCGCCCGGCTGGGCAGGGACTCGTCGTCGTCGATGAACTGGAGGATCAGCCGGTTGGCCAGCTCGGCCGCGCCGAGGCGCTGCTCAAGCCGGGCCTGGTTGTTGCGCATGAACGCCACCGCGCCGGCCAGCGACGCCGTGACCAGCCCCAGCAGCACCACCCCGAGCACCGACTCGACGAAGGTCACGCCCCGCGCCTTGCGGCGCAGCATGCGGCGTGCGAGATGGGGGCTCCGCGCGGTCATCCGGTCAGTTCGATCCGCTGGTCAGGTCCCAGACATTGATGTTGTCTTCCGGTGTAGAGAAGTCCCGGTCCGGCCCGGCGCTGATCAGCTCGTACGGCCGGTCCCCGCTCGCGGTCACGCGGTAGTAATAGGGCGTGCCCCACGCGTCCACGTCCGAACCCGGCTCCAGATACGGTCCGACCAGCACCTGCAGCGAGCTGGGCGGCGCGGAGTGCTCGACCATGTAGCTGTTGATCTGTGTCCGGATCGTCTGCATCGAGTTCTTCGTCGCGTTCACACGCGCCCGGGCCACCTGCGGCAGCACGGCCACCGCCGCCCCCGCGGCCAGGATGCCGATCAGCAGGATCACCGCCACGATCTCGATCAGCGAGAACGCCGGGCGGGCCGTGTGTCGTCGGGTACGGAAGGTCATCGCTATCTCCTTGGATCATCCCGCCGGGTCGCCCGGCGCTCGGTTCTTGTGCCCTCTAAAGCGCCTGGCTGGTCACCGTGAACATCGGCAGCATCACCGACACGATCACCACGCCGATGATCGCGAACAGGATCACGATCAGCAGCGGCTCGAGCACGGCCATCAGCCGGCCCGTCCGCGTATCCACTTCGTGCGCATGGTCCTTGGCCAGCGCGTTGAACGCCGAATCAAGCTCACCCCCCTGGTCCGCCGCGATCAGCAGCCGGCGCGTCGCCTGCGGCAGGCTGTCCACCCGCTCGACCAGCGTGCGGAACACCCCGCCCTCCACCAGCCGCGACCGCAGCCGCGTCAGGTCCCGCGCCATCGCCTTGTCGCCGATCGCCTTCGTGCTCACCGCCAGCGCGTCCGCCAGCGGGATGCCCGAGCGCGTCATCGCCCCCATCACCGAGAAGAACCGCGCCAGCTCCTGGTGCTTGATCACCGCCTTGACCCCCGGCAGCCGGCGGACCAGGCCCATCGCCCCCGCCGCGATCGCCGAACGCATCGCCACCGCCAGCACCAGCGCCACCGCCAGAACCGCCAGCAGGATCAGCGCGTTACCGCGGATGAATAGCCCGATCGCCAGCACGATCCGCGTGAACAAGGGCAGGTCCACCCCCGCCGTGATCATGGCGTTGCCGATCATGGGCACCACCACCGTCAGCAGCATCAGCACCGCCCCCGCCGCGATGCTCAGCACCACGATCGGGTAGATCAGCATCGTGATGGCCTTGCCCGCCACCGCACGGATCCGTTGGGCGTTTTCTCCCAGTTGGGACGAGGCCCCGGCCAGGTCGCCCGTCCGCTCGCCCGCCCGGTACACCGCGATCGCCACCTCGTCGAACGCCCCAACCTGCTCGCAGGCCTCGGCGAACGACTTGCCCGAGGCCACCGCATCGCGCATCCGCAGCACCCGGTCCGCCGACTTGTTCGACACCACCGTCGAGGCCACCTCAAGGGCGTCGACCAGCGGGACGCCGCGGGAGAGCAGCGTGGCGAGCTGGGTATTCAGGGCTTCTTGGTCCGATAAGTTAAAAAAACTGTCCTTCCCGGATGAGACGGGCAGTTTCCAGGTCCGCTGCAGCACCTGCCGCTCCCGCCGCAGGGCCTCGGCCAGCGCCCGCTCGGACCGCGCCCGCCGGATGCCGACAGCACGCCCTCCGCCGGACTTGTTGGCCAGGTACACGAAGGATCCGGTTGTGGCGGCGGCTCGGCTCATCGGGTCTGACGGCTCCAGGGCGACCGGGACGATATCCGGACGGCTCCACGCCGCCCCGGGGTGCAGTGATACATCATGCGCCCGATCCGGGCCTCATGCGACCATCATTGGTACGGACCGGGCCGGACTGTTGATCGGCCCGCCCGACCAATCCACAATATGAACGCAGCCCCACCCGCGCGGCTTGCAATCCAACCGGTCCGACCCCCCAAATCGGGCCGCAGCCCCGGACCCCGTCCGATCGGAGCCACGATGCCCAGCGCCCCCCCAGCCGACCAGCCCGCCGCCGCCGGGACCGCCAGCCCCGCCGGCGGCACCATGCGGGGCCTGATCAAGCACCACGCCGGCCCCGGTCTCCGCCTCGTCGACGACCGCCCCGTACCCGAGCCCGGCCCCCGCGATGTCCGCATCAAGGTCCGCAAGGCCGGCATCTGCGGCACCGACCGGCACATCTGGGAATGGGATGACTGGTCCGCCTCCCGTGTCCCGGTCGGCATCATCACCGGGCACGAGTTCGTGGGCGTCATCGACAAGGTCGGCTCGGCCGTCACCCAGTGGCAGCCCGGCCAGCGTGTTTCCGCCGAGGGCCACCTGACCTCGGGCGCGGACTACAACAGCCGCACCGGCAACGCCCACATCGCCAGCGACACCACCATCTTCGGCATCGACCGCGACGGCTGCTTCGCCGACCACATCGTGGTGCCCGAGTCGAATGTCTGGCCGATCCACAAGGACATCCCCGACGAGCACGCCGCCATCATGGACCCGCTGGGCAACGCCGTGCACACCGTCATGGCCGCGGGCGTGTCCGCCAAGACGGTGCTGATCTCGGGGGTGGGCATCATCGGCCTGATGGCCGTCACGGTCGCCCGGGCCGCGGGCGCCGCACGGATCTACTGCACCGATGTCAACCCGCCCCGCCTGGAACTGGCCCGCAAGCTCGGCGCCGCCGAGGCCTTCGACGCCCGCGACGACTCGTTCGTCAAACGCGTCCGCAAGGAGACCTACGAGGGCGTCGATGTGCTGCTGGAGATGTCCGGCGCCCCCAGCGCGATGGACCAGGGCTTCCGCGCCCTGCGCAACGGCGGCACCGCCGCCCTGCTCGGCCTGCCCGCCAAGCAGGTCACCTTCGACTTCAACAGCCACATCATCTTCAAGGGCTGCACTGTCCTGGGCATCAACGGACGGAAGATGTGGGACACCTGGTACCAGATGGAGAAGCTGCTCCTCTCCGGCCGCCTGGAACTGGGCGACATCGTCACCCACCAGTTCCCCATGGCCGAGTACGAGAAGGCCTTCGAGACCATGATCTCCGGCGAAGGCATCAAGGTCCTGCTCGACATGCAGCGGTGAGCCCGCGGGCTTACGGCTCGCCCAGCGGCGAGACCTCCCGCCAGCGCACCACGCGGCGCCGGACCCCAGGACCATCGTCCTCCTCGGGCCCCGCCTCGCTGGCGAACTCGAACGCGCCGATGTCCCACCCAGCGCCGTGCGGGCGGGCGAGACCCAGCCGGTCGACCGTGGTGTGGGCCGACATGTCCGCCCCCGCGTCGATCGCCGGGGAGCCCGCGGCGAGCCGGAAGTCCCCACCGCCCGCGTTCACGAAGCCCGGATCCTCCAGCACCGGATCGCTGGGCGTGAACCCGTAGGCCAACGCCTGGCCCCAGCCGTGGTACAGCCCGTGGGATTCATGGAACGCCGCGTTGTTGGCTCGGAAGAACGCGTACCGCCGGGGATTGCTGATGATGGTGTTGCGGATGGTCCATCTCCCGCCCGCCGCGTAGATCCCGTCCCCGCCCACACCGTACACGGTGCATTGCACCAGTGTCACGGCCGGTGAGTTGGCCCCGTGGATGGCGGTCTGACGCCCCCCGGCGAGCACGGCGTTGGTCAGTGTCAGGCGGCCTCCAGCCAGATACACGACATGGCCGCCGCCGAGCAGCGTAACCCGATCGGCGGACAGCGTCGAGTTGTTCGCCCCGTGCAGCGGTGAGTTCGATGTGTTGGTCACGCGGATGGTGGTGTCCGTCAGGGTCATCGATGCGCTGGCGGCGTAGACACCGTGCCCGTTGGCGGTGATGTCGCAGCGGCGCACGACCCAGTTGTCGGCCCGGTTCGCGTGGAGCGCGCCGCCGCCGGACACGATGGTGCAATCCTCAAACACAAGACCGTTCGAACCGTCGTTGTACACCAGTGTGCCGGAGTTGCTTTCCATGTGGAAACCGATGAAGTGGACATGGTGGCTGTCCTTCATGTAGAGCAGGCCGGACCCATTCACGAGCTCGACCACGCCGCCATCGTTGCGAAGGTGTTCGCCGGTCGTGTCGGCGATGAATCGGATCGGCGCGGCCTCGGTCCCGGCGAACCGATTCATGTAGAGCTGGCCCTGGTATCGCCCGGCGCCGACATAGATCGTGTCCCCCGGCCCGACCCGGCTGATGGCGTGGGACAGTGTCCGCCAGGCCGTCGCGTGCGAAACGCCCGGTTGCTGGTCGTTCCCGTCGGGGCTGACATAGTAGGTTTTGGCCCAGGCGCCGGAGGCGGACCAGGCGATCACAAGCATCAGAAGGATCGCGGGTTTCATGGAACCTGCATCGGTCCGAAACCCGCGCGGTGGGGGCCGCCGGCACGGGATCCAAGTCCGATACCTGCCGTCCGGGCCGCACGATCCCTACCCGCCCCGGTCGGCGTCTTCCCGGAGCGACGCGGCAATGCCCACCTCCTGCAGGCGGATGCTGGCCTGGTCCAGTTCGTTCTTGGCCTGGTAGAAGGCGTTGGCGTCGACCGCCCGCCAGTCGGTCTCGGCCTGCTCGACAAAGGCGCGCAGCGCGGCGATGGACGATTCCAGCGCGGCCCGCTCGGCGTCGTCCAGCCGGTCCGCGTAGCGGTCGAACCGCTCGCCGATCCACTTCAGGTCCAGTTTCGAGTTGGTGATCAGGTCGACGACGCGGTGCTGCTGCATGTCATCGCGTGCGTGGGTGAGGCTCTCGGCCTCCATGCGTTCGACCTCGTCCTCGGTCAGGCCGTGGTTGGGCACGATCTGGATGCCGGCGCGTTTGCCCGAGCGTTGCTCGACCGCCGACACGCTCAGCACGCCGTTGGCGTCGACCAGGAAGGTGACTTCCAGCTTGGGGATGCCCGCGGGCATGGGCGGGATGCCGCGGAGTTCGAAGGCGCCCAGGCTGCGGCAGTCCTGGGCCATCTCGCGCTCGCCCTGAAGGATGTTGAGCTTGACGTTGGTCTGCCCGTCGACGCTGGTGGAGAAGCGTTCCATGGCCCGGGCCGGGACGGGGCTGTTGCGCACGATGAGCTTGGCGACCGCGCCGCCGACGGTCTCGACGCCGAGCGAGAGCGGGATCACATCGAGCAGCAGCGAGCCTTTGCGGGCCCCGGAGAGGATCGAGGCCTGGACCGCCGCGCCCAGGGCGACGACCCGGTCCGGGTCGAGCGCGGCGTAGGGCTCGACCCCGAAGAACGCGCCGACCTTGCTGCGCACCAGCGGGATCCGGGTGGACCCGCCGACGAGGATGACCGTGTCGACCGGCTCGCCCTTCATGGCCCTCGACGCGTCGCGCATGGCCCGCTCGCAGGCCTTGAGCGAGCGTGCGACCAGCGGGGCGGCGATGGTTTCCAGCTCGTCACGGGTCAGCGTGCGCCGGTAGACCTGGCCATCGCCCAGGTCGATCTCGACCGGGGCGGCGTCGGCGTCGGAGAGCCGGTGCTTGACGGCCCGGGCGAAGGAGAGCAGGGCGCGCCGGGTTTCCAGGGGCAGGGAGGCCAGCGCGTCGGGGCCCCGGCCCAGTTCCAGGCCGATCTCGCCAGCGAGCAGGGCCACGATCGCGTGGTCGATGTCGTCGCCGCCCAGGCGGGTGTCGCCCGCGGTGGCCAGCACCTGGAAGAAATCAGTTGCGTCCGGCCCGCCCCCGCCCCCCCCGCCCCCGGGGGTCAGGCGCAGGATGGAGACATCGAAGGTGCCCCCGCCGAGGTCGTAGACGGCGACCGTCCGCGGGCCGGCGTTGCGCTCGGCGGCGCGTTCCGTGCCCAGGCCGTAGGCGAGGGCCGCGGCGGTGGGCTCGTTGACGATGCGGACCACCTCCAGCCCCGCGATCCGCCCGGCGTGGCGCGTCGCCTGTCGCTGGGCGTCGTCGAAATAGGCGGGGACCGTCACCACGGCCTTGCGGACGGGCCGGCCGAGTTCGGCCTCGGCGCGGCGTTTGAGTTCCTTGAGCACCTCGGCGGAGACCTGCTCGGGCGTGAGCGTGCGCCCGTCGGGCAGGCGGACGCGGGCGGTGTTGTTGGGGCCCTCGACGACCTCGTAGGCCAGGTAGTCCAGATCGGGGCGGACATCCTCGAGCGAGCGGCCCATCAGGCGTTTGACGCTGGTGACGGTGGTGCGCGGGTGCAGGGGCGCCTCGTCCAGCGCGGTGCGTCCGACGGTGACGGCGTCGGGGTCGTAGCGGACGGCGGAGGGCAGGATGGGGTCGGCGTCGCCGCCGGTCAGGACACGCGGGCCGCGCTCGTCGGCGATGGCGACGAGGGAGTTGGTGGTGCCGAGGTCGATGCCGAGGATCGGTTCGGGTGGGGTCACGGGGGATCGTAGGGGAAGGTCAAAAGCGGAAGCCCGGGTGGCGGGGCTTGGTGTGTTGTGGGTTGGGTGTGGAAGGGAGGCCGGCTGGAAGCCGGCTCTACCAAGAGAGGGCGGCGGTTCGTCGCGTTGCGACGACGGGGGGCTGGCAGCCCCCCGCTCCAAGAGAGGAGTGAGACTCAATACCGGCGGACGACGCCCTTGACGATGCCCTGGATCTGGCAGAACTTGACGCGGATGGGGTCGAAGTCGGGGTTGGCGGGCTGGAGGCGGATGTGGTCGGCCTCCTTGTAGAAGGTTTTGAGGGTGGTCGAGCCGTCCTCAAGCAGGGCGACGACGCGGTCGCCGTTGGAGGCGACCTGGGCGCGTTCGAGGAGGATGATGTCGCCGTCGAGGATGCCCTCGTCCCGCATGGACTCGCCCTCGACCTGGAGGGCGAAGGTGGAGCCCTGGTCGTCGACGGTGCCGAGGAAGTCGGCCAGGTCGATCTCGTCGGCGTCCTCGCAGCGTTCGATGGGGTAGCCGGCGGCGATCTTGCCGACGAGGGGGTACTTGAGGGGGCGGTCCTCGTCGGGGACGGCGATGCCGTCAGCGATCGACAAAGAGCGAGCCTTGTTGGCTTCGCGGATGAGCGCGCCCTTCTTGATGAGGGCTTCGACATGCTCGAAGACCGTGACCTTGCTGACGCCGATCTCGTCGGCGAGTTCCTGCATGGTCGGGGAATAGCCACGCCGGATCCGCGAGTCGCGGATGAGTTGCAGGATCTTGAGCTGCTTGGGTGTCAGGTTCATGGCTTGAGTCCTTTCCGTCGAAGTTCCGTCCCTCGGCCCGCGTGCCCACCAGCCGCACGCGCCCGTCCTCGCCTCGTTCCACGCCGGGCCCCCAGCCCGCCGCGGCCGGGCTCCGGGCATGGGCGCCCGAGGCCCTTCTGAGCGCCCGGTGCACACCGGCGAGGCGGTCCTCCTGGTCGATCAGGCGTTTTTCGCACGCCACGATCAGGCCCAGGTCGGCCGCCCGCGGGTCCACGGGCGATTGCTCCGGGACCAACGACGCGTCCCGGCGGACCAGGCCGAGGCTTGCGGCCCGGCCGGATCCGAATCCGATGGTCGCGCCGAGGCCGCGCACGACGGACTCGACGCCCGCGACACGCCCCGCGCCGATCGGCCGCGCCGAACGCCGGGAAGCGTCGCGATACTCTCCGACGAAGCGTCCACCGGGGCCGAGCACCACCAGCGGGGGCTCGTCGCGGGCGGGGCTGGCGGCACGCTCGTGCGTCGTGCCGGGGCCCGCGTCGCGTCGGGTGGGTCGCGTCGTCGTGATCCGTGTCATGGGGGTTCGTCCTTCCTTCAAGCAACCGAACGGGGCGGGCGGGACCGGGCCGGGGCCGGGGCCTCGCACACGCCGTGTGTTGTCTTTGATCGGGTCGGACGCGTTCGCCGCAACACGGAAAACTCTTCACTTGTTCGGTTCAAGATAGCCAATCACAACCCCCACGGCAAGGGTTTTTCGGCGCAAATCACCGAAAATCAACCAACTGTGGCCGCCCCTTCCCCGAAGTGGGGGAGTGTTGTGTTCGGTATCTGGATGGAAATTCATGCGCAGAAGATGCCGGGGCGAGGGGTGTGCCGCGTTTATCGGGCCTTCTGGAAGGTCGATCCCGCCCGGCGCACCCGCCCGGCGAGTTCCAGCATCGTCAGTTCGGCCCGGATGCGTCCCGCGTCGAGGCCGGCGAGTTCGCCGAGGTCCTCGGCCGAGCGGGGCTCGGTCAGGTGGGCGAGGATGGCGCGTTGGGTGTTGGACAGGTCGCCGACGGGGTCGTCGGCCGGGGTCTCGTGGGCTTCGTGGTTTCCGGCGAACAGGCCGTTGCGGGTCGGGTCGGCGGTGATCGCGTCGTGGGCGCCGGCGTGGAGGTGGCGGGCGTGGGATTCGAGGACCTCGATGACATCGCCGGGCGAGCGGACGAGGTGCGCGCCCTGCCGGAGCAGCTCGTGCGTGCCGTCGCTGGCGGATGAATCGACGCGCCCGGGCACGCCCATGACCTCGCGTCCGTGGTCGTCGGCGGCGTGGCGGGCGGTGATGAGCGCGCCGCTCTTGAGCCCGGCCTCGATCACGAGCACGCCCAGTGCCAGCCCGGAGATGATCCGGTTGCGCGCGGGGAAGTTGTCGGCGTTGGGCCCGGTGTCGGCGGGCAGCTCGCTGATGACCGCGCCACCCTCGTTCGCGATGCGGTCGAAGAGGCTGGCGTTCTCGGGCGGGTAGCACTTGGCGATGCCGCAGCCGAGCACGGCGATGGTGCGGCCGCCGGCGTCCATCGCGCCGCGGTGGGCGGCCGAGTCGATGCCGCGGGCCCCGCCGGAGACCACGGCCAGCCCGGCGCGGCCGAGGCCCGCGCCGAAGCGGGCGGCCTGCTCGATGCCGTAGTGGGTGCAGCGGCGCGAACCGACGATGGCGATCGGGTAGCGGTCCTCGTGGTGGGGTCGGAGCGAGCCGCGGACGGTCAGCACGGGCGGGGCGGCGGGGATCTGGCGGAGCAGGGGCGGGTAGGCGTCGTCGGCGAGGGTCACGATGGTCGCGCCGGCGGACGCGACGCGTTCGAGTTCGCGGTCGACGAAGTCGTCGGTCTGCTTAAGGCCTTCGAGGATCGCGCGGGCGACCTTGTCGCCGATGCCGGGGACGCGGGCGAGTTGGGCGCCCGAGGCGGCGCGGACGCGTTCGAACGAGCCGAAGGCCTCGAGCACGCGCGCGATGCGGACCGGGCCCATGCCGGGAACCAGCGTGAGCGCGAGCATGCCGCGGGCGGCGGTGGGCAGGGCGTCGGGCGCGTGCATGGCGGGTTATTGATCGAAGGATTCGACGGGGACGACGCGCGCGTAGGTGTCGCTCTTGGGCCGGTCGTGCCGGTCGAGCACGCGGGCGACGACCTCGATGTGGGTGTCCACCGGCACCTCGGTCAGGGCGCGGAGTTCGACGAAGGCCTGCGTGTGCATGAAGGCGGGGTCGGGACGCCGGGCGGTGATGAAGACGCGTCGGCCCTCGGGCGTGACCTCGGCCCGGTCGATGTTGAGGGTCCAGCCGCCCGTGGGGACATGCATGACGATCAGGTGTCGCCCGCTGGCCTGGTCGAGCTTGACGGCGGGCACGGCGGGATTCGGATCGGTGATCACGGTGCGGTTCCCCCAGGGCATGATGCTGCAGCCGGGGGCGGCCAGGGTCAGGCCGGTTCCGAGCAGCATGGCGGCGAGGATCGTGCGGGACATGCGGATGCCTCCGTGGGCCCGGCCCGGCCGGGCGTGTTCGATGGTTGTATGGTAGCGGGGCCGGGGGGTTTCGGCCAGCCTGATTGCCGGGGAGGGGGGCGGCGGGGGCCGGGCCGGGGGGTGGGGGGGAGGGGGGGTCAGGCCAGCAGGTCCAGCACGCGCCCGGTCGCCGGGGCGATCACGCGGTGGCGGATGTCGACGACCACACGGGTCCGCGGCTCGGGCTCGACCGGGGTGACCTCGCCGAGCCTGGGAAGCAGGCCGGGGCCGGGGTGATCGGTGGCCGCGTCCGCCTTGGGGCAGGACGGGTCGAAGCGGTCCGGCTCGCGGTGGACGGCCGGCTTGAGCGTGGCGTGGGGGGTGCGGTTGAGGTCCTCGAGATAGCGGTGGAAGACCACGGCCCCGGCCGGGGCTCGCGACGCGCCGAAGACCGGCAACGGCGGCAGGGGTCCTCTCTGGATCGGTCCGCTCTCCACGACGGACATCGCTGCACGCGTGAGGCCGGGGGCGTGCCGGGCGTGGTGGTCCGGGAATGTCGCCGGTGGGGCTGTGTGGGGGCGGGTGTGGCTGGGTGTGGGCGTGTGGCGGCGGGTGGGGTTGTGCGGGGTGTGGTGCGGGGGCGACATCTACCATGGCCCGCGATGCGCACCGACGCCCTGGATTTTGAGCTGCCGCGGGAGCTGATCGCGACGAGGCCGGCTTCGCCGCGGGATTCGTCGCGGCTGCTGGTGGTGTCGCGGTCGGACCCGGGGCGGCTGGAGGACCGGGTGTTCACGGACCTGCCGGGGCTGCTGGGCAAGGGTGACACGCTCGTCTTCAACCGCTCGCGGGTGATCCCGGCGCGGCTGGAGGGGGTCAACCCGGCGACGGGGGGGCGGGTCAGCGGGTTGTACTTAAAGGATGCCGGCGCGGGTCCGGACGGGCGGGCGGCGTGGGTGGTGCTGCTCAAGGCCAAGCGGTCGCGCCCGGGGGGGCGGGTGGCCCTGACCGGGGCGGACGGACGGGAAACCTGGGTGGTGCTGGAGCTGGTGGAGCGGTGCCCGGCGGAGGGGCCGGGGGCGTGGGTGGTGGTGGTCGAGGGGGCGGCGAGCGTGGAAGTGTTGGAGCGGGTTGGGCTTACGCCGCTGCCGCCGTATATTTTGAGCGCCCGGAAGGAGCGGGGGGAGGACACCGCCGACGAACTAGACCGATCGTTCTACCAAACGGTGTACGCGGGGGAACCCGATGAGGCGGGGTCGGTGGCGGCCCCGACGGCCGGGCTGCACTTCACCGATCGGGTGCTGGCGGACCTGGCCGCCCGGGGTGTCGGGCGGCGGGAGGTGGTGCTGCATGTGGGGGCGGGGACCTTCCGGCCGGTCGAGGCCGAGCGGCTTGAGGATCACCCGATGCACGCGGAACGGTGCTGGCTGGCGACGGCGGGGGACTTGCTTCGCGAAAGAGCGTGCTCTTCGAGGACGAAGAGCACGGCACCGGGGGGACGGGTGATCGCGGTGGGGTCGACCTCGGTGCGGACCCTGGAGGCGGCGGCGGGGTTGGTTGAGGCGGGGCGCGACGAGGAAGCGAGGGGGTGGTTCGAGACGGACATTTTGATCGCGCCGGGGTATCGGTGGAAGGCGGTGGACGGGATGGTGACGAACTTCCACCTGCCGCGGTCGACGCTGATCGCGATGGTGGCGGCGGCGTTGGAGGGGGATGGGATTGATGGGGTCGAGCGGGTGAAGGCGGTGTATGCGCACGCGGTGAAGGAGGGGTATCGGTTTTTCTCGTATGGGGATGCGATGTTGGTTTTGCCGTGATCTTGGTAGGGCCGGCTTCCAGCCGGCCTTCGGGCGCAGCCCGAGAAGAAGTGGCCGGCTGGAAGCCGGCCTGGATGTATGAGGTGAGCTTGTGAAGATGACGGCGCGGCTGGTTCCGGCGGAGGTTGGCTCGGCCAGATTGGGCGAGTTGGCTGCCGGTGAGCAGGTCATGCTGCTCAAGCGGGCAGAGTCAATGCGGCCGGTGCGGAGCGCGTATGTGAACTTCGTGATGCCGATGCTGCTCATCCTCGTTCTCTATGTGCTTTGGCGTTCCCTGTCGGCCGGAGGCGGGTGGATCGTGGATCTGTTTGTCTGGTTCGCTGCGGGGGCGTTCGGGCTGACGGTGCTCGTGCAGTGGGTGCAGGCCGGCTGGCTGCCGGCGGTGTACTCACTGGAGTGGTCGCCCCGGGGGCTGAGTGCGCGGTGGTTGTGGCGGTCGGACGTGATCCCGCCGGGGACGGAGATCACGGTGCGGATCGCCATGCACTCCACGTCGGTGCGGTCGCCGGCCGGGCGGTGGTATCCGGTGCCGGGCGAGGTGTTCGACCTGATCGTAGAGAGGCGGGGTGGTGAAGAGTGAAAGGTGCTGGTGTTTCGGGCTTCGCCCGAAGGCCGGCTGGAAGCCGGCCCCACCAAGAGGCTTCGGGCTGCGCCCGAACGGGGGGCAGGATGCCCCCCGCTCCAAAGATGGAGATCCCCGCTCCAGGAACGGAAACCTGCCGCCTTTGCGGGGAAAATGACGATACCAAGGCACCACGGATGGACCTGAACGAACTCATCTCGGGGCTGGGGGTGCGGGTCGTCGGAGACGCGGCGGGGGTCCGGGTCTGCGACATCACCGAGGACTCGCGGACGGCGGTGCCGGGGTCGCTGTTCATCGCGCGGGTGGGGCTGAAGTTCGACGGGCGGGAGTCGGCGGCGGACGCGGCCGAGTGCGGGGCCGTGGCCGTGCTGGCGGACACCGAGGCGTTCGACCCGCCCCTGCCCCGGCACCAGCGACCCGTGGTGCTGGTGACGGACCGGGTGGCCGAAGTGGGGGCGGCGTTGGCCGAGCGGTTCTACGGCGAGCCGTCTTCGAACCTTGAACTGGTGGGGGTCACGGGGACCAACGGCAAGACCTCGGTGGCGACGATGACGCGGGCGATCCTGCAGGCGTTCCGGTCGGGGGGGCCGGGGGGGGCGGAGGGGGTCAGGACGGGGCTGATCGGCACGGTCGAGGTGGACGACGGGCGGGAGGTGGCCCCGGCGGCCATGACCACGCCGCCGGCGGTGGAGCTGTCGCGGACGCTGGCGAGCATGGTGGACGCGGGCTGCCGGGCGGCGTGCATGGAGGTGTCCAGCCACGCGCTGGACCAGCGCCGGGCCGACGGGCTGCGGTTCGCGGTCGCGGTGTTCACCAACCTCAGCGGCGACCACATCGACTACCACAAGTCGGAACAGGCGTATCTGGCGGCCAAGCGTCGGCTGTTCGAGCTGCTGCCGGCGGAGGGTGTCCGGGTGCTCAACGCGGACGACCCGGCGTCCGACGCGATGGACGGGCCGAACGCCAGGTGGTGCTCGGTGGTGGGGGGGGCGGGGGACGCCCGGGCGTCGTGGCGGGCGTCGGTCGTGTCGGCGGACCTGTCGGGGATGGAGCTGGCGATGGAGACGCCCCTCGGCCCGATCGCCGGGCGGGCGCCGGTGGTGGGCGGGCACTGCGCGATGAATGTGCTCCAATCGGCGGCGGCGGCGGACGCGGTGCTGGAGCGGCTGGGGGTGGGGGCGGAGGCGCGGCGTGCGGGCATCGAGCGGGCGCTGCCGTCGGTGCGCCCGCCGCGGGGCAGGCTGGAACTGGTCTCGGGCGCCGGGGATGCGATGTCGGTGTTCGTGGACTACGCGCACACGGACGATGCGCTGGCGCGCACGCTGTCGGCCGTGCGCGAAGTGCTGCCCGAGGGGTCGCGGCTGACGGTGGTGTTCGGCTGCGGCGGGGACCGGGACACGACCAAACGCCCCCGGATGGGCCAAGTGGCGGCCGGGCTGGCCGACCGGATCGTGGTGACCAGCGACAACCCGCGGAGCGAGCGCCCCAGCGCGATCGTGGACCAGGTCCTCGCCGGCATCGGCAAGGCCGAGCGCCACAAGGCGACGGTGCAGGTGGACCGCGCCCGGGCGATCCACCACGCGATCACCACGGCGCGGCCCGGTGAGGTGGTGGTCATCGCGGGCAAGGGGCACGAGACCGAGCAGATCTCGTGCGACGGCGCGGGCCACCCGGTGACGCGGCATTTCGACGACGCCGAGCAGGCGCGGGGCGTGCTGCGCGAGCGCCGGATGCGCCTGCCGGTGGGGGGCGGGGGCGGGGGAGGGACGACGTGAGCCTGTGGACCTGGGACAAGATCCGCGAGCTGACCGATGGCCGGTGGCTGCACGCGCCGTCGGACGGTGACCGTGCGCCCCAGGGCGCCGCGATCGACACGCGCGACCTGCGCGACGGCATGATCTTCGCCGCGTTCAAGGGCGAGCACGCCGACGGGCACGCGTTCATCCCGGAGGCCGCGGGTCGGGGCGCGGCGATGGCGATCGCGACCGACCCGGACGCGGTCCCCGCGGCCCCGACGATCCCGGTGCTGCTTGTCGCTGATGCGACGGCGGCGTTGACCGCGCTGGCCCGGTTCTGGCGCGACGCCATGCCGGGGCTGAAGGTCGTCGGCGTGACGGGTTCGAACGGGAAGACGACGACCTGCCGCCTGCTGCACGCCGCGGCGTGCGGGGCGTCGGCGGGCGGGCTGGCGGGCACCGCGCCGGCCAAGAGCTTCAACAACGAGCTGGGCGTGCCGGTCACGCTGCTCAACGCCCGACCGGGCGATGCGCTGCTGGTGTGCGAGATCGGGATGAGCACGCCCGGTGAGATCGCCACGCGGTGCGGGCTGGCGCGTCCGGACGCGGCGGTCATCACCACGGTGGGTGAGGCGCACTTCGAGGGGCTGGGATCGCTCGAGGCGATCGCGCGCGAGAAGGCGTCGATCGCGCAGGGCATCGGGGAGAAGGGGCTGGTGGTCGTGCCGTCCGGGCTGCCGCTGCTGGACCAGGCGCTGGCCGACTCGGGCACGCGGGCGCGGGTGGTGCGGGTCGGGCCGCACGCGGACGCGGATCTGCGGATGGAAGACATCCGGCCGGAGCCGGGCGGCACGGCGTTCACGCTGTCGGGTTCGTCGTTCGTCGTGCCGCTGGCGGGGGCGCACAACGCGTCCAACGCCGCGCTGGCGGTGGTGATGGCCCGGTGGCTGGGGGTGGCGGACGCGGCGATCCGCGACGGGCTGGCGTTGGCGAAAGCGGTCCCGATGCGTCTGGAACGCGAGTCGATCTCCACCCAGCCCGCGACGGTGGTGCTCAACGACGCGTACAACGCCAACCCCGGCTCGGTGCGGGCGGCGTTGGCGGTGCTGGCCGAAACACCCGCCGCCGGTCGGCGCGTGGCGGTGCTGGGCGACATGCTCGAGCTGGGCGACATCGGCCCCCGGGCGCACCGCGAGGTGCTCGGGCTGGCGCGGGAGCTGGGCATCGGCACCGTGGCGACGGTCGGGCCGCAGTACGCGGCGGCGGCGGCGGATCTGGGCTGGTCGGTTTCCACCGAGGTCGGGACGGACGACGAAGCGATCGGACGGGTCGCCGCGCGGGTGCGTCCGGGTGACACGGTGCTGGTCAAGGGTTCGCGGGGGATGCGGCTGGAGCGGGTGGTGAGGCTGCTCAGGCAACGGGCGGGGGAGCGGGCGGGGGCGACCGCCTGATGCTCTATCTGCTCTTCGATCTGATCCGGAACTGGCTGGTGAGCACCGGGCTCTATTCGGTGCTGGGCGTGCTGGACCAGGTGCAGTTCCGGGCGCTCCTGGCCGCGGGGCTGTCGTTCACGCTGATCATCGCGCTGGGCAAGCGGACGATCCGGTTCCTCATGGGCCTGAAGATCGGCGACGCGGGCGAGAGCGACGCGGAGATGCTCCGGGCGCACGCCAAGAGCAAGGCGAATGTGCCGACGATGGGCGGCGTGCTGATCTGCGGCTCGATCTTTGCGAGCACCTTCCTGCTGGCGGACATCTCGACGCCGAAGGTGCTGCTGGGCCTGTTCGTGCTGATCTGGCTGGCGTGCGTGGGCGGCGCGGACGACTGGCTCAAGCTGACGGCCTCACGCCGGGGCACCGGCCGGCAGGGCCTGTACGCGTGGGAGAAGCTGGTCTTCCAGCTGGGCATCGGGCTGCTGGCGGGCTATTTCGCGTACCGCTACTCGGCGGTGGAAACCGGGCAGGCGCTGGGCCATGTGCTCAACCTGCCGTTCCAGCGGACCTACCTGCCCGGCGCGCAGGGCGTGGCGGAGGGCCTGATCTACCTGTCGCTGCCCGTGTTCGTGCTGGTGTCGGTGCTGATGATCGCGGGCCTGAGCAACGCTGTGAACATCACCGACGGGATGGACGGACTGGCCGGGGGGATCTCGGGGGTGGTCAGTTTCGCGCTGCTAATGCTGGCGCTGATCGCGGGCAGCGAGCAGTGGGCGCAGTACCTGCTGGTGCCGTATGTGCCGCGGGGCGACGAGCTGGCGGTGCTGGCCGGCGCGATGGCGGGGGCGTGCCTGGGCTTCCTGTGGTGGAACGCGGCGCCGGCGCAGGTCTTCATGGGCGATACCGGCTCGCTGGCGCTGGGCGGGCTGATCGCCTACATCGCGGTGGCGGTGCGTCAGGAGATCGTCGTCCTGATCATGTGCGGCGTGTTCCTGCTGGAGATCTTCTCGGTCACGCTCCAGGTCGGCTGGTTCAAGTACACCCGCGTCCGGACGGGCACCGGCAGGCGGATCTTCCGCGTCGCGCCGTACCACCACCACCTGCACATGGGCGGCTGGGCGGAGAACCAGGTGGTCGTCCGCCTGTGGATCCTGGCGATCATCATGTGCGTGGTGGCGCTGGCGACGCTCAAGCTGCGGTAGGAGCGGGCTTACTCGCGGACGAGCAGGCGCGGGGCCTCGAAGGTCACGGCGTCCTGCACCGCGCCGTAGCGGCCCGGGTCGACCTCGAGGATGATCGCGCGGACGCCGGCGGGCAGGTTCGCCGCGATTTCCGCGTGGGCCCGGTCGCGGGTGATGCGGTGCTCGGCGAGCAGGACGCGCTCGCCGGGCCGGGTCTCGGCGTGGACGCGCACGATGCAGTCGGTCCACGGCCCCGGGGCGGTCGCGCGGACGCCGGATGCGAAGCGTGTGGCGCGGACGCCGGGATCGACGGGGTACACCGCCTCGGCCGGGGCGGGCATGTGGATGTCGCCGAGGGCCAGCGCGGGGTCGTCTGCGGTCGTGGGCCGGGGGTCGGGCGTCCAGCGTCGATCGCCGGTGGGGCGGACGGCGCCCGGGCGTGCGCTGGCTAGGGCGCGGGCGGTCTCGCCCGAGGCCGTCAGCATTCGCAGCCCGACCATGCGGGCGCCGGACCTGGCGTAGGCGATGGCGTCCTCGCCGCGGGAGTCGACGCCGAGCGGGCCGGGGTCGACGGTCAGTTGCAGCACGCCCGCGGCATCGATACCGAGCGTGCGCGGTCGCAGCGCCACGCCCCGGTCGTCGGTGACGATCATCCCGGGCGTGCGCTCGGGCGGGTTGGCCAGGCGGATCTCGGCGACGCGATCGAGGGGGATCTCGGTCACCGCGCCGGCGTCGGTCTCGACGAGGACGACGGGGCCGATCGCGCCGACGAAGCCGGTCAGGCGGTCGCCGTTGGTCAGCAGGACGAGGTCGGTGTCGGGGGTGGGGGCGTACCAGGACGCGCCGGGGCGGGCGACGCGCGCGACGCGGTCGAGCGGGATGCGTCCCGGACCGAGGCCGACGACCGGGCCGACGATCGCGTCGGGGTCCTCGGATTCGGCGATGTCGATGAGCAGACGCTGGGCGTCGGTGAGTTCGATGAACAGGCGGTTGGGCGGGGTGGTGATGCCCTGGATCTCGGGCAGCCCCGGGCGGGCGCCCGCGGAGAGGCCGAGGAGCGCGCCGAGCGCGACGCGTTCGGTGCGTCCGTCGGGCCTGCGGAGCACGGCGTTGGCGTCGTCCAGTTCGACGAGGGCGGCGCGTTCCAGGCGCAGGTCAGCATGCAGGACGCGCAGGTCGCCCTGATCCGCCGCCGTTGCGGACGGCCAGAGGCACAGGGCGAGCAGGATGGCGGTTCGGTGTGGCATCACTTCTGGAAGATCGGCAGATATCGCTTGGGCATCTGAAGAATGATCAGGGCCATGGCCGTGCCGTAGGTGTCCCCGACCGAACGGTCGGTCCAGGTACCGTCGGGGTTCTGGGTGTTCAGGAGCTCGTTGCGGATGGCCGGCCACCACGCGGCCCAGCTCGGCCCGCCGGCGAGGTACATCGCCTGGACGGCGTAGTAGTGCCCGTAGAAATAGTGGGCGCGGGACATGGCCCCGCCAGCGCCGGGCATGGCGTTGACCTCGAGGTAGCGCAGGCCGCGGTCGATGTCGCTGCCCTCATAGATCCCGGCGTAATAGAGGCTGGCCACGCCGGCCGCGGAACGGGGCCAGGCGCTCGCGCCACTGTCGGCCTGGTACTTGAAACCGCCGTCGGGGTTCTGGCAGCGGCGGACATAGGCGACGGCCCGGTCAATCACGCGCGAGGAGACCTCGATGCCGGCGTTGCGGGCGCTGCGCAGGGCCATGATCTGGCAGATGGTCACGGAGGAGTCGGCGTCGTAGGGGACGGGGTTGTAGCGCCAGCCGCCCTCGTCGTTCTGGGTCTGCTCGATGAGGCGGATGGCGCGGACGAGGGTCTCGTGGACGCGTTGGGCGCGGGCGGTGTCGCCGCCGCCGGCGGTGGTGCCGTAGACCTCGCCCAGGAAGAGCGTGGCGAACCCGTGGCCGTACATCGGCCCGTTGGCCGCGTCGGAGGCGAGCAGGCCGTTTTCGGAGGCGGTGGAGAGGATGAAGTCCAGGCCGCGGTCGACGATCTCGCCGTACGGACCGCGCCCGGGCATGTTGCCGTCGGCCATGAAGGCCAGGCAGGCCAGAGCGGTGATGGCGACATTGCGTCCGAAGCGGCCCGAATCCCAGGAGCCGTCCTCGTTCTGGAGCGACGCGAGCTGCGCGAGGCCCTGCGCGACGGCCCGGTCGAGTTCGGGGCTCATCTCGCCCTCAGCGGCGTGGTTCTCCGCGGAGCGCGGCTGGGCGGGGGCCACGCCCGCGGCGCCCGCGAGCAGACCGACGCACGCGAGCAGGGGTGGCCAGTTGCGTCGCGATCGCGTCATCATCGGTCGTCCTCCCGCTCGGCGAGGCGCCGGTAGTACAGCTCGGTCAGACGCCGGTAGAGCGCGCTGTACCGGTCGTTCACGCCCTGCGACACCGCCTCGCGGTCGCGCTCGGGCAGGTTGCCCCAGGTCACGCCGTCGGGCGCGAGTGCTGGGTTGGTCTCGACGCCGGTGGCGCCGGGGGGCATCTGCTCCTCGCTGCCGTCGCCGGACTGGCCGGGTTGGCCCTGGGCGGTGGTCTGGTCGGGTTGCTGCTGGTTCTGCTGGGAGGAGGATCGCGAGGAGGAAGACCCGCCGCCCTGGTTCTCGCGCGCCGCTTCGATCACCTGATCGAGCCGGCGCAGGATCTCTTCCTGCACACGCTGCGTCTGGATGCCCACATCCCGAGACCCGATGCGTGCGGCCGCATCGCCCATCAGGGTGACCGCTTCGCGGAAGCTCTCGCCGGCTTCCTGCGCGCTCAGGCGTCGTTCGAGGGCGCGCCGGTTCGGATCCTCGGCTCGTTCGCCCGGGGCGTCGAGGCCGAGCAGTTCATCGAGGGAGGGCACGCGGGGCTCGGCATCCGGCGTCGCCGAGGCGACGCTCGCCGCGAGGGCGAGGATCAATGCCGGGATGGTGACGCGTCCGTGCAGCAATTCAAGGGTTCTCATCGGGCGAACCGGGTTCGCGGTTGGATGATTCCCCGTCCTCGGGCGATTCCTCCGAATCGGTCGGCGGATCGGCGGGTGGGCCGGCGGGGGGTTCGGCCGGGACTTGTTCGCTGGGGGCGGGCTGTTGGTTCAGTTTTTCGATCAGTTCCGTGCCGCGTTCGGCCAGCAGGCGCTGGAGATCGCCCAGACGGGCCAGGCGGGCGGGATCGGAGCCGGGGTCGGGCAGATCACCCATTCGGCGGGTCATGTCCATCGCGCCGCGCTGCATGTCGCGGAGCAGGCGGAGTTCGGCGATCGGCGGGATCAGGTCCTCCTGCCCGGCGCCCGCGCCCTGGCCGGACCCGCCCCCGGCGCCGTCCTGGAAATCCTGGTCCGGCCCGCGTGCGCTCTCGCCGAGCACATCGACGAGGGCGGCGAGGATGTCGGCGGCCTGCTCCTGGTCCATCGCGACGCCCGGCGACGGCGCGGCCTCGTTCAGCCCGTCGGCGGCCGCCCGCATCAGGTCGTCCAGCCGGTCGTGCGCCAGCGCGAACACCGGCGCGTCACTGATCTCGGCGTGGGCCTCGCGGACCGCGACGAGCCGGTCGGCCAGCTCGCGCTGCTCCGTCGCGATCCGGCGCGCATCGAGCCGCTCGCGCCGGTTCAGGTCGCGTCCGGTCAGCGGTTCGGACTGCTCGCGGATCTGGTTCTGGTCCCGCAGCGCATCGCGGTAGGCCCCGCGCAGCTCGGCCTTGCGTCGCTCGCGTTCGCGTTCGGCGGCCTGGTCGTCCTGGCGGCGTGCTTCTTCGAGGGCGCGCTCGAGCGTGCTGAGGCTGGCGCGTTCCCGCGGCTCGGCGCGGTCCAGGTCCGCCGGGTCCGCACGCAGGTGCGTGACCGCGCCGGCCTGCTCGGCCTCCGCCTCGCCGAGCATCTCGGCGATCAGGCGCAGCTCGGCCATCGCGGCGGAGGCTTCCTCCCGAACGCCCAGCGTGTTGTCGCGCAGCGCGATCATGGCGGGGGCCAGCCCGCCCTCCGGCCAGGCGTCGCGCGCCAGGTCCAGCCGGCGCAGCTCGAGCGTCTGCGCATCGATGAGCATGGTGATCGAGCCGATCAGCGACGCCAGGCGCCGGCGCAGCGCGGTGTCCCGCAGGGCGGCCGCCCGGTCGATCTCCTCGAGCATCTCGTCCAGGCGTTCCAGCGCCTCGTCCTGCGAGCGTCCGGCCTCGCCGGTCTGGTTCTCGCCGGTCTGGACCGCGGCGTCCTCGATGAGCGACTCGACCGCACCGGCCCGGCCCTGCTCGGCGGCACGGCGCAGCGCCTCGGCCTGCGCGGGGTCGTCCCGCTCGAGGGCCTCGGCCCGGCGCGTCAGTTCCTCAAGGGCCTCGCGGGCGCGGTCCGCCAGCTCGGCCTGCTCCCGGGCCAGACGGTCGAGCTCGGCCCGCTCGGCCTCGGTCAGTTCGGCCGCGTCGCGCCCGGCGGTCTGTCGGCCGATCTCCGCGGTCGCCTCGCGCGCCTCGGCGAGCTGCTCGCGCACGCGCGAGACGGCCCGGCGCGCCAGGAACGCGTCCTCGCCCCGGTCGAGCAGGCTGAGCGCCTCGCCGATGCGGTCGCGGGCCTCGCGCTGGTCGCGATGGGCCTGTTCCGCGTCCTCGTCCTCCATCGAGCGTGCGGCGGCCCGCGCCGCGTCACGCGCCTCGCCCAGGGTCCGGTCCAGGTCGCGCAGCAGGGATTCGAGGGCCGGGTCATCCAGGGCGTTGCGCTGCCGGGCCTGCTCGAGTTCACGCACGGAGCGCACCGCAGAGGCGACCGTGTCGCTCAGCGCGATCTGCTCGCGGACCATCGGCCCGGTCTCTTCCTCGCCCCGCCGCACGCGTTCGGCCAGGCCGGCCTGCTGCTCGTCGGTCCGCCGGAGCAGGCGGCTGAGCGGGCTGAGTTCCGAGCGCAGCCGGGCCGCCAGGTCGTCGGCGGACACGACGCGCAGGCGTCGTTCGCCGGACCTCGCTTCGCCCGCCTCGCCGCGGGTGTCCCGCGCGACGGCGCGCAACGCGATCTCGTCCCCGGGCACGGCGTTCAGCTCGCGCGGGACCAGCGCGACGCGGACCTCGGCCTGGGCCAGCGGTTGGCCGATCGACGCCGATGCCAGGCGGACCGCCTCGCCCACGGGCTCCGGCCCGGCCCCCGGTGAGCCCCCGGGCGGACGCAGCAGCGTGGCGTCCAGCCGCAGGGCCGTGACGCCCACATCATCGCCGGCCTCCGCCGCGATCTCCAACGCCGCCGCGGGCGTGACGATCTCGTCCGACGACGGCCGGGTGATGGTTACGCCCGGCGCTGCGTCGGCGCGGACATCCACGCCCACCGAGACGGTTTCACGCACGCCGAGCCCGTGCTCGTCCACGACGACGGGCGTGATCCGCACCGGGCCGGAGGCGTCCCAGGAGACGACCACCGTGCGATCGTCGGGCCGCTCGATGTCGAGCGCCTGGTCCGCCCAGGCGTGCTCGTCCACGCCGGTCACCGGCGAGGTGAACCGCCACTGGACCAACACCCGCGAGCCCTCCAGCACCGGCCCGAGCGACGCGGGCCCGGTCGCCAGCGTCGCATCGCCCGTGCGGAAGCCCGCCAGGCCCGGCGCGCCCGCGGCGTGCTCCGGCGGTTCGATGCTCGATGCGGCGGACGCGACCTCCGGCGGGCGGACCAGGCGCACGCGCCGCCACGCGGTGCGGTCGTCGGGCGTGATCACCCGGTAGCGCAGGTCGACCTCCGCGTGGTGTCTCGCCAGCCCCGCCGGGTCGATCAGGCGCTCGAACGGACGACCGTCCCCGGTCTGCCCGGGCTGCGGGGTCATCGGCGTGCGCCCCGTGCGCTCGTCGCCGAGGCGCCATTCCACCCGCACACGCGAGCCGGGGTCCGACGGCCCGACCGCGACGCGTACCGGCAGGGCCTCGTCGATCGGGTGCACGCCGGTCCGGGTCAGGTCGGTCACGCCGTAGCGCTTCGGCCACGCGGCGTCGGTCCACGGGGTCAGCACCCGCGCCGCACCGATGCGCGACATCGGCGCCGACCACGCGAACAGACCGGCCGTCACCAAGAGCGCCGCGCCCAGCGCGACCAGCGACCCGCCCACGCCGCTCCATCGGATCATCCGCCCCGCGTCGACATCCGCGACGCGTTGGCCGGCCCGCTCGACGGCCGCCCGCGCGAGCAGGCCCGCTTCCCCGGGTTCTTCGGTCTGATCGAGCAGGTCGACGGCCGGGGCGATCTGCCCGGCGTGGCGCGGGTCGATCCGTTCGATCCGCTGGGCCAGCCCCGCCCGCCCGGGCCGCAGCCGCCACGCGGGACGGACCAGCGCTGCCCACGCCGCGACCAGACACGCCAGTCCACCCATCAGCAGCACGCCCCGAACCGGACTTGGCAGGCGCAGGCCCAGGTCGATCAGGCCGAGCAGCACCACACCCGCGACCGCGCCCGCCGCGATCCAGGCCAACGCCCGGAGCACGAGCAGCGCCCGGACGATCCGCGCGACGCGGTCCAGACCCTCCGCCAACGCGCGGACGGCCTCGGTGCCGTTGTGATGCTCATGCCTCGGCCCGGGGCGGGTTGGGTCGGTTGCGTCCACGCTCTGGCTCCTCCCGGGGTCCGTCCCGGCCCGGCCTGCTCACGCCGCCAAGACTGTACCGGAACCGGCCCGGCGCGGTTCTTCGCGGCTGGGCCGGGGTCATCGGGGCGAGCTCCAAGCGTATTCCCCGCACGGACTTGCCTCAGACCGCTTTCTCCCACGGGAACAATTCCGGCCCAGGCCATCGGGAGCGGGGTCCGGCGTTCCCATCGCCACGTCCTCGCACGCGTGCTGATCGCCGAGCCCGCCCGCTCCAGTCTCAAGGGGCACCACCTCGGCCATCGCCCCTTGAATGGGGTGATTTCTATAAAAACCTGCTTCCATCTGGAACCTTCCGGGTGTGCCGCGGGCTCCAACTTCGCTTTCAGGAGGGAGCACCAACGGTCGCAGGTCGCACGCGCGGTGCTGTGACGAGCCGCTCCGGGAGGTATCGATATGAACCGAGAATACTCATCCGTGGCGATCGCCCTCGCCCTCAGCGCCGGGGGCGCCCTGGCGCAGAGCCAGGTCATTGTCTCCGACACCAACAGCAAGGTCGTCCGCTACGCCTGGCCCACCGGGCAGGCGCTCGATCACTTCATCGGCGCGGGCATCTCCTCGCTCAACAACGCGCACGACATGTTGCTCGCGCCGGACGGTCGGCTCTATGTTGCCAGCCTTGGCAATAACTCGGTCATCCGCTACGAGAGTGGGACGGGCTTCTTCTCCGACACCTTCGTCACCCCCGGATTCGGTGGCCTTAGCCAGCCGTCCGGGATGACGCTCGGCCCGGACGGCTGGCTGTATGTTTCCAGCCTCAACAACAGCCGCATCATCCGCTACAACACCACCTCCGGCGCGTCCGAGCAGTTCGTGCCCGCCACGGGCGGATCCACGGGCGGCCTGAACCGCCCCTTCGGACTGGCCTTCGGGCCGGACGGCCACCTCTACGTGGCCAGTCGTGAGACCGATCGTGTGCTGCGCTACAACGGCGCCACCGGCGACTTCATGGATGTCGTCGTCGGCCCGGACACGATCCCGATCTCCAGGCCCACGGGCCTGCTCTTCGACGCCGACGGCTTTCTATTTGTCGCCAGCCGGGGCACCGACTCGGTGATCCGCGTCGACATCAACACCCTCGATGCGATCAACTTCGTCACCTCCGGCAGCGGCGGTCTTTCGGATCCGCAGTTCATGCGCTTCCACCCGTCGGCGGATGCGAGTGATCGCACGCTGCTTGTCGTCATGAGCGGCGGGAGCGGTCGCGTGCTCCGGTACAACGCCTTCTCCGGCCAGTTCCTCGGTGTCCTGATCGAGTCGAACGCCGGCGGGCTGGGAAACAACCCGATGTCAATCCTCGTCCTGCCCGACTCCGAGCCCTGCCGCGCCGACTTCAACGGCGACGGCCTGCTCAACTTCTTCGATGTCTCCGCGTTCATCAACGAGTTCAACCTCGGCTGCCCGTGACCGACGGACACCGTCGGCACACCCACGCAACGCTCGCACGCCCGGCTCCCGCCGGGCGTTTTCTTTGCCCGGTCACGGCGGCAGGCCTGAGCCCGAACACAAGCCGGTCGTGAACCTCCCCGCGCGGGTTCTCTACGAGCGGCCCCCTGAAACCGGGCGAGCACGAGGCGTTCCGGCTCATCGCCGGTGCCCGGCCAGCAAGAAGGCCGGGTCGTGTCATCGGAGCGGCGCTCAAGACGGTGAAGCCGCATCGAATGGAGCTTGATGCGAAAGTTATATTCTTGTTTTATCGCAGATCTGACGGGATGCGCCATTTTTCAGGGAAGACCGCCTCAAACCGTCGCGGGAACTTGCATACATGATGAAAACCCATGAAACTTTCCCGGCTGGCAAAGGCGTCCCGCGACCTGGCTGTCCAACTCTGCAAACAAGTCGCATCGAACCACTCAGGCGGAGCTCGTCGATCGCCTCGCCGATTGTCGTTCCCCCGTTCTGGCCGATTGGCGGGGCATATCGCTGAATGAACGGATCGCGTGTTGAGCATCGGGCGAAATGATGCAGGGCGTCACCGTGACCGGCTCATGTTCGGCCGAACGGCCTTCCTGCCTGTCTACGGGTCCTTCAAGCCCATCACGACCCACAAACGGGGTGATTATAACTTCATCGTGGGCGGAAATGGATCAGGTAACCTAGATCATAAACTAGTGTGACGACCCGATTGCTGAAAAGTATAAATTTGTCACAATCATGTTTCTCCACTTGAACTGTTCTCGTGGAGAATGCCATGTCTAGAGAAAAGAGAATACAGAAAAGAGAGAAACATGAAACTTGCAAAGCTTTGTACCGCGACCATGCTGGTCACGCTGATCACGAGCGCGTCGGCTCAAGCCGGGATGATCTTCGGGTCCGCGGAGACCTTCGCCGTGCTCGGAGGCTCAACGGTGACCAACACCGGGTCGACCGTCGTCACCGGCAACCTTGGCGTCTGGCCGGGCAGCGCGCTCACCGGCTTCCCGCCCGGCATCGTCAACGGCCAGATCCATCTCAACGACGCCGTCGCCCAACAGGCGATGAGCGACGCCAACACCGCGTACAACGGGCTCGCCAGCCGCGCGCCGACGCAAGACCTCACCGGCACCGACCTTGGGGGACTCACACTCACCCCGGGCGTCTACTTCTTCTCATCCTCGGCCTTCCTGACTTCGACGCTCACCCTCGATGCACAGGGCGACCCCAATGCCGAGTTCGTTTTCCAGATGGGCAGCACGCTCATCACTGCGAGCAACTCGTCCATCATCACCATCAACGGCGTCAACAACTGCAATATCTACTGGCAGGTCGGCAGCTCCGCCACGCTCGGCACCAACACCGCGTTCATCGGCAGCATCGTCGCCCAGACCAGCATCACGCTCAACACCGACGCGAGCATCACCGATGGCAGGGCCTTCGCGCTCAACGGTGCGGTCACGATGGATTCCAACATGATCGACCTCGGTCCGTGCGTGCCGAGCCCCGGCGCGGCCGCCCTGTTCCTCTCGGCATGCTTCGCGTCGGGCTTCACGCGCAGGCGCCTCGCCTGATTGAACCGCAGGCGGTCGAGTCCGCCTGTCCCCTGTTTCGTGCCCTTCTCAGGGCCAAGGGATCCTGCTCCATCCGGCAAGGCCGGCCTGGCCGGATCGGGCCGAGAACACACCCACGCAGCTTCCACACGCCCGGCACCCGCCGGGCGTTTTTTACATACCTGGATCAGGGCTGCAGGCGGGTTCCCGACCAAGGGCCCGGCTCGAATCCGTCTTTGGCCGGGGTGAGCGTGCGGCTCCAGCCGGCGCGGTCGTGGACGCGTCCGATGCCGCCGCACCAGAGTTCGACCCGCTCCAGCCACAGCCGGTATCCGCCCCAGTGGGGGGGGCGGTCGATCTCGATCGGCTGCCCGCCGACCGCCGCGGCCAGATCCACGCCCAGGCGTTCGGCGGTGTGGCGCACCTTGTTGAGCAGGGCTTCGCGGGACTCGATTGGCTCGGACTGGTCGCTGGCCCAGGCCCCCACGCGGGATTCCCACCGACGCGAGTGGTAGTAGGCGTCCGATTCGGACTCAGGCGAGCGGGTCACCGGGCCCTCGATCCGGACCTGGCGGTCGAAGTGGTCCCAGTGGAACACCACCGCGGCCCGGGGGTTGGCGTCCAGGGCCCGGCCCTTGCGGCCCTGGTAGTTGGTGTAGAACACCAGGAAGCCGGGGTCTTCCGCGATGCCCTTGCACAGCACCACGCGGGCCGAGGGTTTTCCGTCGGGGTCGATGGTGGCCAGGGTCATGGCGTTGGGGTTGGGCTGGGGTTTGTGCTGCTGGGCCTCGTCGAACCATGAGCGGAAGATGGGGACGGGGGATCTGGGCAGGCGGTCGGGGAGGGTTTCGCCCCGCCCGAGTTCGCCGAGTGTGCGGGCTTTGGCCATGCGCAAGGATACGGCGGGGCGTGCACAGACGATGCCCGCAACCGACAGGCGGCCCGCCGGAATTTTTATCGATCGCAACCCGCGTGGAGGACCGCGCTTGGGCGCAATCTTCGTGACATCGACACACCGGGGATTGCCAAGCCGTCCCGCATCGGGGATAGTCAGTCACCGTGACAAGAGCCGCCTTCGAACCAAAGCGATTCCGGACCGACCGTGAGGAGATGGGCAAGCTGTTCGACCGGACCCCGCCGCACGCGGTGGAGGCCGAGCGGTCGCTGCTGGGCTCGATCCTGCTGGATCCGGGGGTGCTCAACGATGTCGTCGAGATCGTGCCCACGCCGGAATCCTTCTATAAAGAGGCCCACGGCACGATCTACAAGGCCCTGGTCGACACCTTCGACGCCCACCAGTCCGGCGACCTGGTCCAGTTGACCGAGACGCTCCGCGCCCGCGGTGTGCTCGACCGGGTGGGGGGCACGGGCTATCTGATGGAGCTGGCCGAAGCGGTGCCCAGCTCGGCGTCCGCCCCGTACTACGCCAAGCTGATCGCCGACGCCGCCCGGCTCCGCAAGCTGATCGACGCGGCCGGCGAGATCCTCCACGACGCCTACACCGGCGCCGACGGCACGCCCGACGGGGCCAAGCGCGTCATCGACCTGGCCGAGAAGAAGATCTTCGACATCGCCAGCGAGGACATCAACGCCGAGCCCGAGTCGCTCAAAGAGCTGCTCATCGCGGAGATGACCCGCATCGACGAGGCCGACGGCAAGCCGATCATGGGCGTGGGCACGGGCTACCCCGACCTGGACGAGCTGACCAGCGGGCTCCAGCCCGAGGAGCTGATCATCCTGGCCGCCCGCCCGTCGATGGGCAAGACCGCGATGTGTCTGAACCTGGCCGAGCAGATCGCCTTCGGCGGGATCACGCCGTGGGAGCCCAAGCGCAAGGGCCGCCCGGTGCCGGTTGGGCTGTTCAGCCTGGAGATGTCGCGGGGCGCGCTGGTGCAGCGGCTGCTGTCGTCGCGTTCGGGGGTGGACGCGTCGAAACTCCGCAACGGCATGGTCAGCCCTGAGGAGTACCAGCGCCTCAAGCAGGCCTCGTCCGAGCTGGCCGACGCGCCGATGATCATCGACGACACGCCGGGCATGACGGTGCTGACGCTGCGCGCCAAGGCGCGGCGCATGAAGCAGCGCCACGACATCGGCTGCATCGTGATCGACTACCTCCAGCTGCTCTCCTCGCCCACCGCGGCCCGCGAGAGCCGCCAGGTGGAGGTCTCCGAGATCAGCCGCTCGATCAAGGCGCTGGCCCGCGAGCTGCGCGTGCCGGTGATCTGCCTGGCCCAGCTCAACCGCGGCGCCGAGCAGCGCGAGGGCAACCGCCCCCGCATGAGCGACCTGCGCGAGTCCGGCTCGATCGAGCAGGACGCCGATGTCGTCGCCCTGCTCCACCGCGAGAGTTACTACCACCGCGGCGACCCGGCCTGGGACCCCAACAGCCCCGAGTTCGACGAGGACAACCGCGAGAAGCTCAACCTCGCCGAGCTGATCATCGCCAAGCAGCGCAACGGCCCGACCGGCACCGTCAAGCTCATCTGGGACTCGCATGTCGTGCGGTTCAAGAGCTACGAGGGCCGGCACTCGGGCGGCTCCTACGGCTTCGACCGCGACTTCGCCGCCGCCCCGGATTATTCATCGTCGGACTTCGCCCCGCCCGATTTCGCCCCCCCGCCCCAGGCCCCGCCCGCGGACCGGACGCCCCCGCCGCCGAGCGAGTACCGCGGCTTCTCGCCGGGCAAGAAGTCCGGCCCGGAGCAGAACTTCCGCGATGGCTCCGGCAACGACATCGACTTCGACGACGACGAACTGCCCCCGTTCTAAACAACGATCACTGAGCCGCGGACTTCAGTCCGCGCGGCCCCCACGACCGCCATGCTCTGAACGCTTCTGTCTCCTCCCCCCACGCTCCCAAACTCACAACCCCGCGTCGCCCAACCGCTTGTTGATGTTCGCCCGCTCGATCATCCCGGGGATCAGAAACAGGTCGATGATGGTGCCGATCCAGAAGATGCCGAAGGTGAAAAACCACAGCAGCCCGGTGATCCACTTCCCGGCGTAGAACCGGTGGAACCCCGCGAACCCGAAGAACCCGAGGATGCAGAGGATGTAGGCGACGCCGGTTGATTTCATGGTGAGACCTCCAAAGAACCTTATTCGGGATCGGTGCCCTGGGTTTCAGCAGCGGTCACACGCCGGTTCGTCCACCAATGCGCCGCCAGCAATCCCGCCGGGGGAACCAGCAGGAACACCTGCATGAAGAGGTACTGAGGCCACCCGAAGACTTCCGGCGGGAGTTGCAACCATCTCCAGAGCCACACCGTGCCCGCCGGGCCCACGATCGCGACGAGGAGCAAGGCGATGAAGAAGACAGACCAGAGCGGTGCGTGCTCCAGCAACCGGCCCTGCACGGCCCACCTCGCGGGGCACACCCGCTCGAGCCTGATCGGGCGACCGTCCGCGGAGAGAATCTCCAATACTGCCAAACGCTCCCGAAAGCCGCGCAGTTCGCCCCACGCCGATTCGGCCGTCATGTTTCCGCGTCGCACTCGGATGGATCGCTCGTTCAACTCTTCGACCCACCAGGTACGGTGTATGGACCACACCTCTCGGGCGATGAGCAGTATTCCAAGCACGGCCCCGGTCGCGCACAGCAGCAGGAAACCGTTGGTCGCGATGTCCGCACGCCGGCCGATCTGGCCCGCGTCGTCGCCGATCGACACCAAACCGCCGGCCATCACGGTCGGAACGCCGGTGGGAATGAGCACGAGAACGAGCGCAGCAAGGGTCAGGATCGTGGCTCTCCGTCGGTAGCCGGGCGGGATGACGATCTTGAAGCGGTGATCCGGGCATTGGAACCACGCAACGGCGGGGCGGGTGATGTTCTTGGGTTGCCCCCGGCTTCGAACCCGCAGCACAATGGGACGCCGACCGATTTTGCGTTGCTTCCCCGACTCGTCCCGGCAACGGGGCAACTCCGGGCTTGAGACCCGATCCCAGGGGACGAGGATGCCCGGCGGCAGCACTGCGGCGGCTTGCGATCCTGTGACCCGCAGCCCGTCGGGTTCGATATCCGCGTCCACATGGATCGGCCACCACGGCGGAGATCGGCGGCGATCTCCGGGCATTCACCGGTCTCCGAAGCAGGTGTACACGCTCCGCGCCGCCGCGATCAGCGGGTGGTCGTGGGGCACCAGGCGCTGCTTGCCCGCGGCGGCGGTGATCTCGACATCGCCCAGCTCGCCGCCCCGCATCACCACCAGCCGGTTCTGCTTGCCCATCTTGAGCAGCTCCATCGCGTGGTGGCCGAACTGCGTGGCCAGGACGCGGTCGCCGGCGACGGGCGTGCCGCCGCGCTGGGTGTGGCCGAGGACCACATAGCGCGACTCGATCTCGGTGCGCTTCTCGATCTCGTCGGCCAGCCACTTGCCCACGCCGCCCAGGCGGATCGGGTCCGGGCTGGACTCGTCCACCCGCTCGACGATCTGGGCCCCGCCCCTGGGCTTGGCGCCCTCGGCGGCGGCGATGATGCTGAACCGCTTGCCCTTCTGGCTCCGCTGGACGCACATCTTGCACACGACCTCCAGGTCGAACTCGATCTCGGGGATCAGGATCACATCCGACCCGCTGGCCACGCCCGCGTGCAGGGTGATCCAGCCCGAGTTGCGCCCCATCAGCTCGACGACCATCACCCGGTGGTGGCTGGCGGCGGTGGTGTGGACGCGGTCGAGCGCCTCGGTGGCCACCGAGACGGCGCTCTGGAAGCCGAAGGTGATGTCCGTGCCGTACAGATCGTTGTCGATGGTCTTTGGCACGCCGATGCAGTTGATCCCGGCGTCGCAGAGGGGCTTGGCGGCGGACATGGTGCCGTCGCCGCCGATGACCACCAGGGCCTCGATCTTGCGGATGCTCAGGTGGGTCAGGCAGACCTCGGTCATGTCGCGGAACTTCAGACTGCCGTCGGGGTTCTTGCCCACGGGGTATTTCTGGGGATTGGTCTTGTTGTTGGAACCGAGGATGGTCCCGCCCTGGGTGAGGATGTTGGAGGCGTCGTCGATGCCGAGGGGCCGGATGCGGTCCTCGATCAGGCCCAGGAAGCCGTCCTCGATGCCCATGACCTCGATGCCGTGGTTGATCGCGTCCTTGACGACGGCCCGGATGACGGCGTTGAGGCCGGGGCAGTCACCCCCGCCGGTCAGGACGCCGATTCGCTTGACATTGGAAAGGGGGACGCGGTCGTTGATGTTGGCCATATAGGGGGGATGGTACAGCACGCTGCGGTGCCGTGCGCGTGGTCGGTGCCATGCTTCGGCCCCGGAGGGGCGAAGCACGCGTTCTGTGTTCAGACCCGCTTCTAACGCCTCCTTCGCCCTTCGGGCCAAAGTCGGGCACCGTCGACGGCCCACGCCGGTACGATCACCTGATGCCGGACCCAACCCAGCCCGTGCCGCCCGCCGATGCCGGCCCGACCGCCCGGGTCGACCCGCACCTGTACCTGCACCCCCAGACCCTGGCCCGGCTCGGCTCGTTCGAGTTGCGGGCGAAGATGATCGTCGAGGGCGTCATGAGCGGGATGCACCGTTCGCCCTATGCGGGGGTGTCCGTCGAGTTCGCCCAGCACCGCGGCTATTCGCCCGGCGACGACCTGCGCCACCTGGACTGGAAGGTCTACGCCAAGACCGACAAGCTCCAGGTCAAGCAGTACCAGCAGGAGACCAACCTGGACCTGGTGGTGCTGGTCGACGCCTCCGGCTCGATGAACTTCGGCACGCGGCTCTACGCCGACGCCACCGGATCCGGGCGGACGACCTCGCTGGACGGGCGCCCGAACTGGACCAAGTTCGACCACGCGACCGCGACCGCCGCCGCGCTGGCGTATGTGACGCTCGAGCAGCGCGACCGGGTGGGGATGGTGGTCTACGCCGACGAGATCCGGGGGATGGTGCCCCGCTCGGGACGCCGGACGACCTGGCGCCAGGTGGTCGACACGCTCTCGACCCACCCTGTGGACCGCGAGACCGACTTCCCGCGCGTGATGGAGCAGACGCTGGCCAAGGTGACCAACAAGTGCCTGTTCGCCGTGGTCTCGGACTTCTTCGAGGACCCGGACCGGATCAAGGCGGCCTTCGCACGCGTCAAGCACCGTGGGCACGACCTGATCGCCCTGCAGGTGCTCGACCGGGCCGAGACCGAGTTCCCCTTCGACGACCCCGCCCGGTTCGAGGGGCTCGAGCAGGACGGCACGCTGCGTCTGGACCCGCGGGCGATCCGCCAGGACTACCTGGCCGCCATCAACCGGCATATCGACGCGGTGCGCAAGGCGGCGCGGTCGTTCGGGTTCGACCACCAGGTGGCGTCCACGCACGACTGGCTCGGCCCGCCGATCGCGGCGATGCTGGCCAAGCGCAACGCGATGATCCGGAGGTCCGGGCGGTGAGCTTCCTGCACCCGCTCATCCTGACCGCGGGGCTGGCGGCGCTGGCGATCCCGGTGCTGGTCCACCTGCTGCGCCGGCGGCGCAAGCCGATCCCGTGGGCGGCGATGCGGTTCCTGCAGGAGGCGGTCCGCAAGCGCCGCCGCCGTCTGCGCCTCGAGCAGTTGCTGTTGTTCCTGACGCGGTGCGCGATCGTCACGCTGCTGGCGCTGGCCGTGGCCCGGCCGGTGCTCGGCGGGCGTCCCGGCTCGGACCTGCCCACGACGCTCGTGCTGCTGATCGACGACTCGATCGGCTCGGCCCTGACCGACGACGCCGGGCGCACCGGCCTGTCACGGTCGGTCGAGCGGGCCCGGCGCGAGCTGGACGCGATCGCCCCGATGGGCGGGGACCGCGTCGGGTTGCTGACGATGGGCGCCCCGGGCCGGGCGGTGGTCTGGCCGCCCACGGGGGATGTCGACGCGGTGCGTCGCGCGCTCGACCGGCTCCAGCCGACGGACAGCGGGCGTTCGATCGGCGCCGCCCGCGATGCGCTGGGCGAGCTGAGCGTCCGCGCCGCCGCGGGCGACGAGCGCGAGCAGCGGGTGGTGCTCCGGGCGTTCTCCTCGTGGCGGGGCGTCGATCCGGACGCGCTGTTCGCCGGCGGCGTGCTGGTGGGCGTGGACGACATCCGGCTGGACCCGCCCGAGACCGCCCCGCGTGAGAACATCGGCATCCGCTCGGCCGTGCCCACCACGCCGACGGTGCTCGGCGGGGCGGGCGTGCTCGCGCCGCCCGCGCAGGTCGGGGTGTCGCTGGTCCGCAGCGGGGGCTCGGCCGAGCGGATTGTGGATGTCGAGGTCATCGCGCTGCCCGGCGGTTCGATCGCCGGCCGGTCGCAGGCGCGGTTCGCGCCGGGCCAGGACCGGGCCGAGGTTTCCGTGGCGCTCGATGACGCGGCCTTGACGCCGGGTCGCGGGGGACGCGTCGCGTTGGAGGTCCGTCTTCCCGGAGACGCCAACCGTCGCGACGACACCGCCCGCGCGGTGCTCGGGGTGCGCCGGGAGCTGCGCGTCGGCGTGGTCGAACGCCCGCCGGCGCCCGGTTCCGAGCGGGTCGCCCCGGGCGTGTGGGCGATGGCCGCGCTGGCGCCGGACGAACGGGCCGGCCTGGACACTTTCCGGATTGATCCCGCGTCGCTGGCGTCGGTGCCCGCGGCGTCCGTGGACGCGCTGCTGATCCTCGAGCCTGGGCGGCTCGGGCGCGACGCCTGGGCCCGGGCGCGCGAGGTGCTGGCCCGGGGCGGGTTCGTGGGCATCGCGCCCGATGCGGACGCCGGCGTCACCCCCGCGTGGGCCGAGCCGCTGGCGATGCTGACTGAGGGGGCGATCACCCTTTCGCCGGGCGGCGTGCGCGAGGGCGCCTCGCGCCTGGGGGCGCGGGTCGCGCCGGGCGGGTTGCTGGCGGGGTTGGCGGGCGAGTTCGCGGAGCTGGCCCGCGCGGTGACGGTGCGTCGGACGATCGGTCTGTCGCTGCAGGACGGGGCGGAGCCATCGCTACTGACCGAGGACGGCTCGGTCTTCCTCGCCGGCGCCCCGGGCCCGGGTGGACGCGGCGTCGTGGCGGTGTTCGCCTCGGCCATTGAGCTGTCCTGGACGGACCTGCCCGCCCGCCCGGCCTTCGTGCCGGTGATGCAGGAGCTGGTCCGCCGCGGGGCGGGCCTGGGGATCGACACCCCGTCGGTCGCGGGCCGCACGCCGAGCGAAGACCCGGCGGTGGACCGCTGGGAGCGCGACGCGGAGCTGTCCGGTTCGGCGGCGATGCCGGGCGAGCCGGGGACACGCGCGGGCGTGCTGCTGGGCATCGGGCGTGACGGGGCGGTCACGCGGTCGCTGGCGATCAACCCCGACGCGGAGGCCGCCCGGACCGAGCCCGCGCCGGACGAGTCGCTGCGCACGGCGATCACGGGGATGGCGCCCGGCGCGTCCGTGGTCATGGGCGAGGGGCCGGACGCCCGCGGCCCCGAACGCGGCCCGGTGCAGGCCACCGTGTCGGGCGACCGGCTCGCGCTGCTGCTGCTCGCGCTCGCGGCGTTGCTGGCGACGATCGAGCCGCTCTTGGCCCGCGCCGCGTCACACCCGGAAGGGGGCGCGGCGTGAACACCTGGCTAAACCGGATTTTCGGGCTCGACGGCCTCGGCTTCGGCACGCCGGACGCCGAGCTGGTCCTCGAGCGCCCCCTCCCGGAGTGGGTGTGGGCGCTGCTGATCGTCGCGGCGTTGCTCCTGGCGTGGTGGACCTACCGCGGTCTGCCGGGCCCGAAGGCGGGGCGTGCGGCGATGGGGTTCCTGCGGGGGGTGATCATCGTGATTCTGGTGCTGCTCGCGGCCGGCCCGCAGCTCCGGCTCGAGCAGATGCGCACCGAGGCAGACCGGGTGTTCGTGCTGGTCGACCGCTCCGCGTCAATGCAGGTGCCCGACGGTCCGGGCGCGATCACGCGCGACGCCCAGGCCCTCGCGGCCGTCGAACGGGCCGAGCCCGCGCTGCTGGCGCTGGGCGAGCGTTCGGAGGTGGTGCGCATGGCCTTCGGCTCCTCGACCCGGGCCGTCGGCGACGAGGGGTTCGGGCCGGCGGACGAGCCCGCCACCCTCATCGGCGATGCGCTCGGCGTCGCGCTCGACGCGGCGCGGGGCGGCCCGATCGGCGGCATCGTGCTCCTGACCGACGGGCGGTCCACCGACCCGATCCCCGCGTCGGTGCGCCGACGGCTGGAGAGCGAGCGTGTGCCCGTGTTCCCCGTGCCGCTCGGCTCGCCCGACCCGGTGCGCTCGGCGGGGATCGACCAGACCGAATCACCCGGCGTGGCCTTCGCGGACGACACCGTGCCGGTGCGGGCGCGGGTGGTCTGGTCCGGCGGCGTGCCGGAAGGGGCCCGGGTGCAGCTCGTGGATCGGTCCACCGGCGAGGTGCTCGATGAGACGGCGTTGGAGGGGATCGAGGGGGACGAGGCCGACGGATCCGGGTCGGCGTGGGTGACGATGACGACCACGCCGCGGGCCGCGGGGCCGCGCGATCTCGAGGCCCGGCTGGTCGGCGTGGCGGACGACATCGACCCGGACGACAACACCGCCCGCGTGCCGCTGGAGGTGGTCGACCGCCCGATCCGCGTGCTGTATGTGGACGGGCACCCGCGGTGGGAGCACCGGTATGTGAAGAACCTGCTGATCCGCGAGCGTTCGATCGACTCGACGGTGCTGCTGCTGGCCTCAGGGCGCCGGTACACGCAGGAGGGCGACACGCTGATCGCGCGGCTGCCCGTCTCGTCGGAGGAGTGGGCCGAGTTCGATGTGGTGATCCTGGGCGACCTCTCGCCGGACCTGTTCGGGACCGAGCAGCTCGTCCAGCTCACCGAGCATGTCGCGCAGCGTGGGGCGGGCGTGCTGTGGATGGGCGGCCCGGGCTCGACGCCGCGGGCGTGGTTCGATTCGCCGGCGGGGGACCTGCTGCCGATGCGGGCCGGCTCGGTGCGCGTGTGGAACGAGCCGGTCACGCTGCGAGCGGTGCCCGAGGCGGACCGCCTCGGTGTGCTGCGGACGGATGAGCAGGGCGCGGGCTGGGACGAGCGGCTGACCAACCCCGGCGCGGGCTGGACGGTCCTCCGCTGGGCGCAGCGACTCTCGCCCGAGGGGCTCAAGCCCGGCGCATTAGTGCTGGCCGAGGCGGCGGGGGTGGATTCCGGCTCGTCCGCGCCGGTGGTCGTGACGATGCGCTTCGGCTCGGGGCGGTCCGCCTTCGTGGGAACCGATGAAATCTGGCGTTGGCGCTACGGGCGCGGCGAGACGCTGCCCGAGCGGTTCTGGATCCCGCTGGTGCGCATGCTGGCGCGGGGGCGCGTCGCCGGCGCGCTCGGGCCGGGCCTGCTGACCGTCACCCCCGACCGGCCCGAGCCGGGCACGCCCTCGCTGATCGAGCTGGAGGTCTTCGACCAGTCGGTGATCGACCGCCTGCCCGAGCGGGTCACGGTCCGCGTCGTCCGCGCCGATGGGCGGGAGGCCTCGGTGACGCTTCGTGGCGAGGGCTCGACGCGCTCTGGCGTTTGGACGCCCGACACGCCCGGCGCCGTCCGCGTCGAGATGGGCCCGGGCCTGCCGGAGCTGATGGGCCTGGCGGCCGAGGCGGCCGTCATCGAGCCGGGCGACGAGCGACGCAACCTCAACACCGACCACGAACTGCTCGAGGAACTGGCCCGGCGCACCGGCGGCCGTCTGGTCGCCTGGGACCAGACCGAGCGCCTGGCCGAGTGGGTGCCCAACCGGGCGCGGGTCCACGCCGGCGCGCCGATCATCGAGACGCTCTGGGACCGCTGGGTCGTGCTTCTGGGTCTGCTGGCCCTGCTGACGCTCGAATGGGTGGGCCGGCGCCTGGCGCGCCTGGCGTGAGACGCCCGGCTCAGCACGCCACCCGGCGACGGCGCGAGCGGATTTTCCAGCCGATGACATACGCGGCGAGCCGGCTCCAGCGCACCGAGGCTCCGGTCCCGCTCTGCTGGCGGGCCATGCCCAGCTCGAACAGCCGGCTCCAATAGCCCAACAGCACCCGCTGGGCCCGGAAGATCGACCACGACGGGTCATAGATGTTGGTCGGCTCGCTGGTCACGCCGTTGAGTTCGATGATCCGCAGGTCCTGCCCGCGCATGAGCGCTTCCTCCGACGGGCAGCGGATGTCGAAGCGTCCGATGTCGAACCCGCCCTCGAACGCGCGGGCCATCGCGTCGATGCGGGCCTCGAGTTCGGGGGTCGCCAGGTCCGAGCCGTCGGCGAACTCGGCGCCCTGGGCGTGGTTGGCAGCCGATCCGATGGGCACGACCGTGCCGTCCGGGGGCACCTCGTCGAGCCGTCCGGCGAGCCGTTCCAGGAACACGCCGGCTTGGGCGCTGTGCCGGCGGTGGGCCAGCACCAGCTCACGCAGGGTGCTCGATCCGTCGCCGATCACGGTGGGCAGCACCTTGCGCGTGACGGCGTAGATGCGCCCGTGCAGGCCGGGCCGTTGCGGGTCGCGCAGCGTGGTGGGGTCGCGGATCCACAGCACGCCGACCTCGACCGGTCCGGGGTCGTAGCGCTGGATCAGCACGGGCTCGGCGTGCTGGCGCAGGTAGGAACGCAGTTCCTCGGCATCATCGACGATGCGGACCGACCGGCCGCGCTCGCCGCGGTCGGGCTTGCAGACGGCCGGGTAGCCGCCCAGCTCCGGCGTGGTCCGCACCAGGCGGTCGGCGCCGTCGGCGCGCCGGTCGGGGTCTGGGTCGGGATCGATCAGCCGGCCGGGCAGGACCGCGGGATCCCTGAGCCGGTCCAGGATCTCGTGCTTGCGCTCGGCCACCACCCCGCCGTCCCGCGCGTAGCCGGGGTTGACGGCGGTGAAGACCGGGCGTCCGCGCGCCCGGACGATCCACACCGGCAGGCACACCAGGACCGGCAGGTAGTGCATCCACGCGGGCCAGTACTCGTGGCGCAGCATGCGTCGCACGCAGGCGCGCAGGCGTTGCCGCCCGGTCCGGCTCCAGACGAACCGCGCCAGCACGAGCAGCGCCAGGCCGAGGATGACCCCACCGACCAGGCCGGGCACGCCAACCGAATCGGTCCAGGCCACGGTCACGCTGCCCACGCCCAGCCACGCGAGCAGGAACGCAAGCATGGTCCAGCCGGTCAGCGCCAGCCAGCCGCCGGGCGAAGCGGGCCGATCCAGCGGCCCGGAACGGGCGGCCCACCAGACCCGGCCGACCACCACGCCCAGCCCGGCAACGCCGAAGTCGACGAAGCCCGTCGCCACCAGCACCCCCGCGAGGATGATCCCGGTCAGCGGGCGGTACCGAGCGATCAGCGCGAATACGGGCACCGCGATGAACCACGGGATGTGACGCACGCCCCACGCCAGCGAATGCAGCGTGCGCGAGGTCGGGCCCCGGTCCGGCAGCGGGGCCAGATCAACGGTGGTGGTCAGCGCGGGCGCGCCGCGCCGGTCGTGCCGCTCGATGTGCTCGCTCAGGTACGCCGCAGTCTCTTCCGGCTGGAGGATGGGCAGGAAGTGGCTCGCGTCGAGCATGACCAGGCGGGAGGTGGGGATCAGCCGGTGGTGCGCCTCCGCGGCCCAGGCGGGCACGAGAAAGTCGCCACGACCGTGGAGGATCAGGGTGGGCGTGGTCAGGGTCGGGAGGATCGTGGTCATCTCCCGCTGGTCGGAGTCGTCGAAGTTCTTCAGCCACGCCGTGCGGCTGCGGAACGAACCCAGCAGGCCGAAGTGGGGCAGAAGCTCGACGCCGTAGCCGAGCACGACGCGCCCCAGCTTGTACTTGAACTGCTCGAACGCGTAGCTGCCCGAGCCCTCGGTCTCCTGGGCCCCGACCGAGGCCAGCAGCGTCAGCGAGGCGACGCGGTGCGGCGCGGCGTGGGCCATCCAGATCCCCACGCCCCCGCCGTTGGACCAGCCGACGACATGGGCCCGCTCGACCTCGAGCGCAGAGAGCATCTCGAGCATGTACTCGGCCTGCACCGGGTAGGACAGGTCCGGCCCGTGCGACGAATCCCCGAAGCCCGCCAGGTCCGGGCGGATGACGGTGCGTCCCCGCTCCGCCAGCAGCGGCGCGAGCCGGTCGAAGTTCTCCGAGCTGCCCGGCGATCCGTGGATCAGCAGCACGGGCGGCGGCCCGGGCGAGGCTGGCGCCGATTCCGGCTGGTCGATCTCGACGGCGATGCCCAGCGTTTCGAGGGGGTCGGCGTCGCCCGCCGCGCCGCGCAGCGTGACCGGAACGCTTCGCTTGTTCGAGGACCGGTCGTCGCGCGGCAAGGGCGTGGCGGTGTTGGAGACGATCGACGAGACGACCGCGGCGAGCACATAGACGATCGGCAGCACGGTGCGCGTCCGCGACCTAGGTTGTTTCGGTCGGGCTGTGCGGGCTTCAGCCATGGTGTTCGGCGGCGACGAACCGGCGCCCGCGGATGTCCGCCGTGCCGAGTTGGCCGCAGGCGGCCATCTGGCTGCGTCCCTTGGTCCGGCGGCGCTTGGTGTACACGCCCAGCTCGTTCATCCGCGCGACGAAGGCCTCGACATCCGGCTCCTCGGGGGCCGGCCAGGGCGAGTTGCGCCGCGGGTTGTAGGGGATCACATTGAGCAGGCCGAGCGGAGACTTGCCCTCGCGCTTGCCGAAGGGTTCGAGCCACGCGGCCAGGTCGTGGGCGTGCTCGTCGGCGTCGTTGACGCCGGGGATCAGGACATACTCGAACAGGATCTTCCGCGTGCCCCGGACCGCCATCAGGTCCAGCATGACCTCGCGCAGCTCGGCCATCGGCCACCTGCGGTTGACGGGCATGATGGCGTCGCGGACTTCGTCGTTGGGCGCGTTGACCGACAGGGCGATGCCCAGCCGTTTCCAGCCGTCCCGCTTGACGACCTCGACGAGCCGGCGCAGGCCGTCCACGCGCCCGACGGTCGAGATCGTGATGTTGCTCATCGGCACGCGGCAGCCGTGGTGGTCCGTCAGGCACGCGATGGCGCCGATGACCGCGTCGAAGTTGTCCAGGGGCTCGCCCATGCCCATGAAGACGATGTTGTCGATGTGGACTTTCTCGACAAAGGTCGCGGCCCACCACTGGGCGACGATCTCGGCCGGCGTCAGCGAGCGGATCAGCCCCATCTGGGCCGTCTCGCAGAACCCGCAGCCCATCGCGCAGCCCACCTGGCTCGACACGCACAGCGTGTGGGTCTTGCGGCCCGTCCGGCCCACCATCGGGATGATGACCGACTCGATGTCCAGGTGCCGAACGCGATCGTCCTGATGCAGCACGCCCAGCGGCACGCGGTCCGCGGCCCGATCCGAGGCCGGCACCCCGAGTTGGCGGTCCAGCCGCTGGCAGAACTTGATCGTCGTGCCCTCGGAGACCTCCTCTTCCATCCGGCGAACGATCGGGGCGATCCACCCGTCGAACGCGTCCGGCAGGGCCGACGCGTCGCCCTGCTGGAAGAAGGCCCGGTACGCGGCCAGGGCGGCCGGCCGGTGCACGCCCCGCTCGCGGGCCGTGGCCACGAAGCGATCGTGCGTCGCGCCGAGCGGACTGGGGCGTTGTTCCGAGGAATCAGGCTGTTCGGGCCGGTCGTTCACGGGAGGGGATGGTAGACAAACCCCGCCTCCGGTCCCCGTGTTCCGGTGTTGGCCGGTTCTGGCTGGGAACGGGCCCCAATCGGCCGTTCCGCGTGATCCGGGGGGTCGAACGGCAAAGGTTCTATAACCTTTGCTTGCGTTCCGGGGCTCATCCCGGTAGGCTCGGGGCATGCCGCGGCGTGCCTTCACCCTCATCGAACTGCTCGTGGTCATCGCGATCATCGCGATGCTGATCTCGATCCTGCTCCCCGCGATCGGCCGGGCCCGGGGGACGGCCCAGGCGGTGATCTGCCAGCAGCGCAACGCCCAGCTCGGCCTGGCGACCGGGCTGTACGCCAACGACCACGCGGGCCGCATCTGGCCGGTGGTCCGCCAGGGCTGGGCCCAGCGCTACACCTGGGCCCGGATCTGGCAGCCGCAGACCCAGGACTTCCGGCCCGGCCCGGTGTTCTCCTATCTGGAGTACGCGGGCGAGACATTGGCCTGCCCGACGAACCGGCGCCGCTCGCTCACGGGCGAGCGGATGGCCAACCTGGACCGGCTCGGCGAGGACCACGAGCTGGACTTTGATTTCACGATGGTCGACGGCGTGCAGGGGGCGCGGATCGATCTGAGCCGCACGCTGTACTACTACGACCGCACCCGCGAGGGCGTGCCGATGCGCCCCGGCCTGCGGGACTACGCCCGTGGTGAAGGCTTGCAGTTCCTCACCGCGTTCCGCAGCATGCCGGTCTTCGTCGAGGAGAGCGCGTACTTCCACAACTCAAGCATCTCGGACGGGATGTGGGGCAACAACGACCAGTTCTCCGCCCGGCACAACGGGGCCGGCCACTACACGATGATCGACGGGTCCGTGGGCGTCATGCGCGACGCGACCGGCGAGTCTGAGGAGGTGTTCAACCGTGCGACCGACCTGACCGCCGCCCAGGTCTACGCCCTGATCCCCGGCCGGCACGACACCACCCTGCGGTACCGCTCGGTCTACTTCGAGGGGCTCGCGGCGGGCTGGCGCCACGGCTGGATCGACCAGGCCCGGTGACCGAACTCGGGTCAATTCACCCATGTTTCCGCCCCGGTGGCCTGTTTTGTCGGTTTGCGGACGATCGGCGGCCCCGGATAGGGACGGAGGGGGTTCCCGCACGGCGTGATTTCTGTTATAAAGCGGTGACGGCCCCGGCGTTCTGCGCGGGCATCGGCCGGGCGGTTCGGACGGAACGGAGGTCTAGGTGCGTCATCGAGCGTTCACGCTGATCGAGTTGCTGGTCGTCATCGCCATCATCGCGCTGTTGACGGGCCTGCTGCTGCCCGCGCTCTCGAACACGCGCGAGACGGCCCGGACCGTCATGTGCAAGGCGCGGAACCAGCAGCTCGGCCTGGCCACGGGCTTCTACGCCAACGACCACCAGAATCGGATCTGGCCGATCGTGCTCAACAACGGGGCCCAGTCCTACACCTGGGCCCGGATCTGGAACCAGCAGCAGAACCGCTTCGAGCCGGGCCCGGTCTTCACCTACCTTGACAATGTCACCGAGATTCTGGCCTGCCCGACCAACGGCCGGCGTTCGCTCTCCGGCAACGCCAGCTCCAACCTGTTCGAGTTCCAGTACAACGAGCTGGACTTCGACTTCACGATGATCACCGGCACGCAGGGCGCCCGGATCGACCGGGATATCCGCATGTTCTACCTGGATCGTTCGGTGGACGGGGCGCCGTCGATCGCCGGGCCCAACCGCTTCCCACGGGAGATGGGGCGGAGTTTCATGACCGCGTTCCGCTCGATGCCGATCTTCGTCGAGGAGAGCATCTACTGGTACAACGATTCGATCCCCGACGGTCTGTGGGGCAACAACGACCAGTTCACCTCGCGCCACGGGGGAATGGGCCATTACCTGATGGCCGACGGCACGGTGGGCGAGATGCGCGATGTCAGCGGCACCGCCGAGAACCTCATGGAGTTCGGGCGCGACCTGCTGGCCCGCGAGCTGTACGCCCTGATGCCCAACAACGCCGGTGGCGGGGGGATCATGTACCGCTCGGTCTACACCCTCAACCAGGAAGCCGGCGTGCCGCACGGTTACCTGGACCGGTCCCGTTGGTGACCGGCCCGGGGCTCTAGACTTCCGCCCGCCGCCCGGAAGAAACCGGGGGCGTCTGGGATCGGGAGTCAGAACGCATGGCGTGGATCAAGATCAGGGACGCCCTCAGGGGCGAGCCGGGCACGGAACTGACCATCAAGGGCTGGGTGCGCACCCGCCGGGATTCCAAGGCCGACGGCGGCCTGTCGTTCGTCGCCGTCCACGACGGGACCTGCTTCGACCCCATCCAGGTCGTGGCCCGCGGCGACCTGGCCAACTACGCCGACGAGATCGCCCGGCTGAACACCGGCTGCTCGGTCGAGGTCGACGGGGTGCTGGTCGCCAGCCAGGGCAAGGGGCAGTCGGTCGAGATCCAGGCGACCGGCGTCCGCGTCGTCGGCTGGGTGGAGGACCCGGACACCTACCCCGTCTCCAACAAGCGCCACTCGTTCGAGTACCTGCGCGAGGTCGCCCACCTGCGCACGCGGACCAACACCTTCGGCGCGGTCGCCCGGGTGCGCCACACGCTGGCGTGCGCCATCCACCGCTTCTTCGACGAGCGGGATTTCTTCTATGTGCACACGCCGATCATCACCGCCTCCGACGCCGAGGGCGCGGGGCAGATGTTCCAGGTGTCCACGCTGGACATGATGAACCTGCCGCAGACGCCCGAGGGCGGCGTCGACTACAACGAGGACTTCTTCGCCCGCAAGGCCCATCTGACGGTGTCCGGCCAGCTCAATGTCGAGACCTACTGCTGCTCGCTGAGCCGGGTGTACACCTTCGGCCCGACCTTCCGCGCGGAGAACTCCAACACCTCGCGCCACCTGGCCGAGTTCTGGATGATCGAGCCGGAGATCGCCTTCGCCGACCTGGGCGACAACGCCCGCCTGGCCGACGAGATGCTCAAGTTCGTCATCGATGACCTGCTGACCCGGCGCGCCGACGACATGAAGTTCTTCGACGACCGCATCGAGAAGGGCATCGTCGACCGCCTGCGCGCGGTCGCGGAGGCGCCGCTCCGCCTGCTGCCGTACACCGACGCCGTCAAGATCCTCCAGGAGTGCGGGCAGAAGTTCGAGTACCGCGTCCAGTGGGGCACCGACCTGCAGAGCGAGCACGAGCGCTACCTGACCGAGCTCCACTTCAAGCAGCCCGTGGCCCTGATCAACTACCCCAAGAAGATCAAGGCCTTCTACATGCGCGAGAACGACCCCGGCACGGACGGCGCGCCCGAGGCCACCGTTGCCGCCATGGACCTGCTCGTCCCCGGCGTGGGCGAGCTGATCGGCGGCTCGCAGCGCGAGGAACGCCTGGATGTCCTGGACCGGCGCATCGAGGAGATGGGCCTGGTCAAGGAGGACTACTGGTGGTACCGCGACCTGCGCCGCTACGGCACGGTGCCCCACGCCGGCTACGGCCTGGGCTTCGAGCGCCTGGTCCAGTATGTCACCGGCATGCAGAACATCCGCGATGTGATCCCCTTCCCGCGCGCCCCACGCCAGGCGGAGTTCTGATGAAGGCCGTTCCGGCGTGCCTGCTCGTTCTCTGCCTGCTGCTCGCGCCGTCCCTGGCCGCCGACACCGGGTCCGGGGCGGCCCTGGCCGAGGCCGGCGTGCGAAGGACCCTGGCGGCGATGGAGTCGGCCGTGATCCGCGCCGACTCGGGGGCGTACATGGCCCTGGTCGACACCGCCGACCCGTTCTTCGCCCAGGAGCAGCGCATGTGGGCCCGCGACCTGCGCACGCGCCCGGTCGCGTCGGCCGCGTTCGTCGCACGATCGACGCCCGAACCGCACGCCGGCGGGTTCTGGCGGGCGCCCGTGACGCTGTCGTGGATGCTGCCGGGCGAGGACCGCGAGCGGTCGGTGTCCTACGACGCCCTGTTCCGCCCGCTGGGGCTCAAGGACGGCGTCTGGGTCTATGCCGGGCGCGAGTGGGACCTGCGCGAGGGCGCGGGCGTGCGGATCCTCTTGGAGCCCGGCGACGACCGCGCCGCGGAGATGGCCGACTACCTGGCCGACCGCGTCGGCGAGCTGCGCGCCTCGGTCGAGACCGAACTGGACCAACAACTCTCGACGGACCCGGTCATCAAGATCTATCCCGACATGGCCTCGCTCCAGAAGTCCATCGCGCTCAGCTACACCGACCCGCTCGGCGGCTGGAACGAGCCGGGCGAGTCGATCAAGCTGCTGGGACGCCGGGGCTTCGTCGGCCCGCGGCTGGACACCATCGTGGCGCACGAGCTGGGCCACGCCGTGTCGTTCGAGTACGGCCCGGCCATGATCGAGGCGCCGTGGTGGGCGCTCGAGGGCATCGCCGAGATCGCGGCCGATCCGTTCCGCCCCCGGGCCCGGCCGGACGGGGCCATCGCGATGGCCGAGCGGGGCGCGCTGATGCCGTTCGAGGCGTTGGCCGACTTCCGTGGCGAGGCGATGAACCACATGCGCGCCGTCTACACCCAGGGCCGTTCGATGCTGGCCTACCTTGGCGAGCGGTTCGGCCGCGATCGGCGCAACGCCTGGCTGCGCGCGATGGCCGCGGGCGGCACGCTCGAAGCGGCGACCAAGGGCGTGCTCGGGATGACCTTCGAGCAGCTCGACGCCGACTGGCGGGCCGGGCTGGCCTCCGAGGACGAGCCGGACGCCGGGACGCCGTGAGCCGCGTCAGTCCGCCGGCACGGTCTCGGTGGTGACCACGCGCGAGGCGTTCGGGTCCGCCGCCAGCGGCTCGGGGCTGCGCATCAGCATCATCAGCCAGACGCACACCGCCAGGAACATGGTCCAGATTGCGATCCAGCCGAGCGAGTCGCGCACACGCGTGGGCTTGCCCTCCAGCGGCTTGGACAGCGCCAGCAGGGCGCGAGCGCCCGCCGGGCGGGCGGCTTTCAGGAATCCCTCGAACGCCACGCCGAGCCGTGGACGCGCCCAGCCCGCGGCCGCCCGCATGCGGAGCATCGCCACGCGGTGCCAGGGGTCGGACGCGGTCCCGGGCGTAGCCGGGACGGGTCGGGATTCCACGGGCGGCGGTGGTGCGGCCGGAGCGCTTGCTGCCGCCGCCGGCGCCCGGTTTGGTTTGGTGGGCGCCGCGACCGCGGGCTCCGAAACCGTGTCCGCGATCGGTTCCGGCTCCGGCTGCTCGTCCTTGTCGAGCATCAGCGACGGGTCCGGGGTGGTGTCCACGCCCTCGGTGTCGGTGGTCTGGCCGTCGGCGGTCTCGAAGGTGCCGTCGAGCAGCGCGTCGAACGCTGCGTCGAGATCGACCATGGCGTCCGCGTCGTCGTCGTCTGGCTCGTCCGCGGCGGCTTCGGGGACCGGCGCGGAGTCGGGTTCACCGGTATCCGCGTCAGGGGCGACATCCGGGGCGGCCTTGGCAGCGGCCGCGGCCGGCGGGGCTTCGTTCTCAGGTGATTCCGAGTCCTGCTCGGGCTTGGCGTCGGGGTCCTCTTCGCCGAGCAGTTCGTCGAGCGCGCTCTCCAGGAGGTCGTCGCCCGACTGCGGCTCCGCCTTTGGTGAGGGTTCCGCCGCGTCTGCGGTCTCGGTCTCGGTCTCGGTCTCGCGTGCCGCGTCCGCCGGCTCCGCCTCGTCCGGCGTCTCTTCCGGTGCGGCCCGCTCAACCTCGGCTTCGAGCGATTCGATCAACTCGTCCGCGGCCTGCTCGAGCAGTTCATCGGCGGACTGCCCGGCCTCGTCGATGGCGGCCTCGGCCTCGTTGGGTTCGGCCGGCGGCGGCGCGGACGGCTTCACGGACGCCTTGACCGCGCGCGTGTACTCCTCGAGGTCTTCGTCCTCGTTCTGCTCAGGCGGGGGGTTCTCGAAGCGGGAGCAGGTCTCGTTGATCTCCGCGAGGAGCGCATCGATGGCCGCTTCCAGGTCGTCAGCCCGGGCCCTGGTTTTCGTTTGGTCCGCCGACACGCGTGGATGATCGGGCGTCCGCAGCGCGGACTCAAGGGATATCGGCCGTGCGGACGCCATTTCGGGGCACTAGGCTGTCCCGACCATGGACCAGGATCGTTCCCCATCCCACCGCATCTACTTCTCGGACCTTGCCGGTGTGGCCGAAGGGTCCACCCTGGAGGTCGAAGGCGACGAGGCCAACCACGCCGTCCGCGTCAAACGCATCCGGCCGGGTGAGCCCGTGGCGTTGCTCGACGGCCGCGGCGGGCTGGCCCCCGCCGAGGTGCTGGACGCCGAATCCGGCAAAAGGCCGCTGCTGCGGCTGGCGGTGGGGGCTCTGACCCGGGTCGGGCCGGTCCGACCCCGGATCGAGGTCTGGTGCCCCCCGCCCAAGGGCGACCGGCTCGAGTCCATGATCGATCAGCTCTCCCAAGTCGGTATCGCGGCGTGGCGACCGCTCCAGACCTGGCGGACCCAGCGGCCGAACTTCCGCGCGGACCGGCTCGAACGCGCCGCCATCGAGGCGGCGAAGCAGTGCGGCCGGGCGTGGCTGCTTGAAATCGGCGATTGGATCGGCTTTCCCGAGGCCCTCGAAGACCCCAGAGCGGTCTTGGCCGACGCGTCCGGCGAGATGCTCGAACCCGGTGCGTCCGGGACGGATACGGTCTTATTGGTGGGGCCTGAGGGCGGGTGGACCCCCCAGGAGTTGGAACAAGCCCGTTCCGCGGGGCGTTGCGTCCTGCGGTTCGGGGCCCACGCGATGCGGATCGAGACGGCCGCGGTGGCCGCGTCGGCCTGCCTCATGGCCCGGGCGACACACGGAGGTGACGGATGAAGTGGTGCGTACTGGCGGCGGGACTGGCGATGGGCTTCGGGCCGATCGCGGCGGCGCAGGATCTGACCCTCGGCCCGGGGGCCTCGGGGGCGACCGCCGCCGAGCCGGACACCCGGGCCCGGGCCCGGGTGCTGATCGACCGGGCGTTGGAGTACCTTCGTTCGGAGCAGGACCCAGACACCGGCGGCTGGCGCGAGAACCCCGACGGGCCCTCGTTCCCCGCCATCACCGGCCTGGTGATCGACGGGATGCTGCTCGATCCCCGGATCGACGCGCGGGATCCGACCGTGGCCGCGGGCGTGCGGAACATCCTGTCCTACGCCAAGCCGGACGGCGGGATCCATGACGGGCTGCTGCAGACCTACAACACGGCGATCTGCCTGTCGGCGCTCTCGCGGGTCGGCTCGCCCGAGGCCGCGGAGGTCATCCGGCGCGGTCAGTCGTTCCTCAAGGGGTTGCAATACTCGGAATCGAGCGGCGGCGAAGCGGGCGGGGAGCCGGTGGACTTCGATCACCCGTTCTACGGCGGCGTGGGCTACGGCAACCACGGACGCCCGGATCTGTCCAACCTTGGCTTCTTCCTCCAGGCCCTGCACGACACCGGCGTGTCCACCGAGGACGAATCGTACAAGCGGGCGCTGGTGTTCCTCCAGCGTGTGCAGATGCTCGAAGAGACCAACGACATGCCCTACGCCGACGGCTCGCGCCAGGGCGGGTTCATCTACGCTACCGTGCCCGACGCCGAGTCGGTCGACGGGCGCGCGGGCCAGTCGATGGCCGGCATGATCGAGGAAGAAACCGAGAACGGCACGATCACGCGGCTCCGCGCCTACGGGTCCATGACCTATGTGGGTTTCAAGAGCCTGATCTACGCGGACCTGTCCCCGAGCGATCCCCGCGTGCGGGCGGCCTGGGGCTGGATCAACGAGCACTACCGGATGGACGAGAACCCCGGCATGGGCGACCAGGGCCGGTACTACTACTACTCGAGCATGGCCCGGGCCCTGCACGCGTTCGGGGCGGCCGAGGTCGCCGGTCAGGACTGGCGGGCCGACCTGGTTTCCACGCTGGAAGGGCTGCAGAACGAGGACGGCTCGTTCGGCGTGCTGCACGACCGCTGGATGGAGACGGACCCCGTGCTGATCACGGCTTATGCTCTGATCGCCCTCCAGCACGCCGCGGGACCGGCCCGCTGAAACCCCGGCCCCGGCCGGCCGGAACAACCTCCGCGACGAGACGACGACCCGTACGAAAGGAACCCGATGACGACCGCCGCGCCAACGCAGACGACCTCCAAGGACTACGCCCAGCTCACCGCCCTGCTGCGTGAGGCCTCCACGATCGGATCCATCGGCGGGCTGCTCGGCTGGGACCAAGAGACCTACATGCCCTCCGGCGGCGCCCGGGCCCGGGCCGAGCAGGCGTCGGTCCTGGCCCGCATCCACCACGATCGGCTGACCGACCCGCGGGTCGGCGAGCTGCTGGCGGCCTGCGAGTCGGACACGGCCCTGAACGCGGGGGGGAGCGAGACGGCGGCGAATCTCCGCGAGATCCGTCGCGACTACGACCAGGCCACCAAGGTCCCGGGCGATCTCGTGGCCGAGCTGGCCAGGGCCGGCTCCGAGGCGCAGGACATCTGGAAGCAGGCGCGGGCCAAGTCGGACTTCGCCATGTTCGCCCCCGCGCTGACCACCATGCTCGAGCTGAGCCGTCGCAAGGCCGAGTGCCTGGGCATCCCCGAGGGCGGCGAGCTGTACGACGCGCTGCTCGACCAGTACGAGCCGGACACCAAGGCCGCGGAGATCGAGGCGGTCTTCAACCCGCTCCGCGAGCGGCTCAGCGCGTTCATCGCGGATGTCACCGAGAACGGCGTTCCTCCCAGGGACGACTTCATGTCCCGCAACATCCCGGTCGGCCAGCAGCACACCTTCGGCCAGGCCGTGCTCGAAGCCCTCGGCTTCGACTTCACCGCCGGGCGTCTGGACGTCACGACGCACCCGTTCTGCTCGGGGATGGCCCCGGGCGACACGCGCCTGACCACCCGCTACGCCGAGGACAACTTCGCCGACGCGCTGACCAGCACCATGCACGAGGGCGGCCACGGCCTGTACGAGCAGGGCCTGCCCAAGAGCGGCCCCCACGCGGGCACCCCGCTGGCCGGCAGCGTCTCGCTGGGCATCCACGAGTCGCAGAGCCGCCTGTGGGAGAACTTCGTCGGGCGCTCCGCGCCGTTCTGGAAGTGGGCCCTGCCCCTGGCCAACAAGCACTTCGGGAGCACGCTCTCGGATGTCTCGCTCGATCAGATGACCGCCGCGATGAACACCTGCACCCCCTCGCTCATCCGCGTGGAGTCCGACGAGCCGACCTACAACCTGCATGTCATGATCCGCTTCGGGCTCGAGCGGGCCCTGGTCCGCGGCGACCTGTCCATCAAGGACCTGCCCGGCGCATGGAACGAGCAGTACAAGAACCTCCTCGGCGTCGATGTGCCCGACGACCGGCGCGGCTGCCTGCAGGATGTCCACTGGTCCTTCGGCCTGATCGGCTACTTCCCGACCTACTCGCTCGGCAACCTCTACGCCGCCCAGTTGTGGGAAACCATCAACGAGCAGATCCCCGATCTGGACGACCAGATGGCCCGCGGCGAGTTCGCCCAGCTCCTGTCGTGGCTGCGGACCAACATCCACCAGCACGGGCGCCGCTACACCGCCGGCGAACTCTGCGAACGCGCCACCGGCAAGCCGCTCAGCGCCGACCCGTTGATGCGCCACCTCGAACGACGCGTCAAGCCCGCCTACGGCATGTGACCGCCGGGGCTCACTCGTCCAGCAACGGATCGGCCAGCAGGCGGTTCGCACGCACCGAGGGGTGGGCCATGAAGGTGTCCCACACGAACCCGCTGCGCGCGTTCTCGATCGCGATCATCAGCGGGCCCGCGTCGATCGCCACGCGGTCCGGCGCGACCCACACCACCGTGCCGTCCGGCCCGGGCCGGAACGAGTCCGCGAATCCGTGGCCGCCTGAAGCCGGATCGGCCCACAGCGCCGGCGCGTGCTCTTCGGCGATCCGCCGGTAGTTCCGCAGCGCGTCCAGCGCCGGACCGGGCTCGAACATGATCGTGCTGCCGGCGGCGTACGGCGCAACGGTCCCGTCGGCCCAGTTGTCTTTGGGCTGCTTGGTCAGATGGTCGCGTCCGGGCTCGCCGAACTGCACGGGCGCGAGCGTCGGGAAGACGCCGGGCACGAGGTACCGCCCGTCTCCGTCGCACGCGCTGAGCCCCCACAGGTCGGGCCCGAACCCCGGCAGCCCGCGCGGGTTCTCGATCGCGCGGGCCCGGTGGAGCTGCGCGGTGCGCCGGCTGTTCTCCCACCAGTCCACCCGGGGTCGGTGTTCGACGCCCCACGCCGCCGGATCATCCGGCCCGCGCCGGGCGTCGTCGATCCAGCAGTGCGCGAAGAACGCCGTGAACAGCGCCCCGGACCAGGGGAACCAGACGATCGGCCGCCCGTCCGGCATCGTGCCGAGCGTGCGACGCAGCCCGTGATACATCTCGGGCGGGACGCGTCGGCTCGGATCGGTCGGGAGCCGGGCGATGAACGCGGTCAGGCGTTGCTCGTCGCCCGTGTCCGACCAGGTGAAGGACAGCAGCCCCTCGCCGAACGGCGCGTCCGGGTCGCGGGGCCGTCGCCATCCCAGCGAGATGAACCCGTCGTTGTGCCCGGTGGAGGGCCGGTCGAGGATGTACGACCGCCAGTCCGCGTTGAGCACGAGATCGTCGGCCAGCTCACGGATGTCGCCGCCGAAGTGCCGCCCCGCCGTCAGCAGCCCCGCGAAGAGCAGCGCGGTGTCCACGGTGCTGGCGACCTCCTCGTACCCCTCGCTGCTCGGGCCGGCGGTGCCCGGTTCGAGGTAGTGGTAGAACACGCCGCGCTCCCGGTTGGCCGGGTTGGCGTGTAGGGCCCGCACGATCCGCAGCGCGATCGCCCCGGCCTCGCCGGGCTCCAGCCAGCCGCGATGGTCGGCGATGCACAGCACCGTGAGCTGAAACCCGACCCCCGCCACGCTGATCGTCCGCGCCCCGGTCCGGTCCAGCACCATCCCCGTGACAGGGTCGACCTCATCGAGGAAGAAGTTCAGGCACCCGAGCTGGATCGCGTCGAGCAGGGCCTCGTCCTCCGGCTCGAACCGGAAGGGCGGGCGGGGCGTGCCCGGCTCGGACACCACGGACCAGGCTGTCAGGTCCGGTTCCGCGCCGCGTGCGGGCGCGGAGGCGACGGCGCCCCAGGCGGCCGGGACGATCACGGAAAGGGCCAGCATGCGTTTCATGGTGCTCCCGAAGGCGGGGATCCGGCCCGCGTTGGGGCCGTCGTCCGGTCCGGCTCGGTCGGAAACGGAGAGGGGGGGATTCGAACCCCCGATGACCCGAAGGCCATACCGGATTTCGAATCCGGCGCATTCAACCGCTCTGCCACCTCTCCACGCCCCGGCGGCCGGGGTGCGGGCGGAAGCATATGCCCGGCCGTCCCGCCCGTCAGCCCGCCCGGCGTGCCCGCTCGACGGCGACCGTGTGCGGCCAGGCCGGGCTGGCCTTCCGGTCCACCAGCCGCAGCCAGACCCAGTCCAGCCCCCGCACCCCCCAGAATCCCCCGACCGCCAGCGTGGCCAGCAGCCAGGCCAGCGCCGCGCCGATGAGCACATCGCTGAGATAATGCGCCCCGAACAGCACGCGCCCCGCGCCGACCAGCCCGACGATGAACACCCCGAACCACCGCAGCCGCGGGTAGAGCGCGATCAGGAACACGCTCATCACCGCCGCGAAGGCGGCATGGCTCGAGGGCATCGACCACAGGTCGCTCGAGATGCCCGCCCCGACCTCCCAGGCGTGGCGCTGACCGACATCGCCGCCGAAATCCCAGGTCCCCCAGGGCCAGAGGAAGCCGTAGGGATCGTTGAGCCTCGGGCGCGGGCGCCCGATGAGGGTCTTCATCGGGAAGACCACCGCCCACACGACCAGCGCCGCGGCCCCCCAGTCCAGCAGGCGGCGTCGGCGCGCCGGGTCCAGCAGCCAGATCAGCACCACCCCCAGCACGATCGAGCCGCCCTGGCCGTACTGCTGAAACGCCCGCAACTCCTGCCACAGGTCCCCGCTCTGGCGGAGCCCGCCGGCCCACCGGGCCACCGCGGGGTCCAGCGGCATGAGCACAAGCCCCAGGGCCGCGACCGCCGCGCAGACCAACGCCGTCCGCCGAACGCCCTTAGAGTCGTCGCGTTCGAACCGTGGAGCCTCGCCGGTCATGCCCGATACACCCATCCCGCCGACCGATGCCTCCGCCGCGGTCACCCGCCGCGAGCACGCCGCCCGCTCGACGAAAGCGGGCCTCGTGCTGGTCGCGCTGCTGCTGGCAGTATACCTGCCGGGCCTGTTCTCGATCCCCGTGGTCGACCGCGACGAGGCCCGATTCGCCCAGGCCAGCCGCCAGATGTTCGAGTCCCTCGCGTGGTCGGGCGACCAGGCCGACACGCGCCCGTTCGAACGGACCGAATCCGGCCAGATCCGCGCCGGCCACCACGCCGGGGGCTGGTCGGTCCCGATGGTCGGCGAACGCCCACGCCTGGCCAAGCCGCCGCTGATCTACTGGCTCCAGTCCGCGTCCGCGGCCGTGCTGACCGGGCTGAACCCGCTGGCGGACCACATCTGGCACTACCGGCTGCCGTCGGTGCTCAGCGCGATCGCGGCCTGCCTGATCACCTGGCGGCTCGGCGTGGCGATGGGGTGCGCCCGCGCGGGCTGGCTGGGCGCGCTGCTGCTCGGCGTGTGCCCCATGGTGGTCTGGGACGCCAACCAGGCCCGCGCCGATCAGCTCCTGCTGGCGACCACCACCGGCGCGATGGCCGCGTTGATGCTGATCCATCGGGCCGGCGCATCACGCGGGCCGTGGTCGTCGTGGGGGCTGCCGGCCGGGTTCTGGCTGTCTGTCGGTGCGGGCGTGCTGACCAAGGGGCCCATCACGCCGATGGTCGCCGTGCTCACCGCGTTGGTCGTGTCGTGGGTCGGCCGGGACTGGCGCTGGCTCCGGCGCACGCGCCCGCTGCTGGGGCTGGTGATCCTCGCGGCGGTCCTGGCGCCGTGGGTCGTCGCGACCGCGCGCACGGTGGGCTGGGACACCCTGACCGCGATCTGGTTCGATGAGACCATCGGCCGCTCCGCCGAGCCGAAGGAGGGCCACTGGGGTCCGCCGGGCTACCACTTCGTGCTGCTGGCGTTGCTCTTCTGGCCCGGCTCGCTGCTGACGCTCTACGCCCTGGGCCTCGCTGTGCGAGGGGCCGTCCGCCTGCCCGAGGGCCCGACGCGACGCGCCAGATGGAGGGCGCGGGGCGTCGGCGACCCTGCCATGCTGTTCCTGATGGCGTGGATCGTGCCGTCGTGGCTGATCTTCGAGATCGTCGGCACGAAGCTGCCGCACTACACCCTGCCGCTCTACCCGCCCATCGCCCTGCTGACGGCCCGGGCCGTGCTCGATCTGGCCGACCGCATCCTGACCCCGCCCAAGCCCGTGCCGCCGGTGTCCGGGCTGGCGATCTGGGTCGTGCTGGGCGTCGCGCTGACCGCCGGCGCACCGGTCGCCATCGCGGTGATCGCGGGTGAAGCCTTCCCGATCGTCGCGGCGGTGGTGGGGGGGCTGGTTTCGGTCGGGCTGATCGTGGTCGCGGCCCGGGCGGTCCGCCGATCGCTGCCGCGGGCGCACGCGCTTGCCGTCGGCGCGGCGTTGGTCTTCGTCTTCACCTTGTTGCAGTTGGTGCTGCCCAACGCGCGGGCGCTGCATGTCACCGAGCAGCTCGCCGCGATCATCGACCGGGCGCCGTCCGACGCGCCCGTCGGCGCGGCGGTCTACCACGAGGACAGCCTGACCTTCGCCACCCGCGCCCGCGTCCGCCGCCTCGGCCCGATGCAGGTCGCCGACTGGGCCGACGCGAACCCGGGCGCGGTGCTCATCCTGCCCGCCGATGCGCCGGCCCAGCCCGGCTGGACCGAACTCGGGCGTGCGGAGGGCATCAACTATTCCAAGGGCGAGCGCGTCGAGCTGCGTGTGTTCCGCGTGGAGTGATTTACCTGGCGTCGCGCCCTGAACAAGCCGCGCCTGGAAAGAAGCGGCCCCTTGCCCGTAACGCCACCCACGCGGGCGACGAGCGAATGGGTGGTCGCGGCGCCCGCAGCGGATCCCCAGATCGCGGTGTGGTGCGGCACATGCGTCGTGAAACGGCGACGGTGTGCGCACCTGCCGGCGGGAGAAAGGGCCCGAGCAACGCGTGACTTCGCCCGTCCGCTTACTCGCGTGCGCGGCTGTTTGGCATCGGACGTTCTGGGCCCGACGCGTGCTCTTCGAAGCGAAGAGCACGGCACCCCACCGTCGCCCCCGATATTCGAAGAGGATCTGTTTAAGACAGCACCCTGGCCAACGCCTCGACCAGGTCCTCGGGCTCGACCATCCGCCCGGTCCCGACATGGCGGCACGCCTGCCAGCCGGAGCCGGGCCCGACGAGCCGGAAGCCGTCGGCCTCGAGCTGCGCCGCGTTGCGTTTGGTCGAGGCCTGGTTCCACATCGCGTCGTTCATCGCCGGCGCGAGCAGCACCGGGGTCCTGGAGCGGTCGATCGCGCTGAGCGTCAGGGAGACCACATCGTCGGTGCGGCCGGTGACGAGCTTGGCCATCATGTCCATCGTGCACGGCGCGACCAGCGCCGCCTCGCACCGGTCCGCCAGCGCGATGTGCTGGGGGTCGTGCGCCTCGGTGTGCTGCCACTGGCTGGTGTAGACCGGACGCCCGGACAGCGCCTGGAAGGTCAGCGCGGTGACGAAGCGCGTCGCCGAGTCGGTCATCAGCACGGTGACCTCCGCCCCGGCCTGGGCCAGGCGCGAGACCACGGTGCACACCTTGTACGCGGCGATCCCCCCGGACACGCCGATCAGCACGCGCCGTCCTTCGAAGGTCGGGCGCAGTTCGGCCGGGTCCAGGGTCATGCGCGGGTCCGTGTCGTCAAAAAGATCAGAGCAGGGCTTCTTCGGTCCGCGGCTTTGCGCCGTCGTCCTCGAAGGCCAGCGTGATCTTGTCCTGAAGGATCTCTTCGATCACGACCTCGAGATCGCTCCGCCCGTCCCGCTCGATCAGGGGGCGTGCCCCCTCCACGAGCTGCTGGAGGCGACGCTGGATCAACGCGGTCAGCTTGAACCGACCGCCGACCTTGTTGACGATCTCTTCGCTTTTCAGAGCCTCGATCATCGGCTACCATCTCCAGAGTACCAGGGGTGTCGGCCCGCGAGCCGGGCCGGAAGGATCCATCTCGACTCCCCCGACGGACCGCTCCGAACCAGAGCGAAGCGTAGCCCGCACGCGTGTTCCGGACCACCCGGCCGCGAGCCAACTTCTTTTCTTATCCCGGTTTCCGAGCCACGCGGCTCCGAAACAACCCGAGCCACTATGACCGCAGCGACAAATGACAAGTTCCAGATCGGTGACCGGGTTCTCCACCCCGCCAAGCCCGAATGGGGCGCCGGCACCATCGCCAACGCCTCGGGCGCCCTCCACGAGGGCGCCCCCTGCCAGCGGCTTTCCATCCGCTTCGACCGGGCCGGCCTGAAGACCATTTCCACCGCCTTCGTGAACCTCCGCCGGGCCGCCGGGTCCCCCGCGAGCTTTCCGGAGCCCAAGCCGGATCCCAAGCCGGAACCGGCGTTCAGCCCAAGGGGCTCCGCCGCGCCGGCCACGCGTGGCGCGTTCTCCGGGTCCGGCACGCCCGACCCGCTCGGTCCGCCGGCCGCGAACGGCATGCCCACCGACCCCCGGGAAGCCCGAAAGCTGATGGCCGCCATCCCCGAGGACGCGGTCGACCCGTTCCAAGGCCCCGCCTCCCGGCTCCGTGCGACGCTGAGCCTCTACCGCTTCCAGCCCACCGGCGGCTCGCTGATCGATTGGGCCGCCGCCCAGTCCGGGCTGGCCGACCCGCTGAGCCATTTCGCCCGGCACGAGCTCGAGGAATACTTCTCGGACTTCCGGCGCAACCTGGACAAGGCCCTCGCCAAGGCGGTGGCCGACGCGTCCCAGGTTGACCCGGCCGAGCTGAGGTCAATCGCTCAGTCCGCGCCGCCCGAGGCCCAGCGCGCGTTGCAGTCGTTGCACCGTCGGCGTTGACGCCGGGCAACACGCGGCGCGACCCGAACCCCGGGCCGAAGGATCGGCCCGACCCCCAGCACGCCCAGGATGGGCCCAAATGGAGTGTCTGACCCCATGGAAGGGGATCTTCCCGGACCCCGCGTCCGGGCCCGCCCCGGCGTGCCAACCGCTGGCCCGCCCGGTGCATCCCTGTTGTCCGGACCGGCACCCGTCGGTCCGTACATTGGTTCAAGAAACGACCGGAGGGATCAGACATGACCGAGAACGAGTTCCACAGCCGACTGGCCAACCTCCTTGAGCAGATTGAGACCCTCCCCGAGACCGAGCGACCCAAGCTCGCCCAGCTCGCGGCCGAGACCCAGGCGCGTCACAAGAAGATGCGCAAGACCATCGCCGAGCTGCAGGATTCCCTCGACCACCTGCGCCTGAGCGTCAAGTACCTCGTCTTCGATCTCGAGGCGACCCGGCGCGAGAACAAGTACCTCCGCAACCTCCTCGAGACCCGCCAGGAGGGCGACTCCGAGGGCGCCGACTGAAGCCAGGATCCCCCCCCGAACCCCTCTCTCCAGACACCCCGGGACCCGTCCCGGGGTGTTGTTCATCGCCGGTAGCCGCCCTACGCTCCGGTTCCAGCTCCGGAACGGTGCCCGAGAGGCTGAAGGGGCCGGATTGCTAATCCGGTGTACATCGTAAAGGTGTACCGAGGGTTCGAATCCCTCCCGTTCCGCTGAGAAGACCCGCCGTGTCAGGCGGGTTTTTTCGTGCCCCTTTCCGGGCCCGGCCCAATGATGGCCCATGGACCCCATCGCCTTTCTCGAATCCCGGCGCTCCGCGTCGCCCAAGGCCCTCGGCTTGCCCGTGCCGTCGGGGGCTGAACTGGAACGGATCCTGACGATCGCCAGCCGCACGCCGGACCACGGACGTCTGGCGCCCTGGCGGTTCGTGGTGCTGGCTGGGCCGGGGCTGGCGTCGCTGGCCGGGGCGGTGGGAGAGGCGTTCCGGGCCGACCATCCGGAGGCGGACGATGCGGCCGTCCGCGCGGCCCGGCAGCGGTACGACGACGCCCCCATGATCGTCGCGGTCGTCAGCCGCGCCCGCCCGCAGCACCCGGACAGGCCCGGCATCCCCGAGTGGGAGCAGATCCTCACCTGCGGCGCGGTGTGCATGAACCTGCTGCATGCCTGCCACGCGCACGGGTACGGCGCGGTGTGGCTCTCGGGCTGGCCGGCGTACCACCCCGCGGTGCTGTCGCACCTGGGGCTGGCAGCGCACGAACGCCTGGCCGGGTTCGTGCATGTCGGCACCGAGCCGGGAAAGCAGGAAGACCGGCCCCGCCCCCGGCTGGACGAACTTGTGACGATGCGGGATCGGTAGGCTGCGTGTTATGACGCCAGGGTGAAGTAATCCGCGTAGGGGTCGTCCTCGTCCGGCTCATCGGCGCCGGACATGGCCAGGAAGCCGAAGGCCGCGCCGGCGAGCAGGGCGATGACGCCCGCGCGGAGCGCGAGGGTGGGGATCGGGCCTCGGAACCGCAGCGCCAGGGCCAGCGGCGCGACGCCGATGAGCAGCAGCGCGGGCACGCTCTTCGGCTCGCTCTGCACGCCCGCGCCGAGCAGGCTGATCAGGACCAGCCCGACGAGCACAGTGGCCGTCCCGCCGCCGAGCGTGAGCTGGCGGAAGGCCAAGGCGACGAGCAGCGCGGAAGTCAGGGCGGCGATCGCGCCGACCAGGGCGATCGATCCGGAGGAGAAGCCCGCGAAGTGGAGGAACGGTTGGGTCAGCCCGACCAGCGCGAGCGCCGCGGCGGGTCCGGTCCAGCCGCGCGTCCTGGCCAGGCCCGCGTCGGCGAGCGTGGCGATGACCGCCCCGGCGAGGCCCGCGCCGGCGACCAGCGCCCAGAGCTGGCCGGTCGACAGCACGCCCGGGCGGTAGCCCTGGGTGAGCATCCAGGTCGCCCCGGCGAAGGCCAGCGCCCGCGCGACGGCCCGGACCGGCCACGGGACCCGGACGAACGCGCCGGCGATCGCGACGAGGGCGATCAGCCCCGCCGCGTGCGGCACGCGCTGGACATTGGAGTTCGGCCACCAGGAGATTTTCTGCTTGACGACCCAATCGGCCAGCACGAAGCCGATCGTGATCACCAGCGGCAGGGCCCACGCGGGCGGGCGGACCTGGGCGTCGGGGTGGGTTCGCTTGACCGAGTATCGCCACCAGACAAGGGCGAGCGTGACGAGGGCGATCACGCCCGGGATCACGCCGCCGTGGACGACGACGCGATGCAGCAGTTCATCGGGCATGGATGGTCCCCAGACGGGGGGCGGGGGGGGGGGGCCCCCCGCCCCCCCCGCCCCCGGGGGCCCCCCCCCCCCCCCCCCCCGGCCCGCCAGAAACCCGCTTCAGACCATCATTTCCTTGG
>JAFIFX010000005.1 GCA_020831805.1 Planctomycetota bacterium | reverse complement strand
ACCGGCCGCGCGACCGGGGGCCCGACCGACCCGCGGGGGGGGGGCCCCCCCCCGGGGCGGGGGGGGGGGGGCCCCCCGGGGGGGGGGGGGGCCCGCCGCGGGGCGGCGAGAGGTGGACGATGGACCGGATGACGCAAGTGATGGTGGTGCTGATGGCGATGCTGACGGCATCGGTCGGCATGGCCTCGGACGGACGGGGCGGGATCACGACGGTCTCGCTGCGGGCCACGGTGCGGCTGGCGCCCGATCAGGCGTTGACCCTCGGGGCGATCGCCGACATCCAGGGCGGCCAGCAGGCGGCGTTGTCCGCGATCACGATCCCGCTGGACGGCGTGGAGCCCGGGCGGTGGACCAGCATCGACGCCGCACGGGTGCGCCAGCGCATCGAGGTGTCGGGCGCGCGGACCGGGTCGGTCATCGTGCACGGGACGCGCGTGAATCTGACTCGGAATGCCGATCGCCCCGCACCCACGCACGCCCATCGCACCGAGCGCGAGCCGGAGCCGGATGTGACCACGGTGCGCGATCATCTGGAGCACTGGCTCCGCACGCGGTTCGGGTCGGCGGCCAAAGAGGTCCGGATCGGCTTCGAGGAGCGCGACCGGGGCACGCTGAACACGCCGACCGAGGGACGCAAGGTGGAGGTCCGCCAGATCGGAACCTCGACGCGGGCGGCGGTGCGGGTGACGGTGTACGAAGGGGACCAGATCGTGCTCTCCGAGGCGGTGCGCGTGCAGATCGAGTTGCTCTCCCACGCACCGGTCCTTGTGCGGCCGCTGCGCCGGGGGGAACGGATCGAGGCGGACGCCTTCGAGGTGCAGCCGGTCTGGACCGGTGCGACCGACCCGCCGGCCGATCCGGAGCAGGTCATCGGCCAGGTGGTTCGCCGTGCGATGGACATGGGCGAGGTGGTCCGGTTCGGGAATCTCGAATCCCCAGCGATCATCACCCGAGGGCAGGATGTGTCGGTGCGGTCGGTGCGCGGGTCGGTGGTCGTGACCACCATCGCCCGGGCTCGCCACGACGCCGGCATGGGAGAGGTTGTGGAACTGGAAGCCAAGGACCGCTCCGCACGCTTCACCGCGCGGGTCGCGGGGCACGGGCGCGCGGTCATGATCGACCCGACGGAGGTGACGCAGTGATTCGTATCAAGCAGACGGCGGCGGTGTTCGGGGCGACGGCCCTTCTGTGCTCGGCGGCCTCCGCCCAGAGCCTGTTCCTCGTGCGGGATCACCAGGCGTCCGGCGCCCCGGGGGTGTCCCAGCCCGCGATGGCGGCCGAGCAGGTCAGCCTGATCTGGGTGCCCGAGCCCGAGCCGCGCCAGTTCCAGAAGCACGACATCATCACCATCATCATCGACGAGGTCTCCACGCAGACCAGCTCTCAGAGCCTGGAGACCGAGCAGGACTCCCGGACGCGGGCCAACCTCAACGCCATGCTCAACCTAGCCAACCTTCTGGAGCTGCGCCTGGACCAGGGCGACACGCGCAACCTCAGCCTGATCGACTTCAACGCGCGGCGCAACTTCAGCGGCGAGGGCGACTACGAGCGCAAGGACCGGTTCTCGGCCCGGATCACGGCCACCGTGCTGGAGGTCAAGCCCAACGGCACGCTGGTGCTCGAGGCGAGCAAGCGCATCGCCAAGGACACCGAGATCCAGACGATCGTGCTCTCCGGCGTCGTCCGCGAGAACGACATCACGCGCCAGAACACGGTGCTTTCTTCGCAGATGGCCAAGCTGGACATCACCTCGCACCACGAGGGCCAGGTCCGCGACGCGGCGAAGAAGGGGTTCATCACCCGCGTGCTCGACACGATCTTCGCGTTCTGAGCGTCCGCGGTCGGCGGCTCAGACCGTGTACGGCGTGCGTGAGAGGATCTGGTCGACCTTCTTCTGCCAGTCCTCATAGCCGGCGCGGCCCATCAGGCCGAAGGTGGCCTTCTTGCCGGTCTCGACGGCCGGCTGGTCGTAGGCGTCGATGTTGAGCATCAGCCCGGCGTACGCGGTCGCGATCTCCCAGAGCGCGATGAACTCGCCGACATGGTGGGCGTCGATCTTCGGGAAGTGGATGGTGTAGTTGGGGCGGGCGCTGGCGATCAGGGCGTACTCGGTGGCCCGCTTTTCGGCGTTGAGCAGTGCGGTCATCGACCGGCCTTCCAGGTAGGCGACGGCGTCGACGCCCATGCCGGTGGGGATGGTCATGTCGTCCTCGCCGAAGGATTCAACCTCGACGAAGCCGATGACCTTGTCGTTGGGTCCCTCGCGGTAGAGCTGGACCTGGCTGTGCTGGTCGGTGGTGCCGAGCGCCTTGATGGGCGTGAAGCCGGCGTAGACCTCGTGGCCGGACAGGTCCGTCTTCTTGCCGAGCGACTCGGCCCAGAGCTGGCGGTACCAGTCGGCGAGCAGGTACAGCCCGTTGGCGTAGGGCATCAGCACATGGTTGGGCTTGCCCTTGCGGGTCCCGAGTTCGACGAGCAGGAACGCCAGCATCGCCCCGGGGTTCTCGGTCAGGGTCGGACGCGCGCAGCGCTGGTCCATGGCCTTGGCGCCGTCGAGCAGGGCGGCGGTGTCGACGCCGCACATGGCGGCGGAGAAGAGGCCCACGGGGCTGAGGACGCTGAACCGCCCGCCGACACCCTCGGGCACGGGCAGGGTCTCGATGCCGGCGTCGTCGCAGATGGTGCGCATCGTGCCGGCGGCGGGGTCCGTGATGGCGACGACATGCTCGGCCCAACGCTCGCCGACGGCCTGCCGGAGGCGGTCGCGGATGATCATGAACTGGGCGGCGGTCTCGGCCGTCTCGCCGGACTTGCTGATGACATTGAACAGCGTGGTCTTCGGATCGCAGAGATCCAGCACCGCCTTCAGGTTGGCCGGGTCCACATTGTCAACGACGAACATCCGCGGCCCGGGCCGCCGGTCGGCGGGCAGCAGGTTGTAAGTGGGGGGGTTCAGAGCGGCCTGGAGGGCGATATTGCCCAGGGCCGAGCCGCCGATGCCCAGCACGACCATGTTCTCGAACCGGCCCCGGCGCCGGTCGGCGGCCTGGGTGACGGCGTCGAGGTGCTCGGAACGCATGGGCTCGTTCCAGAGTTCACGCCAGCGTTCCCAGCCGGTGCCGCGTGAGGCGGCGAGGCGGTCGGTCAGGGCGGCCATGCCGCGGGCGTTCTCCGAATCCGGGTGGACCCGTGCCGGGTCGAGGCCGTGGGGGCCGACGCGATCCGAAAGGCAGTTGGCGTAGTCGATCGTGAGCATGGGCTGAGGATAGGTGGGTGCGGGCGTGCGGTGGGCAAGGACCGGAGGCCGCTGGGCCGGTACGATCGGCCATGTTCCACCCCTGGCATGATGTGCGTCCCGGCCTGAAGAACCTGCCCCTGCCCACGCACTTTCGGGCGATCATCGAGATTCCCAAGTCGTCGAGCAACAAGTATGAGCTGGACAAGCAGACCGGCATGCTGCGCCTGGACCGGGTGCTGAGCAGCGCGGTGTACTACCCGGCCAACTACGGCTTCGTCCCCCAGACGCTGGCAGAGGACAACGACCCGCTGGATGTGTTGGTGTTCTGCACGGAGCAGGTCCCCCCGCTGTGCATCTGCGAGGCCCGTGCCCTTGGGGTGATGACCATGGTCGACGACGGGGCGCCGGACCACAAGATCGTGGCGACGCTGATCAACGACCCCGAGTTCGCGGACTACCGCGAGGCGACGGACTTCCCCAAGCACACCTTCAAGATGCTCCGGCGGTTCTTCGAGGACTACAAGCACCTGGAGGGCAAGGCGGTGGAGGTGGACGAGATCCAGCCGGCCGCCCGGGCCTTCGAGATCATCGACGATGCGCTGGAGCGGTACTCCGAGGCGAGGCGGGCGGGGGATCTGTGATCCGCGTCGGCTGAACCGTGCCCCCGCGGCCGCGCGGGTCGCCCCGGTTTCACCTACACTCGGGCCATGTTCCCCGAGATCGAACGCACCCTGGTCACCCGCGGGCAGATCGCGGCCCGCGTGGCCGAGATGGCCCGGGACATCGCGCGGGATCTCAAGGCCGACCTGATCCGCGACGGGCACTCAGCCCTGGACGAGGACCGCGTCGTCCTGATCCCGGTCATGACCGGTGCGATGATCTTCGCGGCCGACCTGATCCGGGAAATGCCGGTCAAGCTGGCCATCGGGCTGGTGACGGTATCGAGCTATCCCGGCCAGTCGGTGTCGAGCAAGGGGGCCCAGCTCGCCTCGGCCCTGCCCGACAACCTGGCCGGCAAGCATGTGCTGGTGATCGACGACATCCTCGATTCCGGCCAGACGCTGGCCCTGGTCCGGGAGGTGGTGGGGGCCCAGAAGCCCGCCAGCCTGCGGATCGCGGTGCTGCTGGACAAGAAGACCGCCCGCGTGCGCGAGGTGCCGGTGGACTATGTCGGGTTCGAGATTCCGGACGAGTTCGTGGTCGGCTACGGGCTGGACTACGACGGGTACTACCGCAACCACCCGGAGATCGCGGTGCTGTCCAAGAGCGTGCTCGACGCGGCGGAACAACGGGGATGAGCGGCTCCTTGCCACAGGTTCGCCGGGTCGAACCGGTCCACCCGCTGGCGCCGCCGGGCGAACGCGTCGTCCACGACGCCCGCCCGAGCCCCTGGTACATCCTCGTCAAGGGCATCCCGGACGCGTTGCCCGGGATTGGGGTCATGATCGGCTTCTGGCTGACCCAACTGGCGGTCGTCGCGACCGTTGGCGTTCTTGACCCGGCTCTGGCGGCCGCGGCGGTGGTCTGGCTGGGCTACGGGGTCGTGCTGGGTGCGATCTACGCGGCGGCTCGCCTGCTCTGGGCCGGGCTGGACTGGTTCTGCCGCCGGTATGTCATGACCGAAGCCCGGCTGATCGCGTTGCGTGGCGTGATCCGCACCGTGCGCTTTGATCTGCCCCTGCGCCGGGTCCAGCATCTGGCGGTCACGCGCAGCCTGCTGGAGCGGATCTTCGGCGTGGGCACGATCGCCGCTGCGTCCGCCGGTACCGGCGAGCATGAGATCGTTTGGCGGTCGGTCGCCAGGCCGAACGAGGCCCTGGGGGCGATCCGCAAGCGGGTTGATGAGGTCGCCCGCCGGGGCGACGGGCCGGACCTGGTGCCCGTCATCGGCGTGGTCGGGGGGGTCGGCGCGGGCAAGTCGGCGGTGGCCCGGGCCTTTGAGAAGCACGGCTGCGTGGTCTCGGATTCAGACAAGGCCGTTCGGGAAGTGCTTGCCAGGCCCGAGGTTGTGGACACGCTGGTCGGTTGGTGGGGCGAGGGGATCCTGGATTCAGAAAAGCGCGTGGACCGGAAAAAGGTCGCCGATGTGGTCTTCAAGGAGCCCTACGAGCGTCGGCGGCTGGAGGCTTTGGTCCATCCCCTCGTCCGGGAGAGCCGCGAAGAGCTCGTCCGCCGGGCGCAGGCCGCCGGGGCCAAGGGGGTGGTGGTGGACGCTCCCTTGCTCTTTGAGGCCGGTGTGGACGCGGAATGCGATGCGGTGGTCTTCATTGAGGCCACGCGGTCGGTGCGGCTGGGTCGTGTTCGGGAGCACCGGGGCTGGGACGCGGGGGAGATCGACCGGCGAGAAAAAGCCCAGATGCCCCTTGAAGAGAAGCGTCGGCGCTCCGATCATGTCCTGATCAACAACGGGACGCTGGACGAGCTAGAATCCCGTGTGGCCAAACTGCTGGCCACCATCCGCAAGCACTGTCGCGATCGGGCCTGACCCGCCGCCGACCGAAGGTCGAGCCGGCGTTGCGGGCATTCCAGGCGAAGCCCGCCCGATCCAACCGGATCCACCTGGACGTTCCAAGTTTTCCACATTTCCCACAACAAGTCACGGTGAGAGAACAGGGCCGCCTCGTGCGAGGGATCGCGCGGGCGTCGGCAGCACAGCAAGGAACCGCACGATGCCCAAGTCTTCCGAAGTCGCCGAGCACGACGCGCCCATCAAGAAGAAGCGCACGGTCAAACGACTGGCCAAGCGCAAGCCCGACGGCTCCGGCGCCGACAACGCCGAATCCGGGCCGGATGCCCAGCCTGAGACCAAGACGGCAGCCAAGCCAGAAGCCAAGCCCGACACGAAGTCCGAGGCCAAGCCCGAGGCCAAGCCCGAGTCGGGCGGGAAGGGTTCCGACCAGAAGACGGAATCGCGCGAGTCCGGCCGCTCGGACGACCGGGGCGGCCAGGATCGCGGCGGCCAGGGCGGCTCGCACGGGGGCGGCCAGGGCGCCGGCCACGGTTCGGGGCAGAACGACGACCGGGGAGGGAAGCGCCGACGCAAGAAGCGTCGCAACAAGACCGGCGGCGGCGGGGGCGGGTCGGACTTCCACCGTTCGGGCAACTGGGACCACCTGCCCAGCGACGAGGAGCTGGAGCGCGAGGCCGAGGAGCTCGAGCGGATCGTCGCCGCGTCGGGCGGCAAGATGGTCGACGACGGGCTGACCATCGGCGACCTGCAGCGGATGACCATCGACCAGGTGTTCGAGGTCGCCGAGAAGGAGGGGCTGGAGGACTTCCACCAGATCCCCAAGCAGGAGCTGATCTTCAAGGTCCTCAAGACCCGCGCGGCCAAGCAGGGCATCATGTTCGGCGAGGGCACGCTGCAGATCATGCCCGACGGCTTCGGCTTCCTGCGCAGCCCCGAGCTGAGCTACCTGCACGGGCCGGACGACATCTATATCTCGCCGAGCCAGATCCGCCGGTTCGGCCTGCGCCGGGGCATGAGCGTCCGCGGGGCCATCCGCCCGCCCAAGGAGAGTGAGCGGTACTTCGCCCTGCTCCGTGTGGACACCGTCAACGGCCGCGACCCCAAGGCCATCCACGACCTGGTCAACTTCGAGGACCTGACCCCGATGCACCCCGAGGAGCGTTTCCTGCTGGAGACGACCCCGGACCAGATCGAGATGCGCATCGTGGACCTGGTCGCCCCGATCGGCAAGGGCCAGCGGGCCCTGATCGTCGCGCCGCCCCGCACCGGCAAGACGGTGCTGATGCAGAAGATGACCAAGGCGATCAACAAGAACTACCCGGACTGCAGGATCTTCGTCCTGCTGGTCGACGAGCGTCCCGAGGAAGTCACCGACTTCAAGCGCAACTGCGCCGGCCAGAATGTCGAGGTCGTCGCCTCGACCTTCGACGAGCAGGGCTCGCGCCATGTGGCCATCGCCGAGGTGGTCATCGAGAAGGCCAAGCGCATGGTCGAGTTCGGCGACGATGTCGTCATCCTGCTCGACTCGATCACCCGCCTGGCCCGGGCGTACAACAACGAGATCCCGCACTCCGGCAAGATCATGACCGGCGGCCTGGACTCCAACGCCCTGCAGCGACCCAAGAAGTTCTTCGGCGCGGCCCGCGCCATCGAGCGCGGCGGCAGCCTGACCATCATCGGCACCGCCCTGGTCGACACCGGCTCGAAGATGGACGAGGTGATCTTCGAGGAGTTCAAGGGCACGGGTAACTCCGAACTGCACCTGGACCGGCGCCTCGTCGAGAAGCGGATCTACCCCGCGATCGATGTGGCCGCCTCCGGCACGCGGCGCGAGGAACTGCTGATGGACGCCAAGGAGCTCGAGCTGGTCTACCGGTTGCGCAAGGTGCTCTCGGACATGAATGTGGTCGAGGCGATGGACCTGCTCAAGACCCGTCTGGGCAAGCACAAGACCAACGCCGAGTTCCTGATGTCGATGGCGATGGGCTGACGCCCGGGGCGGGCGGACTGAGGGAGAACGCCGGTGCCCAAGAGGCGTTGGTTCAGCCTGGGACTGGTCCTGCTCGCGGCATTGCCGTGGAGCGTGGCCCTGACGGTGCTCGGGCTGTGGGCCATGTTCACGCCGCCGGAGGCCGGCCCGCTGGCACGCGGATTGTTCGGGATGGGCGTGGGCCTGGCCGCGTTCGGCGGCGGGCAGCTCGTGTTCATGGTGTGCGTGTCGGACCGGGTCTTCCCCCGGGCGGACCGCCGGATCACGGTTCCGGCGGAGTGTGGCATGGCCGTGGTGTTTTTGGCAGGCCTTCTCGCCGCTTCCGGCGGTATCTTGATAGACGGAGGGACGCTTTGATGCCCCGATACGCGGTTGCGATCTGGATTGTGCTGCTCGGCCTCGTGCAGGGCGTCGCCTGGGGGGGCGGGCCGGTCACGAGCGAGGATGTCGGCTCGGTGATGGCGCGGACCGCCCTGATCGACCTTGGCATGCGCGACACCCTGCTGCCCGAGGACTACGCCGTCGCCGCCGCGGCCCTGTGGACCGCCAGCGGCCTGCGCCCCCGCGACGCCGAGATCGCGCGGCTGACGGCGGCCGCGGCCTGGTCCTCCGGCGACCGGGAACTCCTGCTCGACGCCACGCGGGTGGTCATCCGCAACGACCCGGACGACACCGTCGCCCAGCTCCGCCTGATCAGCGCGAACATCAACGGCCGCCAGACCGTCGAGGATCGCCTCGACGCGTTCGAGCGGTTCCTCGGCGGCCAGGGCCGCTCGCTGAACCGCTCGGTCCGCTCGCGACTGGCGCTCGACGCGGCCCTGCTGATGCGCGAGACGGGGGACAGGGAAGGTTTCGAGAAGCGGCTGCGCGAAGCGGTGGACCTGGACCCCACGAACAAGGACGCGGTCTCACTGGCCGCGCGGACCTTCTCGCACGACGACGCCCCGGTGAACGAGCTGGCCGCCTGGCAGGTGCGGCTGTTGTACGCGGACCCGCTTGACCCGCATGTGCACCTGACGATCGGCCGGATCTGCGCGACCCAGGGCGCGATCGAGCAGGGCGAGCGGTTCATGACCAACGCGGCGCGGCTGTTCCGCATCGAGATGGGCGATGTGCCCGGGACATTGCGCGACCAGTTGTACGCGCTGCAGTGGCAGCGGCAGGGGGCCGAGTCGGTCATCGCCTCGCTGAACCTGCCACTGCGGGACATGCGCCAGCAGGCCGGCGACCTGATCCAGGCGCGCCAGGAAGCCGGCGAGCCCATCACCGATCTGCGTCGCCCGGAGGAGATCCGCTTCGATCCCAACATCGAGCGTGTCCGGCTGCTGGCGGCGTATGTGATCGACGACGAGGAAACGATCAAGGCCTCGCTGAACGACATGGCCGTCACGACCAGCGAATCGCTGTCGATGCTCGCCGAGAACCTGCCCAAAGTCTCCGGCGCGGACCAGGGTCGCCTGCTGCTGGAGATGATCCGCGTCTACGCCGAGTTCCAGACGATGCGCGCCATCGTGCAGCGCGAGTACGAGCTGATCGGCGAGCAGACCCAGCAGTTTTTCGGCCAGATCCCCGGCGTGAGCGAGCTGCTCAAGCCCCTGGAGGCGTGGGTCGCCTATGCCGAGGGCGACTACACCCGGGCGCTGGACCTGATCGGACGCCCACGCGCCGGCACGAACGATGACTTCCTCGTCGCCCTGGCCAGCGAACGCCTGGAGGATTACGACACGGCGGCGCCGATCTATGTCCGCTACGCCCGGGCCCGGGCCCTTGACGCGTACGGCGCGTTCGCCCGCGAGCGGCTCCGCGCCATCGGACGCGAGCGGGACATCCTTTCCACCGCGGGACGCCAGCTCGATTCGGCCATGTCCCGCGTGCCGGGCTGGATGGACCGGATGATCAACGACCCGCGCACCTTCATGCTGCTCCAGGCGGAGTCGAGCGCGAGCACCATGGGCCCGCTGGAGCGGTCCCGCCTGATGATCACCCTGCGGAACACCTCGCCGATCCCCCTGGGCCTGGGCTCCTCGCGGCCCATCGGCTCGCGGATGCTCATCGCCCCCCGTCCCATCTCGCGGATCGCCGATTTCGCCGGTTCGCCGTCCCCCCGGGTGCTCGAGATGGACCGCCGCCTGCGGCTCGAGCCGCTCGAGGAGATCCGCGTCGCCACCGACGCCGACTCGGCCTACACCGAGTGGCTCCGCGAGATCAACGCATCGATCTCCCTCCGCGACCGGTACCGCGTCATCCAGAGTTTCCAGCCGGCGCGTCGCGGCGGGCTGATCAACTCCCCCCTGGCGCTCGTCACCGAATCGCCGATCGTCCAGCGGGTGACGCTCGGCCTGGCACGCGAGCCGGTCGATGTCATCCTCGACGCGATCCGCTCGGACAACCCGGCGCAGATCCCCGCGGCCGTCGTCGCCACCATGGCCAGAACCATCGACCCGCTGGACGATCTCGAGCTGTCCTCATCGGATCGGCGTCGCCTCGCCGACGCGTGGGCGGAGCGGTTCGGGTCGGCGAACGACGCCGAGCGCGCCTTCATGCTTTTCCGGCTCCCCCACGCCGGCCAGGTCCCCGAGTTCGAGGTCTTCGACCGCGTCAGCGTGGAAACCTTTGTCGCCGAGTCGGTCGAGCGGGAGCATGTGGACACGCCGGTCCTGCTGGCGGCCATGATGACCCGCGTCCGAGAGGTCGACAGCCCCGTCTTCGACCTCGCCGAGCTGACCCGTGACCGGCGCGTGCATCGCATGGCCGAGCTGGTCCGTGAACGCCTCCGCGCCGGGAGGCCTTCCTTCGCCACCGCCGGGCCCGGGGCCGGCGGCCTGGCCCCGCCGACCGACGCAGCCCGGACGAGCCTCACGCCGTGACCACCCTTCCCGCCGAGCCCGTGCCCCGCAAGGGCCGGCCGAGGTGGGTCGGCTGGGCCGGGTTCATCCTCGGCGTGCTGTTGCTGATCGGCGCCGGGGTGGTGCTGTTCTCGGATCCAGAACGGTTCAGGGACCTGATCGAGCGGCTGCGAGGGGCGCCCTGGTGGGCCGTGGCGTTCATCATGGCCGGGCCGGTGTTCAACTGGCTGCTGGTGTCCGCCTGCCTCTGGATGCTGCTCCGGCGGCACGGCCGGCTCGGGCTCGGTGAGATGAACGCCCTGGTCGGCAGCGCCTGGCTGCTCAACCACCTGCCCATGCGGCCCGGCCTGATCGGGCGGGTCGGCTATCACAAGCTCGTCAACGGCATCCGGGTGCGGGATGCGATCGAATCGACTCTGTGGTCGCTCGGTTTGGCCGGGCTTGCCGGCGTGATGGCGTTCACGCTCGCTTGGATGATGCCCGCCGGAGCGGGCGTCACGACCGTCGTGTTGGTGCTGGCCGGTCCCGTCGGCGTGGTCGGCGTCCTGGCGGCGCTCGCCCGGGCGGCGGGCTGGACCAACGCGTTCTGGCTGCTGGGCGCGCTGGCGGTCCGATACGCGGACATGGGCATCTGGGCCGCCCGGTACGCGGTGGTGTTCTGGGTGATGGGCGTGGAGGTCACACCGGTGCAGGTTGTCATGGTCACCGCCGTCAGCCAGGTCGCTCAGCTCGTGCCGATCGCGGGCGGGGGGATGGGGCTGCGGGAGTGGCTGGTGGGCCTGACCGCCGGTTCCTTGTTCCAGGCCTTCGACGCGGCGTTGGCGGGCGACCTGATCAACCGGGCGGTCGAAACGCTCATCGTCGTGCCGGTCGGGCTGATCTCCGGGGCCGTCGTCGCCCGCCGCATCGCCCGGTTCCGGGCCGCGGGCACGCCGATCCCGGCGGGGGAGGGCACGGCGTGATCCCCTTCTTCGTCGGCTACGCGATGTTCGTGTGGTATCTGTCGGCCCGGTACCGCAGGACGCTGCTCGCCTACGCCTGCGCGTTGACCGGCGCGGCGTTGCTGATCGTGCTGAGCTACGGCCACTGGGTGGTGGGCCAGGCCAATCCCGAGCTGATGATCCAGGGCATGCAGATCCTGCTGTACCCCTACACCGCGGCGGTGGGGGGCGTGGGGATCTTCATCGCCTCGCTGCCGCGCCGGTATCCCGAGGGTTGCTGCCGCTCGTGCGGGTACAACCTCGAAGGCCTCGGCCATCCGACGGATTCCTGCCCGGAGTGCGGACGCACGCTGGTCCCCGCCAAGGTCGTCCGGTACCGGGCCAGCGGCGCACGCCGGGGGGACCTGCGGACCGGTGATGTGCGGATCGAATCAGCCCCGCAGGGCGCGCCACGCACCGCCGGCGATCAGGATCACCCCGGGAACCAGCCCGAGCAGCATCCATCGCACGCGGGTCAGTTGTGACGGATCCAGCGGTTTGACGGTGGCCACGGGCCGGGCGTCCGCGCCCGGGGCGATCAGCTCGTCCAGGCCCGCCAGCCAGTGGATCAGCCCGTCGAGCAGCACGCCGTTGCCCGGGTAGCGTGCGGCGATCCGGCCGTCAACCAACTGCGTCGCGCCCATCACCGCGCCGTCGGACGCCCAGCCGTTCGAGCCGACCACGACGAATCGGCTGACGCCGAGCCGGGAGTCCCGCTCCGCCGCGGCGGCGAGCACCCAGCGGTCGCGTCGCTCGTCCTCGCCGAGGTCGAAGGCGGGCGGGTTGGCCATCATCGAACGCGAGGCGGCCGGCTCGGACCACAGCCTCAGCCAGCGGGACTCGGCCCACGACTCGGACGCACCCTCGCCGGTCAGCTTGACCACCGGCCAGGCGCGTGTGTTCGGGCGTTCTTCCAGATCGATGGCGGTGGCCCAGGGCAGCAGCAGGCGCAGGCCGCGGAGCGCGTCGGCGGCCGGATGGGCGTCCGCGCCGGGGTTGGGCGCGACGACCGAGGTGTGCGGATCGACCATCCGCCCGGCGGGGCCGCCGGGCGTGCTGCGGAGCAGCGGCTTGCCGGTCCGCGGGATCAGCCCGAATGTCGCGCTGAGCGCCGCGAGCGGGTCGCGGTCGCCGTAGGTCGGGAAGATGGATGGGTTGAGGTTGAGCAGCACGGGCTCGCCGGCCTCGATGAGGCGGGCGACGGTGGTGGCCAACTCGCCGGCGCGTTGGGCGCCGGTGAGGCGGCCGCCCGCGCTGCCGGCGGTCGAGTCGGGGCTGATCACGATGAACACCACCGGGCGGATGCCCGCGGGATCCAGTCGGGTCAGGCCGGCGGGCTCGACCTGTTCGAGGGCGGCCCACTCCAGGCTGTCGATCTCCTGCTGCAGCAGGCGTTCGCGCACGCGGGCGAACGGGCCGCCCTCGACGAACAGCGTGCCGGGCGGCTGGGCGTGGGTGAAGACCACGATGGGCCGGTCGGGCCGGACGAGCCGCCCGATCGCGGTGGCGATCAGTTCCTGGGCTCGCGGGCCGATGACGCCGGCGGCCGACAGGCCGGCCCGCTCGAGCAGCTCGACCGGGGGCAGCAGGGCCTCGAGATCGACCGCCGAAACGCCCAGCGACGGCGGGCCGATGACCAGCAGCGATTCGCCGGTCTCGAGCGCGCGGGCCACCCGCAGGGTGTCCAGCCTGGGCAGGCGTTCGAGGCGTTCTTCGTTGACGGCCGCCTCGTCCCGCAGCCGGGCGGCCGTCGCGGCGGCGGTCCGGGCGCGCGGCCCGGCGTCGGGCCCGGCCAGTTCGGACTGGCTGAACGCCTGGGCCTGCTCGGCCAGGTCGTTGAGCTGGGTGCGCTGTGAACGCCAGACGGTCATCGCGGGCTGGATGATCCGGTCCGCGTCCGGCAGGCCCGCCGGGCCCCGGGGCTCGTCGAGGGCGGTCTGGATCGCGTCGGCCTGCTCGTTCAGCTCCCGCGACCCGACGCGGAGGAGGCCGGCACGCTGTTCAAAGAACATCCGGTTGGTTGATGCGGCGGGCGCCCCGGCGGGGATGGCGTCACGGACGGCGTCGAGTTCGCGGGCCAGCCGCTCGGCGCCCTGGGCCAGCGACCGCATCGCGTCGGTGTTCTCCCGGAGCACGCCGGCGATTCGGCCCGCCCGCGCTGACTCGCGGGCGGCCAGCACGCCAAGCAGCTCGTCGGTCTGCTCGATGCCCGCGGGCACGCCGAGGTCGATCACGCGGACACCGATGTTCGGGTTGCTGCGCTGGTAGGCCCCGAGCACATCGGTGACGAGATCCACCGCGCGGCGGTCCGCGCCGCCGAGGTCGACGGCGAAGACCAGTTCGGTCGGATCCTCGATCAGCCCGGCCATCCGCTCGGCCCGGGGGCTGAGCCGATGCGCGCCCGACGCGGTGATGTCCGCGCGGATGCGGTAGTCGTGGGTCAGCACGCCCAGCAGCACGGCCGAGGCGCCGGTCGCCAGGATGAAGCCCGCCCACAGCCCGGCGTTGACGGCGCGGGGCCGGGCGAGCCGGCGGGTTTCCAGCACCGCGGCGGCGATGACCACCGACCAGCCGATGGCGATGAGAAAGTAGGCCACGGCGGCGGAATCGAAGACGCCCTTGGACAGCGCATCGACGCGCCCGATGATCGAGAACGCGCCGGCGAGTTCCTGCACCCGCGTCCCGGCGAGGGTCTGCAGCGGGCCCGCCAGGCTCGTGAGCATGAGCAGCAGGACGATGCCCATCAGCGTGCCGAGGAAGGCCAGCGTCTGCGAGGAGGTCAGGGCCGAGGCGACCAGGCCGATGCCCAGGAACAGCCCGCCGACCAGGAACAGCGTCAGGTAGCCGGCCAGGATCGGCCCGGGGTCCGGCGCGGGTTCGGACACGACGATCAGCGTCAGCGGCAGGACCAGCGTGGGGGCCAGCGTGATGCCCAGGAACAGCCACGCCCCGAGCAGCTTGCCCAGCGCGACGGCGAAATCACCGACCGGGGCGGTGCGGAGCATCTCGATCGTGCCGGTCCGGGCTTCCTCGGACAGCAGACGCATCGAGATGGCGGGGGCGACGGGCACCATCATCCACGCCGCGGCGGCGAAGAAGTACCGCATGGTCGCCGGGCTGCCGGGGATCAGGGTGCTCTGGATGAACACCAGCGCGCTCAGGAAGGCGTAGAGGGCGACGACGATCCAGCCGACCGGCAGGCGGAAGAAGCTCTGCACCTCGCGGGCCGCGATGGTCCACACGCCGCGCATCACGCCGGCACCGCCCCGGGCTCGGCCGGTTCGTCCGCACGGGCGGGCGTGGGCGTGCTGGCGGCCTCGTCGATGAGGTGGATGAAGAGGGACTCGAGCGAGGGCGTGACCCGTGTCAGCTCGCGGACGAACAGGCCGCGGTCCTCCAGGGCGCCCGCGATCGGCTCGCGCAGGTCCGGCGCATTCGGGGCGGCCAGCACGATGGCCCGGGTCCACCCGCGGGCGTGGTCGTCCGGCTGGCGGTCGGCCAGGGCCGCGGAGGCCGTCCCCGGCACCCCGGCAAGCGCCCGGATCGCGTGCTCGGGCCCGGCGGCGGGGTTGGTGCGCAGTTCTACGGTGTAGCGGACCGGTCCCGGGGCCGAGGCGACGAGGTCCTCCGGGGTGCCGTCGGCTCGGACGCGCCCGCCGGCCATGACCAGCACGCGGTCGCAGGTCCGCTCGACCTCCGGGAGGATGTGCGAGCAGAGGAGCATGGTCTTGTCCTCGGCCAACTCGCGGATGAGCGACCGGGCCGTGCGGATCTGGGACGGGTCCAGGCCGTTGGTCGGTTCGTCGAGGATGAGGACCTCGGGATCGTGGACCAGGGCGGCGGCCAGGCCCACCCGCTGGCGGTAGCCCTTGGATAGCTGACCGATGCGTCGTCTGGCGACATCCGACACGCGGGTCCGTTCCATGGCGCGGCCGACGGCTTTGGTTCGTTCGTTCCGGTCAAGGCCCCAGAGCCTGGCCCGATAGTCCAGGTACGCCGCGACGCCCATTTCCGGATAGAGAGGAGCGGATTCGGGCAGGTACCCGACCTTCGCCCGGGCGGCAGCGGGCTGTTCGCGTGGGTCGATCCCCGCGATGGTGACCGAACCGGCGTCGGGGGCCAGCGAGCCTGTGATGATGCGGATGGTGGTGCTCTTGCCCGCGCCGTTTGGCCCCAGCAGACCGGCGATCTGCCCGGCGGGCAGCTCGAACGAGACCCGGTCCACCGCGCGGATGTTGCCGAAGGATTTCGAGATTTCGTCGACTCGGATCATGTGTGGGGCCTGACCGGCTTCGGCCGATGGACGATACTCCATTCGGTCGGTCGGATCCGGTTTATGCACCCGCGAGCGGGTGGTGTGCGAAGAATAGTGTGTGAGGCCGGTTTCCGGTGTGGAACACAGGACCGGGCCGGCCCGTGGGGCAGTATGGTGGAGACGCAACCAAAGCTGGTCCTGATCGGCGCCGACGCGAGAACCGCGGCCGAGTTGTCGGCCCTGCTCGGGGATCGCTACGAGATCGTCCGCCAGCCGGAGGAGCCGACCCTGGCCGCGGTCCTGCGGGCCCTGGGCGAGGGCGTGCTGATCACCGGGGCCGGCACGGAGCCGTCATGGTCCAATCAGTACTTCGACGCCCTGGACGAGCGGACCCGCAACACGGTCCAGGCGTTGTGCGACCAGGCCCTGCGTACGGACACCGGCGTGACGGGCGCGGTCACCGGCAAGCACGAGACCGAGTCGCACGACGGCCGGTTCGTCTATGACATCTACATCACGACCCTGGCCCCGGACGAGCACGGCGAGCGCCGGGCCGCCGCAGTGGTCCGGGATGTGACCATCGCCAAGCGCGCCCAGCAGAAGATGGACGCGATCGACAGGGCCGGCTTCGAGCTGGTGCGGATGGACACGGAAGAGGTCAAGCGGATGAACTCGATGGAGCGGATCCAGCTCTTGGAGCGCCGCATCGTGGCGTACTCGAGGGAGCTGCTCCACTTCGACCACTTCGCGATCTTCCTGATCGATCAGAAGCGCAACCGTCTGGAGATGGTGATGCAGTCCGGCCTGCCGCCGGAGGTCCAGGACCTGGACCTGTACCTCGAGCACGAGGGCTCGGGCATCTCCGGCTATGTCGCGACCACGGGGCGGAGCTATATCTGCCACGACACGACGCTGGACGAGAAGTTCCTGCCCGGGCTGAGCGGGGCTCGGTCGAGCCTGACGGTGCCGCTGTGCCTGCACGACCGGGTGATCGGGATAATGGACATCGAGAGCCGCGAGCCGGGGGCGTTCGACGATCAGGACCGGCAGTTCGCCGAGATCTTCGGCCGGTACATCGCGATGGCGCTGCACATGCTCCAGCTGCTGGTGACCGAGCGGAGCACGGTGAACGAGAAGGTGTCCGACCGGTTCGAGGGCGAGCTGCGCGAGCCGCTTGAGGATATTCTCCACGAGGTGGACTGGCTGACCGCCCGGCCGGACGCCGACCCGGAGACCCGCCGGCACATCGAGCGGATCCTGACCGATGTGGAATCGATCCGGCGGCGGGTCAAATCGGTCGCCTCCGGCCCGCAGACGCTGCTGGGCGTGGACGAGGCGATGCGTTCGCGCGAGAAGGACCCCGCGCTGGTCGGGCGCCGCGTGCTGATCGCCGACGACCACCCCAAGATCCGCAAGGTCATCGGCGATGTGCTCGGCCACCGCGGCGCGACCACCGAGGTCGTCTCGGGCGGCGCCGAGGCGATCGCCCGGCTGCGCTCGTGCGCGAAGGGCTCCAACGCGTTCGATCTGATCATCTCGGACATCCAGATGCCCGATCACAACGGCTACGAGGTGTTCGCCGCGGCGCGCAAGCACTGCCCCGGCGTGCCGGTGATCCTGATGACCGGCTTCGGCTACGACCCGCACCACTCGATCGTGCGGGCCAGCCAGGAGGGGCTATCGGGCGTGCTGTTCAAGCCGTTCGAGATCGAGCTGCTGCTCAACCAGGTGCGCGAGGCGTTGGCGGCGTCGGGCAAGTAAGCCCGAACCGGACCCGCCCGGTTCGAAGGCCCGTCAGCCGTGCCGGCGTTCGGCGACGAGCACGCGGGGCAGGGCGTCGGCATCCTTGAGGATCCGGATGTTGGTCAGGTCCGGGTGCGATGCGGCCAGCTCTTTCGTTTCGTCGGCTTTCGCGGCGGCGACCTCGATCAGCAGCAGCCCGCCGGGCTCGAGGAAGGCCGGGGCGTCGGCGATGAGGGGGCGGACGAAATCGAGGCCGTCGGGCCCGCCGCGGAGGGCCAGCGCGGGCTCGTGGTCTTTGACATTGGGCTCGACGGCGTCCCACTCGTCGTCGGGGATGTAGGGGGGGTTCGAGCAGATGTAGCGCAGCGAAGCCTTGCGGCCCGCGGCGGGGTGGCGGCGCAGGGCGTCGAGCAGGTCGCCTTCCAGCAGGTCGACACGGTCGGACAGACCGTGGTGCTCGATGTTCTCCTTCGCGACGGCCAGGGCGTCGGCGGAGAGGTCAGTCGCGACGACGCGGGCGCCGGGCAGGTGCCTGGCCAGGGCGGCGGCGATGCAGCCCGAGCCGGTGCAGATGTCGGCGATCATGATGCCCGTGCCGGCGTCGGACGCGCGGACGGCGCCGGCGTCGGGGTTCTTGCGGGCGTGCTGGAGGACGGCCTCGACGATGGTCTGGGTGCTGGGGCGGGGGATGAGGACGCGCTTGTCGACCTTGAAGGTCATGGCGAAGAAGTGCTCCTCGCCGACGAGGTACTGGATGGGCTCGTTGGCGAGGGCGCGTTTGACCAGGCCGCGGAGGGTGTCGCGCTCGAGCGGGGCGGCGGGGCGGTCGGGGTCCATGTAGAGGCGGAGGCGCTCGGTGCCGAGGACATGGGCCATGAGCATCTCGGCCTGCCGCCGGGGCGCGTCGAGGCCCTTGTCCTCGAAGGCCTTGGTCATCCACGCGAGGAGCTTGCGCGTGGTCCAGGATTCGGCGGCGGGGGTGGGGGCCTGGGTCATCGGGGCAGAGTCTATGTCGCTCCCGGGCCGCATCGGGCGCTGAGCGGGGCCCCGGAACAGGTCGCCATCGCGTCATGCCCGTGCCGGTCTGGCCCGTCTGTTCGGCGGCGTCGGCATCCGGATTATTTCAGGGACAACGCACGAAAAAACGACCCTTCCGGATGGAAGGGTCGTCTCGCCGGTGCAAGCCGTGATGCTTGCTCCGCCTGTCTGTGTTGGGTTATCCGCCGCGGGTTTCGCTGCCGGCGGCCCGGGGCTGGGTCGTTGAGCCGTAGCTCTCGTTCATCCGACGGATCCAGTTCTCGTCTCCCCAGTCCGGATCACGATCGGCCCGGATCGTGGGCATGAACTGCATTTGCTCGATCGTCTTCGCGATCGTGAAATCCTTGCCCCTGACCTGGAGTGAGGAGATCGGGATGGTGAGTTCGCCGCGATCCGTTTCGACGATCGCGTAGGCGATGCGGCCGGTGCTCGGCACGACGATAAGGTCGTTGATGTTTCCCACGGTTTCGCCGCCGGAAGAAAGCACCTTGCTGCCGATGATGTCCGACGCCTTGGTGATGCGCCTCACCGCGGTGCGTGTCGCGGCGGTGTCGGTCTCGGTGGCGTCTGTCGCCGTGGTCCGGCCTTCGTTTCTCGACCACCTGGAATCCGCCTGCAGCGGCCAGTTGTTCCGGCTGAAGCCGGACTGGTCCTTGAAATCGCTGTCCTCGAGGTGGATGGTGACGCGGCGATCCGTGGTGTTGCGGAGTTCATCGACCGCGATCGCGTACCTGGATTCACCGATGCCCAGGAAACCGCCGCGACGGAGAACACCGTACACAACGCGGAGCGAGTTGGCGTCGATCGCCAGCTCATCGATCTCGCCGATCTTCTCGCCGTGCATGTTGCGGGCGGTCGAGTTCATCAGATCGCTGGCCCGGACGAAGGTCTGACGCGTCTGGGACCGGTCGGCCTCGTCCCGGCTCCGGGCGTCCTGTCTGGAGTCATCCTGGCCGTAGGCCTGACGCGACCGCGGCTGGTCGGAATCGACCTGGCTCCGTGCGTCCCGTCCCGAGTCATCCTGGCCGTAGGGCGTCCGCACGCCCGCCACGGAGCTCTTGCCCAGGTCGATGTACACATCCCGGACCTTGGACCGGTCGACGACGCATGTGACCACGGCGTACATCGGGGCGTTCTCGGAACGCAGATTCGATTCATCCGATCCGCCGCGGCGGTCCGGCTGGGTGCGGCTGTCCGTCTGCCCCGCGTCCTGGCGGGGGTTCTGCTCGGTACGGCTGCCCGTCTGTCCCGCGTCCTGGCGGGGGTTCTGCTCGGTGCGGCTGCCCGTCTGTCCCGCGTCCTGCCGGCGATCCGGCTCGGTGCGGCTGCCCGACTGCTGGCCGTCGCGGGTTTCCTGATCGCCCGTGCGGGATCCCCAGTTCTCATGGCCGTGCTCGTTGCCGAGCTCCTTGAGATTCGCGGTCAGGCGGATCCCGATCGCGATGCCGCCGGTGTGCTTCTCCGCGATGGCGATGATGTCCGTGAGGTTGGTGTCCATCGCGGTCAGCTGGGCGGCGCTCTGGATCGCCTGGCGCGGGGGCATTCTGTCAGTCTGGGCGGACGCCGCGGCGCCGGCCAGGAAGAGGATGGATGCCGCGAAAATGCTGGTATTTCTGTGTATCACAGATGTTCTCCGATTCTGGTTTTCCGTCAACTACAACGACTTCCGGGGTCGCGGCACATCGCCACGACCGAAGCGGATTGCGAGCGGTCGCATGGGTCTGATTGATCACCAGGGTCTTGCGGTACGGCCGGTCTGTTCCGACCGGGTTCCATGCGTCACCCACCGCTCGGTGGGTCCGCGGACCCGAAGGCCGCCGAGACATTTTCACGACTCGGCGGCCGATCCTCTCCTCTCCCGCAGATCGTGACCGGGCCTCCCCGCCCGATCACAGATCACTTCTTCGCGGGCTGGGAGGATCCATCTGTCTTGCCTTGCGATGCGCCCTGCGGGTTCTGGGCGTTCTTGTCGTTCGCGTGGCGTTCGCCGGCCTGCTGGCCCGGCTGGTTACCCTGGTTCTGGGCCTTGGCGTCGCGTCCCTGAGGGTTCTCCTGCTGGTCCCGCTTGTCGGTCGCGTGTGCACCCTGCTGGGGGGCTTTGCTGGTCGACTCTGGCTTGTTGCTTTGCATGATGAAACTCCGTCGTTGCGCGATCACACCTGCGAACGCTGTGTGTCCAAGTTCGATCTCTACTCTGGGGTAAAGAGCACTCCTTGGTCTTGCCGTCCCGGGGTTCGGCCCGGCCTTCGGTCGGGTCGCCCGGGTTGGTTTGCTGGCCCTTCGTCGGGCCGTGATACTTCTGCGAGTTCTATGAACCGGCAGCCGATCAGCATGAGGCTGGTTTTCACGAATCGGCTACCGGCGTGTCTATTTCGATCTGCTCCCGCAGCTCGTCGGCTGTCATCCGTGCTCCGATCGCGGCGCCTTCCAAGGCGGTGTCATAGTCGGTTTTCGAAGCGTTCGTGCTGTCGCGCACTGTCCGGCAGGTTCTTTTAGAGATGCTCAGGCGCTGCGCGTCACCGGCCGCACCCTCCACGCCGGACTCGGCCACCCCCCTGATCGCCGCGGAAATGCAGGATGTCCGGAGCATCACCGCGCCCCTGAGCACCCCCCGGATGACCTCGCCGGCGACATCCACCGCCCGTGTGTCGTGACCGCCCTCGCCGTTGGTGTTCTGGATCAGCAGATCACGGCAGCCGGCTTCGACCAGCGCGGGGTCCGCGCCGCGGGAGAGCCCGTACACGAGATCTCGTGAAGCGGCGGCGAGCGGGGAGAGGTTGTTCATGTCCATGAGGACCAAACTTTCCGTGAACTGAATCGGGCTCCCTCGGGACGACTTGGGGGGCTCCAGGGTTCACGGATGGAGTATGGTCCGCCGACATCGTTATGGGAATCGGGGGATGCACTGAGGGCCTGCTGACCAGCAACCCGACGAGCCGTGTGGCGGGCTCGGGAAGCCTCAGTGGGACAGCCCGGTCAACCCCTCACGGATGGCGTACTTGGTCAGTTCGGCGATCGAGTGCAGGTCGAGTTTTCGGATAATGTTGGTCCGGTGCGTCTCGATGGTTTTCAGGGCGGTCCCGAGGCGGGCGCTGATCTCCTTGCTGGTCAGGCCCTCGGCGATGAGCTGGAGGACCTCGCGCTCCCGTGGCGTGAGGCTGTCCAGGTGCGGCGTGCCGCTGTGCTCGGCCCCTTGACGCTCGGCGTTCATCCTGGCGATGAGCACATGGGTCAGGTCGGCCGTGACATAGATGCCGCCCCGCATCACGGCGTCCATGGCCCGGATGAGTTCTTCGGCGCTGCAGGTCTTGAGCAGGTAGCCGCGCCCGCCGGCGTCGAGGATTCCCGTCACATACCGCTCGTCGGAGTGCATGGACAGGGCGATCACCGCGATCTTGGGATCGACGGCGTGGATTTTCCTGGTCGCTTCGACACCGTTGAGGCCGGGCATGGCGATGTCGATGAGTATCATGTCGGGCGCAAGCTTCGAGGCGAGCGCGACCGCCTCGCGCCCGTCCTCGGCCTCGCCAATGACCGTGATGTGCTCGGCCCGCGACAGGATCGAGCGGACGCCCCCCCGCATCAGGGTATGGTCATCGACGAGCACGACTTTGATTGGGATGACCATTCGGGTCAGCTCTCTTCCCCCCGGCCAGCCGGGATGATGATCGTCGCCCTTGTGCCCTCGTCCTGAGAGCTTACGATCTCGAAGATGCCGCCGATGCTCGCGATCTGCTGCTGGACGCTGGCCAGCCCGAAGCAGGGCGTGCCGTCCTTGTCAAGCTGCTGCCCGGCCGGATCGAATCCCGGGCCGGTGTCGCGGACGGTCAGGCGGTTGCCGCGCGGGCTCGTGGTGCACGAGATCATGATCTCGGACCCGGCCGCGTGCTTGCAGGCGTTGACTGTCAGCTCGCGGATCGCCCGGTAGACGATCGTCTTTCCCTTCTCTGTGAGCCGGGGTTCGACCCCGTCTTCCACGAACATGATGCTCGTGCCAAAGCGGGCGGTCAGGTGATCGCCGAGCCAGTGCAGGGCCGCGCGAAGACCGAGGTCCTGGAGCACGGGGGGGCTCAGGTCGAAGGTAAGTGTGCGGATGTTCTTGATCACCCGATCGATCATGTCCATGCACTCCGATGATCCGGTTGGTGCGGGTCCCTCCCCGCTGAGGATCGAGCGGATCTGCATGAGATCCTGGGAGACGACATCGTGGAGAAACTGTCCGAGGCGCCGGCGCTCGGCCTCTTCGATGAGCGTCTGGCGGACCAGCAGATGACTGATCGCGGCATCGCGGTTATCGGTGTGGGAGTTCGGTCCTGGGGCGGGCAACTCGGCTTTGTGCAGGAGCACGACGGAGAGCTGGCGGCCTTCCGATTCGGTATGAAACTCGTTCCAGCTCACGAGATAACCCTGCTCGGAATCCTGGTTCGTCGGGTCGCTCGGCAATGAGATCCCGCCGTCAGACGCCGCGCGCTCCCACATCGTGGCGAGCAGACTCTCGACACCTGCAGGCATGTGCAGATCGTGCTCGGGCTCGTGCGTTCCCCGCGCTGCGGGTGTACCGTGGACGACACGCTGCCAGGCGGGATTGCACGCGAGGATCTCGTCTCTGCCCGCCACGAGCGCGGCGGGCTGATCGAGCAGGCCGATGGCCGCCTCCAAGTGCGATTGAAGGTCGGTTTGGTGAGAGGCTTGCCTCCTTGGGAACATCTGCATCCGACTTCTCCCCCCTTTCGGGCACTCGATCCAAGAATCACATCAGTCTATACGGCGCCCGCGGCGTTCGAAAGCTCATCAAGTGACCGGAAATCAATCTGTCAGGGTATAACCCGATGGCCTCCCTGTTCCGTTCTGCGATGATGCCATCGTGGCCGTATTGCTTCTCCAAGAAAGGCGTTCCTCGCTGAGCCCTGCATCCGAATGGGTGCGTAGGCGCGGGCAGAAGGCGTTCCTTGCCGAACGGCGGACTTGTTCCGAAGCTCCGAGAAGGGGGTGGACTATGACAAATCGCAAGAGAACCGGGTCTGATCTGTCGCGGTACGACGAGCTGCTTCGCGGCACACGGCCCGCTGCGGATGCCCGCCTGATCCGTGACATCCTGGATGCGCGCGATCCGGGGCCGCTGGAAGAACAGGATCCCTCCGCCGACGCCGCGGAAGATCCGCCCGTTGTTCATGTACGACCGAATGGTTCACTGGATAAAGACGCCGTGAACAAACGACACAAATAAACGCCGCGAATACACGCGGCGAGCAAAGGAGGCCCTCATGGGACTCATCCTGTTTATCATCGTCCTGTTGCTCGTGCTGGCCGTATTGCCCACCTGGAGATACAGCAAGAGCTGGGGCTACTTTCCGAGCGGGCTGCTCGGGCTGATCCTCGTGATCCTGCTCGTGCTGCTGCTGCTGGGCTACCTGCCGCGGGGCTTCGGTTGATCGCACGGCGCTTGCCCCCGAGCGTCACTTGCCCTCGAACCAGCTCGCCCCCGCGTGGGCGTCGACCCTGAGGGGCACGGACAGGTCCATCGCGGCCTCCATGCGCTCGACGATGACCGGCATGGCGGCGACGGCCCGATCCTGGGGGGTCTCGAAGACCAGCTCGTCGTGGATCTGGAGGATCATTTTCGTGCCGGCCAACGGGTCGGCGCCGGCCGCGGCCCCGATCCGGGCGTGCAGGTCGATCATGGCCAGCTTGATCAGGTCCGCCGCCGAACCCTGGACGACGGTGTTGATCGCGGTGCGCTCGGCCAGGGCGCGGCGCTGGGGGTTGCTCGACTCGATCTCTGGGATGGGGCGGCGACGCCCGAGCATGGTGGCGACGAAGCCGTGGCGGATGGCCTGCTCGACGCACTCGGCCAGGAAGGTCGTGATGCCCGCGAAACGGGCCTTGTAGCCGTCGATGATCGCGGCGGCTTCGGTGTTGGAAACGCCCAGACGCCGGGCCAGGCCGTAGGGCGTCACGCCGTAGACGATCCCGAAGTTGACCATCTTCGCGCCGGAACGCTGCTCGCGCGTCACCTGTTCGAGGGGGACGGCGTGGATCTGCGCGGCCACCGCGGTGTGGATGTCCTCGCCGGCGAGGAACGCAGCGATCAGGGCGGGGTCCTGTGACAGGTGCGCGAGCACGCGGAGCTCGATCTGCGAGTAGTCGGCGGTGATCAGCACGCGCCCGGGCGGGGCGACGAAGGCCTTGCGGATGTCGCGCCCGATGTCGGTGCGGATGGGGATGTTCTGCAGGTTGGGGTCGGACGAACTCAGGCGGCCGGTGATGGCCACGGTCTGGTTGAAGCTGGCGTGGATGCGCTTCGTGACGGGATGGATCTCGTCCTTGAGGGCGGCCAGGTAGGTGTTGACGAGCTTGGTGAGCTGGCGGTACTCGAGGATCAGGCTGGGGATGGGGGTGGGGGGGTCGAGGGTGTCGTCGAGGGCGAGTTTTTCGAGCACCTCGGCGTCGGTGGAGAAGCCGGTCTTGGTTTTTTTGATCGGCTTGAGGCCCAGGCCGGGCTTGTCGGGGTGGTCGGGCTTGTTGAACAGGGCCTCGCCGAGCTGCTTGGGGCTGTTGTGGTCGAAGGTGCGGTCGATGGCGTCGAGGGCGGCGGCGTCGATCTGCTTGGCGAGGTCATCGATGCGGGTCTGCAAGCGCTCGCGCTGGCGGTCGAGTTCGTCCGGGTCCACGAGCACGCCGTTGTACTCGAGTTCGGCCAGGACCGGGACGAGGGGCATCTCGACGGTGCGGTAGAGCGTTTCGAGGGTGGGCTCGGCGGCGAGCTGTTTGGCCAGCGCGTGGTCGAGCTGGAGGGTGACATCGGCGTCCTCGGCCGAATAGGGGCCGGCCTGGGCGAGGGGGACCTCGTCGAAACGCTTCTGGTGCTTGCCGCTGCCGATCAGGTCCTTGATGGAGATGTTGGTGCGGTCCAGCAGGGCCATGGCCAGCGCGTCCATCGAGTGGGACGAGCGCGACGGGTCGAGCACATAGCTGGCGATCATGGTGTCGCCGGCGAGGGGGTGCTCGGCGCTGGGCAGGTCGCCCGCCAGGCGGACGCCGGCGTTGCGGAGGACATTGAGGTCGAACTTGAGGTTGTGGCCGACCTTGGGGACGCCGGGGTCTTCGAGCGCCGGGCGCAGGGCGGCGATGACGGTCGCCTCGTCGAGGTGGGACGACGGATCGGGCGAGCGCACCGGGATGTAGAACCCCTCGCCGGATTGGACGCTGATGCAGACCCCCGCGAGCTGGGCCAGCATGGGGCGGAGGTGGGTGGTCTCGGTGTCGACGGCGACGACCGGGGCGGTCCTCATCCGTGCGACCAGCGCGTCAAGGTCCTTCTTCGTGGTGATGGTGTGGTAGTCGCCATCGGCGGCGCGGACGGCCTGCTCGGCCTGCTGCTCGAAGAGCGTCCCGAAGCCGGCGTCGCCGGACCCGCGAGCCGGTTTCGTCGCGCTCCCGCCCGGCTCGGGTGTGGCCTGGCCGAGCATGGCTTTGAGCTCGTCCTGGTAGCGGTTGAATCCCAGTTCACGCAGCACCGGCATGAGCTCGGCGATCCGGAGGGTGTCGGTCCGGGCGGCCTCGAGATCCAGGTCGATGGGCACATCGTGCCGCAGGCTGACGAGCTGTTTCGAGAGCGGCAGGTGCTCCCGTGCGGCGAGGATGTTCTCGCCGCGCTTGCCCTTGATCCGGCCTTCCTCGGCGGCCTGGACCACGGCGTCGAGCGTGCCGTGCTCGGCGATGAGTTGAGCGGCGGTCTTCGGCCCGATCCCCACCACGCCGGGCACATTGTCCACGGTATCGCCCATGAGCGCAAGCATGTCAACGACCTGGGCCGGGGTGATGCCCAGCTCATCGCGGAGGGTCCGCTCGGTGATGAGGATGTCGGTGTGGATGTCGTACATCTCGGTGTGGGGCGAGCCCTCGCCGAGGAGCTGCTTGAGGTCCTTGTCCTTGCTGATGATGCGCACGCGGATGTCGGGGTGCCTGGCCGAGTACGCGCTGGCGATGGTGGCGATGACATCGTCGGCCTCGAAGCCCTCGGCCCCGATGACCGGCACGCCGAGGACCTCAAGGATCTTCAAAGCCCGCTCGACCTGCGGGCCGAGGTCCTCGGGCGGGGCGTCGCGGGTGGCCTTGTAATCCGGATAAAGCTGGGTGCGGAAGGTGCCCCGGTCGCCGCCGACATCGAGTGCCACGGCCAGGTAGGTCGGATCGCCGTCGCCCTTGAGCTGCTCGGCGTCGCGTCGGAGCAGCTTGAGGAGCATGCCCACGAAGCCGAAGGTCATGTTGGTCGGCTCGCCGGTGACGGGCGAGGACATCCGCGACCGGATGGCGTGGTAGGCCCGGAAGAACTGGGCGTATCCGTCGATGATGTAGAGGGTTTTCATCGTGGGAAGGGTAGGGGCCCATCAATTTGAGCGGTGCTGTACTCTTGGATCGGGGGTGCCGTGCTCCTCGTCTTCGAAGAGCACGACACCGGGCTATTCTGGATCGACGCGAGAGGGCCGACCAAAGGGCCCGGCACGTGATGGTTCGGATCGGGATGCGGGCCTTGAGAACCTGTTGAACACGGAGTCAGACTTGTCGGATGCCCCTGCCGAGGAAATCTTCCTGGATCATCTGGTCAAGGGGCGGGTTGATCCCCGCCGGGGGGTGTCGCCGTGGTTGGGCAGGATGAGGGTCGGCGCGATCTGGGGTTTATGCATCGGATTCTTGTTCCACTCGTTTCTCGCCGGCTGCATTGTGTTCCCGTACAGCTCGGCCGTCGGGTACGGCCTCATCCTCGGGTCCGCCGCGGTGTGGCTAGCGTGCTGGCTGATCCCGATCGGGATCCGCCGGCGGACGCTGCAGCTTTGCAACGAGCACAACTATTTCTTGTGCCCGTGGTGCCGGTACGCCTTGGTCGATCTCGGTGACACAGGGGTGTGCCCGGAATGCGGACACGGGTTCGAGCGGTCGGTGTGCGAGCAGCTCTATCGCAACGCGTACGCCCCGGGCCATCCGCTGCAGAGCGACATCCCGCACAAGGAGCGGCCGCTGTGGTCCGAGGCGATCCGGATGCGTCATGAGCCGCACAAGAACTGATTCCAAGTACGGGTCCGAGTGCGGGTGCCGTGCTCTTTGTCTTCCAAGAGCACGAATTTGCAGGATAGAAGCTCAGCGGGCGTGGGTGCCGAGGGTGCGGACGCGGTCGAGCCAGGCAGCTCGTCTGGCGGAGATGGAGGCTTTCATACCGGCAAATGTGGTGACGCGGACCGGTTTGACACCGCAGAAGCGGAGGACGGTGTGGCTCATGGCGCGGCGGGAGGAGGCGCGGTAGGCCAGGCGGTCGTAGAAGCCGGGGGCGTCCATGGTGACGATGAGGCGGGCGGAACGGCCGGAGAGGAGTCTGTCCCAGAACCTGCCGCCGTCGCGGTACTTAAAGGCCCAGCCGGGGACGAAGGCGCGGTCGAGGAATCCTTTGAACAGCGCCGGCGCCGAACCCCACCAGGTTGGGTATTGGAAGACCAAGTGCTCGGCCCACTTGATGTCCTGCTGGGCCTGCAGCAGATCCGGTTCGAGAGGCTGGATTTCGCGGTAGCCATGGTGGAGGATGGGGTCGAAGGCGAGATCGGCCAGGCGGAGGTCGCGGACCTCATGCCCGGCGGTGCGGGCGGCGTCGGCGTAGGCCTCAGAGAGGGCGCGGCCGAAGAAGGCGGTGTCGGGGTGGGCGTGGATGACGGTGATGCATGGCATGAATCGCCCCCTACTGATCGTTGCTCGCGGTTGTCTTCGGGGCAGGATAGAACGCTATACTCCGTGCGGATCTCGGTTGTCTGAGGAGCCGGTCGTGAAGATCTACCGCGTCAAAGTGCACGCAATCGAGCGCGAAGGAGAGGGCTGGTACGGTTGCTTCCACATTGCGGCCCCTGATCGGACCGCGGTGGAACGGATCCTGTCGGCCTTCGCCGCGTTCGAGGGTCTGGAGTCCTTGACTCCGGAGGCATGGCTGCGGGAAAGCCCGAGCATGGGCGGCCGTCGGAGCGCCATTCTGCGTGAAGAGGGTCGCATCATCTACTCGGAAGGTCGAACCGAGGGCCCGCTCACCTTTTTCGTCCAGCGATGGCCGTTCCGGACGTTCTCACGGATCCGCCGCGACATGCGACTGATCATGTTCAACCGCAGTATTGCAAAAAAGTAGAATGACTGGGAGGCGGGCCGGACGTCTCATCGCGGGTTCTTCAGATGGCTCGTGTCCTTCCCCGGCCAGTCGAACGCCGCCTGCCCCGTGACGGTTTCGTGCAGAATGGTCAGCCGCCGGCTGTAGGCCTGCGTCTGGACCACGCCGCGGCGTTGCATGACGGTCATCGCGACCTCGACGAACTTGCCCAGGCGGTAGGACTTCACGCCCGCGTCGGTGGTCCAGGCGTAGGCGGGGACGGCGCCCGACACCGGCTCGGCCGCGGCGTGCATCGCGCCGGTGCCGATGATCGCCCCGGTCATGATCCTGGTCCCGATGGCGGTCTTGGCGTGGTCGCCGATGGTCGCGCCCAGGAAGACATGGCCGGTCTTTTCCATCTTGGCGTCGGGCGTGGGCCGGGCCGTGACCTCGGTGTAGGTGTTGAGCAGGTTGGAGTTGGTGGTGTCCGCGCCGAGGTTGACCCACTCGCCGACCCACGAATCGCCGAGGTGCCCGGCGTGGCCCTTGTTGGCGTAGCCCTGGAAGACGGTGCCGCCGACCTCGCCGCCCACTTTGCAGACCGGGCCGACGGCGGTGTTGGGCTTGATATGGGCGTGCTCGACCAAGGTGGAACCGGGGCCGATGTAGGCCGGGCCGTTGATGACGGCCAGCGGGCGGACCACGGCGTTCTCGTCGATCACGATCGGGCCGGCCTCGGCGTTGAGCACGGCGGTGGGGGCCACGCGGGCGCTGGGGTGGATCGCGATCGGGTGCTTGCCGAGCAGCGTGACGCCTTCCGGCGGGTGGGCGGTGGTCATCGAGGTGACGAGGTGCTCCAGATCCCACGCGAGGCAGCGGTCGCGGAAGGTCCGCCAGGACCAGGGCCGGTCCATCAGCACCGTATCGTCGACGGCGACGGTGCGCAGGCCGGGGTCGCCGCCGGCGAGCATCAGGCGGGCGGCCTTGCCCGTGAGGCGCAGCGCGATCATGTCCTGCGAGCGGGCCTCGACAACGACCTCGCCGAGGTCGAGGTTGGCGATCGCATCCAGTGGCAGAGGGCAGCGTCCGTTGATGAGCAGGACCTCGGCGTCGTCGCCCATCTCCGGCGGGCGGTTCACCGGGACGGGGGTCGTGTCCGCGATCAGTTCGACGAGCGGGCCGGGGACCATCACGCCGATGATGTCCAGGTCGAAGGCGTTGAGCATCCGCTCGCCGGTGGTCAGGGCGCCGGTGCGGATCTCGTAGGAAGCCCGCAGGTCGTTGAGCGGGCTGAGCAGCCCCTTGGCGTCGTCGAAGAGGATGGCGGGCGTGGGCATGGCATTCCCCGGAGAATTGGAACTACAAGATAGCCCCGACCGCAAGGGAGGGGATGGCCCTTACTCCCGGCGTGAAAACCGGGCGGCGTGGAGGTTCGGGAACCCAAAGAACGGCGTCAGCGCGAACAGCGGGAAGCTCATCAGCAGGGCGGCCAGCGCGGTGTAGAGCGCCGACAGCACCGCAGGCACCAGCTCGCCCGTCCCCCGCCAGGCCAGCGAGCCGTCCCAAACCCCGCGCAGCGTGATCAGCAGGATGACCGCCAGCCCCGAGACCGTCGCGGCCAGCACGGACAGCACCACCAGCGTCAGCGGGTTGCGCCGGATGACCATCGTCCGCAGCGAGAGCGTCATCCAGGCGGCGAGCAGGAAGCCCAGCGCGTGCGGCCCGGGGATGATCGCCGCCCCGCCATCGATCATCGCGATCGGGCGGGTCAGGTCGATCAGCAGGCCGAGGATCAGGGCGGCCCAGAGCGTCGGGCGGGTGTCGGCGTGCAGGGCGACGAACACCAGCAGCGGGATCATGAAGCTGGGCGTGACTCCGCCGCCCCCGGCGTCGAGCACCGGCGGCAGGGCGATCTCCAGCCCCAGCGCGACCCAGGCCAGGATGGCGAACACGAACGGGTTCATCCGCCCCCCCCGATCGGCAGCCGGATGATCACCTCGCCCGCCCGGCGCGGGTTGATGCGCGGCTGGACGGTGATGCGCCGGCGCAGGGGCTGATCGGCGCTGGGCTCGACGCGGACCACCTCGCCGATGACCAGCATCTGAGCGTGCCTGGGCCACTGCTCGTCGAAGAGGCGCACGGTCTGGCCGATCTGGATCTCCTCGGCCCGCCCGTCCGGGGGGGGTGAGACCTCGCCGACCAGCGTGCCGTCGCCGACCGGCTCGAGCACGCAGGAGGCCCGGCGCCCCGTCTCGTCGTCCACGACCACGACACCGAGCAGCCGCATCGACCCGCGGGCGGTGATCGGCAGAACCCGGCTGGTCCGCGTGTCGGCGTCGGCCACGCGCCCGACCAGGTGCACGGACTGGGCCGTGACCACCGCGCCGCGGTACACGCCCTCGTGCGTCCCGGTGCGGACGACGAGCATCTCGCCGGCCTCGCCGACCACGCTGCGGGGCAGCTGGCTGACCTCCACATCCGGGTGCAGCAGCGTGCCGCGGCTGAGCTGCTCGACGAGCGATTCGAGTTCCCCGATGCGCTGGTCGGACTGGAGCAGGCGGACGCGGGCGCGTTCGAGCTCGTCGCGGAGGGTGCGTTCGCGTTCGGTGCGTTCGGGAGAGGGGCGCGAGGCGGGGACGATCAGATCCACGCCCCGGGTGATCGGGTGGGCGATCGGCGCGGCGATGACGAAGGTCTGCTCGGAGAACCACCGCGCCCATCCCAACCACCGCAGGGGCAGCAGCGAGCCCGCCACCAGCAGCCCGACCGCCAGCGGCAGGGACCATCGTGCGAGCGGGTGGGCGTGGGGGGGTCTGGCCATCGGTCTCCGGCGTGCGCCGCACGCCCATCGGTGCCGGTGGGGCGGACCGGGTGGGGGTCAGGTCTCCAGGTTGTTCTCGAGCGTGTCCTTCCACAGCTCGATGTTCTCGAGGTAGATCGCCGTGCCGCGGGCCACGCAGGTCAGCGGGTCCTCGGCCAGCGTGACCTCCAGGCCGGTGGCCTGCTGGACACGGGCGGGCAGGCCGCGCAGCAGCGAGCCGCCCCCGGCCAGCGTGATGCCGTTCTCGACCAGGTCGGCCGAGAGTTCGGGCTCGGCTCTCTCGAGCGTCCGCGTGACGGCCTCGATGATCGCGGTGACGGGCTCCTGGAGGGCGTCGCGGATCTCGCCGCTGGTGATGCCGGTCTTGCGGGGCAGTCCGGAGACCATGTCCCGCCCGCGGACCTCCATCTCGCTCTCCTCACCCACCGGCGAGGCCGAACCGATCTGGATCTTGATGCGCTCGGCGGTCTGCTCGCCGATCATCAGGTTGTAGGTCCGCTTCATGTAGCTCATGATGGCCTCGTCCATGTCGTCGCCGGCGACGCGGACGGACTCGCAGGTGGCGATGTCGGCCAGGGACATGATGGCGACCTCGGTCGTGCCGCCGCCGATGTCCACGATCATCGAGGCGGTCGGCTCGGCGAAGGGCAGTCCCGCGCCGATGGCGGCGGCGATGGGCTCTTCGAGCAGGTAGGTCCGGCGGGCGCCCGCCCGCTCGGCCGAGTCGAACACGGCCCGCTTCTCGACGGCCGTGATGCCCGAGGGGATCGAGATGACCACGCGGGGGGCCAGGAAGCGGGCCCGCCCGGTCACCTTGGTGATGAAGTAGTTGAGCATCGCCTCGGTGATCTCGAAGTCCGAGATCACGCCGTCCTTCAGGGGCCGGATGGCGGTGATCGAGCCGGGGGTCTTGCCCAGCATCTCCTTGGCGACCCAGCCGACGGCCTGGCCGTTCTTGAGCACCTGGTTGGTGCCTTTCTTGACCGCGACCACGGAGGGCTCATTCAGCACGATGCCCTGCCCGCGCACCGCAACAAGGGTGTTGCAGGTACCCAGGTCGATGCCCATATCGACGCTGAAGGCTCCGAGGAAGCGTTCGTACCACACGAGGGAACGGGTCTCCGTGCGAAAGGTGGGGTGCCCACGGGCGGACTCGCCGGTGAGGAGGACTGAATCCTAGCGCGGACCTTACCTTAAATCGCTGATGTCTGCATTCCAGCAGGGGCAGCCGGCGATCCATCGCGCAAAAAACGCGTGCCCCCCGGAGAGATGGGGGGCACGCTGTGGACATCCTTGTCGATTGATGATGGAGCCGCCTTCCGGCCCGGCGATGTTCACCGGGTGCTCGACGCCTGGGGCTTCCCGCCCGGGGTGTCCGGTCGGACCTCGATCACCCGGGGGTTTTCGGGGGCGAAGACCGGCTCGGGCAGGGCCCGGCCCGTGTCGGTCCGGCCGGAGTCGGACCGGCCTGTATCGGTCCGGGTCGCCCGCCCGTCCCGGTCGATCAGGAACTCGGCCTCGTTGACATAATCGCGTCCCTTGTCGCGCCGGGCGATCGACTCCAGGCGGGATCGCTGCTCGTTGCGGATCTGCGACAGACGCCCGTTGAGTTGGTCCAGCGAGTTGGCCTGGTAGCGGCTGTGCTCGTCGATGGTGGCCTGGCGGCTCTCCATCATCCGGATCATCCGCTCGTTGCGGGCGATGGTGTCGATCTGCGCGTCGAGCTGGAACAGCTTGGCTTGGAACTCGTTCCGCTCGGTCTCCAGACGGGTCAGGAGCGTGTCGAGCTGGTCCTCCTGATCCAGCAGGTACTCCAGGTCCGTCGCCAGGTCGCGCGCCCGGCTGGCGTAGAGATCCCGGGTCTGCTCGATCTGCTGACGCTTGGCGTAGGCGTCGTTCAGGTCCATCGCACGGGCGTTGTCGAACGACACCCGGACGATCGCGCCGGGGTTGGCCCGCTGCGTGGCGCGGGCCTGTTCGAGCTGCGTATCGATGGATTCCAGATCCAGCCCGGCGAGCTGGACGACCTTCTCGGCGACCTGGCGCTCACGCTCGAGCTGGGCGATCTGGCCCTGCACCTCGCCCAGGTCGCTGCGGACCTCGGCGATCTTCTTGGGGTACTCGCTCTCGAGCTTGCGGATCTGGGCCCGCAGCAGGACCGGGTCCTGGATGTTCGAGTCGATCGCCGCCTGGATCCCGCCACGCGTCTGCGTGACCAGCACGCCGACCCGCTGCGGCCCGGCGACCGCCACCAGAACGCCACCGGCCAGCGCCGTGATCACCGCGCCCCGGACCACTGTCTTGCCAATGTATCCCATGACGAACTCCTTCCGCGTTTCCGGGCCACGGCCCGGCCTTGGCTTTGTCCCGGCACGGCCGGGTGTTTCTTGCTTGTGCGGCCTCGAACGGGCCGTCGGACGGGTTGATGGGAGCCGGCCCGCGCCAATTTCACACCCGGCGCGGTTTTCACGCCGCAACCCGCTTTCCAGACGGGGGATGGCGTCCCGGCCGGGTATGCTCATGGTGGAGAAACTGGGGAAGAACACCGATTCCCGGCGGAACGGAGCCGCCCGGAATCCCAAAAACGCCCTCCCGGGCCTCGCCGAGGCCCGGTCACCCACCACGCGGGGACCGGCACCGATGCTCAGCAACATGACCACCGGGTTCATCCAGCGGCTGCGAGCCAACGACGAGGCGGCGTGGTTCGAGCTGTGGGAGACCTTCGGCCCGGTCATCCGCGCCCAGCTCATGAAGTGGGGCAAGGGCCGCGTCGGCGTGGAAACGGTCCGGGACCTCAGCCAGGAGACCCTGGCCGCCCTGTCCAGCTCCATCGACCGCTACGACCCCAGCCGCGGCGCCCGGTTCAGCACCTGGCTGCTGGCCATCGCCAAGCATGTCCTGGGCGACGAGATCGACCGTCGGATGGCCCTCAAACGCGGCGGGGGCAAGAGCAACGCGGCGTTCGACGAATCGTGGATGTCCTCCGGCGCTCAGATGGGGGCCGACGCGGCCTACGAGGCCGCGGTCTTCCGGGCCAAGGTCGAGGCGGCCATCCGGGCGGTCGAGGGCGAGTGCGATTTCACGGACTTCTCGATCTACCGCATGCGCGTGTTCGACGGCCTGCCCGGCAAGGAGGTCGCCGACGCGGTGGGGGTCTCCGAGCCGACGGTGTCCCGGCGGCTGGCCAAGGTCCGGGATCTGCTGCGGGTCCGCCTGCGCGAGGTCGTGACCACCTATTCCTTCACGAAAGAGGAGCTGGAGGAGGCCGAGCGAAACGGCCTGTCCCTGAACCCCAATACCCCCGGTGGATCGGACGGGCCGGCCGGGCCCGCCGACCGCTCCGCGGATCTGGCGTTCGACGAGGCCATCGCGGAGATCTACCACCGGCAGACGCAGCTCCGCGCCGAGGACAGGGACCTGACCTCCGGCCGGTTCTGATCGGAGAGGGCCGCCATGAACGGCGTCGTCACCATCCCGCTCGTGCTCCTGGGCTTTCTGGCCGCCGCGGTCCTCCTGGCGATCCTGATCTTCGTCTTCGCCAAGATCTTCGGGCTGACCTGGAAGATCCTCGGCAATCTCTTCCGCTTCATCGGGGCGGAGATCGGCGACACGCTGCGTTTCGTGGGGGCGATCCTCTCGGGGCTGCTCTTCGCACCGCTCGTCGTGCTGAACATCGTCATCGGGCGGTGGTCCGCTTCCAAGCATTTCGCCGACGCGTTCTGGGCGGAGATGAATGCCGCCGGCAACGCGGTCTACCGCGTGTTCGTGGGGAACCCGGCGCGCCTGCTCGGCCTAGGCACCGCGCTGGAGGGCATCGAGCAGCGCGTGCCCAAGGCCATGGCCGCCGCGCCCGGACGCGACAAGCCCGCCAAACGCGTCGGCCAGTTCGACGGCTACACCATCATCGGATCGCTTCAGGGCGGGGGCTCTGGCAGCAAGCTCTACATCGCCGAGCCGGACGCGATCAAGCGGGCCGCCTTCGCCCGCCAGGGCGTCGAGGGCGTCGACCGCGTGGTCATCAAGGTCTTCAGCCTCAAGGACGGCTCCAGCCTGCCGCAGATCGTCCGCGAGTCCCGGGCTCTGGACGCGGCCAAGAAGCTCGGCCTCGTCCTCGAGCACGATCTCACGCCCGATCGGTTTTTCTATGTGATGCGGTATGTACCCGGCGATTCGCTCGCCGTCATCACCCAGCGTCTCCACGCCGAGTCGCCCGCCGAGGGGCTCGACAACCGCCGCCTGGCCACCGCCCTGGGGTACGGGGCCGACCTGCTCGCGTCCCTGGACGCCTACCACCGCGCCGGCCTGTGGCACAAGGATGTCAAGCCCGACAACATCATCATCGACGGCCACGACCACAAGGCCCACCTGGTCGATTTCGGTCTCGTCACGCCGCTGCGCTCGGCCATGACGCTGACCACCCACGGCACCGAGTACTTCCGGGACCCCGAGCTCGTCCGCCAGGCCCTCCGCGGCGTCAAGGTCCACGAGATCGACGGCTCGCGCTTCGACCTCTACGCCGCCGGCGCGGTGCTCTACTCCGTCATCGAGAACTCGTTCCCCGCCCACGGCGGGCTCAGCCAGATCACGAAACGCTGCCCCGAGGCCCTGCGCTGGATCGTGCGCCGGGCCATGACCGACTACGACAGGCGGTACGCCAACGCGTCGGAGATGCTCGCCGACCTTCGGGTCGTGCTCCAGGCGGCCGACCCGTTCAAGCTCAAGCCGGTGGACCTGCCCTCCGTCGGCGGCCGCACGCCCGAGCCGATGCCCGAGCCGGACCCATTCGACGATTTCAGCGCCATCCCCCCAGTTCCCCCTGTCCCCTCGGGGCCGCGCCGCCCCGACCCGGTCCGCGCCACCCCGGTGCCGCCCCGGCCCGCGGCCCAGCGCCCGAAGGTGCGACCGGCGATCCGTGTCAGGGGGGGGGGGGCCGACCTACACACCCCGCCCCTGGGCCCCGCCGCCCGCGCCGCGGTGACCCCCGGCCCCCCCGCGCCCGGGCCGGCGGGGCGCCCGCTGACACCCGCCGACCAGCGCCGCTCCGCGGCCGACCAGGTCCGCGAGGCCCGGGCCCGCGCCCGCAAACGCCGCTTCGACGCGCAGAACCGGATCGCCGCACGGCGCGGCGTCAAGCCCGCCTACACCAACTCGCCCGGCGGCGGCGTGGTGTTCGCGGGCTTTCTGGGCATCGCGGTCTTCATCGCATTGTCGGTCGTGGTCGGCTCGGTCATGACCTCTTCCCAGCGTCCGGCGCCGGTCGCCCCGATCTCCGCGCCCCCGGCCCCCGGCGTGGCCGCCCTGCCCGAGGCCCCCCTGCCGACGATCGATGCGCGGATCCTGGTCGTCTCCGAGCTGCCCGTGCCGGTCGGCGAACCGCGCTTGACCGAGCTGCGCGCCGGCCTGACCCGCATCGCCGACCAGGGCGCCACCCTGATCGGCGATCTCCTGCCCGACCAGGACGACGGCGTCATCGACACGCTCGCCCTGCTGCGACGCGACCGCGGCGCCCGCCCGATCGACTCTGACACGATGCACCAGAGTGTTCGCGACTGGCTGGAGGGAAGCGATCTCGACGCCGTGCTGATGATCGCCGCCGACCCGACCGACTCGGACCAAACCCTCTCGGTGCTGGTTACCCGCAACGATGTGCTCAAGATCCGCTGGTCGCACGCGCCCGGCGAGATCGTCCGGCGGCTCGACGCCGAGCGAAGCGCATCACCGGCTGCTGACACGGACCAGCGTCCGTAGGGTCTCCGCCGCCCGTCCGGACCGGATCGATTCCCGCGCCAGCTCGATCCCCGCCTCGATCGATCCCGCCGCCCCCGCCACGACCAGAGCCGCCGCGCTGGTCAGCAGCACCATGTCCGTCGCAGGCCCCTCATCCCCATCGAGCACCGCGCGGACCATCTCCGCGGCGTGCGATTCATCATCGGCACGCACATCCTCGACCGACGCGGGCTTGAAGCCGAGTTTGGCCGGATCGATCCGCGACTCCTCGACCTCGCCCGATCGGATGATCGCCGCGGTGCACGGCGCGGTCACGGTCAGCTCGTCCAGGCCGTCATCGGAGTGAACCACCATCGCGTGCGTCGCGCCGAGCCGGCGCAGCGTCTCGGACACCAGCCCGACGAACTCGGGCCGGTACACGCCGATGAGCTGGCGGTCCGCCCCCGCCGGGTTCGTCAGCGGGCCGAGCAGGTTGAACGCGGTCGGGAACCCCAGCGCCCGGCGCACCGGCGCCGCGTGCTTCATCGCCGGGTGGTGACGGATCGCAAAGCAGAAGCACACCCCGGCCTCGTGCAGGCACTCCGCCTGAACATGGTCGTCGGCGTCGATGTTCACTTCGAGCTTGGCGAGCACCTCGGCCGAGCCGCGCCTGGTCCTGGAGCGGTTGCCGTGTTTGGCGACCACCACCCGGCTCACGCCGGACCCCGGCTCGGGCGTCGCCCCGGCGATGACGAACGCGGCGGCGGTCGAAACATTGAAGGTCTTCGGCGCCCCGCCCGTGCCGCAGGTGTCGACGATCACCGTGCCCGCGGGCGGCTCGTACGGCACCCGCTGAACCTTGGACCGCATCACCCGCGCCGCTCCGGTCAGCTCGTCCGGCGTCACGCCCCGTACCTGCAGCATCGCCAGCAACGCCCCGATCTGGGCGGGGTCCATCTCCCCAGCCAGCAGGCGTCCGAAGGCGAACTCACTGTCCGATTCGCTCAGCGTTCCTCCGCCGGCGAGCACGGCGAGCACATCCTCAATGGTGGGGGTTTCGGGCATGGCACAGCGTAGTCCGGGGCCGCTCCGAACACCCGGCGAACCCCGGGCCCGCCCGGCTTGTACCATTGGTGTGATGGCCATCAGAAACCCATCCGGACGATCCCCCGCCGGGTCCGTGGCCCGCGTCGCATCCGCGGCACGATCCCTGGACGCCCGCAACCGCCTGCTGACGCTGGCGGGCTGGTCGGCGACGGCCGCGCTGGGATTCGGCGTCCCGGTCGTGGTGGCGCTGCGGCTTTGGCTTGGCGCATCGTGGTGGTGGGGGGTTCCTCTTGGTCTTGCGGTCGCGGCCCTGCTCGGCACGGGCGTGTATGTGCTCGCGCGCCGGTGGTCGCTGGCCCACGCCGCGGGCGAGGTCGATCGGGCCAACCACACCGAGGGCGCCCTCCGCACCGCGCTGGAGATCACCGACCGCACGGGCGAGCCGGTCTTCGTCGCGATGGCCCGCAAGCGCGGCGAGGCCGTTGCGTCCACCGTCGACCCGGCTCGTGCGGTGGCCCCGCCCCGTTTCGACGGCTGGTGGTGGGCGATCGGGGCGGCGGGGGCCTGCGTGCTCGCGGGGATATTCGTCCCGCAGATCGAGCGTCGCGACACCGCGCCGCGTGCCGAGGTTTCCCCCGTCGCACAGCGTGCCGCTGAGCAGGTCTCCACCGCCAAGGCCGACACGGACGGGGTCGACGAGTCGGCACTGCCCGAGCCGGAGTCGTGGTCGCGTGCCAAGGCCGAACTCGAAGCGCTCGAAGAGGAACTCCGGCGCGGCGAAGCCGATGAGGACGCCCCGGCACGGACCGCCGCCGCCCTGGACCGGGCCGCCGAGGAACTGGAGCGACAGAGCGAGCTGTCCGCCCGGCGGGAGCAGGAACTGCGCGACCGGGCCGCCTCCTTCGAGCCGCGCGAGCGGAACCGGGGCAGCGAACTCTCTGAACGCCTCGCCGACGCGCTGGCCCGCAACGACCTGCTCCGCGCCGAGCAGATCGCCCGCGAGATCGAGCAGACCGCACCGACCCTGTCCGAGGACGAGCGCCGGGCCCTGTCCGATGCGCTCGAAGACCTCGCCTCGATGCTCGAGCCCGAGGACGACACCCCCCCGTCCCCCCCGACACCGGATGCGGGCCCGGATCAGCCCGCGCCTTCTGACCCGACCGACCCGGCAGACCCGGTTGATCCCGCCGATCCGGCCGAGGCGGATCCCACCGACGCACCGGACCCGGCGCAACCCAGCGATCCCGCGGATCAGCCCGACACCCCGACCGAGGATCCCGCGACGACTCCTGACACGCCCGCCGATCAGCCCGAAACCCAGCCGGGCGATGATCCCCAGGCCGAGGAGCCCGGGCAGGACCCGAGCGACCAGCCGAGTGATCAGCCGGGCGACCAGACCGGAGAAGGACCGGGCGAACCGGGCGAACAGGACAGCACGGAACCGAGTGACCAGCCCGGTGACCAACCCGGTGACCAACCCGGCGACCAACCCGGCGACCAACCCGGCGACCAGCCGGGCGACCAGCCCGGTGAGCCCGACGCCGCCGATCAGCCCGGACGCGAACAACCCAGCGGCGAGCGCGACCCGTCACGCTCGATGTCCGAAGCCCTCCGCGAGCGTGCCCGCGAACTGCGCGAGGGCATGGAAGAGCAGCCCAGCCCCGACCCCACGCAGGAGGGCGACGAGCCTCAGCCGCAGCCCGGCGATCAGCCCGATGAGTCCCAGCCGGAACCGCAGCCCCAGCCGGGTCAGGATGACCCCGCCGACCAGCCCGACCCGGATCAGCCCGGGCAGGACCCGTCGGGCGATCCTCAGCCAGGTGATCCCCAACCAGGCGAAGAACAAGTTGGCGAACCGCAGCCCGGCGAAGAGCAACCCGGGGAGGAACAGACCGGGCAGGAGCAGCCCGGCGACGCCGCAGGCGAGCAGGACGGCGAGCCCCGGCCCGGTTCGCTCGAGCGAACCCTGCGCGACATGCAGGAACAACGCCAGGCCCGCGATCAGAACCGACGCGTGGCGGAAAGCCTCCGCCAGCGCGCCCGGGATCTGATCGATCCGTCGGACGAGATGCCCGGCGGGCCGGGCGAGGGCGAAACACAGGTCGCCGAGTCAGCCCCGGACGATCGCCCGACCCAGTTCGAACCGGTCGACGCCTCGGGCGCGCCCGATCCGGAGGCAGCCTCGCGGGTGGTGGGGGAATGGTTCGATCCGGACCGCACGGAGCTGCCCGCCGCCGAACGCCAGGCCGCCGCGACCGAACTCCGCCGGGCCGCCAGCCGCGCCCGGGACGCCGTCGAGAACCAGCAGGTCCCGCGGCACCGGCGCGACCTCGTGCAGCGGGTCTTCGAGCGCGTCAGCAGTCGCGCCGAGGAGATGGGCTCCGGCTCGGTCGCGCCCCAGGGCAGGGACGCGAGCCCGTGAACTGGTCGCTCGATGATCCGCGGTGGCTGCTGCTGGTGCTGATCGGCGTCGCGTGCGCGGCGGTGGGATGGCGGTGGATGCGGGCGGTTCCGGCCATGCGCCGCGTGCCCGCGGTCGGCGCGCGGGTCCTGCTGGCGCTCGCCTGCGCTTTGGCGCTGGCCGGCCTGCACGCCGACCGGCGCACCGACCGGGTCGCCGTGGTCGCGGCGGTCGACATCTCCGGCTCGGTCCGCTCGTTCGCGGACTTCGGGCTCGATGCCGACGGCCGCCCGCTGACGGCCCAGGAAGCATCCTGGGATCTGCTCGCCCGCGCCTCGGCCGACCGGCGCCCGGACGACCCCTTCGGCCTGGTCGTCTTCGACGGCCATGTCACCGCCCTGGCCACGCCCGGCATTGACGACCCCCTGGCCCGCCCCATCTCGCACAACCCCGCCGACGGCACGGACATCCCGGCGGCCATGCGGCTGGCCCGCTCCCTGCTGCCCTCCGACGCCGAAGGCCGGATCGTGCTCATCTCCGACGGGCGCACCACCCGCGGCTCGCTGGATGACATCACCGTCGATGTGCCCGTCGATGTCGCGCCCATTTCGTACACCGTCGACCGGGAGACGATCGTCGAGTCCTTCGACCTGCCCGCCCGGGCCGCGTCCGGCGCGGAAGTCCAGGGCCGTGTGGTGCTCCGGTCCACCGGCCCGGCCCGGGGCGTGCTGACGGTTCTCCGCGACGGACGCCCCATCGATCTGACCCCCGGCGAGCCCGGCGACGGCATCCGCTTTGAGACCGACGAGGGCGGCCGGCATGTCGTGCCCGTGCGGTTCATCCTGCCCGACGGACGCCTGCACCGATACGAGGTCGTATACGAGCCCGACCGGGCCACCGAGGGCGGGCGCACGGTCCTGTTCGGTGACACCTCGCTGGCCAACAACCGGGCCTCCGCCTTCACCATCACCCGCGCTCCGGGCGCGGTGCTGCTCGTCGACGGCTCCGGGCGAGCCGACCACGGCACGCTGGCCCGCACCCTCCGTGCCGCCGGCCGCGAGGTCGAGGTCACCACCCCCTCGGCCTTCCCGTCCGACCTGCTCGCCCTGGAGGGCTTTGACCTGGTCGTGCTCGAGAATGTCCCGGTCGACGCGCTCCCCGCCGGTTCCGACCAGCGCCTCGACGCCTACGCCCGGGATTTCGGCGGCGGCGTGATCTTCGTCGGCGGACGCACGGCCCTGACCGCGGGCGGCTGGCGCGGCTCGGCCATGGAGGACGCCCTCCCCATCCGCCTCGAGATCCCCGACCGCGTCACCACCGCCGAGGCCGCCGTGCTCTTCGTGCTCGACCGTTCCGGCTCCATGAGCCGGCCGGTGCTCGGTTCCTCGCAGTCCCAGCAGGAGATCGCCAACCGGGCCATCGCCGGCGCCATCGACACGCTCGACCCCAGCGACCTGGTCGGCGTGATCGCCTTCTCGCACTTCACCGAACTCATCGTGCCCCTCGGCCCCAACGACAACCCCGAGCAGATCAAGAACCGCGTGCTGGGCATCAACGCCACCGGGGGCACCCATCTGTCCATCGCCCTCGAACTCGCCATCGAGCAGATGCGCGGCGTCGAGGCCCGCTCCAAGCATGTCATCGTCCTCAGCGACGGCATCAGCCTCCACCCCGAACGCATGCCCGGCCTGTCCCGCACCCTGCTCGCCGATGGCGTGAAGGTCTCCAGCATCGCCGTCGGCGACGACGCCGATGTGGACATGCTCCGCACCGTGGCCGAGGAGGGCGGCGGCATCTTCTACCGCGTCCTGAATCCCGCCGTGCTCCCCCAGGTCTTCATCCGCGCCATCCGCGTCAACCGCGAGCCGGCGGTGCGCGAGATCCCCTTCAACCCCGTGGTTCTCGACCCGGACGCCCCGGCGATGACCGGCGTCGGCCAGCCGCCCGCCCTGGGCGGCCTGGTGCTCGCCACCCGGCGTGATCGTGCCGCCACGCCGCTCGTCACGCCCGAAGACGAGCCCGTCGTGGCGTACTGGCCGGTCGAGCTGGGCCGCGTCGCCGCCGTCACCACCGACGCCGACGACTGGGCCTCCAACTGGGTCGGCACGCCGGGCTTCTCCCGGTTCTGGACCAACCTGAGCGCATGGACCGCCCGCGCCATCGACGACACCCCGGGCGAGCTGCGCATGGTCGCACGCGGCGACACCGCCGAACTGGTCTACGAGGCGCAGGGCGAATCGGGCGAACCGCTCGACGGCATGCGCGTCACCGTCAACCTCTACCTGCCCGAGGGCGGCTCGCGCGAGGTCGAACTCCGCCAGACCGGCCCCGGGCGCTACGAGGGCACGGCCCGCAGCCTCCCCGGAGGCGTGATCGTCGGGGCCGCCCGCGCCGTCTCGGCCGACCGCGCCCTGCCCCCGGCCATCTCCGGCGTCTCGCTGCGGACCAACGCCGAGGACCAGTTCCTCACCAGCGACGAGGCCGGCCTGGCCCGCCTGGCCGCACGCACCGGCGGCCGCGTGCTCGACTGGAACAACCCCGACGACCTCTTCGCCCGCTTCGAGAACCCGCGCGTCCTCCGCAGCGCGCTCTGGCCGACGCTGCTGGGCGCGGCGTTCGTGCTCTTCCTGCTGGATGTCGCCATGCGCCGCCTGGCCTGGGACCGCTGGGTCGAATCCGCGCGCGAGGACACCATCGCGGTCACCCGCCAGCCCGAGGGGTCCTCCCTCGGCGTGCTCCGCGCCGGCCGCGCCGCCAGACCCGCCGGCCCCGTCATCGAGCACGACACCGACGCCGACCGACGCCGGCTCGAACGCGAGCGGACCGAACGCCTGATCGCCGAGGCCCGGGCCCGGGCCGCGGCCGCGCAGTCCAGGTCGCAGCCCCCGCCCGAGGGGTCCCCGCCGTCCCAGGACGCCGAGGGCGACGCGGCGACCGACGAGTCCGGCCTGCAAGCCGCCAAACGCCGCGCCCGGGAACGCTTCGGCCGGGATTAGGCCCCCCCCGCCCCCCGCCCCCCCCGCGTCCCCGGCTCATCGGCGTGGCGTGCCGGCTCCCGCAGCGACGGCGCCAGCGAGCCGCGGAACTTCGCCTCCAGCTTGGCCTCCTCGACGGCCTGCATGTCCAGCCGCATCGGCAGGATCACCGAGAACATCGATCCCTGCCCGAGTTCCGATTCGAGCTGCACCTCGCCCTGCAGCAGCCGCGTCAGCTCCGCCACGATCGCCAGGCCGAGCCCGGTCCCCGCGTGGGCGCGGGTGTGCGAGCTGTCCACCTGCTGGAACTTGTCGAAGATCCGCTTCTGATCCTCCGGCGCGATGCCCGGCCCGTTGTCGATCACCGACACGCGCACCCGGTCGTCATCGTCCCCGCCGGAAAGCCGCTCGATTCGCAGGATGACCTTCCCCGGGCGTCCCAGCTCCTGCCCGCCGGAGAACTTGACCGCGTTCGAGAGCAGGTTGAACACGATCTGGTTCAGCTTCTTGGGATCGGTCTCGATCACCGGCGGCTCGGCCGGCAGGTCGAGCGTCACCTCGACCTCCTTCTTTCGCGCCAGCGGGTGGATCAGCCCGACCAGCGCCTGGCACGCGTCCGACACCTGCACCACGCCCGGCCGGATCTCCACGCGTCCCGCCTCGATCTTGGCCATCTCGAGCAGCGACTCGATCATTTCCAGCAGCGTGCGTCCCGCGCTGACGATGTTCACGAGATACCGCTCCCGCTTGGCCAGCGCGTCCGGCCCCGGGACGATCGGCCTGCCCTCGCCCGAGGTCGCGATGTCCGACCGCGCGATCTCCAGCAGCAGCTCGGCGAACCCGATGATCGCGTTCAGCGGCGTGCGCAACTCATGCGAGACGCTGGCCAGGAACTCGCCCTTGAGCCGAGCCGATTCGAACAGCGCGGTGTTCGCTTCGGTCAGCTCAGTCAGGCGCGAGTCCAACGCCACATTCGCCGACCGGAGCTGGTCCTGCTGCCGCTGCAGCTCGGCGAGCATCAGGTTGATCGTCTCAGCCAGCTCCTCGAACTCGTCCCCGGTGTCGATGTGCGAGCGCGTGTCCAGGTGGCCCTCGCGCACCCGCTCGGCCGTCCGCTGCAGGCTCAGCACGGGCCGGAGGATCAGCCGGCTGGTCAGCGCGGCGAACACCACCAGCGCCACCGCCAGGACCACCGATCCCGCGGCGAGCACATACAGGAAGTTGATCAGCAGGTTTCTCGCCGCGCCGTCGGCCCGGCGCTCGATCACCACCACATCCCGCACCACGCCGTCCGAACCCCGTCGCGCCCGGGCGTACCGGTGCACCCGGGTCCAGCCGGACCAGTCCGCGTCGAAGTACTCGATCGTCGCCGTGCCCCTGGATTCCTCGGTCGGGTCGAGCTGGCGCAGGGCCCGGCGCAGGAACCGGGAGTTCTCGGACTCGGCCCGCGCGGCCTCGATCGGGATCGACCGGATGCTGGCCCCGGCCAGCGAGGCGGGGGCCGCGTCCCCCTCGACACGGACCCAGGACGCGTACACCGTCCGGGCCACGGCCAGCTCGGGCGCGTCGACGAGGCTGTTCATCCGCAGCAGCGGCAAGGACAGGGCGATCGCGATGATCCCCGCCGACGCCCCGCCGAACAGCAGCAGGCACTTCGTCGCCAGCGACAGCTCCGCGTACCAGGCCCGGATGTCTTCGAGTCGGCTCACAGGCTGTCAGTTTAGGGAATCCCGGCGCGGTGGTCGGAAGACCGGAAAATCGGGCAAGAACCCAGCCCGTACAGCGCAAACCCTTGCGGGAATGGGGTCTAGCATGGATACTGAGTCCAGACCCCGACCGCTGATCCGAGGGAGAGAATCCATGCCCCGCCCCGCGTGCACCCTTGCCACCGGCATGTTCGCCACGGCGCTGCTGCTGACGACGGCCTCCGCTGACGAAGGCCCCTACGCCCCGCCGCCGAACTATTACAACAGCGTCACCGGCACCGGCGAGGTCCTCCGCGAACAGCTCCGGGCCGCGATGAGCGCCGGCCACATCCAGCGTCAGTACGGCGAGTTCCGCTTCGCCGCCGCCATCACCGACGCGGACCCCGATGTGCCCGGGAACATCCTGCTGATCTTCAACCGCGCCTCGGTCCCCGCCACCTGGGACCAGGGCGGGACTTGGAACCGAGAGCATGTCTGGCCCCAGTCGCGCCAGCCCGGGACCGCCAACAACAACACCCGGGGCAACCTCGGCGACCACCACGCCCTCCGCCCGATCAACCCCTCCATCAACAGCTCGCGCGGCAACAAGCCCTTCGGCTTCGCCGAGACCACCGGCCAGTTCGGCAGCCTCGGCAGCTACTGGTTCCCCGGTGATGACGACAAGGGCGATGCCGCCCGGGCCCTGTTCTATTCGGATGTCCGGTGGGGCGCCGAACTCGGCCTCTCCCTCGTCAACACTTTTCCGGTCGGTTTCCAGATGGGTGAACTCGCGTCGATGATCGCCTGGCACTACCTCGACCCGCCCGATGAGTTCGAGATCCGGCGCAACCACGCGGTGTTCAGTCCCGCCATGAACCCGCTGTACTTCACCAACAACCGCAACGCGTTCGTTGACCTGCCGGAGGTCGTCTGGTCGCTCTATGTCGACCAGGCCAACGACTCGACCCTGTTCGTGGGCGACGCGCCCGAGGCCGACGGCTCCTCCTCCGTCTCGGTCACGCTCAACACCCTGACCGGCACGGCGCTCGGCCAGATCCCTGTGACGCTCAACAAGTCCGGTCAGGCGGGCACCTACTACCGCGTGACGACCACATCCGGCGTCGAATCGTCGATCACGGGCCGGCACAACGCCTTCCCGATCGGCGACACGGACACCACGCGCACGCTGTTGCTCACCCCCGCCCCGGGGGCGACCGATCAGTCGGGCCTCTTCGCCGAGCAGGTCATCATCAGCAATCTGGACCTGACCACCCAGGCAGGGCCCGGCATGGGCGCCAACGACGCGGATGACACCATCCTCGTCGAGCTGGCGGTCTACGACCCCGCCGTCGCGTCCTTCGACCAGAACGAAACCCTCGACGAACTGCTGCTGGACCTCGGCCCGATCGAGCCGGGCAGCGGCGACGCCGTCACCGCGTTCGATTTCTTCAACATCGCCCCCGGCCCGACCGCCGCGCCGATGGACATCGAACTGATCACCGCGACCGGCGACACCGGCGCCCTGTCCGTCGCGTTCGACCCGGTGGCCGCCCTGCCCGCCGGAACCGGGGAGACCTTCTTCGCCACGCTTTCCGACGCCGAGATCGGCGAGTTCGAGGCGGTCTACACCTTCCGCGCCTTCAACGACCGCGCCCTGTTCACCCAGCCCGGCGAGGGGACGGACCTGATCCTCCGCCTCTCCGGCGCGGTCGCGTCGGCCTGCATCCCGGACTTCGCCGAGCCCTTCGGCGTGCTCAACTTCTTCGATGTGGCCGCCTTCCTCGCCCTGTACGCCAAGGAAGACCCCCGGGCCGACATCAACGGCGACGGGGTATTCAACTTCTTCGATGTCAGCGAGTACATGGCCCTCTACAACGCCGGCTGCCCGTAATCACGGCCCCGCCGACCCCTACAATCGCCGCATGGCCCCCAAGCGCGTCTATCTCGAAACCTTCGGCTGCCAGATGAACGAGCTGGACTCCGAGCTGGTCGCCGGCCAGCTCGCGTCTCTGGGCTACTCGTTCACCACCGATTCGGACCAGGCCGACATCGTGCTCTACAACACCTGCTCCGTCCGCGAGCGGGCCGAGCAGAAGGTCTGGTCCCGCCTGGGAGCCCTCAAGGCCGAGAAGGCCGGCCGCCCCGGCCTGGTCGTGGGGGTCCTCGGCTGCATGGCCGAGCGCGACGGCACGGACCTGATGAAACGCATGCCGGTCGTGGACCTCATGTGCGGCCCGGCCGAACTCGACAAGCTCCCCGCCCTGCTCGACAACGCCGTCCGCACCCGCGCGTCGTTCCTGGCCGACGGGCCGGCGTCGGCCGACCTCCGCTCCGCCCGTGTCTCGGCCCTGCAGGGATCGGCCTCGCGCCGGTCCTCGACGCTGGCCGCCGCCGGTGACGACCTGGAGATGCTCGACCTGGCCCGGGCGGTGTCCCCGACCGACGACGACGCCAAGCGCTCGGCCTATGTCCGCATCACCCGCGGCTGCAACAAGTTCTGCACCTACTGCGTCGTGCCCCACACCCGCGGCGCCGAGATCCACCGACCTCCCGAGCACATCATCGACGAGTGCAAGAAACTCGCCGACGCCGGCGTGATCGAGATCACCCTGCTCGGCCAGACCGTCAACCACTACCGCTTCGAGCACGGCGCGGCCGTCGTCGTCGACGGCGTCACCCAGCCCCAGAAGGGCCGGACCTACAAGGGCAGCCACCACCGCGACGCCTTCGCCGGGGCCAACACCACCACCTTCGCCGACCTGCTGCGGCGCATCCACGACGAGGTCCCCGCGATCCAGCGCCTCCGCTTCGTGACCAGCTACCCCCGCGACTTCGGCGACGATGTGCTCGAGGTCATCCGCGACCACCCCCGCCTGTGCCGCTACCTGCATGTCCCGGCCCAGTCCGGCTCGGACCGCATCCTCAAGATGATGAACCGCGGCTACACCATCGCCGAGTACGACGAGTTCGTCGCCCGCGCCCGCAGCATCCTCGACAAGCCCGAGATCGGCCGCCCCCTGATGCTCTCCGGCGATGTCATCGTCGGCTTCCCCACCGAGACCGAGGAAGACCACCAGGCCACCAAGGACATGCTGGTCCGCTCACGCTGCAAGAACCAGTTCATCTTCAAGTACTCCCCCCGCCCCGGCACGGTCGCCTACGACCGCATCCCCGACGACATCCCCGACGCCGTCAAGCGCCGCCGCAACAACGAACTCCTCGCCCTGCAGAGCGAGATCTCCGATTCGATCAGCCGCGAGCAGATCGGCCGGCGATTCGAGGTGCTGGTCGAGGGCGTGAGCCGCGCCGAGATGAAAAAACGCGGCGCCGATGTCAAGCCCGGTTCGGGCATGGTCGGCATCACGGTGGGGGGCCGCGACCCGGCCGCCGCCGCGACCCTCGAACTGCCCGACACCGACGAGACCGTTCAACTCTCCGGCCGCACCGACACGGACCTGATCGTCTTCTTCGAGGTTCCTAGCGCCAAGGCCAAGCGGATGCTCGGCTCGATCGTCGAGGTCGAGATCACCAGCGCGGACCGGCTGGCCCTCACGGGCCGCACCGCCTGACGCCAAAGCAGCCCGCGCACGAAGCAATCGGACCGTGACCGCGTCGCATCAGACACGGCCCTCCCAGCAGCCGAGCGATGAACCACTCCGTTGCGAGCGACCCCCGTCGCATTCCTGCCCGGTCACTTCGTGCCCGCCCGCCCCATCCCCGACTCGTCCCGCACCGCCCCCTCAAACCGCCGCACCTCGACCGCCCGCCGCCGTCCCGACGCAAACACCACCGCCACCACATCGATCCGGATCGGCTTGCCACGCACCCGCCCGTCCCGCTGGAGCGCCCGCGCGAGCTGAACCAGCTTCCGCTTCTTGGCCGCGGTGATCGCGTCCTCCGGCCGGCGCCCGTCCCCACGATCGATCCGCGCCTTCACCTCGACCACGACGAACGCACCGGTCTTCCGCTCCAGGCACAGCAGGTCGATCTCCCCCGGTCCCAGCACGAGGTTCCGCGCGATCACGCGGCAGCCCGCCCGACGCATCGCCCGCGCCGCCGCCCGCTCGCCGCGCTTCCAGATCCCTCGCTGGTCCTCCCGCGGGCCCGGCCAGAGCCTCATCCCCGCGGCCCGTAGCGTTCCTCGGCGATCTGCAACAGCCGCAGGAGCATCTCGTCCCGGTTGCTCACCCGCGCCCGTTCGATCAGCCGGTCCAGATAGGCCCGCTGCTCATGCCGCCGGCGCTCCAGCGTCAGCTCCTGATTGATCCGCAGCTGCGCGTCGTACAGCGAGACCGATTGCCGCTCGATCTCCTCCAGGTGCAGCCAATAGGTGCTCGAACCGAGCTCGAACGGCCCGACCACGCCCCCCGTCGAGAGCGTCCGGGCCCGCTCGTTCAGGGCCGCGGCCCCGAAGAACTCGCCTTGCTCGAACGGGCCCTCGAACCGGGCCTCGACCAGCCCGCCCTCCTCGGTCCGGAAGTTGTTGCCCGGGTCGGCCGCGACCTCGCCGAATGGGTCGGCCGCCAGCCGCCCGCCGATCCGCTCGACCGCCTCGGTGTTCTGCGTCGGCACGCGGATCATCCGGAAGATCGCCGTAGGAGGTGGGTTGAAAACATTCTGGTCCCGCTCATACCGCTGGCGGATGTCCCGCCACGACACATTGATCCGCCGGTTGATCTGCTGGAACAGCGTCAGCCGGATCAGCGTGTCCTCTTCCTTCTCGCGCAACGCATCGTCCAGGGTCCGCCCGGACTCGGTCTCCAGCCGCCGGCGGGCCAGCTGCTCCGAACCGAGGTTCTCGCTGAGCAGGTCCCGCCGGAACCCTGTCAGGAACGAGCGCAGGCCCTGGCGCTGCTGCGGCGTCAGGCTCGCCAACGCCTCGGCCCGCAGCAGCTCGTCCGCGATGATCCCGTCCAGCCGCGGCATGATGATCTCTTCCACCGCCAGCCGACGCCACGCGTTCCGGTCCAGCCGCTCGGCCTCCGCCATCAGCCGCGCCTCGATCGGCGCGAAGAAGCTGCTCACATAGATCGGCCGCCCGTTGATGTCGCCCACCTTCGCATCGATCAGTTCGAGCGAGCGCCGATCCACCCGTGCGGGCGCTGGCTCGGCCGCACGCGGGGCCGTGCTGCGAACCACCACCGGCTCGGCCCCGAACGCGCGCATCGGATCGGTCATCGGTGTGCGGCCCGGCACGGCCACGCTCGCCCCGCCCGGCGCCCCCGCGCGGGGCGTCGTTTCGCGTGCCACGCCGGCCCCCGGTTCGATCGCGGTTTCGGCCCCGCCGGTTTCCCGGGCGAACGCCTCCGGCCGCACCGGCTCCATCCCGCCCCGGCCCGACGAGCCCGACCCCCCAGGCCCCGCGCAGCCGGACAGCCCGAGCACACCCCCCGCAGCCAGGATCAACGCGGTCTGTCGTGCTCGCATCGTGCTTCCTTCCGTCGCGGCCCGTTTCGGACCCAAATTTCGGCCTACCATGACCTGTTTCACCCCAACCGAGGAGGCCCGCCGTGGCGGACGCCAATCAACCTAAGATTATCGTCGATGACGACTGGAAGTCGGCAGCCCGGGCTGAGAAAGAAAAACTCGCCCAGACCGAGGCTGCCAAGAAGCCCTCGGACCCCGCCGGCGACATGCCCGAAAAGCCTTCCTTCGAGCACCTTGTCTCGCTGCTCGCCTCCCAGGCCCTCATGTATCTGGGCCAGATCCCGGATCAGTCCGGACGCGGCGTGATCGCGCTCGACATCGCCAAGATGCAAATCGATCTCATCGGTGTCATCGAAGAGAAGACCAAGGGCAACCTCTCTGAAGAGGAGAACGCGCTCCTCCAGGGCACCCTCAACGAGATCCGCATGATCTATGTCGAGGTCCACGAGGCCGTGATGAAGGCCCAGGCCGAGGGAAAGATCACCGCCGAGCAGGTTTCCAGAGGATTCAGCCCCGGCCCGATGCCGGGATGACCCCCCGAAAGCCGATAGACCGTTCCGTCCGTTCGACCGTCTCCCGCCCCTTCTTCTCCCGGCACCCGGAGTCCAGACCGTGAGCGACCGCCAAGGGTTCCTCGACAAGCACCACTTCCTTCTCCGCCGCCTCCACTCGCTCACGGGCATCGTGCCCATCGGCGTGTTCCTGATCGCCCACCTCGTTACCAACTCGTCCCTCGCCTGGGGCAAGTTCGGTCTCCGCGAAAAGGGCGAGGGCATGGGCCTGCAGGAGGGCGGTTACGCCTACTTCCAGAAGGAAGTCGACTGGATCAACACGCAGGTGCCCCACCTGCTCCTGATCGAGATCACCCTCTGGGTCTCGATCGCCTTCCACGCCGGGCTTGGGTTCATCTACGCCTTCACCGGCAAGCCCAACAACGCCAACTACGCCTACCGCGACAACTGGCGCTACACCCTCCAGCGCTGGTCCGGCTACATCGGCATCCTCTTCATCTTCTACCATGTGGCCACGCTCCGCTGGGGGTGGACCTTCCTGGTTCCCAGCGGCACCAAGTGGTCCCACGACTACAGCGCCTCCACCCTCATCGCCGCCGTGCAGGGTTCCCCGGAGGGCTGGACCACCGCCGGCCTGATCGTCTCGCTCGGCTACTTCATCGGTGTCTCCCTCCTCGTCTTCCACTTCGCCAACGGCCTGTGGACCGCCGCGATCACCTGGGGCATCACCATCTCTGAGCAGGCCCAGAAGCGGTGGGGCTATGTCTGCTTCGCGATGGGCGTCGGCCTGATGCTGGCCGCCTGGTCCGCGCTAGGGGCCGTGTTCATTGGAGACCACGACGACGCCCGAGCCGTCGAGGAGTCCCTCCAGGCCGGCACATACGCCGCGCCGGCAATCGCGGACCCGCAAGCGGCCCACACCCCCAGGCCGGACGGCATCCCACAACCCTGAACGACGAACATCCGGCAGGACCCGAATCGGTCCTGTTTGGCAGGACGAATCCACAGTGAATCGAGGTTCGTGATGGCAGAACAGCGTGTGATCGTGGTCGGGGGCGGGCTGGCCGGTCTGGCCGCGTCGGTCCGCATCGCCGAGTCGGGTGTCCCTGTGGACCTGTTCAGCATGGTCCCCGTCAAACGCTCCCACTCCGTGTGCGCCCAGGGCGGCATCAACGCCTGCAACGAGGTCGCACGCCAGCAGGGCTATTCAGAGTACGAGCACTTCGACGAGACGGTCTACGGCGGCGACTTCCTCGCCGATCAGCACCCCGTCCTGGAGATGGCCAACTGGGCCCCCAAGATCATCGACCTGCTCGACCGCATGGGCGTGCCGTTCAACCGCACCGCCGAGGGCTTCCGCGACCTGCGCCTCTTCGGCGGCTCGCTGTTCAAGCGCACCCACTTCTCCGGCGCCACCACCGGCCAGCAACTCCTCTACGCCCTCGACGAGCAGACCCGGCGCTACGAGTCCGAGGGCAAGGTCCGCAAGTACGAGTTCTGGGAGTTCCTCTGGCCCGTCACCGAGGGCGAGGGCGACGAGAAGCGCTGTGTCGGCATCGTCGCCCAGGACATGCGGACCATGCAGATCCGCGCCTTCCGCGGCGCCGCTGTCGTCATGGCCACCGGCGGCAACGGGCTGATCTTCGGCAAGTCCACCAACTCGGTCATCTGCACCGGCGGCGCCGCCGCCCGCTGCTACCAGGAGGGCGCCTGGTACGGCAACCCCGAGATGATCCAGGTCCACCCGACCGCCATCCCCGGCGCCGACAAGCTCCGCCTCATGTCCGAGTCCGCCCGCGGCGAGGGCGGCCGCGTCTGGGTCCCCCGCAAGAAGGGCGACACCCGCAGGCCCGCCGACATCCCGGAGAGCGAACGCTACTACTTCCTCGAGGAACGCTACCCCGCCTACGGCAACATCGTCCCCCGCGATATCGCCACCCGCGAGATCTTCGACATCTGCGTCAATGAGGGCATGGGCGTCGACGGCCAGAACCAGGTCTACCTCGACCTGACCCACCGCGATCCCGATTACCTCACCCGCAAGCTCGGCGGCATCATGGAGATCTACGAGAAGTTCGTGGGCGAGGACCCCCGCTTCACACCCATGAAGATCTTCCCCGCGGTCCACTATTCCATGGGCGGCCTGTGGACCACCTACACCGCCGGCGACTACGAGCCGAGCGAGCCCCGCCCAGGCCACAAGTCCGGCAGCTCCGTCCCCGTCGACGCCCAGCCCGGGCACGGCATGACGATCGGCGCGCCCAACAACATGATGTCCAACATCAAGGGCCTCTACGCCTTCGGCGAGGTCAACTTCGCCTACCACGGGGCCAACCGCCTGGGCGCCAACGCCCTGCTCTCCTGCATCTTCGACGGGTTGTGCAACGGCGTGTCCGTCGTCAACTACATCCGCGACGCGGACACACCCGGCGTCGACGCCGTCGATCAGGGCGTGTACGACCGTTTCGTCAAGCGTGAGCAGGACAAGCACGACCGCCTCGTCGCCTCAGCCTCCAACGACTCCGGCGACGAGTCCCGCAACCCCTACCTGATCGCCAAGGAACTCGGCGACGAGATGACCGCCGCCTCGACCGTCGTCAAGACCGGCGCCCGCCTCGAGCAGGCCCTCAGGAAGGTCGCCGAGCTCCGCGAACGGTACCAGAAGGTCGAGCTCGGCGACAACGCCGGCTGGACCAACCAGTCCCTCTCATTCGCCCGCGCCACCGGCGACATGCTGATCCTTGCCGAGGCCATGCTCAAGGCCGGCCTGCTCCGCGAGGAGTCCCGCGGCGCCCACTACCGTAAGGACTTCCCCGAACGCAACGACGAACGCTTCTACAAGACCTCGATCGCCCGCTACAACCCCGACACCCGATCCTCCGAGATCGAGTTCGCCCCCGTCCGCGGACCGCTCGTCAAGCCCCGCGCACGCACCTACGGCAAGACCGATTCCAAGAAGACCGACGCCAAGCCCGCGGCCCAGACGGCCGCCGCTTCCTGAGAACCACGAAAGGCAGGCACGCCATGAGTGTCGCACAAGCCCACGCCTTCGACGCAGAGACCCGGCTGGCCAACCGCAAGCGCGCCAAGGCCGGACGCACCGTGATCTTCAAGATCAAACGCTGCGATGGCCCCGGCAAGCCCGACCGCTGGGAGTCCTTCAAGGTCCCCACCGAGCCTGGCTCCAATGTCATCTCCTGCCTCAAGTGGATCGCCGCCCACCCCGTCACCACCGACGGCCAAAGGACCAGCCCTGTGGTCTGGGATTCCGGCTGCCTTGAGGAGGTCTGCGGCGCCTGCACCATGGTCATCAACGGTCGTGTCCGCCAGTCCTGCTCCTGCCTCATCGACGAGTACGCACCCGAGGAAGGCGACACCCTCACCCTCGAGCCCATGAGCAAGTTCCCGGTCATCCGCGACCTCTGGGTCGACCGCGAGCGGATGTTCCAGGCCCTCAGGCGTGTCAAGGCCTGGGTCCCCATCGACGGGACCTACAACCTCGGCCCGGGCCCGAAGGAATCCCCCGAGCAGCAGCAGACGCGGTACGCCCTGTCCGAGTGCATGTCCTGCGGCTGCTGTCTCGACGCCTGCCCCCAGTACCTCAAGGAAGAGGACCCCAAGGACTGGGACACCGCGTTCATCGGCGCCGCCGCAATCAGCCAGGTCAGACTCTTCAACGAGCACGAAACCGGCAAGCGACTCAAGGCCGACCGCCTCGAAGCCATGATGGGCCCCGGCGGCGTGTCGGACTGCGGCAACGCCCAGAACTGCGTCAAGGTCTGCCCCAAGGGCATCCCGCTGACCGAGTCCATCGCCGCCGTCGGCCGCAGCACAACAATACACGCGTTCACGCGGTTCTTCAGAGGCAAGTAACGCCCCGAATCATCGCGTGAACGCGTGCAGTGGTGGGTCCGGCCCGTTCGGGCCGGGGATGCGCCCCGAGCAGAACCCCGGGGCGGGATGTTTCTGATTACTTCCGGCGACGACCCCCGGCGAACACACCGCCCAGCCCGATCAGGGCCAGCGCACCCGGCGCGGGCACGAGCGTGACGGTCATGTCGAACCGGGTCGCGTCGAAGAGCGGGTCATCCTTCGCACCGACGATCATCTCGATCACCGAGCCCTGCGAGATATTCACATCGAACGAGTAGCTCGTCCCGGCGAAGTCCTGGAACGCGACATCGTAACTGAACACGGCGACGCCGTCGATCAGGATGTGCGTCTCGGTGCCGTCGCCGACCATGAACCCGCCGTAGTCGTGATGCGCGATGGATCCGGCCAGCGTCACCAGCCCGCTCGTGTTGCTCACCCAGCGACGCGAAACCCAGAGGTCCTCGGCGACCAGGTTGGCGCCGGGCAGCGCGGCGTGCGGGTGCATCAGTTCCGCGGTGATAACCGCGTAGGTGCCGGGCACCGCCCCGGACTGCGGCGTGCTCGCGGCTGAGTTCGGGTCCGTCGACCACCAGCCCGTCATCGGCTCAAAGCTCGAGAAAGGGTTGAAGCCAGGCATGTTCACCGAGAAGCCGGAACCCGCGTTCACGTTCTCGGAGCTGTACCAGCCGTAGCTCCAGCCGTTCTGGCCTTGCACCCCGGAGAAGTCGCTCACCGAGTCGGCGATCAGGATCGGGTTCGCAATCACGCTTCCAGCCAGCGATGCGAGCACAACGATCGCGCTGACCTTGCAGGTCGTATCCATTCTTCTTCCTCCTTTGGCGAAAGGCGTCGTGTGACGGCCATTCTGAATCAGCCCGTCTGCCCATACCGGGTAAACGGGACCGACCCTCTGCCATTAACATGCCACGCCAAATCCGGGGGGCAACCCAAGAAGGAAGATTTCTCAGATATCATGAAGTTATCAGACCGCGCCAGAGCCAGGCCTCGCCCGCCGGATCAGGCGGTCAGATCCAGCCCGGGCCCATCAGGCCCATCGGACTGGCCGCGGGAGTTGGGCGTGCCATCACGCGCCAACCGGTCCTCCCGGGCGTCTTCCTGGTCCGCATCGGCCAGTCGGCGCGTTTCGGGGGTCGGCTCGACCTGCCCGACCGCGTTCTCGTACGAATCGCCGAAATCTTCGGTCCGGCCGCCCTTTTCCGCTTCCCGCGTCCGCTGTTCCTGCGGACGCCTGGCCATCGCCGCCCGCCGGGCGGCCTGGGTCGAGATCAGGTTGGTTACGGGATCGAACACAGAATCTATATCGACATAAAAACCCGCGCCGGACCAGCCGGCGCGGGTAATTTTCCTTGGAGAACGCCGGGTTATCGGCGGCGACGGGAGACCGCCAGCGCCCCGAAGCCGAACAGCGCCACAGAGGCGGGCGTGGGCACGGTGCTCATGATCACCGCCGAGAACCGTGTCGCGTCAAAGAACGAGTTTTCGACCGGGTCGATCGCGAAATCGATCACCGAACCCTGCGCGACCATGTCGAACAACTCCAGACGGAGCATGCCCGTACTCTGTCCGGGGAGAGTCAGGATCGACTTGCGGACGCCATCGATAAAGACATGCAGCCGAACACCATCCGTAATGGGGGATTGGTCAGCCTCAGGGGTTCCGATATCCACCTGGATCGAAACCGGCCCGTCGATGTTGCTGACCCACCGCCGCACTGCCCATTGCTCGTTCACGACGCCCTCTGAGTCCACAGAGATAAACGGGTGCATGTACACCGCGTCAACCAGCGTCAGCGGCCCGCCCGGCGAGTTATCCGCCCACCAGCGTTCGTTGTCCGCATCCCACGCGTTCATGAGCTTGAAATCGCCCGGCGTATAGGGACTGGAGCTCGAACCGTCGTAATACCCGTAGAACCAGCCGTTCTCGCCCTGGTTCCCCGCGTAGTCATCGTACGAGTCGGCGATCAGGAACATCGGCTCGCCCGGATTCCCGATCCCGGCCAAAGCCGAGCCGGCGAGCAAGGCCGAAGCCGCGACTCCCATCAGAATTTTTGCATCTCTCATCGCACACTCCCATGTGGTTGCGACCGCCCGAATATCGGGCGATGCTCGTACCGGGAATATGCCCCCTAAAACCATCGATGCCAGCGAAGTCCTTAGAAAAGGTCCGATTCGACAAAGAAGGTGAATCCCTCAGCCGTAAAACCTTGCGCGGCGACCATTTCTGCGCAGGGCCCATCCACCAAAAAACCCTCCGCTCGGAGGGTTAGAGGGTTCATGCTTGACCGGACCTCGTCCTCAGATCCCCAGGATGTTCATCCCGCAGTCCACATAGATGTTCTCGCCGGTCACGCCGCTGCCCAGGTCGCTGGCCAGGTAGACCGCGGTCTTGCCCACATCGGCCCCCTCGACCCCCCGGCGGAGTGGGCCCTTGGTCCGGGCGGCCTCGTCCATCATGTCCACGCCGCCCACGGCCGAGCTGGCCAGCGTCCTCAGGTATCCCCCGGAGATGGTGTTCACCCGGATGTTGAACTCGCCCAGCTCGAAGGCCAGGTAACGGCCGGTTGCTTCCAAAGCCGCCTTGGCAACGCCCATCACGTTGTACCCGGGGACGACCTTCTCCGAGCCGTAGTAGCTCATCGCCATGATCGACCCGCCGCCGCCCGCGCTCATCTGCTCCTTGGCCCGACCGGCCATGGCCGAGAGGGTGAAGGCCGAGATGTCGACCGCGTCGAGATAGGCCTTGCGGGGCGTGTGGCAGAACTTGCCGGGCTGGAGCCACTCCCGGTCCGCGAACGCGATGGAGTGGACCAGGAAGTCCAGACGGGGGAAATCCTTCTTATACCGCTCAAAGAGCGCGTCCAGGTCCTCGTCCTGGCCCGCGTCGCAGGGGCACAGCCAGGGGTCGGGGGTGATCTTCTCGGCGGCCTTGCCCGTCCGCCGCTCGTTCTTCTCGCCGGGGATGTGCGAGTAGGCGCAGGTCGCCCCGTGCTCGGTCAGGGCGTTGGCGATGTGCCACGCGTACGAGCGGTCGTTGGCGACCCCGACGATCAGACCCTGCTTGCCATCCAGAAGACCCATGCCGACTCCTTTGATCCATCTCGGCTCTCGGAGCCGGGAAATACTGGGCTCGATTGTCCGGGCGAACCCCGCGCCGCCCCTGGGCGGGCATCATAGGAAACCGGCCCGCGTAGCATCGCCCGATGCGGACGATCGACACCATCGACCCCAACGCCGTCCCCCTGCCCGAGTTGGCCGGCGCGGTTTCCCGCACGGGCCAGGTCCGGCGCCTGCTCGAGTTGGCCAAGGACGAGGACCTGGGCGTCCCGCCCCGCGATCTGACCGGGGAGCTGGCCTTCGAGCGGTCCGACCGGCGGCGCGTGCGTCTGGCCGCCCGCTCGACCGGTGTCTCCGCGGGCCTGGCCTTCATCCCTGAGGTCATCTCCGTCTTCGCCGAGGAGGGCGAGCCCATCGCCCTGACCAGCCTGCGAAACGACGCCGAGCCGATCCGTCCGGGAGACGCCCTGGCGGAGCTGGAGGGCAGCGCCCGCGCCATCGTCCGCATCGAACGCACCCTGCTCAACCTCGTCGCCCGGCTCAGCGGCGTGGCCACCCGCACCGCCGCCTTTGTCCGAGCGGTCGACGGGACCGGGGCCCGCGTCTGCGACACCCGCAAGACCACCCCGGGCATGCGCCTGCTCGAGAAGTACGCCGTCCGCTGCGGCGGGGGCCTCTGCCACCGGCTCGGGCTCTACGACGCCGTCCTCATCAAGGACAACCACATCGCCGGCGTCGACCCCGAGGATCTCACCGCGATGCTCGCCCGCGTCGCCGCGCGGGCCAAGAGCGCGGGCGGCGTGCTCCGCTTCGTCCAGGCCGAGGTCGACACCCTCGAGCAGCTCGACCATCTCCTCACGCTGCCGACCGGCCTGATCGACATGGTCCTGCTCGACAACATGCCGCCGGACGCCATGCGCGAAGCGGCCCGCCGGCGCGACCAGCGCGCCCCGAGCCTGATCCTCGAGGCCTCCGGAGGCGTGACGATCGACACCGTCGGCGCCATCGCCGAGACCGGCGTGGACCGCATCTCCGTCGGCGGCCTGACCCACCAGGCGGTCTCACTGGACCTGGGCCTGGACGCGGTGGGACCGTGACGCCCGAACCGATCGCGCCCGAGGACATCACCGGCTGGACCGACACGATCGAGTCCGCCCTGCCCAACCTCCCGGACTGCTGCGTGTCGCGGGTGTTCGTCTACGCCCGCACCGCCAGCACGCAGGCCGCGGCGTGGCGCCACCGCCTGCCCGATGCGGGCGTGGCGGTCATCGCGTCGGAACAGACCGCCGGGCGCGGCCAGCGCGGCCGACGCTGGCACGACGGCGCGGGGTCGACGCTGCCCATGTCCTTCGCCCTGCCCACGCGGACGCCCGATGTCGCGCTGTCCGCCCGCGCCGGCCTGGCCGCGCTGGACGCCTGCCGCCTGCACGCCCCGCCCCCTCCCGTGGACATCCGCATCAAGTGGCCCAACGACATCGTCGCGCGGGATGGATCGGGCGATCGCAAACTCGCCGGCGTGCTCATCGAACGGCGCGACGGCGTCGCCCTGATCGGCATCGGGATCAATGTCCACCAGTCCGCGCCGGACCTGGACGCGGCCGGCCTGCCGGACGCTACATCGCTGGCGATTCTCGGCGGCAAGACCAACCGGCTGATGCTGGCGATCGACCTGATCACCGCCATGAGCGATTGGCTCAGGGCCGATGACGACGCGGTCCGCGAACACTGGGCCGCCCACGACGCCGTGACCGGCACGGAGCGTGCCTTCGTCATCGACAACGAGCGCATCGAGGGCACGGTCACCGCGCTGGATCCGCTCGGCATGATCTCAATCAACGGACGAGAACTTCCGGTGGATCGAGCGATCGCGGACCAACGCAAGAAGCCGCGCACGGAGTAAGCGGACCACGCGCGCCAAAAACGAACCAAAGTCCTGAATTCCGAGCGAGGTCATCCGCTTCATTTTGGCGAGCTTCGTTTTCGGTGCCGTGCTCTTCGTCTTCGAAGAGCACGCCTACTACAAGGCGCATGCATGTGACCGAAGAAGTCCAACAGCACGCCCGGGTTCCGGTCGTCGCGGTCCATTCATGCGCGCGTCAAAGGTGGGTTCCGGATTGGTGGTTGTGGTACGGTCGCCGTTCAGCCTCCACCCGTGTTGGAGGCATCGCGGGCGAGGGGCCGCTTCCTGCCGGGCGCGGCTTGTTCATACGGGCCACCTCCGCTTTCGGGCGTGATCCGTGCGGGTCAGCGATCGTCTCAATCATCGCTTACGCCGGGTTCCATGGCCTGTGTCATTCCCAGCCAGCGGTTTCCTCAACCGCCATCCGAAACCATGCCCAGACATTCTCAAAGTTTCCATCGTCCTCGAAACCGGGGGAAGCAAAGTCGTGCACGATGAAGACTCTCTCTCCGTGGCCCATTTCCCAGCAGGCGACATCGTCGCAGTCCTGCCGGTAAGCAAACGGGAAAAGCGTGCGATTCTTGTACCTGGTTGCCAAGCCGCGGGCGTGTTCCAGAGCCCGTTCACCTTCCATGAGATGCCACGGGGTGAGGTCAACGAGCCCTTGTTCCACCAAACGACGGAATGACCTCGGGTAGGTCAGCCAATCCGGACGCGCCGCTTCAGCAAGAATGAAGTACGAATCATCCATGGCTGTGGGTACCCGAAGTCAGCAGGAGAAAACCGGAGTACGAGAACCGTCCTCAGAGCAGCCGCTTGATGTGCTTGCCAATCTCCACGGCCTCTTCCTTCGTGAGGGTGCCCGGCTTCCACGAGAACTCCAGACCCGGGCCGTTCTCCTTGTCCGGCTTGCCCTGCACTGGGTTGCCGCGGCCCTTGAAGCGGGGGATGACATGGAAGTGGACATGGGGCACGGCCTGGTTGGCGTCGGCGCCGTTGTTCTGCAGGATGTTCACCGCCTCGGCCCCGGTGACCTTCTTCAGGGCCCGGACGATGCGGGGCAGGACCTTGCCCACCGCGGCCGCGTACTCGTCGGACAGCGTGTCGATCGTCTCGGCCGGCTCCTTGGGGATGACGAGGGCGTGGCCCTCGGAGAGTGGGGCGATATCGAGGATGGCGATGACATGGTCGTCCTCATAGATCTTGTGGGACGGGACCTCGCCGCGGATGATTTTCGAAAAAATGGAATCAGTCATGGCGGATGGTAGTGGGGGCGGGCCCGCGATTCCGTGTTCCGACCGGTCCGCGGGCCCGATGGCGTACGATTGCGGATGCCCACGGAGGGGACCATCCCAAACGCCGACTCCGCGCCCCAACCGGCCGCCGAAGCCCGCGCGGCGATCCGTCGCCTGCCCCCCTTGCTGGTCAACCAGATCGCCGCCGGCGAGGTCATCGAACGACCCGCCTCCGTGGTCAAGGAGGTCGTCGAGAACGCCATCGACGCCGGGGCGAACCGTATCGTGGTCGACCTGGAGGGCGGCGGCGTCGAACTCATCCGCGTCTCCGACGACGGCTACGGCATCCCGCCGGACCAGATGCCGCTGGCCGTCGCGCCGCACGCCACCAGCAAGATCGCCGCCGCCGAGGATCTGGACCGCATCGGGACCATGGGCTTCCGCGGCGAGGCGTTGGCCTCGATCGCCTCGGTCTCGCGCCTGCGGATCGTGTCGCGGGCCGCGGGCGAGCCGGAGGGGCGCGAGATCGCGGTCGAGGGAGAACACGAGGCCGACCCCCGCCCCGCCGCCCGGGCGGTCGGCACCACGGTGGAGGTCCGCAACCTGTTCTTCAACACCCCGGCCCGGCGCAAGTTCCTGCGCACGCCCGGCACCGAGCAGACCCGCTGCCTGGACTGGCTCAAGGACCTGGCCATGGCCCACCCGGCCCTGGCGGTCCGCTGCGTGTGCGACGGCACGCCCCGGCTCGACCTGCCGCCCGGCCAGTCCCCGCGCGAGCGGGCCGTGGCCCTGCTGGGCAAGGAACTCGAAGACCAGTTGCTCGAGGTCTCGGTGGACCGCATGGGCGACGCCCGCGGCGTGGTCGTCTGGGGCCTCGTCGGCCTGCCCTCCATCGCCCGCGCCACCGCCAAGGCCCAGCACCTGTTCCTCAACGGGCGCACCATCCGCGACCGCACCGTCCAGCACGCCCTGCGCGAGGCCTACCGCGGCCTGATCGAGCCGGGGCGGCATCCCACGGCGGTCCTGATGATCGAGATGTCGCCCTCGGCCGTGGATGTCAATGTCCACCCGGCCAAGCTGGAAGTCCGCTTCCGCGACCAGTCCATGGTCCACCGGGCGATCTACCACGGCGTGCGGGATGCGCTGGGCAAGGCCGATGTCACGCCCACGGCGTTGCAGCGCCTGCCGGGCCTGGGATCGGGCGGGGGGCCGATGGCCATCCTGCCCCCGGCGACCCGGCCGCCGATGCCGGTCGAGCAGCAGGTCGACCGGCTGGTCGAGTTCCTCAAGTCGCGGCCCGCGCCCGAAACGCCGCAGGACGACGAGCCCGAGCGGCTGCGCGCCGAGATCCGCAAGGTGCTTGACGAGCCGCTGCCCGGGACATTCGCCGGCTCAGAACGGCACGAGCAGGAGAGCCGGCACGGAACGCCGGAGGGCGAGATGCCCCGCGTCCGCCCGGCCGACCGCGTGCTGCAGATCCATTCGAGCTACCTGGTCACCCAGGACGCGCACGGCGTGGTCATCATCGACCAGCACGCGCTGCACGAGCGCGTCATGTTCGAGAAGCTGCTCGCCCGCGTGACCGGCTCCGGCGGCGGCGCCGGTCTCGAGCGTCAGCAGTTGCTCACACCCATCGTGATCGAGTCCAACCGCGACACGGTGGGGGCCCTCGAGGAACTGACGCCGCTGTTCGACCGGCTGGGCTTCGAGATCGCGGCGCTGGGCCCGAAGTCCGTCGGCGTGCGCGCGGTGCCGACCTTCCTGGTGTCGCGGGGCGTCGAGCCGGGGGCCTTCGTCGAGGAGTTGCTCGACAAGGCCGTCGAAGAGGGCTTCACGCCCGGCAGCGAGGAAGCCCTGCACGAGGTCCTGGACATGATGGCCTGCAAGGCCGCGATCAAGGCGGGGGACCGGCTCAGCGACGACGAGATGGACGAGCTGCTCCGCCTGCGCGAGACGGTCGAACGCTCCGGGAGCTGCCCGCACGGCCGGGCGACCACGGTGCGGCTGACGATCGCCGAGTTGGAGCGGCTGTTCGACCGGCGTTGAGCGCGCGCGGCGACGCCCCCCATAGGCACCCGGAGGGAGGCGTCGCACGCACAGAAAACACGCGGCCGCGCACGCAGGCGGCCTGTGGTTAGATGGTTGCAGGGATCAGCCGGCTTGCATCGCGAGCTGGTTGATCGAGGACTCGGCCAGCTCGGTCAGGCCGACATCCGTTGCCCGTTCTTCCTCGAGCGATTGGGTGAGCAGGTCGTAGGCGTCGTCCATGCCCATCAGCTTGGCATAGGACCGGAGCGTGCCGTAGGCGGCGATCTCGTAGTGCTCGACCTTCTGGGCCGCGCAGATGATGGCGGCGTCGCGGGCTCCGGGCTCCCCGGCCTCCTTGAGGATCTCGGCGCCCTCCTCGATGAGCCCCTCCATGGCCTTGCACCGATGCCCACCGGGACGGAAGTCAAGGGTGGCGAAGATCTTCTCGATCCGTTCGGCCTGGTTGCGGGTCTGGCCGAGGTGGTCCCGGATTGCCTTCTTCAGCTTGGGGTTGGTCGCCCCGGCCTCCATTTTGGGCAGGGCCTGGATGAGTTGTTTCTCCGCGCTGTAGATGTCCTTGAGCTGGGAGACGAACACTTTCTGTAAATCGTCGAGTTTGACAGACATGGCACATGTCCTTTCTTGTGCATGCGGTAGGGAACGCCGGGTCGTGTTCCGGCTCGGCGAGCCGTGCTTCCGAACCGGGTCAGGCGTTGGAGATCTTGTCCGCGTCGAGGCGTTCGAAGATGTCCTTGGCGCGCTTGTGCTCGTCCGAGTCCTTGCATTCGACGCCGATCAGGACGCTGCCCTCCTCGATCGCGTTCTCGTAGTGCTTGATCTCGTGCTCGGGGATGGCCAGGCCGACCAGCCCGCCGAGCAGGCCGCCGCCCGCGGCGCCCGCGCCGGCGCCCGCCAGCGCCGCCACCAGCGGCCCGGCGACGACCAGGCCGGCCCCGCCGGTCGCCGCGACCGTGCCGACGAGGGTCAGGCCCGCGACGATCGCGCCCACTGCGCCGCCCGTGCCCGCGCCGATGGCGGCGCCCTCAGCGACCTTGGTGCCGGATTCGACACCGAATGTATCCACATCGAACTCGTCCGAGGCGATGAAACTGATGTTGTCCTTGCGGAATCCCGACGCGACAAGCGACTCAAGGGCGTGGGCAGCCTGGGCGTGGGACTCGAACAGGGCGGTGATGACTTTGCTCATGGCATCCTCCGGATGGTTGTGTCCGCGGCGGCGTGCCGCGGTCATGGTGCACAGAGCATGCCCGGTTGGAGTTGAGTCACCGTGAGGGCGGCGTGAAGAGAAAAAAATTCTGCGCGGTGATCAAGCCGGGCCGCATGGCCGCAAGCCGTTGGATTGCCGGTGTTTCATCCGGACGAACGCGCGCAGACACCCCGAAGCAGGGGTGCGTTTTCAGGCCGTCGCTGGGCATGCGAAGGGCGGGGAATCACGGCCGGGCCCGGCGTTACCACTCCACCGTGTCGAGGTGCCGGCAAAGGTGCCACGCCGTCGGGAAGCGTTCGTGGATGATGGAGCGCTTGAGCCCGCAGCAGATCGATTTGACGATCGGCGGGTGGTCGCGATACGCGTCCTTGCCGCCCACGGCGTCGTAGAAGATCCGAGCCAGGTCGACGACATCCTCGCGGATGTTCCACGACGCGGCCTTGCCCCGGTCGTAGAGGTCGACGAGCTTGACCTCGAAGTGGATGCCGCGTCGGCGGACGAGCACATTGCCCGCGTGCAGGTCGCCGTGGTACTCCTTGCGCTCGTGCATCCGCGCCAGCCCGCTGGAGACCGCGTAGAGCAGGTGCAGGGCCTCGAACACCGACAGCCGCCCGCCCGGCGCGGCGGCGGCATAGTCGGGCAGCAGACGCCCCTCGACGAACTCCGAGATCAGCACCGTCACGGGCCGGCCCTGGAAGCGGACCGACTCGGCGTGGTGGTACTGGATCACGATCGGGCAGTCGCGCAGGCGTTCAAGCTTGCGGGCGTAATAAACGGCGGCCTTGTCCTTCTCGTTGCGCTCGGGGAAGAACAGCTTGGCCGCCCGGCGCGCCCCGGTCAGGCGTTCGGTGACGAGGTAGACCTCGCCCTCCCAGCCCGAGCCGATGAACTCGTCCACGCGGTACTTGCCGGCGAGGATGCGCCCGGGTTTGATGCCGAACTGCGAGGTTGGTTCGGTCACGGGTTACGCGTTGTCCAGCAGGTCCACGGCCTTGAACGGCTTGCCCTCGAGCATCTCGAGCGAGGCCCCGCCGCCGGTGGAGACATGGGTGAGCTTGTCGGCCACGCCGAACTGCTCGGCGGCGGCCGCCGAATCGCCGCCCCCGACGATCGACACCGCCCCCGCCGCGGTCGCCTCGGCCACCGCCTCGGCCACGATCCGGGTGCCCATGCGGAACGGGCGCCACTCGAACACGCCCATCGGGCCGTTCCAGACGATCGTCTTGGAGGACTTGATGATCTTGCTGTAGTGCAGGCGGGTCTTCGGCCCGATGTCCAGGCCCATGAACCCGTCCTCGATGTGGTCCTCGAACTCCGAGATGTCGCCGTGGGACTCGGAGAACACCGTCGAGCAGACATGGTCCTGCGGCAGGTGCAGATCAGTCTTCGACTCGGCCGCCAGGTCCAGGATGCGCTTGGCGTCATCGGTCCGGTCGCCCTCGACGCGCGAGTCGCCCACGCGGTGGCCAAGGGCCTTGAGGAAGGTGTACGCCATCGCCCCGCCGACCAGGATGTGGTCGGCCTTGGGCAGCAGGTGCTCGATCGCGGGCAGTTTGTCGGAGACCTTCGCCCCGCCCAGGATCACCGTGAAGGGCCGGCCTGGGTGGGCCAGCGCGTCGGAGAGGTAACGGATCTCCTTCTCGACAAGGAAGCCCACGACCCGCGGCGCGGCGCGCATGTGCTGCGGCACGGCCACCATCGAGGCGTCCTTGCGGTGGCAGGTGCCGAAGGCGTCGTTGACATAGACCTCTCCGTAGGACGCCAGACGCTGCGCGAAGGCGGCGTCGCCGGACTTCTCGCCGGTGTGGAACCGCAGGTTCTCGAGCAACAGCGCCTCGCCGTTGTTGAGCTTGCCGACCGCCGCGGCGGTCGCCTCGTCCGTGCAGTCGTTCGAGGGGAACGCCACCGGCCGGCCCAGCAGCTCGGCCAGCCGCTCCGCGACCGGCTTGAGCGAGAACTCGGCCTCGTGGCCGGTTCCCTGCGGACGCCCGAGGTGGCTGGCGATCACCGCCCGCCCGCCCCGGTCGATCACCGACTTGATCGTCGGCAGCGCGGCCCGAATTCGCCGGTCGTCGGTGATCTTCCCGTCCTTGATCGGAACATTGAAATCCACGCGGATGAAGACACGTTTCGCGGTGACGTCGACGGCGGCGATGGTGCTCTTGGGCATGACGGCTCCTGGGGTCGGGCCCTCGGAGCCGTGTGTGCGGCCCGGGAGCCGGGCGATCGGTGAGCGTGGGGGACCGCGGGCTCAGCCGCGGTCGAGGATGTCGTTGGCTCGGGCGCGGACGCTGCCGGTCTGGCCGAGCAGCCGCTCGCGCAGGCGGTTGAGCTCCGAGCGGACGGAGGCGTCGATGAGCTGGTCGCCCAGCCGCAGCCGGATGCCCCCGATCATGCTCGGGTCGGTGTACGGGTGCAGGACGATCTGCTTGCCGAGCGTCTCGGACAGCCGCTTGTTCAGCGTGTCCAGCTCGCCCTGGCCGACCGGCTCGACGGTGTAGACGTCGACCTCGATCCGGCGGAACCGCTCCTGCACCAGCTCGTCCAGCGCGGCGGTGATGGGGGAGAGATGGCCCAGGCGGCCCTTGCGGTTGAGCAGACGCAGGAACTTGAGCGTGCGTTCGGAGACGCGCCCCTCGAACAGGCGCACGAGCAGTGCATCGCGCTTGCCCGCGTCGATCAGCCGCGACGCCAGCACCTCGGAGAAGTCCTTCTCGTTGCGTGACAACTCGAGGATCTGCTCCAGCTCGCCGAGCACCGCCTCGGACGCGTCCTCGCCCTCGGCGGCGTCGAACAGGGCCCGAGCGTACACCTTGGCCAGCGCGTCGGGGGCGGTTTCGATCAGGGGCATGGGTCGTCTCCGGTCGCCGTCGGGCGGGGCGGGGTCTGGCGGGGCGGGGTCTGGCGGGGAGGGGCCGGTGGTGGGATCAGGCGTTGGCGGACCTGAGCTGGTCGATCGACTCGTCGGTCAGACGCTTGTGGTCGGTCGCGCTGACCTCGCGTTCCAGAATCTTGCCGGCCATCGCGGTGGCGAGCAGGACCGACTCGGAGTAGATCTCGGCGATGGCCTGCTTCTTGGCCGCCTCGATCTCCACCTTGGCCTTCGCACGCATGTGGCTCAGCTCGGCGTCGGCCTTGGAGCGGATCTCGGCGGCCATCGCGCCCTGCTGGGCCCGGGTCTCCTCGAGCATCTTCTGAGCCTCGGCGCGGGCCTCGGCGAGGTTGCGCTCGTACTCCTCCAGGGCCTCGCGGGCCTGGCGGCGGGCCTCCTCGGCGGACTCGATCTCGCTGCGGATCTTGGCCGCACGCTCGTCCAGGGCGCCGTTGAGCTTCGGCCAGACCACCGTGCCGAGGAAGGCGGCGGAAATGACGAAGACAACGAGCGCGGTGATGGCCGGGACAATACCGGAGTTCATGGTCGGAACGGCCTGGAGATCGTCGGCCGCGTGCACGGTCGCGGTCATCATGGCCAGTGCGGTCAGGGCGGCGGTCCGCTTAAGCATCGACATATCGCACGACTCCTCTCGCGGCGGACGCCGCGGACGGGGGTGTTTCAAGGCGTGCCGAGGCCTTTCGGCGTCGGCACGCGTGTTCAGGATCCGATCAGGCGATGAAGCCCGCGGCGACGGCGAAAATGGTGGCGCCTTCGATGAACACCGCCAGGATGATCGCGGCGATCTGCACCTTGCCGGCCACCTCGGGCTGGCGGGCCATTGACTCGGTCGCGGCCTTGCCGATCAGGCCGATGCCGATGCCCGCGCCCAGAACCGCCAGACCGCCACCGATGACGGCCAGGCCCTTGCCCATGCTGGCGCCGGCGGCGGCAGCGGCGTCCTGCGCCATCGCGGTCGCGGGGAGAGCGGCCAGGACGCCGACGGGGAGAAGCTTGCTGATCAGAGACATTCTTTCGTTCCTTCCTTATCTGGTGTGACGAGATCGTCGGTCAAGAAGCATGGATGGCTGCGTCCACACGCGGACGCGGACGGAATCAAGCGGGGTTGGGGATGGGCACGGCCACGGGATCGGCGTCCGGGGCACGCTCGTGCTCATCGTGGTGCTCGTGCTCGTGGTCGTGCTCATGATCATGGTCGTGGTCCATCAGGGCGATGAACACCGTGACCAGGAACATGAAGATGAACGCCTGCATGAAGGCCACGAACACCTCAAGCAGGAAGACGGCGAATCCGCCCACAACGGAGATGAGGGTGACGGGGGCCCGCACAAAGAACCCCTGATTGACCACCATGCCCGAGAAAAAGAGCACGACAGCGAGGAGAACATGGCCGCCGGTCATGTTCGCCGCCAGACGCACGGCCAGGGCGAACGGCTTGATGACGAACTGGCCCAGGATCTCAAGCGCGAACACGGCGATGGAGGCGGGAAACGGGGCTCCCGCGGTCATGTGCTTCAAAAACCCGCCGATGCCGAGGTGGCGGATCGCGATCAGGTTGAAGAAGATCATCGCGATCACGGCGAGGACGCCGGTCACGGCGATGTTCTGCGTCGCCGTCCCGCCGATCGGGGCGATGTGGGCCTTTTTCCAGTCAGAGTTGAGCAGGTGCATCAGGTCCAGCAGCGGCACCATGCCCAGCATGTTGTTGACCAGGACGAACCAGAAGATCGTCCACAGGAACGGCATCAGCTTGTTCGTGCGGTCGCCCAGCAGCGGGCGGGCGATCTCCTCGCGGAGATACACGCAGATCACCTCGAGCATGTGGGCGAACGGGTTCTTCGTGGTGTATGCCGCCGAACCGTCCGACGCCGGGCCGGTCTGCACCTGCTTGGCGAACCAGAGCCCCACGATCACGATGATGATCAGGCTGAGCACCAGGGTGCCCTGCTGAGCCGACCAGAGCCACAGGCCGCCCTCGGTGACCCAGAAAGGGTGGTTGTACACATGGTCGGCGGGGTTCGCCGCGGCCAGCATCAACGAACTCGACAGCATCAGGAACTCCTCCGAGCGGGCGTCGCGACGCCGTTCCGGGGCGAGGTTTCATCGGTGGAAGCGACCGTCCGGGCGGCCTGCTGGCGTTGGAGCTGCCACACCGCCGCCGCGGCCTCGGCCGTCGTCAGCAGCATGACCCCCGCCAGCAACGCGTGGACGACCGCATGGCGCGGCAGCCCGACCAGTTCGATCAGCACGAACATCCCGCCGATGCCCAGCACCGTCCGGAACGCCGTGATGCCCAGCACCACCAGGCCCCAGATATCGTCCTTGATCAGCCACGACCCCAGCATCGCGGGCACCGACAGCATGCCCCCCGCCAGGATCACCGCGCCGATCGCGATCAGGGCCGATCCCTCCGCGCCCGCGCGGGACGCGAGCATCAGCCCCGCCCCCAGCGCACACAGCGTCGCCGCGGCCACCGCGATGGCGAACAGGCGTCGGTTGATGGGTGCGGTCGGGGGGGTCAAAGGCGACTCCGGATCGATGTCCGGCCCGGACGAAGTGGCACGAAGTTCCCCACGGGCCTCGGGCCCGCCCGAGGGGGGAGCGATGGTAGGTGCGTCGGGCCATGCTGGCGAGCGTCCGGGCTATTTCTTCGCCCGGCCCTGCGGCTTGGCGTCGTCCTTCGCGACCCGCTGCAGCAGCCGCACCAAGCCCACCACAAACCCCAGCAGGAACCCCGTCACGATCCCGTACGGCGACCAGCCAAGCCACCAGTCCAGCAGCCAGCCCCCGGCGCCCCCGGCCGCGATCACTACTAGGAAATCGATCGCGATCGCCATCGCGATGCCAGCTTCCCCGACGCTGGTCGCCATGACCGAGGGCGGCTTGGGGGTCTTGGACGGATGCTCCACCGGCTGGCGCAGGATCTCAGGAATCTCCAGGCGGGGATCGCGCTTCGGCGTATCTTCTTGATTCTCAGGCGGTTGGGGTTGCTCGCTCATGAGATCGCCCGCATGGCCGTCAGCCGGGCCTCGGCGACGGCTTCTTTCAGCTTGCCCAGATCCGAGCCGGACCCCTGGGCGTTGTCCGGGCGTCCGCCGCCCTTGCCGCCCATGATCCCGGTGACCGCCCGGACCCAGTCTCCGGCCTTCAAGCCTTTGTCAATCAAAGGTTTGGGAACAGACGCCATGACCGAGACCCGCCCGGCGTCCGGATCCGGCGAGAGCACCATCACCGCCATGGTCGGGCAGGCCGCCCGGATCGTGTTGGTCGCCGCCTCCAGCGCGGCCCGGTCCGAGCCGAGTTCCAGCGTCGCCACCACCACCGGGTCCGACGAGCCCGCGGCCGACGCCGCGATGCCCTCGGCCGCCCGCTGGGCCTCGGCCGCCTTCACCGCCGCGGCGGCCTTCTTCGCCGCCTTGACCCGCTCCTGGACATCCCCCAGCCGGGCCCGCAGCGCGGCCTTGCGCACCGCCGGCAGGGTCATCTGGTCCACCCGGCCCGCGATCTCCTGGGCCGCCGCCGCCAACTCCCCGTCCGGCATCCGCTCCAGCCCGTCGATCTCCGCGTCGAGCGCGTCCGCGGCCTCGATCGCCGCCCGCGCCGGCACCCCCGTCAACGCCTGGACCCGCCGGATCCCCTTGGCGATGCCCTCCTCGCTGGTCAGCGCGAACGCCCCGGCCTGGCCGGTGGACGCCAGGTGCGTCCCGCCGCAGAACTCGATCGACAGCGTCGGCCAGCGTTCCGAGCCCGGGTCGGCCAGCAGGTCCGCCACTGGGGCCCCGATCGACACAACGCGGACCGGGTCCGGGTAGGCCTCGCCGAACACGGCCCGCAGCCCGTTGATCGCCTTCGCCCGCTCCAGCGGCGCGGCCTCGGCGTGGACGGGCAGGTCGGCGTCGATCCGCTCGCGCACCATCGCCTCGACCCGTGCCAGCTCCTCCGGCGTGACCGGCTGGTTGTGCGTGAAGTCGAAGCGCAGGCGGTCCGGGTCGACCAGCGAGCCGCGCTGGTCGGCGTCGGCGCCCACCACGCGTCGCAGGGCCAGGTTGAGCAGGTGGGTCGCGGTGTGGTTGGCGGCGGTGCGCTCGCGCCGCACGCGGTCGACCTCGCAGGCGACATCATCCCCGACCGCGATGCGGCCCCGCGTCACATGCCCGATGTGCAGCACATACCCGCCGAAGGCCTGGGTCTCCTCGACGCGGAATGTCCCCCCGCCGTCGCGCCCCGCCCCGCGTGTGACGCGCAGCTCGCCGTGGTCGCCCACCTGCCCGCCCATCTCGGCGTAGAAGCTGGTCTCGTCGAGAATCACGCCCACCCGGCGCAGGCCCGAGGCGTCCGCGTGCTCGTCGAAGTTGTCCCCGTTGAAGATCGCCCGCACGCCGGCCGAGATCTCCCGCCCGGCGAACTTCGCGTCGTCATTGGTCGGCTTGACGCTGAGCTTGGCCAGCGCGGCGGTGTGCTCGGCCCGGAACTCCAGCCGCTCGCCGGCGTCCTTGCGCCCGCCTTGGCGGGAGCGTTCCTTCTGCTCTTCCATCGCTTTTTCGAAACCTTCGCGATCGACCGTCAGCCCGCGCTCGTGGGCCATGATCTCGGTCAGGTCGAAGGGGAAGCCGTAGGTGTCGTAGAGCTTGAAGGCGTCCTCGCCGGAGATGGTCTTGCTGCCCGACGCGATGTCCTCGAACATCTTGATCCCGCGGTCCAGCGTCTTCCCGAAGCTCGCCTCCTCCTCCGCGATGATCCCCCGCACCTTCTCCGGGTCTTTCTTCAGCTCCGGGAACGCATCCCCCAGCGACGCGACCACCGTCGGCACCAGCCCCGCCAGGAAGCCCTCCGGCGCGTTCAGCTTCTGCCGCCCGTAGCGCACCGCCCGGCGCAGGATCCGGCGCAGCACATACCCGCGGCTCTCGTTGCTGGGCATCTGCCCGTCCGTGATCGCGATGGTCAGCGTGCGGATGTGGTCGGCGATCACGCGGTACGCCTCGTCCACGCCGTCGGCGTCCTCGGCCCCGAGTTTGCCCGCGTAGGGCCGCGCCCCGGTCAGCTTGCGGATCGCGCCGAACAGCGGGCCGAAGATGTCCGTGTCGTAGTTGCTCCGCCGGTCCTGCAGGACCGAGACGATCCGCTCCAGCCCCATCCCCGTGTCCACATGCTTGTCCGGCAGCGGGTTGAGCGCGCCCCCATCCACCCGGTCGAACTGGATGAACACATTGTTCCAGATCTCCAGCACATCCGGGTCGTCCTGATTCACCAGGTGCGCCGCGTTGCGCCCGCCCCTCTTCTCAGAACCCAGCCGGTCGTAGTGGATCTCACTGCACGGTCCGCACGGCCCGGTGTCCCCCATCTCCCAGAAGTTGTCCTTCATGTTCCCCGGCAGAATGTGGTCGTCCGGCAGGTACTTGCGCCAGAGGTCCCGCGTCTCCAGGTCCGGCGGCAGCCCCTGCTCGGGATTGCCCTCGAAGTAGGTCGCGTATAAACGCCCCGGGTCGATCCCCCAGACCTTCGTCAGCAGTTCGAACGACCAGCCGATGGCCTCTTCCTTGAAGTAGTCGCCGAACGACCAGTTGCCCAGCATCTCGAAGAAGGTGTGGTGGTAGGTGTCCTTGCCCACATCGTCCAGGTCGTTGTGCTTGCCGCCCGCGCGGATGCACTTCTGGCTGTTCACCGCCCGCTTCACCCCCGCCAGCGGCGAGCCGGGGGGCAGCACGCCCTGGAAGATCGGCTTGAACTGGTTCATCCCCGCGTTGGCGAAGGTGTCCCGCAGCGACGGGTCGTTCATCGGGCACGAGGTCGACGACGGCACGAAGGTGTGCCCACGCTCCTCGAAGAACTTGATGAACGCCGCGCGGACCTCGGCCGCCGACCGGCCGGGCGGCGGGGCGGAGTGCTGGCTGGCGGGGCTGTCGGGCATCGCGGTCGGCTGGCTCTGCGGCATGGGTGGGATATCCCCAGAAAGTGGCGTGGCTCGGGGCTCCGTCCCCGTTCGCGTGGATCCTACGGGGCCCCGGACCCCGGCGCGTCCCGAGCCCGGATCCGCTGGGGTATCCTCACGAGCCCATGGCGAAAAAGGTCACCAAAAAATCCGCGAGCAAAAAGGCACCCAGGGCCAAGGTCGTCGGTCCGCCCGACGATCGCGCCGTCCTCGACCTGCCCACCCCCAAGCCCCTCGCCTCGGTCATCGGCCAGGACCGCGCCGTCGCCCGGCTCGCCGAGGCGATGGCCTCCGGCCGCCTGCACCACGCCTGGATCTTCCACGGGCCCGAGGGCGTCGGGAAGTTCACCACCGCCCTGGCCTGGGCCGCCACGCTCCTCGACCCGACCACCGCCAAGGACGGCTCCGGCCGGTACGCCCCCGACCCCGACTCGCCCACCCAGGCCCTGCTCGGCTCGGGCACCCACCCGGACCTGCATGTGATCGTCAAGGAGTTGGCCCGCTTCTCGTCCGAGGCCAGCGTCCGAAACTCCAAGCTGACCACCATCGCCAAGGATGTCGTCGACACCCACCTGATCCGCCCGGCGTCACTCGCCGCGGTGATGCGCACGGGCTCGATGGCCGGCAAGGTCTTCATCGTCGACGAGGCGGAACTGATGGACCGTCACGCCTCCAACGCCACCACCCAGAACGCCATCCTCAAGACCCTCGAGGAGCCCGCCCCCGGCACGGTCATCATCCTGGTGACCTCCAGCGAGGACCGGCTCCTGCCCACCATCCGCAGCCGCTGCCAACGCATCGCCTTCGCGCCCCTGCCCGACGAGGCCATGCGGGTCTGGCTCGCCCGAGCCGACCTCGGCGTCACCGGCGAGGAACGCGACTGGTTCCTCCGAGCCGCGGACGGTTCCCCCGGCCGCCTCCTGGCCATGCACGAGTCGGGCGTCTACCAGTGGCACCGGGCCATCACCCCGCACCTCGACGAGGCCGAGCGCGGCGTCCACCCCGTCGAACTCGGCGCCATCATGGGCTCGCTGATCGACGACTGGGCCAAGGAATGGGTCAAGCAGGGCGATCCGCGCGGCGAGAACCGCTCCAAGGACGCCGCCAACCGCCTCGGCGCCCGGCGCATGCTCGCCCTGGTGGGGGACCGCGCCCGCGCCGGCCTTGCCGATCCCCGGCGCCGGGCGTGGTCGCTCGGCGCGGTCGAAGCGGTGGGGCAGGCCCAGCGCTACCTCGATTCGAGCGTCAACATGAAACTGGTCTTCGAGCACCTCGCCGCGGCGATCTCCGCGCGCCCGGCGGGCGTGCTCACGCGCTCAGGCTGATCTTGCCGGGCTGCGACCCCGCCGCCCCCACGCCCGCGCGGCGTTCTTCCACCAGCCGCTCCATCAGCATGGCCCAGGTCTCGCGCTCGTACTCGAGCAGCTCGATCACCTTGTCCAGCCGCGGGATGTCGCGGTCGAAGCTCGCCGTGATCAGCTCGGAGTAGAAGAACGCGTACAGGCTGCGGACCTTCTCGCCCAGCTCAGGGTTCGCCGAGGCGTTGATCGTGTTGATCAGCTCCATCACGATGGCCCGGCACTGGCTGAAGCCCGAATAGGTCAGCTCGTAGTTCTTCGACTCCAGCCCGGTCCGCGCCTGGTGGGCGAAGCGGAGCGCGCCGTCGAGCAGCATCAGGCGCAGCTCCTCCGGCGAGGCGCTCATGACCTTGGAACGAAGATACGCGGTGGTGGTGTCGGTGTGGCTCATCGGCGAAACTATCGGCCCTGTGCGGTGTGGTCTTGAGCGAGTTCTCAGCCGATCAGCGAGATCTGCGACAGGGCCGATCCCTGCGTCTGGAACGCCGCAATCGCCTGCTCCATCGAGAGGAACTGCCGCAGCAGGATGTCCCGCTTGCTGTCGAGCGTGCGCTGGATCGACGCGATCCGGCCTTCCTGAAGCTTGATCTGGCTGTCCAGCGCGGTGTTGCGGTTCTGCAGGATGCCCCCGATGCTCCCGACATACGACTCGGCAAGCTGTTCCAGCTGCGCCACCACGCCCAGGGCGTCGAACTCGGTCGGCCGGTCCGGGTTGACGATGGTCACCCCGTTGTCATCCGGCCCGGTATCCGGCGGCCGGATGTCACGCCGGGTGAACAACGCCTCCACCGCCGCGGGGTCGTCCGCGTACGCCGCGCGGAACCGCTCCGCGTTGAAGCTCAGCTTGCCCCCCGTTCCCGCCACGACGCCCACCCGCGACAGCGTGTCGAAAGTGCCCGTGAACCCGTCGTTGCTCGATCGCGCCGTGCTGAACAGCCGGCTCCGCAGCGAGATCAGCGTGCCGTCGCCCAGCAGCGGCCCGCGCTCCTTCGTTTCCTCGTTGTACCGGGACTGGAAGTCGATCCGCTCGATCACGCTGTTGAAAGCGTCGACCATCGCCTTGACCTTCTTCTCGATCTCCTCGGTGTTCGTGGTGACCGAGACCGACACCGGGTTCTCCGAGACCTGCCGCAGATTCAGCGTCACGCCCTCGATCAGTCCGTCGATCGTGTTCGTCGTGCTGTTGACCAGCACGCCGTTGGCCGGGTTGGACGATCCGAAGAACACGCGGGCGTTCTCGCCCTCCTCGAGGGTGTTCAGCCCCAGGTCGAACCCGCCCGTGTCGATCAGGAACCGCCCGTCCCGCCCGGAGTGCTGCGAGACCAGGCTCAGCCGGAACGGGTTGCTCGAGCTGCCGTCGTTGATGATGCTCGCCTGCACGCCGGCGTTCGAGTTGTTGATCGCCCGCCGGATGTCCTCCAGGGTCGCGCCCGGCTCGAACTCGATCCGCGTCTCGAACGACCCGTTGACGAAGTTGTCCGCGCCCGTCCCGGACGCCTCGCCGTTGATCCGCAGGTTCCGCGCGACCGCGCCCTCCGTGTCCCGGATGCGGATGCGCGACCCCCCGGTCGTGCCGCCCTGCTCCTCGATCACGATGCCGTCGCCGTTGTCGTTGATCCTCGCCCGCACCGCCAGCCCGGCGTCGTTGATCTTCTTGATCACATCCCCGAGCGTCCGGTCGTTGCTGTTGATGTTGATCGTCGCCGAGAGCGAGTTGCCGTCGATGATCTCGAACCGGCCCGTCCCGATCCCGTCTCCGCGGTTCAGCGAGCTCAGCAGTGTCGACTTGCCGATGTACGCCATCTGGAGGTTCGAGCTCTTGGCGACGCCCCCCTCGTGCGTCCCCGCCAGCCCCAGCGCCATGGCCGGGTCCGCGTCGTCCCCGTTGCCGATCACGAAGGGCCCGGTACCACCCGTGTTGTCCTTGACCCGCAGGCCGGTGCCGATGTCGTCCAGGGAGATCGTCACCCGCCCGTCGTTGGAGCCCGCGTTGTTGACCCGGTTGATCAGTTCGGCCACCGTCGTCACGCCCGCGATGTTCACGCTGAAGCTCGAGCCGTCCGAGGTCGTAAAGGCAAGCGACCCCGAGGTGTCCATCAGCCCGCGGCCGCCATTGATGCTCGATAGCAGCACCGTGTTCAGCCCCGCCAGCACCCGCCGCCCGGAAAAGTTTCCCGCCCCGTAGGTCCCGGCGATGCCCAGGTCGTTCGCGGTCGTCGTCGCGTCGACCGCGCCGATCCGCGCGTTGCGGATGACCACTTCCTCCCCCGTGCTGTTGCTGAACTGGATCGCGCCGGTCGATGCGTTGAGCGACGCGACCAGATTGTCGCCGAAACCGGCATTGTCCAGCGCCTTGTTGATCCGTTCGATCACCTGACCCATGGTCGAGGCCGGTCCCTCGACGATCGTCACCTCGCCGTCGACGGTCTGCTCGATCTGCCCGATCCGCACATTCACCTGCGTGCCGCCGACGATGATCGCGAAGTCGCTGACGCCGACGCCCGAGGCGTCTCGGCTGTCCACCCCGCGACCGTCGTTCAACGCGGACAGCGCGGTGTTAGCCCCCAGCCCGTACACATTCGCGCCGGTGTACCGCTGGCCGTCAATCGTCGCGCTGGACAACCCGAGCGACCCGAGCACATTGGCCGCGCCCTTGTTCGCCAGGCTCGTCACCCCGTCCAGCACGATCGATCCGTTGGAGACGCTCGCCGTCGCGCCGGTCTCCGCGCTGTTGATCGTGTCCAGCAGCTCGCCCATCGTGCTCACCCGCGACAGGTCCACGTCCTGCCCGTTGATCACGATCTTCCCGCGGGTGATCCCGTTGCCATTGTTCAGATCGTTCAGGTCCGTGTCCCGATCCAGCCGGGCCTCGGGCGGCTCGAAGGTCAACGCATCGATCCCGATCGCCGCGTCGTTGCGGCTCGCGAACCCCCGGGAGAGCATCTGCTGGGTCGTCACCAGCCGGTCGACCAGGAAGTTGTAGTTCCCGTTCACCGCCGAGTTGCCCGCCGACGCCGTCAGGACGCCCTCGTCCGAGCTCAACGCGTTCTTCGCGTTGAACACGTTGTTCACCCGGAACGCCGCCGCGGCGGTCTTGAACGCGTTCAGCCGGGAGTTGATGTCCAGATAGGCCGCCTGCTGCCCCTGGAGCTGCACGAGCCGACGCTGAGCCAGCAGCTTCGGACGCGACTGCGACGCGATGAGCTGCTCGACCAGCGAGGCCGAATCGATCCCGCTGAATAGCCCGACTCCAGCCGTTATGCCGCCCATCGTGTACCTCCAGGGGAACGCGGCCCCGATCCACCCTGCTATCGGCCGTCCGACCCCACGCGGTCAAGCCGCCCGCACATGCCCGAACCGCCCGCCTCGAACATCGGCACGATCCGCGCCCCCGTTCGGCCGGATCCGCCGATCCCGCGCAGTCTCCGCCGCTTTCCCCCTTTCTTCCGCCCCTTTCCCCGCCCAGCCGTCAACCCGTGACAACAATCAGACGAAAATGCCCCGGGGTTCTCAACCATGACGCAGACCGATCCGCCACAACCCCCGACCCCGCCCCACCCGCCGGCCCTCGCCCGATTCGCGGCCATCGGTCTCTCGGCACTCCTCGCCCTCTCGGTTTTGCCCGCCCTGTGGGTCACCCTGTTTCGGGGGGACGCAGTCCTCTGGTTCTCCACCGTCTTTGAGTTCCTCGTCCTCGCCGCCGCCGCATTCGGCATCTTGAGCGGCATAGGAAAATTTGCCCAGGGCTGGGCCCTCTCGCTCGCCTGTGTCGCCGGAACCGTCCTTGTCTGCGGCGTCTTCGCCTACCTCGAAGTCCGGGCCAACTTCGGCGCCGAACCCGGCGTGGCCCCCCTTATCCAGCCCTACCTCGCCTTCCGGCTCGCCATCGCCGCCGGGCTCGGCCTGATCGCGTCGTTCGCCGTGTTCAGCCGCAACCGGGCCTGCTGGATCGCCCTGATCAAGGGCCTCCTCGTCCTGACCCCGCCCGTCGGCGTGCTCGCCTGGGTCGCGACCAGCGGACGGGGATTCTTTGGCTCCACCCAGGCCAACCCGGGTTCCGAGGCCGCACGCATCCTCCTGCTCGTCCTCGGCGGCTTGGTGCTGGTCGGTTTCATCTCGGTTGGGGCCCACCTGATCATCAGGGCTTACGAACTGGGCCGGCCCGAAGCCATCGAGGACGCCAAGGCCAAGGCCTGACCCCGCCGCCCGCGCCCAAAGCCAAGCCGGCCGACCGCTTTCGACAAAGGTTCTCGGACCTTCTGCCCCCGGCGGTAACGCGACGCCACCTTTGGCCAACAATCATCCGTGAACGAGTTCTTCCTCATCCTCACCGTGCTGGTCCTCGGCATCCTCCTCGTCGCCGGGGCCACCCTCTGGATCATCACCACGATCCGACGCGGGCGGCACGGCGCCGGCCTCGACCGCATGGAACTCCGCATGCTCACCGAACGCGTGCGAGCGGTGGGGCGTCTGGTCGGCCTCGAGGTCCACGCCAAGGAGATCGCCACCGCCACCCGCGGCTGGAACTGGCTGCCCCCCATCCTGCTCAGCCAGGCCAAGATCGCCATGATCTTCCAGTTCGAGAAGCAGTACTCCGTCGAACTCGGCTCGCTCACGGAGGGCGATGTCCATGACCTCGGCGACCGGCACTTCCGCATCGCCCTGCCGCCCATCGCCGGCTCGCTGCGCCTCATGGATGTCGAGCCCTACGACATCCAGCAGGGCCGCGTCCTCGGCCTGCTCGATGTCATCAACATGAACGCCGAGCGCCAGGCCGAGCTGATGCGCACCGCCCAGAACCAGGCCGCCGAGCTGTTCGAGAAGAACGACCCCCGCTACATCGCCCAGGCCCGCGACGCCATCGAGCGTCAACTCCACGCCATCGCCCGCCTCTTCGACATCCGCCTCGACATCGAGTGGAGCCGCCAGCCCAAGGAAGGCCAGCCCCGCATCGTCATGGACGAGGGCCTCCAGAAAAAGACCGGCCCCGCCGAGTGACCAAAGCCAAGCCGCGGGCGTCAGCCAGCGGTCTGCTATTCAGCGCACCCCGCCGCGAACGCCGCCAGGAACGCCTGCACATCGAAGAAGTCGAACGACCCGTCGCCGGTGAAGTCCGCCGCGGGGTCCTGCCCGAGGTACGCCTGCAGAAAATCCTGGATGTCGAAAAAATCAACACCCCCGTCCGCGTTGAAGTCCGCCCCGCACAGCACCGTCACGCCGACCTCCGCCGCCGACCGCGTCCCCCCGTCCCGCAGCGACCGCGCCGAGACCAGCAGCGTGAACGACCCCGCCGGTTCCGACAGCGGCGGCTCGATGACCAGCGACACGGTCCCCTCGGCCCCGGGCGCCAGCGGGCCGACGATCACAGGTCCCATCGCCCACGGCGCATCCTCCGCGACCACCTCGAACGACGCCTCCCCCGGCCCGAGGTTCGTCACCGTGATGTCCACCGTCCGCCGCGCGCCCGTCCGCACCGTGACCGATCCCGCCGACGCGGCCAGCGTGCTGTCCGGCGCGCTGGTGTACACCGCCCGCGGGTCGTCCTGCGCCGCGTCCAGCCACACGCCCCGCCACCGGGCCTGGTCGCCCTTGAGGTAGAGGTCGAAGAACTCCGTCAGCAGCGCGCGGATGTAGGCGAGCTGGTCCGCCCGGCTCATCGCCCCCGAGTCGCACCCGAACCCCTGCCCATCGACGAACCCGCAGTGGAACCCGCCCTGCAGGTTCACGAACTGCTTGGCCCGCGCCGAGTTGTTGTACATCTGCACCGTGGTCCCGGGCGTCACGATGGTGTCCTGCGAGCCGACGATGTGCCGCACCGGCACGAAGAAGTTGGACGACGCGGCGATGCTCGACGGGTTGGTGTTCGCCGCCGCCAGCGGCGCGATCGCCCGCACCCGCGTGTCCGAAGCGTCCAGACTCGCCGCGGCCAGAATCGCCGCCCCCCCGCCCATCGAGTGCCCGCTGAGCCCGAACGCCTGCGTGTCCACCAGCCCCTCCAGGTCCGACCCCGCCAGCGCGTGCTGCTGCTCCAGCCAGGTCAGGCAGTCGAGAATGTCCGCCGCGAACGCGCTGTGATTGGGGAACAGCCCGCCCTGCGAGTTGGTCGCGATGACCAGGTACCCGTGCGTGGCCAGGTGCAGCAGCGTGCTCTGGTAGTTGCCCACCGGCTGGAAGAACCCGTGCCCGAAACTCACCCCTGGGTACGGCCCGCCCGACGCGTCCACCGGCGCATCCTCGCCCGCGCTGACCGCCGGATAGAACAGCCGCGCGGTGAAGGTCGACCCGTTCCCCCGCGTAACCGTCACCGTCCGGAACCCGGCCTCATAGGCCCCCGGTTGCGCCAACGCCGACTGGGACAGATCCCCCCACGCGGGCGCGGCCACAAACAGCACCATCAGACAAACGACAAATCGGGTCATGGCGGGTCTCCTGCACGGTGATACCGCAATCCCACGCGGCATGCAAGCACATTCCGGTGGAATCCCGCTATGGATGCATGTTCCGGCATCGCCGGACGCGGTGCCGGCAAGCCCTCACACCGCGCTGGGATGCCAGATCGTCTTGAACTCGACGAACGGCTCGCACCACGCCGGGCCCTCGCAGGCGGCGTCGTTGGCGAAGTTCACCGCGTCGCGGATCGTCACCCGCTTGAGGTTCTCGGCCGCGCCCAGGCGCAGGGCGGTCCGCTGGGCGTCGCTCACGCCCGCGGCGTGGATCGCGATGATCCCACGGTGCCCGGCGAAGTGCGGGCACAGCTCGTCGCGGAAGCCGGTCAGGATGTTGACCACGCCCGAGGGCAGGTCGCTGGTCGCCAGCGCCTCGGCCAGCACCATCGCCGGGATCGGGTTCGTCTCGCTGGCCAGCACCACGCACGCGTTGCCCATCGCGATCACCGGCGCGACCATCGACACCAGCCCCAGCAGCGGGCGCTCGTCCGGGCAGACCACGCCCGTCACGCCCACCGGGAAGGGCACCGTGAAGTTGTGGTACGGCCCGGCCACCGGGTTGGCACCGCCCATGACCATCGAAAACTTGTCGCACCACCCCGCGAAGTGCACCACGCGGTCGACGGCCAGGTCGACCTCGTCCGCGCCCCCGTCGCCGATCGCCGCGGCCAGCTCCGCCCGCTTACCCTCCATCATCTCGGCCAGCCGGTAGACGATCTGGGACCGCAGGTACGCCGTCGCGTTCGCCCAGCCGTCCTGGGCCTTGGCCGCCGCCTCGACCGCATCGCGCAGATCCTTGCGCGACGCGTGGCACACATGCGCCACCAGCGCATTCGAGGCATCGTTCACGGCCGTCGACCGCCCCGACTCGGTGCGCGGAAACTTGCCCCCGATAAAGAGCTTGTAGGTCTTCGATATACCCAACCGCTCACCCATGGCTCAGTTCCCTAATCCCCAATCCCCATTGCCCATTGCCCATTGCCCATTGCCTATTGCCCCCCTCACAACAGATACTCCAACTCCAACTCATGCCGGATCGGAATCCCGTCCATCCCGACATCCGGGATCTCCGGCTTGAGCTTGCGGGCCTGCTTGATCGCCTCGCGGTGCACCGCGACCAGGTCGAAGTCCCGGCGCTGGTAGAACCGCAGCGCGGGCGTGTTGTCGTTGGTCGTCACCAGCCACAGCCGCTTGCAGCCCAGCTCCCGCGCCTTGGCCCGCACCGCGGCCATCAGGCACGAGCCGATCCCGCCGTGCCCCGCCAGCGAGTTGTGCGTCACGATCTCGCACTGGTCCCCGTCGATGTGGTAGGTCAGAAGGCCGACGGCCTCGCCGTCGCGCATCGCCGCGAAGCCGGGCAGCTCATCCGCCTGGTGCCGGCGACCCTTGCTGACCTGGATCAGCGACGCCCAGTACCGGCGCAGCACGCCCTGCACGAACGGCTTGTCCTCGGGCGTCAGCTCACGCACGGTGAACTCGTCCGAGGCCTGCGGGACCGCCGCCGCTTGTTCTTCCACGCTGGACATCGTCGCCTCCGAAGGCCCTCCGGGCCGGTTGGTCATGCCAGGTAGGCCGACAGCCCGTGCCGCCCGCCCTCGCGTCCGAAGCCCGACTCCTTGAACCCGCCGAACGGGCTGGTCGGATCGAACTTGTTGTAGGTATTCAGCCACACCACCCCGGCGTCCAGCCGGCGGGCGGTGTCGAAGATCTTGGACCCCTTGTCCGTCCAAACCCCCGCGGCCAGCCCGAACGGCGTGTTGTTCGCCCGGCTGATCGCCTCCTCAGGCGTGCGAAAGCTCATCACCGCCAGCACCGGCCCGAAGATCTCCTCCCGGGCAATCGCGTGGCTCGGCTGCACGCCCGTGAAGAAGCACGGGCGGCAGAAATAGCCCTTGGCGGGTAGTTCGCCCGAGCCGCAGTCGTGCCGCTCGGCCCCTTCTTCGGCGCCGCTCTCGAGATACTTCTCGATGGTCGCGAGCTGGGCCTTGGAGTTGATCGCGCCGACATCGGTGTTCTTGTCCAGCGGGTCCCCGACGCGCAGGGTGCGCATCCGGTCGCGCAGCTTGGCGATCACCGTGTCGAGGATCGATTCCTGGACGAACAAACGGGAGCCGGCACAGCACACATGGCCCTGGTTGAAGTAGATCCCCTCGACGATGCCCTCGACGGCCTGGTCGATGCTGGCGTCCTCGAAGATAATGTTCGCGCTCTTGCCGCCGAGTTCGAGGGTCAGCCGTTTCCGGGTCGGCGCGACGGCGCGGGCGATGAGCTTGCCGACCTCGGTCGAGCCGGTGAAGGCGATCTTGTCGATGCCGGGATGGTTGACGATGGCGGCCCCGGTCGCGCCCGCGCCGGTGACGATGTTCACCACGCCGGGGGGCAGGCCGATCTCGGCGCAGATCTCGGCCAGGCGCAGGGCCGTCAGCGGCGTGGTCTCGGCGGGCTTGAGGACGACCGTGTTGCCGCAGGCGATGGCCGGCGCGATCTTCCAAGCGGCCATCAGCAGTGGGAAGTTCCACGGGATGATCTGGCCGCACACGCCGACGGGCTTCGGCTCGCGTCCGGGAAAGGCGTATTGGAGTTTGTCGGCCCAGCCGGCGTGGTGGAAGAAGTGGGCCGCGGCCAGCGGGATGTCCACATCGCGGGATTCCTTGATCGGCTTGCCGCCGTCCATGGTTTCCAGGACGGCCAGCTCGCGGGCGCGTTCCTGGAGGCGCCGGGCGATGCGGTAGAGGTACTTGGCGCGTTCCTTGCCGGGCAGGGCGGACCAGGCGGGCAGGGCGGCGCGGGCGGCCTTGACGGCGGCGTCCACATCCTGCTCGTTGGCCTCGGCGATCTCGGCCAGGGTCTGCTCGGTGGCGGGGTTGATGGTCGTGAAGCGTTTGGAGCTGGTGGGGTCGGTGAAGCGGCCGTTGATGAACAGGCCGTAGCGGTCGGCGATGGCGGGGCGGACGGACTCGGGGGCGGGGGCGTATTCGAAGATCCCGCTCCCGGCGGCGGCGCGGAGGTCCAGACGAGGGGGGGCCTGGGTGGGGCTCTCGGACCTTGCTCGATCGGCGGCGGTGCTCATCGGGGGCATTGTAGGGCGAAACGGGGCAAACCCGCATCGGTCGTGCGGGCGGAGGGGGGCGTGGATCTGGGGCGAAAGCCTCCGGGCGGTCAAGCGGGTGTCCCGGTCAGCCGATGCGGCCGGGATGCCGGACCATCAGACGCAGCACGGGGCCGATCCGCTCATCACGCCTTCGGAGCCGGGGGGCGGGGGGTCGGGGGGGCGGGCGCGGGGTGAGCCGCGGTTCGACGCGGAGGGGATCGCCTGCCATGCCGGGCAGGTGCTGGACATCAGCGGGGCGGGGATGCGTCTGCTGGTGGCGTGGAAGGATGCGCCGCGGGTGGGGGATGTGGAGCACTACGCGTTCGGGGAGGGGTCCGAGGCGGTGCGGGTGATGGGCACGGTGCGGTGGGTGCGTCCGGCGGGGCGGCTGCACAAGCGGGCGCAGGTGGGGGTGGAGTTCGTGGGGCTGAGCCCGACGCGGCGGGATGCCTTGCGCCGGTTCGCGGCGACGGGGGACTTCGGGGCGCTGCGCGCCGGCGAGCACGACGCGGTGCGGGTGGAGTACCCGGATCTGTACAAGATGTTCGGCGTGTCGCCGTACGCGTCGGAGAACGACATCCGGCGGGCGTACCACGCGCTGTCGAAGGACCTGCACCCGGACAAGTCGCCGGACCCGGACGCGGGGGCGCGGTTTGCCGAGCTGAGCAAGGCGTACTCGATCCTGCGGGACAAGGAGTTGCGGGCGCGGTACGACGAGCGGCTGGCGCGGGAGCAGCAGCGGGTGGCGTGAGGGGGGCCGCGCGGCGTCTGGGTTCTTCGAAAGCCCGGAGCGGCAGCGATGGGGGCGGTGGCGTTGTGGGGGAGGGGGTCGCTTTCAGTCGTCACTTGCGTGGGGCGGCACGGGTGTTGGTGGCGTGGTGGTTGTGGCTTGGCCTGCCCGCCCGCCTCGTTCGGGGCTTTCTTCTGGAGCCCGGAACGCCAGTGACGGGGGCGGTGGCGTTGGGGGTGTCGCAAACCGTTCCCCCCCTTGCTCGCGCGGGACGGCGCCGGGATTGGTCAGGCGGCGGTTTTGGCTTTGCCCGCCCGCTCACTTCGTTCGGGGCTTCTTTTTGAGCCCGGGGCGTGCTCGGTGGTTGTGGCGGGTGCCGGGCCGCTTCCTGCCGGGCGCGGCTTGTCCGGAGGCGGTGTCACGAGGGTGAGCAGGGCTTTGACGGCCAGGCGGATCTCTTTGGCGAACGAGGCGCTGGTGGGGTCGTGGGTGGCGATGTAGGTCAGGCGGTCGATGGCGGTGGCGTGGGCGCGGGACTGGATGTCGGGGCGGCGGTCCTCGCGGACGGCGCGGAGGTCGGCCAGGGCGGCGCGGAAGCGGGGCAGGCGAGCGATCGCGCGGAGCTGGGCGAGGGTGATGCGGTACTGGCGGCAGAGGCCGAGTTCGCTCATGACCGGGCAGTCCCAGTCGGTGAGGATCTCGGGGATGAGGGCGGCGAGGCGGTCGGGGGGGAGGTCGTCGAGGGGGTCGCCGTCGTGGATGTGGGTCGGGTCGGGCCAGGGGTGGGGCCAGTCGGCGGTGTCGTGGGCGTGGAGGTCGGGGGTCGGTTCTGTTCGGGTGGTGTTCATCCCCTCAAGATACCGCGGCGGCGGGCGGGTTCAAGGGGGTTTTGGGGATGACACGAAAACAGCGCACGGGGGTGGATGTTTGGAGGCACTAGGCATGAGGCACTGGGTGCTCGGAGTTGGGCGAAGGGGCGGGGTTTCTGGTAGCATTTGGGTCGTTCTCAGTGCTAGAGAGGTTTGTGATGGGTTGGATCGGCTTGGTTGTGGTGCTGCTGGTGTTGGTGGGCGCGGCGGCGGTCATCGGGTTGCTCGGGCGGAAGTTTGGTTCGGCGGAAGGCGGGAAGAAGCCGGTTGCGTTGGAGTACGCCGCGTGCGGGGCGTTGCTGACGGAGGCGGAGGCGGCGTTCTATCCGGTGTTGGTTGAGGCGGCGAAGGCGGGGCCGGAGGCGTGCCTAGTGATGAGCAAGGTGCGGCTGCGGGATCTGGTGCGACCAAGGAAGGGGCTGGATCGGTCCCGGTGGCAGACCTTGCACAACCGGGCGTGCCAGAAGCATGTGGACTTTGTGGTGGTGCGGGCGAGCGACTTCGGGGTGGTGGCGGCGGTGGAGTTGGATGACTCGTCGCATCGGCGGGAGAAGGTGAAAGAGCGGGATGCGTTTGTGAACGGGGCGTTGGAGGCCGCGGGGGTGCGGGTGGTGCGGGTGAAGTGGGGGCGGGGATATGACTTAGAGGAGGTGGCTTGGGTTTTGTGGGAGACCGAGATTGCACGCCCCGAAACTCAGGTTGCCAGTCAAAGTGCTCTAGCTACAAGGAGATAACCAAATGGCTACATTTCAGGAACTTGCACACCATTACGCGCGGTGGTTAAGCCTAGCAATGCGTCAAGACGGAATTGCACCGGCAAGTTACATTACCGAAGCACGCATCAAGAAGTCTGAGACGATTCAAGCTTTCCGTGATGTCGCAGATGACATCGACCAGTTGGTGCTTGAAGACGGCACTCCTTTGTCAGCGACCGACAAGATAGATCTTTACAAGCTAATATCTGAGCAGTTTGGTACTGCTGACCTGCTTGCTACCAAAAGGGCTGCATCCGCTGCCCGGAACGATGATTTTATAAAATTAATAGATGAGATCATAGTAATCATTCGTGGCTAAGAGGGTAGCGTGAACGCAGACACCATTATTTCGATTGTTGCCGCAGCAATTTCATTAATCTCGTGCGGAATAGCATGTTATTTTTCTAGTAAGGCCGCCCGTCATGCAGACGAATCAAACAGAACATCTAGATCCTCATTGGAGCGAAATCTCCGCGCGGCCATTGTCCAAGCCGAACACTTTATGATTGAACTTGGATTCAAAGTCAATCAGGAGAAGCGAGATGGCGGGCGCGCTTCTGGCTATTCAAGTGTGGCAGTGGATGCCGCAATGGAGCGATATCTCAATGCGCACGAGTCCGCTGCTAAGTATTGGTTGGACAAAGAGATAGATCAGGACAGATATCTTGCGGAACATCGAAAGGAAATCAACAACATTTGTAAAGCTGATTCGCCATTCTCTCGGCTGATGTATCCGGAAGAGCAGAGCGATTACACAAGCATTTGGAAAGTCCATCGCATATTAAATAGGGACTGAAAATGAGCGCGACAATGTGGTAGCCATCTTGCCTGTGTCCGCCCTAGGTAGCTCGACTGAACCCAATCGCGTGTATTTGTAGATCTACAAATTTATTCTCGGCGGAATCAGGGGCAGCAATAACACTCGCCTCAAGTGATTTTTTGATTTCTATCGTCTCCACTAGAACCTCTTCCTCGTAGGGAGCATAGCTCATCTGCGAAACTCGCTTCGGTCCTGACTGTGTAAGCTCTGCCGGGGTCGCGGTCACGCCTGGATCCAGTAGGCCAGAGAACAAGAAGCCGCCCCGCGTCCGTTTCACTTCTGCAGTTATTGAGAGAGTGATATCCATGTAAAAACCAATCCTTTCTTCTGAAAGTTGAATTTTCCGTAGAGGTATTCCAGAGTGTATATTGTCTATACTTTTTAATGCGACCGAGTGCACGCCTAGTAAGGTTGGTCGAGGGTGATCGAATCCGAAGAGGGTAGTCGAGGATATATTCATGTCCATGTGACTGATCGCGTATCGAACGGCCTCTTCTTGCGTCTGGGTAAATTCCAAGAGGTGCTCGTCTCTATAAATTCGAACTGCTGCGCCGAGAACGAGAGCGCAAGTGTTGATGTTTGTGGCAAGCTCGTCGGGTTTGAGGATGATGCTTCGAATAGAGTCGCTTTGAAATCGTGGCAAGCACCGCGAGAATACTTTGTCCGAAGTTACAATCCAAACAATTGGGTCTGAACGGAGCGATCGCGCGTGGCTCCGTATTGACTCGACCGCAATAGTGTCTCTGAATCCCTTATCGCCGGCTTCAAACGGTGGTATTTCATCCAGAGCCTGTTGCAGTAAAACATCAGTGTCTGGAAAGTGGTTGGGAATCGTTTGGATTCCCGCCGATTCAAGCTGTGCGCAAACAAGCTTGGTCGCGTCTTGTTTGAATGACTTTCTGGACACGGATGGCGAGGGAATCTCGGAGCTTAGCAGGCGATTTAGTGAGCTGATGTGGCGTACTGCTTGCTGAAAACTCTCATCCATAGTTTTGGCGACAAACTTAGCAAACTCATCTACACAAACTCGGGGAGCGGCAAGTGGCACGCTGTACTTGCTTGCCTCTGCCCTTGATTCGGTAATCCATGTGGAATCAAGAAATATACCCGCTTGCCGAAGTGCGTTGGTGTCAAGGTAGATCGCATCGGGCATGCGAAAGTTACGCAAGTCGTAGGGGGCGGCCATTGTTTGCACCTTCATGTCAGGGGGTGATATGCCTACCGCTCGGGTCCGCCGGTGTAGCGGCCGTAGATATTGGCCATGGCTTGGACCATCTCGACGAGGGTGCAGTTGTTCCGGGTGCCTTCAATGAGGGCGGGGCGGTGTTCGGAGGCTTGTTGGTTGGGGTGTTGGGCATGTGGGCAGTGTAACCGACCGGCCGGGAATGCGCAAGGATTCCTTCGCCCCTCCGGGGCGAGGTTGTTTGGAAGGGGTTGGTTTTCCACGGGTTGCGCTTCGCTTCACCCGTGGCTACAGGCCGTCGCCCCTTTGGGGCGAAGACGGGGGCGGGGGGTCATGCAGAAGGCTGCGCCGTCTGCATGGCACCCGGCTGTTGAGGGCGAAGATTCATGCAGAAGGCTGCGCCGTCTGTATGGCACCCGGTTGTTGAGGGTGAGGATTCATGCAGAAGGCTGCGCCGTCTGCATGGCACCCGGTACCCGGTAGGGGGTCAACTCGTGGCGGTGGGGGATGGGGCTGGGCTGCCGCACTCGGGGCAGGTGTTGAGGCCTTGGAGTTCGTAGCGGCAGCGGGCGCAGAGGCCGCGGCGGGTTCGGCGGCGGCGGATCGCGGCTTTGATCAAGTATCGGCACTGGATCAGGCCGAAGCAGATCAGGGCCCAGAAGGCGGTGTTGATGGCCAGGTTGGTCCGGTCCACGACGGCGGGCACACGGTGGATGGGGATGAAGCGGGGGACCCACGCCGGGCGGTTGAGGCCGCGGTGTTCGGCGGCGAGGTCGTTCGCGCGTTGGTGGTAGGCCATGACGACGGGGTCTGCGACGCTCTGGCCCGTTGTGATGCTGTCCATGCTGAGAAAACGCCGGGGCCAGCCGAAGCGGTAGCGGGTCAGACTGACGAAGGTGGGATCGCTGGACGCGGCGGGGTCCCAAGGTTGGTAGGCGTCGCTCCAGAGCGAGGGGCCGTATTCGAACACGATCGAATCCACGCCGGGCAGCGGGACGGCGTCCAGCGGGCCGGAGGCGGTGGTTCGGTAGATTTCGGTGAGCGGCGGGGCGATGGGCGCGAGGTAGGTCGGGGGGGTCTGGTCGATGGGCAGCGAGCCGGTCACGGTCCAGGTGGTGGGGAACAGGACGGTGAACAGCAGGGCCGCCGTGCCGATGGTGATCAGGAAGCCGAGGGCGAGGCTGATCAGGGCGGTGATGGCCAGGGCGGTGTGGCGGGGTGTCCGCGGCATCCGAGGTGTTCTACCCGGATGGGGTGGGGGGGGTTGCGGGGTTGCGGCGGGGGGCGGGGGGAGACGGCACGGAGTTCCGTCGTACCTTTAGGCTTCGGAGAAGTCGTAGTTCGCCGCATAGGCGCCGGTTTTGAGTTTTTGCATGCTGCGGAGGAGGTCGTTGAGCAGGGTGCTGGCGCCGAAGCGGAACCAGTCGGGGTGGAGCCAGCCTTCGCCGAGGGTTTCGTTGACCATGCAGAGGTAGTGCCAGGCTTGCTTGGCGGTGCGGATGCCGCCGGCGGGCTTCATGCCGATTTTGGTGTTGGTGTTGAGGTAGGCGTCGCGGATGGCTTCGAGCATGACGAGGGTGACGGGCATGGTGGCGGCGGGGGCGACCTTGCCGGTGCTGGTTTTGATGAAGTCGCCGGGGCGGATGGCGGCGATGGCGATGTCGCTGGCGCGCCGGACCTGGTCGTAGTTTTCGAGTTCGCCGGTTTCGAGGATGACCTTGAGGTGGGCCGGGCCGCAGGCGTCGGCGACGGCGGCGATCTCGTCGGCGACGAGCTGGTACTTGCCGGCCAGGAACGCGCCGCGGTTGATGACCATGTCGATCTCGTCGGCGCCGTCCTTGACCGCTTCGCGGACATCGGTGAGGCGGATGTCGAGGGGGTACTGGCCGCTGGGGAAGCCGGTGGCGACGGAGGCGACCTTGACCGGGGTGCCCTTGAGGATCTCTCCAGCGTGGGGGACCATGCTGGGGTAGACGCAGACGGCGGCGACGGTGGGGAGGCGCTCGCCGAGGATTTCCTCGTCACGCTCCCAGGGGCGCAGGGCCTTGCGGCAGAGGCTGCGGACCTTCTCGGGGGAGTCCTTGCCTTCGAGGGTGGTCAGGTCGACCATGGAGAGGGCCAGGCGGAGGGCGGCCATCTTGGCGTCTTTTTTGATCGAGCGGGTGGTGAAGGAGGCGGCGCGGCGGTCGGCCATGATGGCGTCGACGGTGGGGGAGGTTGGCAGGGCGACGGGCATGGGCGGATCTTAGGTCGCGGCGGGCGGGTCGCTTGCGGCGCGGAGGGTGTCGGCGACGGCGCGGGCGGCGGCGGGTTCGAAGGCGGGGTCGGTCCAGAGGTTGTTGTGGCCGGCGCCGGGGATCTGGATGAAGCGGGCGTTGGGGGCGGCGTCGGCGATGGTGCGGGCGTCGGCGATGGGGCAGACGGGGTCGGCGTCGCCGTGGAAGACGGTCAGGGGGAGTTCGCCGAGGCGTTTGGCGTGCTTGTCGCGGGCGAAGTTGGTCCAGTTCGGGCCGACGCCGAGGCGGACGCCGAGGGCGGCCATGGCGATGGGCAGGTTGATGGTGTGGGGCAGGCCGCGGAGGCGGATGACGGCGCGGGCGGGGGTGGGGGGGGTGATGTAGGGGGCTTCGGCGATGACGGCGCGGATGTCGTGGCGGGCGTCGTCGTCTTTGTTCTCGGCGGCGGCGCGGATGGACACGCCCGCGCCGAGGGACCAGCCGAAGAGGACGAAGGGCGGGCGCTCGCCGGCGGGGGTGAGGGCGTCGAGCAGGGCGAGGAGGTCCTCGTGCTCGTCGGCGCCGAGTCGGGGGGGGGGGGGGGGGGGGGGGGGGGGGGGGGGGGGGGCGGGGGGGGGTTGTGGGGGGGGGGGGGGGGGGGGGGGGGGGTGGGGGGGGGGTTGGGGTGTTGGTGGGGGGGGTGGTGGGCGGGCGGTGTGGGGGGGGGGGGGGGGGCCTCGCCGTGGCCGGGGAGGTCCCAGAGGATGATTTCGCGGGCGTGGGTGAGGATGGGGGCGAGGCGTTTGAGGCCGCCGATGCGCGAGCTGCCCCAGCCGTGGGTCATGACGACGACCGGGCCTTTGGGGTTGTCGGCCTTGATGCGCCAGGCGGGGAGTTGGGTGCGGCGGCCCCGGAAGGTGAAGGGCTCGTAGTCGCGCGGGGGGTCGAGTTCGGAGGGGTCGCCGGGGACGCGTCGTGACACGGCCCAGGCGTAGGTTCGCCTCGGGGGGTGGGTGAGCGACCAGGCGGTGTGGGCGGCGGCGAGGCCGACGGCGACGACCAGACCGGCCGCGAGGAGTTGGGCCAGGCCGATCAGGGGGTGAAGCGACGCGAGGGCGAGGGGGTCATGCACCGAAGAGGGCCCGGATGTCGTTGAAGGTGACGATGAGGAAGACCGCGCCGATGAGGGCCAGGCCTGCGAGGGTGGCGACATTCTGGAAGACGATGGGGACGGGTTTGCGGCGGATGCCCTCGTAGCAGAGCATGAGGAACTGGCCGCCGTCGACGATGGGCAGGGGGAGGAAGTTGATCACGGCGAGGTTGACGGAGACGAGGCCAAGGAAGAAGAGGACCCAGATGAAGCCCTGGTCGGCGACCTGGGTGCCGAGGTGGGCGATGCCGACGGGGCCCTTGAGGTGGGTGACGCGGACGGTGCCCTGGAAAAGGCGGAGGAAGGTGAGGTAGGTCTGGTTCATGACCTGGCGGGATTTGGAGATGCCGCGGGCGACGGCGGCGAGGGGGGTGGCGGCCTTGTCAATGGTCTGCTCCATCTCGAAGAGGACCAGGGCGAGGTCGCCGCCGGGGAGGGACCAGTCGAGGGCGCGGAGGGCGTCGATGTCGTCGCGGGTGAGGGTCCAGTCGCGGGTTTCGGTGGGGGCGCGTCCGTCGGGCTGGTGGGGCAGGGGCAACTCGAGTGTGACGGGGATGGTGACGGTGTCGGCATCGGGCTGGTCCTCGGCGGCGGCGAGGATGGCGTCGGGCAGGTCGAGGAGGTTGGCGACCGGCCGGTCGGCGATGGCGAGGATGCGGGTGCCCGGGCGGTCGATCAGTTCGTGGGCGGGGGTGCGCGCCGTTGGGGGCGGGTCGGCGTCGGGGTTGTCGGGGTCGGACGCGGGGATGGGTGCGAGGCGCGACGGGGCGGCGACGACGGCCGAGGCGGCGGCGGTGGAGTCGGGGAAGAAGCCGATGGTGCCGGCGCGGGAGACCTGTGTGTCCAGGGTGATGCGTTCGCCGGCGCGGAGGACTTCGAGCTGGAGGGGCTTGCCCGCGGCGGCGCGGATGCGGGCCATGGCGTCCTCGCGGGAGGGGAAGTCGGCGTCGCCGATGCGGATGAGGATGTCGCCAGGCTCGAGGCCCTGGCGGGTGTCCTCGGGTGATGCGGCGGGGTCGACGCGGAGGAGGGGGCGCAGGCCGAGGAGGTGCTCGACGCGGGTGCGGTCGCCGGCGATCACGGCCGAGCCGGCCTGGAGGGCGCGTGCGGGCGTGATGGTGACGGGAACGGTGGCGCCGTCGGGACGCTGGAAGAGGGTGTGAACCGGGTGGCCGCCGGAGGCGCGCACGGCTTCGAGCAGTTCGGTGGGCCTGCCGACGGGGACATCGTTGACGGCGACGAGGCGGTCGCCGGGGTTGAGGCCGGCCAGGCCGACGATCTGGGCGTAGCGGTCGCGGAGGTCGGTTTCCTTCCAGCGGGCGAGGGCGCCGGAGACGGCTGGTCCGATGCCGAGGTCGAGCAGGCCGGTCTGGCGGTCGGCGCGGGCGCTGGCCTCGAAGACGATGGGCTCTTCGACGCCGGGGCGATCGACGAGCAGGCGGACGGGGCGGCCGCGGCCGCTCATGGCGACTTCGGTGGCGACCTCGTTGAAGGCGCGCATGCGGTGGCCCTCGACCTCGAGGATGGTGTCCTCGGGCAGCAGACCGGGGGGGATGTCTTCGTGGCTGATGGCGATGGCGGCGGCGGCGGGGGAGTTGGGGGCGACGGAGCCGATGACGGGCGGCTGGACCTTGAGCCCGACCATGAAGACGATGACGAAGAGGATGGCCGCGGAGATGAGGTTCATGACGACGCCGGCGGAGATGACCACCATGCGTTTCCAGACCGGGCAGTTCTGGTAGGAGTCGGCGGCTTCGGAGACGGCGCCGGGGTTGGCGTCCTCCTGGCCGAGCATTTTGACATAGCCGCCGATGGGCAGGGCGGAGAAGCGGTACTCGGTGGGGCTGACGGCGTTGAGATCGCGTTTGTTCACGCCCTCGGCCTCGGCGGCGAGCATGCGGCGGTAGTCGGGCTCGGTGGAGCCCCTGCGCAGGCCCATGCCCTTGCGGTAGCTGAAGAGGATGGGGCCCATGCCCATGGAGAAGGCCAGGACGCGGATGCCGGCCCACTTGGCGGCCAGGAAGTGGCCGAGTTCGTGGACGAAGATGATCCCACCGAATCCGATGATGATCACCGCGAGGTTGGCCAGCGTGCCCGTGACGCCCGGCAGTTCGAACATGGGAACCCTCCGTGGTTGCTGAACTGTATTGGGGCTGGGGGCGGGGGGCTGGGGCGGGGTGTTGTTCAGCCGGGGGTGGCGTGGGATCTGGAGCGCCAGAGGGCGGCGGAGGCGTCGTGCCCTGCTCCTGGTTCGGCGGCATGCCATGATTCGTAGAGGTCCGCGAGGATCCCGGCGGTTTCCAGGGTGACCGGGGCGTCGGGGCCCTGGCTTTGGAGGCGGCCCTCGTAGGCCTCTGTGGCGAAGGGCAGGGCCTGCTCGTGTCGGCCGAGGGCGAGGAGGGTGAGCGCGTGCTGGCGGGCGGCGTTGACGCGGTCGAGGTGCCCGGGCGGGACGATGCGCTGCTGGCCTTCGACGGCGCGAGTGGTCATCGTCAGGGCCTCTTCCGGGCGTCCGAGTTCGCGGAGGGTGAGCCCGAGCAGGTTGACGACGCGGAGCGTGAACGGGTGGTCGTCGCCCTGGATGAGACGGCGTGCGGCAAGGGCCTCGCGGAGGATGGGTTCCGCCTCGTCGTAGCGTTCGAGGAGGATATTGAGATACGCGAGGTTCGTCAGGGTCAGGATGGTGTTGGGATGGAAGTCGCCGAGGGCGAGCCGGCTGTCGCGCAGTCCCTGTGAGATCACGCGTTCGGCCTCGTCGTGGCGGCCCTGCTCGCGGAGGATGACCCCGAGGTTGTTGACCGAGTGGAGGGTGCGCAGGTGGGCGGGGCCGAGCACGCGGCGGCGGCCTTCGAGGGCCATGCGCACGAAGCCCTCGGCCTCGTCGAAGCGTCGCTGGTCGATCAGGATGATGCCGAGGTTGTCGTAGGCGAGGAGGGTGTCGGGGTGGTTGTCTCCGAGCGTTCGGCGGTGGGCGTCGAGCGAGCGTCGGAAGGCGGCCTCCGCCTGCGGGATCTGGCGTTTGTTGCGGTGGATCCAGCCGGACATGTTGAGGCTGATCAGGGTGTGTGGGTGGTCTTCGCCAAGGGTGCGTGAGCGGGCTTCGAGGACGCGGTCGATGATCTCCCGGGCCTCGTCGTAGCGTGCGAGCTCCTCGAGGAGCCCGGCCTTGGAATGAAGGGCCGTGAGGGTGTCGGGGTGCTCCTCGCCGAGGGCGGATTGGCGGATGCGGAGGGACTCTTCGAACGGGGGCAGGGCGCGTTCGAGCAGGCCGAGGAGCTGCATGGTTCCGGCGACGGACTCGAGCAGTCGGGCGCGCGTGACCGGCTGCCCGGCGAAGCGGGTGTTGATCGTCTCGATGGTGCGTTCGAAGAGGTTCTCGTCGAGGGAACGCAGGGCGATGTTCGTGAAGTTGACCTGATCGAGGGCCCGGACGACTGACTCGATGCGCTCCTGCGGGGCGTTCCGGGCGTTCAGTTGCCGCAGAATGTCCTCGCGGATGCCGACGCCCATGAGGGCGGGCTCGATCTCCTGCATCTGGGCGGCCTGGAAGGCGGCGACCAGCTCGACCTCCTCGGCGCGCTGGGCCGCCTGGGCCTCGGCGGCGACGGCCCGGTCCAAGGCGCGGATGGCGCGGGTCAGGCCGATGCTGGTGCCCACGATGCCCATGACGAGCAGGGCGAGGATCACGCTCGCGGCGGCGACCTGGCCGCGGTTGCGCTGGACGAACTTGCGCACGCGGTACGACGCGCCGGGGGGGCCGGCGACGACGGGTTCCTTGCGGAGGTGGCGGCGGATGTCCTCGGCGAGCCCGCCGGCGGAGGCGTAGCGGCGCGCGCGTTCCTTCTCAAGGCACTTCATGACGATCCAGTCGAGATCGTCCCTGAGCATGCCGGCGAGGCGCCGGGCGTCGACGCGACGGAGTTCAGCGGTGCGGGCGGCCTCTGGGCCGAGGCCGGTCAGGCGGGTGGATGGGCGGCGGGGCTCTTGCTCCCGGATGATGCGGAGCATCTCGGCGAGGCCCCGCTCGAGCAGCTCGTTTTTCCCGAAGGGCGTCGTGCCGGTGAGCAGTTCGTAGAGGAGGACGCCGAGGGCGTAGATATCGCTGCGGGTGTCGATGTCCAGCCCGGACATCTCGGCCTGCTCGGGGGACATGTAGGCGGGGGTGCCGATGACCTGGTGGTGCTCGGTGAACAGGGTCCGCTGGGTCAGCTCGGCGTTGGTCGCTTTGGCGATGCCGAAGTCGATGACCTTGGGGACGGGGCGGCCGTCGTGGAGCGTGACGAGGACATTGCTGGGCTTGATGTCGCGGTGGATGATGCCCTTCTGGTGCGCGTGCTGGATGGCGTGGCAGACATCGGTGAACAGTTCGAGCCGCTCGCTGGTGGGCATGCGTTCGCGGTCGCAGTATTCGGTGATGGGCACGCCGCGGACGAGTTCCATGACGAAGTAGGGGCGTCCGGTGTCGGTGGCGCCGGCGTCGAGGACCTTGGCGATGTTGGGGTGGTCCATCATCGCGAGGGCCTGGCGTTCGGCCTCGAAGCGGGCGATGACCTGGCGGGTGTCCATCCCGAGCTTGATGATTTTGAGGGCGACGCGGCGCTTGACGGGCTCGCGCTGCTCGGCCATCCAGACCGAGCCGAAGCCGCCCTCGCCGATCTGCTGGAGGAGTTTGTAGCGGTCGATCAGGGCGCCCGGCTGTTCGGCGCCCAGCGGCGTCGGCTGGTGAAAGGCGGGGGCCTGGGCGGTGGGGTTGTCCATGAACGAGCCCGCGCTGTCGTGGGCGTCGAGCAGGCTCAGGACGGCGCGGTGCAGGGCGTCGTCACCGGCGCAGAGGCGTTCGAGCATCGCGTCGCGGTCCGCACCGGGCAGGTCGGCGACCTCCATGAACAAGTTTCGGATGCGGAGTTGGTTCTCGTCGGCCATGTCGGTCTTACACATCTTCGGACAGCCGGCGGTACAGCACCGCGCGGGCGTAGGACCAGAGGCGGCCGGCGGTGCGAGGGGAAAGCCCCAGTGCCTCGGCGGCCTGGTCGACGGTCAGGCCGGCGTAGAAGCGCAGCCGGACCACGCCCGCGGCCTCGGGGTCCTCCTCCTCCAAGCGTGCGATGGCGTCGTCGACGGCCTTGATTTGCTCGGGATCGGATCCGACGAGGGCGGCGGCGTCGATGACCTCTTCGAGGGGGCGTTTGGGCCCGCCGCGGGCGGTACGGGCGCGGGCGTGGTCGATAAGGATCTGGCGCATGGCCTGGGCGGCGGCGGTGTAGAAGTGGGCCTGGTTGGCCCAGGGGACCTTGCGCGGGCCGGCGATCTTGATGTAGGCCTCATGCACGAGGGCGGTGGCGGAGAGGGTGTGGCCGGCCCGCTCCTCAGCCATGTAGCGTTGGGCGGATTGGCGGAGTTGCTCGTAGACGAGGGGCAGGAGCCGGTCCGCGGCGTCGCGGTCGCCGTTGGCGGCGGCCTGGAGTAACAGTGTGGCGTCCTCGGGTTTGGCGTTGGGGGCGTCCACGGCGTGCAGCATACCCGGCGAGGGGGCGAAATGCCTACAAAAAGCGGCCGGGTTGGCGGGGGGGTCAAAGAAAAACCGCCCCGATCGGTCGGGGCGGTTTGGTGCGGGGTGATGCGAGGGTGTCGCCGGATCAGTTGCCGTACTTGACGGTGCAGCCGTAGGCGGTGGTGGTGGCGGTGCGGACGGCGCGACCGGCCATCAGGTCCTGCATGGCCAGGCGGACATAGTTGACATCGCCGAGGCTGCGGGCGGAGCGGTCGTTGTCGATGGCGCCGTGGTAGACGAGGATGCCGTCGGTGTTGATGATGTACATTTCCGGGGTGCGCTTGGCGTTGTACATCCGTCCGACCTTGCCGTCCGCGTCGACGAGGATCGGGGTGGTGATGTTCCAGTTTTCCACGGCCTTCATCACATGCTCTTTCTGGCCGGCGGTGTAGCTGGTGGCGGCGGAGTTGACGCGGAGGTAGACAACCTGCTGGTCCTCCCACTCCTTGATCATGGCGTTGAAGGTGTCATTCTCGTGGTTGTAGTGCTTGACGACGAACGGGCACTCGTGGTTGAACCACTCGAGGATGACGATGTTGCCCTGGGCGATGTAGGAGCTGAGGGTGTGCTCCTTGCCGTTGTAGTCCTTGAGGGTGAAGTCGGGGGCGGGCTTGCCGACCTCTGCCTTGTGGTGGTCGAGTGCGCCCGCGGCGATCATGGCGCCTCCAACGGCGACTGCGGCGCTGGCGGCGAAAAGCTTCTTCATCGGTCCGAACATGCTTGGTCTCCTCTGCCCAGTGGGGCTTGTGGTCCAAATTGTGTCCCGGGCCACTGGCCCGGTGTGTCATGAGCCAATTACAACGGTTCTGGTCAGGTGGGGTTGCGGGAGTCGAAACTGATTCGGTAAATCCTTGATCGATTGTCCCTTGAGAAAATCTCCACGACGCCGGAGAGGGTCGGGTTTTCACCGTGGACGGTCAGGCGCATCATGTCGCCGTCGACATCGCCCTGCTTGTGAAGGTTCTCGACATGGCTGGATTTGCTGTCAGGGTAGAAAGTCATGCGGTGAGCGCCGCGGGCGCGGAGGACGACGTTGTTGTTGTTCCACTCGACGGTGACGACGCGCTCGTTCTCGGGCAGAGGCTCGGGGATGCGGGCGCGGGTGGCCGCGAACCGGTCGGCGACGGAGGAGTTGAGTTCGGGCTCGGCGTTGATGACGGGCAGTGAGATGACCACCGTGTCTTCGCCAGGGATGCAGACTTCCCTGCAGACGAGCCAGTCGAGGTGGAAATCGAGATCGAGGTGTTCGCCGGGCGGGGCGTCCTCGGCGAGCGTCACCGGGACAAGCACCAAGACGGAACCCCTGTACACATGATCCAGGATGAAACCCGAGGAGATGTGACGCTGGGGCAATGGCCACTTGGGATCACCGAAGGTGACGCCGGTGGGGCCTGAAGAGGTGATCTTGGTGCCGAAGCCGGTGTCGTTCTGGCCTGGCCAATAGGTGTACCACTCATCGGCCATGTCGAGCTGGAGGCCGATCCACACGGTCTGGCCGGGCTGGATGCCATGGTGCTCGGCGTGGACCGAGGCTCGGACAAGTTCTTCTTCGGGCTCTGTCTGGGGCGCGGCCAGGCCCGCGGTGTTGATCGCGACCAGTGCGGCGGCGCCGAGGAGCGTGGGCAGGTTGGGGTGCATTGAATCCATCCTTGTGGTGCGTGGGTGAACCGTGGGTTCGATGGTGTTATTCTCTCAGGATGAACGAATCGATGTCAGAAAAAGTTCGTAGATCCACCCAGCTTCTCACAATCGGGCTGCTGTTCGCGGTTTGGATGGGGGGCATGACCGGATGCAGCCGGCAGGTCTCGGACCGGCGGATCGATGTGGTCAATCTGGCGGAGGCGCTTGGGTACCACGAGCGGGCGATGAGATCGGATCCGGATGTCCTTTTTATCGATGCGCGCCGGTCGGTGATCTTTGATGACGGGACGATCCGCGGCGCGGTGAATATGCGTCCGAACGATGTCGACCTGCGCGCGGGGACGGACCCGCGTCTGGAGGCGATGGATGCGCTTGTCGTATTCGGGCAGGATCCGTCCTCGGCGGTGGCGCGGGCGATGGCCAAGCGGCTGATCGAGGCGGGGTACAACACCATGCTGCGGCGGCGGGTGAAGTTCTACGCGGGCGGGTACAACGAGTGGGTGGCCACCGGGCTGCCGATCGATCGGGCCGCGGATGATGGCGACGGCTCGGATCAGTAGCAGCGGGAGGGGGCCGGTTCCGTCCGGGGGGATCAGGCCTTGGCGGCGTCGCGGGCGTGGCGGACGGCCTGTTCGGCCATGATCTCGGCGGCGTTGTAGAGGGGCAGGGGGCTCTCGCCGCGCGTGATGGCGATGGGGGCTTCGGAGCAGCCGAGGATCACGCCCTCGCAGCCTCGGTCGGCCAGGCGGGACACGATGCCGAGCAGATCCTTGCGAGATTGCTCGAGGATGCTGCCGTAGACGAGTTCGTCGAAGATAATGGATTCGAGCCGGTCGGTGTCGGCGTCGTCGGGGCGGACGAGCTTGATGCCGCGAATGCCGAGGTCGGTCTGATAGACGCTGCCGCAGGTGACGACCTTGGTGCCGATGACGCCGACGGTCTTGCGGCCGTCCTTGGCGATGGCCTCGCCGACGGCGTCGGTCATCTTGAGCCAGGGGATGGGGCAGCCGACCTCGGCGAGCTGGACGGCGTGCTGGACGGCGTTGTCGGGTGAGAAGCAGAACTCGGCGCCGGCGTCGGCCAGCTTGATGGCGGAGTCGCGGAGGAGCGAGCCGACCGCTCGCCAGTCGTCGCGGCGGATGGCGTCGAGGTAGTCGGAGAATGGGAGGTTGTAGACGCTGATGGTCGGCTGGAGATGGGGGTCCAGGGCGAGGGCGGCGTGGCGGGCGATCTGGCGGAAGCACAGCGCGGCTCCCTCAGGGCTGACTCCCACGATGCCGATGTGTCGCGCCAAATGCAGAGTCCTTTCCGCCGTTTCACCAGGTATCGTCCTCGAAAACCGGCCGCGCGTCAATGGGTCACCCCGGAAGCGGGTTGGAGCGTAGGGTTGTGGCGTGGACGAACGCACGCACGGACAGGGGAACGCGGGGCCGGATCCGTTCGGCGTGCTGGGGCTGCCGAGGCGGTTCGGGCTGTCGGATTCCGAGATCGAATCGGCGTTTTTGGCCCGGCTCGCCGGCGCGCACCCGGATCTGGCGGGTGAGTCGTCGTCGATGGACGCCGCCGCCCTGACGGAGGCCCGGGCGACGCTGGCCGACCCCGAGCGGCGGGCTGGCGCCTTGCTGGCGTTGCTCGGGGGGGCGTCGGCGTCGGAGGATCGGTCGCTGCCGGACGGGTTCCTGATGGAGATGATGGAACTGCGTGAGGCGGTCGAGGAGGAGATCGGGTCGGGCGGGCCGGGTGCGCGGGCCCGGTGGGAGGCGTTCGCCGAGGCGCGGCGGGCCGGGCACATCGGGCGGGTGGCGGAGCTGTTCGAGGCCGCCGAAGCGTCGAACCTCCGCCCGGAGTTGCTCGCCGCCGTGCGGCTGGAACTGAACGCGTGGCGGTACACCGAGCGGCTGATCGAGCAGCTCGACCCCGAGTATGACCCGGCGCGGGCGGACTTTGCGGGATAAAGGGGCGCGATGGACCGGGAAGAGTTCGTGCTCTTGGCCCTGCTGCCGGTGCTGCTGGTGTTCTCCGCGGCGTCCTCGGCGTCGGAGACGGCGCTGTTCGGGGTGACGCCCGGGGAGGAGGCCCGGCTGCGGCGCGGCGCGCCGATCGCCGCACGGGCGTTGGCGTCGCTGCGGGCGCGGCCCAGGGAGCTGCTGGCGCAGGTGCTGCTGCTGAACATGCTGGCGAACACGGCGTACTTCATCGTGACCAGCGTGCTGACGGTGCGCGTCGAGTCGGCGGGGATGAAGGTGGCGGTGTCGGGCGGGTCGGTGCTGGCGATCGTGCTGTTCGGTGAGGTGTTCGCGAAGCTCTTCGCCACGACCGCGCGGGTCGCGTTCCTGCGGCTGGCGGCGCCGGCCCACCTGGCGATCCGGGGCGTGCTGGGGCCGCTGCTGACGGTGATGGACCGGTTCGTGATCGCGCCGCTGTCGCGGCTGGTCGTGCCGCGGGCATCGGATCCCGCGCCGGTCACGCCGGAGGAGCTGGGGGCGTTGATCGAGCTGAGCACGCGGGCGGGCTCGCTGCGTGACAGCGAGCAGGGGCTGCTGCGGTCGATCGTCGAGCTGGGGTCGATGCGTGTGCGGGAGATCATGCGGCCGCGGGTGGACCTGGTCTGGGCGGAGCGCGACACGCCGCGGGACGCGTTGATCGAGCTGTGCGCGCGGGAGGGTGTGTCGCGGGTGCCCCTGTGCGTGGGCGGGCTGGACGGGCGGGTGGTGGGGATGCTGGACGCGACGCGGCTGATGGCGGGCCAGCAGCTGCCGCGTGCGATCGGGGTGGTGGTGTTCGTCCCGGAGCTGGCGCGGCTGGACACGCTGCTGGAACGGTTCCGGGACGAGGGCCTGAGCGCGGCGATGTGCGTGGACGAGCACGGCGGCGTGGCGGGGATGGTCACCGTGGCCGATGTGGTCGACGAGCTGGTGGACACCGAGCCGGTGGCGGTCGGGGGGGACGCGGGCGTGGTCGAGCGGACCGGTGAGCGGAGCTGGCTGGTGCCGGGCCGGCTGCCGGTGCGGGACCTGGCCGACGCGTTCGGGGCGCACGACGCGGTGCTGCGCGCGGGCCGGGCGACGACGATCGCGGGGCTGCTGGTCTCGCTTCTCGGGCGGTTCCCTGCTGAGGGCGACGCGGCGGGGCTGGGCGATCTGGAGCTGCGTGCCGCCGAGGTGCGTGAGCGTGCGGTGACGCGGGTCGAGGTGGTGCTGCGCGGGCGGAGCACGCCGGCTGTTCCGGCGGGGGCGGGCCGATGAGCGTGGGCGAGATCATCCTGTGGTGGCTGCTGGCGGCGGTGGGGTTGGCCGGATCGATGCTGTGCTCGGGCACGGAGACGGGGTTGTACGCGACGAACTCGGTGCGCGCTCTCGTGCGATCGCGGTCGCAGGGGGCGACGAACGCGGACCGGGTCATCGCGGCCGCGGTGGACAAGCCGGAGCGGTCCCTGACGACGCTGCTGCTGTTCAACAACGCGTTCAACTACCTGGCGACGCTGGCGGTCACGACGCTGCTGCTGACGCTGGCGTTCTCGCAGTCGGCGTTGATCGTGATCCAGGCCGCGGTGCTGACCCCGGTGCTGCTGATCTTCGCCGAGTCGTTGCCGAAGGAGCTGTTCCGGGCGCACACGGACCGCCTGGTCCGCCGGGCGGCGCCGCTGCTGGCGGTGATGCAGTGGGTGGGCGTCTGGAGCGGGCTGGTGCCGTTGATCGCGGGGCTGGCCCGCCTGGGCGCGATGCTGTTCCGGACCGATGCCCGGGACGCGCTGGGATCGGACCGGGAGCGGGTGGCGGATCTGATCAAGCACGGCTCGGAGACGATGTCGGAAGCGCAGGCGGGCCTGATCGATCGGGCGCTGCGGGTCGAGGCGACCCGGGTGGGGGACGAGATGGTGCCGATCCACGCGGCGACGACGGTTCGTGTGAGTTGGGTCGCGGCCCGGGCCCGGCGGGAGATCGAACGCGCGCCGCACGCGCGGTACCCGGTGCTCGACGACCGGGGGCGCGTGGCGGGCGTGGTGCTGCTGTCCGAGCTGGTGCTCAACCCCGGGGCGACCGTGGGCTCGCTGATGTCCGAGCCGGTGCGGCTGGATCACGCGATGTCCGCGTGGGAGGCCCTGCGCCGGATGCGGGCCGAGGACGCAGGCATGGGCATCGTCGAGCGGCAGGGACACGCGGTCGGGCTCGTGACACGCAAGGATCTGGCCGAGCCGCTGACGGGGGATCTGCGGGACTGGTAGGGTGTGGGGCACGGGAACAAGCCCGTGTCGTCGGTGGTTGAAGCAAGGCAGGCAACCGGCTCCCAGGGCCGGTTCAAAACTGGAAGGAAGGTTGACGGATGGGCAAACAAGCGTGGGTCCTGCTTGGGATCATCGGGGTGTTCGTGGCCATCATGTTCGTTCGGGGTCCCGCCGGCGGGGGGACGGGCGAGGTTCCCGCGGTGTTCGAGCCGGGGCTGACGCTGGCCGAGGCGCAGGCCCGTTCGGAACAGAGCGGTCTTCCGGTGCTCGCGTTCGTCACGGCGGACTGGTGCGGGCCGTGCCAGGCGCTCAAACGCGGCGCGCTGAGCGATCCGGATGTGACGGCATACCTGCGCGAGCACACCATCCCGGTCTATCTCGAAGAGTCCAAGAGCCCGGCGGACATCCAGGCCCTCGGCCCGCGGGTCTATCCGACGACCGTCCTCCTGAGGGGGGGTGAGGTGATCGGGCGGATCGAGGGCGGCGGCCCGCCCGCGGCGTATCTGCGCACGGTGCGCCGCGCGATCGCCGACGCGGGCTGAGTCCGGCCCGTGATTACGCCAGCGGGTTGAGGAACAGGCCCGTGATCAGCTTGGGATAGAAGAAGGTCGATTTCTGCGGCATCAGTTCGCCCGCAAGGCAGATGTCGCGGACGGCCTCGAGCGGCGTGGGGCGGACGATGACGGCGAGCTGGGCCTTGCCGGATTCCTCGACCGAGCTGGAGGTCATGTCGCCGCGGCCGATGGCGAGCATCTCGTCGATGGTGTGGGGGAAGGCCCACTTGACCGGTTTGCCGTCGTTGAGTTCCGGCTGGCAGATCTCCTCGACGATGAGGTGCTGGACGAGGGCGACATCGAGGTTGCGCCAGGCTTCGGGCTTGTCGGCGAAGCGGTCGGCCAGGGGGTCGGTCACGGCGGGCCAGCCGGCGAAGCACAGACCGGTGGCGTAGTCGTACAGGCCGAAGACATTGGTGTCCTCGCGGTCGGCGATGCGTTCGAGCTGCTTCTCGATGGAGTGGGGGTTGTTGTCGATGGGCTCGGTGCTGAGGATGCCGGCGGCGGCGTCGACGAACTTGTCGATGGTGTAGTGGGCCATGCCGCCGAGCACGCGGTGCGTCGGGCCGACGATCAGGCCCGGGTCGTCCATCGAGACCAGGATGAACATGGTGCGACGGGCGGGGTGTCCGGCGGGCAGGGAGCCGTCCTTGTTGAGTTCGTTGAGGTAGTTCAGCGCGGTGTTGTAGCGGTGGTGGCCGTCGGCGATGAAGATGTCCTCGCCGGCGAGGGCCTGCTGCACGGCGGCGATGTCGTCCTGGTCGTCGATGGTCCAGACCTCCTGGGCGACGCCGTCGCCGGTCGAGGCGGTCATGTCCGGGGCGCGGGCGTCGGTGAGGCGCCGGGCCAGCGCGGCGCCGGCGCCGCCCTTGTCGGCGTAGAGGCCGAAGACGGGGGAGAGCTGGCTGCGCGTGGCGTGCATGAGGGCCAGGCGGTCGGCCTTGGGCCCGCCGAAGGTCTGTTCGTGGGCGAGGACGCCGCCGCCGTCGCGGGGGCCGAAGGGGACGGTGTCGACGGTGCAGGCCAGGCCGACGCGCTGGTGGCGCTTGCCGGCGAACTCGAAGGTCTGGCGGTAGGCGAACATGACCGGCTGTTCGCGCGGGGTGAGCGTGCCCTGGGCCAGAAGGTCCTGGTAGATCTTGGCGGCGGCGTCGTAGGCTTCCTGGGGCCCTTTCCGGCTGGCGGGGACGCAGGGCAGGTCGATGCCGACGATGTTGCCGGGGTTGCGGTCCAGCAGCTCCTGCTTGGCCTTGGCGTCGAGGACATCGTACGGCGGGGCGACGACATCGGAGACATCGCCGTGGCCGCGGCGGTACTGGATGGCTTGGAACGGGTACACAGCGGGCATGGTCGTCCTTCCCCGCCGCGCTTGGGTGTGGGCCCGTCGGCGGCGCGGCGGATGATACCCGCCGGTGCGTAGAATCGAGCCATGCCCGAGACCCCCCGCGCCCTGATCGTCCGGACCGCCGGCACCAACTGCGATGCCGAGCTGGCTCGCGCCTTCGAGATGGCGGGGGCCAGGCCGGAACTGGTTCATGTGCGGGCGCTGATCGCCGAGCCGGGACAGATCGACGGGTACGATCTGATCGGGTTTCCCGGCGGCTTTTCGTACGGCGACGACATCGCCTCGGGGCGGATCCTCGCGATGCAGGTGCGCGAGCGGCTGTACGGTCCGCTGCGCCGGGCGGCCGAGCGGGGCGTGGCGATGATCGGCGTGTGCAACGGGTTCCAGGTGCTCACGCAGGTCGGGCTGCTGCCCGGGCCGGAGGCGGGGGCGGGCTGGCCTGAAGACCGGGCGCCGGAGGCGCGGGTGGCGTTGACCGACAACTTCCCGCCGCGCTTCAAGGACGGGTGGGTGCGGGTCGCGGCGGAGGCCGCCTCGGCATGCGTTTGGACGAGGGGGTTGCTCGGGGATCAGGCCGAGGAGGCGATGGTGCTGCCGATCGCCCACGCGGAGGGCCGGTTCGTGGCGCGGGACCACGCGACGCTGACGGCGTTGGAGGCGGCGGGGCAGGTCGCGCTGCGGTATGTGGACAACCCGAACGGGTCGATGGGCGATGTCGCGGGGATCTGCGACGCGACGGGGCGGATCTTCGGGCTGATGCCGCACCCGGAGCGGTACCTGGACTGGAACCGACACCCGTTCTGGACGAGGCTGTCGCAGAGCGCCCGGTCGGGCCCGACGCCGGGGCTGGCGATGTTCACGGGGGCGGTCGAGGCGGTACGAGCGGCGGCGGTCTGAGGGGGCCTGTCCGGTCCGGGCACAACCGGGCGGGGGGGATCGCGGTACATTGTTGAGAGCGGGGCTTCGGCTCGGGCCGGGGCCGCGGCAGACTCGCGCAGAGGTATCCCGGGTGCAGCCACAGGTCATCACGGAATCGCGGCCCTGCAACCAGTGCGACTATGACCTGGTCGGGCTGACGGTGGGGGGGCTGTGCCCGGAGTGCGGGGCGCCGATCCGGGCCAAGCGCCGGGCGATCGGGCCGCGCGAGGGGACGATGACGGACGCCCCGCCCTCGTATGTTAAAAAGATCATGGGTGGGTTCGCCATGATGTCCTTCGGCGTGCTGGGCGCGCTGATGGGGCTGGTGGTGTCGGTGTTCGGTGCGAGCGTCGGGCAGATGATCGTGCTGCTGGCGTCGGGCCTTTGGCTGGGCGGGGTGTGGGTGATCACGGGGCCCCGCCCGCCGGACTTCGCGGACTTGGAAAACCCGATCCTCGACGCCGCGAGGACGCGTCTGCTGGTGCGCATCGCGGGGGGGATGTGGCTGCTGTTCCTGGTGCTGGTGCTGGCGGGGGGCCTTGCGTCGGGGGTGTCGATCCTCGGGCCGACGCTGCGGGTGCTCTCGGGTATCGCGGGGCTGCTGGCGTTCGTGGGGCTGATCCCGATCAGCATCTATGTGGCCGAGCTCGAGTTCTGGATGTCGAACGACACCGGTGGGTGGCAGCTCCGCGGTGCGGCGTGGGCGATGACGATCTTCGGCGTGCTGGCGATGGTGCTCTTCCTGGTCGTGCCGTTTTTCGGGTTCTGGGCGATGGTGGTGGTGCTGGTGGCGGGGGCGGTGCTGCTGCGGCATATTTTCGGCTGCGTGACGCAGGCGCAGTGGGTCCTGCGGTACCAGCAGCAGAACGCGGGGCGGTCGGAACGGATCACGCAGCGGCTGCGCGACCGGGCCGAGCGGGGCGGGACGGTGGCGGGGGACACTCCGTGCCTGGCGTGCGGGTACAACCTGCGGGGGCTGCCCTTCGGCGGGCGGTGCCCGGAGTGCGGCGAGTCGTACGCGGACCTGACGCCGTACCCCGCGATGCCGGACCCGGTCAAGGACGAGACGCCGATCGAGGTGGACGAGTCGGGCGTGTGCCAGCAGATCCGCCCGGCGGTCACGCATGTCGGCAAGCGTCCGGCCCCGCCGCCCAAGGACGACAGCCCGATCCCGCTGTCGGGCGACGAGGAGCCGGAGGCGGCCGAGCGTCGGTCGCCGGCGGATCACGACGAGGACCTGCCGGAGGATTTCCAGGACCCGCCGGAGCCGTCCGGGCCGGAGCGGCCCGATGAGGACCCGGACGACGCCCCGATCCCGATCGAGGGTGAGGACGAGGACGGTCGCCGGCCGTAGGATCTTGCGTGCCAGCCACTTCTGCTCATCCCGATCGGCCTTGGGCGGGCCGCAAGGTGCTCGTCGCGATGTCGGGGGGGGTCGATTCGTCCGTCGCGACGGGGCTGCTCAGGGAGCAGGGGGCCGAGGTGGTCGGGTGCTTCATGCGCCTCGGCTCGCCGGGGGAGACGATCGACGAGATGGTGCCCTACGACTCGGCGGGGGTGAGTTGCGACCCGGCGAAGGTGAAGATCGGCCACCAGGGCTGCTGCTCGATCAACGACGCTGCGGACGCCCGGCAGGTGGCGGCCGAGCTGGGCGTGCCGCTGTATGTGTGCAACTTCAAGAAAGACTTCGGCCGGATCATCGATTACTTCGTGGACGAGTACGCGCGGGGGCGCACGCCCAACCCGTGCGTGCGGTGCAACGACTGGCTCAAGTTCGGCAAGCTGCACGAGTACGCGAAGCAGATCGGGGCGGACTTTGTGGCCAGCGGGCACTACGCGCGGGTGGACCGGTCCGGCCCGACGCCGGTGCTGCGCCGTGGGCTGGACGCGTCGAAGGACCAGAGTTATGTGCTCTTCGGCGCGCCGCGCGAGCGACTGGCGGAGATGATCCTGCCCGTCGGCGAGTACGCCACCAAGGCGGAGGTGCGTGCGATCGCCGAGCGGATGGGGCTGCCGGTGTTCGACAAGCCCGACAGCCAGGAGATCTGCTTCGTGCCGGACAACAACTACGCGGGGCTGGTCGAGCGTCGCCGGCCGGAGCTGACGGTGGAGGGGCGCATCGTCGACCGCGCCGGGCGCGAGCTGGGCCGCCACGCGGGCCAGCACCGGTTCACGATCGGCCAGCGCCGGGGCGTGGGGGTTGCGGCGGGCAGGCCGATCTATGTCGTCGAGAAGCGGCCCGCGTCGAACGAGGTGGTCGTGGGCGGGCCGGAGGAGCTGCTCGCGTCGTCGTGCGTGGTGGGGGAGGCGAACTGGCTGGCCGACGAGCCGGTGCCGGGCGCATGGGTGGGCGTGCTGGCGCAGCACCGGTACAACGCGGTCGCGACACCCGCGCGGGTGCGTGTGCTGGACGAATCCCGCGACGGCCCGTCGGGCCGCGCGGGCGCGTTCGAGGTGGCGTTCGACGCGCCCGAGCGTGCGGTCACACCGGGCCAGGCGGTGGTGCTCTACGACCGGGCCGACCCGTCGCTGGTGCTCGGCGGCGGGTGGATCGCGTCGGTCGGCGCCGACGATTCGTTCGCAGTCTGTTCCCCCTCCGCGGGGGACGCGCTATGATCCGGCGATGAGCGAGCAGCCGAACCCATCCGTTCCCGCCCCCGGCGAGCCGGCGGGCGACACCAACCACCTGGCCGTGTACCTGTCCGGCCTCAACGCCGACACCCACGAGCGGGGCGACGACCCCAGCGCGGACTCGGACGGGCATGTCATCAACGGCACGATCATCAAGCGGCCGGAGGATCCGGGCAGCCTGGTCCCGGTGCGGGTCCGCATCGGCCACGGTGTCTCGGCCCAGACGGCGGCCCAGATGCTGCGCAAGATGGCCGAGATGCTCGAGCGCGAGCCGGACTTCCTCAGCGACCGGGCCGGGGCGGCCATCCGGCGGCTGCCCGACGGCTCGGCGGCCCGCAAGCAGCTCACGGTGCAGGCCATGCTCGAGGTGGCCGAGCAGCTCGGCGAGGAAGAGAAGCAGCGCCTGATGGCCAACCTCCAGTCCATCCGCATCCAGATCGACGACCACCGCACCGGCCCCGGCGGCTGGCAGAGCGGCGAGATCAGCGGGCCTGGGGTGTGACGATCAACCGCCGAACCGGCCTCGTCACCGCCCGTCTTCCTTCTTCATGATGAACAGGTAGTTGAACCCGCGGAGGAAGAAGTTTTCCTGTTCGGCGGATTTGTGCCAGTTGCCGCGTTGGAGCTTGGTGTTCCCCCGTGCCACCGCGATGATGTCGACGGGCCGGAAGTAGTCGCGCATGATCGAGAAGAGTTCGAAGCCGATCGGCATGAACACGCCGCCCTTGACGCCCTTTTCCTTGCGCCACGAGTCGGAGACATACAGCCCCATGTAACGGTTGGGCTTGAGCACGCGGTCGATCTCGGCGATGACTTCCTCCATGGCCTCGTAGTAGGCCTGGCCGGGCATCACATCGTCGCGGCGCATGGGCGCGCCGGCGTCGAGCTTGCCGATACAGGCGGGGTCGTCGGAGTAGTCGATGTGGGTCGAGTAGGGCGGGTCGACGAAGCAGAAGTCCGCGCTCTCGTCGTCGACGGGCAGCTCGCGGGCGTCGGCTTTGGTGATCTCCGGGCGCTGGGGGTTAAGGTCGAAGCCGACGCCGGTGCGTTTGAGGTCGGCGCAGACATCCAGCGTGGTGCCCGAGCCGCACATGGGGTCCAGCACGGTGTCGCCTTCGCGGGTGTAGCGTTGGAGGAGCTGCCAGATGACCCAGCTCGGCGTCGCGCCGGCGTAGTCCTTGCTGCCCTGGAAGTTGGACTCGCGCCCGTCGTAGTGCTGGCTGGGGTACTCCCACAGCGTGGTGGTGAAGACGCGCAGCGGCGGGCGATGGCCAGGACGAAGCCCGCGGGGCCTGTCATCACGCCCGGCCTTGGGGTCGTTGGCGGCCCGCTCGACCTTTTCGCGGAAGGAGGGTTTGCGAGAAGGATTCGGTGGGGTTGGCATGGCAGAGTCTACGACGATTGTCCCGGGGCCGCAGGAGGTTTGTGAGGCTGGGATCGCGGCTCGATGCTATTGCCAGATCACCAAGGTGCCAATCAGTTGGAGCGTGCCCATGGCGAAGAACTGGCCGAGGTAGATCAGCAGCCAGGTGAGGACAACCCGCCTTTGTGGATGAGCACGACCGCCGCGTTTCAATCTTCGCCAGACACGAAGCGACTCAAGCACTCCGAGGGAAAGCAATCCGATGAATACCGCGCAGAAGAGCAGTAGAAGTTCCAGATCACCCCGCTGCGTGTTCATCCACAACACGACGCACACGAAGAAAAGCAGCACCGATACCCACCCCCAAAGAACCAGTGTGTCCTTCTGAGCGAGCAGCGGCCGGATCCATCCTGAGTCAGCCAGAAAGCCGCCGCATTCAGCGCACTGTTCTGCGTCGACCGATACCGTGTCGTATCCACACCACGCACACACGGATGATCCGGGTTGGGCCGGTGTCTCAGCCATTGGTTCCATCACCCCGACCGAATCCCAGCCTTACGGTAAAGCCTCAAGGAGCTGCTTTTTCGCCTCTTCCAGCGGCGCGCGGATCCGAGCACCGCTCGCCCGGGCGTGGCCGCCGCCGCCGAGTTTTTTGCAGACTTCGTTGACATCCACGGGTTCCATGCCGTTCCAGCCGGTGGCCTTGGAACGCATGGAGACCTTGGTGAAGACGCCCTGGGCGTCGGATTGCTCGGTGAGCAGGGCGACGACGCGGATGGTGGGCACGGTGCGGGGGATGTCGACGAAGCCGCCGGACTCGCCCGGCGCGGCGCCGGCCCTGCGGAAGTCCTCGGTGGTCAGGCTCATGACGGCGGCGTGCTTGTCCTCGACGAGTTCCAGCGAGGCCAGGGCCCGCTGCATCAGGCGCAGGCGGCTGGGCCGGTCGTTCTGCTCGATCAGTTCCATCAGCTCGGTGTGGTTCACGCCCGCCTCGAGCAGGTCGGCGGCCAGACGCATCACCCGCGCGTCCACATTCGAGTGGCGGAACCAGCCCGTGTCGGTGGCCAGGCCGGTGTAGAGCGGGGTGGCGATCTCGACGGGGAGTTTCGCGGGCGAGTCCACGCCGAGCAGGCGGCAGCAGACGGCCGCGACGGGCTGGACGGCCGCGGCGGCGGTCATGTCGAGCAGTCGGTGGTCGGCGATCTCGGCATCACCCTGGAGGTGGTGGTCGATGATCGCGGTGCGTTCGAGGCGCTCCTCGATGAACGAGCGGAACGGGTCGAGCTGGTTCCACGAGCCGGTGTCGCAGATGATGACCGCCTCGGGGTCGAACGCCCCGGGGGGGTTCTGGCCGGGCTCGATCGTGCGGACCTTGGTCTGGCCCATCAGCATGGGGGCCCACTCAGGCAGCGGGGCGGCGTACCAGCACTCGGCGGCGGAGACGGCCCCGGTGGTCCGCCGGACGAGGTTGATCGCCCGGGCCAGCGCCAGGGTCGAGCCGAGGGCGTCGCCGTCGGGCTTGACATGGGTCAGCAGGACCGCGGTCCGCATCGAGCCGATCCAGTCGGCCAGCTCGTCGGGGGTGACAGTCGGGGTCCAGGAGCCGTGGGCGGTGTTGGTCATGGTCATTGCGGCTCCGGGGCGGGCTCGAAGAGGGGGGTGACAATGTCGCGGCAGCGGCCGCAGTCGCGGGCGATCTGGGCGGTCAGGGCGTCGAGCCCGTCGAGGTGAACGATGTCGCGGACATGCCCGATCAGACGGAGCGTACACGACCAGTCCGATTCGGGCAGGCCGGGGGGCGGGTTCCAGGCTCCGCCGGCGGGGTCGAGCAGGTGGGCCTCCACGCGGTGCTCGGCGCGGCCGACGGCCGGGCGGGGCCCGATGTGGATGGCGGCGATGGCCTCGGACCCGTCGGGCAGCCCGGCCACCCCGGCGTAGACGCCCGGCGCGGGGCAGAGGCAGGCGGTGTGAAGGTTGGCGGTCGGGAAGCCGATCGTCCGCCCGAGCCGGTCGCCGGGGACGACCGTGCCCGTCAGCTCGTGGGGTCGGCCCAACGCGTAGGCGGCGTCGCGGACCCGCCCGTGGGCGAGCAGCCAGCGGATCAGGGTGGACGAGGCGACCACCTCGGACTGGTCGCGCAGGGTCACGACGACGGGCGGGACGATGTCGACCGCGATGCCGTGCCGGGCGGCGAGGGATCGAAGGGTGTCGATCGTTCCGGACCGGCCTTTGCCGAAGTGGAAGTCCCGGCCTTCGACCAGGTGCGTCGGCCGGTGGGTTTCGGCCAGCCGGTCGACGAAGGCCTCGGGCGACATGCCGAGCAGATCGGGGGTGGGGTCGAGGCGTTCGACGCGGTCGGCGCCGGCGTCGGTGAGGCGCCGCACGCGGGTGTCCCAGGGCTCGATCTCGGGCGGGGCCAGCTCCGGGCGCAGGCGGGCGAAGGGGTGGGGGTGGAAGGCCATGGCGACGACCTCGCCGCGGGGGCCGGCCAGGTCGCGGGCGCGGGCGATCAGGGCGCGGTGGCCGAGGTGGACGGCGTCGAAGTTGCCGATCGTGATGGCGCGGTTCGCGGCTTCGGCCATGGGCACGGAAGGGTAGGGGGACCGGCTGGAGGGTGCGTAGGATCGTGCCCCCCGGCGGCGTGCGTGAGGGACGCGCGCCGCGACGGGACCCGGCTCTGTTCTGGAGTGTGCGCGAATGGGTTTGTTTACCAAGAAGTCCAGGCCCGCCGCGCCGCGGGAGCCGGTGTACGCCCCCTCCTCCGCGTCCTCGTCCGGCGACGAGGGGCGAATCCGTGAGCTGGGCCTGGAGATGCTGGACAAGGCCCGTTCGCACAAGACCGGTCTGCTCAGCGCGAAGTTCTACCAGGACAAGCTGATGGACTGGTCCATGAAGGACAAGAACTTCAAGGTCCAGTTGTTCCGTTTCGTCGACGCCTTCCCCGCGCTGACCACGCCGGACATGGTGCATGACCATCTGGTGGACTACCTGACCCAGCCGGGCGTCAAGCCACCGCCTGGGATGGACCTGGGGCTCAAGGCGGGCGGGGTGGCCAAGGGATTGATGGCCAAGACCATCTCGTCGCAGATCAAGGGGATGGCGGGCAACTTCATCGCCGGGACGGACGCCGCGGACGCGCTGCCCACGCTGCGCGACCTGTGGAAGGACGACATCGCTTTCTCGGTGGACCTGCTCGGCGAGGCGTGCGTGTCGGACGCCGAGGCGGATATGTACCAGGGCAAGTACCTCGACCTGGTCGAGAACCTCGTGGGCGAGGCGTCGGCCTGGAAGGGGCACGACCGGCTGGAGAAGGACCACCTGGGCACGGTGCCACGGGTCAATGTTTCGGTCAAGGTGACCAGCCTGTGCGCGCAGTTCGACGCGATCGCGCCGGAGCGGGCGATCAACGACCTGATGGGGCGACTCAGGCCGATCCTCGAAGCCGCCAAGCGCAACGGCGTGCTGATCAACTTCGACATGGAGCAGTTCTCCGCCAAGGACCTGACGCTCGACGCGTTCATGCACGCCTGCGAGCAGCATGACTTCGAGGCCGGTCTGGCGATGCAGGCGTACCTCAAGTCGGGCGTGGAGGACGCGAAGCGGATCGCCGAGTGGGCCAAGCGGACGGGCCGTGTGGTCACGGTCCGCCTGGTCAAGGGGGCGTACTGGGACTACGAGACGATCCACGCCGAGCAGATGGGCTGGCCGTGCCCGGTGTGGAACGAGAAGTGGGAGACCGACCGCTGCTTCGAGCAGATGGCCGAGATCTTCCTGGACGCCTGCCCGCGTCAGCCGGGGCAGGGCGGGGTCAAGCTGGCGCTCGGCTCGCACAATGTCCGCTCCATCGCCGCCGCGCTGGCCGGGCTCGAACGGCGCAGCCTGCCCAAGGAAGCCGTCGAACTCCAGATGCTCCACGGCATGGCCGACCAGCTCAAGCACGCCGCCTCGGACATGGGCCTGCGCGTGCGTGAGTATGTGCCGGTCGGGGAGATGATCCCCGGCATGGCCTACCTGGTCCGCCGGCTGCTGGAGAACACGAGCAACGAGTCGTGGCTCAAGGCGGGGTTCCTGGACAACCAGTCGCCCGACCTGCTGCTGGCGGCTCCGCAGCCGACCCCCGCGACCGAGCGCCGGCGCGACCTGGCGGAGATCGCCAAGGAACGCCACATGCTCAGCCCGGCGGTGCCCGGGCTGGGCGACGGGCGGCCGTTCTACACCGAGCCGCTCCGCGACTTCGCCGACCACCACCAGCGCGAGGCCTTCGCCCACGCGCTCGGGCGGGCGGCCGTGCCGACGGTCGCCAACGACCGCACCGTCGAGCAGGCCGACGCGATGCTCGGCGCGGCCCACGAGGCTTTCCCGGCGTGGCGCGACACGGACCCGCTCGTGCGCAGCCGGGCCCTGATCCAGGCCGCGGAGATCATGCGGTCCCGGCGCGACGAGCTGTCGGGCATCGTGTGCAAGGAGTCGAACAAGACCTGGCGCGAGGCCGACGCGGATGTCTGCGAGGCGATCGACTTCTGCGCCTATTACGCCCGACTGGCCCCGTCGCTGTTCGAGCGTCAGCGCCTGGGCCGGTTCATCGGCGAACTCGACGAGGTCTGGCACCAGCCGCGGGGGGTGTGCGCCGTGATCTCGCCGTGGAACTTTCCTCTGGCGATTTGCTGCGGCATGACCGCGGCCGCGCTGGTCACGGGCAACACCGTGGTGGTCAAGCCGGCGGAGCAGACGCCCGGCATCGCGAAGGTGATGCACGAGATCTTCGTGGACGCGCTCCGGAGCGTCAACGCGCCGCAGGGCGTGCTGCACTTCTGCCCGGCCCCGGGGGAGACGGTGGGGGCCGCGCTCGTCCGTGATCCGCGGGTCGCGGTGATCGCGTTCACCGGGTCCAAGGCGGTCGGGCTGGACATCATCCAGGCGGCGGGCGTGACCCCGGAGAACCAGCACCATGTCAAGCGGGTGGTGTGCGAGATGGGCGGCAAGAACGCCGCGATCATCGATGTCTCGGCCGACCTCGACGAGGCGGTGATCGGCATCCGCTACTCGGCCTTCGGGTTCCAGGGCCAGAAGTGCTCGGCCTGCTCGCGGTGCATCGTGGTCGACCCGCAGGGCCCGGACGGACCGCGGATGCGGCTGTTCCTCGAACGCCTGGGCGAGGCCACCAAGACGCTGGTGCTCGGCCCGGCCACCGAGCCCTCGACCGATGTCGCGCCGGTGATTGACGCCGAGGCCGCGGCGAATATCCGCCGGCACATCGACAAGGCCCGTTCCGACGGGCTGCGCGAGATCGTGGGCGACAAGGATTTCGAGATCCCTGGCGGGCTGGAGAACATGGTCCCGCCGCACATCTTCGCGGGCGTAACGCCCGAGCATGCGATCTATCAGCACGAGATCTTCGGGCCGGTGCTCGGTGTGGTGCACGCGAAGAGCTTTGACGAGGCCCTGAAGCTGGCCAACGGGCACATGTACAAGCTAACCGGCGGCGTGTTCACCCGCAAGCCCACGCACATTGAACGCACGAAGCGCGAGTTCCGCGTGGGCAACCTGTACATCAACCGCGGCATCACGGGCGCGCTGGTCGGCCGGCAACCATTCGGTGGCTTCGGGATGTCGGGGGTGGGCAGCAAGGCGGGCGGCGCGGAGTACCTGTATCAGTTCGTCGAGCCGCGGGCCTGCTGCGAGAACACCATGCGCCGCGGCTTCGCCCCGGAGCTGTAACGCGCGGCGCAAAGCCCGGAGCGTCAGCGACGGGGACGAGCGGCACGACCACCACGGGCCCGTTTCTCATGTTCACGCTCGCCACGACCAACGCGTGCCAGGCGTTTTTGTAGACCGGGCGTCCCCCGGTCGGTATGCAACGCCACGAAAAAACCCCGCGTCGGCGCGGGGTTTGATCGGGATCGTTCGGTGCCCGTCGGTCAGGCCGTGTGGGCCTTGGCCACGCGGAGCTCCTTGAGCGGGCGACGGTTTTCGATCTGGTCGGCGTCGACGACATACTCGGCGTTGGTGTTGTCCATGTCCGGCAGGTCGTACATCAGGTCGGTCATGACCTCTTCCATCACGGCGCGGAGGGCGCGGGCGCCGGTGGACCGCTTGGCGGCCAGGCGGGCGATGGACAGCAGGGCGTCCTCGGTGAAGGTCAGCTTGGCGCCTTCCAGACCGAACAGGTGCTGGTACTGACGCACGATCGCGTTCTTCGGCTCGGTGAGGATCTGCACCAGCGCCTCGTCGGTCAGCGGCATCAGCGGCGTGATGACCGGCAAGCGCCCGACCAGCTCGGGGATCAGGCCGAACTCGACGACATCCGAGTTGGTCACCTGGCTGAGCAGCCACTCACGCTCCGCCTTGTCGTCGCCGAGCGGGCGGGACGGGTCGGACTCGTGGCTGGTGAAGCCGATCTTGGTCTTGCCCAGGCGGCGGCGGATGATGTCCTCCATGCCGACGAAGGTGCCGCCGACGATGAAGAGGACATTGCGGGTGTCGAACTGGATGTACTGCTGCTCGGGGTGCTTGCGTCCGCCCTGGGGGGGGACGTTGGCGACGGTGCCCTCGAGCATCTTGAGCAGCGACTGCTGGACGCCCTCGCCGGACACATCGCGGGTGATCGAGACATTGTTCGAGGTCTTGCCGACCTTGTCGACCTCGTCGATGTAGATGATGCCCCGCTGGGCGGCCTCGATGTCGAAGTCCGAAGCCTGGAGCAGCTTGAGCAGCAGGTTCTCGACATCCTCGCCGACATAGCCCGCCTCGGTCAGCGTGGTCGCGTCGCCGATGGCGAAGGGAACCTTCAGCAGCCGGGCCATGGTCTGGGCCAGCAGCGTCTTGCCCGACCCGGTGGGGCCGATGAGCAGGATGTTGGACTTGTCCAGCTCGATGTCCTTGGCGTTCTCGCTCTCGGCGTGGAGCAGCCGCTTGTAGTGGTTGTGGACGGCGACGGCCAGGGACCGCTTGGCGCCGTGCTGGCCGATCACATACTGGTGCATGAACTCGACGATCTCGCGCGGCGAGGGGATCTCGCTGAGCTGGGCCGAGACCGAGGAGACGCGCCGGCGTTCCTGGCGGAAGATGTTCTGGCACAGGTCGACGCAGTTCGAGCAGATGTAGACCTCGCCCGGCCCTTCGACCATGGGGCCGACATCGCGGCTGGTCTTGCCGCAGAAGGAACAGGTCGTTACCTTGCGGCCGCGGAAACCCCCGCCCCCGCCACCCCCGCTGCCGGAGCCCCCGCCGGAGCCGCCACCGCCGCCGCTGCCTCCGCTGCCTCCGGAGCCGGAGCCTGATCCGGACTCGGAAGTGCCCGTTGAACCGGAGCGGGTCGCGCTGACTGGGGAGGGCGGAACGGAAGCGCCTGGTCGGGTGTGGGTCATCGCGGCCTCGCGTGGGTGGAGCAGGATTGATGCCGCCCGTAAGGGCGGCCACGCTGGGGTATCGGCCAACCGACAGGCCCGGCTCAACCGGAAAGCGGTCGAACGGGCCGGGCCGCGGGCGATTCCCCGTTTCAAAGCCTATCCGCGTCGGCTCATCTTCACCAGACTCACACCCACGGATTGTGGCCAACGGATCCCGATCAGGGCCTCACAGACGGACCAGCCCGGAGGGGGGCGTGCCGCGGACCTCGTCGGGAGGGAGAAAGGAGAACACCTGAACAAGGGGATTCACGCGTTATCGGGGTCGCCGGGGGATCGAGGCTCCTTGGCGCGCTGGACGATCGCCCGCCGCGCCTGGTCGAACTCTTCCTGGGTCATTTCACCCTTCTCGACCATCCGACGCATCTGTTCCAGCATGCCGGCATTGTCCGCCCCCGCGCCCCGGTCCGCGAGCGCCGTGCGTCGGAACGCCAAAATGGCGACCGCCCCGAGCAGGACCAGCACCATCAGCACGCCCACCCAGAGCAGGACGGAGGTCACCGGGCTATTGGCCAGGGTCAACACCGGCGGATTCTATGCGCCGGGCCGCGGGGCGGGTTCTCAGAGGCTGCTCGAGCCGATCTCGTCGCGGATGGGCACGAGCAGGTTGGGGATGGCCAGCGAATCGACGAGCGTGCGCCCGCGTTCGGCCAGCTCGTCGACCTGACTGGCCATCACTTTCAGGTCGGTGATCGGTTCGGTGGTGCGCACGGTGACATAGATCGAGATCGGCTCGCCCGGTCGCTCGCCGGCGTGGCTGGTCTTGCGGCTGCGGGTCTTGATCTCGACGGTGGACTGGATGCGCCCGGCGCCGAAGGTCAGCCCGAGGACGGGCTGGCAGTCGTGAACGCGTGCGTCGTCGGCGGCTTCGAGCAGCGCGGCCAGCGGGGAGCCGGCCAGCAGGGCCTGGGCGACGATCTCGTCGTGGTTGCCCCGGGCGGTCAGGTCGAAGCCGTAGAGCAGCTCGATGGACTCAAGATCAAGCGGCGAGATGGAGAGGTAGTAGGGGCATACCTCGATCGCCGTGCGGTGCAGGGCGTGCATGTCGTGCTCGTCGCCGGGGTTGACTACGCCGGTGCGGACGGAGTTGGCCCGGATGGCCATCCAGCGGTGGGGGGTGTCGTCCGGCGAGGACTCGAGGGCGAGCTCGTCCTTGTAGCGTTTGAAGGTGGCCATGCGTGGGTATTCGCGGCGCATGCGCTCGAAGAGCTCGAGCACCGGCTCACGCGAGCGGGGCAGCTCCATGCGGACCCCGAGCTTCATGTTCACATAAAAGTCCGAGCACAACGCTCCGTAGCTCATCGTCATGTCGGCGGGCCTCCTTACCCCTTGACCGGAGTGTACCGCCCGGGCGGGCCCGCGTGAATGGTTCGGGGGCGTTATGCACAGGAACTTGACGGAATGTGGACGGATCCTGGGTCGGCCGGGGGCTGTCGGTTGTCCGGCCGGGGTGATGCTGGTACAAACAACGGATGGTCCGACGGCGTGTGGTCTTCCAGGGCAGGGTCCAGGGGGTGGGGTTCCGCGCCCGGGCCCGGGACACCGCCCGCACCCACCCCGTCACGGGGTGGGTGCGCAACGAGCCGGACGGCACGGTCCGCCTGGAGGTCCAGGGCGAGCCCGACGCCGTGGCCCGCTACCTGTCGGACCTGCGCCGGCGGGTGTCCGGGCTGGTCGAGCGGGAGTTCGCGGTCGAGGTCGGGCTCGAGGGGGGCGAGCGGGGCTTTGAGATCGTTCACTGAGCCAGGCGGCCCCGTGGTTCGGGGGCTGCCGGGGGGGACCCGGCCGCATGGCGCGGCGTGGATCGGATAGGCTTGGCCATGCCCACCGACCGATCGCACCGCAAGCAGCACCCCGAACAGGCGGGCGAGCAGGCCGCCGGGCCATCGACCGAGTTCCAGGCCGAGGTGCCCGCCGCGGTGGGGGGGCTGCGGCGGGCGATTCTCGCGGCGATGAAGCTGGAGGGCAGCGCCCCTGTCCCGGCCCCGGCGGAGCTGTCGCGGGATCTCGGCCTGGACAACAAGCTGGGCTGGAAGCTGCACTGGCTGCTGTCCAACGAGGACCCTTTCTCGGCGGGGCTGTTCGTGCCCGGTCGCGCGGGGGTGGGGCTGATCGCCGAGGGGCTGCGCCATGCCGGCGCGGACGAGGCGCGGGTGGCCGGCGTGTCGCGTGCCGGGGAGGCGTTCCAGCGGTGCGTGACGCGTCACGCGGAGAACCGGGCGGGCTTCGACACCCTGCTGGCCGCGCACACGCGCGATGGACGCTCGGCGTTGGACCATCGGCGGCTGGCCTACCAGGGGGCTCGGTACATCTGGGGCATCGAATCGCGGGTGAATGTGATGGGCTGCCTCGTGCACCCGTCGGAGGGCGGGGACATGATGGATGTCGCGTCGGTGCGCGGCATCATGGGCTGCCAGCGTCTGCGCGAGCATGTGCCGTGGCGGGTCGGCCGGACGACCATGCGTCGGCCGGAGGGCGTGCACTCGGAGTTCAAGCGCGAGCCGCTGGACCCGGGGCTGGAGGGCATGCCGGTCGGCGACGGGCTGCCGGTGATGCGGGATTACTGCTCGGACCCGCTGCCCAGGATCGACCGCGTGCCGGGGCACGGGGCGGTGGAGTTCCAGCTCGGCCCGGGGGCGGTGGGCCGGCGTGGGCGGTTCGACCTGGTGACGGGCGAGGTGGTGCGGTCGATGCAGCCGCGGTACGCCGAGCCGGGGGACCCGCCGCTGCGCGTGCGGTTCGCGGTGCGGATCCCGACGCAGCAGGTGGTCTTCGATGTGCTGATGCACAAGGAGATGTTCGGTGGCGCGGCGCCGCGGGTGTCGGTGCTGTCGGACCTGTTCACCTCGGACCAGGGCGCGCACCAGCCGGCGGACGAGCTGCCGCACCCGCCGGACCTGGAGGTGCTGGGCACGACGCCGGGCGACCTGGAGGTCGACGAGGCGCCGCGGTACGCCGAGGCGATGGAGGAGGCGATGAGCGTGCTGGGCTGGGCGCCCGAGTCGTTCGACGCGTTCCGTGTCACGCTGGCATACCCGCCGGTACCGACGACGATCGTGATGACCTTCGACTCGGAGGCGGCCCAGCGGGGGTGAGGGCGCTCCGGATCAGTCCGCGGTGTCCTCGGCCTCGACGAAGCCGCGGAGTTTGCGGCTGCGGACGGGGTGCTGGAGTTTGCGGATGGCCTTGGCCTCGACCTGGCGGACGCGTTCGCGGGTGACCTTGAAGATGCGGCCGACCTCTTCGAGGGTGTAGGTGTAGCCGTCGCCGATGCCGTAGCGGAGCTTGATGATCTCCCGCTCGCGGTAGGTGAGGGTCTTGAGGACCTGCTCGAGGCGCTGGCGGAGCATCTCCTGGGCGGCGGTGTCGGCGGGGCTGGACTGGTGGGTGTCCTCGATGAAGTCGCCGAAGTTGGAGTCCTCGCTCTCGCCCACGGGACGGTCGAGGGACACCGGATGCCGGCCGATGCGGAGGATGCGCCGGACCTCGTGTTCGGGGATCTGGGCCTTCTCGGCCAGCTCGCCCATGGTCGGTTCCATGCCGGTGCGCTGGAGCATCTCCTTCTGGATGTTGCGCAGCTTGGTCATGGTTTCGATCATGTGGACGGGGATGCGGATGGTGCGGGCGTGGTCCGCGATGGCGCGGGTGATGGCCTGGCGGATCCACCAGGTTGCGTAGGTGGAAAACTTGTAGCCGCGCTTGTACTCGTACTTGTCGACGGCGCGCATCAGGCCGGTGTTGCCCTCCTGGATGACATCCAGGAAGCCCAGGCCGCGGTTGCGGTACTTCTTGGCGATCGAGACGACCAGGCGGAGGTTGCCGCCGGAGAGGTCGCGCTTGGCCTGCTCGTACTCCCAGTAGACCGTGTTGATGCACTTGACCTTGGCGGCCAGGTCCTCGGGCTCGGCGAGGACGAGGGATCGCAGGCCGTCGAGTTCCTCGCGCATGACCTCGAGGTCCTCGGCGTCGTGGCTCTTGGGGTATCGTGCGGCCTGGAGCATGTCGGCCTGGAGGCGCTGCATCTTCTCGGAGATGGAGCGGAGCTTGCGCATCAGGGGGACGATGCGCCCGGTGCGCAGGCAGAGCTCCTCCATCAGCGCGGCCATGCGCCGGCGACGCTGCTCGATCCGGGCGTGGAGCCGGGCGGCCTCGCGCTTGTTGCTGATCCGTCCGTCGTCGCCGCGGAGCGACTCGATGGTCTCCCAGTCCTGCTTGTTGAGTTCGAGGAGTTTCTCGATGGTGGGCAGGTTGGCGGGGATGCGCTTGGCCAGGCGGTCCTTGGCCTGGTCGTCCAGGGTGGACAGGCGCAGGGTGCGGTCGAACGGGAGCTCGCCTGCGGTGACGCTGCGGAGCGTTGCGGCGGCCAGGGTGACGATGTAGTCGCACTGCAGGCAGCGCCGGCGGAAGACGATCCGCGTGGTCTCGATCTTCTTGGCCAGGCGGATCTCCTCGTCCCGCGTGAGCAGGGGGATCGAGCCCATCTGGCTCAGGTACATGCGGACCGGGTCCTCGATGCGCCGGGCGCCGGGGTCGTTGTCTGTTTCGGCCTCATCGAGGTCGCGCTGGATGGATTCGGCATCCAGGGCGGAGGCTTCGGCGACATCGCGCTCGGCCTCACGGTTGTCGAAGTTCTCCGCGGCGTCTCCGGCGAGGCGGCGCAGTTCGCTGGGCTTGATCGTCGTGCCGTTCTCGTAGTGGACGGCGTTGAGCCGGACGCGGAGGCGTTCGCCCTCGCCGAGGTGCTCGCCGCCGGCGACGGACATGGCCCGGAACGGGCCGGTCATCGGGGCGTTGACGGGGATGGAATCACCGGAGCGGGCGGCGCGATAGGCGCGGGCCCGGAACTCCATCTCGTCGATCATCTCGATGCCGGCATCGTCGATGCGGGTGACCAGGTCGTGCAGGGCGCGCGTCTCGACCATCTCGTCGGGCAGGATGTTGTTGAGCTCCTCGTAGCTCATCCAGCCGCGCTTGGCGCCGTGGGCGAGCATGTCTTCGAGGGCGGGGTGCAGCATTCCGATCACGGGGCGCTCCTGCTCGCTTCGACTCGGGGACGCGGGCCTCCTGCCCGTCCGTGCGTCCCGGCACATCCTTCGCCCGCGTCCGGCGGGTTGGCTTACTCCCCGGTCAGGCGGGGGGTGCCCGCCCGGCCGTACTTCTCCCGCAGCGCCCGCTGGCGCTGGATGAACGACGAGAGGTCGTCTGTCTGCTCTGCTACTGATTGTTGGCCGCCCGGCTTGGGCTCGGCGATCGCGCCGCGATCGTCCTCGAGCCCGGCGGCGGCGAGGCACTCCTCGAGCAGGCGCCGGACGCGTTCGTGGCGTCCGTCGGTCTGGGCCTCGGTGCCGCGGGCGAGCGTGACGGCCCAGGCGGCGGCGTCGGCGCCGAGTTCGTGCTCGTGGTCGATCTCTTCCAGCACCCGGTCCAGCGCGGGCTCCTGTCCGTTCCAGCCGGCGTGGAGGACCGCGTCGGCGACCAGTCGCGACAGGGGCGAGGCGAACGCGTCGGTGCGGATTCGGTCCTTTTCCTCAGTCGACATGGTCGTCCACAGCGTGCCGTCGCAGAGCAGGCAGCCGAGGACGGTCTCGCGTGCCGAGACGCGGTCGGGGCGTCGGGAGCCATGGTCGGACGCATCAGCGCCGGGGCGCTGGGGCCCGTCGCGTCCGGTCTTCATCTGGGCCAGGATGGTGCGTTCGTCCAGGCCGGTCGCGTCGGCGATCAGGCGGACGATCTGCTGGCGCCGGACCGGCGTCAGGCGGCCGAGGCCCAGGCGGCTGAAGCGGTCAAGCTCCTCCTCCACCGCGCGGGCTACGGCGGCCGGGCCCACGTCGGACAGCGAAGCGCGCAGGCGGTCGAACTTCCAGGCCAGCAGATCACGGGCGTGGCCGATCGCCCGGTCGAACACCTCGGCCCCGTCGGGCTGCTTGAACAGCTCGTCGGGGTCCTTGGCGTCGGTCACGCCCGCGAGCGTGGCCACGCGGATGTCGATCTGCTCGCTGAAGAGCACCTCGACGGCGCGGTCGGCGGCCTTCTGGCCGGCCTCGTCGCCGTCGAACAGCAGGACCACCGTGTCGCACAGGCGGCGAAGGACCGTCGCGTGCCCGGCGGTCAGGGCGGTGCCCAGCGTGCCGACCACATGCTCCACGCCGGCCTGGTGGCAGGCGACCACATCGGTGTAGCCCTCGACGATGACGGCGGTGCGCTGGTGCTGGATGGCGCGCCCGCCCTGGGCCAGGCCGTAGAGCGTGGTGTTCTTGCGGAAGGCGGGGGTCTCGGGGCTGTTGAGGTACTTGGGGTCGTCCTCCTCGCGGATGCGCCGGCCGCCGAAGGCGATGACGCGCCCGATCTGGTCGTGGATGGGGAAGATCAGCCGGTGGCGCAGCGCGTCGTAGCGCCCGCCCGAGTCCCGTGCCTTCAGCAGCCCCGCGGCCTCGAAGGGGCGGGGGTCCATGCCCTTCTTCTCGATGGTGGCCACCAGCCCGTCCCAGCGGTCCGGCGCGGCGGCGATGCCGAAGCGTTCGACCATCTCGGGGCTGATGCCGCGGCGCTCGATCAACTCGCGGGCGGCCCGGCCGTGCTCGGGGTGATTCAGGATGGCGCGGAAGAACCCCTGGGCGGCGTCATTGGCCCGGACGATGTCGGCCTTGGTGACCGCCGACGGCTCGCCGGGCTTGGTGGGGCGTTCGGGTCGGAACTTGGTCAGCTCGATCCCGGCCCGCTGGGCGAGGAACTCGAGGGCCTCGCGGAAGTTCATGGAGTGGTACTTCTGGACGAAGGAGAAGACATCCCCGCCGGTGCCGCAGACGAAGCAGTGGAAGATCTGCTTGGCCGGCACGACGCACATGGAGGGGTTGCGGTCGTCGTGGAAGGGGCAGAGGCAGACGAACTCGCGGCCCTTGGGCTTGAGGGCGACATGCTCGCCGACGACGCGAACGATGTCCGACGCGTCCTTGACGCGTTGGCGGTCGTCGTCGCTGTTCTGGTAAAGGCTCAACCCGGCGGACCCCCTGCGAAAAGGAAGGGTAGCACGACCCCGAGAATCGGCCAATCCGATGGGCGGTTTCGCTGGTGCGTCCGACCGGGACGGTTCCCGGACGCGGCGACGTGCAAAGCGGGGGGATCGACCCCCGGGTTTGGGCGTGGTTGGCGGGTGGTTACGGCCCCTCTCGCCCTCCCCGCCCCCCGTAGGTGGCTTTCCGCCAGAGCCACTCGGCCGGGCCCTGATCAAAGTAACGCAGCCACAAGGCGCTGAAGGCGAAGTTGGCGATCCACACCCCGATGACGAGCGCGAACAGCGCGGGGTACTCGACCGAGCCGAAGCGGCCCAGCCCGTAGCCGTACATCACCGTCGTGCAGATCAGCGTGTGCATGAGGTAGTTGGTCAACGCCATCCGTCCGACATTCGCCAGCGCCCTGGCCGGCCCGGCGAACGCGGGCAGGCGGGCGAAGGTCACGACAAGCTGGCTGTAGCCGATGGCCAGGGGCACGCCGATGAGCTGGGCCATGCCCTGCCAGATGAAGCCGCTCATCTCGAAGTTCTGATCGACGAGATGGAACAGCCCGAGCGTCAGCGCCAGGCCGAAGGCCGTCAGCGTCACGCCGAGCGTCGCGTGGAATCGCAGGGAGCGTTCGCCGGTGAGGACGCCGGCGCGGGTCAGGCCCATGCCCAGCGTCATGATGCCCCAGAAGGCGGGCATGACGATGATGCCGAACATGAGCTGGAAGAAGAAGGTCTGCCCCGCGCGGAACCGCAGGGCGTCGAGCCACGAGCCGAGGTAGGCCGCGGTCTCCGCCGCCGGGTCCCCCATCAGCTCGTTCGGATCGGCGCGTCCCGCGCTCACGGCCCACAGGCCCATCATCGTGACGCCGAACATGAGCAGGGCCCCGAAGGCGTACAAACCCAGCCCGCCCCAGATCTGCGCCGCGACGGGCAGCCGGCGTACCCACCACAGCAGGGTCAACCCCGCGACGGCGTAGTAGGTCAGGATGTCGCCGTACCAGAAGAAGTACGCGTGCACCAGCCCGATGACCAGCAGCACCGCGCACCGCTTGTGCCACAGCCCCGCCCCCGTCGCCAGCGTCGACCCGGGCCGGTTCTGGAACTTGCGGTCGTAGAGCACCACCCCCGCGCCGAACATCAGCGCGAAGAGGAACATGAACTTGCCCAGGAACAGCGTGGCCGTGATCTGGTAGCCCCGCTCGTTCCACGGGCCCGGGCCCATGACGGCCGGATCAGCCATCGCCGCCATCGGCCAGGCGAAGGTCACGACATTGGGCACCAGGATGCCAAGCAGCGCGAACCCGCGCAGGGCGTCGAGCGTCAGCATCCGCTCCCGGGCCGGCCTCGGGGGCAGGACCGGGCGGGGCTGGTCTATCTCTGCGGCGGTGGGGCGGTCGTGGGGCTGTTCTGCGTGAACTTGTCCTGTGTGATCCATGCGAGTATCCCGTGCGTGTCGGTGAGGTCCTCGACGACCCGGTGGGCCCCGGCCCGGGCCAGGGCGTCCGCGTCGTGGTGCCCGGTCGCCACGCCCAGGACGCGGCAGCCGTTGGCCAGGGCGCAGGATACATCATGGACCGTGTCGCCGATGATGATGACCTGTTCCGAAGCCAGGCGCGCCCCTTTCAGGGCGGCGTGCCGGTCGATCCCCACCGGGGGCAGGTGCTCCCGCGCGGGCGGGTCGTGGGGGGAGTCGTCGCCCCACACGCGGACCGGGAAGGCCCCGGCATCGAAGCCCGCGGCGGCCAGTTTCAACCGCCCGGTTTCCTCGAAGTTGCCGGTCAGGAGACCCAGCGTGGGGGCCTCGGGCAGGGCGGACAGGGCCGCGATCAGTTCCGCCGTCCCGCCCAGGGCCCGGGCGGCGCCGGGGCGTTCCAGGGCCGCCGCGAGGCGTTCGGCGTAGCCCCGGCGCATGGCCAGGGCGTGCTCGGGCGTGTGCTCAACGCCCGAGGCGCCGAGCATGTCGCCGATGATCAGGGGGTCCAGCCGTCCGCCGAAGGGCACGCCGTCGGCGGTGAACGAGGATCCGAACAACGCCCGCCCGGCGTCGCGGAGGCATCCGATGCCCACGCCGTCGGTGTCGAGCAGGGTCCGGTCGATGTCGAAGAGGATGAGCACGGGGGGAGGGTAGGTTGGCCGGGGGTGAACCGGGCCGCGCGGGTTGCGGGTTGGTCGGGAATCGCGGCGTGGAATCAGGGCTTGCCGACGCCCCGTTGTACCCCGGGCAAAGGCCCCGATTGCAGCGGGCGGATAGAGTTTTCTCCGCACCCCGCCAGGACCGCCGCCCATGACGCAGCAACCCGCCCGCATCAAGCCGCACGGCGTTCTCGTCCGCTACCTCACGGACACGCACCCCGCCCGCCTGCTCATCCATGCCGTGCTGGTGCTGATCTTCCTGCCGGTGCTGTCCGGCCTGCAGATGTGGCTGGCCGGCTCGCACTGGGGGCTCAGCGAGAGCCTGCACATCGCGATGCAGGCCTGGGACGGCGAGGGCGGGATCCAGATCCCCCGCGAGACCGACCGCAACCCCATCCGCAACATCAGCGTGTGGATCGTGCGTGTCCTGCTCCGTGCGGCGTCCGTCATCGGCTTCGCCCTGCCCGTCTGGGCCGCCGCCCGGCTGATCGCCGATGCGCTCCGGGCCGGCCGGCCCGCCCAGCAGGACCGGGCGTCCGCCCCGGCCGGAACCGATCGCACGGACAAACCCTGATAAACCCATCCGCACCAATGCACATGAGCCCGCCATGACCGATGCCCAGCCAGGAAGCCCGGAATCATCGTCACAACTCCCGCTTTCCGGTTCGCTGGCCGATGAGATCGCGGGGATGTTCATCGCGTTCGCCCGCCGCCTGCTCGGCGACACGCCGGGGGCTCGCGCCTTCGGGGTCGGCCTCCTGTGCGTCACGCTCGCGGTCACCATGCAGATCGCCGGCATCTGGCTGACCGCCATCCTCGCGACCTCGGTCACGCACAGCATGTTCTTCGTCGCGCTCGGGGCGCTGTACACCGCGCTGGCCGGCCTGCTCGCGTTGTGCGGGGTGATGACGATGCTCGCCGGCGCGATCCGCTACGGCGTGGGCGCGAGCGACCGCTGAAGACCCCGCTTTCGGGGAGGGGCGTGGCGCCCCGGCGCAATGTATGAATCTTTTCATGATCGCTTCAGGGCCCCTCCATACGCCTGCTGTGCAATGGGAAGCGTGTCGGAAGTGTCCGACGCTACCTCAACGAAAGGAACGCCATGAAACGCATCAAAGCCGACGAACTGAACAAGATCCTCTCCGAAGACCCTCGCGCACGCGTCATCAATGTCTTGGATGAAGAGATGTACCGCAAGCAGCACATCCCCGGCACGGTCAATATCCCGGTCAGCGATCCTGATTTCGTCAACAAGGTCGAGAGCCAGACGAACGACAAGTCCGCGCCCGTCATCGTCTACTGCGCGAACACCGAGTGCAACGCCTCCGACAAGGCGGCGGAGAAGCTCGAGCAGGCCGGCTTCAGGGATGTCCGTGACTTCGCCGCGGGCACCAAGGGATGGGAGCAAGCCGGACACGAGCTGGAAGGCAGCGCTGTGGGCTCGGCACGCTGACCGCCACAATCCGCCGCACACCGCGCCGTCCGGGCCAAGCCGCCCGGAACTGTCCTCCGAGCGGAGGCCGCGGCCCAAGGTCTCCGCAAGCCATTGGTGTGGAGCGGGTTGCCGCCGGCGCGGCCCGGCGGGCGCGATCGTGGTGTACAATCGGCCATGCCGCTCACCCGAGACCAGATCGCCGCCCGTGCCGCCAAGGAACTCCGCGACGGCTTCGTCGTCAACCTGGGCATCGGCATGCCCACGCTCGTGGCCAACCACATCCCCGACGGCATCGATGTCTGGCTGCAATCCGAGAACGGCCTGCTCGGCATCGGCCCCTACCCGACCGAGGACCAGGTCGACGCCGACCTGATCAACGCGGGCAAGCAGACCATCACCGCCCGCAGGGGCGCGGCGTCCTTCTCGTCCTCGACCTCCTTCGGCATGATCCGCGGCGGGCACATCGACGCCTGCATCCTGGGCGCCATGCAGATCTCCGAGCAGGGCGACATCGCCAACTGGATGATCCCCGGCAAGATGATCAAGGGCATGGGCGGCGCGATGGACCTCGTTGCCGGCGTCAAGAAGGTCATCGTGACGATGGACCACACCGCCAAGGGCGACGCACCCAAGATCCTCAAGGAATGCACGCTGCCCCTGACCGGCCTGCGCTGCGTGGACATGGTCATCACCGACCTGTGCGTGCTGGTGATGGACGAAGACAAGCAACGCTTCCGCCTGACCGAACTCGCCCCGGGCGTGACCGTCGACGAGGTGCGGGCCCGGACCGAGGCCGAGATCATCGTCAGCGATGAGCCGGCGGTGGTGGGGGTGTAAGGCACCGTCGGACCGTGCCCAGGGCACGGGCACGACAACATTGTCCCTCTCCCGAGGGTGCTCTTCGAACATGCAAAGCGGTCCGAATGATCCCGAGGCTGATTCCCCGCGCATGGGGCGGGCCGCTGGCGTGGCGATCACCCTTGCCTTCGCCTGGCTTTGGCTGCAATGGACCCACGAGGCGGGCCATGTGCTCGCCGGGCTCGCGACCGGCGCGGGCATCCAACGCGTCGTGCTCGACCCGTTGATCTTCTCGCGGACCGATCTCTCGCCCAACCCGCGCCCGCTGATCGCCTGCTGGGGCGGGCCGATCATCGGCTCCATCCTCGGGGCCGGGCTCCCGGTCGCCGTCTCGACCGTGGCCCGCCGCTGGCGTCCCGTGACCCACGCCGTCGCCTGCGCGGTGCTGCTGGGCAACGGTGCGTACATCGGGCTGGGCGTCATCCAGCCGGTCGGCGACGCCGCGACCTTGCTCGCGCTGGGCACGCCGCGATGGCTCCTGGCGGCCTTCGGACTCGCGTGCTTCGCGCTCGCGGCGCCACTGTACCGCGTGATCATTCGCCCGCCAATCCGCTGGCCGACACCGGCGCAGACCGCGGTCGTCGCATGCGCCGCACTGTGCCTGGCGATCGCCGGCCGGCTTCTCTTCCCGGGCTGAGCCGGGATCAACACCGACCGCGCCCGCCACGCGACCGGGCGCGGGCTTGTGGACGAACCCCATCCGAAACCGGATATCAGGGCTCCGCCGGCGCCTCGATCGCCCTCGGCTCGGGCCGGTCCGGCACCGGCTCGCCCAGCCCGCGCCGGATCGCCCGGTCCAGCTCGGTCGCGAGATCCACCGCAGGGGCATCGGCCGGGAGCTGATGCCCATCGGCCGTCTCGCGTGACTTTTCGATGAACGCCCGCAGATCGTCGTCGGTCGCGGTACGAGGCAGTTTGATCCGCATACGCTGGCCGTCCATGTCAAACTCGATGGCGTTGCGGTCCGAGGGATCAGCCCGCAAGGGCGCGAGAATCGCACGCAGCTCGGACGGATCGATCGTCTTGTCGGCCAGCCCGTGCGCCACGCGCCGGACCTGGACCATCCCGTCCGCCCGCTCGGCCTCGTCCAGCCCTGATTCCTTGAAGTACGACTGGCCGATCCCCATCGCGACGCCCGCCGGCAAGGCGGGGCTTTCCGCGACTTCTTTGATAACCTGAGCCATCTGTTGCATCGAGACGCTGCCGTCGCGGAACCGCTGCACGAAGTCGTCCGCCACGGCCTGGGTCCGGATCCGCTGCTCGTCGTCGAGGGGCATCTCGGTGATCATCTGGGCGAGCACCGTGTCCATGCCCGACGCGGCCCAGCCCCGCCAGTTCATCGCCACGAAGACGATCGCACCGATCGCGAGGATCACCACGACCGCCAGGGCGATCCCGCAACCCATCAGCCAGTTGCCGCGGCGGTGCGCCCGCCAGCCCGTCCCCGTGTTCGTTTGCATGCCGGTCCTCCTGTGGTTCGCGGATGGTACCATCTTTCCCCTCCGGGCCGTCCGGATTGCACCCGAACCCGATCGGAGCCGAAATTTGTCCGACCCCGCCGCCGACCGCTGGTTCGACGCCCACCTGGACCTGGCCTACCTGGCCGAAACCGGCCGGGACCTGCACGCCGAGCCGTCTGACGCGCGGGGGCGTCACCAGCCGGTGGCGGTCACCCTGCCCGCCATGCGGGCCGCCGGCGTGGGCGTCTGCCTGGGCACCATCTTCACCGAACCGGTGGACCCCGACGACCCCGAGCGCGAGACCGGCCCGTTCGCCTATGCCGACGCCGACCCGCTCGGCGCCTGGAAAGCGGGCATGCGCCAGCTCAAGCTCTATCACGCCTGGCGCGACGCGGGCCTGATCCAGCTCATGCCCGCCCGCGGCAACAAGCCGGCCCCGTCGGACGCGCCCCTCCGCCTGGGCGTCCTGATGGAGGGGGCCGACCCGATCGAGCATCCGGAGCAGCTCGACGAATGGGCCGACGCCGGCGTGATCGCCATCGGCCTGACATGGGCCCGGCGCTCCCGCTACGCCGGCGGCAACGCCACCCCGATGGACGACCCCGCGATCGGCCTCTCGTCCCTCGCCCGCGAGCTGATCCCCCGCATCGACTCCCGCGGCGTCGTCCACGATCTCTCGCACCTATCGCAGAAAGCCACCGACGAACTGCTCGCCATGACCGACGCGCCGGTCATCGCCAGCCACTCCAACGCCCGCGCCCTGATGGGCGGGCGCGACCACCCGAAGACCCAACGCCACCTGGCCGACGAGACCATCCGCGCGATCGCATCACGCGGCGGGGTCATCGGCGTCAATCTGCTCTCGGACTTCCTGCACCCCGACATCAAGCGCGGCCAGCGGGCCTCCATCGCGGATGTCGTCCGCCACGCGGACCACATCGCCGAGATCGCCGGATCGCGCCGGCATGTCGGGCTCGGTTCCGACGCCGACGGCGGCTTCGGGGCCGACCGGCTGCCCGTGGGCATCGACGGCCTGGGCGATCTGGACCGGGTGTCCGAGGCGCTCCGCGACGCGGGCTGGTCGGACGCGGAGGTGACCGGGTTCATGCACGGCAACTGGATGTCGTTCTGGGGCTGGTGAGCGCCGGTCAGGATCCGCCGAGCCGGGCGCGTGCCGGGGCGAATCGCAGCAGGATCTCCCCGCGGACGATGTCTTCGCGCTGGCGCACGGTCCATTCCATACGCTCGACGGCGCGGGCCATCGAGCCGAGCGGCCCCGGGGCCTCGGGCATGAACGCCTCGATCAAGGCGGGCGGGTGCGCCAGCCCCGCGGTGATCATGGTCGGGTCGTGATCGCCCGCGAGCCGCTCCCACGCGTCCCGCCCCGCCCGCGCGGCGGTCGAAGGGTCGGAGCCCGCCGGGGCCATCGCCATCGAGATCACGCCCGCCCGGTCCGCGCCGTCCGGCGAGAGGCACCACGCCACCCGCGCGTGCTCGCCCGGCCAGGATCGCGCCGGTCGCGCGGGGCTGGGCGCCAGCGTGTGGGTCCGCACCGCGCCGGGGAATGCGCCGCGGTGATCGGGCGGGTTCTCGCCGCCCAGCATCGCGCTGACCATCCGATCCATGGACTCGGCGAACGGCTCACGGGTCCGCGCGTGGGTGATCAGCTGCGAGATCAGCACGGGCTTGTTGTCCGCGCCGGGCTGCGTGCGGATGAGCACCACGCTGCCCGCCTCGGTATGCACGGCCCGGTCCTGATCGTCGCCCCCCGCGCTGAGCATGAGGCTGAGCCCGGCGGGCTCGAAGCGCGGCCCGTCCGCGAAGGCCGCGGCCAGCAGCGCGTCCTCCCGGAACGCGCCGAGCACACCGATCGGCACGCCGGCCCGCGTCGTCCGCGACCACGCCGGCAGCGCGAAACGCACACCCCAGGCCTCCCCCGCGCTGCGGAACTCCACCACGCTCGGCCCGGCCGCGTCCGCCGGCCGCAGCACGGCGACTGCCGCCCAGCCCGGCTCGACATTCCCGAGCATGGCGCGGGCCTGCTCGCCGAGCGAGGGGCCGTGGTCGGGGTTGCGGTTGGCGCGGGCGGGAGACACGAGCGCGCCCGCCAGTTCCGTGGCCCGTTCCGGGGCGATGACGACCCTCGTCCTGGCCCGGTCGGCCCCGTTGGCGTCCGGTGGCGGATCGGACAGGGCCATGACCAGCCGCCCGGCGTCGAGCGAATAGATCACGCGTCCCCCGGTGGTGCGGCGCGGCGAGGCCTTGAGCCGCGCGCGGACCGAGCGGGCCGTGTCCCGGTCCAGTTCGGCCACCATGGCCCACCGCGTGTCTGCCCGGGCCGCCGCCCCGATCGCCCCGGTCCCGTCATCCCGCGACAGGCCGTCCCACACCACGACCACCCGACCCCCGAGCAACGCGGCCGCGGCTTCGGCCTCGGTGTACCCGAGCGCGTTGGACAGCCCCGCCCACGCCCGCTCGGTCTGGCTGAACAGGCCCGTCCCGGAGAGGGCGGCGCGGATCAGCCGGCCGGACGGCTCGTCCCACAGCCGCTCGCCCGCCCGGTCGATCACGGCCGCTGCGTCGATGGTGGGGGGGAGCGTGCCCAGCAGGGCCCAGGGGTCGTCGGCCGACGCCACGCCCGCGCAGCAGGCCAGTAACGCCGCAGCACACCGCCAACGGCGAACGGGGTTGGAGCATCGTCGGATCACGGCAGCGAATCAGTCCCGAGCGGGCGTTCGCGGGTCTCGGACTCCTCGTCCGTCAACCCGCCGACAACGCCACCGGAAATCGAGGAAACAAACCCGCCCCGCCCGGACGCGATCGCGCGGCCGGGCCCCGGATACTCGACGAGCACCAGGCGCCCGCCGCCCATCGTCAGGATCCGGTACCGGTCCTCGCTGCTCAGCCCCCCGGCGGTGCTGAAGACCACATCGTCGCGCACCCGCACGGACCGCCCGGGCATCTCCAGCGACCCCGAGAGCGGGGCCATCGAGGCCTGCATCACGCGGACGCCCTCACGCACGCGATCGGCCGCCTGCGCCGTTTCGGTCTGCACAGCGCTGGTTATGTCCGAGACCGGTGTGGGTTGCGGCGCGACCGACGCCAGACGCGGCACGGCCCTCTGCACGCCCGCGACGGTGATCAGGCCCGCCAGCAGCACCAGCACGCCCGAGAACCGCGCCCGCTTCACGAAACGCCGTGCCCTGGGGCTCAGGAATCGGTGCTTGCGGTCCAGTTCGGCCAGCACGCCGCCGGACAGGTCCGGGCACTCGACCGGCCCCCGCAGGGCCGAGATCGCCTCGATCGTTTCGGTGACATCCTGGCGACGGCGCGGGTCGTGACGCAGCGCGCGGGCGACCTCGCGGCGCGTGCGGCTGTCCACCGAGCCGTCCAGCACCGAATCGATCAGCGATTCGGGGATGCGCCCGGGGGCATCGTCCTCGCGAAAGGGCCGGGTGTCCTTCACCGCCAGACCTCCTCGACGCGCGTCTCAAGCTTCTTCTTGTCCTGGAAGACCTGGCGCAGACGCCGGCGCCCGCGGTGGAGGTGGCTCTTGACCGTTCCCTGGGGCATGCCCAGATGCTCGGCGATCAGGGCGATGGGCCAGTCGAGCTGGTGGAACAGCACGAGCACCTCGCGCTGCTCCTCGGTCAGCTCCATCAGCGAGGTTTGCAGGGCGTCGCGCTGGACGGTCTGGCGTTCGTCGTCGTACATAGGCTCGTCGGGGGACCAGCCGGTGGTCTTGTCCCCGAACGATCCGACATAGTCCGTGTCGTAGGCCGGGCGGGACTTGGCCATGGCGTTCATGTACAGCCGCCGGGCGATCGTGAACAGCCAGGTCGAGAACCGGAAGCGGAAATCGAACCGGTGCAGGTTGCCCAGCACGCGGACGAACGCCTCCTGCACGATGTCCTCGGCCACATCGGGGCGGCCGGACATGCGCAGGAGGTAGGCATAGACCGACTGCTGGTGGGCCCGGATCAGGTCGCCGGCGGCCTGGCGGTCGCCCGCCGCCGCACGCTCGATCAGGTCCACCTCGCGTTCGCGTTCCATCCGCACCTCCGTCCCGGGTCCGAACATGGTCCAGACAAGGGGCCAAGTCAGTATACAACCCGCCCGGAGATCCGGATGCGGCTTTCCGGCAGAACGACCGGGCGCGGCTGATATTCCATTTGATGGCCCACAACAAAGCACCCCGCCGAGGGCGGGGTGCTGGGGTGAACTTCCAGATTGAGGGCTGAATCAGCCGGGGTCGGATCAGCCGCTGATCGACTGGACCGTCGCCCGGGTGTAGCGCTGGCGGTGGCCGGTCTTGCGCTCGTAGGTGTTCTTGGTGCGGAACTTGCGGATGACCAGCTTGTCGCCCATGACCACCGGCTCGGTGATCTCGAGGGTAACCGAAGCCCCGCCGACATAGGGCGTGCCGATCTTGGCCGAGCCGCCGGGCTCGCCGACGACGAGGACCTTGTCCACGCTGATGGTGTCCCCGGCCTTGGCCTCGCCGGCGTTGACCAGATCGATGAGGATGGTGTCGCCCTGCTGGACCTTGCGCTGTCCGCCGGATTCTTCGATGATGGCGTAGGCCATGGTGGTGCTCCGATCAGCTGCCGCACGGGGCTCGGGGTGGGTTTACCGCCCATCTTGAGCCCGGCCCGTCGCGGGCCACGATGGTAGGCGGGGCCCCGCCGGGTGACCAGCGGGTGGGCGGGCGATCCCTGCAAACCCGGCCCAGGCCGGGGGTTGAATGCCCGGCCCGGTTCAGCCCTCGGCGGCCTGCTTGGCCTGGCGATCCGCCCGCTTGCGCATCGATTCGTCGAGTGTGATCTTCCGCAGCCGCACGCTCTTGGGCGTCAGCTCGATCAGCTCGTCGTCCTCGATGTACTCGACCGCGGCCTCCAGCCCGACCTCCCGGGTGGACTTGAGGGTCACGGTGGCCTCCTTGTTGGCCACGCGCATGTTGTCGAGCTTCTTGAGTCGGCAGATGTTGACGGTCAGGTCGTTGCCGCGGTTGTGCTCGCCGACGACCTGCCCTGAGTAGACCCTGTCGCCGGGCCGGACGAAGAGGAACCCGCGGTCGTGCATGGCCTCGCAGGCGTGGGTGGTGACCTGCCCGGTCTCGTTGGCGATGAGCACGCCGGCGTTGCGCCGGGGGCGTTCCCCGCTGACGGGATCGAAACGCAGGAAGGTGTGGTGCATGATGCCCTCGCCCTGCGTGGCCGTCAGCACGCGCCCGCGCAGCCCGATCAGCGCCCGCGAGGTGATGTGGAACACGCAGTGGGTGATGGTGTCGCCCCGCGGCTCCATCTTGATCATCTCGCCCTTGCGTTCGCCGACGAGCATCATGACCGATCCGACCGACTCGTTCGGGCAGTCGATGGCCAGCTCCTCGACCGGCTCGCACATCACGCCGTTGATCTCCTTCTCGATCACCACCGGGCGTCCGACGCTCAGCTCGTAGCCCTCGCGGCGCATCGTCTCGAGCAGGATGCCCAGGTGCAGCACGCCGCGCCCGGAGACCAGGAACTCGTCCGTGCCGCGGCCCGGTGCGACCCGCAGGGCGACATTGTGCTCCAGCTCGCGCTCCAGGCGGCTGCGGATCTGGCGGCTGGTGACGAACTCGCCCTCCTGCCCCGCGAACGGCGAGTCGTTGATGCGGAAGGTCATCGAGATGGTCGGCTCGTCGATCGTCACGGCGTCCATCGCGTCGGGGTGGTCCGGGTCGCAGACGGTGTCGCCGATCTCGAGCTGGTCCATGCCCGAGATCGCGCACAGGTCGCCGGCGTGGATCAGCTTCTTGTCGACCTTGCCCAAGCCGGAGAAGCCCTGCAGCGTGACGACCTTGGCGGGCACATTCCGGGTCGACCCGTCCTTGTTGTGCTTGACCAGCACCACCGGCATCCCGGCGCGGATCGTGCCCTGCGTGACGCGTCCCACGCCGATCCGCCCGATGTACTCCGAGTAGTCCAGCGAGGTGATCTGCATGCGCAGCGGCTTTTCGAGGTACACATCCGGGTGCGGGACATGGCGCACGATCGCCTCGAACACCGCCTGGAGGTCCTTCTGCTCCGCGGGTGGCCAGTGGTCGCAGGCCCAGCCTTCCTTCGCCGAGGCGTACACCACGGGGAAGTCCAGCGCGTGGTCCTCGGCGCCCAGGGCCACCAGCAGGTCGAACACCTCATTGACCACCCGCTGCGGTTCACCGTCCGGCCGGTCGCACTTGTTGACCAGCAGGACGGGCTTGAGCCCGGCCTCGAGCGCCTTGGTCAGCACGAACCGTGTTTGCGGCATCGGGCCCTCGAACGCGTCGACCACCAGCAGGCAGCCGTCGGCCATCCGCAGCACCCGCTCGACCTCGCCGCCGAAGTCGGCGTGGCCCGGGGTGTCGATGATGTTGACGCGGTAGACCTGCCCATCCTTGGCCACATAGCTGACGGCGCAGTTCTTGGACAGGATGGTGATGCCCCGCTCGCGCTCGAGGGGGTTGGAGTCCATGATCAGCCCGTGCTGGCCGCCCTCGAGCTTCTCCAGCTCGCCGACGCGGAAGTTGCCCGACTGGCGGAGCAGGTTATCCACCAGGGAGGTCTTCCCGTGGTCGACGTGGGCGATGATGGCGACATTGCGGAGCGAGGCGATCGCTCCTGTCTCGGCGATGGTGCTCATGGGGGCTCTCTCGGGAAAAAGGCGGGCCGGAAGTGTAGGTGGCCCAACCAAATAAGCAAAATCCAGACAGGCGCACGCTCCGGGCTCAGCCCGCCAGCGCCCCGACCGTGCACACGCAGATCCCCAGCGAGAGGGATTGATGCCGGATCCCGGCGAAACCGGCCTCCCGCAGCAGCCCGCCCAGCGCCTCATGCGACATGAAGCTGGATACCGACCGCGGCAGGTACCGGTACGCCCCGGAGGTGTCCCGGCTGATCCAGGTGGCCGTACGCGGCATGATCTGGCCGCAGTAAAAGTCGTTGAACCACCGCACCGGGGCCAGCCGGGGACGATCAAACTCCAGGATCACCGCCCGCCCCCCCGGTTTGAGGACGCGCCGAAACTCGGCCACGGCCCGCTCGGGCTGCTGCACATTCCGGATCCCGAACGCGATCGACACCACATCCACGCTCGCATCCGCGATGGGCAGGGCCATCGCGTCGGCCTCGATGTAGCGGACCCGGCCCGCGATCTTCGGGTCCAGGCGGGCCCGCTTGTGGGCGGCCAGCTCGAGCATCTGGTGCGTGAAATCGCCCCCGATCACGAGCGACGCCGGGCTCCGTCGGGCGAAGGCCTGGGTCAGGTCGCCCGTGCCGCAGGCCATGTCGAGCACGATCTCGCCGGGCTGGACGCCGGCCATCCGGACCGCGGTCCGGCGCCACGCCTCGTCCTGCCAGAGCGAATGGACGCGGTTGTTGAGGTCGTAGGACCGGGCGATGGCCCCGAACATCGCACGGACCTTGCGGGCCTTGTCCTCCCGCCCGTGGATCGCGGCGAGCTCCTCGTCCCGCCAGACGGCATCTCGCGTCGGGGCGCCGTCCGGAGGGTTGATGACCTCCGCGGACCCATCCGTCATACAGTTTTGCTGATCCAGGCGGGCCATGAGCGATCGTAGTTCGTCCAAGGCCCCGGACCCGATGACCCCGAGGGAGGAACATCCCCATGCCGTGCACGATCAGTTCCAGCAGGATGCCCCGTTTGCTCGCGTGTCTAGCCCTTCTCATCACCGGCCTGGCCCAGCTCGGCTGCTCAACGAACCCCGCCACAGGCTCACGCTCGCTCACGCTGCTGTCCTGGGACGAGGAGCGACGGATGGGCGCCGAGGCCGCGCCGCAGTTCACGGCCGAGTTCGGCGGGCCCGTCCCCGACGAGCAGCTCCAGGCGTATGTCACCCGGGTCGGCCAGAACCTGGTTGAGCAGGTCGAGCCCGGTGTGCCGGATCTGGACTGGGAGTTCACCCTGCTCGACTCCGAGGTCATCAACGCCTTCGCCCTGCCCGGCGGCAAGGTCTTCATCACACGCGGCCTGGCCCGCCGCTTCGAGAACGAGTCCCAGCTCGCCGGGGTGCTCGGCCACGAGATCGGCCATGTGACCGCCCGTCACGGCAACCAGCGGATGAGCAAGCAGATCGGCTTCAACATCCTCATCGGGGCCGCCGCGGTCGGCGTGGGCATCGCCGATTCGGATTCGGATGTCCGCCGCTACGGCCAGTACGCCGTGCCCGCGATAGCCGTGGGAGGCAATGTCGTGCTGCTCAAGTACGGACGCGATGAAGAGACCCAGGCCGACCTGCTCGGCATGCGCTACATGGCCCGCGCCGGCTACCACCCCGCCGGCCAGCGCGAGGTCATGGAGATCCTCGCCGAAGCCTCAGGCGCTTCCGCTGGGGCCCGCCCGCCGGAGTGGCTCTCGACCCACCCCTTCCCCGAGACCCGCATCGATCGCATCAACCAGGTCCTCGCCGAGCGGTACCCCGACGCCGACACCAACCCCGCCTACACCCGCGGCGAGCAGGCCTATCAGTCGCAGTTCCTCGCCCGTCTGCGCAACCTCCCCCCGGCCCGTCACACCGCGGCCCTGATGACCCCCGAGGAAGCCGCCATCGCCGCGGGGATGCTCGGCTGCAGCGTCGAGTGCGATCACCACTGAAGGGTGCCACTTGTTGTCCCGAAGGGCAACCAGTGGAAAACCGTTCATGAACCCCAAACCACCGGCTGCCCTGCGGGAAAGCCGGTGGCACCCAACGAATCTCAATGGGGACATACTCCCGGAACCTCTTCCGTCACTCCACCACCAGCGCCGGGCGGCAGGCCACCGCCGTGGTGAGGTTCGAGTAGTTCGGGCTGGTCGCCTGCACCTTCCGGTGGATCTCCAGGAACTGCTGTTCCGTCCCGGTCCCCTTGATCTTCACGATCGTGGAAACATCCTCGTAACCCGGCTTGACGGACTCGTCCAGCCCGAGGAACCCGCGCAGGTCCAGCGTGCCGGCGGTACGGATCTCGATTGATTCGAGTTCGATCCCCTCCGCCGCGCACAGCGCGACATAGCCGACCATCATGCACGCGTTGATCGCGGCCATCAGCAGTTCCTGCGGGTTCGGCGCGCTCTCCGTGCCGCACAGTTCCGCAGGCTCGTCGCTGGCGATCTCGAAAAACCGCGGCCTGGCCTGCCCGCCCAGCGACCACGACTCGACCCGGCTGCTCGACCGCGTCCCGCCCGTCCAGCGTGTGGCCACGCCGAACTCCGCCAGACCCCGCCCCGGATTGGACGACACCGATCCGACCAGTTCCTGGAACACATCCATCCGTACCCCGTTGACGGTGGGGGCGTTCGAGGGCAGTTTGACGCGGGTCGGCTCGCGGAGCACCTGTCCGTAGTTCATCGTTCGGTTCCTTTTCTTGCGTGGGTCCGGCCGGGCACGCCGCCCGGCTCGACCACACAGGCGGGATCCGGGCCGATGGACTGACACGCCGGGGCTGGGACTCTGGCGTCCGCCCGGCCGGCCGGCATCTGGTACACTCCCCTCATGGCCGTCAAGCTCACCAAACGCAACATCAAGATCGCCGTCATCGCCGTCGCCGTGGTGGTCGTGCTCGTTCTGATCCTCCAGAACACCGAGGATGTCCGCACCCGGATCCTCTTTGCCACCGTCACCATGCCCCGCGCCGTGCTGCTGGTCGTCATGCTGGCCATCGGGTTTGTACTCGGGCTGCTCACGGCCATGCGGACGCGGCCCGAGTCCAAGCCGGCCAAGAATCCGGCATGACCCGACCCCTGAACCCGTTGCGTTCCACTCCGATCGCCCGTTTGGCGGCCCTGCTGCTGGCCGCCGTCATCGCCCTGCCCGGATGCGTCGCCGCCGTGCCCCTGGTTTCCGCGGCTTCCGCCGGGGCGGCGGCGGGCGAGGCGGGATTTACCATCTGGCGATCCGGCATGCTCACCTATGTGGACGAGGGCACCGTCGACCAGATGAACCAGGCCGTGGCACTGACCATCGACCGGCTGGGGCTGACCATCCGCCACACCCTGGACGACGAGTTCGAGGGAGAACTGCTCAGCCGCTGGTGGTCCGTCCGCTCCGATCGGGGCCACCTTGTGACCATCGAGGTCCACCCGCTCACCTCCGCCCTAGTCGAGGTCAAGATCAACGCGGGCCCCTTCGGGAACCGGGCCGCGGCCGAGCTGATCGCCGACCGGCTCAAGAACGAACTGGACACCATCCAGGCCACGCAGGCCCCGGGCGTGATGCTCGTCCCCACGCCCGGATCCTGAATCCGCCCGCGCCGGTCCAACCGACCGGCACAAACGGCACTCCGAAGTCTTCTTTTTTTTCGCGGGCATCCTGCCCAGGACCCTTTGGTCCCGGTGATATCACCCGGGGTCGGCACGCCCACACGGGAAACCGTCGACTTCTCGGACGAAGACGGGGATGGGCGATCCAGCCCACAGATTCCGATAAAAACGCGCTCCGAACGCGATGGGCACAATGATGCGCGATTTTCGCGCCGCGACATGAAGCCCGCGTTCATGATCTTCGCCCGCAAACCCCTGTGCGCTCGATACCTGTGCCCACACCGGCCAGCGTACGCCGGAGTGCAAGCCGCCCACGTGGGGGCGGCACACGACGAAGAATCGGAGTCCTCCCCATGTCTGCCGAGATTCTCACCGAACGCCTCTTCGAAGCCCTCATCGAGGGCAACCGCGACCAGGCCCGTCGCATCATCGACGACCAGCGCAAGGCCGGCGCCGACCCCCAGGTCGTCATCACCGACCTCTGTTGGCCCACCTACGAGATGATCGAGACCATGCACCGCCAGGACCGCCTGACCACCCTGGCGTACAACCTCGCCACCCGCATGCTCCGCACGATCGTCGACCAGGCCAGCCGCGAGCTGCTCGCCTGGTCCGGCTCCGCACGCACCGGGCGCACCGTCTTCGCCTGCTGCGGCCCGTCGGAGGGCTCGGAACTCGGCGCTCAGATGGCCGTCGACCTGCTCGAAGCCGCGGGCTTCCGCGTCCGCTTCGCCGGCGGGGCCATCCCGACCGACGAGATCCAGGAGGCCGTCCAGACCACCCGCCCGGATGTGCTGCTCATGTTCTGCTCCGAGCCGCGCGACCTGCCGGAGATCCGCCACCTGATCGACACCCTGCACGAGGTCGGCGCGTGCCCGCACACGCAGATCGCCGTCGGCGGCGGCGTGTTCAACCGCGCCGAAGGACTGGCGGAAGAAATCGGCGCCGATCTGTGGGCCAGCCACCCGCTCGAGATGATCGAGAGCCTGATCGAAGACGCCGAAATCCGCGCCACCCCCGAGCAGCGCACCGTCGGGCAGATCCGCCCGCGCACCCGTCGGGCCGCCTGATTGAAACAGGCGGCCCGCACGGACCGCCTGCTCACAATCTCTTCGCCGTCACGGCGGGCCGGCTCACCCCGGCCCGCCGTGTTTGTTTCACCGACGCCGGCGCGACCCGACCAGCAGACCGCCGACCAGCGCGAGCGCCGTCGGCGCCGCGGGCACCATCCGCCCGTCGCCGTGGTAGATCACCTTGACATGGTCCAGGCCCCAGCTCTCGTCCCAGATCGGCTGCGTGGCCGCGCCGATGAAATCGATCACCAGCAGCTCACCCGGGTTGTTGACCGTGAAGCGGATCTCAAGCTCCGGGTAGATCACATCGCGGTAGGTCGGGTCGTACGCGTGGCTGCCGGGGATGATCCACCCCTCGCTCAGCGAGCTCTCCCAGGGCGCGAAGGTGCGGAACACCTCGTTGAACAGGATCTCGCCGTTGACCGCCACCTTGAAACGGTCCACGCCGTAGGTCGGGTCATACCCGTCCCACGAATCGAACAGGTACAGGTCGAAGATCAGCGAGTATTCACCCGCGGCCACGCCCGGATTGGGCTCGTTGCCACCCCCGTTGCCGCCGCCGCCGCCGCCGTTGACGGGGCGTGACGCGGTCTTGAGAAAACGCCCGTCCGAGCGAGCGCCTCCGCTCCCCGAGCGGTTGGAGTAGATCGGTGTCGGCGAGATCACGCCCGTCACCCCATCCAGCCCGCCGCCGCTCCCCCCGCTCCCGGAGCCACCCGACGCGCGGCCCAGCGTCAGCGTCACCGTCTCCTGCCCGAAGTTGCCCAGGAACGAGTACCACGGCGAGGGGATCGTGTCGACCTTCTGGTTCGACCACTCCGATCCCGCCACCCCCGTGTGGAACGCGCTCTCATAGATCACGATGTCGGCCTGGACGAGCGAGCCGCACACGCCCAGCAACGCAGCACAGGTCACACCGGCGATCGGCAGCTTGTTCATGTTCGATCTCTCTTTCATTCGGGGCGGGTTGCGGGACCGCGGTCGCACAGGGGGCGGCCGCACACATGCAGCCTGCCACGAGTCCGGCCCCGAGGCCACGCCACGAGGGGGTTGCCGCCGCATCCCCACCGGGTTGTCCGGACTGCGAAACCGTGTGAAGTCCGAGAACCCCGCCCGCCTCAGCGATCCAACCCCGCCGGTCATGCCGGATGGGTCAACCCGCGCGGCTGGACCGGCCGCTTTCCGCCCCGACACGCCAAGGTGGGGTGACGACGCGGGCCCGGATTTTCGATAGTGCCCCTATGAACACCCGACACGCCGCCGCCGCCGTTTCCGCCGGTCTTCTCGCGCTGCTCAGCGGCTGCGCGTCCGGGCCTTCCTCCTTCGCAGAAGCCCGGGGTGAGCAGTCCGGCGATCGTCCGACGACCCAGGCCGCCCACACGCCCGCCAAGCCCGGCGCCAAGTCCAGCGCCAAGGCCCAGCCGTCCGAGGTTGTCATCGGCACCGTCTACGACGACCGCGGCGTGCCTCGCTACACCACACCCGTCTCCGCGCTCACCCCCGATCAGATCGCCGACGAACTGATCGCCATGCGGGATCTGGACCAGCAGCTCGTCCGCGAAACCACCGGCGGCAAGCCCCTGACCGCCCGCGAGAACGAGCGCATCCGCGCCATTGACCGCGCTCACGCCGCCCGGCTCAGCGAGATCGTCGACGCCATCGGCTGGCCCACCCGCGAACTCGTCGGGGTCGAGGCCGCCCAGGGCGCCTTCGTCGTCGTCCAGCACGCCGGCCACGACCTCGAACTCCAGAACCGCTGCCTGGCCCTCATGGTCGACCAGGTCGAGCAGGGCAGGCTGCCCGCCCCCTATGTCGCCCTGCTGACCGACCGCATCCGCCTCTTCGCCCAGCAGCCCCAGGTCTTCGGCACCCAGATGACCTTCAAGGCCGGCGATGACGGCATCGCCCGCTGCGTCCCCGCCGTCGCCATCGAGGACCCCGCCAACCTCGACGCCCGGCGCGACCTGATGGGCCTGCCCCCGCACGCCCAGTTCATCGCCCAGCTCGAGCAGGCCTACCAGACCCAGCACGGCGGCGCCTTCGCCAGCGTGCTGGTGGATTGATAACGGATCAGGGGCCGGCCACTGGCCACAAGGGAAAGACAGCAACGCCGGGCCTCCAGCCCGGCGTTTTCCTTTCCTCCCCCTGATCCCTGATGGCCTGTCCCCGCTCCCTTCCTATCCTCCTCCATGCCCTCCCCCCGCACCAAAGCTGACCTGGAAACCGTCGAACCCATCGGCCTGCGCGTCCTGATCCGCAAGGACGAGGACAAGAAGCAGACCAAGGCCGGCCTGCACCTGCCCGACAAGATCGAGATCCCGACCCTGACCGGACGCGTGGTGGCGGTGGGGGCCAAGGTCATCGCCGAGGGCGACTACCCCATCGAGCAGTACGACCGCGTCCTGTTCAACCCCAAGCACGCCATCCCGGTCGACTTCGAGGGCGACAACCGCCTGTTCGTCGTGCCGGTGGAGGATGTGGTGGCGGTGTTCAGGCGGGGGGATTAGTTCATCTGGAAAAGATGGCGTTTCGCAGCTGTAAGTGCGAGATCGATCTTCTCTTCGGTTTCGGCAACGAACGGGTCTTCCTTTGGATCATCATGATGCTGATACACAATCTTTCTGCTCTTCTCAAGCATGTCAATTGAGACATCACGCGACCTGCGGTCTTCAAGTAATAATCTAATAGCGTGGTAAAGTTTATTGATTTGCCTTCCTACATCATCTGCCTTGGCGCGAAGCTGTGGATCGCCGAGTGCTTCTAGCTCAATTGAAGCCGAGTAAGCATCTACGAGTGGCTTGGATATTTGCTGATAGCGGCTATCCCAGATGAGTGCCATTGCTTGATTTTCACGAGCTTTTCTGTCTGTTATTTTGGATAAATCCTCGCCCTTCGCAAGTCCAAGAGAGTAGCCCTCGCGAAGATCAATAAGCGGGTTCCGGACTGCTCCTAGGTTGGCCCTGATTGTCATAAGAGCATTAGTATAACGAAAAGCAATGTCGTGGCGCTGCGACATCGCGAGCTGCTTTCGCCAGTTTCTGAACGCGAGAATCGCGGCGATCCAAATACCAAACAGGGCACCAAGGAGGCTGGGGACTCCGTCTGCAATCGATCTGACTACTTGCTCCCAAAGATCAGGCGTGGCATTCGAAACAGGAGGAATGGCGGCGTAGAACATGATCGGAGTATACCAGTTCCACACCCTCCCGCTGCAGAACCGTCCCATACTCCCCGGCATATCCCCCCTCCCATAAGCATCCTGCCATGGTCTTCCGCCTTGTCCCTGTTTTTCGCCCCGCGCCGCGGGGCTCACGCCGAATTCAAGGGCGCCACCAACGATCCGCGTCCAATCCTCGTTGAGAGCATCCGTTTGCAGGCACACCAACCCGTGAACAAGGCTGCCAGCGTTATCGCCTCCAAGTTTGATTCCCTATCCTTCCCCCATGGCACCCCCCGCCCAGCCGCTCTCGCCCGACACCACCGCCGTCTACGCCGGCTCCTTCGACCCGCCGACCACCGGCCATGTCTGGATGATCGAGCAGGGCGCCCGCCTGTTCTCCAGGCTGATCGTGGCCGTGGCCCGCAACCCCGAGAAGAGCTATTCCTACCCCCTCGACCAGCGCCTCGGCTGGCTGCGGGCCGTTTCCAGCGACCTGCCCAATGTCGAGGTCACCAGCATCGAGAACGAGTTCCTCGCCCGCTACGCCGCCCGCGTCGGGGCCCGCTTCATCGTCCGCGGCATCCGCAACGAGGACGACTACCAGTACGAACGCGGCATGCGCTATGTCAACGCCGACCTCTCCCCCGGCCTGGCGACCGTCTTCCTCATGCCCCCTCGCGAGCTCTGCGAAATCTCATCCAGCTTCGTCAAGGGCATGATCGGCCCCGACGGCTGGGAAGAAGTCGTCGCCAAGATCGTCCCCGAGCCCGTCTACCGAGACCTCGTCGCCGAGAAATAGCCCCGAACGCCAGCGAGGGGATGGAGTCCGGTCGACACGCGGCACGGATGAAAGAGGTACGCGGAGGTGCAGAGGCCTCGCAGAGGGCGCGCAGGGGGAGTTTTTTAACGCGAAGATCGCGAAGGACGCGAAGCGACATCTGCGAAATGAATCATGTATGTCTTGATCTACCGTCTTGATTAGGATGGGGTTCGGAGCCAAGAGGGCAGAGTTCGTCGATGACGCTTCGCGTCCTTCGCGATCTTCGCGTTGAAAAATTCTTCGCCTAGTCTCTGCGCCCTCTGCGAGGCCTCTGCACCTCCGCGTACCTCTCCCCCCTCAGAACGCCCGCACGGTGCAGTCCGACCGCAGGTACAGCGGGTGCTTGGGATACCCGTCCTTGGTCTTCGCAAAGCACACCGGCTCGCAGACATCCCGCAGCAGGTCCAGCACCGCCTCGTGCCGGTCGCCCAGCCGGGCGTGGGTGCCCCAGCCGATGACGACCAGGTCGGCCCGCCTGGCCGCCCGGACGATGGCCCGGTCGTTGTCCGGCCCGACCGGGTCGCGGTGCTTCTTGAGCAGGGCCGGTTTGGTCGAGCGCAGGGCGAAGGCGTTGACCACCTCCATGTGCCCATAGCCCCAGCGCTGTGCGAAGCCCAGGCACCGCGTCAGCGTCGGGTCGAGCACCTTCGCGTCGGCGGTGGAGGGGTTGAGCAGGCAGAAGCACACCCGCCCGCCTGCCGCGTCCGCCATCGCCGCCCACCGCCGGTGCAGGCTGTAGCGGTAGGTCCCGGAATCATCGAAGGTGGCCCATCCTCGCACAGAACGAGGGTATGGGCGGCAATGCCCCCGGTCCCGGCGGCGTTGGGCCGTACAGGAGACCGCCCATGCTGTCGCTGATCCTCGCCATGCTCCTCGCCCCGGCCGCCCACGCATCCGACATCGCTCCCCCGGCCCCATCGCACCCCACGGCCGTGTTCATCCAGGAGCCGGATGAGTCCGCCGCTCCCGAGCCGGACGAGGCTGGCCCCGGCGTGATCGTGCAGCGGGGGATCCGCTACATCCATCGCGAAGGCGTCCCGGCCCGGCGCACCAGCCTGGATGTCCACCGCCCGGCCGTCATTGACCGCGACCAGCTCATGCCCATCCTCCTCTACATCCACGGCGGGGGCTGGTCCATCGGCGACAAGGCCATGGTGGGCCACAAGCCGTCGTGGGCCGCCCGCCACGGCTGGGTGTTCGTCAGCGTCAACTATCGCCTCTCGCCCGATGTCATGCACCCCGAGCACGCCCGCGATGTCGCCGCCGCCGTCGCGTGGGTCAAGGCCAACGCCCGCTCGTTCAACGGCGACCCCGAACGCATCGCGCTGATGGGCCACTCCGCCGGCGCCCACCTCGCGGCCATCGTCGCCTCCGACGAATCACTCCTGGCCGAGCACGACCTCACCCCCGCCGACCTCGCCGGCGTGGTGCTGCTCGACGGCGCGGGCTACAACCTGCCCCGACGCATGAAGACCGTGCCCCCCGGACGCCTGGGCACCATGTACGCCCAGGCCTTCGGCACGGACCCCGAGCTGTGGGAACGCGCCTCGCCCACCCTCCAGGCCAGGCCCGGCGACACCCTGCCGCCTTTGTTCTGTGTCCATGCCGGGCGACGCGTCGAGGCCCGCGTCGAGGGACGCGAGATCGTCGCCGCCTGGCACGCCGCCGGCGCCGACGCGGCATTGCACCACGCACCCACCAAGGACCACATGACCATCAACCGCGCCCTGGGCACCGAGGGCGACCCCGACACCGCGGCCATCGCCGCCTTCCTCACCCGCGCCTTCCGCACCACCCTGCCCAGTGAAACCACGCCCCAGACCATCCCCACCCCCTGAGCCGCATCCACGCAGAGGCGGCACCAGTAAGGTGGTCACATCCCCGCCATTTCCTCGGCCGGGATGTCGGCGTTGGAGAAGACCTTCTGGACATCGTCGTTGTCTTCCAGCGCGTCGATCAGGTTGACCAGCTTGCGGGCGTCCTCGCCCTTGACGATGACGGTTGTCTCGGGGATGCGGGCGATCTCGGCTTCGAGGATCTCGATGCCGGCCTTCTCCAGGCCGTCCTTGACATGCTGGAACTCGGTCGGGTCGGTCAGGACGGTCCAGGCGCCGGCGTCGTCGTCCGTCACGCCCTCCGGGGCGTGGACATCATCGGCGCCGGCCTCCAGCGCGGCCTCCATCACCTGGTTCTCGCCGTGCTTGGCCGCGTCGATGATGATCCGGCCCTTGGTCTGGAACATGAACGCCACGGACCCGCTCGTGCCGAGGTTGCCGCCCAGCTTGTTGAAGATCGACCGGATCTCGTTGACGGTCCGCGTGTTGTTGTCCGTCAGCCCCTCGACGATCATGGCGGTCGAGCCGGGGCCGTAGCCCTCGAACACGACGGACTTGAAATCCTCGCCGCCGAGGTTGCCCGCCCCCTTGTCGATCGCCCGCTGGATCGTGTCCTTGGGCATGTTGGCGTACTTGGCCTCGTCGACCGCGTACCGCAGAGCGAGGTTGGTATCCAGGTCCGCGCCTCCCGCGCGGGCGGCCACCATGATGGCCTTGGAGCACTTGGACCAGATCTTCCCGCGTTTCTTGTCCTGCGCGGCTTTGCGGTGCTTGATGTTCGCCCATTTGCTGTGTCCGGCCATCGGTTCGCCTCTCGCTGTCGTGTCCCGCCCGGGACGCCCGATGGGGCGTCGGCCGGCGGCGGTGGGGGGTCTGCTGGTGGTTGATTCGGCGTGATTCTTCGCGTCGGCCGCGGCCCGGTCACTCCTCGGGCGGGTCGTCGAGCGACGGGATCGGCGCGACCGCGGGCGGGCGACCGGCCTCGGCGTCGCCGATCCGACGACGCACCTCGCGCAAACGCGTGTTGACCCGGTCCACCCGCCGGCTGTCCGGCTGAGACTGGGTGGACAGCTCGCGCGCCTCGCGCCGGAGCTGGGCCTCGGCCTCGGACCAGAACTTCAGGGCCTCGTCCCGACGCCCCACCCGCCAGAGCGCATCGCCCAGGTGATACAGGATCGTCGCGTTCTCGCGCCCGTCTTCCATCGACGCGGCCCGCTCGAGCAGGGTCACCGCGCCCTCGCGGGTCACGGCGCCGTCGTCGTCGGTCTCGTCCTCGAGCACACCGAGCTTGTACCGCACCCAGCCGATTGAGTCGGTCACGCTCGCCTCGTCCGGGAGGATCTCGTACGCCATGACCAGCAGCCGTTCGGCCTCGTCCAGGGACGCGCCGCGGTCCGCCAGCTGGTACCCCAGATCGTTGGCGGCCCAGGCGTGGCGGGGGTCGTACTCCAGCGCGAGCCGGAGCATGCCCTCCGAGGCGTCGTCGCGCTCGAAGAAGCCCGCGATCAGGCCGGCGATATAGGCGATGTCGGCCATGTCCCGGGTGGGATGGTCGCCCGGCGGCATCTCCTCGGGCACGAACCGCTCCCGGGCGATCGCCGCCGCCTCCGCGTCACGCCCGGTCGAGCGCAGGCGTTCGGTCACGGTGCGGACATCGCCCGCCTCGCCCAGCAGGCCCGCCATGCGCACCCACTCGGAGAACGCGTCCTCGTACACGCCCTCCCCCTCCAGGGCCAGGTCCGCCAGCAGCGCCAACGCCTCGGTGGTTCGCTCGGCCCCGAGCAGCGCCTGCACCGCGATGAAGCCCGAATCCGGTCCCAGCGGCTCATCACGCACGAACGCGAACAGCCGATCGGTGTCGCCCGACCTGGCCAGCAGCAGCAGGCGGCCGCGGATGAGTTCGTCGGGCATCTCGACGCCCATGCCATCGGCCCGGTCGAGCAGGGCGATGACCTCGCCCGCCAGGCCGCTCGATTCGGCGGACCGGATCAGCTCGAACGCCACGGCGAACCAGCGCTGGAGCTGGGCGTCGCTGAGCCTTCCCGACGCGGGGAGCGCGGCACGGGCCGCGTCGAGCGAGACCGACCACCGCGCCCCGGTCGCCGCGGCCTCCGCACGCTCCAGCGATGCGTTCACGCCCAGCGGCGGCGGCGCCAGCCGGTCCAGCGCCCGCGTCACCGCCTCGTCGCCCCGCTCCAGACGCTGGGCCAGCAGGGCCTCGGCGGTGCGGGCCAGCTCGGGGTGCCCGATCCGCTTCCAGGCGTCGTCGGCCAGCTCGAAGGCCCCCTCGGGGTCATCCATGCCCGCGAGCAACTGTGCCTTCGCGAGCGCCACGCCGACCGACCCGGGGAAGGCCTCGCGGCGGCGTTCGAGCCAGTCTCCGATGAAGCCCGCGGTTTCCGGCGACGACTGCGTGGTGGCCCGGGCGGCCTGCACGAGGAGTTGTAAACCGTTGTCTCGCGCGGGTTCCCGTTCGTTGATCGCGACCAGCAACTCGGCGGCCTCGCGGATCATCCCCTGCCCGCCCAGGTCCCTGGCGCGGAGCATAACGAAAAGCGAGCCGCGCGGCCGCAGCTCGGAAATCTCGCGTCCGATGCGGATGGCCTCGTTCTCATCGGCCAACGTGGACTCGCCGGTGCGCAGGCCGATGCGCCGCTCCCACACGCGTTCATCGAACGGGTCCTTCGCCGAGGCGCGGGCCAGCCGCTCAAGTCCCAGCCCGGCGTTGCCCTTGATCAGGGCCAGCTCGGCCGCGATGAACAGGTCCGTGGCGCTCGCGTCAGGATCCGCGTCGATATCCGACGCGAGGGATTCGGCCTCGTCCAGACGCTGGCACGCCAGCAGCGTGTCGAGCAACTCGGCGCGCCGGGACGGACCGGACCGGTCTCGGGCGGCGTCCAGCCACGCATCCACACGATCCCAGCGCCCGGCCAGACCCGCCAGCCGCGCGCCGAGCACGGGATCGATCCCGGGCGTCGGGCCGCGATCGATCAGTGTTGCGGCCAGGTCGGGCCGCTCCAGCGCCGCGGCCATCGCAAACCCCAACGCGGCCTGCTCACGACGCGTCGCAGCGATCAGCCGCTTGGTCTCGGCCAGCGGCTCGTCCTGCAGCCGCACGAGCGCCGTACCCCAGGCGACCGCCGCGGCGGGATCGTCCCGGATGATCTCGGCCGCCATGCTCGCACGCTGTGAGGAGACGATCTTGCGCAGCGCGTCGGATGCGACGGTCTCCGCACGGGCCAGGTCCGGATGCCGGCGGATGAACGCCAGCGCGTCTTCCGGCTCGTCCAGGCCGCGGACGAGCGTGCGGAGGATCTGACGCCGCGCGGTTGTAGGCTTGTCTGCGTCGCCGGCCATCGCCCCCAGCGCGGCGGCCAGCGCGGGCCCGACCCGCTCGATCCCGTCGAACCCCCGCATCCACCGGGCTTCCTCGGGCCCGAGGTCGCCGGCGGCACGCCGGACATGGTCGAGCATCTCGACCGCGCCGCTCGCCGGCCGCCCAGAGGCCACGGTCGCGCTGATCCGCCTGGAAACAAGGCCAACGGGCGGGCGTTCCTGGATCGCGACGGTGGCGGCGTAGGCTGCTTCCGCCCGCTCCAGCCGGCCCAGCGCGGCCCAGGCGTCGCCCAGGCGCAGCCCCAGGTCCGCGCGCCGGGCGCGCAGCCGGGCGAGTTCCACCGGGTCGCCCGGTCTCGGCGGGCGGTTGTCCAGCAGCCTGAGCGATTCGGCGAGCACTTCGGCCCCCGCGAGCAGGTCGCCCTCCTCCAGCAACGCCGGGCCGAGGACGGCGCCCGCGACCATGCGCTGTGCCGGATCCTCCGAGCCTGGCGCTCCGGCCCAGTACGCCCCGGCCCACCGGATGACCGAAGGCAACTCAGCGCGGGAAGCCGCCTCCGACGCGAGCGTCAGGAGCACCCGCGCGTCGGTCGAGCCGAGTTCCGCGGCCATGGTCAGCGCGTCCACGCCCCCGTCGCGGTCCCGCGCTTCGAGCCTGGTCTCGCCGAGTTCCTGCCAGAGCCGCGCGGAACCGGGGTCCAGATCGATGGCCTCTTCGAGCAACGCGGCCGCGGCCTGGGGATCGCCCTCGGCACGGGCCGCCCGGGCACGCGCGTACAGCCGCGCCGCGGCGGACTGGTCCTGCGCGGACGGCTCCGGGATGTCCGAGGCCGGCGCGAGAATCGGCAGGTCCGCCAGCACGGTCTCGAGCGGCCGGGCGGCGCGCCGGAACTCCGCCGAGCCGGGGGCCATCGCGACCGGCAGACCGGGATCGATGAGCCGCGCGGCTTCCGCCAGGCGCGCATCACGCGGAGCGGCCCCGATCGCTTCCATCTCGGCCAGCGCTTCCAGCCGTCGCAGCGGCTCGGAGATCGAGGCGGCCGCACGCAGCGAGGCGGGCTCCGCATCTCGCTTGGTAGGGGCGCACGCCGCCGGGGCCAGCAGCCACGGCCCCGCTGCGAAGAGGACGATGAGACTTCGGTGCTTCATTCGCTCCCGCCCGTGCCGTTCGGCCGGCTTGGTTCCTCGGCCCGTTCGGACTCGGACTTCTCGGTCTTGCCGGTCGAGCGGCGTCGGCGGCGTGTGGGGACCGAGCCCGCCGCGGTCTCCAGCAGCGCGTACACCCGCGGTGCGTCAGCCGCGCGCACGGCGCGTTCGAGCCGAGCGCACAGGTCCGCGGGTGAGGCCTCTCCCGGGCTGATCAGACCGGCATCGAGCAGGACCCGGGCGATCCGGCCGTCTGCCGGGAAGGCGTGGCCGCCGAGCGTGACGAGCATGATCCGTGCCGCGACGAAGGGGGTCATGCCATCCAGGCCGTCGAGGTACTGCCGGGCCTCTCGCTTGGGCATCGCGGCCACGCCGTCGAGCGCCAGGCGGTGCTCGCGCTCGAAGACGGCGCTGAGTGTCGCCAGCAGCCGGGCCGCACGCTCTTCCTTGCGGGGGCATTCCTTGGGCAGCATGAACAGCATCTCGAAACCCGAGCAGACCCGCAGTTCGTTGAAGTCAACCACCCCGGAGCGGATCGCCTGCATGCAGCGGCCCGCGACCTCGTGCGACGACTCCCAGAGCATCGTGGAATAGACAAGCTGATGCACCACCGCGTCCGTGCCCACGGGGATGTGCTCAAGCGAGGGGTCCGCGACCATCGGGGCCTGCCCGGATTCGATCTCGTCGGCCAGGCGCAGCACGCCCTCGGTCAGCGCGTCGGTGCTCACGGCGTGCCCTCCGCGTCGGGCCCGGGCTCCTGCTCCTGCTCCGGTTCGTCGGCTTCGGGCTGCTTGTTCTGGCGGTCCTTGGCGAGCAGCGACATCACTTCCTGCTGGTTGCGCATGCCCTCGTCGTACACGAAGACCAGCGAGGGCATCTCGCGGATGTGGATCTTCTCCATGACATCCCGGCGCAGGCGGCCCGTGGCGGCCTGGATGCCGTGCATGGTCAGCTTCGCGTGCTCGGCGGGCAGCACGGTGATGTAGACCTTGGCCCGCTTCAGGTCCCCGGAGAGTTCGAGCCGGGTGGCGGTGACCAGCCCGCGCACGCGCGGATCGCTCAGGCCCCGGGCCAGGCGTTCCTGCACCGCGCGGAGCAGCAGGGATTGGAGCTGGAGTTTTCTTCGTTCCGCGGTCAAGCCTGGTCCTCTTCTCTCGGTTGGTCGTTCCCGTTCTCATCGGCCCGGGCGAGCATCTCCGCCGCCAGCTCGGCCTCGCCCGCCGCGGTGAAGGCCTTGCCGGCGATCTGACCGGCCCAGCCGCGGAGGATCTCCCGCTGGCATGCGACCAGCTCGGCCTCCTCGTGCGTCCCGAGCTTGCGCTCGACCGCGTCGAGCGTCGCCAGCACCGGCCCGGGCGCGCTGCCCGCGGCGGCGATGCCCAGCACCAGCGTGTTGTGGATCTCCTGCGCCTCGACCTCGGCGACGGAGACCCGGTGCTCGCGGCAGAGCCGGTCCTTGAGCGAACGGGCCACGCGGCGTTTGTCCTTGAGCGACCGCGCCCAATCGATCCGCAGCTCGGCCTGGAGCACGCCGACGATCATGAACCGCTCACCTCACACCTTCGCCCGCGACTCAGAGCGTGCGCTTCACCTCGACCTGCTTGTAGCACTCGATGACATCGCCTTCCTTGATGTCGTCGTATCCGGCGACCTTCATGCCGCACTCGGTGCCCGCGCGGACCTCCTTGGCGTCGTCCTTGACCCGCTTGAGCTGCTCGAGCTTGCGGTCGTTCTCGACGACGACGCCGTCGCGGGTGACGCGGACCAGCGCGTCGCGCTGGACCACGCCGTCGGTCACATAGCAGCCGGCGATCATGCCGACCTTCGTGACCTTGAACACCTTGCGGACCTCGGCGTGGCCCAGGACCTCCTGGCGCATCTCCGGGGCCAGCAGGCCCTCGGCCGCCTTCTTCAGGTCATCGACGATGTCGTAGATGACCTGGTAGTTGCGGATCTCCACGCCCTTGGCCTCGGCCAGCGAGCGGCCCTTGGCGTTGGCGATGACATTGAACCCGATGATGATGCCCTTCGACGCGTCCGCCAGCAGGATGTCCGACTCGGTGATCCCGCCGACCGCGGCGTGGATGACGCGGACCTTGACCTCCGTCGACTCCTCGCCGACCTTCTCAATCTCGCTGCGGAGCACATCCACCGAGCCCTGCACATCGGCCTTGAGGACGACCAGGATCTCCTTGAGGTCCCGCTCGGCCATCTGGCTGAACATCCGGTCCAGGGTGGCCTTGGGCTGGGCGAGCTGCTCCTGGCGTTCGCGATCGCGACGCTGCTCGGCGGCCTTCTCGGCCTCCTTCAGCGAGGACACGCAGTAGAACTTGTCACCCGCGTCCGGGATCTCGTCGATGCCCGAGATCTGCACCGGCATCGGCGGCAGGGCCTCCTTGATCCGCTTGCCCCGGTCGTCGGTGATGTCCCGGATGCGCCCGAACGATCGGCCGAGGACGACGAAGTCCCCGAGCTTGAGCCTGCCCTCCTGGATGAGGATGTTGGCCACATTGCCGCGGCCCTCCTCCGGCCGGGCCTCGATGACGGTGCCCTGGGCCGCGCCGTCGAAGTCCGCCTTGAGTTCGAGCACCTCGCTCTGCAGGTCGAGAATCTCGAGCAGGTCCTGGATGCCCTCGCCCTTGAGGGCGCTGACGCGGACAACCTCGGTGTCGCCGCCCCACTCGGTGGGGTTGAGGCCCTGCTCGGCGAGCTGGCCGAGGATGCGCTGGATGTTATTGTCCGTCGCCTCGGGCTTGTCGATCTTGTTCAGCGCGACGATGATCGGTACGCCCGCGGCCTTGGCGTGGCTGATCGACTCCTTGGTCTGGGGCATCACGCCGTCGTCGGCCGCGACGACCAGCACCACGATGTCCGTGACCTGCGCCCCACGGGCCCGCATGGCGGTGAACGCCTCGTGGCCGGGGGTGTCGATGAACACGACCTGCTTCTCGTCCGAACCGTACTTCACGGGCACGCGGAAGGCGCTGGTGGCCTGCGTGATGCCGCCGGCCTCGCCATCGGCCACGTTGGCGTTGCGGATCCGGTCGAGCAGGCTGGTCTTGCCGTGGTCGACATGGCCGAGGATGGTGACGACCGCGCCGCGCGGGCGTTCGTCCTTGCGGTCGCGGTCCACGAACCTGGCGGCGACCTGCTGCTCGGCCGACTTGGCCGCGGTGACCTCCAGCTCGATGTTCCAGTCGATCATGATCTCCTGGGCCTTCTCGGAGTCGATCCCGGAGTTGATCGTGGCCATCACGCCCTGCATGAAGAGCTTCTTGACGATGTCCGCGGCCTTCACACCGGTGGCGGCGGAGAGGTCCTTGATGGTGAAGGGATCGGCGATGGTGACTCTGCCGCCGGTGGTGGCCGGCGTGGCGGCCTGAGCGCCCTTCATGCCGCTGCGGAGCTGCTGGCGACGCTGCTTGAGGTAGCCGCCGGAGCGCTGCAGGCGTGCCTCGCGTTCGGCCAGGTCCGCCTCGGACCAGCCCGCGCCATCGCCCGGGCCTTCGTGGTCGCGTTTGCGTTCGGTGCCGCGACGCCTGGTGTTGGCGCCGCTCCCGCCGCCGCTCGGGCCGGCCCCGCCGCCGCCGCCGCCGCCGCGGGCGGGGCGTCCTTCGAACGGCATCTCACCCGGTCCGGGGCCACCCGGGCCGCCGGGACCGCCGGGCCCGCGACGCGGGCCGCGGGGACGCGGGGGCTCGATGCGCTCGGGGGCTTCGACACGGACCACCTTGGGCCCGGAGAGCTTCATCTTTTCCTTGCGTTCGAGCTGCGGGCCGGCCGGGGTGACCACCGTCGGGCGGTTGGGCACATTCATCACCGGCGGACGCCTCGGAAGGCCGTCACGCTGCGGCGGCTGGGGACGCTGGGGAACCTTCTGACCGTCGCCGGACCGAGGCTTGTCCGTGTCGTCCTCGGCGCCGGGGCGTCGGGGCGTGCCGGCTTGGGGCTCGGTTTCACGCGGGCGGCTGTCCAGACCGGCGGGCACGCGGGTCGGCCCCGGCTTGCTCGCAGACGATGACGCCGCGGGCGCGGCCGGGCGAGCGGTCGCCTTCGGCTCTTCGGCCTCCCCGTCGCCCGGAGTGGGCGCGGCGGGCGCGGCACGGCCCGGCGCGACCGGCTGATCGGCGACCGCGGTGGTCGTGCCGCCGGAGCCGTCCTGTTCCCCGGCGTCGTCGGAGGCCGCCTTCTTGGCCCGGCGCGGCTTCTCCTCACGGACCGCGTTGAGGTCGACCTTGTCGGCCTGCTCCACCGCAGTGCTCGAGGCCGAGCCGGAGGCGAACCACTCCCGGACCGTCGCCTCAAGACCCGCCGATACCGTCGACATGTGGTTCTTGATCACCTCGACCGGGATGCCCTCAGCGTGGCACTTGTCCACGATGGCCTTGGACTTGACGCCCAGTTCCTTGGCGATCTCGAAAACGCGTTTACTAGCCAAATCGTCCTCCGGGTTCTGGCCCGTTGCTCTATCTGCCGCCCGCCGGCGTACCGGCGTGTGTCTGTCTCAGTCTGAGATAGTTCAGTTCCCGCCGCCGAGGATGTCGTCGGCGCGGGCTTCGGTGTCCTGGTCCTTGTCGTCGGTCGCGCCCAGGATGGCGGCGGCCGCGGCGTCGGGATCCGCGTCGCCCTCGGTCGCACCGGCGAGGATGGCGGCCGCGGCGGCGTGCTCTTCCGCACGACGCTTCTCCGCCTCTTCCTTGTCACGCTGCTGCTGCTCGCTGACTTCCTTGGCCTTGACCGCCGCGATCGAGACGATCTCGTCGGCCTTCTCCTGCTCGATCTCGAGCTCCTCGGCCAGCACCTCGGCACCGATCTCCTCGATGTCGAACACGCTGACCATGCCCAGGGCGGCCAGGCGGTCGACCATCTGGTCCGTGATGCCTTCGATGCCGGTGAGCGTCGAGGACATGATCTCCAGGCCCTTGTTGAACTCCTCGGGGGTGAGGATGTCCACGTCCCAGCCCGTCAGCCGGGCGGCGAGCCGGACATTCTGCCCGCGCTTGCCGATGGCCAGGCTGAGCTGGTCATCGCGGACGACCACGGTCGCCCGGCCCAGCTCGAAGCACAGCGAGATCTCCTCGACCTCCGCCGGCTTGAGGGCGTTGGCGATGAGGATCTGGCTGGACTCGTTCCACCGGACGATGTCGATCTTCTCGCCGTTGAGCTCGTCGACAATGGTCTTGATGCGGGCGCCGCGGACGCCGACGCACGCGCCGACGGCGTCGACCTTCGAGTCGATCGAGGACACCGCCATCTTGGTGCGGTACCCGGCCTCGCGGGCCATCGCCTTGATCTCGATGGTCCGCTCGGCGACCTCGGGCACCTCGACCTCGAACAGGCGGCGGATGAAGTCCGGGTGGCCCCGGCTCAGGTAGATCTTCGCCTGGTTGCCCATGTCCTTGACATCCAGGATCATCGCCCGGACGCGGTCGCCGGGGGCGAACTGCTCGCCGGGGATCTGCTCGCTGCGGAGCATGACGCACTCGGCCCGGTCGACCTGGACGATCAACGCCCCGTGGTCGTACCGCTGGGCCACGCCGTTGACGATGGTGCCGACCCGCCCGCCGTACTCGTCGATCAGCGATTGACGCTCGTCGTCGCGGAACCGCTGGATCATGACCTGCTTGAAGGTCTGCGCGGCGATGCGTCCGAGGTCTTCCGGCTTGATGTCCAGCGGCTCGCCGTAGCGGAAGACGGAGATCTCACCGGTCAGCGGGTCCACGGTGCACTGGAACTCTTCGGCGTCGAGCGTGCCGAAGAACTTGCGGCAGGCCGTGACCATCGCCTGCTCCAGATCGGAGATCAGCAACTGCCGATCGATGCTCCGGTCCCGGGCGATCGAATCCAGAATCCGCATCATTTCCTGAGTGTTCACCGTGTCGCTCCCTGTTTCTGCTATGTCGCCCCGCTCGGGGCTCGGGTTGTCTGGTTGTCTCTACCCCACCCGGTGGTGGCGAAATCACAAAAGCACAAAGACCGCGGCTTCAGACCGCGGTCCCGCGCACGGGCGGTCGGGGCGCAAACCCCGCGCTTGCCCGGATCCGGATGGACAGACGCTCACAGCATCGCCATCACCCCGGGCAAGGGGCGCTCGAACAGCATCGAGCACCGATCAGCCAGCATCGCGGATGACCATGGTCACACCGAACGCTCCAAAGCGGCCGGACATCGGCCGCACAACGGCTTCATCCTAGATACCGCCCCCCCGGCCGATCAACCCCCGACCGGCCACCGTCCAGCCTGAACGCCCCGGGAATCAGCCCCCGGGCGGCCCGTCCTGGTCCGGCGGCGCCGCCACAGCCCGATCGCGTCGCTCACCCTTGGGCAGGGGCCGGAGAATCCGCAGCGCCCGGTTCCCCCGGTGCTGGCCGACCTCGGCCAGATACTTCGCCTCGCCCTCGACCAGCACGGTCGCGGGCAGATTGCTCGCCTGGGTGGTCACAATCAGGTCCCCCGGCTGCATCTCGGCCAGATCGCGGAAGGTGATCGTCGTCTCGGCCAGCACCGCGGACACGCCCACCCCCGCCTGGTCCAGGTTTTTCGAGATCCGCGACTCGCTCAGTTTGGCGTTCTCGTTCCGGGAGACGGCGAACCAGCTCTGGCTGCTGATCTGCTCCATCACCGGCTCGATGACGTTGTAAGGAATGCACAGGTTCATTGTGCCCGCGCGGGAGCCCATCCGGACCTCCAGCCCGATCACCATCACCACCTCGTTCGGGGGGACGATCTGGACCAGTTGCGGGTTGGACTCCTGGGCGATCACCGAGAAGTTCAGCGGCGTGACCGAGTCCCAGGCCTCTTTCAACGCCACCAGGCCGCGGGTGATCACATTCGAGATCAGGCGCTGCTCGATCGGCGTCATCGGACGCTGGGGGATGAAAAGGTCCTGGTTCGTTCCGCCCAGAAGGCGGTCGATGATCGGATAGATGATCAGCGGCGAGATCTCAAGGCACATCTGCCCGTCGAGCTTGTCGGCCTGGATCAGGTTGAAGCTGGTCGGGTTGGGCAAAGCCCCGATGAACTCGCCGTAGGTCATCTGCTCGCAGGTCGCGACCCGGACCTCCACGATGGTGCGCATGAATCCGGACAGTGAGGCCCCGAAGTTGCGGGCGAAGGCCTCGTGGAGGGTTTCCAGGGCCATCATCTGGTCCTTGGACACCCGCTCCGGACGCTTGAAATCGTACGGCTTGATCTCGGCGTGCTGTGGGTCGCGCCGGTGCCGGCTGAAGACGAGGGTGGAGGTCTGCTCCTCCTCGATCTCGCCGGAATCCACCGCCGCGAGCAGGGCGTCGACCTCGTTCTGGTCAAGCATGCCCACCTCGCAAAGCCGACTCCCAGCCGATCCACGCGCACAACGCCGCCGGCGGGCGCCCGCCAGACACCCCCGTATCGGCCCTTCGCCCGATCTTCCTTGATCCGCTGGCCCCGGGACGGGGGAACAATCCGTTCCCCGGGCCGGTTTCCGCCCCCAGACCCACGGAGCCCCCTTCCCATGCGATCCATGCTGATTCTGCTGAGCCTGACCCTCGCCCTTTTCTGGCCCGCGGCCGCCTCCGCAGGGCAGGACGACGGCCCCGTGCGGGTCAGTGCCCGGATCTCGTCCGAGACCGCCCGGCCGGGTGATCAGGTCATCATCGCGGTCATTTTTGACCATGATGAGGACTGGCATGTCCACCTGAACGAGCCGGTGGTGCCCCCGGAGATGGCCGGCTTCACCCCGATCCCGACGGTCATCACCCCCCAGGCCCCGGATGCCGAGGAAGCGGTCCGGTTCGGGCGCATCCAGTGGCCCGAGCCCTACGCCGCCAAGGTGGACTTCCTTTTTACCGGCAACCCCGTTGAGTACCTCGTCTTCGCGGGCAAGGCGGTCGCCTTCGTGCCCGTGCGGATCGACGACGACGCCGAGCCGGGTGAATACCGGATTGACTTGTCGGTTTCCTTCCAGGCCTGCGACGACGCGATCTGCATGCCCCCCGAGTTGGTCGAGCGGTCGGTGACGCTGACCGTCGGCCCGGAGGCCGCCGCCGCCGCGCCCGGCGAGCTGTTCGCCGACTTCGACCCGGCGGTGTTCGCCGACCCGGACGCCTGGGGCGGGGTCCTGCCCGCGGCGACGGTCAACGGGCCCGCCCGGAGCAAGTTCCTGGGCATCGTCGCGGTCCCGACCAGCGAGGGTCTCGTCGGCATCGTTGTGCTGGGCCTGCTCGCGGCGGTGGGGGGCTTCGTGCTCAACCTGACGCCCTGCGTGCTGCCGGTCATCCCGATCAAGATCATGACCATTTCGAACCACGCCGGCGAGAGCAAGGCCCGGGCGCTCGCGCTCGGCGTTTGGATGGCCGCGGGCGTGGTGGCGTTCTGGGCCGCGCTGGGCGTGCTGGCCTCGGTCGCCACCGCGTTCGCCGACCCATCCCGGCTGTTCGGCTACTGGTGGTTCACCATGTCCATCGGCCTGCTGATCCTGGCGATGGGCGTGGGGATCATGGGGGCGTTCCAGATCAAGCTGCCCCAGGCGGTGTACGCGGTCAACCCCAAGGCCGACTCGGCCCACGGGTCGTTCCTGTTCGGCGTGATGACCGCGATCTTGGGCCTGCCGTGCTTCGGCTTCGTGGCGGGCGCCTTGCTGGCCGGTCTGGCGCTGATGCCGCCGCTGGTCGTCATTGTGATCTTTACCGCGATCGGCGCGGGGATGGCCCTGCCCTACCTGGTGCTGGCGGCCAATCCGGGCCTGGTCAAGAAACTGCCCCGGACCGGCCCGGCGTCGGAACTGGTCAAGCAGGTCATGGGCCTGCTGATGATCGCGGCGGCGGCGTACTTCATCGGCTCGGGTGTGCTGGCGTTGCTCTCGGGCATGGGCATGGCCGCCGGGCTGCCCTGGTGGGCCAAGGCGGTGCACTGGTGGGTGATCGCGGTGATGGTCCTGGCGGCGTCGGGCTGGATGGTTGTCCGGACCATCGGCATCTCCAAGCGGGTCGGCCCCCGGGTGTCCTTCTCCCTGCTGGCCCTGGTGCTCTCGGCCACGGGCGTCTGGGCGGCGGTCAACCGCAGCGAGCACCTGCGCAACAACTTCTGGGAGGTGTACACCTCCGAGTCGCTGGCCCAGGCCCTGCGCAACGGCAATGTGGTCGTGCTGGACTTCACCGCCGAGTGGTGCCTGAACTGCAAGGCGATGGAGGCGGCCATCCTCGCCCGCGACCCGGTCCGAAGCGTGATGATCGGCTCCGGGGTGGTGCCGATGATGGCCGATCTGACCAGCAACAGCGCCCCCGGCTGGGAGACACTCCGGTCCCTCGGCCAGACCGGGATCCCCCTGCTGGTGGTCTTCTCGCCCGAGGGCGGTCCGGAGAACCCCTTCTGGATGTCCAACCTCTATTCCTCCGAGCAGGTGGTCGATGCCATCGAGGCGGCCCGCAAGCAGGGCGGCGGCACACCGACCGCCCGACGCTGACCGGATCGCGGCCGGACCCGACCCCGGCCGGGCGGGCCCAGACGCCGGGGCGGAAACGGCCTGGGACGGTCCGATCAGCCTCCGGCGTCGATTCCGGGTCAAAAAACCGTTGACGGATCCCCGGACCCGGCCTACCTTTCACCCTGCCCGGAGACCCCAGGAACCCGGGCACGACATGCGGGTGTAGCTCAGTGGTAGAGCGTCACGTTGCCAACGTGAAAGTCGTGAGTTCGAATCTCATCACCCGCTTTTGAACGCCAAACAACCCGGAGCGATGCTCCGGGTTGTTTGCTGTTGGGCAACCCGCGGCACGCCCCCACTTGGAATCGACCCGGCTCGTTCTCGGACCCGACCTGGTGGGAGGCGTTCGTCGCTCCAGATTTCAGCCCGAGTTTACCCAAAAAAAAAACAAACAAATACCTCGCCATCGCCCCGGCCGGAGGTTAATCTGGTGTCCGTTCGTAATGTGCGTTGCAGGCGGTGCGCCTGCCATGGGGAGATTCTGACAATGGCTCCGAAAGCTCGGTTCACCGTCGCGACCTTCGTCACGCTCTTGGCCGCTTCGTCGAACGCGATGGCGGACGGCACGGCGTTGGGTGTTTCAGGCCAGTCCATGCTTCCTCCCGACGGGGCGCCTCAGTGGATGGTGCAACGCGTGGTGGACATCAACGGGGACGGGTTCGACGACCTTGTTTTTTTCCCCCGGAGTGCGGATTCGGATCCCAACGCACGGGTCGGGTATGCGCTCGGCGGTCCCGGTCATCAGTTTTCTGAGCCGGTGATCGACCAGCGGCGAGGGTGGGTTCGCCACTTGGTTGTCGGCATGGTCGATCACAGCGGCGAGCCCGCTTTCGTGTCCAGAGACGGTTCCACCGTCTACGCCCACCGCCCCGTGGCCGGACAAAGCACCGTGCTGTGGACCGAGTCGTTACCTGGATGGGTCTACCCAACATTCAGCACGCAGATTCCCGGTTCCGGTATCGAAGCGGGCGACCTTGATGGCGACGGCCTGATCGATCTGGTGCTGTTCAGTCTCGATGACAAGTTTGTCGTGCGATGGTCCGCGCGTGAGCCTGGGCAGCGGTACGAAGAGTTCCCGACGCCCGGGCTGGCCACGCTGCTGCCGGTGAGGGATTACGATGGCGATGGCCGCAACGATGTGCTGGTCCATGTTGCCGGCGGCGGAGGCCTGTTGCTGTACCGCGGCACGGACGAAGGCCTGGCCGGGCCGATTGAGCTTGGCGTCGTACTTCCCCTGGACGGGAACAGACCGACTCGATTCGATATCGGGTTGCTCAACGACAGCCCGACGCTCGACCTGGTGTATTTCACCGAGAACACGGCCGAGTTCGTGCTGGACTTTGCGACCGACGACCCCACCACCTTGTCCGTCCCGCTGCCCGTTGAAGACGCCCGAGCCCCAGTCATCATCGGTGATCTGAACTCGGACGGGTACGGCGATGTGCTGTTCTCGATCGGGCCGATCACTTCGACGCCGCCCGCTCAGATGATCTGGTCTTCGCCCGCGGGGCCAGAGGATTCGTTCGAGCCGGTCCGGACGCTGCTCAGAGGCGATGCTTTCGAGCACAACAGGATGACCAGGGCGATCGATGTCAACGGGGATGGTTTGCCGGATCTGGTGCAGTATCATGTGGGCTGGTCCGCGCTGCACCAGCGTTCCCCATCCGCGGGATCCCCGAAGTTCGGCAGTTCCGATATCGAAGTTCCCTCATCCGTGCTGTTTGTGCTGCCGGTTGACACCACCGGCGACGGTTTGCCCGAGATGGTCATTTCGGGCGGATCGACCAACACGCGGGTCATTGATCCGCGCGACCCTGATGCCGAGCCGGTTCTGCTGCCGGATGTCCAGAACGCGTTCATGAGCGCCACGATCTCCCTGATCGACGGCGCCGCCGGGCCGACCCATCTGGCGTTCAGCGGCGAGCAGTTGTACCTGGTCCCGATCCTCGGGGACGGGGGCTTCGGGCCGGCACTGACCGTGCCCACGCCGAACGGGGAGCGTTTCATTGGTGTCGCGGTGGCGGACTTCGATGGAGATGGACGCCCGGATCTGGCCCTTTCTCAGTTCAGTCCAGAAGAAAGGGTGGTGCATGTTTATCGCTCGCTCGGCGATGGCAGCGTGGAGTGGTTCGCGCAGGTTCCCGCGCCGGGCGTCGTGCGTCCCGCGGCGGCGGACCTGAACGGCAATGGATTCGCGGATCTGGTCGTGGGGGACCGTTCCGCGGGTCTGGTCCGGGTCTTCGCGGGCGATGGAACCGGCGGTTTCGAGATCGTCCAGACGCTGGAATGGCCCTCCGCCTACTGGATCGAGATCGGCGATTTCGACGGGGACGGCATACCGGATCTGATCGTGACCGGGAGTCCGTCGAATCCCAACCAGTCGGCTCGTGCGGCGGTTTTCTTCGGCAATGGCGACGGGACTTTCGCGGACCCGGTTGTTCTGCCGGGTGAAGGCAACTTTGTCGAGGTGGCGGTGGCGGACTTGACCGGGAACGGCCTGGTCGACTTTGCGATCGCGCAGAGCAGGAACACTCTTCTGAGCTGGGCCGACCGTTCGCCCCTCATTTTACAGACCGCGCCGAGGCAGTTCGAGTTCGGTGGTTTTTTGCCGCACCACAGGGCATCCGCGATCATCGCGGCCGATGTCAACGGTGACGGCGCGATCGATGTCATCTCCTCATCCCAGGTCGAGCGGGTGTTGCGCATCCACTGGGGCGTTGCTCCGGAGTGCCCCGCGGATATGAACGGCGACGGCCTGGTTAACTTCTTCGACTTCGCGCTGTTCATCCAGCTGTTCAACAACCAGGATCCCGCCGCGGATCTGGCCCCGCCGTTCGGCGAGTGGAACTTCTTTGATGTCGTCGCCTACATCAACCTGTTCAACGCGGGCTGCCCCTGAGGCCTGACGGCGGGACCCGTCCGAGCGGCGCTCGGTGGCCGTCCGGGAGCGGGCAGCGAGCCCGCGGGGTCCGGCTCAGGTGGTCGGCCCGATGATCATGGCCGCGCCGACGGTGTTGTTGGTCTGCTCGTCGACGATGATGAAGCTGCCGGTGGCGCGGCATTGGCGGTAGGGGTCGTAGAACAGCGGCTTGGTGGTGCGGATGGAGATCCGGCCGATCTCGTTGAGGCGGAGGTTCTCGGCGGACTCGTCGCGGTGCAGGGTCTGGATGTCCATGCGGTAGCGCAGGCCCTTGACGATGCAGCGCGCCTCGTTGGAGGTGTGGCGGATCTGGTACTTCTTGCCGACGACCATCGGCTGCTCGGCCATCCAGACGACCATGGCGTCGATGTCCTGGCCGGTCTTGGGCTGGTTGTTGGGCCGGCAGATCATGTCGCCGCGGGAGATGTCGATGTCGTCCTCGAGCTGGATGGACACGGACTGCGGCGGGAAGGCGGACGGCTGCCCGACGCCGCCGATGTCGATGGACCTGATCCGGCTGGTCATGCCGCTGGGCAGGGACATGACCTCGTCGCCGACTTGGAAGACGCCGGAGGCGACATGGCCCCCGTAGCCGCGGTAGTCGTGGTATTCGTCGGACTGCGGGCGGATGACCCACTGCACCGGGAAGCGCGGGTCGATCATGTCGCGGTCGCCGGCGATGTGGACATGCTCGAGGTGGTGCAGCAGGCTCGCGCCGTTGTACCAGGGCATGTTCTCCGAGCGGGTGACGACATTGTCGCCGAGCAGGGCGGACATCGGGGTGAAAGTGATGTCGGTGATCTCGAAGCGGCTGGCGAATGACTCGAAGTCGCCGCGGATCCGGTCATAGACATCCTTGGACCAGTCAACGAGGTCCATCTTGTTGACGCACACGACCAGGTGGGGGATGCGGAGCAGCGAGCAGATGAAGGCGTGGCGCCGGGTCTGCTCGATCACGCCCTGGCGGGCGTCGATGAGGATCAGGGCCAGGTTGGCGGTCGAGGCCCCGGTGACCATGTTGCGGGTGTACTGCACATGGCCCGGGCAGTCGGCGATGATGAACTTGCGCTTGGGCGTGGCGAAGTAGCGGTAGGCCACATCGATGGTGATGCCCTGCTCGCGCTCGGCGCGGAGGCCGTCGGTGAGCAGCGCGAGGTTCATGCGCTCGTCGCCGCGGGAGAGGCTGGCCTGGGTGGCGGCCTCGAGCTGGTCCTCGAAGATGGACTTGGAGTCGTAGAGCAGGCGTCCGATGAGGGTGGACTTGCCGTCGTCGACGCTGCCGCAGGTCAGGAAGCGCAGCAGGTCCATGTCGAGGTAGGACTCGGTGGAGAACTGCATGCCCTGGTTGGCGTTGGGGTCGGGCTGCTTTTCAGTCTGATTGGTCGTGGCAGGCATGACGGAGGGATTCCCAAGAGGATTGGCTCAGCGCCGACGGCGGCGGAGCAGCAGGGGGGCGAGCAGGGCGAGTGTGGCGGGGGCGGGCACGGTTCCGTAGACGCTCAGTTCAATGTCATACTCGAACCCTGCGACTCCGTCCTGGCCGTCATAAACATCGAACCTAGTCAGTTGAAACTCGATCCGGTCGATCGCTGCGCCGACAAGGTCGGTGGGGAGTCCGAGGAGGTCGGCGTCGAGACTGGCGTAGTCCCAGCCGAGGCCACTGGCGGGCGCGTCCGGGTCGCTGAATATCACCGAGTGCTGCACGCTGAACGCGTCGGGCAGACCGTTGGTGAGCACGCCGACCAACGCGTCCCAGCTCGGCGAGCCGGGGTCGAGCGTCAGTTGAGCGCCGAGGTCCGCCTGCGAAAAGGTCCAGTCCAGATAGGTCACGGGATTACTCACCGGGATCTGGATGAGGGAGCCTTGGAAGAAAACGAAGTCGGTCTGGACCAGTCGGAGCGTCACCGGCCCGGCCGGGTCGAGATACGGCGAGGCGGTGCCGGCCGAGATGACGCTGTGGGCGAGGGTTTCAGCGTGGCTTGGCAGTGTGATGGTGACGATGGCGACAACAGGCAGGATCAGCGACACGGCGTTCTGCATGGACGATCTCCTTTCCCTGTCTATCGGCGCCGACGGATAATGCCCCACCACAATCAGAGGCGTTTAGAAGTACCCTTCCTTCTTGCGGTCTTCCATGGCGGCCTCGTTGGTCTTGTCGTCCATGCGGGCCCCGCGTTCGGAGGCGCGGGCGGCGGCGACCTCGGCGATGATGTCGGCCAGGGTCGCGGCCGGGCTCTCGGTCGCCGCGGTGCAGGACATGTCACCCACGGTGCGGAACCGGACGGTCTTGTGCTCGACCGTCTCGTTCGGGCGAGGCCCGAAGGGATCATCGCCCACGGGCACGAGCTGGCCCATGCGCCGGACGACATCGCGCTTGTGCGAGAAGTACAGCGAGGGGATCTCGATGTTCTCGGCCATGATGTACTGCCAGACATCCATCTCCGTCCAGTTGGAGATGGGGAACACCCGGATGTTCTCGCCCGGGCGGGAACGCCCGTTGTAGAGGCTCCACAGCTCGGGGCGCTGGTTCTTGGGGTCCCACTGGCCGAACTCGTCGCGGAACGAGAAGATCCGTTCCTTGGCCCGGGCCTTCTCCTCGTCGCGCCGGGCGCCGCCGAAGAGGGCGTCGAAGCGGTAAGTCTCGATGGCGTGGAGCAGGGTGGGGATCTGGGCCCGGTTGCGGCTGGGGAACGGGCCGGGGTCCTCGCTGGCCAGGCCCTGGTCGATCAGGTCCTGCACCTTGTGGACGATCAGGCGTTCGCCCAGCCCGGCCACGAGCTGGTCGCGGAAGTCCAGGGCCTCGGGGAAGTTGTGGCCGGTGTCGATGTGCAGCAGCGGGAAGGGGAACTTGGCCGGGCGGAAGGCCTTCTCGGCCAGGCGGACCATCACGATCGAGTCCTTGCCCCCGGAGAACATCAGGGCGGGCCGCTCGAACTGGGCGGCGACCTCCCGCATGATGTGGATGGCCTCGGCCTCCAGGGCCTTGAGGTGGGTCAGGCGGTACGGGCGGCTGTTTGGATCGGCGGTCGTGGTCATCCGGGCTGGCTCCGCTCCGGTGGGGGTGAGGGGGGGTGGGGGGCAGTGTCACGGGTCGCCGGGCGGCCCGTTTGGGTTCCATCGGCGGATCTGGCCGCCATCCGGAGCCGAGGCCGGGATTCGCCCTTGTGGCGAGCCGAAGGATAGGCGGGCAGGGTGGGATTCCCGGTGGAATCCCGTCATGCCGTACCGGTCCGGGGCGTGCAGGCCCGATATCGTGCCGGGCGAATCCTGCCCCTTCCGTTGTGCCGACCGCCTGCCCAGAGGGTCCAAACCGTGTCCGAACCCAAAGCCGAGAACATCGTCTGGCACCAGGGCGAGCTGGCCCACGCCGAGCGCTGCCGCCTGCTCAACGCCCGCGGCTGCACCCTGTGGTTCACCGGGCTGTCCGGCTCCGGCAAAAGCACCATCGCGAGCGCCCTCGAGGCGGAACTGGTGCGTCGCGGCGTGTTCGCCTACCGGCTCGACGGCGACAATGTCCGCCACGGGCTCAACGCGAACCTGGGCTTCTCCGCCGGGGACCGCGAGGAGAACATCCGGCGGATCGGCGAGGTCGCCAAGCTCTTCGCCGACGCGGGGGTCATCGCGATCACCAGCTTCATCAGCCCCTACCGGGCCGATCGGGCCAAGGTCCGGGCGCTGCACGAGGCGGCGGGGCTGCCGTTCCTGGAGGTCTTCGTCAACACGCCCATCGAGGTCTGCGAGGCCCGCGACCCCAAGGGGCTGTACAAAAAGGCCCGGGCGGGCGAGATCAAGGGCTTCACGGGCATCGACGACCCGTACGAGGCGCCGGAGTCGCCTGAGATTGAGCTGCTGACGGCTGAGAAGTCCGTCGAGGCATCGGTCGCGCGGTTGCTGGGGTCGCTGGCCGACGCCGGTTATCTGATCGGCGAATGATGCAACGACACTGATCCAGCCGCGCCACGGAGACCCCATGATCGACCATGCCAAGCACGCCGAAGCCGCCCGCCACGCCGTCGTGGCGGCGTCCCATGTCTGCCGGTCCGTGCAGGACGCCCTCGACGAGGTCCGGGCGGTGACCAAGGACGACAAGTCGCCCGTCACGGTGGCGGATTACGCCAGCCAGGCGGTGGTGGGGTACGCCCTGCGGGAGCGGCTGGGGGATGTGGTGCTGGTGGCGGAGGAGGCTTCCAACTTCCTGCGGGACGAGGACAACGGGCTGCTGCTCGACGCGGTGGTGGCCGCGGCGCGGGAGGTGTGGGACGACGCCACGCCGGAATCGGTGCTCGAGGCGATCGACATCGGGGCGGGGGACACCCGGCACCGGCGGTTCTGGACGCTTGACCCGATCGATGGCACGAAAGGTTTCCTGCGTAACCAGCAGTACGCCATCGCCCTGGGGTTCATCGAGGAGGGTGTCCCGACGATCGGGGTCATGGGCTGCCCGAACCTGCCGGTGGACCAGTCCGAGCCGCTGGACGAGCGCGATGCCCACGGGTGCCTGTACCTGGCCATCAAGGGTGAGGGGATCTATGAGACTCGCTGCGACAATGAGAAGGCCGAGCTGATCCGGCTGACCCGGCTCGACCACGATGAAACCGATGAGATCGTCGTCTGCGGCTCGGTCGAGGCGGCTCACTCCAACCAATCCGACACCGACCGGATCCTGGCCTGGATCGAGGGACAGGGCCTGGGCCGGGTGGGCGAGCCCGCGCGGCTGGACAGCCAGTGCAAGTACGCCGTTGTGGCCCGGGGTCAGGCGGACGCGTATCTGCGGCTGCCGACCAGGAAGGGATATGTCGAACGGATCTGGGACCACGCCGCGGGGGCCTGCATCGCGGGCGAGTCCGGGGCGTTCGTGACGGACATCCACGGCAACGCCCTGGAGTTCGATCAGGGCCGTGGGCTAGAGAAGAACCGGGGGATCGTCTGCGCCCCGCCGCGGGTGCACGGGCTGATGATCCGGGCGATCGAGGCCCTGGGGATCGCGTCGGAGGCCGGTTCGGCGGGCTGATCGGGGCCGGGATCGGCTTCGCAGGCCAATAATCCACAAGGACCTCCTTTGGTCCGCCGATCTTGCGGCCAGAGGCCCGGACCGGCGAACCCGGGGGTCATCGGTTCGTATGCAGGCCGCAGGAGCCGTCGGTACACGCGGAGGGAGCACGCTTGAAGATTCTCATCACCGGCGGATCCGGCTTCATCGGGGCCTACTTCCATCGCGACCTGCGCGCCCTCGGGCACACGGACCTGCTGACCCTCGACCTGGTCGAGCCGGAGGGGATCGCCGCGGAGGCGCCGTATGTGAAAGGCGACATCCGCGATCCCAAGGCCCTGGACCGGGCGATGGAGGGCGTGGAGCTGGTGATCCATCTGGCGGCGGCCCACCACGACTTCGGGATCGCCCACGATACCTATTACTCGGTCAACGAGCACGGGTCCAAGGTGCTCTGCGACGCCATGGACCGCGCCGGGATCAAACAGGTCGTGTTCTACTCGACGGTCGCGACCTACGGCTCGGCGCCGACCCCGCACCACGAGGACGCCCCGACGGATCCGGAGACGCCGTACGGCGGGTCCAAGCGCAAGGGCGAGGGGGTCTTCCGCGACTGGGCGGCCGGCGGCGCCGGGCGCCGGGCGCTGGTGATCCGTCCCACGGTGACCTTCGGGCCGGAGAACTTCGCGAACATGTACTCGCTGATCCGGCAGATCGATTCGGGCAAGTACCTGCGGTTCGGCGCGGGGACGAACATCAAGAGCCTGAGCTATGTCGAGAACATCGTCGACGCGACGCTGTTCCTGCTGGGGATGAAGGCCGACAAGCCGAACCGGGCCATCGAGCCTTTCGAGATCTTCAACTTCATCGACAAGCCGGACATGACCAGCACGCAGATCTCGGACACGGTCAGCAAGTGCCTGGGCAAGAAGCCGGCGCCGGCGGTGCCGTACTGGGTGGGGATGCTGCTGGGCCTGCCGTTCGATGTGGTGATCAAGCTGACGGGAAAGAACCTGCCGATCTCGACCGCGCGGATCCGCAAGCTCTACAAGACCGAGACGAAGTTCGAGGCGGACAAGATCCTGTCCACGGGCTTCAAGCCCTCGATCCCGCTGGCCGAGGGGATCGACCGGATGGTCAAGTGGTACCAGGCGGGCGGCAAGGACCGCGACGCGACCTGGCACATCCCGCCGGCCGAGCCGGTGATGTCGGCGAAGGGCTGAGCGGGTCGGGTGAAGCTTCCAAGAAATCCCCCTCCGTCACGCTTCGCGTGCCACCTCCCCCGTCGGCGACGGGGGAGGATCAGTTTTAGCCCTTGATGCGTCCGACCAGCGACTGGGCCTTGACCTCGACGCCCTTGAGGATCGAGTTGAGCATGTCGCGGTTGGGGGCGAACTCCTGGGCGGTGTGCATGGTCACCCACTCCTTGTCGACCAGCTCGGCCAGGCTCTGCGTGAAGGACATCATGCCCTCCGAGCGGGAGCCGGCGATGACCGACGGCAGGTCGGAGTCTCGCTGATCGCGGATCAGCTCCTTGACCGTGGGCGTGGTCATGAGCACCTCGGTGGCCGGGACGACCGAGGTGCCGGTGATCTCCTTGTTGGCGGGGATGAGCTTCTGGGCACAGATGGACTTCATCGTCGCGGCCAGCGAGTTGCGGATGAACTCGCGCTCGTCTTGGGGGAAGAACTCGAGCATGCGCCCGAACGCACCCATCGTGTCCATCGTGTGCAGGGTGGCGAAGACGAGGTGGCCGGTCTCGGCGGCCTGGATGGCGCTGAGCACCGTCTCCTTGTCGCGCATCTCGCCGATGAAGATCACATCGGGGTCCTGGCGGACCACATGGCGCAGGGCCTCGTGGAAGTCCGTGACGTCGATGCCGATCTCCCGCTGCGAGATGATCGACTTCTTGGGGACGAAGCGGTACTCGACCGGGTCCTCGATGGTGATGATGTTCTCGGCGCGGGTGCGGTTGATCTCCTCGACCATGGCGGCGAGGGTGGAGCTTTTGCCAGAGCCCGTGACGCCGACGATCAGGATCAGGCCCTCGCGTTCCGACTGGACGATCCTGGAGTACACGGGCGGGAGGTGCAGCTCGGCGTAGCTGGGGATCTCCGCCTTGACGCGCCGGATGGCCGCGTGGGTGTGGTTGCCCGAGCGGAGCATGTTGATGCGGAATCGATCGCCCGAATCGCCGTCCGCCCCGGGCAGGTGCCAGGCGAAGTCCAGATCGCCGGTGGCGTCGAAGCGTTGCTTCTGGGCCTCGCTGAGCAGCGGGTCGAGCAGGTGGTCCGCGTCGTCCTCGGAGACCGGCTCGCCCTGGATCGGGTGCAGCTCGCCCCCGATGCGGTAGGTGGGCGGGATGCCGACCTTGATGTGCAGGTCGGAGGCATCGAGCCGACGCATCGCGCCGAGGAGTTTCTTGATGTTCAACGCGCCCTGGATCATCCGTTCCCCTTTCCCCTGTTTGGGGTGCTGGGCCGGTCGCGTTTGGATTGTACCAGAAAGTTCTATTCGTCCACAAAGATTCCGTGCAGCGAGGAGTCTTTCGGGGCCGCCTGGTTCCGCGAGCCCGTGGCCTCGGACCGGCCGTTGGCCCCGGTGGGCGGGGTAGGCGTCGGACCCCGAGCCGAGGTCGAAGAAGGCGCTGAACGAAAAGACGGGATCACGGTCGTAGTGGTAGCTGTCGCCCCCGGACCGGCCGAGGGTCGCCCCGCGGTTGGCCGAGTAGCGGTCGTCCCCGTTTAGGTCGAGGAAGATCGCGAGGGACTGCATCGACGCCGCGCCCAAGCCCAGGCCGTCGCAGCGGTACGCGTCGTTGCCGGCCCGGTCGATGAGCATGGTGACCGACTGGTCCCACGCCCCGGACTGGGACGCGGCGGTCATGGACCAGTAGGTGTCGTCGCCTTCGTCGTCGATGAGGATGCCCGCGGCTTGGTGGGCGGCGAAGGCCTGGCCGTAGCGGTTACCGTGGTAGAGGTCGTTGCCCGCGTAGTCGTGCAGGATGCCGAGTCCGAAGTAGTAGCCGCCCGCCTGGGAGAACTCGCCGGCGATGTACTGGTCGTTGCCGGCGTAGTCGTAGATCGCGCCGATCCCGCCGGCGGCGTAACTGCGCACGCCGAAGCCGAAGCCCTGCGACATGCCCAGGTAGACGCCCGGCGTGCCGTAGGCGGACCGGAAGTGGGGGCCGTTGGCCTGGTAGAGGTCGTTGCCGGCGGCGTCGATGATGGCGCCGAAGCCACGGGGCCCGCCCACGCCCTGGCTGAGCTTCTCGGCGTGGTAGACATCGGAGCCTGCGTGGTCGATGACCAGCCCGACGCCGTAGAAGCCCACGCCGGTGGACCAGCCGCTGTCGGGCCCGGTGTTCTCGTACCGGTCGTCGCCGGCGCGATCGATGAGGATGCCGATGCCGAAGAGGCCGAAGCCGATGGAGCCCATGCGGCTCGATCGGTAGAGGTCGTTGCCGGCGCGGTCGTCGATGATCGAGATGCCGAACACGCCCGCCGCCGGCCCGGAGAACTCGGCGTGCGATTCGTAGCGGTCGTTCCCGGCCAGGTCGATGATGATGTGGTTGCGGTCGGGGATTTCGTCGGTTCCTTCCGGCCAGGTGTAGACATCGTCGCCGCCGATGTCGATCACCTCGGCGATCACCGACATGTCGTAGCGGTTGGGCCCCGGTCCGCCGATGACGCCGTAGCGTGCGTCGCCGATCTCGTGGTAGCCGAGGATGTCGCCGGTCACGGCGTTGGTGAGGGCTTCGGGCAGCGTGGCGCGGTCGAGGGGTTGGCGCTCCGGGTCGGTGGCGAAGGCCAGCCGCTCGTCGATCCCGGCGGCCCGCTCGCGGAACCGCTCGAGTTCCCATCGCAGGAGCGATTCGACGACCCATTGAGAGTTGGCGATCACACCGATCTGGTCGCCCGCGTTCGGGCCTCCGACCGAGATGTTGTCGCGGAGGTGGCGGACGAGGGCTTCGGCCTTTCGGGTGTATCCCTGCTCGATGTGATCCCAGGGGTTTCGCTCGTCGGCGTTCGCTCCGGCGGGATCAACATGGATCAGCCGTGCGGCGTCGGTCGCGAGTTGCGCCAGATCCCGGGGGTCGGTCGAGCGTGACTGTTCGAGCAAGGCGCGGACCCGCTCGGCGATGATCGCTTCCTGCGCATCGATCGACAGCGGGCGCCGGAACACATTGACCACCGCGTCGAGGGCGTTGGGGTCCAACGCCGCGTCCTGCATGCCTTTGAGATGCTCCATCAGGTGGGCGAGGCCGCCCTCGGCGTCGAGCACGCCGTGGCGTTTCGCCCGTTCCAGGATCATCGCCTCGAACTCGCCCTCGGGCGGGTCGGGGATGACGCGGTCGCCCAGCCCGCGTCCGACGGTGCCCGTCCAGTCGTGGCGCGCCGCGAGGGTGGCGGTCACGGTGAACTCGTCCCCGCCGGGCCCGCCGGTCGGCACGGCCGCGTTGGGTTGGGCCTGCGGCGAGCGGCGCAGGACGAGCGTGATGGTGTCGCCGGGCGACATGGCGCCGATGATCTCGGAGAACCGGGCCGCGTCGGCCGGCTCGTCGTTGACGGAAACGAGGTTGTCGCCGCGCCGGATGCCCGAGGCGGAGGTGAACGACTGTCCGCCGAGCGGGCCGGGGAAAATCCATCCCACCACCGGCCCGTCGGCGGTGTCGCGGATGTTCAGTCCGAGGTAGGGCTGCTCACGCAGATCCTGGGCTCCTGGTTGGGCGAAGGCCTGGACAGACACGGCGAGCAGGACGATCAGGATCACGAATCGGGCCATGCGGGCAGCCTACCCCGGCGGGGTCCGGCCTGCCGGGAGGGGTCTGATAACCCCGGGTTGTTGCCCCCGGGCGGCGCGTCTGTGCCGTGTCGCGCGGACGCAACGCCGGGATCGGGCCGGGGTGTCGCGCCGGGGCAACACGCGGCGTGACAACGGCCGGATCGTCGACGATTCTCCGGATGATGAGCGACGATCCCCACACCCCGAACCCGCCCCCGGGCCGCCGCCAGACCGTCCGACCGCCGGGCGTGCGCGGGCCGGAGGATCCCTCGTCCGGGCCGCTCACCGCGGACCAGCTGACCGCGGTGGCCCACGAACTGCGGAACATGCTCGACGGGTCGATGCGTTGGCTCGGGCTGGCCGCCGCGACGCTGCCGGAGGGCGAGATCGCGTGCGAGGCCGAGAAGCTGAGCGTGGCCCGCGAGCAGATCCTGACGGTCCAGGGCACGCTGGAGCGGATGAGTTCGATGGTCAACGCCGCGCTGCGCAACCGGACGGTGCCGATCGGGTCGCCGCTGTTCGGCGTGCCGAGTGTGGTGTCGCTGGGCATGGCGATCGATCACGCGCTGGAGGTCGTCCGGCCGCTGGCGGCCGAGCGGGGCGTGCAGATGCGCGTGACGATCGACCCGGAGGCGGGCACCGCGCCGGCGGGGCCGCTGTACACGGTGTTGCTCAACGGGCTGATGAACGCGGTGCAATCGATCGGCCGGGCCGCGGAGGGGGACACGCTCAACCCGGGCGGTGTGGTCGAGGTCCGGACCTGGCTGGACCGGGTTCAGAACGAGATCGTGGTGGATATCGCCGACGACGGCGCGGGGGTGGACCCGCGTGTCCGGGGTGAGGCGGCGTTCCGGCACGGCGTGACCACCCGCGCGGACGGGCACGGCATCGGGCTGGCCATCTCACGCCAGATCGTCGAGTCGATGGAGGGCGTGATCTCGCTGGCGGACCGCGAGGACCGGGAGGGTTCCCACCGGCCCGGCGCGATGCTCCGGGTGCGTGTGCCCGTGGTCGATCCGGCGGTCGGTGATCGGCTGGTGGGCTGATGGGGGAGGCGCAACCGATGGATCGGCCCGCCCGGATTCTGGTGATCGACGACGACCCGATCGTGGCGGATTCGCTGGCGGCGTTCTTCGAGCGCGAGGGGCACCCGGCGGTGGCGGTCTACGGGCCGGACGAGGCGCTGGCGTCGCTCGCCGAGGCGGAGGAGTCTCCGGACGGTCCGTTCGCGGTGGCCGTTTGCGACATCAACCTGCCGCGGGTCGGCGGCATCGAGCTGCTCGGCCGGATCACCAAGGCGTACCGCCGGACCAGCGTCGTCATGCTCACCGGCTACGGCACGGTCGAGTCGGCGGTGGAGGCCCTGCGTCTGGGGGCGGTGGACTACCTGACCAAGCCGGTGGTCGACGACGAGCTGCGGATCGCCCTGCAGCGGGCGTTGCGTCACCAGGCGCTGCAGCGTGAGAACGCCCAGCTCCGCGGCCGGATCGAGGGGACCTTCTCGCTGGGCGGCATCGTGGGGCACGACCCCAGGATGCAGCGGATCTTCGAGGTGGTGCGGGCGGTGAGCGCCAGCCGGACCACCGTGCTGATGTCCGGCGAGTCGGGCGTGGGCAAGTCGCTCATCGCCGGGGCGATCCACCAGGCCAGCCCGCGCAAGGAAAAGCCGTATGTCGAACTGTCCTGCGGCTCGATCCCAGAGACCCTGCTGGAGAGCGAACTGTTCGGCCATGTGAAGGGCGCCTTCACCGGGGCGCACGCGGACAAGGCGGGCCGGTTTCTGGCGGCCGATGGCGGCACGCTGTTCCTCGACGAGATCAACTCCGCGTCGCCCGGCATGCAGCTCAAGCTGCTGCGCGTGCTGCAGGAGCGCAAGTTTGAGCCGGTGGGGTCGAACCAGACCATCGAGGTCGATGTGCGGGTCGTGCTGGCCAGCAACCAGCCGCTGGAGGATCTCGTGGCCAAGGGCCAGTTCCGCCAGGACCTGTACTACCGCATCAATGTGGTCAAGATCGAGGTGCCCCCGTTGCGCGACCGGGTCAGCGACATCCCGATCCTGGCCGAGCGGTTCCTGGAGGAGCGCGGGCGGGAGTTGGGTAAGACCTTCGCCGGCTTCAGCCCGGAGGCGATGGATGTGCTGCGTCGCTATTCGTACCCCGGCAATGTGCGCGAGCTGTCGAACATCGTGGAGCGGGCGGCGGTGCTCAGCCGGGGGCAGACGATCGCGGTGGAGGATCTCCCGCCGCAGGTGATCGAGCCGGAGAAGGCTCCCCTATCCATGGCCGGGGCTTCGGAGGCGTCGGACGACACGCCGTGGGTGCCGATGACGCTGGAGGCGGCGATGGTCGAGCCGGAACGGCGGATCATCCTCAAGGCCCTGGCGGCCAACGGGTGGAACCGCACCGCGACGGCCGAGCAACTCGGGATCAACCGCACGACGCTCTACAAGAAGATGCGCTCGCTGGGGATCGACCCGGACGAGCACGCGCGGGCGGGGTGATGGGGTGATGGGGGGGTGAGGGCGGCGGGAATAAGCCGCCGGGCCGGTTCGCTCCTCCCTCATCCGCGGGGCCCAACGGAGCGAACAATCACCCATGCCGAGCGCCACGACCGTCAACAAGCCCGCCCAGAAGCCCGCCACGCTCCGCGCACTGCGCGCGTCGGGGTGGAACTCCCGCTCCGTCAAGGAAGAACTGCGTGAGAACCTCACCCGGGCCCTGGCTTCGGGTGAGGAGTTGTTCCCCGGCATCGTCGGCTACGACGCCACGGTGATCCCCGAGGTGGTCCACGCCGTGCTGGCCGGGCACGACCTGCTGTTCCTGGGTGAGAAGGGACAGGGCAAGAGCCGGCTGATGCGCCAGTTGGTGCGTTTTCTGGACGCGGAGTTGCCGTACCTGGACATCCCCGGATGCCCGGTGCACGAGGACCCCGAGCGCCCGATCACCGAGGCGGGCAAGCGGTTTGTGGCCGACCACGGCGACGACGCGCCGATCGCGTGGTGGCCCCGGGCGGAGCGCTACGCCGAGCGCCTGGCCCCCGGCACCAAGTTCGCCGATGTCATCGGCGAGATTGACCCCGCGAAACTCGCCCGCGGCGTGTCGCTCGGCTCGGAGGACTCCCTGTTCTTCGGCCTGATCCCCCGCATGCACCGCGGTCTGTTCGCCATGAACGAGCTGCCCGACCTGGACGACTCGGTGCAGGTCGGCCTGTTCAACATCCTCGAAGAGCGCGACGTCCAGATCCGCGGCATCCCCGTCCGCTTCGACCTGGACATCCTCGTCATCTTCTCGGCCAACCCCGCGACCTACAACCGCTCGGGCAAGGTCATCCCCCAGCTCAAGGACCGCATCGGCTCGACCATCCAGACGCACTACCCGCGCGAGCGGGACCTGGGCATCGAGATCACCGAGCAGGAGGCGCTCAAGAGCGTGGATCTCGGCGGCGCGTACCCGGTGCTGGTCCCGCGGTTCATGAAGGAGATCGTCGAGGAGATGGCGACGGTGGCCCGGCGGAGCAAGTATGTCGACCACGCCTCGGGCGTGTCGGCCCGCTTCTCGATCGCCAACTACCGCGTGATGATCGCTTCGGCCCGTCGCCGGGGCATCGTGCTGGGCGAGAAGCCGTCGGTGCCGCGGATCAGCGACCTGGCCCACTTCCACTCCACGGCCTCGGGCAAGGTGGAGCTGGACCTGATGAGCAGCCACCAGCTCAGCGAGACGCAGGCCCTGGACGCGATCTTCGCCGAGGCGATCGGCAATGTGTACAAGGAGTACGCCGACGAGCACGGGGCGGCGGCGATCGGGGAGATCTTCGCCAAGGGCGTGAAGATCGAGGTGGGCGACATGCTGCCGAGTTCGCACTACGAGAAGCTGCTCCAGCGCGTGCCGCCGGTGTGGGATCAGGCCTTCCAGGTCAACGCGTCGGAGGACCCCGCGGTGCGGGCGAGCTGCGTGGAGTTCGTGCTGGCCGGGCTGTGGGCCCGGGACCGGATCAGCCGGGCCGTGCGGCACGGGCGGGTGGAGTTTGAGGTATAGGCCATGTGCTGGGCGATCATGATCTCATCCAACCCGGAGACCCGTGAGACGCTGCTGGCGGAAACCGTCGGCACGCTCGCGGTGCGTCGGCTCGATGCCCAGAAGTGCGCGGATCGGGTCGTGTGGATGGTCACCGAGCGTGGCTATTGCGGGTGCCGGCTGTATTGCTTCAAAGAGGAAGACTCCGATGGCGGACCGACCTGGGAGCAAGAACTCGAGCAGCGGCGCAAGCGCTACCGGGCCAAGGGCTGGGGCGAAGCGAAGATCCGGCGGGCTCTTGAGGCCGCAGAGCACAGCGCCAATCACATCCGCCGAGGTCAGGAGCCCTTCACCGGGCTGCGGCCCGATGTCGGCGCGGTCATTGAACGGGCCGTCGCGCTGGACCCCGCGACGGAACTGCTGGTCCACATGACCGACGGTGACTATCACGACGACATCCCGATGTTCGAGCAACTCCGCCCAACGATGCTCGCGATGGACACCGAGCACGCGTGGTGTGCGGGGGTCGCGCCGGACACCCGCTACCGCATGAAAGCAGTCCGATGACCACGCCGCGACGCCATGACCGGGGCCTCGTCCACGCCTACCTCGGCTACGACCCCAAGAACTTCCCCTCGCCCACGGCCCCGCCGCCGGACGTGGCCGGGGCGGCGTTCGACTACGCCATGCACTTCGGCGACCTCGACGGGCTGACCGAGGAGCAGCTCGCCAACGCGATCAGGATCGACGCGTCGCAGATTCAGGGGCTGGGACCGAGCCTGAACGCGTTGATCGCCATGCTGGAGGAACGCAAGGCCCGCCTGCTGGCGACCTATGAGACCGATGCGGCCCGCCAGGCGGCCGAGAAGGCGTACCAGGAGCAGGCCGCGACGATCGAGCCGAAGAAGGAACAGCGGGACATGCTCGCCAAGGCGGTGCGCGAGCAGCAGGTCCGCGACCTCGAACGATTGTGGTACATGCAGAAGAACGAGCACTCGCCGGTGTCGCGGGGATTGATCAAGCTGATTGAAAGGCTCGGGGAGAAGTATCAAATCGAGCAGATGTCCGGGGAGTACGCGTTCACCGGGCGCGAGCCGCTGACGCCGGACGAGGCGGTGGAGCTGTACGAGGAACTCAAGACGATCGACAAACTGCTTGAGCAGCTCCGCGCCGCGATGAAGACGGCCCAGCTCGCGATCATCGACCTGGACGAGCTGAGTGAGATGGCCGACGAGGAGGGGCTGGGCGAGCAGATCCAGAACCTCAACCAGATCCAGCAGCAGCTCGAAGAGTTCGTCCGCCAGGAGGCCGAGCGGCAAGGGCTGGAGAAGACCAAAGACGGCTACCGCCTGAGCCCCAAGGCCTTCGCGCTGGTGCGGGGCAAGCTGCTGCGGGAGATCTTCGCCGACCTCCAGGCCGCCCGGAGCGGCCGCCACGACCCGATCACGGGCGAGGGCCCAGTGGAGACGACCAAGACGAAGGGCTACGAGTACGGGGACAGCGTGTCGAACCTGGATGTGGGGGCGAGCTTCGTCAACGCGGCGATCCGCGGAAGTAGAGACGAAGAGACGGAGAGACGGAGAGACGAAGTGGGGGGAGGGGGGATCACGCTCACACCCGACGATCTGGTGATCCATAAGACCCGCAACACCCCCAAGTGCGCCACCGCCATCCTCATGGACATGTCCGGCTCCATGCGCCACGGCGGGCAGTATGTGCACGTCAAGCGCATGGCCTTGGCCCTCGACGCCCTGATCCGCCAGGAGTACCCCGGCGACCACCTCTCGTTCGTCGAGATGTTCAGCTTCGCCAAGCTCAAACGCTCCAGCGAGATCGTGGGCCTGATGCCCAAGCCGGTGTCGATCCACAACCCGGTGGTGCGCCTCAAGGCCGACATGAGCGATCCCACCGTAACCGAATCCCGCATCCCGCAGCACTTCACCAACATCCAGCACGCCCTGTCGCTGGCCCGGCGCGTCCTCAGCGCCCAGGACACGCCCAACCGCCAGATCACCCTGATCACCGACGGTCTGCCCACCGCCCACTTCGAAGGCCCCGAGCTGTACCTGCTCTACCCCCCCGACCCGCGCACCGAAGAAGCCACCATGCGCGAGGCCTTCGCCTGCGCCCGCGAGGGCATCACCATCAACATCTTCCTGCTGCCGAGCTGGAGCCAGACCAGCGAGGACGTCGCCTTCGCCCAGCGCATGGCCCAGGCCACCAGCGGCCGCGTCTTCTTCACCGGCGGCAAGGACCTGGACCGCTTCGTGCTCTGGGACTATGTGAGCATGCGCCGCAAGGTCTTCGGGTAATCACCTCTCGGTGTCACCCCACCATGCCGACCTAGACCGCCAGCCCCACACCCACAGGCTGGCGGTCTTGGTGTGTTGTGCAGGAAAAGCCGTTCGTGCATCGATCCGGCCCGGTGCGTCGTGCGTGGCGTACCGGGAGCATCACATCATCCATATATCCATCAAACTCCCTACCTACCCATGCGGCAGAGAGTATCCATCTTTTGTCTGTGTGTTGGGTGTAATCCGGCTCCTCCGGTGAAGGGGCATGGCCGTGTACCGCAACGACGGAAGGGGTTTGGCCGCGTTCCGGCCAAGGCTGCCAATCCCTGGGAGTGGGATTGGCCGTCTTGATCAGGTTCGGCACCGTCCGGGCGGGTTCCGTGCCGCCAACTGCGGGGGGGGGGAGGGGGGGTTGTTGCGTTCCGGGCAAGGCCGCCAGCGTCTCCGGGTGGGGTTGGCGGCCTTGTTGGGTTCGCACCCGCGTCACAGAAGCTTCTGCCCCGGCAGCAGCGGGGGGGTCGGCACGCCGAGGATGTCGCCGACCGCGCGGAGCAGTTCGGCCTCCTGGGCGGTGATCTCGTGGTCGGCGCCGGCGACCAAGGCGCAGGCCTTGAGCAGTTCGCCCTTGAGCCGGCCGGTGCAGGAGGCCAGGGTGGTCAGGGCCTTGTCGAGCCGGTCCAGCGAGCATTGCTCGACCGTGAGCAGGCGGGTGTCCACGCCCCGGAGGGCGCCCGCGCCGAGGGCGAAGGCCTTGGGCGCGTCCCCGTCCTCCTGCGCCCCGGCGTGTGCGAAGGCGGAGAGCAGCACGCTGACCTCGTCGCCGAGCCGGCCCAGGGCGTAGTACTGCGTGACGGGCGCGCTGGTGCGGCCGAAGCGTTCGTCCAGGTGCCGGGTCAGCACGCTCAGCGTGACCCACTCGAACAGGCTGACGGACTTGTCCATCTGGATCAGGGCGCGGACATTGGCCCGGAAGGTCCGGTGCTGCTCGTCGGAGAGGTGGGCCAGCGCGCCCAGCGTCATGTCCAGCAGCGGCAGCCGCAGGGTCCGGTCCAGCGCAACGGCCTCCGGCGCCAGCTTGCGGACCAGGGCCGCGATCGCGGGGTCGCCGTTTGATTCGAGGTGCTTGATCTGCGCCGCCCGGACCGGCTCGTCCTTGGCGTGCAGCAGCAGGGCGTACACCACCGCCCGGCCGCTGGAGATGTCGTGGGCGGCTTCCTTGAGCGGTTCGGGGATGGCCGCGATCAGCGAGCGGGCGTGCTCGACATGCTCCGGCCCGGGTTGCCCGGCCAGCGCGAGCAGGGGCAGCAGGATCGCGGCCTGCCCGACCGGGCCGGCGTCGGCGCCGGGCATGGACCGTGCGAGGCGTTCGCGGGGGGTCAGGGGTTTGGGCGTGTCAGCGTGGTCTTCCTCGGGCTCGAGCGGTGTGAGCATCGTGCCGTCCCAGGACGGATCGACCCGCTTGATCCGCACCGCCAACGGCGGGTGCGAGGCCAGCGATGACCCGAGCATCGACGCGCCCGAGATCGCCTCGCCGAAGAACATGTGCCCGGCTTCCTGCGCCCGCGGGTGGCGGACGCGGGCGCGGTGCGTGGCCCCGCCGATGCGGCGCAGGGCGTTGGCGATGCCCGATGGGTTGCGGGTGAACTGCACCGCCGCCGCGTCGGCCAGAAACTCCCGCTGGCGGCTGACCGCGGCCTGGATGATCCGGGCGGCCAGCGCGCCGATCGAGCCGACGATCAGCATCACGATGGCGACCAGGAAGATCACCATGACGGCCGCCGCGCCCTCCTTGCTCCGCCCGACGCCGCGGGGCGCGACGCGGAGGAGGATGTGCCCGAACAGCGAGATCAGCACGATGCCGTTGAGCAGGCCGATCAGCCGGACGTTCAGGCGCATGTCGCCGTTGAGAATGTGGCTGAACTCGTGGGCCATGACGGCCTGCAGCTCGTCGCGGGTCAGGCCCTCGACGCAGCCTCTGGTCACGCCGATCACCGCGTCGCCTGGGCGGTACCCGGCGGCGAAGGCGTTGATGCCCTTCTCCTCGCGCATGATGTACACCGGCGGCACGGGCACGCCCGACGCGATGGCCATCTCCTCGACCACGTTGAGCACCCGGCGCTCGTTGAGGTCCCGCGTCGAGGGGTCGATTGGGCGTCCGCCCAGGGCCCGGGCGACCGCCGACCCGCCCGAGCGCAGTTCCGCGATCCGGTAGAGGCTGCCCCCGGCGATGATCAGCCCCGTGATCGCGGCGGTGATCAGCGCAACGAGCACGATGTCACCGACCCGCGGCCCCCCGGGGGTGTCGTCGAGCAGGGCCACCGCCAGCGCGGCCACGCCCGAGACCGTCAGGCAGATCGCCAGCACGGCGATGACATACATGACCACCAGCCGGCGCGACCGCGCCCGGGCGCGGTCCTGGTCCCCGAAAAAATCGATTGTCTGACGACCGGCGTCCATCGGCCCTCCGAATCAGCGGATCAGAAGCTGACCTTGGGCGCGTCCTGGATCTGGGCCGAGTCGGCGAACTCCAGCAGGCTCGCGTCCTTGGCGTGGCCGAAGACCGGGGCGACGATGACCGGCGGGAACGACTGGCGGTAGGTGTTGTACGCCGTCACCGAGTCGTTGAAGGCCTGGCGGCTGAACGCGACCTTGTTCTCGGTGGCCGTGATCTCTTCCTGGAGCGACATCATGTTCTGGTTGGCCTTGAGGTCGGGGTAGGCCTCCATCACCGCGAACAGGCGGCCCATGGCCCCGGTCAGCGCGCCCTCGGCGCTGCCGAGCTGCTTCATGGCGTTCGGGTCGCCGGGGTTCTTCGCGGCGTTGCTCAGCCCGCTGGCCGCCTGGTTACGGGCCTCGACGACCGCCTCGAGCGTCTCGCGCTCGTGCTTCATGTAGCCCTTGGCCGTCTCCACCAAGTTGGGGATCAGGTCGTGGCGCCGCTTGAGCTGCACCTCGATCTGGGCGAAGGCGTTCTCGTAGCGGTTCTTGAGGGCCACCAGCTTGTTGTAGATGCCGATGACCAGCAACAGCAAGACGACGATGATGACCGCGATGACACCCAGCGTGATCCACATGCCCATGGTGTTCTCCCATGCGTTCGCGTGCGATCCGCCGGGCGCGTGCCGCGGCGGTCAGGGCGATCATATCAGCCCTCGGGCATGCTTGGGGGATTTGGCCCGATGATTTCAGGCCGGCTCAGGCCACACCCACCGCCGCGGCGTCGCGGTCTGAGAGCATCCCCCCGTCCGACCGCGGGCGAACAGTCCCGTCGCGCTTCCAAGAACGCTCGCAACGGGGCTCCTCGCGCAGGTCCATGACCTCGATGCCCTCGGCCGAGCCGGTCTCGAAGCGCGACACGCCGCAGAAGTCCGCCAGATCGATCGGGTCGAAGCCGGCCAGCAGGCCGTCCGGGTCGGCCACGCGCAGCCCGGCATCGAGCGGGTTGTCGATCCCGCGGGTGGACCGGGCCTGCTCGAGCGTGCGGGAGGCCCGCTCGATGAGTTCCATGACCGCGGGCCAGCGGGCGTCGGGGGCGGCCCCGCTTGGCTCCGGGAAGCCGGTCAGGTGCACGCACGCGTCCTCATCCCCGGCGTGCAGCGCCCGCCACGCCTCGTCGGCCGTGTGGCAGAGCACCGGCGCCAGCAGGCGGCACAGGCCCTCGGTCAGCGTCCGCAGGCACGCCTGGGTCCGCCGGCGCCGGTCGGAATCGGGCGCGTCGCAGTACAGCCGGTCCTTGACCGCCGAGAGGTACTCGGCGCTCAGCGTGGTGTTGCAGAAGCTGTAAAGCAGCCGGTGCGCCTCGTGGAAGGCGTACCGCTCGAACGCCTTGGCGACCTTTCCGGACATCGCGTCAAACTCACCGAGCACCCAGGCCTCCAGCGAGGTCGGGGCGTGCCCGACCGTCCCGCCCGGGGTGTCGTCGCCCAGGTTGCTGAGCATGAACCGAAGCGTGTTGCGGACCTTCACATAGCTCTGCCCCGCGTTGGCGAAGAAGGCCTCGTCGACCTTCACATCGTTCTCGTACGCGATAGAGCACACCCACCAGCGGAGCACATCGGCCCCGAAGCGGTCGAACAGGTCCTTGAGCGCCGCCCCCTGGGACTTGGAGAGCTTCTTCCCGTCCTTGTCCACCATGAAGCCGTGGGTCAGCAGCGTCCGGAAGGGGGACTGCCCCGTCACGCCCAGCGCCGGAAGCAGCGACAACTGGAACCACCCACGGTGCTGGTCCGAGCCTTCCAGGTAGAGGTCGACCGGGTAGGCCTCGTCGCCGAACCGCTGACGCACCACCGCGTTCCACGATGAGCCGGACTCGAACCACACATCGAGGATGTCGTGGCCCTTCTTCAGCTCCGCGAACGCGACCTCCCCGGAACGCAGCGCCTCGGGGGCTTCCGAGTCCGCCTTCGGGTCGTAGTCGCCGAGCAGCTCGGCAGGCGACAGCGTGAACCAGGCGTCCGAGCCCCTGGCCCGCACGACCGACGCGACCGCCCGCACCGATGCCGCCGTCATGAACGCCGACCCGTCCGGCATCGTGAACCCAGGGATCGGCAGCCCCCACGCCCGCTGGCGGCTGATGCACCAGTCCGGGCGGCTGTCCAGCATGCCCCGCATCCGGTTGCGCCCCCAGGCGGGCACGAACCGGACCGGATCGCCCCCCCGGCCCGCGGCCACCGCGCCCCGCGCCATCGTGTCCGACAGCGGTTCCGCGGAGAGATCGTCCCGGCCGCCGCGTCCGAGCGGGCCGACCGGCCCGCCGCCCTCGCCGCTGAACTCGCCGGGGCCCTTCGTCGAGCGCACGCGCTTGTCCTCGACGGACACGCCCTGGTCCTCCGTCCAGTGCTCCGTGTCCGGAGCCACCCCGAACGGAGAGGCGCCGATGGCGACCAACGCACGCTGGCGCACCGACAGCCCCGGGCCGGACACCGGCTCGTCACCGAGCTTGTAAGGCCGGTCCACCGCCACGAACCACTGCTCCGTGCACCGGAAGATCACCGGCGTCTTGCTCCGCCAGTCGTGCGGGTAGGAGTGCATGAACTTGTGCTGGTAGAACATGTGGCCCGACTCGGTCAGGCGTTTGGCGATCAGCTCGTTGGCCTGCCAGATGTTCATGCCGCGGATCCACTCGGGCACGGTGCCGTCGTACGCCCCGTCCCCCCGGACCGGGCAATAGACCGGCAGGCCCACGCGCAGGCCGGTCTGGTAGTCCTCTGTGCCGTGGCCCGGCGCGGTGTGGACCAGGCCGGTGCCGTCCTCCAGCGTCACATACTCCGCCGAGACGACGGTGTAGCACTTCGAGGTGTCCGCGTCGTCGATCGCCGGCGGCGCATCCCGGAACGGGTGCTTGTACCGCAGCCCGACGAGCCGGTCGCCCGTCACGGTCGCGACGACCTGCACATCCTCGGCCCTGGCGGCCTTGGCCACCTTCGGCAGCAGCTCGGCCGCCAGCACGGTCAGGTTCCCGTCCACCTTGGCCAGCGCGTACTCGAACTTCTCGTGCACCGCGATCGCCAGGTTCGCCGGCAGCGTCCACGGCGTGGTGGTCCAGATCATGAAGCTGGGCGTGGCGTGCAGGTCCTGCTCGTCCCGTTCGTCCTCCGAGAGTCCGAAAGCCGCGTAGACCGCGTCGGCGTCCGCCCCCTCGAAGTCGACATAGACCGACAGGTCCTCGCGGTCCTCGTACTCGAGTTCGGCGTCGGCCAGCGCCGTCTCGTTGGCGATCGACCAGTGGACGGGCTTGAGCGCCTTGTAGACGAGCCCCCGATCACACAGCCCGGCCAGCACCTCCAGCACCGCGGCTTCGTAGTCGGGGGCCATGGTCAGGTACGGATCGGCGTAGTCGCCGATGGTCAGCAGCCGCTGCATCTGCCCGCGCTGCAGGTCGATCTGCTTGTCGGCGTACGCCTTGCACTCGCGGCGCACCGCCATCCGCCGGGTGTCCTCGTCCAGCCCGTCGAGTTTCTTCGACTTGCCCGACTCGACCAGGTCGGTCATCACCTTGTGCTCGATCGGCAGCCCGTGGCAGTCCCAGCCGGGCACGAACGGGCAGTCCTGCCCGAGCATGAACCGGGACCGGACCACGAAGTCCTTGAGGCACTTGTTCATCAGGTGCCCGAGGTGGATCGAGCCGTTGGCGTAGGGCGGGCCGTCGTGGAAGACGAAGCGGGGGCGTCCCGACGCGGCATCGCGCATCGCGGCGTACAGGCCCTGGCCGTCCGCCAGCCCGGCCCAGCGTTTCAGGCTGGCCGGCTCGTTCTGGACCAGGTTCGCCTTCATCGGGAACGCGGTCTTGGGCAGGTTCAGGGTCTTCTTGTAGTTGGGCTTCTCGGTCGTGTCGGACATGGTCGGTCACCTCGCACCCGGCGCGGTCGGCCCCGGGGTGGATCATTGGTCGTGGATGGCGATGGGGGGGCGGGGGGTGGGGGGACAACGGGCGGCGTCGGGCCGAGCGGGCTCGGCGGCCCCGCGAGCGGGTCGGGCCGGTGCGATCCCCGGCTACCCCTCAGCGGGGCGTGCTAATTCGGCGGCCCTGCACCGCCCCGGATTGACCGGCGTCCGTCGTCATGGCCGGAGTATATCGACGAAAAAAGCCCCGGGATCGCTCCCGGGGCCCAAGTTCGATCGCGGCGGCACACCGGGCGGCGCACTCCCGACACGCGGGAGCACCCACCCCTTAACAGAGGGACACTTCGGACCTCTAGCCCGGGCTTGCCGCCGCGGTGGGGGGCTCAGTTGTGCTCGAAGATCGTCTGCGTGCGGAGCACGAGACCCTCGCGGGCGAGCATGTGATAGGCCTGGATGTGGACCTCGCGGGCGAAACGCTGGGTGTCGATGATCGACATGCACGCCCCGGCCTCGTCGGTCCAGCGGAGGGTCATGGCCCGGGTGTCGCGGGCGAGTTCGTCGAGTTCCTCATAGGTCGCGTGGTAGAGGTTCTCGCCGAGTTGCTCGGTCTGGGCGCTGGTCATGTAGCCCAGGTTCATCTCTTCGAACCGGCGGTCCATCTCCCGCTCGCCGGCGCACAGGAACGCCTCGACCACCCCTGAATCGGGCAGGCCGCGTTCCTGATCGGTCACCAGTTCGGACAACGCATGCCCGGCGTGCTCGAACAGCAGCACATGACGCCCCGGCATGAGCCAGGCCTCGAAGGCGTACCGCCCGTGGACGATCGCCCGGCGGTCGCGGATGTCGAACAACTCGGGATGCACGCCGCGGCTGTAGATAATGGACTGATAGGTCTGCAGGGCGCTGGGCGCGGGCGATTCGACTCGGATGGGTGCCATGCGGAGATTCCTTCCCCTGTTGTGCCCCGACTCGTGCGGAGCGGTCCCCTCTCGCCCTCCGGAAACTCTCGCCAGAACGGCGAGTTGGCCGATGCCAGATCGGGTTCTATCGGGTTTCCGGACGCTTCGGCGTCCGAAAACACAGGCCTGGTCAGAACACGCCCGGAGGGGCAAGACCACAACATATCCGCAAATTGCGAAATCAATCCACAACCATTAGACTGATTCGTCAGAAACTTGACCTGAATTGACCCTATCGGGATCAAAAACACGGTGACACCCTCACGAACACATCCCGCCCATCCGTTGGAGGTCCTCGATCACGCGCCCCTCAGCGAGCGCATCCCCGCCTTTGGCGAGGCGTTGCGCCTCGCGCCCGAGGGCGAACGGGAGCCGCTGGCGCTGCGATTGTTCGAGCTGGCGTCGGCCGCTCGGGCCCCGATGCGCGATGGCGCCCTCGGCCCGGTCGAGCTGGTCACCCGCTGGCCGTCGCGACGCCGGGTGCGCTGGGCCGAGCGGGCCATGCTCGAACTGCTCTCCGGCTGGGACCGGGTGCCCGACCCCGTCCGCCCGCTGGCCTCCGGCCTGGCGCGGGAGCGTTGGCTCGCGGCGGCCCGGAAGGCGTCGGAATCGCCTGACCCCGGTGTGCGTGCATCGGCCGCCCGCTTCGCCGAAGACACCGCCGACCCCGGTCTTGCGGGGGTGGTCAGCGGCCTGCTCAGCGACGAGCACCAGGCGGTCCGCCTGCACGCCGACCGGGCCATGCTCCGCATGGCCATGACCCTGCTGGCCCACCTGCCCGAGGGCGTCCTGGGGGCTGAGTTTGGCGAGATCGCCGCCCGGCCCACCGTGCGGCTCAGCGCGGACCGAGGGGTGCTGGACCTCGAGCGCGTGGAGCTGTGCCGGCACATCGCCGACGCGTCGTGGCGGTTCGCCGAGCACCGCTGCCGTTCCCCGCTCATCGCGGCGCTGCTCATCCTCGACCGCCTGCCCGGCGGCACGCTGGAACGCTCGGTGGCCTCGCGGATCCGCCGCCTGCTCAAGGAGTCGGGCCACCCCAGCCACTCCCCGCTGCGCACGGTGCTGCGACGAACACCCTCGCCGCTGCTCCGTGAGCGGGCCCTGCGGTGGATCGTGATCGACCCGGTCCGCGTCGTGTGCGTCGATCGGCTCGCCTCGGCCGAATCGATCGAGGAGCACGAGATCCTGCTGTCGCGTTCCTACCTTGCTCTACGCGGGGCGCGCGGGGCTCGCCTGCGGGCGGTGCGTCCGACCGGCGACCGCGAGCACGCGCCGGTGCCGCCCGCGCGTGGCTACCAGCAACTCTCCCCCGCCGCACGCCGGGGGATGGTCCGCTTCGTTCAGTTGATCGGCCTCGAGGACGAGGCCCGGCGAGTCGCCCTGGAGCCGACCCTGGCCGATGCCGACCCCCTGGTCCGCCTGACGGGCTCGCACGCCGCACACCCGGCGGACCTGAGCGATTACACCTTCGACCCGGTCGAATCCGTGGCGCTCTCGGCCGCGACGCGCTGGTCGACGCTGGGCGTGCCCGCGCCGCAGGCCGGCTCGGGCGCCTGGTCTCGCCGCACGCAGGTGGCCACGCTCCTGCGGCGCTCGCCGCACCGGTCGGTGCGTGCGCTGGCCGCGGCCGAAGCCGAGCGGCTCGACCCGCTCGGCGCGACCCCCGCATCGCGCCTGACCGCACGCCGCCTGCTCGAACGCGATCCCAACGCCTTCGTCCGCCTGGTCCGCGAGGGCTTCGCGGATCCCGAGCGTGTGCTCGATGCCTTGATGCTGGTCCGCGCCCTGCGGATGGGCGAGCGCTTCGAGATGGACCTGGTCGAACTGGCGTCCACGGCCGCCGACGACCGCGTCCGCGCGACCGCGGTCGCCGCGCTGGGAACGCTGGCCTCCGAGCCGGCCGGCCGAACCGTCCGTGCGGCCCTGAACGCCCCGGATCAGCGCGTGCGGTCCAACGCGGTCGAGGCCGTGCCCGCCTGCGACCCCGTGCTGCTCGAGTTCAAGGACGACGCGAGCCACCGCGTCCGCGCCAGCGCGGTCCGGCGCGTCCTGACCGATCACGCCGCGGCCGATCCACCCGCCGCCGCGGCCAGGGTGGTCGCGGCCGAGTCCCTCTCCCGCATGCTGACCGACGACCGGGCCGAGCACCGGCTCTCCGGGGCGTGGGCCGCCGAGCGGGTGCTCTGCCCGCAGCGGCGTGAACTGCTCGGCCCGGGCTGGAGGGGGTTGGTGCACCGCGTGGCCGAAGCCGCCGAGCACGACGCGGACACCCGCGTCCGCCTCCGCGCCGCCCGCTGCGTGCGCCGGCTTGAAACCCTGCGGGGCGCCGCGGCATGAACGACGCGGCGACCACCCTGATCGTCCCGGGCCGGACCGAGCCGGAGGCCGCGGCCGAGTCGGGCATGACCGGGGCGGCGATCTCTTGGGGTCTGGCGGTGCTGATCGTGGGCCTTGGCCTGTGGGCCGGCCTGAACGGACGCCGGCGCCGGCGCACCGACCCGCGTGAACTCGCGTTCCGGCGTCTGGCCCACGCGAGCGGGTGGAACCGATCACAGGTGCGGGCCCTTCGCCGCGAGGCCGGCGCTCGCGGCCTCGGATCGCCCGTGGGGCTGGCGCTCAGCCCGTCCCTGACCGAGGCGGCCTTCGCCCGCCACGCGTCGCGATCGCGCGGGGCTCAGTCCGCCGGGTGACGGGCACGGCGGAGCGGCAGGGGCTCGCTCCGGCAGCGGCTGATCTCCACCGGCCCGCCGCTGCGGACGCCGACGAGCCGCAGCCAGTTGAGGTTCGACCAGTCGTCGTGATCACGAAGGATCGTGCACGAGCTGTCCCAGCACTGGGCCTGCGTGCCGCAGGGCGTGCCCCCGAACGGGCAGTTGATGTTCAGGGCGTAGTGCGTGGTCTGGATGACGCCGTCGCGGTTGAAATCGACGGGGATGCCGATCACGCCGTCCGGCTCGTAGATGGCGTTCTCATCGAGATCGAAGTTGAACCCGCGGGAGTAGTCCAGCACGCCGTTGCCGAACGAATCCCCGGTGATGTCCACGCCGGGGAACTGGTGGCGGTAGTTCATCACCGAGTTGTAGTTGGGCTTCCAGTTGCGGTTCTCGAACCCGCCGTGGCGCAGGCCGAGGTTGTGGCCCAGCTCGTGCATGATGGTCTGGGACTGGTTGAAGTTGGTCAGGTAGTCGACCATGGTCACCATGAAGCTGTCGCCGTTGATGTGCCCGACACCCGAGGAGCGGTTGGTCGGCGAGTCGTACCGGTACGCGAAGATCGCGTAGTGAAAGTACCCGAGCCGGCGTGGGTCGAAGTGCTCCTCCTTGAACTGGTCGAACTGCTCTGGGAATGTGATGTAGAGCGGGTTGCCGGGGATCTGGTTGCCGCCGGTGAAGACCCCGCCCTGGCCGAAGTCGAAATGGATGTTGATCCCGTCGGGCGCGCCGTAGGGGTTTGGGACGGGCGCGTTCGCGAAGGCCTCGACCACCCGTGCGATGGCCTCGGGCCGGGGGCGGAAGTCCCGGTACACCCCCTCGAACTCCCCGGCGAACCAGTCGCACTCAACGAAGATGTCCTTGCGGAGGGGGTCGGCGCCCAGCGCGGGCAGATCCAGCCCGTCAAGGGTCCCGAAGATCTCGTCCCCGTCGCTGAGCCCGTCGCCGTCGGTGTCCCAGTTGTGCGGGTCGGTGCCGGTGGCGAAGTACCCGCGGAACACACCGTCGTTGGTCTCGGCCCAGTCGGGGATGCCGTCGCCGTCGGAGTCGATGTCGCAACCAAGATTGAAGAAGTGCAGGAACCGGACCAGGTCGAAGAAGTTGATCTCGCCCCACGGCTCGGTCGTGTCCGCCCGAAGATCCCCCGCCACATACCACTGCAGGTACTTGGACACATCGAAGAAGTCCAGCACCCCGAACGGCTCGGCGATGTCCACCGGGCAGCGGCTGCGCGGCTGGTCGAGGTACTGGGCGAACGCCCCCGTCTGGCAAGACAACACAACCCCGACCAGCGCGTGCCCGAATGTCCTTCGCATGCCGACTCCTCCGATGCTCACGGTTGTGTTATCGGAGTTTCGTCCGCCGCGCGCCAAGATTTCCCACCCCCTGAATCAGGCCCCGGTCTGTGGTGTGTTCTCAGGTCCGCCCGATGGTCAGGTCGGTCGCCCCGTGGATCCGCTCGGCGGCCATCTTTTCCCAGCCGCTGCCGAGTTTGTCAAGTCATTTTGTGACAAATGCGAAATGGCCGTTCATTCAAGAATCAGTCGTAATTTGTGTTTTTGCAGCAACTTACGCAAATGGTAATCAAGCTGTGTCGCCAAGTGAAACGGAGAGGGGAGCAGACGAGAGGAGAAACTGTGAAGCGGGGTGTTGACCTTGGAGTAAACACCGTTTATTCTGGTGTGAAACCAAAGCATTAGGTTGAAGTGGGCGGTGATGTCATCCTGAGGCCTGCCACACGCAAAGGAGCATAAGAATGTACCACGGTTGCATGATTTTTGCCCGTTTAATGGGGCGACTGCTCGTCTTCATCGTTCTTGCTGTGTCGCTCGGGGCACTGGCCATGCCTGCTTTCGGGCAAGGTCAATCCACTCAATATTGGAACGGTTGGCCCGCCGGGTACACATTCGGTGCCGATGGAGATCCCTCGCATCCGAATGGGTATCACGGATGGCCTGCGGATCATCCTAACAATCCGAACCCGGGAGTCGCCGGCAACGGGGGCAACGGTTGGGGGAACGGAAACGGAGGAAACGGCGGAGCCGGTGGCCAAACCGGGAACGGAAACGGTGGCCAAGGCGGCAGCAGCGGTCCGAATGGAGGAAGCGGGGGGAATGGTGGCGATGCTGGGCCCGGTGGAAAGGGCGGAGACGGTGGGTTCGGGGTCGATGGTGGCGGAGATGGGGGTAAAGGGGGCAACTCAAGCGGGAATGGAAATGCCGGTGAAGGCGGCAAGGGTGGTGACAGCACGAACGGACCGGGAGGAGATGGCGGCAAGGGTGGGACCTCGCTCGGTAATGGAGATGGTGGCAAAGGCGGTGACGGTGGCAATTCTGAGAACGGCGACGGTGGTGGCGGAGGTGACGGCGGAAAGTCTACCGGCAATGGGGACGGCGGTGCAGGCGGTTGTGGCGGGGACTCCGAGAATGGCAATGGCGGCGGAGGCGGCAACGGAGGTCACTCGAGCGGTAACGGGAATGGCGGAACTGGTGGGTGTGGTGGAGAATCCGAGAATGGCAAAGGCGGCAATGCTGGAAATGGAGGAAACGGCCTCAACGGCGGTGACGGCGGGTGCGGAGGGAACGGTGGCGACAAGGGAGGCAATGGCGGAAACGGTGGGCATGGCAGGCTGCCGAATGGAGAAGCAGGGGAAGGCGGGTGTGCGGGTGAAGGGCCAAATGGCAATGGCAATGCAGGATCCGATGGCGTGGTTCAGCGTTTTACCCGGGTGATCGGAACAAATGTCGGTTCTGCGTCTCAAGCAGAAGTCGCGATTGCCCGAGGGGATGCGGGGCCATGCGACCTCGAAGAGATCGCCAAGGATTGGCAATCAGTCGACTGGCGTGAGAATTTTGACTGGCTGTGTTCCGAGTATATCTGGCCGGAAATCAATGACGGTTTCATCACGATCGAGGGCATGCTCCACCCGGATTCCAGAACGGCCGAGCGTCTTCGGATCATTATCGAGTTCAAGCACGACGGGCCTGACCCCTTCATCGAGATCGAGTGGCACAACGGACCATCGCGCACGCACACGGACTCGAAGCCCATCCAGGACGAGCCTGGCTGGCATATGATGATGCTGACCGGGATCCGGGATGGCGACAACCCCTTTGGTGCATGTTTGGACATGTTCACCTACACGGTTCGTGATGTTGAGGTGCGTCGGTTCCAGATTGCGGACATCGGACCCATCGGCGACCTGAACCTCGATGGTGTTGTTGACGAGCTTGATCTGCAAATCGTTCTCGCGAACATGGCATTGTCAGGCGATCTCGAAGTCGAGGACGGCGATGCCAATGGTGACGGAGTGGTTGATGCCAACGACCTCAACGCAGTGATACAGTCGATGCCGGAGTAGCTCATCGCGACTCAACATCTCCAGCTGGCACCGTCAACGGCGATGCCAGCTTTTTTGTATAGAAATAGACTAGCTATAGCGTCAGGTCCGCCCGATGGTCAGGTCGGTCGCCCCGTGGATCCGCTCGGCGGCCATCTTCTCCCAGCCGCTGCCCAGCTCGCCCAGGGGGTCGGGCGGGACGATGTCGACCTTCTTCTCGCCCAGTTTCGCTGCGCCGGACTCGACCCGGGCCTGGAAGGCCAGGCACTCGGCCAGCAGCCGGTCGAGGATCTCGGCCTCTGGCACCGTGGCCACCCGCTCGCCCTGGACATAGATGATGCCCTTGCGGTCGCCGGCGAAGACGGCCACATCCGCCCCCTCGGCCTCGCCCGGGCCGTTGACCACGCAGCCCATCACCGCCACCTTCATGGGCACGCGGATGTCGTCGCCGAGTTTCTTGTGGACATCCTGGACGAGGGTGAACAGGTCGACCTGGATCCGCCCGCAGGTGGGGCAGGCGATCAGCTCCGCCCCCTTCCGCTCGCGCAGACCCAGCGTGTAGAGCAGTTCGAGCCCGTCCTGCACCTCGTAGATCGGGTCGTTGGCGTAGGAGATGCGGATCGTGTCACCGATGCCGTTGGCCAGCAGCGTGCCGAGCGCGACGACCGAGCGGATGCAGCCGGTTTCCTTCGGCCCGGCGTGGGTCACGCCCAGGTGCAGGGGGTGGGGGAAGCGTTTGGCGATCTCGGTGTAGGCATCGATGACCACCGTCGCGTCCATGGACTTGGCGGAGATCGCGATGTCGAAGAAGTCGTTCTCATAGAAGATGTCGAGGTACTCCTCGAGCTTGGCGATCATGATCGCCATCATGTAGCCGTGCTTCTGGTCGCTGAAGACCGCGCCGAGTTCCTTGGCCCGCTTCTGCTTGTCGCGTCGCTCGATGATCGAGCCCTCGTTCACGCCCACGCGGATCGGAACGCCCGCGTCCTTGCACGCCCGGATGACATCCTCGACCTGGGCCCGGTCGTTGATGTTCCCGGGGTTGAGCCGGATCTTGTGGACCCCCGCCTCGACCGCCTCGAGGGCCCGCTGGAAGTGGAAGTGGACATCGGCCACGATCGGGACGCTGGTCTGGGCCAGGATTTCCTTCAGGGCCAGCGTGTCCTTCTTCTCGGGCACCGCCACCCGGACGATGTCCGCCCCGGCGGTGTGCAGCTTGTGGATCTCCGCCACGCACTTGTCGATGTCCCAGGTGTAGCCCGCGGTCATGGTCTGGACCGAGACCGGGGCCGGGGCGCTGCCGAGCTGTTCCGGCGTGAGCCCCGCGGCCAGATCGTGGGCCGGGTCCAGCCCCCCGCCCACCCGGACGATGCCGGTGCGGTCGTTGCCGATGCGGATGGGTCGGGTCGTGCGGCGGGTCTGCATGGGCGATTCTACGCGTGGAGGCCGGGTTCCGAGCCCGGTGTCCGGCAGCCGGGTCCGATCACGGGCGGTTCCACCAAGCGGAAGATGGGAAGACCGGGCCGGTCTCGCGGCCCTGGTGCGATTTCCGTCTGGGCGGACCGATGGATTCGCCCCCCGCGTATCGCACAGTTTTCTTGAGCGGCCGGGCGAGCGCACCGTTGCGAGCGCCCCGCCGGTCTTTCGCACAGGGTCCTTGCAGTAGGAAGCCGAGGTCGCCATGGATGAGCCGGGGCTCGCCCCCCAACCAGCATGAAACGGCCCGCGGGAGGCGCTCCCGTTCCGGGCGGACCGTTCGACGAGCGGTGGTATCCGTTCGCCCCCGGCACCGCCGTCGCCCTGTCCGTTCGTGATCCCGGCACCACCCCGGACCAGCCCGCCCGCGTGGTCGGCGCGTGGGCCCGCTCGCTGCGGGCCGACCATGTCGTCGTGGTCACCCCCGCCCGCCTGGAGCCCGGCACCGAGGTGAGCGTCCCGCTGCAGACCGTTGACGCCGAGACCGTCCACATCCGCGGCGAGGTGGAATCCTGCACACGCCCGGCCCCCGGCGAGCACCGCACCCACATCCGCTTCGACCAGCGGATCAACCCGGCCCGCTTCGCGGTCTGCTGGGGCGTGGTGATCGACGCCGACGGCTCGCTGATCGAGATCACCGCCCTGTCCCGCCAGGCCCGCCCGTTCAAGGGGCGTCTGCGCACGAGGCGCTGCGGCCCCGACACGCGCTGCGAGCGGGCCGAGAACATCGCCACCATCGCCAACGAGCTGGCCCGGCGCGCCGCCGACGGCGCCCCCGACGCCGAGCTGCGCGAGATCGCGGCCCTGCTGCAGACCCTGCTGGAGCCCGACGACCGCGCCGACGCGGCGTAAGCATGGGTGCCACCGGTTGACCCGAAGGGCAACCGGTGCTTTGGGTCGGGTGCCACGGGTTGTCCTGAAGGGCAACCCGTGCTTTTCCCAACCAACCACGGCTTGCAAGTCAAGCCGTGGCACCCGGCTTCGGACGCCGCCGGTTGGCGTACTTGAGCCGACGCAGGCCGAGCCAGGCGAAGGTTTCGAAAAAGAGGAAGCCGGGCGCTGCGGCCAGCAACGGTATCGTCCAGGTCCATACGGGAAGCGTGCGTCCGGGGGACAACTCGATCCAAACAAGGACAAGGATCGACAAAGATCCACCGATCGAGGCGAGCAACCACCCGACGGAGCCATGGTCGCAAATCATCCATGAGATCGGGCGCGTGATCCGGAAGCCGTGCTTGCGCCCAAGAAATCGGAGACCGAACGCTTCGGTTCGCGTCAGGACTTCGAGAAAGAAAGCGCCGAGGGGTATCCCAAGCACGATCGCCAAGATAAAAGTGAGGCCGAACTCAAGGAACATATGCCCGGACTTTTCTGCGTACGGGTCTCGAACGATCAGGAGAGTCGGCGCGATCACGCCACAACTCACCACGGTGATCCCGGCCGCGATCGAGATCGTCGCCAGACGGAGTCCGCCCGACGGGCGATCGGGGCGCATGGCGTCCATGGTTCGGCAAGGATGCAGGACCGTGGAACACCAGGTTGCGAGCAGTGACGATGCAGCCGGCCAACACTGCCACGGCGTCCCCATCCGCCGCTCCGGCAAACTCTCCACGATCGGCTTGCCGCACTCCGGACAGGCGCCCTCGGTCGGCAGCCCCTCGATGACATAGCCGCAGCGCTCGCAGAGCAGGGTGTACTCGTCGGTCCACGGCCGGGCGGGGGGCATGGGTCAAGCGTACCGGTGTGGGGGGTATCGGGCAGGGTTCCTGTCCGGCGCTGTCCGCCCTGCGTGGCGAGCGGCGGCCGGGGGGGGCGCCCGGCCCACTCGCCGCCGGGACGAATCCGTGCTACATTGCCCGGCGAGGGAATCCAGTGATCCGCATCCGACGCATCGACACCCGTCACCCGCTCTACGCCCAGGAGGTCGACCTGCGCACGCGGGTGCTGCTCAGGCCGATCGGCCTGACCATGGACGATTACCTCACCCTCGCTCCCGGCCGGGAGGAGCGCAGCGAGCACTTTGTGGCGGTTTTCGACCACCCCCAGGGCGAGCGGGTGCTCGGCACGGCCACCCTGCTCTGCCCCGATGGCGACGCCGAGGAACGCTCCGGCAAGGTCAGCCAGGTCTGCGTGGACCCCCAGCGCCAGAACGAGGGCATCGGCCAGAAGCTCATGGTCGCCATCGAGGCCCGCGCCTTCGGCGAACTCGGCCTGCCCGGGCTCTACTGCCACGCCCAGCTCGTTGCCATCCCGTTCTACGAGAAGATCGGCTGGCGGGTCAACTCCGAGGTCTTCCTCGAGGCGGGGATCAAGCACAAACGGATGGCGATCGCCGCCCCGGCCGAGACCGACATCGCCGATCCCGAACTCGAGTTCGAACTGGAGTGATCGGAATTTCCCAGTTCCCGCCGGCCCGGGCCGCGGTCCGGCTCCCGCTGGCATTGATAGCCCGATCCTGCAATACTTGCATTGGTGGAATCATTCCAAACGCCAACCCGAAGCCCAGCGCCCGACCCGGAAGCCCTCCGGTCCCGCCTGCGTGAACACGGTGTTCGCCCCACTCGGCAGCGGGAGTTGGTGTACGCCGCCTTGGCCTCGACCGACACGCACCCCACGGCGGAGGAGCTGCTCACCGCCGTGCGTGCGGCCGACCCCAGCGTGTCGCAGGCCACGGTCTACAACACGCTCGATGCGTTGACGGGCAGCGGTCTCGCCCGGCGACTGCCCGCGCGGGCCGCCGGCGGGGCCTGCCGCTACGACGCCGACCTGCGCCCCCATGTGCACCTGACCCTGCCCGACGGCCGGGTGGTCGACGCGCCGGAGGGCGTTTCGAAGACCATCCTGGACGCCCTGCGGACCCCGGGCCTGGACGCCATGGGCCTCACGCCGGACCGGGTCAGCGGCGTCCACATCGACCTCCAGGCCGAGTGATCACCGAGCCTCGCGTCCTCGCCGGGGGCGTTTCGGCAGCCATTGCGCCCCCCTGCGGCCGATACCGGCGGTTGGATGGACCGAGAATCAAGGCCCGGGTCCATCGGACCGATGTGATCCCACGCCGGACCGCGGCCACCCGCCGCCGACCGACGGAAGAAAGGAACTGACCATGCCCCAGGACGCTCGCAGGGACACCATGACCCTCAACCCCATCGACCGGCGTGAGCACACCCGCTTCCGCGTCAACCCCGGCTACACGCCGATCCAGCTTCGCGTGCATCCCGAGGAGCGTTTCGAGTTCTCCGGACACATCTACGACATTTCGGAGGGCGGCGTCTGCTTCGAGCTGGACCGCCCGATTGAGCCGGGCGCCCGCGTGTCGATTCAGATCGATCTGCCCGGCCACCTGCTCGAGTCTGGCCGGGACATCGGGCCGGGGCGTGCGGTGTTCGCGACCGGCAATGTGATCTGGTGCGACATGGACGAGCCGGGCGCGTCGCGGATGGCCGTGGCCATCACCCGGTTCGATCGGGCGGGGGACCGGGAGCGGCTGATCCGGGCGCTGACCGCCGGGCGGTACCTCCGGGCGGCCTGAGCGAATCTTCCATCTCGGCCGTGTACGAACGCCCCGGGCTCCTAAGCTAGGGGCGTGTTTGTTGATCGCGCACGCATCATGGTCAGGGCCGGCAAGGGCGGGGACGGGAAGCTGTCCTTCCGCCGGGTCAAGTACAACCCCAAGGGCGGGCCGGACGGCGGCGACGGGGGCAAGGGCGGGGATGTCATCCTCACCGCCGACGAGGGGTTGAACACCCTGATCGACTTCCGCGGGGTCTACAAGTGGTCCGCCGACGACGGCGAGCCGGGCGGGTCGAAGAACTGCACCGGGGCGAACGCCGACGACAAGGTCATCCGCGTCCCCGCCGGCACGATGGTCTTCCACGAGGAGACGGGCGAGCTGCTGGCCGACATCGGCCCGGGCGAGTCGGTCGTCATCGCCCGCGGCGGGGCCGGGGGCTTCGGCAACGACCACTTCAAAAGCGCCACCAACCAGGCCCCGCGCCACGCCACGCCAGGCGAGCCCGGCGAGGAGTTTCCGCTCCGCCTGGAACTGAAGGTCATCGCCGAGGTCGGGCTGGTCGGCCTGCCCAACGCGGGCAAGTCCAGCCTGCTCAAGACGCTGACCCGGGCCGACCCGAAGATCGCCGACTATCCGTTCACCACCCTCTCGCCCCAGCTCGGCATCGCGATGGTCGACGCCGACCGGCGGATGGTCTTCGCGGACATCCCCGGCCTGATCGAGGGCGCGGCGGAGGGCGCGGGACTGGGGCACGACTTCCTGCGCCACATCGAACGCACGCGGGTCATCGTGCACGTGCTCGATGTCCAGCCGCCGGACGGATCAACGCCGGCGGACAACTACCGCACCATCCGCAAGGAGCTGCTGGACTACGCGCCCGAGCTGGCCGAGAAGCCCGAGATCATCGGGCTCAACAAGCTGGACCTGATCGGCGACGAGTCCGAGTGGGACGAGGAGGTCAGGAAGCTCCGCGCTGAACTCAAGCTCGGCGCCGACCACGAGATCGTCGGCATGTCCGGCGGCATCGGCATCGGCACGGACGACCTGCTCGACAAACTCTGGAAGATGCTGCACAAGCCCGACGAGGCGCTGCAGGGCTGGCCGAAGCTCAAGGCTTGAGTTTTTCGGAGGTACGCAGAGGTGCAGAGGGTTCGCAGAGGCCGCAGAGCCAGGAGTGGATTTTCAACGCGAAGATCGCGAAGGACGCGAAGGATCAGACGGAGTTTGGCAGGCGTATTCAGAGCACTCAGCCGAGGATGCCATGCATGGGTATCTCAGCGAATCCGACTTCCGGAGGCTGATCGATGAAGTGTTTACTCCGTTCTTGAGTGAACTCGGATTCGGACTTTCGGAATACAAGATCACGAGTATCTGGCGGTTCGCCGAGTTCGGAGGACACGGCCTCGCCATCAAGGTGATGTATGAGTTCCCCATGCATTACGCCGATGTCAAACTGCAGACCGCGTCGGATCGATGGATATCGCATACCCAACCATCAACGACACTGTCGATCTCGATGCTCAACGAACGATACATGGGTGTGATCGGAGCGGACGCCATCGCCGCGAATGATCAGTGCTTCTCCGGTATCGATTTTGCGTGTCCCGAAGCGAGCCGCTTGATGGTGATGGCCAAGCAACTGCGTCTGATACTTCCCGTATGGATGCAAGACGACCGCGCCGACTAAGCCGGTGCGACCAGCGCCAGCCACTCGGGATTTCCCGAGCCCTTCCGCTTCTTCTTCCCCGTCGCGCCGCCGAGGACCGGGCTCTTGGTCCAGCCTTCCACGCTGAATCCGAGCGTGGGCAGGCCGTCGCGGACCTGCTCGGCGATCTGTTCGGCGCGGGTCGGATCGAGCACGCCCTTATCGCCCAGTTCGGACTTGTCCGCTTCGTAGTGGGGCTTGACGAGCGTGATGATCCGGCCCCCGGGCTTGAGCCACTTCGCCGCCGCGGGCAGGGCGAGGCGCTGCGGCGTCCAGCCGAGATCGATCACCACCAGGTCCACCGGCTCGGCGGGCGGGAGGTGCAGGGCGTTGGAGCGTTCGTGCACGACGACGCGCGGGTCCTGGCGGAGCTTCCAGGCCAGCTCGCCGTAGGCTGTGTCCACGCTGTGAACTCTGGCCGCGCCGTGCTGGAGCAGGCAGTCGGTGAACCCACCGGTGGAGCAGCCCAAGTCGGCGCAGACGAGGCCGGTGATGTCGAGAGCGAACTCGGCGAGCGCGTGGTGGAGTTTCAGCCCGCCGCGGGAGACGAAGGTGGGTTCGGAGGCCGGTTCTGGGCTGTTGAGCACGGGCTCAGCGGGCCGCGCCCGCGGCGTTGGGGTTGCGGGCGACCGCGGGGTGCTTGGGGGCGGGCTGGCCGGACTGCTTGGCTTCGATTTCGCCCTCGGCTTCGGTCTGCGGGCGTGGTCGGACGCCGGCGGTCGCGTGGGCCATGGGCACGCCGATGATCGCCACCCCGAGGTCGTCGGCCCGTCGGATCATCTCCTCGCGGTCGAGCATGATGACATCGCCGGCGGCGATCGCGAGGCATCGCCCGCCGTGGCGGGCCATGTGCTCGATGGTGCGCACGCCCACGGTGGGGACATCGCTGCGCCGGTCGTGCTGGGCGCGGGCGCCCTTGACCAGGGTCCACCCGCCGCGCTTGCAGAGTTCGCCGGTGCGTTCGATCATGCGGTCGGTGCCCTCGACGGCCTCGACGGAGATCACATCGCGGTCGCGGACGGTGATGGCCTGGCCGATGTCCAGGCGCAGCAACTCGGCGAGCATGGGCCAGACCAGCTCGATGTCGGCCCGCTGCTCGCGGGTGGGCTGGGTGGCGGTCATCACGCCAGGGGCGGCGAGCTGGTCGGGGATGGGCACGGTGGAATCAATCAACTGGACCCCCTTGCGGTCGAGCACATCGGCCACGGCCTTGAGCACCGCGTGGGAGCGCCGGTCGTGCCGGAGCTTGCGGTACCAGACCAGGGCGGTGGCCAGGTCGGGGATGTTCTTGAACACGCGCCACCGGTCGTGCATCAGATTGGCCTTGTCGACCTTTCCGACCATGATCGCGTGGCGGACCCCGTGGCCGCGGAGCACCCGGCCCCACGCGCCGATCCGTAGTAAACCCACATCCTTGAACGAGTTGCAGCAGCCGGGCAGGTCCGGGTCGTACTGCCGGTGCAGCCCGACCCCGTGTACGGTGTAGCCCATCTCTTTGAGGCCTTCGGCCACAAAGATCGGCAGGCGTCCACCCCCGGCGATCAGCCCGATCGGTGCGGGCGGTGGGGGGGGGTCGGGGAGGATGGTCAGGTTCGATGGCATGGTCGTGGCGGGGGCCGTCCTTGGACGCCCGTCGCGGGCAACGGGGCACGGGAGGGATGATACTCCCAAATCACTCGGCCCGAACGGGTTCCGCTCTGCAAAGCGGATGTCTGACACCGAATCGGACGATTTTTCGTTTGGGTCCTGTTCTCGGACGCAAGGCCGGGGCGGCTTTCGGCCGATGGAGAAGCCCGTGAGCGATTCCAGCCGGACCATCTCCATCCTGGAGGGCGTGGCCCAGCCCGGCCCCGGGGACGGACGCGCGGGCCAACGCCCCTGGATCGGTGTCCGTTTCATGTGCGCCGGGGCCTATGTCCGGGTCAGCCGCAACAAGGACGGCACCGCCTACAACGCCATGTGCCCCCGCTGCGGCAAGCGGGTGCGTTTCCGTGTCGGGCCGGGCGGGACGAACAACCGATTCTTCGAGGTGTCCTGCTGAGGTGCCGCGGGCGATGCGCCCCCGCGGGCCGTACACTCAGGCATGATCGGTTCGTCCGCGCCGTACGACATCGTCCGCCGAGAAGAAGCTTGTGCCGCGACCGGGCGCGTGTTCGCCCCGGGCGAGAAGCATGTGGCGGTGCTCGTCGAGACGCCGGGCGAGGAGTCCCTGGCCCGGGTCCTCTATTCGACCGAGGCCTGGGACCGGGGGGCGAGGCCCGAGGCCCCGGCGCGCGTCTTCGGCTATTGGAAGCGCATCGCCGGGGAGGAGACCAAGGCCAGGTCCCCGATCGTCTCGCCCGAGGAGTTGTTCGACCTGTTCGAACAACTCGCCGACGCCGAGCAGCCCAAGCAGATTGCTTTTCGCTACCTCATCGCCCTGCTGCTGATGCGCAAGCGCCGGCTGGTCTACGACGGCGTGGTTCCCGATCAACCCGGTGTCCTGCGTCTGAAGGGGCGGCCCGGCGGGGAGGAGCATCTCGTCGCCGATCCCGGCATGGATGAGACGGCCATCGCCGAGGCGACCGAGGAACTCAGCCGCGTGATGCAGCTCGATGAGGACGGGGCGTGAACCGCGTTCTGCCTGTTCTGCTGTGCCTTCCCCTGCTGCTCGCGGCGGCGTGCTCTTCACCCAAACGGCCCGGCGTCCTGCCGGAAGCGGCATCGATCGTCGAGGCCCACAACGCACGCGTGGCGGGCGTCGATCGGCTCTGGGCGCGGACCAGCGTCCGGGTCGAGGGGCGCGACGCCGAGGGCTCGCGCTTCGCCGAGCAGGGGGAGGGCCACCTCCAGGTCGAACGCCCCGACCGCGTTGCCGTGACCGTCGGCAAACTCGGCGAGGTCTACATCGCGCTCGGCGCGGACGAGACGCGCTACTGGCTGGTGGATGTTTCCGACTCGGACCGGCGGGTGATGCTCATCGGCGAACAGTCGCTGGCCACGCCGGCCAAGGCCGAGGCCCTGGGCCTGCCGGTGCACCCGCGCGACATCCCGATGCTGATCGGCCTGCTGCCGCTCGACCCGGACGCGGTGGGGGAGCCGTCGTGGGACGACCGCGGGCGCGCGGTGCTGACCGTGCCGACCCGCTGGGGCCATGTGGCGTTGCGGTACGACGCGCGCACGCTCGAGCTGGTCGGCTCGACCGCCTACGACGCCGGGGGCGCGGTCGTGGCCGAGGGCGAGCTGGGCCTGCACGGGCCGGTGACCGACCGCCAGGGGGTGGCGACGCTCGGGCGACTGCCCCGGAGGATCGAGATCCGGGTTCCCGGCTTCGATGGGTTCCTCCGGATGCAGCTCGGCGAGCCGCAGGTGCGACCGATCAACGCCGCGGTCTTCGACCCCGAACGGCTGCGTCGGGCGTACCGCGTGGGAGAAGTGATCGACCTCGACGACCTGGATTGGGACACGGAGGGATGACGCTGCTGATCCGTGCGATCGTGCTCCTCTGTATCTGGACGGCCGCGGCGACCGCGGTCGCCGGTGAGCCGGTCCGCGAACGGCTGCCCGGCGCGGTGACCCCCGCCCGCTCCGATGCGCCGAGCCACGCCTGGGTCCTCTCCACCGCGGGCGAGAACCTGCAGCTCATCCATCTGGCGCCGCGGGATCCGGACGCGCGGGCCGGCGCCGCGCCGGCGGGGGCGGCCCGCACGGTCCGGGCCTTGCTGGAGCGACCCGTCGCCATGGCGGCCCGGGGCGACCGCGTGTATGTCATCTTCCCACCCACCGAATCGCCCTCGGGCCTGGTCCGGCGGGTGCTGACCGCCCGCGCCGTGCCCGCCGGGCTGGAGGGCATGTGGACCGATCTGCCGCTCGGCGTGTTTGATCTGGCCCCAGGCCTGACGGGAGGCGGCCTGCTGATCGATCTCGGCGTCACCGCCGGGCGTGACGGCGCCGTGCACGCGCTCATGCACGACGGGCGTGGCCTCGCGCTGCTGCGCATGGCGTCGGACGGATGGGAAGCCGTCGAGCTGCCGGAGGATCTCGCCGGTGTGGCCGAAGTCCATCCGGACGATGCGACGGTTGTGTCGTATGCGGACGGGCTGCTCCTGGCGGTTCGTGGCCCGGATCGTGCCCGCGCCTGGACGCTCGACGCCGGGCACTGGGCAGGGACCGACCTCGCCGACTGGGACCGGTTCTGGTCGGCGGACTGGCGGCTGGGTTGGGGCCGGGAGATCATCGCCGGGCTGGGCTCGGGCGAATCCTCCGAGGTCTGGTCGATCGGCGCGTCGAACGCGTGGCGGATCGGTTCGTTCGAGGACCGGCCCGGGGAGGTCTGGTCGGTCACCACGATGCCGTCGTCCGGGCGGCTGGTGCGGATCGGTCGCACGCCGGACACCGGCCTGCGCGCCACCGAGATCTCGCTGGCCACCGGCCGGGTCGTGCACGACGGGCCGGTGCAGACCCGCTCGCCGGTGTCGGCCGATGAGTTCCGGCTGATCGCGGCGATGCTCCTGGCTGTGATGATCGCCGCGCTGATGGTCATCATCCGCCCGTCGGCCGATACGCCGTGGACGGTCCCGGACGGCTGGGCGCTGGCCGACCCGGGGCGCCGGCTGATCGCCACCCTGTTCGACCTCCTGCTGGTGATCTGGGTGGTGGCTCCGGCCTTCGGGGCGAACGTCCGCGAGGTGCTGACGCTCCAGGTGCTGATGATGCCCGACCACGCCTGGCTGGCCATCCCCGGCACGATGATCGGTGGGGCGCTGACCATGGGGGTGTGGGAGGGGCTGCTGGGGTTCTCACCGGGCAAGTTCATTGCCGGGGTGCGTGTCTACCGGGCGGCGCCGGGACCGGAACATAAGCTCGGCGTCTTCTGGGGGCTGGTCCGCTGCACCATCAAATGGCTGATCCCACCGGTCGCGGCCCTGGCCCTGATCGATCGCGAGGGTCGCCATCGGGGGGATGCCGCCGCCAAGGCGGTGGTGGTCGCCAGGACAATCCCCCAGTCCCGGCAGTCCGGCTGATGTCGCCCCCGGGCCGGGGCTTGTGTGGATGCCCGGACCGATCTGGCCGATAACCGGGTGAGGACCCGGCGGGGTGCGCGGCGGTCGCGTGCCCGGAGCGGGTGTGGTGCGCGATGCCCGACGAGACCGAACAGAACGATGCGCCCGAGACGGAGGCCCCGGCGCCCGCGCCGGCGGACCCGGTCGAGCGGGTCCGCAGCGGCTGGCGGGAGCTCTGGCAGGTGCCGGTGCTGCTGGCGGCCTCGGGCGTGCTGCTGCTGGGGGTGGCTTTCGCGGTCGCGACCGCGCCGGACCCCGAGTTCGGCCCGGTGCTGACCCGCGCCGAACAGCTGATCGAACGCGAGCAGTATGAGGACGCGATCGACCTGCTCAACAGCCGCGTCCACCCCTGGACGAACAGGGATGTTCTCACGGTGCCCGACCGGCAGCGGTATCACCTCGCCAAGGCACGGTCCATCTACTGGGGACAGAAGAAGCTTGAGATCAACGACGACCGAAATCATGTCTCGATCATCCGCGAGTACATGGAGGCCGAGCGCCAGGGGCTCGAGCTGCCCGCGCGGGATGTCGCGGCGCTTGCCGATACCTATCTCTCCCGCGGCGAGCTGAACGCGGCGCTGATCCGGCTGGCGACGATCCCGAGCAGCGCCAACGCGGTCCGAGAGCCGGTGATCCGACGGGCCGTGGCCCTGCTGCTCCGCCCGCCCTCGCCGGATCGCAACCGGGCCCTGGAAGTGCTGGCGGATGTGCTCGCCGATCCGACGGTGTCGATCGACCAGCGGGTCTGGGCGGTCGAAGCCCAGTCCCGCATCCGCCTCGATCAGGGGTATGTGGACGAGACAATCACGCGTCTGCTCCGCGAGATCCCCCGGCTCGACCAGGCCGGTCCAGCCGGACGCGCCCGACTGCACCTGCTGCTGGCCCGCGCCTACGGCATGATCGGCGCCGATCGGGCCGCGATGGACCAGGTCAATCTGGCCGAGTCGCTCAGCGCCGCGGGGGACGGGCACTATCCGATGGTGCTGCTCGAGCGCGGGCGGCTGGAGCAGCGTGCGGGCAACGCCGCGGCGGCGCGCGACACCTATGCCGGCATCACCGCGCGATATGCGCACTCCGAGGCGTACCCATGGGCCATGATCGGCCTTGGGGAGACCGAGGCCCTGCTCGGCTCGCCCGAGCTGAGCCTTGAGGCCTACGACAAACTCATCGACGAGTACGACGCCCTGGGCATCCTCGGAGAGCCGACCCGCGAGCGGATCATGCTGAGCCTGCTGGACCGGGCCGGGGAGGCGCTCGTGATCGCGGAGCCCCGGCTGGCGTTGCGCTACACCACGCTCGGCGAGCGGATCATGCGTGGCCGACCGCTGCCCGCGCCGTTGCTTGAGACCATCGCCATGGCGCACCGGCGCTCGGCGGAGGAGCTCTCCAAAGGCTCGACGACGCGGGCCAACCCGCTCGTGGGGCTGGACCCGTCCATTCGTGTCGAGGTGCAACGCCACCTGATCGCCGCCGCGATCAACCGACGCTTTCACGCCGAGAGCTTCGTGCTCACGGACATCCGCCGCTACGCCGATTCGTTGTGGGAGGCGGCCGACTTGTTCGATCGGGCGGGCGATCAGCGTGAAGCGGTCCAGGCGTTCAAGACCTATGCCGAATCCCTGCCGGGCGACGCCCGGGCGGCGGAGGCCCGCTTCCGTATGGCCGAGGCCCTCCGGGCCATGGGCGAGTACCAGGCCGCCGCGGAGGCCTATCAGGACCTGATCGAATCGCGGCACGGCACCGGCGGGCAGGACATCGGCGTCTGGGCCGACGCCAGCTATGTCCCCCTCGCCCAGACCTATCTGTATGACGAGAACCCGGACAACAACGCGGAGGCCGAACGCCTGCTGAGACGGGTCCTCGACGGCTCGATGACCGGCACCACCACGCGGATGTTCCGCGATGCGCTGGTGGAGCTGGCGTTCCTCTACGACCGCAGCGGGCGGTCCGCCCGCGCCATCGAGCGGCTCGAGGAGGTCCTCCGCCGCTACCCCGGCGACGCGGAGGAGGGACTCATCCGGTACCGGCTCGGTGAGGCCCATCGCCGACTGGCGGAGGACATCCGCCAGTCGCTGGAAGACTCCCTGCCCCCGACCACCCGGAGCCAGCGGGCCGACCTGCTCGCCAACCACCGCGAGGAGGCCATCCGGCAGTACGAGCGATCGATCGCGATCCTTGGGATGAAGCGTGAGGCGGACCGCTCCAGGCTGGAGGAGATCTCGCTGCGGAACGCTCACTTTTATCTGGGCGACCTGCTCAGCGACCTCGGGCGTTACGACGACGCGATCCGGGCATACGACCTGGCCCGCGACCGGTACAGCCGCGACCCCGCCACCCTCGTGGCGCTGATCCAGATCGTCAACATCCATGTGGCCCAGGGCGACCTGCGCCGGGCCCGGACCGCCAACGAGCGGGCCCGCCGGTTCTATCTCTCGCTGCCCGACTCGACCTGGGACGACCCGGCCCTGCCCATGAACCGGCGGGATTGGCAGGCCTGGCTGGACGCCTCGTCCCGGCTTCTGGCCGCCGGCCCGTCGAACTGAAGCGCAGAGATTGGAGCCGTCGGCAAGATATGCCGATAACCAGTCATTCAAACGGGGCGGAGCCCCGAGATAAGGGTCATGGAATGGCCGATTCGGTGGATGACAACCGGGTATCGCCGGCAGCGCGGGTCCGCACCCTCGCCCTGCAGATGCGTGACCGCTGCCTGCGCCTTGATGAGCTCAGCGAGGCCATCTCGGTCGGCGTGGTCGAGAACGATCCCGACGAGCTGGTCGCCCTGCTGACCAGGCGCGAGCCGCTGGTGGCCGACCTGACCCGCCTGGGCGACGAGCTGGCCGCGATCCTCGATGATCCCGAGTCGGCCCGGGTGCTGGGCCGCAACGAGCACGCCCAGATCCGTGATCGGCTCGCCCAGCTCGAGCAGGTCATGGCCCGCATCCGCGAGCGGGACAAGAAGGCCCGGGCGGAACTCCAGCGCCGGCGCGACGAGCTGGCCGGGCGTCTGGCCTCGGTCAACACGGCGTCGGGTGCCGCGAAGGCGTACTCTGGAAGCCACCGCGCGATCAACCCCACGATCCAGGACGCCCGGGGATGACCCCGACGGCCACGCCCATCCCGGATGCGATCGGCGGCGCGGCCTTGACCGGTACGCTCTCGGCCACGGACCTGGCCGAGCTGATGACCGCGTTCAACGAGGTTACGGCCAAGCTCGAGCGGACCCACGCCCAGCTCCGCGGCGAGGTCCGCCGGCTCAGCGCCGAGCTGCGGGAGGCCAACGAGGCCCTGCAGCGGTCCAAGCGTCTGGCCGCGCTGGGCGAGATGGCAGCCGGCATCGCCCACGAGGTGCGCAACCCGTTGGCGTCGATCAGCTTGTACGCCCGGATGCTTGAAGAAGACCTCGCCGACCGTCCGGAGAGTTCGGTCGTCGCGTCGAAGATCGCCGGCGCGGTGCGCGGGCTGGACGCGGTGGTGGGGGATGTGCTGACCTTCGCGAAGGAAATCACGCCGCGTCCCGTCGCCTGCGACGCGGGCGTGCTGCTGGACCGGGCGATGGACGCCTGCCGCGCGGAGACCGGGCCGGTGTACCGGAACGACGAATCCCCCGAGATCGGCATCGAGTGCGATCCGGGCATGGTCCACCAGGCGCTGGTGAACATCCTGCGCAACGCCGGCGAGGCCAACCGCGTCGCGGGCGGGGCGGTCATCATCGCCGGGGTTTCGGGGGGGATGGTTGATCCGGACGACGCCGACCCGACGCCGGGGGTGGTGCTCCGCGTGCGGGACGAGGGCGACGGCATCCCGAGCGGGGTGATCGAGCGGATGTTCAATCCGTTCTTTACGACCCGGGCCGCGGGCACGGGGCTCGGGCTGCCGATCGTGCACCGGATCGTGGATGCCCACGGGGGTCGGGTGGTGGTGTTCAACAACGGTGATCGAGAACCCGGCGCCCGTGGGGCGACGGTGGAGCTGCGTCTGCCCGCGCGGGTTCCGGGCGCGGGCGGAGAGGTTGTGGTGCGTCGGAACTCCGGCGTCGTGATCGAAGAGGGGAGCCGCTGATGGGTTGTACGGTGCTGGTCGTCGACGACAAGGAAATGATGCGTGATTCGGTGTCATCGACGCTGGCCCGCGCCGGCTTCGGGGTCCGCACCGCGACGGACGGCAAGACCGCCCTGCGCGAGATCGCCTCCAAGCGGCCCGACGCCGTCGTCACCGACCTGAGCATGCCCGGCATGACCGGCGTCGATCTGCTCGCGGAGATCCGCGGCTTCGACGAGGACCTGCCCGTGATCCTGATGACGGCCTACGGCACGGTGGATACGGCGGTCGAGGCCATGAAACGCGGCGCGTTCGATTACCTGACCAAGCCCTTCGAAGGCGACGAGCTGATCATCTCGATCAAGCGGGCGATCCAGCACGCGAGCGTCGTGCGCGAGAACGCGGTCCTCAAGGCCCAGCAGGTCCTGGCCGCGGGCGGCGATCCCCGCGGGCTTGAGCGGCTCGTGGGCGAGTCCCAGGCGATGCGCAAGGTCCGTGAGCAGGTCCGCGCTGTGGCGGCTTCCCACGGCACGGTGCTGATCACCGGCGAGTCCGGCGCGGGCAAGGAGGTCGTCGCCCGGGCGGTGCACGATCTTTCCCCGCGGGCGAACGGGCCGTTCCTGGCGGTCAACTGCGCCGCGTTGAACGAGTCCCTTCTCGAGAGCGAACTGTTCGGGCACGAGCGGGGGGCGTTCACCGGGGCCGACAAGCTGCGCAAGGGCCGTTTCGAGCTGGCCGACGGCGGCACGCTGCTGCTCGATGAGGTGTCGGAGGTCTCGCCCCAGATCCAGGCCAAGCTGCTCCGCGTGCTGCAGGAGCGGGCCTTCGAGCGGGTCGGGTCGAGCACGACCATCGGGGTGGATGTCCGGGTGATCGCGACCAGCAACCGCGACCTGCCCCGGGCGGCGGCCATGGGCGAGTTCCGCCAGGACTTGTTCTTCCGGCTCAATGTGCTGCCGATCCAGCTCCCGTCGCTCCGCGAGCGACTCGGCGATGTCGCGGTGCTGGCCGAGCACTTCATGGAGCGCTTCGCCGAACGGGAGGGCCGGCGTCGCCCCGTCATCGAGCCCGACGCGCTGGCGTTGATGGCTTCGTACCAATGGCCGGGCAATGTGCGTGAGCTGCAGAACATCTGCGAACGGGCCCTGGTGCTGGCCGGCGCCCGAGACGCCCCGGTCACGCGGGAACTGGTCGAGCCCTGGCTGCTCACCCAGCGTGTGGCGGTCAAGGCGATGCCCCTGCGGGCCGCCCCGATGGGCATGAACGGCCACCATGCCCCCGCCCCGGCGACGAACGGCTACGCCGGCGTGCCGCAGGCGTCGGGCTTTGCCGAGGCCAAGCCCCTGGAGATGCCCGGGGACCGCACGCTGGAAGAGATCGAGCGTGACACGATCGTGGCCACGCTCCAGCGGTTCAACGGGCACCGGCAGCGCACGGCCAAGGCGCTGGGCATCGGTGTCCGGACCCTGGGTCTGAAGCTCAAGAAGTGGAAGGACGAGAGCCTGGTGTCGGCCAATCTCTAGGCCCCCCCCCGGCACACTGTTTGCGAAGGAACCCGCGTGCAGATCCGCGATGTCAACACCTCGGGAGCCCTTCCGGCGCTGGAAATGACCATGCGTTTCGCGGGGGCGCGCCAGCGTCTGCTGGCCCACAACATCGCCAACATCGAGACACCCAACTTCGTCGCCAAGGATGTCAGTCCCAGGACCTTCCAGCGTGTGCTGTCCGAGGCGGTCGAGGAGCGCCGGGACCGCAACGCCGGGACCTACGGCGAGCTCTCCTGGCGCGGGACGCGGGATCTGACCCCGGGCTCAAGCCCCGGCTCGCTCGAACTCAAGCCCACGCAGGCCCACGCGGGCGTGCTGGGGCACGACCGCAACGCGACCGATCTGGAGCGGCTGATGCAGGACATGGTCGAGAACGCCTCGGCCTATCGCGTCGCGGGCGATCTGTACCGGGCTCACAAGGGCACCATCATGACCGCCATCGCGCAGCGGCCCGGCTGATATGGGGAGTTGAACCGTGTACGGAGCACTGGACATCTCGACGAGCGGCATGGTCGCACAGCGGACCCGGATGTCCGTCATCGCGTCAAACATCGCCAACGTCAACTCGCTCCAGAACGCCAAGGGCGAGTACGACCCGTACCGGCGTCGCGCCGCGATGTTCTCGCCCGGCGACCCGTCGGCGCCGACGCCGCAGGGCCGGTCGATGGGCGTCCATGTGGCCGAGATCCAGATCGAGCAGGACGCCCTGCGCAAGGAGTACCGGCCCGGGCACCGTTTCGCCGATGCGGACGGGTATGTGATGGTGCCGGACATCGACCCCACGATGGAATGGGTCAATGCCATGCAGGCGTCGAGGGCCTACGAGGCGAATGTGGTGGCCGCCGAGACGACCAAGAGCATGATGGCACAGGCGTTGCGGATCCTCGCCTGAGCACCGGGCGGTCCGGCCTGACAAGGACCGGTCGGGGCGGTAGGATGAGACAAGGGCCGTGAGGGAACGGTCCGGGACGAACGGGGCGATGCGATGACCGATCCGATCGGACTTGCCGGGCTGGGGAAAGGCGGGCTGCAGCCGCACCGGTCCCCCGCGCAGCCGCAGCGAGACGGCCCGGACTTCAAGGCCGTGCTGATGAAGAACCTCTCCGAGGTCAACGCCCTGCAGCAGGACGCGAACAAGGCCACCGAGGACCTGATGACCGGCCGGCGGGACGATCTCGAGGGCGTGATCCTCGCCACGGAGAAGGCCGACACGGCCTTCAAGATGCTCCAAGCCATGCGCAACCAGGTGATGCAGGCCTACGACGAGATCAAGCAGATGCGTGTCTGATCCGCCGGGGGCCGGGCCTTTCGCCGAATCCTCCGGCCCGTCCCGTGCGGGCTGAATCGTCCGTTTTCACATCCATCCGCGCAAGGAATGCCTCCGGCCAAAATCGAGGCCGGATCGGGCTGTCGGTTGTGAAGGTTTCGGCAGTGGTCGGCCGATCATGCGGTGCCGGCGCGTTTCGTGCGCCGGACACGCGCGGGGACTGCGCGTTTCACAGCGGCAGGAAGCCGGGGTCACCATGGAACAGATTCGCCGGGCGTTGGCGAACATCCAGCAAGGTATCGGGCAGCTCGGGGCCACCCAGAAGCTGTTGTTCGGCTCGCTGGCGGTGATCGCGGCGATGACCCTGTTCCTCGTTTCCCAGTACGCCTCCAAGCCCGCGCTCGTCGACCTGATGGCCGATTCGAGCGATCTGCGCATCATCGAGACCCTGCGCGGCGCCGGGATCGATGCCCGCTCCGAGGGCGGTCGGATCATGGTCCCCGCCGGGCAGCAGCGTTCCGCGGTGGCCCAGCTCAGCGAGAGCGGCCAGCTCCCGGGCGACACGACCATCCTCTTTAACAACCTGATGCAGTCGCAGGATTGGAAGGCCTCGCGTGAGCAGCACCGCCAGCAGGCCGTCATCGCCCTGCAGAACGAGCTGTCGCGGGTGATCACCCAGTTCCGCGGCATCCGCAAGGCCACCGTGATCCTGGACATCCCCGAGCCGATGGGCATGGGCCGCGCGGTCCGTGAACCGAGCGCGTCCGTGTCGGTGCTCTCCGCGAGCGGGACGCCGCTGGCGCAGGAGACGGTCGACGCGATCGCCAACCTCGTGGCGGGCTCGAGGGCCGGGCTGTTGCCCGCCCGTGTTCAGGTGATCGACGCGACGACGGGCCGGCCGCGTCAGGTGTCGGACGAGGATTCGATCTCGGCCGGGCGTTATATGGACCATAAGCTGCAGGTCGAGCGGCACACCCAGCGCGAGATCGAGCGGCTGCTGGCCCACATCCCCGGGGTGGTGGTCTCGGTCAACGCGGTGGTCGATGTCACCCGTGTGGCCAGCACCCAGCAGCGTTACCTGCCCAAGGACCAGGGGTCTGTCTCCATCGCCCGGCGGCTTTCCGGTTCGGAGGACACCACGACGAGCGCCACCCGCGCCGCCGAACCGGGCGCGCGGGCCTATGGCACGGCCGACATCAACGCCTCCGGTTCGGCCTCCGGGATCGAGTCGAGCAAGATCACCGAGGACAGTGAGTTCATGGTGCAGATCGGCTCGGAAACACGCCAGATCGTGGATCCGAGGGGGATGCCGACGCATCTGAGCGCCTCGATCATGGTGCCACAGGGGTACATCGAGTCCATCGTGCTGAGCATGCGTGGCGATGCCGAGGCGAACGCCCCGGTCTCGCTGAACGAGACGATGGACCAGTTCGAGACGATCCGGCCCATGCTCGAGCGTTCGGTGCTGACCCGGCTGGAGACGGTCGACAACGATGGCCAGATCCGCCCGGGCAAGGTCGAGCTGGTCATGGCCCCGATGCCGGCGGTGGGCGGTGCGAGCATCACCCAGGCGGGGATGTTCGGCGTTGCCGGAGGCTCGGGCGCGGGGGGCGGCCTGGGCGGATCGTTCTTCTCGGCTTCCGGCATGATCGAAACCATCGTGCTCGGTGTCCTGGCCCTGGTGGCGGTGGGGATGATGATCTCCATGGTCCGCCGGGCGGGGCGCAAGTCGGACCTGCCCAGTGCGGAAGAGCTGGTCGGGGTGCCCCCGGCCCTGGAGGTCGTGGGGGATCTGGTGGGCGAGGCCGACGAGTCGGAAGCCGCCATCGCCGGCATCGAGATCTCCGAGGACGAGGTCGAGTCCCAGAAGATGCGTGAACTGGTGGGCGAGTTGATCAACACCAACCCGGCGGCCGCGGCCGCCCTGGTCGGCCGCTGGATTTCCGAGGACGAATAAACGACCACCCATGGCCCGCAAGCCCAACCAACCCCTGCCGGATCGATCCAAGGAACTGGAAGGTCTTTCCAAGGCGGCGATCCTGCTCCTGGCGGTCGGTCCCGGGCACGCGGCCAAGCTGCTCAAGCATCTCCGCCAGCAGCAGGTCGAAGAGGTCACGCGGGAGCTGGCCGGGCTCGGGCGTGTGCGTGATTCGCTGCAGGCCGAGGTGGTCAGCGAGTTTTACGATGTGTCCATCGCCACCAAGTACGCCAACGAGGGCAACCTCGGCTACGCCAAGGAGCTGCTGCTCAACTCGCTGGATGCGGGCATCGCCGAGCGTGTCCTGGGCCAGATCCAGACGCAGGTGCAGAAGACCCCGTTCTCTTTCCTGCAGCGTGCGGAGAGCGAGAACCTGCTGACCTTCATCCAGGACGAGCACCCGCAGACCATCGCGTTGATCCTCTGCCACCTCTCGCACCACAAGGCCTCCGAGATCCTCGTCGGCCTGCCCATGCAGAAACAGCTCGAGGTCATCAAGCGCATCGCCAACATGGAGCAGACCAACCCGGAGGTCATCCGCGAGGTCGAGCAGGGTCTGGAGAGCCGCCTGTCGAGCATGCTGATGCAGGCCACCGAGAAGGCCGGCGGCGTGCCGACCGTGGCCGAGATCCTCAACCTGGCCGACCGCGCCACCGAGAAGAGCATCATGGAGGGCCTCGAGGCCGACGATCCCGATCTGGTCGAGGAGATTCGGCGCCTGATGTTCGTCTTCGAGGACATCAAGCTTGTCAACGACAAGGGCATCCAGGCGGTCCTCAAGGAGGTCGAGAACGACGAGTTGGCGCTCGCCCTCAAGACCGCGTCGGACGAACTTAAGGAAAAGATCTTCGCCAACATGTCCGAGCGGGCCGGCAACCTCATCAAGGAGGACATGGAGTTCATGGGCCCGGTCCGCGTTTCGGATGTCGAGGCCTCGCAGCAGCGCATCGTCGATATCGTGCGCCGCCTCGAGGAGGCCGGCGATGTCATCATCGAGGGCCGCGGCGGCGAGTCGGAGATGCTGGTCTGACCGGCGAGGGAGCGTGAGCGATGGGCATGATCCGGCGGGCCGATCTCGAGCAGTGCACGCGCAACGCGCTGGTGATGAATCTCGGCGACCTGGGCGCCCGCGGAGAGGCGATGATCGCCTCGGCGAAATCAGAGGCCGAGAAGATCGTCCGCGAGGCCCGTCAGGAGCGTGAACGGCTGATCGCGGGCGCCCGCGAGGAGGGCCGGAAGGCCGGTTTCGAGCAGGGCCGCACCGAAGGGATCGAAGTGGGGCGGGAAGAGGGGCTCCGGACAGCCCGCGCAGAACACGCCGAGGCCCTGGCCGCGGCGGCCCGCGCGTGGACGGGCGCGCTCGAATCGTTCGAGAGAGACCGCGACGCCATGTTGCAGGCGGCCCGTGTGGAGATCGTGCAGCTGGCGGCCGAGGTTGCGTCGTGCGTGACGCGCCGTGCCGTCGAGCTGGACGCGAGCGTGGTGCTGGCCCAGATGGAGGCGATACTCGGCGTGATCGCCCGCCCGACCAGCCTCGTGCTTCGCGTGCACCCGGACGATCTGGCGCTCGCGAACGCCGAACTACCCGCGATTGTGACGCGTTTCGAGCAGTGCAGGCACGCGGAACTGCGCCCCGACCCGTCGCTCACGCGCGGCTCGTGCGTGGCGGCCACGGAGGAGGGGGGCCGTGTCGACGCGGAGATCGGCGCCCAGATCGACCGGATTGTCTCGGCCCTGCTCCCCGCCGGTGCATCGATCCGCATCGGGCGCGAGGCGCGGGGTGACGCGGCGTGAGGCTTTTCTCCGCAGAGTTTGACGCGGTCCGCTCCGCAGAACCGCTCGGTCTGACCGGGCGCGTCCGCGCCGTGCGCGGGCTGACCGTCCTCGCCGGTGACCTGCCCGCGCCCGTCGGTTCGCTCGTGCGTGTGGGGCTTGGTGGCTCGGGCGTCGTCCGTGGCGAGATTGTGGGCTTTGACCACGCGCACGCGGTGGTCATGATGCTCGGGGGCACCGGCGGGATCGTGCCCGGCGCGCCCGTCGAACTCGAACGCGTGCACCAGGCCGCGGGCGTGGGCGACCGCCTGCTCGGCCGGGTGATCGACGGCCTGGGCCGGCCGATCGACGGGCTCGGCCCGATCACCGAGACCGTGCTCCGCCCGCTCGACCCGGAGCCGACCGGGGCGATGGTCCGCCGGCGGATCACCGAGCCGCTGCGAACCGGCGTGCGCGCCATCGATCTGATGACCCCCGTCGGGCGTGGCCAGCGACTCGGCGTCTTCGCCGGGCCCGGCGTGGGCAAGAGCACCGTGCTCGGCCAGATCGCCCGCGGCACCGACGCCGATGTGTCCGTCATCGCCCTGATCGGCGAGCGAGGCCGCGAGGTCCGCGAGTTCATCGACGATGCGCTCGGCCGGGAGGGTCTGGCGCGGTCCGTCGTGGTGGTCTCGACCGGCGACGAGTCCCCGCTGATGCGCATCCGCGCCGCCCGCTTCGCCTGCGCCGCGGCCGAGTATTTCCGCGACCGCGGCAAGAATGTCCTGCTCATGATGGACTCGGTGACCCGCTTCGCCCACGCGGGCCGGCAGATCGGTCTGGCGGTGGGGGAGCCGCCGGCCAGCAAGGGGTACACGCCCAGCGTGTTCACGAACATGGCGGTGCTGCTCGAACGCGCCGGGGCGGTGGAGGTCTCGGAGACCTCCGGGGGCGGCTCGATCACCGGGCTCTATACGATCCTCGTCGAGGGCGACGACATGACCGAGCCCGTCGCCGACGCGGCGCGGGGCATCCTCGACGGGCATGTGGTCCTCTCGCGCAAGCTCGCCCAGCGAGGGCACTTCCCGGCGGTCGATGTGCTCGATTCGGTCTCCCGCGTCGCCGGGCAGATCATGGACCAGTCCCACGCCGCGGCCCGGCAGCAGTTCCTGCGTTTGCTCGCCAAGTACCGGGAGATCGAGGAGCTGGTCCAGATCGGGGCCTACGCCACCGGGGCGGACCCCGAGGCTGACACGGCGATCGACCTGAGCGAGCCGCTCAACGAGCTGCTCCGTCAGCGTTCCGACGAGCCGGGCCGGTTCGAGCAGGCGTTGTCGATGATGGTCAAGCTGGCGCTGCAGTCCGGCGAGATGATCGAGCAGCGTCGGCGCATGCGTGCCGCCCAGCAGCCCCAGGCCCAGCCCCGCGGCCGGGCGGGCTGACCAGGAGGATCTGAACCGTGCCCCGCTTCCGATTCAGGCTCGAACCCGTCCTCTCGCAGCGCGAGCGTGAGGAGCAGGCCCAGATGCGGGTGGTGGCCGTGCTCGAACGCGAGAAGCTGGCGTTGGAGAACCGGATCCGCGCCTGCCAGCAGCGGATCGTGGCCGGGCGGCATGAGGTCGCCGACCTTCTCGCCGGCGGACGGGTGGATCTCAGCAGCGCCCGACTCCAGGCCGGGGCCACCCTCCGTGATGACCAGGAGGCCCGGCGCGGCGTGCTTGAACTGGTCGGCGTCATGAAGCGGCTGGAGGCCGCCCGGGCGGAGCTGGTCCGCCTGGCCGCCCGGCGCCGGGCGATGGAGCTGCTCCGCGAACGGGATCTCGCCCGGTTCCGAGACGAGCAGAACCGCAGGGAAGCGATCGAACTGGACGATCTGATGGTGATGCGAGCACGGGGTGAGCCATGAAGAACCTGATGACCATCGTCGGCGTGCTGTCCTTTGTGAATCTGCTGGCCCTGCTCGGCCTGGCGGGGTGGCTGCTGTCGGACGGGCGCATCGATCGTGAGCGGATCCTGGAAGCGACGGCCATCTTCGGCGAGCCGGCCCAGGCCCGAACCGAGCGGATCGAGGCCGAGCGAAAGGCCGCCCAGGCCCAGCCCGAGGCCGAGCCGCCCACGGACGGCGATATCCGGGACACCGACCTGCGCAACCGCGACCGGATCGAGATGACCCAGACCGACCGCGAACGGCTGGAACGCCTGCGCCGCGAGGTCCGCGATCTGCAGACCCAGCTCCGCCAGCAGCGTCAGATGCTCGAGCGGGACCGGACGGAGTTCGAGCGGGAAGTGGCCGAGTTCCACGCCATGCGAGATCGCCTCTACGCGATCGACGGGGCCGAATACTTCCGCAAATCGCTCGAGGTCTTCAGCGGGATGCGTCCGGCGGATGTTCGCCCGGTGTTCACCGCCATGATCCAGGACGGCAAGGCCGAGGAGGTCATCTCCTACCTGGCGGCCTTCGACGAACGCCACCGCGCCCGGGTCATGACCGAGTTCGTCAAGGGCGGCGAGGTCGAACTGGCAGCCGATTTGCTTGAATCACTCCGGACACGCGGGCTGGAACCCGTGGCGTCCGGAGTGAATGGCGGATGAAGGCGAACCCGACGACGAATCACAGCCCGATGCTCGCGCAGTTGCGGCCCCAGACCGCGCCGCTCCTGCGCTCCACAGGTGCAATCAGTGCCGACTTCGGTGAACTGATGGCCGGGCGAGCCTCGGGACGCCCGGAATCCGATGGAACCAAGCCCGAGCCCCAGGCAACCGCCCGGGATGAAGCGGACGACCATGATGCTGCGGCGGGCGGGTCGGACGCCGACGCTGCCGTGCACGATGGCGAGGAAGATGCCGAGCAGCACCCTGAGACTCCGCCGGGGCACGCCGGGTGGTACGGCGTCGACGCCATCGCGCGGGAGCTGACCCACGCGGCGGAGGTCGACCTCGCCGCGGTCGCCAAGCAGGAAATGATCCGTCCCAAAGACCCCGACAAGCACCCGGGGACGAACGGTCAGCTCCTCACCGCGACGCAGCCCAACCCGCACCTCTCCGCCACCGTGACCGGGCCGGGCGAGCCGGGGGGATCCGGCGGGCCGGATTCGATGGAAAACCGGCTCAACGGCGCGAACGCACCGACGAACACCAACGGCCCCGGCCAGCCGCAGATCACCGGACCGAACCCGGCGCCGGGCAATCAGCCACTCGAACCGGCATCATCGGACGCGGCCGGTGCGGCCCGCGCCGCCGAGGCCGCACGCTCGGGCGTGGCGGCCGCGGCAAGCCAGCCCCTGTCGGGGCAGCGAAACGAAGGGCTTTCTGCCGCGGAGCTAGCCGGGCGTGTCGCCCGCCTCGAACGCCTGACCGGTTCGGCCGAGGCGACCCGAGGGGCGGTCGCGGGCATCGAACGCGCAGGCACGGCCCGTGCGGAAACCGGTCAACGTGCGTCCCAGTCGCAGCAGAGCCAGGAGCAGGCTCGTTCCGAGACCGGCCAGCGTGTCCTCAACGCGGTGCAGCGCGGGCTCGCGTCGATGCTCACGCAGGGGGGCGGGCGGATGACCGTCGTGCTGCGTCCCGAACAGCTCGGCGAGGTCCGCGTGAGGATGGAAACACGCCAGGGCTCGGTCCGCGCCAGCATGAGCGCGACGACGGACGCGGCACGCCGCACACTCGAGTCCGGCATCGAGTCGCTCCGATCGGCCCTGGAGTCCCGCGGCGTGCGTGTCGAGTCCATCGAGATCGAGCGGGCCGAGCCGGACCTGGCGGGCCGCTCCCGCTCCGACGCCGACGCGCGGAACCCGCAGGGCCGGCCGAACCCCGCAGGGGTCACGAACCGTTCATCAGGGCAAGAACCGAACAACACCGATCCCGACGCGTCGCCCGCATGGGCTTCGCAAGGCATCTGGACAGAACTGGGCATCGACGCGGTCGCCTGACCGCGGTGGAGGCAAGCCATGGACATCTCCGGATTCTCGTCGTCTGCGCCGCGGAACCAGGTCGGTCCGAGCGCGTTCAATGAGCTGACCAGCGGTCAGTTCCTCCAGATCATCTTTACCGAGCTGACCAACCAGGACCCGTTCCAGCCCAACGACTCGCAGGCGATGCTCCAGCAGCTCGCAACGATCCGGTCGATCGAGGCTGACACGCAGATGACCAATAAGCTGACCGCGCTGGTGCGCCAGAACGAGCTGGCCGCCGCGGCGGGGCTGATCGGCAGCCTTGTCTCGGGCATCTCGCTGGACAACCGGCGCGTGGCCGATCTGGTGATCTCGGTGTCGCAGACGGCCGAGGGGCCGGTGCTGAACCTCTTCGATGGCTCGCGCATGTTCTTCTCGCAGGTTGACGAAATCGTCGGGCCGCTCAACCCGCCCGGCCCGACGGACCCGACCAACCCGCCCGGACCGACCGATCCGGTTGACCCGGCCCCCCCCGGACCGGGCGGCAACGCGCATCGCCCTGTCGGTCCGGGCGACGTCACGCCGGTCGGGCCATCGAATCCGAGCGCCCCCAAGCAGGAGAAGCTGGTTGGTCCCGCGGGCGCGCCGGGCCGCTGAGCCATGGGCGCTGATGGTCCCAGCCTGCTGCGTTTGCTCGCCGGCGGCGTGCGTCCGGTGGGTTCGCCCGATCCGCAGGCCCCGCCTGGGCGCACCACGCTCGACTTCCCCGGCCTGCTTGACCGAGCCGCCGCCGGTTCGGTGCGCAGCGACCTTCCGGTGCGGATCCCGCCGGCCATCCGCGGGTCGGTTGACGAAGCGATCCACGCCCGCCTGTCCGACGCGGCGGACGCCGCCGCGGCCGAGGGGGTCGACCGTGCCTTGGTGATGCTCGGGGAGCGCATGTTCCGGCTCGATGTCGACGCCCGCGCGATCATCGATGCGCCGGACGCGCAAGAGAAGGTGATCACCGGGATCGACGGCGTGGTCATCCGGGACGCAGGCGGCCCGAGCGAAGAGCCGCGGCCCTCGTCCGGACCGGCACGCGTTGTGCGAAACGCGTCCCTGATCCACACGCTGGCCCGGGAGGGCCGGGAATCAACCTGACGGAGGAAGCCTCACATGGCGTCGACCACCGCGCTCTTCACCGGACTTTCGGGGCTGAATGCCCACGCCCGCAAGCTTGATGTCATCGGCAACAATGTCGCGAATGTGAACACCACGGCGTTCAAAAGCTCGAAGATGATGTTCGAGTCGCTCTTCAGCCGCAACTTCTCTTTTGGCTCTTCGCCCTCGGAAGTCATGGGCGGGACAAACCCCCGGCAGGTCGGCAACGGCGTGGCCGTCGCGGGGATCCAGCGCAACTTCAACAACGGAGCGTTCGCGGCGACGGGTGACCTGCGCGACATGGCGATCGACGGATCCGGCTTCTTTGTCGTGCAGCGTGAGGGCCAGACCTACTACACCCGCGCCGGCAGCTTCCGCCAGGATCCCGAGGACAACCTGATCACCGTGGGCGGCGAGCGGCTCATGGGCTTCATGGCCGATGAGAACTTCAACATCCAGCAGGGCCAGCTCGTCCCGATCAATATCCCCATCGGCAAGCGCACCATCGCCGAGGCCACCCAGAACGCGGTGATCGCCGGCAACCTCAACTCCGAGGGCGATATCGCCACCCGCGGCAGCCTGATCAACCTGCTCGCCGACGCGAGCAACGGCCTCTCCGCGGTCGGCGGCGGCTTCATCACCGCCGGGACCGCGCTGACCGCCATCGAGGATCCCAACGCCCAGGGCTCGGGCACGCCCGCCTTCGCGGCCGGCGAGCGGCTCCGCCTCACCGGCGCGACCAAGGGCGACACCCGCCTGCCGACCGCCGAACTCGACATCACTCCCGCGACGACCGTGCAGGACCTGCTCGACTTCCTCACCGCCGCCATGGGCATCCAGCAGACCGGCGGCCCGAACCCGGACGGGTCGACCCCGGGCATCACCGTGGATCCGGCCACCGGCATCATCTCAATCGTCGGCAACACCGGCGCGGAGAACGATCTGCGCATCCGCCCGGGTGACCTGGTGGTGCTCGACGCGGCCGGGGTCTCCCGCGGCCCGGCGTTCAACACCGACAAGGCCCACGCGTCGGACGGCGAGTCCGTCCGAACGACGATGGTGGTGTACGACTCGCTCGGTGCGTCGGTGACTTTCGATGTCACCATGGTGCTCGAGGAAACACCCAACAGCGGGCCCGTTTGGCGCTACTACCTCGAGTCCGAGGACGACACCGACCTGGCGATCGCGCTGGGCAACGGCCTGCTGCGGTTCAACACCCAGGGCCAGATCGATCCGGGCAACTCCGAGATCAATGTCACCATCGACCGCAACAACACCGGCGCCAACCAGCCGCTGAGTTTCTCGCTGAGCTTCCTTGACAGCGCCGGCCAACTGACCTCCACGGCGACCAAGAGCGCGATGCAGGGCGTCTACTGGGACGGCCTGCCCCCCGGCACGCTGAGCGCCTTCGGCGTCGGCGATGACGGCACGATCGTCGGGCGGTTCTCGAACGGCGCGACCCGGACGCTGGGCAAGGTGGTTCTGGCCAACTTCACCAACCCCGAGGGTCTGATCGACGCGGGCGGCAACCTGTTCGAGACGGGTCCCAACTCCGGGCCCGCCGTAGTCGCCGCCCCGGGCACGCTCGGATCGGGCCTGATCATCGCCGGCGCGTTGGAGATGTCCAATGTGGATCTCGGGGAAGAGTTCACACAGATGATCCTGACCTCGACCGGCTACTCGGCCTCCTCGCGGGTCATCCGCACGGCGGACGAACTGATGCAGCAGCTCCTGGTGCTTGGCCGATAACCTCGGAGCCGGCGCCGCCGGCCGGAATCACCCAGACGGACGAGCCGATGATCAGCGTGACCCGACTGAACAACCAGCCGTTCGTGCTCAACGCGGACCTGATCCGCACCGTCGAGCAGAATCCCGACACGGTCATCACGCTGGTCACCGGGGAACACCTGATCGTCCGAGAATCCGTCAAGGAGATCGTGGCCCGCGTGATCGAGTACGGACGCCTGCTCCGGGCGGTGACCCCGCCGACCTGACACCCGGTTGTGCCGACTGACGGCCGCGAACGCCCAGGAACCGCGTTCCCCGCGTCAAGAACCATCCTCCGGGGGCCGATGAAGCGCACGGCCGCGTCCGGTCTGTTCCGGGCGAGTCAGGGAGGTCGGCCCGTGGACTTTGGCACCATCATCGGCCTGTGCGTTGCGTTCATCGCGGTGACGGTGGCCATCATTCTGGGCGGCGGTAACCCCCTCGGACTGATCAACATCCCCTCGCTGATCGTCGTTTTCGGCGGCTCGATCGGCGCGGTGGTCGCGGCGTTCCCCCTCGCACGCTCGCTCTCCCTTCCCAAGCTGGTGATGAAGGCCATCTTCGGGCAGAACACCGATCCCGCCGAGGCCATCCGTGATCTGGTCAAGTACGCCGAGATCGCCCGCCGCGAGGGCATCCTCAGCCTCGAGAACCATGTCCAGGACATGAAGGACGAGTTCATCGTCCGCGGCATCAAGATGGCCATCGACGGCACCGACCCCGAGCTGATCAAGGTCATCATGGAGACCGAGCTCGAGGGCCTGATGGAACGCCACATGCAGGGCAAGATGGTCCTCGATCAGTTCGCCAAGTACGCCCCGGCGTTCGGCATGATCGGGACCCTGCTCGGCCTGATCTTCATGCTCGCGTCGATGGATGATCCCTCGTCCATCGGCCCGGCCATGGCCATCGCGCTGATCACCACCCTCTACGGCGCGGTCATCGCCAACGCGTTCGCCAGCCCGATCAGCGACAAGCTGTACTTCAAGGACCAGGAAGAGGTCCTGCTCAAGACCATCATCATCGCCGGCGTCATGGCGATCCAGTCCGGCGACAACCCGCGCGTGGTCGAGAGCAAGCTTCTGACCTATCTGCCCCCGAGCCGCAGGGCCGAGATCATGGCGGCCGAGGCCGCCTGAGAGGAGCCCGCTCGTGGCCAAACGCAAGCCGCGCCCCAAGGCGGAGGTCCCGGAATGGGTCGTCACCTATGGCGACCTCATGTCGCTGCTGCTGACCTTCTTCATCCTCCTCGCCGCGTTCTCGGAACTCAAGCAGCCCCGCGAGTACCAGAAGGTGCTCGACGCCATCAAGGAGGCGCTCGGCGTCCAGGGCGGCATGGGCGTCAGCCAGGTCCGCGACTCGACCAACAACTCGATGGTCAACTTCTTCCGCGAAAAGGCCAAGCGGGACGGCGATCTCCGCAACACCCAGGAGGACATCGACCCCTCCGTCGTCGGGCGCCAGGACAAGTCGGCCATCATCCAGGAGGGCGCGCTGCACGCCATCGGCGGCTCCATCATCTTCGAGCCCGGCAGCGCCGATCTGAGCCGCACCGGGCGGGAGATGCTCCGCAACGAGGTCGCGCCCAAGATCCGGGGCCTGCGGTACATCACCCGGGTCGTCGGCCACGCCTGGGGCATGGAGGACCGCCGCCAGGGCTACAGCCACGACGAGCTGGCCTTCCGTCGGGCCAACGCCGTCACGGACTTCCTCGTCCGAGAATGCGGCGTGGACGCCGCGATCTTGCGGACTGAGTCGGCAGGCGACCACGAACCCATGGTCCTCGCGGCGGGGCCGGGGCAAGACGACGGCGTGAATCGCCGAGTTCAGATCTATCAGTCCGGCCGGACGATCGAGCAGGTCCACCCGGACCCGAACTTCACAGGCTCGGGTAACTGACCACCCCTGGAGCGTCCCATGGCAGAAGAGGGCAGCAACAACCAGTCGGGCGAGAAGAAGGGCAAGAAGCTCCCGGTCGTCATCGCGGGCATCATGCTGCTCGAGGCGGTTGTCGTGATCGGCGCGGTCAAGCTCCTCGGGGGCGGGCCGTCCGCCGCGCAGGCCGAACTCTTCGGCGAGGAAATGGCCGGCGAGCACGCCCCGGTCGAGGTGCTGCTGGTCAACGACACCTTCCAGAACATGCAGACCGGGCGGGTCTGGGAGTGGCGGGTCGAGATCTTCCTTCGGGTCCGCCAGAAGAATGTCGCCGAGGTCCGGCGGATCCAGGAACGCGATCAGGCCACGATCAAGGAAGGCATCGCCCTGATCTTCCGTCGTGCCCACGACCGGCACCTGCGAGAGCCGGGCCTGGAGACCATCCAGCGCCAGGTCACCACCTATATCAACGAGATCTTCGGCACCGACCCGGACGGCATCCCCCGCGTGGAGCGGGTGATCATCTCCGAGTGCAAGGGCTTCCCGGCGGACGCTTGATCCAGATGAGGCTCGGCAGAACTTGCGCGTCCGTGCCATCTCCGCGCGATCTGGCGCAAAGTTGGAGCCACCCCGCTCCCCCGGACCGATAAGCGGACAGGCCGAGGATCGGCCCTCGCCGTTTCGTGCGCCGAGCAGGATGCCGGGAGAGCGCCATGGCCCAAGAAGAGCCCAAAGACCAGAACGACCAGCCCGACCCCCAGCCGGACGCGCCGAACCCGGGTGATTCACCCGCCGAGTCGGCCGAGGATGCCGTTGAGGAGGTCGGCGAGACCGCCGCCCGGGCGGCCAAGGACATCGAGTCTTCCCCCGATGCCGACCCCGCTTCCGAAGCCGCGCTCGCCGCGGCCATGGCCGCGATCAACCAGGTCAAATCCGGCGTTGACGCGGCGGCCGCCGGCTCAGCGCCCGGAACGCCCAAGCCCGCGTCGGCGGCGGGCAAGCCGGATGCCTCCGCGGCGTCGGCCTTCAGTTTTCAGGATCTCGGCGCCTCGCTGACCAAGGGCAAGAAGGAAACCCTTGACCTGCTCTCCGATGTCCAGCTGCAAGTGCGGATCGAGCTCGGCCGCACCCGGATGTATGTCGAAGACGTGCTCCAGCTCGGCGACGGCGCGGTCGTGGAGCTCGACAAGCTCGCCGGCGATCCGGTGGATGTGTTCGTGAACGACCGGCATGTCGCTCGCGGCGAGGTGCTCGTGCTCAACGACAACTTCTGCGTCCGCATCAACGAGATCCTCGACCCGGGGGCCGAGACGAAGAACTGACCCATCCGGCGTGCCCGGACCTAGCCCAGACCCACCGGGCGGCGGAGCCGCCTGTAAACCGCCAGGATGGCGCCCATGATCCAGACCCCCGTCAGCCGCATTCTCTCTTTGGGCGTCCTCCTGGTCGCTCTGCCCGCCGTCGCCCAGATCGGGCCGGGGCTGGGCGATGTTCCCGGGCGGGATCCGGCCCCGATGCAGGCCGAAGCCCAGACCGTTTCATCCCCGTCCGCTTCGCAGGAACCGACACGCACGCCGCTCGGCGCTCCGCCACCCGACCCGCGTCCGCAAACCCCGCTGGTCAACCCCAACGCCGAACCCCGCGCAGGCGGCGTCGGCTTCGTCCGCACCGTCACCGCGCTCGGCGGCGTGCTCCTGCTGATCCTCGCGCTCTCGTGGGTGTTCCGCAAGGCATCCCGGATGTCCGGCGGGCTGGCCGGCTCGGTCGGCGCGGGCGGCCGGGCCCCCGCGGGCATCGTCGAGGTCCTCGCCCGGTACCCCATCGCGGCGCGCCAGACCCTGGTGGTGCTGCGTTTCGACCGCCGGGTACTGCTCTGCTCGATGTCCGCCGGAACCCGCTCCTCGGGCGGCAGGATGGCGGTGCTGTGTGAGCTCGACGACCCCGAGGATGTCGCGTCCGTGCTCGTCAAGGCGCGTGACGAGGCGGGTGAATCCATCGCCCGCTCCTTCGAGCGCACCCTGCGGGAGTTCGATGACCAGCCCGACTGGGACGATCGATCCGAGCCGGTGCGGGTCCGCACCCGGCCGGACACCCACGCCGATCGTCAGATGCCCGCGACCATCCGCCAGCGCCTGGAAGCCATGCGAACCGCAGCCGGGGGGGGTGGCCGGTGATCCGACGCGGCCTGACCATCTTGGCTTGCCTCCTTGTGCTGGCCTCGCCCGCGGCGACGGCCCAGTCTCTGGGCCCCAGCCCGGCCGACGCGGGCGTGTCCGCCCCGGCGACCCGCGCCCCGGTCGGCGCCGAGCCGAACTTCAACCCGCTCCGGGCGCTCGGCGATGCCGGGGCCGTGATGGGCGGCGCATCCGACCTCGGCTCGGCCTTCCGCCCGCCCGCGGTGCCGGGCGAGCCGATCACGGACGACGGCCCCGGCCTGTCGGTGGCGATCAACATCATGCTGCTGCTGACGGTGGTCGCGTTGGTCCCGTCGATCATGCTGATGACCACCAGCTTCGTCCGCATCATGGTCGTGCTGGCCCTACTGCGTCAGGCGATGGGCACCCAGTCGCTGCCGCCCGCGCAGGTCATCACCGGGCTGGCCCTGTTCATGACCGCCCTGGTGATGAAGCCGACCATCGACCGCGTCTGGGCCGAGGCGGTCGTGCCCTACCAGCAGGGCGAGATCCGCTCCGTCGATGTGCTCTGGGAGCGCGGCGTCCAGCCCGTCCGTGACTTCATGTTCGATCAGATCGAAGCCACCGGGAACTGGTCCAGCCTCTACATGGTGCTCAACTACCAGGGCGTCGACACCTCCGAGCCGCAGAACATGACCCGGGAGGACATCAGCACGATCTCGCTCGTCCCCGCCTACATGCTCAGCGAACTCAAGACGGCGTTCCTGATGGGATTCCGCGTCTACCTGCCGTTCCTCGTGATCGACATGGTGATCGCCAGCCTGCTCATCAGCATGAGCATGATGATGCTCCCCCCGGTGATGATCTCGCTGCCTTTCAAGCTCATGCTGTTCGTGCTCGTGGACGGCTGGACGCTCATTGTCGGCTCGCTCCTGGACAGTTTCGTGGTCGAGGGGACCAGCGTGCGCGCCAGCGCGGTCACCGCTGGGGCTCTGCTTTGCGTCGCGTGGAAGGTCCGGCACGACGAGCCGCTCCGCCCGATCCCCCCGCCGTCCAGGCGGCCATTCTGGAGAACCCGCCGTGACCGCTGAGACCGCCATTGATCTGATCCGCAACACGCTGATGATCGTCCTGACCATCGCCGTGCCGCTCCTGCTCGCGGGCATGATGATCGGTCTGGTCGTCAGCCTCTTCCAGTCGGTCACCTCGATCCAGGACCAGACGCTGACCTTCGTTCCCAAGATTATCATCATCGTGGTCGTCGCGGTCATCCTGATGCCATGGATGATCGAGCTGCTCACGGCGTTCACCCGAGAGATGCTCTCCCTGTTCTGATGCATGCCCAGTCTTGAGCCCATCCTGGACCATGTGCTCCCCCTGCTCATGGTGGTGATCCGCCTGACCGGGCTGTTCATTTTCACGCCGCTGCTGTCCAGCGCGAATGTCCCGTTCCAGTTCCGCGCCCTGCTCGCGTTCATGTTCGCGGTGGCGATCTACCCGTTCGTCCCGCCGATCGACGCATCGGCGACCGTCAGCGTGGCCGAACTGGTCCCGCTGCTCTTCGCCGAACTGCTCATCGGCGTGGCCATCGGGCTCATCGCCGCCATCCCGCTGCTTGCGATCCAGATGGGCGGGTATGTCATGGGCTATCAGATCGGCCTCGCCCTGGCCGAGAGCTACAACCCCGAGCTGGAGACCAACGGCTCGGTCGTCGGCGACATCCTCTTTTATCTCTCGATTTTCATCTTCATGGCCATCGGAGGCATGGACATCCTCTTCGCCACGCTGGCCCATTCGTTCACCACCGCGCCTATCGGCATGTTCCACGCCGGGGACCTGCCCCTCGACCTGATGCTCGCGGTGCTCGCCTCTGGCTTCGAGCTGGCGATGCGGGTCGCGGCCCCCGTCATGGTCGTGGTCTCGATGCTGATGATCGCGATGGGCTTCGTGATGAAGACCATGCCGCAGATCAACATCATGAGCATCGGCTTCGCCGCCAAGATCATCGCCGGGCTGCTGATGCTGGCCCTCTCGATCGGTGCGGTCGGATCGGTCGCCGGCGACGAGATCATGGACACCCTCGAGCTGCTCTCCCGCTGGGTCCACTCGCTGGCCTTGCGAGGGGTGGGGGAGGGCGCCCATGGCTGACGACCTCGGCGAACGCAGCGAAGCGCCAACCAGCAAGCGCCGCAGCGAGGCCCGCGACAAGGGCCAGATCCCCAAGAGCCAGGACCTCTCCGGCGTGATCACCCTGTTCGGCTCGATGGTCATCCTCATCGCCTTCGGCGGCATGATCATCAGCTCGATGGCCGGCATGATCCGGGCCATGCTCACCGCCGACGCCTCCGGCGTTCACATGACGGTGCCGAGCATGGCCGAGTCCGCCCGTCAGGTCTTCGGTCAGGCCGCCCTCATCCTGATCCCCGTGCTCGCCGTGGCCGCGCTCTTCGGCTTCGTCTCCCAGTTCATTCAGGTCGGCTGGAACGTCACACCCGAGCCGATCCGCCCCAAGCTCAACAAGCTCGATCCGATCAAGGGCTTCAAGCGCGTCTTCGGCAAGCGTGGGCTGATGAAGACGGTCATGAACACGATCAAGCTCACGGTGGTCATCGGCGTCGCGTATCTGCTCGCGTTGCTCAACGCCCAGGCGATCGCGTCCCTGCCCGCCCTGACGGCCGCCGGGGCCCTGACCGTGGGGGCGCGGCTCCTCGTGATCCTCATGATCATCCTGCTGGCGTTGATGTTGCTGATCGCCCTGATCGATTACATGTACCAGCGCTGGCAGCACACCCAGGATCTCAAGATGACCAAGCAGCAGGTCAAGGACGAACGCCGCAGCATGGAAGGCGACCCGCAGATCAAGGGTAAACGCATGCAGATGGCCCGCGAGATCGCCATGCAGCGCGTCGGCCAGGCCGTGCCCGAGGCCGATGTCGTCATCACCAACCCCACGCACTTCTCCGTCGCCATCAAGTACGAATCCGGCGTGATGAACGCCCCCCGCCTGACCGCCAAGGGCGCCGACGAGATCGCCCTGCGCATCCGCCAGCTCGCCCGCAAGCACGATGTGCCCATCGTCGAACGCCCGCCGCTCGCCCGCGCGATCTACTGGGGCGTCGAGATCGGTCAGGAGATCGCGCCCGAGCACTACGAGGCCGTCGCCGAGATCCTCGCCTATGTCTACCGCCTCGACGGCCGCGCACCGGCCCGGCCAGACCAGAAGACCCGACCCGACGCGACGAACAAGCCCGTCCCCGCAGGAGCCTGACCGAGTCTGACCCGCCATGTCCGAAGCCGCACCGACCAGCCCGATCACCCTGATCACCGAGCGCATCGACCGCTACCGCGGCCTGCTTGTGCCCGTCGGCTTCATCATGCTGATGACGGTCATCCTGGTGCCCCTGCCCCCGGCGATGCTGGACATCCTCATCAGCCTGAACATCTCCCTGGCCGTCATCATCCTGCTGACGACCATCTACATGAAAAAGGCCCTGGAGTTCTCCGTCTTCCCCTCGCTCCTGCTGGCCACCACCCTCTTCCGCCTCGTCCTCAACATCGCCTCGACCCGCCTGATCCTCACCGCCGACGCCGCCAGCCCCGAGGAGGCCATGGGCGTGGCCGGCAAGGTCATCAGCGCCTTCGGCACCTTCGTCGCCGGCAACTCGCTCTTCGTCGGCGTGGTCATCTTCCTGATCCTCATGATCGTTCAGTTCATGGTCGTCACCAAGGGCGCCGGTCGCATCGCCGAGGTCGCCGCCCGCTTCACCCTCGACGCCCTGCCCGGCAAGCAGATGGCCATCGACGCCGAGCTGACCAACGGCATGCTCACCGAGGAGCAGGCCCGCGAACGCCGCGAGGAAATCTCCAGGGAGGCCGACTTCTACGGCGCCATGGACGGCGCCTCCAAGTTCGTCAAGGGCGACGCCATCGCCGGCATCATCATCACCATGATCAACATCGCCGGCGGCTTCGCCATCGGCGTCATCGAACGAGGCTGGCCCGCCGGCCAGGTCGCCGAGGTCTTCACCACCCTGACCATCGGCGACGGCCTGACCAGCCAGATCCCCAGCTTCATCATCTCCATCGCCGCCGCCCTCATCGTCACCCGCTCGGGCTCCAAGGCCGACCTCGGCAACGAACTGACCGGCCAGCTCTCCAGCCAGCCCACCGGCCTCTACATCACCGCCACCTTCGTCGGCGTGCTCGCCCTGACGCCCCTGCCCACGGCCCCGCTCATGGCCACCGGCGTCGGCCTGGCCATCATCGCCTGGGGCATCAACCGCGCCCGACGCGGCAAGGCCGATGACGCCGCCGAACTCGAAGCCGCTGAGCGACAGGCCGTCAAGCCCGAAGCGCCGCCCGTCGAGGACCTGCTCAAGGTCGATGTCCTCGAACTCGAGGTCGGCTACGCCCTCGTCCCGCTCATCGACTCGGTCCAGGGCGGCGACCTGCTCGAACGCATCTCCGCCGTCCGCCGCCAGCTCGCCGTCGAGCTCGGCATGGTCATGCCCCCCGTCCGCATCCGCGACAACATGCAGCTCCCCCCCGGCGACTACCGCGTCAAGATCCGCGGCAACCCCGTCGCCTCCGGCTCGGTCGAGACCGGCAAGCTCATGGCCATGGACTCCGGCCTGACCACCGGCCCCATCGAGGGCATCCCCACCAAGGAGCCCGCCTTCGGCCTCGACGCGTGGTGGATCGACAAGTCCCAGCGCGCCCGCGCCGAGGCCCGCAACTACACCGTCGTCGACCCGACCTCCGTCCTGGCCACCCACATCACCGAGATCGTCAAGACCCACGCCGACGAGCTGCTCACCCGCCAGGAGGTCAACAACCTGCTCGAAGGCCTCAAGGAAAAGGCCGGCAAGCTCGTCGAGGACACCATCCCCGGCGTCGTCAAGCTCGGCGACCTCCAGAAGATCCTCCAGTCCCTCCTGCGCGAGCGCGTCCCCGTCCGCGACATGGAGACCATTCTCGAGACCCTCGCCGACTGGGGCGCACGCACCCAGGACGCCGATGTCCTCGTCGAGTATGTCCGCAACGCCCTGCGCCGCACCATTTGCGCCCAGTACGCCGCCCCCGACGACGACGGCAAGCTCACCCTCGCCTGCGTCACCCTCGACCCCGCCCTCGAAGACCAGATCGACGCCTACATCGAACGCGGCGGCCACGGCACCAGCCTCCACATGCCCGCCAAGATCGCCCGCCAGATCGCCGAGAAGGTCACCGCCCAACTCCAGTCCGTCGCCGCCCGCGGCCGCCTGCCCGTCGTCATCGCCTCCCCCGCCGTCCGCGCCACCGTCTACCAGATCGTCGGCCCCCATGTCCCCGGCCTCGCCGTGCTCGGCTACAACGAGGTCATCCCCGGCATCGAGGTCGAATCCGTCGGCCTCGTCGGCGCCCTCGCCGACAAACAACCCGCCGCCGTCGCCTGATCTTGGTGGGGCCGGCTTCCAGCCGGCCACTCTTCAGATGTCAACACGCCGGGTGCCACCGGTTGACCCGAAGGGCAACCGGTGCGTCAAGCGCCACATTCCCCGGGTGCCACCGGTTGTCCCGAAGGGCAACCGGTGCGTCACGCGCCACGCCCCCAACCCACGACCCAACCACCCACAAGCACACAGATCCGCGAATCCCACGAAAAACAAGCCGCGCATCAACCCCAACGCCGACGATGCGTACAACCAACCGCACAGGAGCCCCCATGCCGCGCATCGCACCGCTCGCACTCACCCTGGGTATTTTGGCCTCACCTGTTCTGGCGGCTTCGCCCGACAACCTCTTCGACTGGGTCACCGTCGGCAATCCGGGCAACGCCTCGGCCATCGGCCACGACCCCGGCGTCGGCACGGTCAACCACACCTACCGCCTCACCCGCACGCCCGTCACCGCCGAACGCTGGTTCGACTTCGTGCAGGCCTACCGGCCCTATCACACCGGCCCCTCCTGGGACATGAACTTCCTGGGCGACATGGTCATCCAGGACCCCCACAACCCCACCGGCCCCGACGGCCGCCCCAACTACATCCTGCCCGACGGCCTCCGCCGCCGTCCCACCACGCCGGGCCTGGAGTACGCCGCCCGCTATGTCAACTGGCTGCACAACGGCATGGTCAATGAGCAATGGGCCTTCGAGACCGGCGTCTACGACACCTCGACCTTCTACCTCGATGACAACCTGGTCGCCCAGCACGACCTGACCCCGGCGCCTGGGGCTCGCTACTGGATTCCCAGTTTCAGCGAGATGCTCAAAGCGGCGTACTACGACCCGGAAAAGAACGACGGCCAGGGAGGCTGGTGGCTGTTCCCGAACCGATCGGACAAGGCCCTAGTGGTCGGTCGGCCCGAGCACGGCGGGGAGACCATCGGCGATCTTGTCGACTACTTCATGTGGGATGTCGGCCAGTACCCAGACACCATGTCGGCCTACGGCCTGCTGGATGTCTCCGGCACAGCCTATCAGATGACCTCGACGCCGTTTGGGCACGCGAATCTCAATGTTCGGGTGGTTGGATCCGCCGCTGGCGATCTTCCATTGTACAGCATGCTCGATGACCATCTTTACTACAGTTTCGTTCAAGGGCTCCCCGTCGGCAACTATGGCTTTATGACATTTCGCATCGCCTCCTTCATTCCCTGCCCCGCCGACCTCGCGGCGTACCTGGACCTGTTCCAGTCCGGTGCCGCCGCCGCCGACCTGACCGAGCCCTTCGGCGTGATCAACTTCTTCGATCTCGCGGCGTACCTGACCAAGTTCATCGCTGGCTGCCCGGAATAGGCCCGCTCAGCGAAATCCCGAAACCGGGGGGGTAGGCAGCCTTCCCCGAACCCACCCCGACCCAGAGTGGTAGCCCTCGCCGATCCCGGGTAAAGTCTGCATCACGCAACCCGCTGCCAGGACGGCCACCCCATGAAGCTCAAAACCTTCACCGCACCCACCATGGCCGACGCCCTCGCCGCCGTCCGCAAGGACTTCGGGCCCGACGCCATGATCCTTCATACCCGCTCCTACCGCGTGGGCTCCTGGTTCGGCCTCGGCGGCAAGAACATGGTCGAGATCACCGCCTCCGCCGGCGAACCGTCCGCCAAACCCCGCAAGCACGCCCGGCGCGACCGACTGCCCCCCGAGTTCGACGACGACCGCGCGGCGGTGCTCACCGGCGGGTCCACCCCGACCCGGAACGCACCCGCCCGGCCCGCGCCCCGCGATTCCGCCGAGGTCGTCGTCCAGCGGGCCTCGTCCGTCGTCGAGCCCAAGCCCGTCCTCACCCGCCGGCCCGAGCCCGCGGCCAGCGCATCCCCCCGCGCCCACCCCTCCCAACCCCCCGAGCCAGAACCGGCCCGGTCCCGGCCCGACCCGATGGCCCGCACGCCCATCGCCACCCGCCTGCACCGCGATGACGCCCGCCCCCCGGTCCGCATCGCCGACGCCACCCCGCCCCCGCCCCCCGGCGATGGCAACGCCCGCCCTCCGGCCGACCGGTCCCGGGACCTGCCCGACAGGCCCGCGGATCGGCACACCGACCGGCCCGGCCCGGACGCCGAGGTCCGCGAGCCCAAGGTCGCCGCGCCCCGCCCGCCCGAGCCGCTCACGCCCGAGCCCCGCGCCGAAGACCCCGCCGAACTCCGCGGCCAGATCGCCGAACTCCAGAAGATGATGGGCCAGGTCCTCGAGTCCACCCGGCGCACCTCCGTCGCCATGGGCAAGGTCGACCCTCGCGCCGCCGAGAGCGTCGAGCCCGGCCCGCTGCTCGACGCGATCAACAAGCTGCTCGACAACGACGCCCCGATGGACACCGTCGACCGGATCATGGCCCGCGTCCGCGACCGCCTGGACTCGACCGAACTGCGCGACACCCTCGTCGTCCGACAGGCCGTTCTCCGCGAGATCGAGGCATCCATCGAGACCCGCTCGGACTCGCTGCTGGCCCTCTCGGCATCCACCGCCACCGGGCGACCCCGCGTCATCGCGCTCGTCGGCCCGACCGGCGTGGGCAAGACGACCACCGTCGCCAAGCTGGCCGCGACCTGCAAGCTGCGTCACGGGCGCCGCGTCGGTCTGATCACCTCGGACACCTACCGCATCGCCGCCGTCGAGCAGCTTCGCACCTACGCGGGCATCATCGGCCTGCCGCTCAAGGTCGCCAATACGCCCGACGAGATGGCCCAGGCGATCGACGGCTTCGCCTCGATGGATGTCATCATCGTGGACACCGCCGGACGCTCCCAGCACGACGCCCGGCGCCTCGACGAACTCAAGGCCTTCATCGCCGCCGCCGCCCCGGACGAGACCCACCTCGTCCTGGCCTCGACGGTGGGGGACACCGTCATGCGCCGCACCGCCGAGCGGTTCAAGCCCCTCGGCCCGGACCGCTGCATCCTCACCAAGCTGGATGAAGCGGTCTGCACCGGCCCCATCGCCGGGCTGACCGGACGCATCGGGCTACCCTTGAGCTTCGTGACGGTCGGGCAGGAGGTGCCCGACGACATCGAACCGGCCCGCGCGGACCGGCTGGCGAGGCTCGCCCTCGACGGCCCCGGCGTGTTGGGCAGAGGGTCCGACGGGAGAGATTGATGACCCGAGCGTTCGTGCTGCATTCCGACACCCCCGACAAACAGCCCGGGGGTGACCAGGCATCCCGCCTCCGCGAACTGGTCGAATCCCTCGACAAGGGGGACGGCCAATCCACCACGGGTTCGCCCGCGGGCCAAACACAGCCCCCCAACCATGTCCCGCCCCCCCGGCGGATCCCTGTGATCGCCATCGCCTCCGGCAAGGGCGGCGTCGGCAAGACCACCACCTCCGTCAACCTCGCCATCGCCCTGGCCGCCCAGAACCGACGCACCGTCCTCATGGACGCCGACCTCGGCCTGGCCAATGCGGATGTTCTCTGCGGCATGATGCCCAAGCACCGGCTGGAGGCCGCCACCGCGGACTCCGGGCTGACCCTGGAAGACCTCGCCGTCGACGCCCCGGGCGGGTTCCGCCTGATCCCCGGCTCGGTCGGCATCGGACGCGTGGGCGAGCTGGAGGACCACGAGCGGGATGTCCTGCTCGGCAGCCTCGAAGCCCTGCACGCCCGCAACGATGTGGTCCTCATCGACACCAGCGCGGGCCTGGGCCCCTCGGTCACGGCCTTCGTTCGGGCCGCGGACCTCGGCCTGGTCGTCGTCACGCCGGAGCCGACCAGCATCGCTGACGCCTACGCGCTGATCAAAGTCCTGGTCGCCTCGCCGGAGATCGCCCGCCCGCCGGTGCTCTCGCTGATCATCAACCAGGTCGCCAACGAGCGCGAGGCCGAGCAGGTCCACGAGCGTATCGCCGGGGTCTGCGATCGGTTCCTCGGCTACCAGATGCCCATGATCGGGCACATCCGCCGGGATAAGAAAGTCCTCCAGGCGGTTCGCTCGCGTGTGCCGTACATGATCGAATCGCCCAAGTCACACGCGGGCAAGGACATGCAGCGTCTGGCCCGCTCCCTGATCGACTGGGCCGGCATCGAAGGCCGGGCCGCGGCCCACGCCGGCAAGCGCGGCTGGTTCGCCCGGCGTTGATCCACCGCTGATCCACACCCATCCACACGACTTCAACCGACCCCAACCGGGACGCGCAACTTTCGCCGACCAACCCTCCTGGCGCGGGATTTGCGTTGCGTACAGACAGCGTCATGCGGGCCCCGTCTCGTGCCGATGGTGGTGCGTCGCGGGTTCCCGCGGCTGAGCAGGGCGTATCGAAGTTGGGAAAACAGCCGGCCACCATCTCGGGCGAGCCGATCTCCCGCGTCGTCGGGGGCGTGCTTGGTTTAACGGGCTTTTCTACGGCTCTTTTCATCGGATTGGTAGCGGGAAACCCGGCCCTTGTGACATTGGGCCGGGGGATCGTCTGCATGCTCGTCTGCTATCTGGTCGGGCGCGTGCTCGGCTCGATGGGCGGCACGGCGGCGGGCGAGTTCATTGAGAAGTACAAGAGTGACCGACCGGCACCCGAACCGCCGCAGCAGTTAGTGGACTTGCAGGACCGGCGCAACCGTCACAGAGAGATTGTCGAGGAAATGGGACGGGCCGCCTAGGAAAAAATAACTCGGGACGGGACCACGCGGGCCAAGTTTTCTCTATACTGTGCTCGCGGCGCAAGGACCGTGCCGCCGACAGCCAAACACCGGACCCCCCCGCGCTTGAAGACGGGGCTTCTGGGTCCGGGATCAGGGGTCAGAGGGTCAAGGAGCCGACCGAATGACTGCCACGAAGACAGCATCCGCCACCACGCGCGGCATCAAGAAGAACCGTACCAAGACGACCGCCAAGGTCCCGTACTCCGAGATGGAGCCCGAGGCCCTGTGGGCGGAGTACCGCGTCGCTCCTTCCGCCGAGCTGCGCGAGTTCCTGACCAAGAAGTACCTCCACCTCGTGCGCTACAACGCCGAGCGGATCCACCAGCGTCTGCCCGACGAGGTCGATGTGGATGATCTGGTGCAGGCCGGGTACTTCGGTCTCGTCGACGCGATCGACGGCTATGACACCGACAAGGGCGTCAAGTTCGAGACCTACTGCGCCCCGCGCATCCGCGGCGCGATCCTCGACGAGCTGCGCAACATGGACTGGGTCCCGCGCCTCGTGCGCCACCGCACCGCCCGCGTCGAGCAGGCCCGCCAGCGCATCGAGATGCAGTTCGGACGCAAGGCCACCGACCAGGAGATCGCCGACCGCCTGGCCCTGGACCCCGAAGAGTTCAGCAAGTACAAGCGCGACTCGCGCGCCACCACGATCACGAGCATCACGCGCAAGGCCTACCCCTCCGACGGCTCGCGCGAGGTGCGCGAGATCGATGTCATCTCCGATGAGACCCAGGTCAACCCGCTCCGCCTGCTCCAGCGCAAGGACCTCAAGGACCTGATGACCAAGGGCCTGTCCCGCGCCGAGCGTCTCATCGTCATTCTCTACTACTACGAGTCGATGACCATGAAGGAGATCGGCCTGACGCTCGACCTGTCCGAATCCCGCGTCAGCCAGATGCACTCGTCGATCCTGGCCCGGCTCAAGGCCCAGATGCAGCACCGCATGCGGGAGCTCGAGCCGATGGGCTGACCGGAACCGCCGGGCCCCGGCCCGCGTATCTGATCCAGACCTCTCTGGCCGCCGGTTCACGCCCCGGCGGCTTTTTTTCTGCCTTCGACGGGCCCGGTCCGCCTCGACTTGTGGATAAACAGGGGATTCACTGGCCCATGACGCACCGGGCGTTCATCGCAATCGGTTCCAACCTCGGGCCCCGCCACGCGACCATCCACGCCGGCCTCCGTGACCTGGCCCGCGTGCCCGGGATCCGCGTGGTCCGGCTGTCGTCCCTGATCCAGACCGACCCCGTCGGCCCCCCGGGTCAGGGCCCGTACCTCAACGCGGCGGCGGAACTGGCCACCACCCTCGACCCCCACACCCTGCTCGATGCGATGCTCGCGGTCGAACGGGCCCACGGGCGCGACCGGTCCGGCTCCGAGCGGTGGGGGCCTCGCACGCTGGACCTAGACCTGCTCTGGTACGACGGCGTCACGCTCGACGAGCCGGGCCTGACGCTGCCCCACCCCAGGATGGCGGATCGACCGTTCGTCCTCCGGCCGTTGGCCGAGATCGCGCCGGACCTGCCGGTCGGCCGGACGGTGCGAGCCGCGCTGCGGCGGCTTGCCGAGGACTAACCACGACCGGCACAGCCAAGAAAAAACCGCGTGCTCAGGCACGCGGTTCGGGTCGGTCGTTGGGGTCCCTTCAGCCGGCGTTCTTCGCCCGCGGGTGGGCGTCGTTGTAGCTCTCCTCGACCCGCTTGGTCGACAGGTGGGTGTAGACCTGGGTGGTCGAGAGCGACTGGTGGCCCAGCAGCTCCTGCACGCTGCGCAGGTCCGCCCCGTTCTCGAGCAGGTGCGTGGCGAAGGAGTGGCGCAGGGTGTGGGGGGAGATGCTCGGGTCCAGGCCGACTTCACGCAGGTACTTGTCCAGCTTGCGTCGGACCGAGCGGGAGCTGAGCCGCTTGCCGTGCTTGTTGAGGAACAGTGGGGTGTTGGCGGTCTCGTTCCGGGCGCCCCAGATGGCGGAGAAGCGGCTGTCCTTCTCGAGGTGGTCGGTGTAGAGCCGGATGGCGCCCAGGGCGTGCGAGCCGAGGGGCACGATCCGCTCCTTGCGGCCCTTGCCCCGGACATGCAGGGCCTCGTGCTCGATGTCCAGATCGTCGTGGTTCAGGCCGACCAGCTCGGAGACCCGGATGCCGGTGGAGTAGAGGGTCTCGAGCATGGCGCGGTCGCGCCGGCCGAGCACATCCTTCTCGCCGGGGGCGGCCAGGAGCTGCTCGATCTGCTCGACCGTGATGGCCTTGGGCAGCCGCTTGGACTGGCGCGGCGTGCGGATGAGGGTCATCGGGTTGGTCTTGGTGTAGCCGTGCCGGTGGGCCCACTTGTAGAAGGACCGCAGCGTGGCGATCTTGCGGGCCATGGTGGCGGGGGAGTAGTTCTGCTCGGAGAGGCTGGCGAGGTAGGCGCGGATCAGGTCGGCGTCCCCCTCGCAGATGGTCTCGGTCAGCGTGTTCTGCGCCGTGGAGCCCGCGACGGAGCCGGAGGGCCCCGAACGCTGCTTGAAGGCCAGCTCCTCCTGGGCGCGGTCGATCTCGACCCCGGCCTCGTCGCAGAGGTACTCGATGAACTGGCGCAGGTCCGCGCCGTAGCAGCGCGCCGTGTACGGCGAGAAGTGGCGTTCCTCGGTCAGGTACGAACCGAAGGATTCGGTGATCGGAAGGGTGCTCATGCGCGAGACTCCAGTGGCTGCCCGGGGCTCCATCCCCGGGGCTGATGCGCTATCGGTCGTGTGCCCGCGCGGGTTCACCGCGATCGGGCGAATGGTTGGAAAGGATCTGTGCGGCCACGAGTTCGGCGTCCTCCCAGGAAAGGGGGGAGCCCTCGTCGGCCAGGTCCGCGAGGCGTTCAAACAGTTCTCGGACCCCCTCGGCATCGCAGGCGAACCGCCAGAAGTGCTTCCCTCGGCGGATGGACACGCAGACCACGCCGGGGTCGGCGTCGGGTGTCCTGCGTGTGTCGGGCGGGTTCATGCGGGCTCCTGCGTCCGGCGGTGGGCCGGGCGGAGTCCGCTCGGCGGGTCAGGGGGTCCGGGCTGCGGCGTGGGCTTCTCGCGCCATCCGCATCCACTCTTCGTCGATCAGGCGACCCACCGCGTGGTGGGCCGCGAAACGCGTGTACAGCTCCATGCTCGCCGTGTAGACCCGCCAGCGGAGTGAGCTGGTGGGATCGGACCGCCCCGAGGCGTACCGCCGCAGGGCCATCAGCACGCCGTGGTCCCGCGCGTCAAGGTGTTCGGAGACGACCGTGACCGGTTCTCCGCCGAAGCGGACGCCGTCGAAGCGGCCGAAGTCGGTGAACGCCACGGTCAGGGCCCGGGAGTCGAGGCTGGCCTGGTCCGTCCGGGCCATGGCGCCGGGGCGGGAGTACAAGGCCAGCGCCAGCCCGAGGATCGGCGGGTCGTACGGGTCGTAGGCCGTGATGGACGAGGCGATCACGGCGTCGACCCCCAGGGCCTCGGCCAGGCGGATCGCGTCGGCCGAGTCGCGTGGGCCGTCGGGCATGCCCAGCTCGTAGGCGGCCTCGATGGCGCGGTTGAGCGGCAGGCACCGCACGCCGCGGATCTGCTGGACCGCGGCGACCAGTTCGTCGCCGATCAGGTCTGTCCGGGCGTACGAGGTGCCCGACTCGTTCCTGGGCTGGAGCACCGCCCAGACGACCTCGCGTCGGCTGGTGTCGTACGGCGCCACCAGGACCGCGGGGGGATCGAGGTGATCCCGCCGGTCGGGCTTGGCGGCGCAGGCGGGGAGGAAGCCAACGGCCACAAGGGCCGCCAGCAGGCTTGCGAGCATGGTCTGTGCACTTGCCATGGCGTCCGTGCCGGTTCTGGGGCCGGCATCCTGCCGGCCCGGGGTTGCTTGGTGGCCCCTTCGGCCCTTGTGGGGGCGTGGGGACCGGGTGAGAATCGACGCCGGGGCGTTTCGGCCCGGGCGTCTGGGGGTCAGTCGTTGTTGGCCGGCACGGTCGCGAAGGCCGAATCCGCGCCAGGGATCTGGACGGCCGCCGCACGCAGCGCCGGCGAGAGATCCATCGACCAGAGGTGCTCGGATCCGCCCATATTCGAGACGAAGAAAATCTCGTTGTTGCGCGACCAGGTTGGCATCAGGTCGATGGACTGGCCGTCGGTCAGCTTGACCTTGCCGGTGCCGTTGGCGGCCATCATCCACAGGACCGACCGCTCGGGCCTGGCCGAGGCCCCGCTGGCCCACGCCTGGGAGTAGGGCACCTGGGCGAAGGTCACGAAGCGGGCGTCCGGCGACCAGGACGGGTTGATCAGGGCCGAACCCGGGGCCGTGGCGATCTCGGTTTCCCGACCGGCCGTGCCCGGGTTGGGGTTGTAGTCAAGGGTCCAGACCGAGAAGGCCCGGTCGCCCCGCTCGCGGGAGCGCTGGAACATGATCTGATCGGCCTCGTTCATCCCGGTTCCCGAGACCGGCGCCCACTGAGGGAACAGCCCGAACCCGATGAACTGGGCGTTGCTCACCGCGGTGACATCGGCCACCCACATCTCCCAGCGCCCGGTCTGCTGGCCGAGGCGGGAGAAGACGATGCGGTTGCCGTCGGGGGACCAGGACGGGTGCAGGTCGTGGGCCGAATCGCTGGTCAGTTGCACGGCCTTGCCGCCTTCGATGGGCATCACGAAGATGTCCCACGACCCGTTGCGGTCCGAGCAATAGGCGATGTAGCGACCGTCGGGCGAGACGGCGGGCATGACATCCTGGCCGGGATCGTCGGTCAGCCGGGTGACGACCGAGCCGTTGATCGGCTTGATGTAGATGTCCGCGGTGGGGCGGTGCTGGGTGGAGGCGAAGACGATGTGCCTGCCGTCCGGGGTGGGGGTCGGATCGAAGTCCGCGCCGGCGAAGGAGGCTGTGATCTGGCGGACATTCAGCGTGGCGCGGGTCACCCGATCATCGCTGGCGAACTCGGTGGGCAGCTCGGCGCCCATGGCGCTGGCGTAGATGATGGCCGAGAGATCCTGCGAGCGGTTGGGCACCGGCGCGCTGGTCACGCGCGGCGTGGGCTGGGCCTCCGCCTTGGTCGGCTGGAGCCCGTTGTGGTTGGGAATCTCCGAGCCGGACTCCGGCATCGGGCCGGTCGCGTTCGTCCTGCGGCCCTGGTTGCCGGCGTTGGAGAACGAGGTGTTGGTCGCGGTGGCGACGGTGTCCAGCGGGACGCGCTCGGCCTCGGCCTGGCCCGGCCGCGAGCGGTTCTGGCCGTAGGTGAAGGAGGACTCGGCCGCCAGCGTCTGCTCGATCGTGGCCGAGGTGTTGCTGGCCAGGCCGGTGCGACCGGTGGTGGGGGTGGTGGAGTAATAGGCGCTGTTGCGCGTGACCTGGTCGGTCTGCGTGGCCGCGACCGGGCGGGTCTCGGGCTGGTTGGCCTTGTTCCAGAACCCGGCGCGGCGCGGGCCGCAGGCGGATCCGGCGGCGACCGTGCCCGCGAGCATGACGATGGCAAGGGTGTTCAATGTGGTTCGATCGGTGAGGCGAGGCATCGGGTGGCTCCGTCTGTGTCGGTCCGCGACGCGCCGGACCCGGCGCAGGGTCGACGGCGTGCCTGTGGGTGCGTCCGCGACGACGGGCTCCGCCCGCATGCCGCCCTGATGGGGGTTTGGCCGGACTCCGCCGGCGTTCCCGCTGCAGGGGGCTTATCGGACAACGGTCGGGGGGGCCTTGAGTCCCGATAAGGGAACTCGCTCAGACTTTTTGCGTTTGTCCGCCCGCCGAGCCGGTGGGCTCAGACCGGGACGGTCCACGCGGGTGCTTCGACCAGCGTGCCCACCCGGTCCAGCAATGGGGTGATCGCCTCTGCCACCGCTTCGGTGTCCAGGCCCGCCTCCGGGATGGGCCGGACGGCCACCGCCCGGACGGTTTCGCAGCCGGTCAACGCCCGTGCGAAGCGGTCGAGGTGGTCCGCGGCGTCGGCGTGCATGGACGCGGTGATCCAGGCCGCGGGGTCGACCAGAAGGCCCACCGCGGACTGGCGGCGGGCGAAACTGAGGGTCGAGACGGCATCGGACAGCACCGAGCCGGGCCCGGGCCAGAGCAGCACCGGGCACGGAGCGGCCTCGATCAGATGCTCGACCTCGGTGTCGAACTGCTTCCAGGCGTCCCCGGACCAGCTCGCGAACGACGAGGCGGCATCGCTGACCGGCCGGCCCGACCGGACGACCAGCCGCGGGGCGTCCGTCGCCAGGCGGGACGCCTTCGTCCAATCCTCCAGCGGCACGGGATGCACCACGGCCCAGAGGTCTTCGGCGTCGTGGAGTTCGTCGAACCGGGGGGTATGGGCGCCGGCGGTGGATGGGTTGTGGATGGTCAGGCGGCGCATGGGGAAAGGGTAGTCGCAGGGGCGGGTGGCGTTCGGGCCGGGGCGCAGCGGCTGCGCCCCCGGCGCGGGTTTGGCAGGTCCGCACGCGTTACACGCTTGCCGGATCGTCGCCGGGGCTCCGATGTCAGTGCCCGCTCGGCAAGGAAGCCGGGCGTGTGAGAAAGGACGCTCGACATGACCGATCTGTTTTCCGTCGCCCGACCGCGGCGCGAGTTCCCGAGCGATGCGGCCCCCGCGGCCTCCGCCCCCCCAGCCCCCCCGTCCCCCCGCCTGCACCTTTCCCGCGAGCAGGTGGTGGACCAGATCCTGACGATCAACCATTCGGCGACGGCCGACTACCTGGCCCAGTTCGCCGAGCCCGAGCTGAACAAATACCTCGACCACCTGCTCCACGCCCAGGAGCCCCGCGGGCGGCACGCCCGCTGGGACCGCCCGGGCGACGCGCCGGCGATCATGACCCGCCGGCGGGCGTCGTGAGCGGATCGGGAGCAGCGAGCAGGCACCGGGTTCTGAGCCGATCCCCCGTACCCCAATACCCTGATCCCTTTTTTTCCGAGCCTTGCTCCAGCCGGGCGGACCTGTGGTGGGGTCCGCCCGGCCTTTTTTGGTTTGCTGATTTCTGGAGCAAGAACTTGAAACGGATCAATCGTTGCCGGGTGGCGGCTCAAGGCAGAAGCAGTTGAGCATTGAACTGCCATCGGGCAAGACAGCGATGACCAACTCACACTTTCCATCGCAGTCGATCACGACACATCTTGCCGTCACACCGCCCGTGACGGGATCGGTCGTCAGGATCAGGCGGCAGAACTCGTCAGAATCGAGAGCCATGGGTGCAAACTCGACCGACCCATCGGGCTTGATCAGCAGGTACCGAACTGCGGCCTCGCCATCCAGCATCGGGAATCCGGGCAGATCGAGTGTGATAGAACGGATGCCGCCATCCCGTCCGATTTGTAGGTTCAGCAAGTGATGCTGCTGGGAGAGATGAGCGAAATCGCTCAAGGCGACTTCAGCATCAGGTTCGAACATGTCGATCGCGACGCTTGGGGCATCCACCATAAACGCCAACCCATTGTGGTCCAGCGGGATGTAGATTCCCATGGGGGCGACGAACACCGTCTGGTGCCTTGGTGGGGGATCGTTCGGATCTGGTTGATCGGCGGGCAGCCCGTTCAGAACCACCGAGGCGATTGTTGCGACTAGGGTCAGCATGATCTCATCCTTTCACTTCGCTCGGGTATTTTCACGAAGGGTAGAATGGCCTACCCTTTGAATTCGAGTCGGGGGGGGGGGGGGGGGGCGGGGGGGGGCGGGGGGGGGGGGGGGGGGGGGGGGGG
>JAFIFX010000025.1 GCA_020831805.1 Planctomycetota bacterium | reverse complement strand
CTTGGTGGTGGTTTTTTTTGGTTGGGGGGGGGTTATCGGGGGGCCTATTTTTGGTGGGGTGGGGGGGGGGGGCGGCCGGGGTCAGCAGACCCGCGGCCAGGGCGATCAGTGCGGTGCGATGCATGGTGTGTCCTTTCTCTCTCGGTCTTGGTCTTGGTGCCCGTGGCCCGGAAAGGGCCGTTCGGTGCAGGTTTTCGGATGGGCGGCGGCCTGCCGCGGCTGGTGGTGCGAGGCCCGCTGATCCGTGGGCCCGGCGCGAGCGTACCAGAAACAAATCTCCACCACAAGTTTCCCTAGGGAAAATAGCAAAAGAATTTTGCACCCTTTCCCTGTTTCCGCTAGGATGGGGTTTGAAGAACCGAATCCGTGTATAGTAAGGATTGTGTACGGATATTGGACATCCACGATCCGTCCGGGGAGCCCGTGTTGACCCAAGCCGTCATCACCGAACTGAAGTTCGACGACCACTGCCGGCGGTCGGTCCACGGCCTGCGCGGGGCGTTGCTGGAGCTGTACCGGGCGGTGGGGGCCGACCCGGCCCGGCCGCAGGAGGTCTCACGGCGCTACCGGCTCAACAAGAACCTGACCTGGAAGGTGGCTCGGATCATCGGGGCGGAGGACGCCTTCGAGGCCGTGCCGCTGATCCCCGGCCCCGGGGGGCTGGACATCCTGCTCGACGCCATGGCCCAGGCCGGCGCGCCCGAGGACGCCCTGGCCCGGGTGCGCGAGGCGATCGACGAGTTCGACCGGATGATCGAGGTCCACACCGGGGACCGCAACCAGCTCGAGCTGGTGCTCGACAGCATGGGCGCGGGCCGGCCGATGGAGATCAGCCGGAAGGCGGCCTTCCGGGGCAACAGCGGGATCTGGGGGATCCAGGCGGGCGTCCGCGTGACGGCCCACTTCCTCGCCCCCAACCCCGACGAGCCCGGGATGCTGGACTTGGCCATGATCGGCGGGCTGACCCGGGTCCGCCGGCTCCGCCCGGTCGACCGGTGGCCGGTGTTCCAACTCCGCCACTACAACGACGACGGCTCCCCCGATCCGCGTCACATGCGTCGCGAGGCCATCGAGCCCGAGCCGGGCGACGCCCCCGGCGACCCCTGGCTGATGCGGTCCTACTGCACCGGGGCCCTGCCCGAGATCCACCTCAGCCGGCGTGGCGACGCCACGCTGTACGAGATCGGCGACGGGCCGGTGGGCCGGACGGGCGAGTTCTCGTGCTTCTTCGGCTTTGCGGACCCGGCCTGCGTGCCGCGGTACCGCGACGCCTCGAACACGGTGGGGGAGATGATCTCGTCGGTGTCCGTGCCGGCCGAGACGCTGCTGTTCGACCTGTTCGTACACGAGTCGCTGACCGAGGTGCTCGGGCTGGAGGCGGAGATGCACGGCACGCTCGGCGGGGCGATGGACGGCGTCGGATCGATGCGGCTGCCGATGCCCGAGCGGTTCAAGGACCTGGGCCTGGGCGCGATGGTCGACACGCCGCTGGTGGACCGCTATGCCGAGGCGGCCCGGGCGGCCCTGACCCGGCTGGGGCACACCCCGGCCGGTTTCCGCTGCCTGCGTCTGATCGTCGAACACCCGCCGATGTCGTCGCGGGTGGTGGTGCGGTACGGGCTGCCCGGGGCGCCGTGAGCCCGTGGATCAGGCTGCGACGCCGGCCGCGCGAACTCGCCGCATCGTGATCACCGGCCCGGCCAGCGCCACAAGGTGCAGCAGGATCAGCGCGCCGGTGCGGAGGCCCGCGACGATGCGGACGCTGTTGTCCATGCCCGAGGCGACGCGGGGGCCGAGGCAGCCGCAGCCGGACTCCTGGAGGACCGCGTCGGGCACGAGGCTGAGGTAGTAGGCGAAGCCGAGGATGCCCCCGAGCGACAGGACGAGCACGGCGCGCCCGAAGGGCTTGCGCAGCTCCGATCCGGCCACGAAGACCAGCACCAGGGCGATGACCATCTCGAGGAACGGCAGCGCGACGCCGAGCGCGTGCCACTCGGGCGGCACGACGCCGTGCTTCTCGATCAGGATCATGAAGTCCGGCAGCGAGTAGACCTTGGTCACGCCCGCGACGAGCCACATCAGGGCGATCAGGATGACCGCGATGCGCGACACCAGGAACCGCGGCTTCCGGGGCGCCGCGGCCGCGGTGTCGGTTGCGGCGTCCGGCCGGTCGCTGGTCTGGTCGGGCCGGTCGTGGTGGTCGTGCGGCTGGCTCATCGGAACACAAGCTCCCTGGGGCCGAAGTCGAGCTTCATGGCCTGCTTGGCGCGGTACAGGGTGTCCTCGGCCGCGGCGTTGGCCTTGCGGGTGTGCTCGCGGAGGATCTCGAGCACCTTCGCGTCGCCGGCCTCGCCGGCCAGCGCGGCCCGGCGTTCCCGCATCGGGGCCAGGAGCGCGTCGATGTGCTCGGCGACCTCGGCCTTGATGTGCCCGTCGCCGATGTTGTCGCCCGCGGCGTACTTCTTTTCCAGCTCGGCGACCCGGGCCTCGTCGCGGATAAAGGCACGGACATACTGGAACAGGCTGTTGTGGATGTCGCCCGGCTCGTCCATCGCGACGCGCCCGGTGTAGAGCCCTCCGAGCTTCTTTTTGATCTGCTTGAGCTCGTCGGTGAGGAAGATCGCGTTGTTGAGGCTTTTGGACATCTTCAGCTTGCCGTCCGTCCCGATCAGGCGGGCGACGCGCCCGACCTTGCCCTCGGGGATGGGGAACAGCCCGCCCCTGGCCGGGTACTCCGCGTCCTCGGTGTGGGGGTCCACGCCGCAGTAGAGCTGGTTGAACCGGCGGGCGACCTCGCGGCAGGGCTCGATGTGGGCGAGCTGGTCCTCGCCGACGGGGACGAGTTCGGGGCGGAAGATGAGGATGTCGGCGCACTGGCCGACGGTGTACATCGGGAAGCCGAATGAGTAGTTGTCCCCCAGGCCCTTGTCCTCCAGCTCGGTTTTGAGCGTGGGGTTGCGCATGACGCGGTTGAAGGGCAGGAGCATGGCCAGAAACCAGGTCAGCTCGGCGATGGCGGGGATCTCGGTCTGGAGGACGAAGGTGGACCGCTCGGGGTCGATGCCGCAGGCGAGCCAGTCCTTGACGATCTCCAGGGTGGACCTTCGGATCTCGTCGGGCCTGTCGGCCCGGGTGGTGAAGGCGTGCATGTTGGCGATGAGGAAGTAGCAGTCGTACCGGTCCTGGAGGGCGACGCGGTTCTCGAGCGAGCCGACCCAGTGGCCGAGGTGGAGCTGGCCGGTGGGCGTGTCGCCGGTGAGGATGCGGGGTTTGTGGGTCATGGAACGGGAATCGTAGCCCGAGCCGGTTTGCACGATGCCGCGGGCGGGGAAGGGCCGGGCCGGCTCACGGCGCGGAGAAGACGCCCGCGTCGGGGCGGTAGCGTCTGGGGATCTGCTCTTGCTCGGGCGTTTCCCGGCGGGGGTCGCGGGGGGCCCAGTCGATGCGGGCCTGGCCCAGGAGCGTGCCGGTGGCGAAGGCCAGGTCGATCTGGGCGATCTGGTACTCGACCAGGGCGCGGATCTCGCCGAGCCGGGCCTCGGCGAGGCGTGCGTCGGCGTCGAGCACATCGGTGCTGGTCGAGCGGCCGACATCGAACTGGCGGCGTTCGGCGTCGAGCGTGCGTGCGGCCAGGGCCACCGACTCGCGGCTGGCCATGATCCGCTGCCAGGTGCTGGCCAGCTGGTCGATCGCGTCGAGGATCTCCTTCTCGATCTGCTGCTCGCGGGCGGCGCGGGTCGAGAGGCGCTGGAGCCGGGTGAGGATCGATTGGGCCAGCGTGGCCCTGCGCTCCTCGTTGCCGATGGGCACCTCGGCGCGGACGCCGACCGACCAGTCCTCGAAGTTGTTGCGGATGGTGACATCCGCCGCCTCGCGGAAGCTGCCGCCCAGCCCGTTGACGCGGTAGGTGTACTGCATCGCCAGCAGCGGGAGCGTCTGGTTCTGGTCGAAGGCGATCTGGGCGGCGTCGCGCGCCAAGCGCAGCTCGAGCTCGAGCAGGTCCATGCGGTTGGCGATGCCCGCGGCGATCAGGGCCGGCGCGTCGAAGGCGTAGAGCGCCGGGTCCGGATCGGTGACCGGCTCGATCGCCACGGCCGAGCCGATCTCCAGCCCCGGGGTGTTGAGCAGCGACTTGAGGTCACGCTCGGCCAGTCGGACATCGTTCTGCGCCCGGATGATCTGCTCGACGCGGTCGGCCACGCCGGAGCGGGCGCGGACGACATCGATCTCCGCGCCGGATCCGGCCTGAAGCCGGCGGTCGGCCCGCTCGAGCTGCTCGCGCGCCAGGTTGAACTGCTGCTCGACGACCTCGAGGGCGCGGATCGCGGCGTAAAGGCGCCAGTAGGCCCGGTCCACATCCGCCAGCGTGCGGATGATCTCCAGCTTGGTCTGCGCCTCGGAGATCTGGCGGTCGAACTCGGCCAGGCGGATGCCGTGGGTGGCCACGCGCCGGCCCGCGCCGCGGAGCAGGTTGTGGCTCAGGCTCAGCTCCAGGTCGGCCGTGATGGCGGGGTTGAGCAGGCTGAACTGGTTGTTGGTCTCGAAGCGGGTGACGGGCGCGTTGATCGAGAACTCGCCCCCGGTGCGCAGGGGGATCGTCACGCCCGGCGTGACGAACTGGCGGGTGGACTGGGCGTCGGCCAGCTCGGTGGCTACCGCGTCGTCGGTCTCGGCCCAGCCGGCGGAGAGGGTGAACAGGGCGTTGAAGCGGCCCTCCTCCTGGCCGATGCGCTCGGCGGCGATGACGGGCGCGACCAGCGTGGCGCGCAGGCCCAGGTTGTGCTCGAAGGCGCGGACGCGGGCGTCGGCGAGGGTCAGCTCGGCGCGCTCCAGCCCGGCGTAGAGCGCGCGGGCCTGCTCGACCTGCTCCCGGGGCGAGGGGGCCTGCCCGGCGTCGATCTCCAGCCGGGTCAGTTCCAGCGTGCCGATCCGGCGCAGGCGTTCCACGCCGGCGAGGGTCTCGGTGTCCCCGGGGTGGGGGGCGAGGGGGTTGCTGGTGCAGCCGCCGGCCAGCGCGAGCAGTGCGGCGGCCGTTGCGGCCCGTGCGTGTGCGTGCATGCGTGTCCCTGTGGTGCGAGTCATTCGTGTCGGAGCGCGTCGATGGGGTTGAGCCGGGCGGCCTTGATCGCCGGGAGGATGCCGAAGACCACGCCCACGCCGGCCGAGAAGCCCAGGCCGAGAACGATCGCCGGCAGCGGCACGCCGATGTGCTGGATCGGGAAGTCCGGCGCCAGCGCGACGATCCGGGTCAGCCCGAACCCGATGGCCAGGCCGACAATGCCGCCGATCAGGCACAGCACGACCGCCTCGACCAGGAACTGCATCAGCACCACCGGCGGCTTGGCCCCCAGGGCCTTGCGCAGGCCGATCTCGCGGGTGCGTTCGCTGACGCTGACGAGCATGATGTTCATGATGCCGATGCCGCCGACGAACAGCGAGATGCCCACCACCGCGAAGGCCCCGCCCGCGACGACGCGGGCGAAGTTGTTGAACAGCTCGATGGCGTTCTGGATGACCTCCATGCCGAAGGTGTCCTGGTCGTCGCCGGCCAGCCCGCGGTGGTTGCGCAGGAGCATGCGCACCTCGGCCTGGGCCTCCTGGGCGAGGTCGGGCGATTTCATGTTGGCCTGGAACCAGGTGCCCGCGTAGGGGTCCATGGTGCGGTGGGTGTCGTAGGGGATGTACAGCTCGGCGCGGGGCTGGCCGCCGCCGAAGTTCAGGCCCATCTCCTTGGTCTCCAGCACGCCCACGATGAGGAAGCGCCGTCCGTTGATCAGCAGATAGGTCCCGGTCGGGTCGGTGTCGAGCTTGAACTCCTCGATGCCGACCTGGTTGATCAGGCAGACCTGGCGTCGCTCGGCGATGTCGATCTCGGAGAGCGGGCGGCCGAGGATGACCTGGCGTGCCTCGACCTCGTGCCAGCTCGGCCAGACGCCGTAGACGGCCACGCCCGCCTTGGTCTCGCGCCCGTGGGCCACGCGCCAGGAGCGCTGGGTGATCGGGGTGATGCTCTCGATGGAGGGCGCGCGGTCGAGCAGGAGCCGGGCCTCGAAGGGCGTCATGCGCACATCGGACCAGCTCAGCACGCCGCGCTTGGACTCGGGCACCTGGCCCCAGATCCACATGGTGCGCGAGCCGACGGCGGTGTCCAGCTCGGAGAGGATCCACTGGCGCCCGGCCTCGAGGAAGCTCATCACGGCGATGACGCTGGCCACGCCGATGATGATGCCCAGCGCGGTGAGGATCGCGCGGACCTTGTTCGCCCAGACCTGCCCGATGGCCAGGAACACCGTCTGCCAGATCAGGCGGACGATCGCGCCGACCGGGGTCATGACCACGCGCATCAGGCCTTCCCCCTTTCGACGCCGACGCCGGCGGGGGCGGGGCCGGGCTTGGTTTCGGCGTGGTCGACGCCCAGGCCGTCGCGGGCGCGGCGCACCCAGTCGCGGTGGATGGGGTCCTGGGCGGCGGGCGCGTCGGAGACGATCTTGCCGTCGCGCAAGCGCACGATCCGCTCGGCGTGGCCGGCCACATCCTCCTCGTGGGTGACGATGACGATGGTCTGGCCCTCGGCGTGGAGGCTCTTGAACAGCTCGATGATCTCGACGGTGGTCCGGCTGTCCAGGTTGCCGGTCGGCTCGTCGGCGAGGAGGATGCTCGGGCCGTTGACCAGGGCGCGGGCGATGGCGACGCGCTGGCGCTGGCCGCCGGAGAGCTGGTTGGGCCGGTGGGTCATGCGGTCGGCCAGGCCGACGAGGGCGAGGGTGTCGCGGGCGCGCTTCCGCGCGGTGAACAGGTGCCGGCGCGAGTAGAGCATCGGCAGCATGACATTCTTCAGCGCGGTCGCGCGGCTGAGCAGTTCGAAGCTCTGGAAGATGAAGCCGATCTCCTCGTTGCGCACCTGCGCCAGCCGGCCCATGCCCATCTTGTGGGTGGGCTTACCGTTGAGGATGTACGCGCCGCTGGTCGGCTTGTCGAGGCAGCCGAGGATGTTCATCAGCGTGGACTTGCCCGAGCCCGAAGCGCCCATGATGGCGACGAACTCGTTGCGCCGGATGGTCAGGTCCACGCCGTCGAGGGCGCGGACGGTCTCGTCGCCCACGCGGTAGATCTTGCGCAGCGCCCGGATCTGGATGGTGACATCGGCGTCGTGCACGCTCACGCCCCGTCGGCCGGTTCGTCGGCGGCGAGCGGGGCCTCGCGCTCGTCTTCGGACGGCTCGCCGTTCTTGTCGTCGTTCCCGTTCTTGTCCCGCGCCGCGTCGGTCCGCACCGGCATGTCGTGGCGCAGGGTCGTCAGCACCCGGAACGGCCCTGCGACGATCGTGTCGCCAGGCTCGAGCCCCTCGATGATCTGGGTGTGCGTCAGGTCGCTGGCCCCGGCGCGCACGGGCGTGACCACGGTCCGCCCGTCGACCACGCGGTAGACGACGCGGACGAAGGTGCGGTTGAGGTCGACCAGCGGGTTGCCGGCGCGGATCTCGGCGGGCAGTTCGTCGACGCGCCGGTCCAGCACGGCCTGGCTGGGCACCCGCACGGTGTCGAGGAACTTCTCCACCGCGATGTCGGTCGAGGCGGTCAGCCCGGAGTAGAGCGTCTCGCCCTCCTTCAGTTCCATGCCGATCTCGACCTCGAAGGTGCCCGTGCCGTCCTGGGCCACGCGCCGCTTGAGCCCGATCTGGCGGACGGCGCCGCGGTACTCGCGGTCGGGGTAGGCATTGAGATAGATCGTGGCGTCCTGGCCGATGCGGATCGGCGCGATGTTGGCCTCGTCGATCGCGGCGCGGAGCAGCATGTTGGACAGGTCGGCGATCTCCATGATCACGCTGCCGGGGTTGTTGGTCGTGCCGACGATGACGGTCTCGCCCACCTCGGCGTTGAGCGCGACGATCACGCCGTCGATCGGGCTGGCGATGGTGGTGTTCTCCAGGTCCTTCTCGGCCTGCTCGATCTGGGCCATGGCCTGCTCGATGGCGTGCTCGAGGGCGCGCTTGTCGGAGCGGGCCTGGAGGAAATTGGCCTCCGAGGCTTCCAGCTCGGACCGGGTCACATCGCCGGTCTCGAACAGCGACCGCATCCGCTCGAACTCCAGCCGCGCGGTGATCAGCCGGGCCTCGGCCCCGTCCAGCCGCGCCTCCTGCCCACGCAGCCCGGCCCGGGCCGAATCCAGCACCGCCACCAGGTTCTGCGGGTCCAGGCGGATCACCACATCGCCCTCCTTGACCTGGTCCCCTGCGCGGAACGGCAGCGCCAGCACCCGGGCGGACACCTGGCTGGAGATCTGCACCTTCGTCCGCGGCTCGATCGAGCCGGGCGCGCTGACGGTGCGGATCACATCCCCCATCGCGGCCTGTTCGGTCACCACGAGCGTGCCCGTCTCGGATCCGGCGCGGTTGCCGCGGAGGCGCTCGCCCGCGGGCGACTGCATGACGCCGTAGCCCGTCCCGGCGATCACGGCCGCCGTCACGCCCAGCACCACCGCTACCCGTGCCGCTCCCATGCGTGCTCCTTCGTTCTGATTCAGGCCCGTGTGCGGCCCCGTCCCGGCCGAGCCGGGGCGGGCAGGAGTTATATGGATCCGACCCCGGGCAGTTTCAGATCATCCCGCTAACCTGCTGGAAAACCCGCTCCGTGGTCACGATGCCCCCAAACCGCCGAGCCACAGCCCGGCCGCGGCGGCGATGAGACCGGCGATCAACGGGCCCAGCAGGTTCACCGCCGCCGCCCGTCGCGCCCCGGATTCGGCCAGGCGCACGCTCTCGTACATCCAGGTCGAGAAGGTCGTGAACGCGCCGAGAAACCCGCCGCCGATCACGATCAGCACCGCCGGCTCGCCGCCCGAGCCCGAGAGCAGACCCACCAGCAGCCCCAGCGCGAACGATCCGGCGATATTCACGGCCCAGGTGCCCAGCGGCAGCGCGGTGCGCAGGCGTCGGGTCACCGCGTAGTCCAGCGTGTACCGCGCCGCGGCCCCCGCCCCGCCCGCCAGCGCGACCAGCATCGCCAGCGACACGCTCACGGCGTCGCCTCCCCGGCGTCGGCCCGGCCCGCCAGACCCCGCCGGGCCAGCGACATGCCCAGCGCCGCCGCCGCGAGCCCGGCGACGATGCTGATCAGCGCATAGACCAGCCCGATCCACGCGTGCCCCGGCGCCAGCGCGACGGTCTCGACGGTGTAGTTCGAGAAGGTCGTGAACGACCCGAGCACGCCGGTGCACAGGAACGGGCGCACATCCCGTCGCGGGCGCCACCGTTCGAGCACCAGCACCAGGATCAGCCCCAGCAGGAACGCGCCGACGACATTCTCAGCCAGCGTCGTCCACGGCAGCCGCCCCGGCTCGACCGGGAACGCCTGGGCCAGGCCCACGCGCAGCACCGCGCCGATCATCCCGCCCAAGGCCACCGCCGCCACGACCCGCAAGGGCGGCAGCACGCCCGCGTCCGGCGTCGAGCCGGGCGTCGTCTCTCGCGCCGGCGCGCTGGGAGCGGGCTCGGACATCACGGACGGCCTCCGTCGGGGGTGGGGGGAGGGATGCGGCCGGGCTCAGACGCCCAGCTTCTCGCCCAGGAACGCCGGCACGGCGTCCATCGCCACCCGCTCCTGGGCCAGCGTGTCGCGGTGCCGGACGGTGACGGTGTCGTCGGTCAGCGTGTCCGAGTCGATCGTGAAGCAGAACGGGCAGCCCGCCTCGTCCATCCGGGCGTAGCGCTTGCCGATGGACTGCTTCTCGTCCATCTCGATGGCGCCGAGGTGGCCGAACTTCTTGCGCAGGGCCGAAGCCAGGGTCGCGGCCTTCTCCGGCATGCCGTCCTTCTTGACCAGCGGGAACACCGCGGCCTTGATCGGGCTCAGACGCGGGTGGAACTTCATGTACACGCCGCTGGGCCGCTCCGGATCCGGGGTGAAGGCCTCGCACAGGGCGGCCAGCACGCCGCGGTCCAGCCCGGCGGAGGGCTCGATGACATGGGGGAAGTACTTCTCGCCCTTGGGCTGGCCGTTGGGGGCCGGCTCGCCGCGGGTGGAATCGAAGTACTTGAGCTTGTCGCCCAGGCCGGAGTGCTCGGCGTGCTGGCGCAGGTCGAAGTCGGTGCGGTGGGCGATGCCCTCCAGCTCGCCGAAGCCGGGGGCCGTGAACGGGAAGCGGTACTCGACATCGGAGGTGCCCGCCCCCTCCTTGGCGTAGTGGGCCAGCTCGTCGCGGTCGTGCTCGCGGAGGATCAGGTTGTCGCCGGCCAGGCCGAGGCTCTTCCACCACTCCATCCGCCAGTCGCGCCAGAAGGCGTACCAGTCCTTGGCCTGGTCCGGGTGGCAGAAGAACTCGATCTCCATCTGCTCGAACTCGCGGCTGCGGAAGGTGAAGTTGCGGGGCGTGACCTCGTTGCGGAACGCCTTGCCGGTCTGGGCGATGCCGAAGGGGACGCCCACGCGGGTGGTGTCGATCACATTCTTGAAGTGGACGAAGATGCCCTGCGCCGTCTCCGGGCGCAGGTACGCGATGTCGTCCTCGGTCGCCGTCGCGCCGATATAGGTTTTGAACATCAGGTTGAACGCGCGGGGCGGGGTCAGCGTGCCGAGTTCCTTTGCGTCCGGCCCGAGCACATGCGCAAAGTCTGTCCCCAGCTCGATCAGGTCGAACTCTTCCTGCTCGTCCCCGAACTTCTTGTCCGCCGCCTTGCGCTGCTTGGCCTCGGCGGGCGAGTCCTTGATGAACGCGAAGACCGGCGCCTCGTGCCGCTTGCCTTTCCCGCTGACCGCCCGCACATGGTCCGCCCGGTACCGCGCCTTGGTTTCCCGGCAATCGATCATCGGGTCGTTGAACCCGCCCACATGCCCCGACGCCTCCCACACCTTGGGATTCTGGATGATGCACGAGTCCAGCGGCACGATCTCCACCGGGTTCCCGTCCGGCCCGCTCCGCCCCCAGCACGGGTTCATCACCACATCCTGCCACCACGCATCACGGAGGTTCTTCTTGAGCTGCGCCCCCAGCGGCCCGTAATCCCAGAAGCCGTTGATGCCCCCGTAGATCTCGCTGGCCGGGTACACAAACCCCCGGCGCTTGCACAGGGACATGATCTCGTCCATGGATTTGACAGGGTTGGCGGACATCGCGGCTCCAAGGGGAAAAAGGGGTCAGAGTGTAGGGGTGGGGGGGGGGGGGGGGCGGGCGGCCCCCGCCCCCCCCCCCGACCAGTACCATGGTCCCATGGCTGCTCACCCCTTCGCCGACACCCTCGCCCAGATCCGGGCCTGCGTCGATGCACCGTGGGAATCCGTGGCCATGACGCTGGCCGAGCATCCGGCCGACACCCTCGGCGACCCCGCCGAGCCCGGCACCGCCGCCTGGCACCTGCACCACACCGCCGCCATCTTCCGCCTGCACGCCCGCCACCTGATCGGGCCGGAGACCGACGCCTGGCCGCCCGTGCCCGCCGAGCCCCTTGCCGCTGTCCAGACCCTCCGGGACGATCTCACACGGCTCGAAGCCTGGGCCGCCGACGGGCTGCACGCGGACACGATGGTTTCCTACGGCCGGGACCAGTCCGCGTCGGAGATGCTCGGGGTCATGCTCCGCCACATCGTGTGGCACGCGGCGGCGGCCCACTACTGGTGCTGCTGGAAGCGCCCCGATCGGCCCGGGGCCCCGTCCGCCGGATAGCGCTCACTCCCCGCCGAACATCGCCCCCAGCGCATCACGCCAGGTCACCCGGCTGAGCTTGTCCCGCACCTCGCGCTCGACCTCGTCAAAGCTCCACACCGCCGGCGCCTCGGCCAGCGGCACCACCGCATCGGCCGGCACCCGCTCAAGCCCCAGCGCCCCATCGCCCGACACCCGCACCACCCAGCGGCCCTCGCCCAGCGTGCGATAGACCGCCTGGCCCACCGCCATCGCCCGCGTCGGCCCGCCCGGCCGCCCCCCCACCCCGGGCGCCGCGACCGGCTCGCGCCCGTCCCAGTCGATCTCGGCCAGGCGCGGGTCGATCACCGTGGCGTCCTCCGGCCTGGTCCCCGCGTCGAAGACCCGCCGGATCCACACCCGCCCGTCGAGCAGGGCGAAATCGACATAGATCTCCCTGGACGGGTCGGCCCCGGTGGGGATCTCCGCGATTGTGCCGTGGGCCGAGCGGACCAGGGCCGTGACCGAGCCGTCTTTGACGACCAGCTCGGTGACCGCCGTCCGGCGCACGGCCCGGTTGTAGGAATCCCGCAGGCCCTCGTACTCGCTGGCCAGCGATTCGAGCCGGGCGCGGTAGACCCGCTCGGCGGCGTCGGCCCGGGCCAGGCGCATCCCGGCCACGCCGATCATCCCCACCGCCGCGAGGGCCGCCGCCCCGACCATGATGCCCGAGATCGCCGTGAGTTTGCCTGGCATGCGGGAATCATCGGTCCGGAGGGGCTTTTGGCTGGAGCGGTTGGCCGGTACGACACGCCGAATGAGGTGGGTTCGGCACGCCGCCCGGCCCAACCGCCAACGCCCGCGTGCACGGACTCAGAGGCAGCCGGCGTTGTACAGGTCGATGTACGCGCTGACATCGAAGAAGTTGAACACGCCCACCGGCTCTGCCAGGTCGGCCAGCGGGTCCTGGTTATTGAAAAGATCGAGGAAGGTGGCCAAGTCGAAGAAGTTCAGGATGCCGACCGGCGGGGCCAGGTCCGCGCCGTTGCAGGCCAGCACGGTGGGGCTGAAGGCGACCTCGGCGAAGCCCTTGTACGGGCTGCCGTAGTTCTCCAGAATATCCACCCGCACCGAGCGCACACCCTCGACGACTTCGAAGGCGTAGAGCTGGGCCCGCGCCACATTCTGCTCCGCCGGAAGGTCCTCGACCGTCGCAAGCACTTCCCCGTCACCGTCGAAGAAGGTCAGCGTGAACCGCTTGACCGCGTAGTTCGGGTCCGCGGCCACGCCGTTGGAGCGGTGGTTCCACAGGAAGAACTGGCGGATGGTCTTCGGCTCGTCGAAGAAGAAAGTCGCGTTGGGATCCACCGCACCGAACTGCGTCGTCCAGTGATTGTTCTGAACGTAGGTCGCGTGCGGCGTGTTGAAACTCCACACGCCCGGCAGCCCGGAGCCGTCGATCGTGTTGCCGATGAGGTAGCTCGAACTGAACTCGCTCGACGCGACGGCCGAGTCCGGCTGGAACAACTGACCCAGCGAAGACGAAACACACACGCTTAATACCAAGACAGACAACAGCACGGCGAAACGCATCGCAATCTCCTCTCTGATCTCTCCATGGACGGACCACGCCGCCCCTTCGCGGAGAATACCCGAACAGGCCGCGGGGGAGGAACCCCGGCCCACAAAAAAGACGGTTATCGGCCGCAAACTCCTGAAGGTCGGTCAGCTCACCGTGCCGACATGACCCACGCTGGCCCCCGCTGGCATGCCGAACGCGAAGATATCGGCACGGAGTGCCGACCTACGCGAACCTGCGCACGCACACCGAGTCGTTCTGCCCGCCGAAGCCGAAGCTGTTGGACAGGCAGACGGACACCCCGCCGTGCGGGTTCGTGTCGCGGGCCGTGCCGGGCACATGGTCGAGCCCGCAGGCCGGGTCGGGGTTGTGCAGGTTGATCGTCGGCGGGATGATCCCGGTGCGGATGGCCTGGACGCAGGTGATCAGCTCGACCGCCCCGGCCGCCTGGATCAGGTGGCCGAGCATCGACTTGACGCTGGTGAACGGGACCTTCGGCGCCAGCTCGCCGAACACAGCGCGCACCGCGGCGGACTCGATCTTGTCGTTCTCCTGCGTGCCCGTGCCGTGCGCATTGATCCAGTGGACCAGCGGGCGGCCCGCGTCGTCGGTGGCGTGCGGGTCGATGCCCGCCTGGCGCAGGGCGGCGGACATCGCCCCCGCGCCGCCCTTGCCCTCGGGGTGGATGTCGGTGATGCGGTAGGCGTCGGCGGTCGAGCCGTAGCCGGCCAGCTCGGCCAGGATCGTCGCCCCGCGCCGCTGCGCGTGCTCGAGGTCCTCGAGGATCACCACCCCCGCGCCCTCGCCCATCACGAAGCCCTCGCGGCTGGCGTCGAACGGGCGCGAGGCGTGCTGCGGGTCGTCGCGCCGGGTGCTCATCGCGGTCAGGCGGATGAACCCGGTCATGCCCAGCGGGTGGATCATGGTGTGGGCGCCGCCGGCGATCATCACATCCGCGTCCCCGCGCCGGATGATCTCCACGGCCTCGCCGACGGCCTGGGTGCTCGCCGCGCACGCGGTCATGCAGTTCAGGCACGGCCCGCCCGCGCCGAACTCCGCGGCCAGGTGGGTTGAGGTGAGCTGGGGCTCCTGCTCGACCTCGGCCGCCGCCCGCAAGCCGGACCGCGCGACCCGCGCGAACGCGCCCACATCGAACGCGCCCGGCGGCTGGCCCTTCGAGCCCGCCGCGTGCGCGCCGATGTACGCGTCGTAGTCCACCGGGCCCTCGCCCGCGCCCAGGTACACGCCGACCGAGTCGGGGTCCGGCGCGGCGCGGTCGAAACCGGCCATCCGCCACGCGTCGTCGCAGGCGGCCAGCGCGAACCCGGTGCTCAGCGAGACATCGCGGTGGCGCTCGGCCCGCTCACCCAGGCGCTCGCGCAGGTCGAACGACGCGGGCACCTCGGCGGCGAAGCCGGTCGCCCAGGTCCTGGCGTCGTAACGGCGCAGCGGGCCCATGGCGCTCTCGCCGCGGACCAGCCGGTTCCACACGCCGTCGAGATCCCACCCAAGGGGCGTGACCCAGCCGACCCCCGTGATGACCACGCGACCGCTGGGCACGCTCAATCCTCGTCGTCGTCCTCGTACTCTTCCTCGTCGTCGTGACGGGCGTTGAGCTTGTCGGGGTTGAGCACGCGGACGAGGCCGTCCTTGAGCCGGCGTTCGCCGAAGTTGATGATCAGGCCGAGCTCCAGGTCGGCGGCGCGGAGCTGGGCGCGGAGTTCGGCGCGCTCCTGCACGCCGATCTCGCGGTGCTCGGCCATCAGCTTCACGAGGAAGGCCTCGCCGGCGAACATGTCCGCCGTGACCTCGCCGACGACCTCGTCGTTGTAGTCGACCTCGAAGACCTCGTCGAAGTTCGGGTCGACGCCCTCGGCCTTGCATGCCTTGCCCAGCGCGTTCTTATACACGCTCAGCGGGAAGCCCGGGCCGAGCGCCTTGTGGACCTCGATCGCCGCGCCGATGACCTTGCGCGACACCTCGGTGACCGCAGGGTCCAGGTCGGACAGCGGGGTAGCCCGGCGTCCCCGGTCCCCACCGCGGTCCCCGCCCCGATCACCGCCCCGGCCGCCGTAGCCGCCGTATCCGTGCTCCCGGGATTCGCGTCCGTAGCCTTCGTTGCTCATTGTGTTGCTCCTGCTTTCGTTGAGCGGTTCAAGGATTGGTCCGGCGCTGGGGCCGTCGCCACAACCGTAGCGCGCCCGCGGCGCGGTCATCCGACGCGTTTGAGAACCACCGCCGAGGCCTGCCCGCCGAACGATCCGGCGCACACCAGTACATGGCGCAGGCCCGCCCCGCGGGCCTCGCAGGCCCCCGCGTCGGCCCCCTCCGGCGTGCCGCGGTGGACCCGCGCGGGGAGTTTGCCCTCGGCGAGCGCCATCGCCGCCGCGGCCACCATCAGGCCCCCGTGCCCCGCCAGCGTGTTGCCCGCGTTGGGCGTCACGGTGATCATCGGCCGCCCGGCCGCCCCGCCCAGCGCGGCACGCAGCGAGCCGAACTCCCGCCGGTCCAGCGCGGGCACGCCCAGCGCCATCGGCGCGATCGCGTCCACCTGTTCCGGCGTGATCCCCGCGTCCCTGAGCGCCCAGCGGATGGCCCGCGTCAGGCCGCGGTCCTCATCGGGGTTGCCCAGCCCGTTCAGGCCGGGCGTGATCGGGCGCGTGTCCATCCCGCTGGCGTAGCCGGCCACCTCGGCGTAGACCCGCGCCCCGCGCGTTGCGGCGTGCGCCGCCTCCTCGACGATCAGCATCCCCCCGGCCTCGCCCAGCACCCCGCCCGAGGCCGCGTCGTACGGGCGCACCACCTCCGCGCCGTCCGTCACCGACGCGTCCGTCTCCGCCAGCCGGCCCGCCAGCAGCATCCGCATCACGCCCATCGGGTTCACGCGCGACTCGGCCCCGCCGGTGAAGCAGACCTCCGCGTCCCCGCGCTCGATCACCCGCGTGCTCTCGCCCACCGACTGCAGCGCGCCCGCCTCGGCCCCCATGATCGTGTTCGACGGCCCCTCGCACCCGTGGATGATCGTCACATGGCACGCGAGCATGTTCGGCAGGTACTTGAGCAGCCACAGCGGCGGCAGGTTGTTCATCGCCCCCGCGGCCCCCTCGTCCTCGCCGACCGTGCCCCACTTGCGCATCGAGAACCGGCCCCCGTCGTCGAGCGACTCGGCCAGGGCGCGCCCCAGCTCCGCCGGCTCGGTCGAGATCAGCCCCGCCCCGATGTGGCAGCCCGTCCGCTCGCCGACGAGCCGGAACCCATCGGCCCCCTCCTCCGAGCCGCGGGTGACCAGCCCGGCGTCCAGGGCCGCCAGCCGGGCGGCGGCCACCGCCAGGTCGATGTCCCGGGCCATCACCTTGGTCGCCTTGCGGTAGCTCTTGGGCACCAGCTCGCGGATGTTCAGCCCCTCGACCTCGCCCGCCAGCTTCGGGCCCAGCGACGACGCGTCGAACGACCGCACCGGGCCGAGCGCCGACCGGCCCTCGCACAGGGCGGACCAGAACGCCTCGGCCCCCATCCCGACCGCACAGACCGGCCCCAGACCCGTGATCATGACTCGTCGACGCATCCGCCAAGTCTACGCAAACCCGGTCCGGACACGGCCGCGTCCACGCTTCCAGCCCGAACGCCTCGCGTGCCGATAGACCCACCGTGCCCGTGGCCATCCGCGCCCAATCCGCGCCCGTGACCGACCGCCTCTCCGCGGCCGTCATCCATCTCTCGAAGTGGACGGCCTTCCTGTCCGGCGTGGCCCTGCTCGTCGCCGTCGCCCTGATCCCCCCCGCCTCGGACCTGGACACCATCCAGCGCCAGCGCGACCGCATCCTCGCGATGGAGCAGACCGACCTGGCGCGCATCGCCAACTACCAGGCCCTGATCCACGCCATCGACGAGCGGGACCCCGACACCATCCGCCTGCTCATGGCTTCCGAGCTGCAACTGGTCCCCAGAGGACGCACCGCCCTGGTCGTCCCGGGCCAGCCCGCCGACTCGCGCCTCTTCGAGCGCCTCGAACCCATGCCCACGCCCATGCCCGCCGAGGCCGCCGCCCCGGTCTCGACCCTGGCCCGCCTGGCCGGGGACCGGCGCGGCCGCCTGATCCTGCTGGCCATCGGGGGGCTCGCCCTGCTCTGGGGCCTCATGCCGCCCCTGGCCGAGCCGGACTGACCCGCCCGTCCGCTGCCCCCAGCCCGTGGCCCGGTTCGTACCATCCTCCCGTGCCGCAGCACCCCTTCCGAGCCCGACACCGCCTCAGCCTGGACCGGGACTACAAGGCGGTTTTTGCCAACCGGGTGACCAAGGCCCGCGGACCCCTGACCGTGTTCATGCTGCCCAGCGACCGGCCCGAGCACCGGCTGGGCCTGTCGATCGGCCGCCGGGTCGGCAACGCCGTGGCCCGGGTGCGGCTCAAGCGGATGATCCGGGAAGCCTTTCGACTAGACAGACCGGTCTATCCAATGTCCGGCGAGGGGATGGGCTACGACATCATCGTGTCCGGTCGCGCCCACAAGCCCCTGCCCCTCAACGAGTACCGGAGACTGCTCCGCGAGGCGATCGAAGCGGGGGACCGGGCCTGCCGCAAGCGGACCCCGGAGCCGGACCAGGCGGGGACGGAGCCATGAGACGGGTCCGGGCCGAGCCGACGCCTGAGCCGCGGGTCGCATCAGACCTTGGCCCGCTGGCCCGGCTGGGGAACATCCCGTTCGTGCTGCTGATCCGGCTGTACCGGGTGACGCTCTCGCCATTCATTGGCGGCCAGTGCCGCTACGAACCGACCTGTTCCCGGTACGGGCTCGAGGCGTACCGGTTGTACGGTCCGGTTCGCGGGTCTTTACTAACTTTGCGGCGTATCCTTCGCTGCCACCCGTTCGTGAAGGGGGGATATGACCCTGTCCCCCTCCCGGACGATCCGCCCAACGACCCCGCACCGCCGGAGACCGGCCGGAGCGATCCATGAGCCGACTTCCCGCGGCGCAGCGCCGCGAGCAACTCCTCGATGTGGCGGAAACGCTCTTTGCCCAGCAGGGCTATTCGGGCGCGACCACGGCCCAGATCGCCAAGGCCGCCGGCGTGACCGAGCCGATCATCTACCGCCATTTCAAGTCCAAGCGCGATCTGTTCGTCGCGCTGATCGAGCGGACGGGCCGGCGCACGCTGGCGCTGTGGCAGGGCGATGTGTCCGACTCGGAAGACCCGGCCAAGCGCCTGGCGCGGATCCTGGCGGACAACCCGATGGTCTCGCCCGAGGGGCGCGCCGGCTACAAGGTGCTGCTGCAGGCGATCCCGGAGATCGAGGACACGCTGATCGCGCGGGCGGTGGCCGAGCACATGCGGATGCTGCACGAGTTCCTGACCGGCGAGATCAAGCGGGCGCAGGCGGCCCACCGGGTCACCAGCCGCTTCTCGGCCGAGGTCATCGCGTGGACGCTGATCCACCTGGGCATGGGTTACGGCGTGGTCGACGCCATGCGCGTCACCGGGCACGGACGCGACGAGAAGGGCACCCATGTACGCGAGGTGATCGCCCGCATCCTGGTCGGCCCGCAGGTCGCGTCGGAGCAGCCCCCGAAGCCCAACATCGGCGGCGCCTGAGCGGCGTCAGGGCATCGGCGCCAGCCAGGGCACCAGCACATTGACGATCAGCATGAAGACCAGGGCCAGGGCGGCCATGCCCCCGAGCACCTGGAGGATGAACACCAGCACCTCGCGCCAGTAGTGGTCCATGTCCTTCGTGCGCACGGCCTTGTAGCCGATGGCGATGAAGATGACCATGGGCACGATCATCAGGTACCAGGCGTCGTGGGCCTGCGAGGGCTCGATGAAGATCCGGTGCAGCATCAGCCACCCGTCCCTTCCGCGGCCCGGGCCCGCGCCGGGCGGGCCGGCGGGTCCTTGCCGCCCCGGCCCGGGATCAGCGCATCCAGGAAGATGATGAAGTTGAGCATGCCGGCCAGGGCGATCGAGAGCATGGCGATCTCGTTGAGCCGGCCCAGGCCCTTGGCGTTGGGCGGGCCCATGCCGGCCTCGAGTTCGGCGGGGGTGGCCTGGCGCCACACGGCCCGGCCCGAGGCGTCCGTGTCACGGACCTCGCCCGGGTAGCCGGACCGCTGGATGTTCCTTTGAGGGTCGATGGCCTTGAACTTGTTCTGGTGGACCCAGTCGGTCCCCCAGGCCAGGGGGCCGACGAGGGCGGCGCCGATGAACCAGATCCGGTCCTCCTGGGAATCGACGGCATCGATGCCGCCGACGAACAGGCCGTACAGGAAAAGCCCCAGCACCCCGGCCATGGCCAGGAAGCCCCGCTTGCGCCGGCCCTGGAGAACATGGCCCAATCCGGGCCAGACCACGGCGCCGAGCCCCGCGGCGTAGTCCGGGCTGCGCAGCGGCGGTTCGCCGGTCGCGCGGGCGCGGGACGCCGCGGTGTTGGCGGGTCCGGCGGGGGCGGGCTGATCGGGCTCGGGCATGGGGCCAGTGTAGATCACCCGGACAGGTTTTTTCGCAACCGGGGCGTACACGGTTGACACGCACGGCATCGGCCGTACGCTACGGCGCGCCGGAACAGGGTTCGTGCGGTCGGGGCGGGCAGCGGCCCGCGACGCATGGGACCGCCCTGGCGATGGAGGTTTGCCGCCATGATGTTCGAGGGACTGAACCCAGACGGTTCCGCAGCCGGGACCGCCCTGCTCGTTCCGGGCGAGTCCGATCACCCTGAGCCGTCCTGGTCCGATCACGGCTTCGTCGCCTACGACGACGACCTGGACGAGGACGAGAGCTACTTCCTCGAGTCCGAGGATGAGGAGGATGACAGCTATGAGGACGACGACATCGAGGATTTCGATGACGAAGAGGACGAATCGCTCGTCGAAAGCGACGATCTCGACGATGACGACGACCTCTAAGGCTCGTGTCCGGGTCTGAGGGCGTCTCGTCGGCGCGATCCCGGGCACCCGACCGGGAGGACGCCGATGGGCTCCAGTCAGCCGGAACGCCGCTCGGGCGACCGCCGCAAGAACCCCAATGGCGCGCCGCCGCCCGGGACCGTGGTGGACCGCCGCCTGGGTCTCGACCAGCGCGACCGTCCCACGAAGACGCCCAAGTCGGAGATGGTGACCGGGCTCGAGCGGGCCCGCGGCGCTGGGCGTCGCCTCAGTGAGTTCACCAAGTCCGCCGAGGAAGGCGAGATGACCACGGAGCAGTTCCTGTTCCTGATGGCCATCGACGCGTTCAAGAAAGCCAACGACCGGATGTTCCCCACCTGGACCGATGTCCTGGAGGTCATCCGCCTGCTGGGGTATCGCAAGACGATGCCCAGCGAGCTGAACCTGTCCAACGCGGATGACTGGCGTGAGCGTGCCGACGCGCCGGCCAATGTCCGCCCGCAGCGCTGGGCGGAGCGGTTCGGCAAGACGGAGCGTCAGCTCGCCGAGGAGGCCATCGCCGAGTTCGAGGCCCAGTTCGACGGGGGGATCGACGGGGACGAGGACGAGGAGGGCGTTGACCAGGCGGCCTGAGCCGCACGGAGCCCGCGTTGCCCGACACAAATCACCATCCCGTGCTCATCGGGCGCTCGTACAGACCGGGGGCGGTCGGATTGGCTGCCGGCGTCACGCTGTTCTGCGCGGCGGTGGTGTCCATCACGACGGTCCGCCAGACCGCCCGCGCCGCGATCGACCAGGAGGTCCGCGACAACCTGGCCCGCCTGGCCGGCGCGGTCGCCGCGACGATCGACCCGGAGGCCCACGCCTTCCTGACCCACCCGGATCAGGAATGGACCGACGACTACCGCGTGCTCAACGAGCCGCTGACCAAGGTCATCCACAAGACCGACGGCGTGCGGTTCGTCTACACGCTCCGCGCGGTGGGCGAGCACCTGCACTTCATCCTCGACGGCACGCCGATGGGCGACGCCGACGGCGACGGGATCGAGGACCACTCGTTCCTGATGGAGTTGTACGAGGACCCCGACCCCGCGGCGTGGGAGGCGATCCTGTACGACCGTGTCACCGTCACCACCGAGCCGTACACCGATCTGTGGGGCACCTTTCTCAGCGGCTTCGCGCCCATCCGGCTCCCGGACGGCACGGTGGACGGGGCGGTGGGCGTGGATGTGTCCGCGTCGGAGTACGCCAGCCGCCTGGCCAGCGTGGACCGCGCGGCCGCGTGGGCCCTGGTACCGGGTTTCATGCTCAGCCTGCTGGTCGGCGGGATCGCCCACCGCGTGATGCGGCGGATGCGGGCGCACGCGGCCGAGCTGGAACGACACCGCGCTGAGGCCGAACGGGCCAACCGGGCCAAGTCCGCCCTGCTGGCCAACATCAGCCACGAGCTGCGCACGCCGCTGACGGCCATCATGGGCTTCGTCGAGATCGCCGTGGACCCCGCCGCGAAAGAGTCCGACCGGGCCGAGGCCATCGCCACGGTCCGCGGCAACGCCGAGCACCTGCAGGTCCTCATCGGCGACCTGCTGGACATGTCCAAGGCCGAGGCGGGCGCGATCGCCATCGAGCCGGTCACGGTGGACCTGCACGAGCTGGTCCGCTCGGCGGTGGCCCCGCTGCGCCTGCGGGCGAACGACAAGCGGGTCGCGATGGAGGTCGAGGGGGTCGATTCCCTGCCCGCCGAGGCCGTGCTCGACCCCATCCGCACGCGCCAGATCCTGCTCAACCTGCTGGGCAACGCCGTCAAGTTCACGGACCGCGGGTTCGTGCGCCTGTCCCTCGCGCACGAGCGCGGCGAGCTGGTCTTCCGCGTGGCCGACACCGGCCCGGGCATGGACGCCGAGCAGATGTCCCGTCTGTTCCAGCCGTTCTCGCAGGTCGGCGATTCGTCGGCCAAGCGGCACGAGGGCACGGGCCTGGGCCTGGCCATCTCGCAGCACCTGGCCGGGCTGATGGGCGGGCGGATCTCGGTCGAATCGTCGCCGGGGCGCGGGTCGGAGTTCACGCTGCGCATCCCGTTCACGGAGCCCGTGGAACAGTCGGACGCCGGCCTGCCGCACGGCGACTGCCTGCCCGCGGGCCCGCTGGGCGGCCGGCGCGTGCTGCTGGCCGAGGACGGCGCGGACAACCGGCGCCTGCTGCGTCACATCCTGACCCGGGCCGGGGCCGAGGTCGAAGAGCACCCCGACGGGCGCTCGGCCCTCGAGGCCCTGTTCTCCGACCCCGGGCGGGCGGACCTGGTGCTGACCGACTGGGACATGCCGGTGCTCGACGGCGCGGGCCTGGTCCGCGCGCTGCGGGCCGCCGGCTGGCGCGGCCCGGTGGTCTCGCTGACCGCCCACGCGATGGACGAGCAGCGCCAGCAGTGCGAGCAGGCCGGCTGCGACGCCCACCTGACCAAGCCGATCGACTGGGAAAAGCTGGTGGACACCTGCGTGGCGCTGATCGAGGGGCGGGGGCGGCGGGCGGCGTGAGGGGCTACCGGTCACGCCCTGCGAGCCCGTTGACGCTGGTGAAGCCCGGGCCGCTGTGGTAGACGGTCGTGCGGCTGACATAAGGACCGTCGAGCCGGTCTTCGAGGAACACGGCGGCGGACCCGTCGGCGAAGCCGTAGGTCAGGCGGGTGCGGGCGGGGTCCTCCATGTCGCGGTCGCTGTTGAGCCAGACCGAGGACCAGTCGTAGGTGAGCATCTTCGCGCTGGGGAAGGCGATCTCGCGCGAGCGGGTGGGGCGGAGGTGCTCCCAGCGGGGCGGGACGGTTTCGGAGAAGTACTCCGGCGCGGCGAAGAGGGTGGCGGTGGGGAAGAAGCAGCCCGTGATGACGCGCCGGGGCTCGTCGCGCTCCTTCTGCCATTGGAAGTGGCCGCGGTCGGGATAGAGCAGCGGCAGGATGTCCGGGCTGTGGCGGGTGACGGCCATCATCCAGTACCGCTCCTGCTCGCGCGGGCGCGCGCCGTCCTGCGAGCCCATCGGGGCGGGCGGGCGTTCGAGGTGGGCCAGTTCGGAGGCGAGCAGGTAGGGGTGGGTGTCGCGGTGGTCGTGGGTGTAGATGGCGAGCGACTGGATGATGGTGCGGTGGTTCGCCAGCGATCCGGCGAAGCGGGCGGAGCGACGCGCTCCGGACAGTGCCGGGAGGAGGAGGGAGACGAGCACGGCGACCACGGCGACGGCCGCGAGGATCTCGAGGAGGGTGAAGGCGCGGGATGGTTCGGGGGTGCGGATCACCAGGTCATCCCGTGCGGCGTTTCTGGATCATGGTTTCCGGTGTGGACGTAGTCAATGGTCCAGTGCCCGTCGGCGGGCGAGCGGAAGGCGTGGAGCATGAGGGGTTGGCGGAGGCCGCCGTGATCGACCATTATGACGCCGCAGCGGGCACGGAGAACCGGGGCGTTTATCGTGTAAAGATTGTCGCGATTGACGGTGGCCCGAAAGTAGCCCGCGCCGCCGGCGAGTTGTGATCCGGCCCAGCCGCGTTCGCCGAGCGGTTCAGGGTACGGGGGCGAGTGCGAAACATGCTGGTTGGAGAACCAGAGCTGCGTGAACGCGGCGTCGGGGTGGTCGAGGATGCCCACGATGCGGCGCTCGGGAGGTCGCTCGGAACGCCCCCTGCGATGGAAGAAGAGGAAGACATCTCGGCTGGTCAGATCGTCGGGCGGCGGGCCGCCGGTCAGATAGATCCACGAATCGGTGAGCATCTTGTCGCGGTCGAGTTCGCCGATGGTCATGAGCCGGTCGCCGCGGCCGAGCCGCCATGCGATGTACGCGTCGGCGTCGTCCTTGGAAACCGCGTAGAGCAGGAACTCGGCCATCAGCCGGCTCAGTTCGGCCCGGTGGCGTCGGGCCTGCTCGGGCGTGAGCGTCGCCGGGATCTGCGCCGTCGCGGGCGAGACGGGCTGATCGGGGGCGGCGTCGAGGACGGCCTGGATGTCTGCGGCGGTGGTCGCCTCGGTGAAGGTGATGGTCGGGTAGGCGGCGTAGGCGGCCCGGGCGTCCTTGAGCAGTTGTTTCTGGTCAGGGTCGAGGGCGAAACCGGCGGGCTTGCTCTGGAACACCCCGGGGAGGAAATGCACGCCGAGGTAGGCCGCGCAGGCGGCGAGGACGACGGCGGCGAGCGTGGTGCGGGCACGCATGGGAGGGGATACCGGGCGGGATCCGGCCGGGATGCGGGGATGTGCCCACGAAAAGGGCCGACGGTGTCGTCGGCCTTGGGTCGGAAGCGAAGAGCACCGACCCCGGGGATGGGGTCGGTGGCAAAACTACTTGTCCTTGTAGTAGTCGATGTTGATCTGCACGTAGTTGCTCCACTCCTTCGGCAGGTCCTCGTCCTGGTAGATGGCGTGGACGGGGCATTCGTCGACGCACAGGCCGCAGTCGATGCAGGTGTCCGGCTCGATGTAGAGCTGGTCGGTGGTGGCGAAGTCAGCTTCGTCCTTGGTGGGGTGGATGCAGTCGACGGGGCATGCGTCGACGCAGGAAGTGTCCTTGGTTCCGATGCAGGGCTCGGCGATGATGTGGGGCATGTGGGGCCTCCTACCCGTTGGGTCACAAAAGCCCGGGACGGCCGCCCGGGGATGCACAGTGTTCCATCGGACAGCGTACGCGGCCAGCGAGAACGGTTCTCAGGTGCGCCCCGGAACGATGCAGGACCGGGGAATCCCGGCCCCTTGGGGGGGGTGAGGGGTGGGGGGGCGGGGTCGGGGGTCGGATCGCGTCCGGCCGGGTGTGCCGGCGTGGCCAACAACAGACTCCTGCCCCGGGCGGACGGCCGGCGGGCGCGGGCACGGAACCGCAGGGATCGCGCCGCGGACCGGGCATGGTCACGCGGCATCCGCGGCGTCCGCCCGGAGCAGGATCTGATCGACGGCCGCCCGCAGGCGGTCGGTCGTGACGGGCAGGGTCAGCTTGATGTGCCGACGCCCGCCCAGGTGGTTCTCCAGGATCGTCAGGTTGCCCTTCGGCGAGAGCGTGATCAGGGGCAGCGGATCGAGGCCGAGTTTTTTCTCGCGCTCGAGCAGCTCGGTGGTCATGGGCACGCGGAACGAGGGGTTGCGAAGGCGCACCACCGCCACCCGCGGCGGGAACTCCTCCTCCCCCGCCGCCCGCTCGCGGAAGAACACCCGCATGATGTCGCAGGGGTCGTCGGTCAGGTAGACGCACGGGGGGAAGCGCCACGGCGTGGTCCGGGCGGCGCTGAAGCTCTCGCTGAGCATGGCGTAGCGCAGGTCTTCGACCATGGTGGGCACGCGGTCGGCCAGGCTCTCCATCACGCCGGCGCCCAGGCTCATCGCCCCGAAGAACTCGTCGCCGGGATAGAACGCCCGGTTGCCCGAGCAGCCCAGGGACATCGCGTGGGCCATGCGGTTGGCCAGCGCCAGCACCGAGATCGCCTGCGTGTGCTTGGGCGAGCCCAGGCGGATGTTCGCCAGCGACTGGTGGTGGTTGACGATCGGCTCGATCAGGTTCTGCGGGATGTCCCAGTACGCGAAGATGTCCTGGGCCACATCCGCGTGCGACGATAGGAGCATGCGCTTTTCCACATACTCCAGCGGCAGCGAGAGTTCCGCGGCGGTCTTGTAGACGCGGGCGTACTCGTCCGGCACGGCCTCGGCCAGCAGCACCCGTCCGATGTCGTGCAGCAGCCCGATGGTGAACGCCTCGTCCGGGTTGATCGCCTTGGTCAGACGGGCGATCTCCGCCGCGAGGATCGCCACGCCGATCGCGTGCTCCCAGAAGTCGCTCGACGACATGCCGGGGATCACGCTGCTGGTAGAGAACTGCTCGATGATGCCGATGTTGGTGACGGCCTGCTTGATCGACTCGGTGCCGATGCGGACCACGGCCTTGTCCACCGAGCACACCGGCTCGCCGCGGACATACGCGCTGGAGTTGGCGATCTTCACGATCTTCAGCGCGATGGCGTGGTCGGCGCGGACCGCGCGGACGATCGAATCGATCGACGAGTCGGGCCTGCTGACGACCCGGAGCACATTGGTGACGGTGGGGGACAGCGCCCGCAGTTCCGACACCTCGCGGAGGCGATCGGACAGGTCCGAACGCGCGATGATCGGCTTGAGCAGGCCCAGACGCCGGATGGCCTCGTCCATCGGCGGCAGCGGCAGCCTGGTCTCGGCCGGGGGGGCGAAGCCGCCGAGATTCGCCGCCGTCACCTGCTGGGACGGTGCGCCGGTCACACCGCCCGGGGCGCGGTCCGGCTCATCGCTGAGCGGCTGGACGCGCACCCTGAACAGCCGCCCCAGCCGCTCCTGGAACACGCGGATGCTGAAGTCCCGCTTGAGCATGCACTGGGTCACGCCCAGCTCGATCACGCGCAGGAGCTGGGCCTTGTCGTCCATCGAGGTCAACACGAGGACCGGGATCACGCCCAGCCGCCCGTCCGTCCGGATCCGGCGCAGTAGGTCCATCGCCCGGTCCCCGTCCGCCCTCGGTTCGATCACGATCAGATCGACCCGCTCGGCCCGGAGCACGGCCTCCGCGTCCGCCACGGACCGGGCCCCGACCACCCGGTGCTTGAGCGCCCGCAGCAGCAGGCCCACACACTCGGTGACCAGCGGATCTGAATCGACGATCAGAACGACCACGATCCCTCCTATCCCATCGCGACGGATCGCCGTGACGACACGCCGCGGCACGGCCTGCATCGCCCGGGCGGAGCCTCTTCTCAAGCCAAAATCCGACCGCCCATCGGCAAGGATTTCCCACTAGACCGGTGACGCACGGTGTGAAACACCCGCTTTACAGGCGTCGCGGTGAGCTTTGTTCAAGCCCGCAAAGTCAATCATCTGCGGCCTATGCCCCGTGGGCCATGGTGGTACACCTGAACGGGTGAACGACCGGCCTGATTTGGGGAGATGATGACCATCTAATCGGATGGTTCTCGGCCGCACCCGTCCGATCCGGACAATCGATCCCACCCACACGCGCCACCGTGGCAGACGGCATCATCGGAACCGCCCACGCCCGAGAACCCCGGCCCGGCGGAAAAAGGCCGGGGGCGCCGCGGCTCACATCGATTCAAAGGCGTGTTGGACGATGTTGATCTTGTTGTAGGGCTTGGCGCACGCCGGGCAGTCGCCCTCGATCTCCAGCCCGTGCAGGGGGCATTCGCAGTGGGGGCAGGGCAGCTGCAGGCGTCTGAGGACCGCTTCCTCGGTCCATTCCGGGTCCTCCGGCTCGTCGTCCTCGTGGTAGCAGTCGAGCATCGCCTCCGGCCCGTGCCGGGTCAGCACCCGATCGATCGGGTCGTTGGACCGCCCGCACTCCGGGCAGACGATTTCCGCGGTCGACTCGATCAGCGGGCGCAGGTCGTACCGGCACCCCGCGCACGGCACCCGCAGGTCCGCTGGCAGGCGGGTCAGGTCCGGCTCGGCCTGGTGGGCCCACTCCTCGTGGTCGGGCTTGGGCATCTGATCGAACACATCCAGCATGGACAGGGCGTGGTCCACATCCTGCTTGAACGCCACGGTCACCCAGTGCTCGTGGTAGGGCCGGTCCCGGTCCAGCCCGGGCATCACCCCGATCTGCACATCCAGCGGGCGCGCCAAAACCCCCTCCTCCATCAGAAAAAGGCAGGCACGCCAGACGGTGGCTCGGTCGGGATAAGGACGGACTTTGAAGGTGGGCATGCGGCGGGCTTGGTCGGGGCGAACCAAAGCCTACGGGCACACCCGGTCCCGCGTCGGGCACCCACGCGCGGGAGGGGGGAGGGGGGATGGGGGGTCAGGCCGCCTGGCGGGGCCGCAGGCCTTCCAGCCCGTATTGCGGCGTGTCGAAGGCCAGCGCTACCCGCTGAACGCCATCCAGGGAAGGCTCGGCGCGGACGATCGTCGCGGTGATCATGTGGACCGAGCGGGTGACCGGGCAGGCCGCCTGCTCGAAGGCGACGGCCACGCGTTCGCCGACCTCGGCCCGGCGCGGGCCGATCAGCTCCAGGGCCGCCCCGCCGGGGGAGATGTTGGTGGTCCGGCCCGGCGTGAACAGGGCCCGGGCGTCCCGCCGGATCTTGCAGGCGATCTCGGCGTGGGCCCTCGGGTGGCGGCGTCGGTCTGCGTCTTTGGATTCGGGCATGGGTGGCTCCCGGAACCGCTTGTGTTCCGGGGACTTGGCATCGGCCGCCGGGCGGGGTCCGATCAGTCCGATCGGGGGGTCCGCGACCGAATTGCCCGGATCAGGGGGGTGTTACTCGGGCAGTTCCAGCCCCAGCGTGCCGGCCAGCACCCGGGCCTTGGTCAGCGTCTCGCGCCACTCGGCGTCGGGGTCCGAATCGGCCACAATCCCGGCCCCGACGGGGAAATCCAGCCGGGCGTCGAGGAAGCGGTGGGGGTCCGCCGGGTCGGGCGTGCCGCGGATGTGGGCGGTGCGGATCAGGACCGACGCGGTCAGGCGTCCGTCGGCGCGGAGCCGGACGAGCGAGCCGCAGTAAGGACCCCGGGGCAGGGGTTCCAGGGCCCGGATGATCTGGGCCGCCCGGACCTTGGGGGCCCCGGTGACCGAGCCGGGCGGGAACGCCGCCCGGAACAGGTCGGCCGGGGTCAGCCCCTCGCGGAGGGTGGCCTCGACCGTGGCCGTGGCCTGCCAGACCGAGCGGGCGTGGGGGTCGATGTCCCGCGGGCGGGTGACGCGGACCGAGCCGGGCACGGCCACCCGCCCGAGGTCATTGCGCATCAGGTCCACGATCATGTTCAGCTCGGCCCGGTCCTTCTCGGACGCGTCCAGCTCGGCGGGGTCCCCGGCGAAGGGCCGGGTGCCCTTCATGGGCTTGGTGCGGATCAGACGGGTGGCGGGGTCGTAGTCGAGGAACAGTTCCGGCGAGAGGGACAGCACGGCGTGGCGGAGGCCGGCCCCTTCTGGGCTCGCCGGGTCGTCCCAGGCGAGAAATCCGGCGTGGTCGGGCCGGGCGGCGGCGGCGAGGGTGTGGTAGAGCGCGAGCGCGTCGCCGCGGAAGGGCGCGGTGAGGTGGTGGGCGAGGTTGATCTGGTAGGCGTCGCCGGCGGCGATCAGCCGCAGGCACTCGGCGACGGCGGCGGTGTACGGACCGCGGGGCCAGGCGGGGGTCAGGGGGCCGACCTCGAACGGGCCGGCGGCATGGGCCGGGGGGGGGGCCCGCGCCCCCCCGGAGCGGTGCCCCCCCCCCCCGGGGGGGGGGCCCCCCCCCCCCCCCCCCCCCC
>JAFIFX010000011.1 GCA_020831805.1 Planctomycetota bacterium | reverse complement strand
GGGGGCGGGGGGGGGTATTATGGGGGGTGCGGGGGGGCGGTGGTCGGGGGGGCGGGGGGGGGGGGGGGGGGGTGGGGTTTGTTGGGGGGGGGGGGGGGGTGGGGGCGGGGGGGGGGGGTCGGGCTCCCCCGCACCCCCTCTTTGGCAATGCGAACGGAGGTGCTTCGTCCTGTGGCCCGAAGCACGACATTGCTACCGAGCGACGGATGCACCGTGCTTATCTGCGTGGCTCAAAATCGAATACTTCATAATAAGCCATAGAATCGACGCCTTGGTCTTCTTCTTCCCCTGCAGGACCGTGCGGCACCAACTTTGCGTGCAAGACAAGCGGACCCGCAATGCATTTGTGGCCACCTTTTTCGCTGGTGCTCTCTATGGTATAGTCACTATTTTCAATAGATTCAAGAGCAGCTTCACGGTAGTCATTAGGAAGAGAAAACCATCTTCCCAGAACCGACTCCGATATGGTGTATGTAGAATAATGCCCACCGCCTATAAAAACGCTAACTCTTGTGCGATTGCCTCGGCCGGAGTAGGAGGAAGGCGGGGCGACAGGGCTTTTAGACAGCTCGAGCTGTGCGATTCTTTTTAGTGTTTCATTTAGCAAGTCTATAATTTGGTTATAGGGATCCGATTCCGGCTTACTTGTGGATTCGGTTCTTTCGTTGTTACCCTTGACCGCCTGTATAGACTTATGGTAATTAACCCATTGTGCAGAAAAATAGCTTTCGCGGACTGGCCACTTGGCGGAAATGTCTGGGTCCAATTTGCCAGCTATACTTCGAACGAGTTTTTTCATCTCGATCTTGCTGCTTGCGTCAGTAGCTTGAAAGTGTTGAAGTGGCTTAGGAAGCTTGGTATAGGGTACATCGCAGGCAATTGGACAAACGAGCGATTTATGATAAGCTGCGGCACAAGCTCCTGCTTCGTACAGGAGCCAGTCAGATTGCAAATTGTCTGGAGTGAGTACAATAACTGCACAAAAGCTTTCGGGACGGAGTAGGATGCTCGATAGTTCGGCGGGCCATTGTCGGCCCTTGGAAATATCTTCGCTGGACATCCAAAGCCGGCATTCTGGAAGTACATACTCCAAAAAATCCCTTAGATGTAATGCAACTGATTTGCTGTACTCTCCGGACCACGAAATGAATACTTGCTTTTCTGGCATCACCCAATCGCCTTCGCCATCTTCTTCGCCGCGTCGCCCAGATCGGTGGCGGCCCGGAGGGTGGGCGGGTCGCCGATCGCTCTCTTGAGAAGGTCGCAGCCGACCCTTGTGGATGTGTGTCCGGCGGCCATGCGGGCAGTATACCTGATTTCGGCCGGTTTTGTCAGCGTGCCGCGGGGAACCGGGCGCGGAGGGATTCGAAGCCGAGGAATGAGCATGGATGGATTCGGCGGGTGGGTTCTTGCGGTTCCGTCACCACTCTGGGGTGAAGGGATAAAGAAGGTCCGGTTCCACGGGTTGCGCGACGCTGTTCGCGTCGCTCCACCCGTGGCGACATTCGTGCGCCCCTTCGGGGCGGGGGTTGTTGGAAGAGGGCGGGTGGAAGCCGGCCCTGCCGGTCGGACCTGCCGGGATGGATCGGGCTGCGCCCGATCGGGGGGCTGGTAGCCCCCCGCTCCAAGAGATGGAGCGTCGGCGCGGCGTGCCGACCTACCGAGGGTCGGCGCGAAGGGTGGCGAGGATGTCTTCGGCCTGTTTGTCGGCGAGGTAGGACGAGCGGACGAGGGGGCCGGAGAAGACGGTTTTGATGCCGGCGGCTTTGCCGGCCTGCTCGTACTCGGCGAACTCGTCGGGGTGGACCCAGCGGTCCAGCGGCAGGTGGTTGCGGGTGGGTTGGAGGTATTGGCCGATGGTGATGATGTCGCAGGGGTCGCCACGGGCGGGGTCTCTTGGGTCGCGGGGGCCGTCGTGGGCGCTGGTCAGGCGGATGAGGTCTTCGAAGAGGTCCATGACCTCGTGCTTCTTCTCGCCGATGCCGACCATGATGCCGGTTTTGGCGATGGCGCCGTTGGCCTTGACGCGGCGGAGCAGTTCCATCGTGCGTTCGTAGCGGGCCGAGGGACGCACGGCGGGGTGGCAGCGTTTCACGGTTTCGAGGTTGTGGGCGATGATCGTCGGCTTGGCGTCGATGACCATCTGGAGGGCGGCCTCGTCGCCCTTGAAGTCGCCGATGAGGACTTCGAGGGACATGTCGGGGCAGGCGTCGCGGACGCGGATGATGGTTTCGGCCCAGATGGCGGCCCCGCCGTCGGGGAGGTCGTCGCGGTCGACCGAGGTGATGACGATGTGCTTGAGGCCGAGGCCTCTTAAGGACTCGGCGACGCGGCGGGGTTCGTCGCGGTCGGTGACCGGGGGCTTCCCCGTCTTCACATTGCAGAAGCCGCAGGCGCGGGTGCAGGTGTCGCCGAGGATCATGATGGTGGCGACGCCGCGGTCCCAGCATTCGCCGATGTTGGGGCAGGCGGCCTCCTCGCAGACGGTGTGGAGGCCGTTGGTGCGCATGTTGGCCTTGGTGGACTTAAATGCTTCTCCCCCAGGCATTTTGGCGCGGAGCCAGTCGGGCTTGCGTTTGGGGGCGAGCTGCTGGAGGGCGTTGTCGGCGTTGTTGAGGACCATGCCTGTGAGGGAGATGGTCGGGCGGGTGTTGCGGATGGGGTCGCCGCCGAGGGGGCGTGGGTGGCGGGCGAGGGTGCGGGCCAGGGGGTCGGCGGGCGGGGAGGGAGGGGCGTCGGAAGGGGGATGGGAGGGGATGGTGGTCATGGGCCGGGCCTGGGGGAGGATGGGGGCCGCGTCGGGCGACGCTCCGGGGGGTATCGGTGCGGTGGCCGGCGGGACCCGGCATGGTATGCGCCGGTGGCGGGGATTGTGCGGGAAAGTCTGGACCGAGAATCAACCGGGCGGGTGGGTGTGGACGATGGAAGACGCGCAGGGCGTGCGCCTGGGGTTGGCCTTGGGCGGCGCTATGCTTGGTCCTTGCATGGGTCGGTGTTTTTCCCGCCGAAGGGTGAACGCGCGGCCCGGATGGTCCGTACCCCCGCAGGAGGGTGGCATGCGAAGAGTGGAGAAGAACCCGTCGATGACCCGGAGCCTGGCAATCACGCTGGGGCTGGTCTTTCTGGTGGGATTGACGGGGTGTCGGAACTGGGACTCGTTCGGGAACCCCTCTGTCGTGGGACGGTGGGAGCGGACGCCGACGCGGGTGCCGATCCTGACGCACCTGGCGGCGATCGAGGACCCGCAGGAGCAGTGGGTCGAGCGGTCGGAGATCACGCTCGACGACCTGATCCCGCAGACCGACCCGTACCGGGTGGGCCCGGGCGACATCATGTCGCTGACGATCTGGGACCTGGTGCAGCGGGGCGGCGTGGAAACGATCGTGCGGCAGGTGGACCAGAACGGGTACATCGAGATCCCGCAGCTCGGGCGCATCTTCGTGAGCGGGCTGACGGAACCCGAGGTGGCCGAGGCCGTCGCGGAACGGATGGAAGACATCGTCGCCGACCCGTTGGTGTCGGTGACGGTCGAGCAGCGTCGCCAGCAGTTGTTCTATCTGTGGGGCAGCGTGGCGGCCCCGGGGCCGTACGCCGTGCCGAGCGCGGATTACCGGCTACTCGAGGCGATGTCGGCGGCGGGCGGGTTCCCGGAGTTCATCGATGAGATCCTGATTATCCGGCAGATTTCGCTGACGGACGAGTCGGGCCGGATCCGGCCGCACCGCCCGGAGGATCAGTTCCGCGGGCGCGAGCGTGAGCGGGACGACGCGGAGCGGGAGAGCATCCTGGATGTGATTGAGGAGCTGTCGGCGCCCGGCGCGCTGGGCGGGCCGATGGGGGGCGTGGTGCCGGCGATCGTGCAGCCGGCGGGCGATCCGCCGATCGACCTGATCGACGAGCGGCCTGACCGCGCCCGTGAACGCGACCCCGAGCGGGTCAACGAGGCGATCGATCGGATGATGGCGCCGCGCTGGCGTTACCGCGACGGCCAGTGGACCCGCGAGGCGATCCCCGCGGCGACGCGGCGGACGATCGACCGGGACGGGCCGCTGGTGGCGCGGGATGCGCGGGGCGACCTGATCACGCAGCGTGTGATCCGCGTGCCGGTCAAGCCGCTGGTGGCCGGTGACGCGCGGTACAACATCATCGTGCGTCCGGGCGATGTGATCCGGGTGCCTCCGAACGAGGCGGGCAACTACTACATCGACGGGCAGATCAACCGGCCGGGGGTGTTCAATCTGCCGCCGATCGGGAAGCTGACGCTGACGCGGGCGATCACGGCGGCCGGGGGCCTTGGCCCGCTGGCGATCCCCGAGCGGGTGGACCTGACCCGGATCGTGGGCCCGGACGAGCAGGCGACGATCATGCTGAACTTCCGGGCCATCCGGGAGGGCACCCAGCCGGATGTGTACATCCGGCGGGATGATGTGATCAATATCGGGACGAACTTCTGGGCGACGCCGCTGGCGGTCATCCGGGGTGGATTCCGGACGAGCTACGGGTTCGGGTTCCTGCTGGACCGGAACTTCGGCAACGATGTGTTCGGCGCACCGCCCACGAACCGGCTGGGGTTCTGATCGGGTTCTTGGCGGGCCCCTGGCCCTCTGGCTCGGTTGGATCCAGTTCGGTCTGATCCGGCTCGGTTGGATCAGGCGTTTCGCCCGAACCTGCCAGGATGGCGGGGCGTAGGAAGCGGTCACGGGACGACCATTTGTGGAACGGGTTCGCGCGTCCGTGGTGTTTCGGTCGCGCGGGTCCGGGTCCGGGCTGTTTGTCCGGGCTTCGGTTCATCGGTCCCGGTTCATCCGGTCCGGGTTCCGGAAACATCGGTTCCGGAAACGGAGCCAAGTGGGGCCGTCCGGGAGTCGATGTGATCGCTGACGCATGAGCACGGTGCAAGTCCAATCCGCGTCGGCCGGGGTCCCGGCGGAGCGTTCCGACCGGATCGCCGGGCTGTTCACCCGCACGGGCCTGGTCTGGACGGTGCTGCTGTCCGTCGCGTTTCTCGGGCTGTTCTACCGCTGGCTGCTGACGCAGGGCGAGATGAGCGTCGCGTACATGCAGGACTGGGGGCACGCGTTCGTGATCCCCGGGATCAGCGGGTACCTGATCTGGCGCCGGCGCGAGATGATCGCGAAGGAGGCCAGCGAGGTGTTCTGGCCGGCGGCGGTGCCGTTCGTGCTGGGGGTGGTCAGCTACGCGTACTGCATCGTGAATGTGCGCAACCACATGCTGCAGGGCGCGAGCCTGGTGCTGGCGCTGGGCGGGCTGGTGCTGCTGCTGACCGGGCCGCGGATGCTGCGGCACCTGTTCCTGCCGATCGCGTACCTGCTGCTGGCCATCACGATCTCCGAGGCGATCATGCTGAATGTGACATTCAGTCTGCAGCTGATCGCCAGCCAGGGCGCCTGGCTGATGCTGAACCTGATCGGCCAGCCGTTCAACTGGTTCATCGTCGAGATCGACGGGAACATGCTCGAGCTGATCCGCAACTCGGGCGAGGTGCTGCCGATGAACGTGGCCGAGGCCTGCTCGGGCATGCGGATGGTGGTGGCGTTCTACGCGTTGGCCGGGGCGGTGGCGTTGCTGGCGACGCGGGAGTGGTGGCAGCGGATCGCGTTGATGCTGCTGGCCGGGCCGGTGGCGATCCTGATGAACATGGTCCGGGTGACGGTGCTCGGGCTGCTGATGCTGATCGACAAGGACCTGGCCGCGGGCGACGCGCACATGATCATCGGGACGCTGCTGCTGTTCCCCTCGCTGCTGCTGTTCCTGGGGATCGTCTGGGCGCTCAACCGGATCATCGGCCGTCCGGAGGAGGCTGGGGCATGAGCACGAAGCAGGCACGCAAGGGCATGGTCGCGGCACGGGCCGGCGCGCTGACTTTCCTGGCGGTGTGCGCGGTGGGGATGGGGGCGGCAATCCACGCCGCGGGCATCCACCTGCGCAAGATCGCGATCCACCCGCCGGACAACCGGCAGCTCTCGGCGATCCCGGCGGAGACGGAGAACTGGGTCCGCATGGGGTCGGACGCGATCGAGTCGGCCGAGGTGCTCGAGGTGCTGCGGACGGAGAACTACCTGACCCGGTCGTACCGGCGGCGGGGGACGGGCGAGGACGGCACCAACCCGATGGTGCTCGAGTTCCACGCGGCGTACTACACGGGCATGATCGACACGGTGCCCCATGTGCCCGAGCGGTGCTTCGTGGGCGGGGGCCTGCAGCAGGCGCGGGCCTCGCGGGTGCTGGACCTGAACATGCCCGCCAGGAGCTGGATGCCGGACGAGACGGCGCCGGCGGAGTTCGCGGGCCGGCTGGGGCGGATCTACACGGTGCGGCTGAGCAACAACCCGGCGCACACGGACGCCCCGGGCCGCCGGGTGCGGCTGCCGCGGGAGGTCGGGCCGGACAACCCGTTCCGCATCCGGGCGGCCGAGTACCTGCTGCCGAACGGGCGCCGGTACTTCGCGGGCTATTTCTTCATCGCCAACGGCGGCACGGTTCCGAACGCGAACGACGTGCGGACGCTGGCGTTCAATCTGACGGATGATTACGCGTATTACCTCAAGGTGCAGGTCAACAGCGCATCGGTGAACTCGGTGGAGGAGCTGGTGGAGGAGGCGGCGAGCCTGCTCGACGAGCTGATCGGCGAGATCATGCGGTGCGTTCCGGACTGGATCGAAGTCGAGATGGGCAACTATCCGCCGGCCGAGACGGGCTGAGCGGTTCGAATGAAAACGCCGCGGCCGGTGCGTGGTCGCGGAGGGAGCAGTGATGGCCGGGAAAGTCAATACGAAGTTCGTCGTTCTCCTCAGCGCCGGGCTGGTCTGCGTGTTCGGGCTGCTGGCCTGGGCGTTCGTGGCGCTGGCGTTCAAGAGCGGCGGGGACTTCGAGCGCATGGGCGACCAGGCGATGCAGGAGGGCGACTTCTACCGCGCCCAGCGCATGTACGGCCGGGCGGTCGGCAAGGACACGACCAACCCGCTCTGGCTGGGCAAGTGGATCGACGCGATGGAGTCCTGGGTCCCCGAGACGCAGACGGCCTACCAGAACGCGTTCTTCCGCGAGTACATCGGCGCGATCGCCCAGGTGGCCGACGCCAAGCGGACCGATGTGGACGCCCACGACCGGCTGCTGAGCCTGCTGCACGACCGTCTGATGCTCGGTTACTCGAGGGGTGAGGCCGACCAGGTCGTCGAACGGACGACCCGGGCGGCGTCGCAGTTCGACCGGGCCGACGAGTCGGACAGCGGGTGGAAGCGTCTGCTGCGCTACCGCGGCATGGCCATGGAGATGGTGCTCCAGTCCGGGTCGGTGGTGACGGACGACCAGGTCCGCCTGATCGGCGAGGACCTGCGCGCCGCGCTGGAGGCCGACCCCGCGGACGGCGAGTCGATGGCCGCGCTGATGCGGTGGACGGTGATGAATGAGATCCGCCAGTCCCGGGTCGATCAGGATGAGGCCGAGCGGCGGGGGCGCGAGGAGGCGATGCGGATGGGCCGGGCGTTCCTGGAGCGGAACCCCCGGGACCCGGACATCACGCTGATGATGCTCGCGTACCGGGCGGACCGGATCCTGGAGGGGACGGGGCGGGATGATCCCGTCGAACGGATCCGGCGCATCACGGAGGACCTCGCCGAGCTGCGTCCCGAGCTGGACCGCATCACGGAGCTTTTCCTTGATCTCGGCCCGGAGCGGATCAAGGCCCACCACATCAACCGTTTCCAGCGGCTGGACCGCTTCCTGGACGGTGCGAGCCAGATGGCCCGGACCCGCGCGGTGCTGGATGCGTTCCTGGCAGTCCGCCCGGACGATGCGCTGCTGCTGAACTTCAGCGCCGATTCGGCCCGGGTCGCGGGCGATCTGGAGACCGCGTCGGAGCGTCTGGCGGAGATCGGCCGGCTGCCGATGATGCCGCTGAGCCTCGAGGGGCTCCACCGGTTCCACCTGCAGCGGGGCGCGCTGCTGCAGCGGTCCGGCGTGATCCTGGACATGTACGACCAGACGATCCTGCGGGGCGACGCCGACCAGGCGCTGCTCGACCGGGCCAAGGCCCTGCGCGAGGAGTACCGCCAGCAGGTGTCCGAGGACGACCGCGGGCTGATGGTCCTCGACGGGCGGATCGCGATGGCCGAGGGCGACCACTCCGAGGCCCTGCGGATCCTGCGTCGGCACAACGAGATGGCCCAGAACCGCCACGCGGAAGGGCTCTGGCTCGAAGCCCGCGCGGCGTTGCAGCTCGAACGGACCGGCACGGCGCGGACCGCCCTGCAGCGTCTGCTCGAGGTTGACCCGAACCATCTGCGGGCGATGCTGGTGCTGGCCGACACCGAGACCCGTCTGCAGAACAACCGGCGCGCGGCGGAGCTGTACCAGCGTGTGCTGCAAATGAACCCGGAAAACCAGGTCGCCCGAGATGGTCTGCGCCGGATCGAGATGATCGACAACCCGGATCTGATCGAGGACCCCGTTGCCGCGCTGCTGACGCGGGCCGGACGCCTTCGTATCGGCTGGGACGGGTCGGCGCCGGATCTCGGCGAGGCGGCCCGGCTGATCGAGACCAACCTGGAACGCGTCGACTACGACCCGCGCGCGGTGATCGAGCTGGTCGAGATCCGGGTGACGCTCGGCGATATGGCCGGCGCGCAGTCGCTCATCGAGCGGGCCAGCCGGCGTCACCCCGAGGAGCCGGTCATCCGGAACCTGAAGGAGGCGCTCGCGAGCGGCGATCCCATCCGCGCCCGCATCCGCATGGTCGAGCTGTCCGGCCGGGACGAAGCCCAGCAGGCCGTCACCATCGCGAGCATCGCGCTGAGCGGCGGCGACACCGCACGCCTCGACGAGGCCCTCGCGACGCTGGATCGGCTGGGGTCGGACAACCCGATGTACGTGGACATCGCCTTCATCCGGGCCCTCGACAAGGGCGACATGGACCGGGCCCGCGCCCTGGCCCAGAAGGCCGAGTCGATGAACCTCGACCGTGTCCGCGGGCTGACCTACCGCTCCCGGCTGGCCTCGGCCTCCGGCAACTCGGGCGAGGCGATCAGCGCGCTGGAGCAGGCCGCGGCGCTGGGGACGGGGGATTCGTCGGTTCACCGGCTGCTGGGGCGCGAACTCCGCGACGCGGGCCGTTACGATGAATCGCTGCGTGCGTACGAGCGGGCGTTGCAGATCCGCCCGGACGATGTCACGGCGACGCTGGAGTTCGTCCAGACGCTGGCCATGGCCAACCGGCTGGACCGTGCGCTCGAAGAGGCCCGGCGGCGGCAGCGCTTCGCGATGGTCTCGCCGCAGTTCGTCGATCTGTGGCTGCGCCTGGAGGCGGCGGCGGGCGGGGAGGAGGGCATCGCCCTGGCCGTCCGCAACCGGGAGCAGACGCTCGAGATCAACCCGGCTGATCGTCAGAACCGGGCGGCGCTGGCCGAGCTCTACATCGAGCAGCGCCGGTGGAGCGACGCCAAGGTGCTGATCGATCAGCTCCGTTCCGAGGGTGATTCGCTCGGGCTTGTCAACCTGGCCGCCCGCTGGAACGCCGAGCAGGGCCGCGTGGGCACGCGGGACGGCCTGGTGCTCGCGCAAGATGTGTACCAGTCGTACATCGACACCCTGGAGGATCGTGCCGAGGCCATGAACGCGTACATCGCGATGGCCCAGTTCGTGCTGTCCCGCGGGCGTCCGGACCTGGCGATGCGGGCGGCGGAGAACGCGGTCTCGCGGGAGAGCGCCGACACCATGCTGGGCACCAAGCTCAAGAGCGAGATCCTGCTTTCGCTCAACCAGCACGCGATGGCCGCCGAGTCGCTCCAGTCCGTCGTGGACGCGGGCGCGGACACGCCGGACCAGATCTACCGTCAGCGCCTGATCGAGAGCCTGATCCGCACCGGCCAGATCGACAAGGCCGAGTCTGAGGTCGGCAGGCTTCCGTCCGAGCAGCGCAACTCGCTGACGGGCATGATGCAGCGTGCCGATCTGGCCGCGGCCAAGGGCGACCGCGCGGCGGAGCGGCGCCTCCTCGACGAGGCGGTGGCCGCGTTCCCGCAGGACCCGACCGTCTTTGTGCGACGCGCCCAGTCGATGTCCCGCGACCCCCGGATGCAGGCCGACGCGATGGCGGACCTTGAGGCGGCGCTCCGCCTGCGGCCGGGCGACTGGCGGGCGCTGCGCTTGCGTGCCGCGATGCATTTCAGCAACGACCGGCGCGCCGATGCGCTGCGCGACCTGCATAGCGCCCTGCGATCGAATCCGGCGATGGACGACATGCTCTTCTCGCTGGCCAACGAGCTGATCAACGACGGCCGCCCCGGCGAGGCGTTGGATGTGGCCCGCGAGGTCCTTGAGCGTCGGCCGAACGACGCGCCGCTGATGTTCGAGATCGCGCGGCTGTTCGAGTCCCGCGGGCACTGGGGGCGCGCCTCGGAGATGTACGGCCGGGCCTGGCAGACACGGCGCGGGCCCGAGGACGGGCTGAAGTACATCGATGCCCTGCTGCGGCGCAGCCCGCCGGACGCGACCACCGCCAACGAGGTGCTGACCTCGCTGCAGCAGATGATCGGCGCCGCGTCCCAGGACAACCCCGGCATCCTCGCGGTGCAGGCCATGGTGCTCCGCGCCCGCGGGCGGGAGGACTTCGCCCTCCAGCAGATGACCCGCGCCTTCGAGCTGTCGCTGGAAGAGGACGGACGCATCATCAGCTGGGCCTCGAACGCCCAACGCTTCTATCTGAACATGACGCCGGATTCGGAGCTGAACTACTACCGTACGCTCCGCGCCCGCTATACCGACGCCAGGGTCCGCAACTGGCTGGACATGATCATCGCCCAGCGCCGGATCGTGCACGGCCAAGGCCCCACCGAGGCGATCAGCGACCTCAAGCGGCTGGGCACGGACCCGAACACCCACGGGCTGGTCCGGCGCATGTCGCTGCGGACGATCGGCAACCACCAGTACGAAACCGGCAACTACGAGGCCGCGGTGGAGGCCTGGCGGCTCGGGCTCGAGACCGAGCCGGACGACTGGGAGCTGAACAACAACATCGCCTATGTCCTCTCGACCCGCATGAACCGGCACGAGGAGGCCCTCGGCCTGGCCGAGAAGGCCCTGGAAGGCTCCGGCGGGCGGGCCGAGATCTACGACACCATGGCGGCGGTCTATATCGGACTTCGCCGGTTCGACGAGGCCGAGCAGATGCTCCGGATGGCCGAGCAGCGTTCCCGGACCTATCAATCGCGGGTCGCGGCGTCGATCACCCGCGCCAGGCTCGAGCTGGCCCGGAACGATCGGCCCGCGGCACGACGCCACCTCGACGACGCGCGGGCCATGCTCCGCGGGATCGCCGGGCAGGATTCCAAGACCCAGGACACGATCCGGACCCTAGAAGCACAGATCGGTTCAGAAGGCTGAGCAAGGCGGCCGAGATACAACCCATGACCATGCCCCATATGAACCGCAGGCCGGCCAAGGCGATGCGGGCGAGCAACGGAGCGGCGCAATGACACCCAACGAATCCCAATCAAACCGACCCGCCCCGAGGCCGCAGCAGGCCCCCGCGCCGACCGGCGCCGGGGCCGCGCTGGCCATCGACCCGGTCAAGCTGCTGCTCAAGTACAAGTGGATCCTGATCGGGGCCGCCGCGATCGGCATGATGCTGGGCACCATCTCCCACTTCGTGATGATCCGCGTGTACCCGATCTACACCTCCGAGGCCCTCTTCGAGTGCCTCCCGCCCGAACTCGGCCTTGGCACGATCACCGCCGAGCGGATCGACCAGAACGAGATCCAGCTCTTCATGGGCACGGAACTGGACCGGATCCGGTCGGACTTCATCCTCAACCGCGTCATCCGCGACCCGCGCCTGGACCGGGAGGCCCCCCGCTGGTCCCGCCAGTACCTCAAGGGCGGGAACATGGACCTGGTCAACGCCCAGCGGGATATCGGCAAGATCGTCCGGGCCAACATCATCCCCAACACCCGCCTGATCCGGCTGTCCGTGTCGACCAACCACCGCGAAGACACGGCCGGCATCGTCCGCCTGGTGCGTGAGAACTACATGGAGGACCTGGTCTCCCGCACCACGCGGGACATCAACCGGCGCATCGACGCCGTCCGCGGGTCGATCCGGGCCTCGGAGCGCCAGCTCGAGGACCTGAACACCCGGCGGGCCCGGCTCGTTCGCGACCAGCGTCTGGACACCCTGGACGGCCAGCGTTCCCAGGCGGCCGAGTCGCTGCGGGGCGTGAACTTCGAGCTGCTCAAGGTCCAGCAGATGCTCGAATCGACACGCATCAGCTTGGAACAGGACGAGGCCCAGCTCCGGCGCGGCACCGGCATCCAGTATGACAATCGCATGCGTCTGGAGGTCGACGCCTCGCCCCAGATGCTCCAGCTCCAGCAGACCAAGAACGCGCTGGAGAGCCAGATGACCGCCCTGCGCCAGGAGGGCATCATGCCCGCTCACCGGGCCTTCCGCCGGCTCCAGTCCGAGATCGACGGCGTGCGTCAGCAGATCGAGAACACCCGCGAGCGCCTGCTGCGCGAGGCCTTCGAGTCCCGCGTCGACCAGTACCGGCTGTTCATCCAGCAGCTCCGCGCCCAGGAGGCCGAGCTGCTCCGCAAGGCCGAGCAGCACACCGAGGAGATGACCGAGCTGACCCGCATCCTCGGCGAGGTCAAGGACATCGACCGCTCGATCGAGTCGACCATCGACATGATCGCCACCCAGCAGATGAACCTCTCCGAGCTGGAGTCGACCGCGAACCTGGACTCGGTCCGCCGCGTGCGCGTGCTCCAGAACGAGACCGTCCCCGACATCCCCACCTTCCCCAAGCTGTACATCATGGTCCCCCTGGGCATCATCCTGCTCACGGGCCTGGTCTCCGGCACGATCATCGTGCTCGAGATCCTCGACCAGCGGATCAAGGGCCCCTCGGACCTGGCCGCCCTGGGCCGCATCCCGGTGCTGGGCATCATGCCCGACGCGGACGAGGACCCCTCGCAGCCCGAGCACCCCGAGTCGGTCTTCCGTGACATCCCCGGCAGCATCATGGCCGAGCACTACCGACAGATCCGGACCCGGGTGGGCAAGGCCATGGCCCGCGGCGGCCACCGGACGCTCGTGGTGGTCGGCGCCTCGCCGGGCTCGGGCGCGACCAGCGTCGTGTCCAACCTGGGCAGCGCGTTGGTCTCCGCAGGTCACAGCGTCCTGCTGATCGACGCCAACTACCGGCGCCCCCGCCTGCACGCGGCCCTGGATGTCTCCGAATCGCCGGGCCTGGCCGATGTGCTCTCCAAGAACGCCGACTTCGCCTCCGCGGTCATCAAGCCCCAGGCCGGCACCGAAGGCCCGGACCTGCTGCCGGCCGGGTCCGCCAGGCACCGCAAGGTCGAGCAGTTCGGCTCGTCGTCGATCGACGACCTGCTGCGCGAGGCCCGCGAGCAGTACGAGTTCGTGCTGATCGATGTCGCCCCCGCCCTGGTCGCCGGCGACGCCCAGACGCTGGCCAACCGCTGCGACGCCTCGATGCTCGTCGCCCGCGCCCTCCACGAGAAGCGCGGGATGGTCGCACGGCTCCGCAACGAGCTGTGCGAGAGCAAGGCCGAGTTCATCGGCGCGATGGTCAACGCCGTCCGCTCCTCGGCCGGCGGGTACATGCGCAAGAACATCCGCACCCAGGCCAACTACGCTTCGGACCCCGCCGGGCAGGCCGCCTGACCGGCCTTTGAACGAGACCCGATGGAGCACAGGGCGTCCAACCAGGAACCCGCCGCACCGCGGCGCGTGCTTGTCACCGGCGGCGCGGGCTTCATCGGTTCACACCTGGTCGAGCACCTCGTCGGCCTCGGCCACCGGGTCACGGTCGTGGACGACCTGTCCACCGGGCATGCCTCGAACCTCGACGCGGTCGCGGGCCGCGTCGAGCTGATCGAGTCGGATCTTGAAGCCGCGATCCCCAGCCTGGGCAAGCTGCCCCGCTTCGACCGGGTCTTCCACCTGGCCGCCACGGTCGGCGTGGACCTGGTCCTGACCGACCCGGTCCGCGCCATCGAGATCAATGTCGGGACCACCTCGGCCCTGCTGGCCCACCTCGCATCGCACGGCAAGCCCCCCACGCTCGTCGCCTCTTCCTCGGAGGTCTACGGCAAGCCCGGCGCCAGCGTCTTCAGCGAGGACGACGACACGCTCTACGGCCCGACGACCATCACCCGCTGGTCCTACGCCCACGCCAAGGCGCTCGACGAGCACCTGGCCATGGGATATCACCACTCCCGCGGCCTGCCCACGGTCTCGGCCCGGTTCTTCAACACCGTCGGGCCGCGCCAGCGCGGCACCTACGGGATGGTGGTCCCCCGGTTCGTCGAGTCGGCCCTGAACGGCGAGCCGCTGCGCGTGTTCGGCGACGGACATCAGTCGCGCTGCTTCGGCGATGTCCGCGACATCGTGCCCGCGCTCGTCCGCCTGCTCGATTCGCCCGCCTGCCACGGGCGGGTGTTCAACCTCGGCTCGGACCGGCCTGTGACCATCCTTGAGCTGGCCGAGACGGTCATCCGCACGCTGGATAGCCGCAGCACCGTCCGCCTGATCCCCTACGAGGACGCGTACCCCAGCGGGTTCGAGGATCTCCGGCACCGACGTCCCGATCTGGCCCGGGTCCGCGAGGCCATCGGCTTCTCGCCCGGCATCGGGCTCGAGCAGACCATCCGGGACATCGCCGCGGACATGCGCGCCCGCCCCGCCGCGGCCCGCGGCGGGAACGGGGGTGGGGCATGATCCCGTTCGGCGAGATCCCGATGCCCCCGGAGACGATCGAGCGCGTCGAACGCCTCGGGCGCGATATCGCGCGCCTCGCGTCCGACCAGCACCAGCTCCTCGAGATCGTCAAGGGCGAGGTGCTCGACGAGCCCGTCAGCCGCCTGACCATCTTCCAGGGCTACATCGGGGTCTTCATCGTCGCGTTCCTGGTCACGATGCTGGCGACCCCGGTCATCCGGCGGCTGGCCATCTCGCAGGGCGTGATCGACCGCCCGAACGAGGCCCGCAAGATCCACTCCATGCCGATCGCCTACCTGGGCGGCGTGGCGGTGTTCCTCGGGCTGATGGCGGGCATCTTCTATTCCTACGCCGCCATCCGCTTCCCGGTGCTGCTCGACTTCCATCCCACCGAGTTCAAGCTCGACGGCTACGCGCCGTTCCCGGTGCCGCCGTGGGTGGCGCTGGGCATGACCGTGATCGTGCTGGTCGGGTTCATCGACGATGTGCACGGGATCTCCCCGCGGGTCAAGCTGGGGGGGCAGCTCTTCGCCGCCGCCGCGCTGGCGATCGGCGACATCGGCGTCAAGCTGGCGGCGGGCGTGCTCACGCCCACGCTGGGACGCCTGCTGGACAACCCCGAGCTGGTCTACACGATCGGCCTGCCCGCGGCCGTCCCCCTGCTCGGCGACGCCATCACCATCGACTTCATCTACTGGACGGGCACGGCGGTCATCGCGATTTTCGTGCTCGGCGCGTGCAACGCGGCCAACTTCATCGACGGGCTCGACGGCCTGCTGACCGGGACGACGGCGATCGCCACCGTCGGCTTCCTGATCATCGCGCTGGGCCTGGCGGTGATGGACGACGGCCCCCTGGACGCCTCGCGGGTGGTGATCTGCCTGGCGGTGCTGGGGGCCTGCCTGGGCTTCCTGCCGCACAACTTCAACCCGGCGACGATCTTCCTCGGCGACGCGGGATCGCTGCTGCTGGGGTACTGCGCGGCGATCATGATCCTGTCTCTGGGCGACACCGGCAAGACCTGGCTGGTGGCCGCGGGCCTGATCATCTATTCGATCCCGATCATCGACACCATGCTGGCCATCATCCGGCGCAAGCTGGCGGGCAAGCGGATCTCCGACCCCGACGCGGACCACCTCCACCACATGCTCAAGCGCTGGGCGGGCGTGAAGGGGGCGGTGCTGACGCTCTACGGCATGGGCATCGTGTTCGCCACGCTGGGCGTCCTGCTCTCGCTCGTGCGCGGCCGGTTCGTGTACGCCCTGGCCCTGCTGTTCGCCTCCTACATCGCCGTCTACGCGATCAAGATCGCCCGGCGCAAGCACCTCGAGGAGCAGATGCTCCTGAGCCTGGGCGGCGAACCGCCGGCCCGGGATCCCGTCGTCAAGGAAAAGCCCCGCGAGCCGCAGCCCCCGGGCGTGCCCAAGCCCGCGCCGGCGGCCGAGCCCTGATCCGGCCCGCTTTTCGCGGATGGCTGATCCCCGATCGCTTCTCTATACTGCCCCCATGCCCCCCGGCACCGATCAGCCCGTCCGCGTGATCGCCCTGATGAACCAGAAGGGCGGCGTGGGCAAGACCACCACCACGGTCAACCTGGCCGCCGCCATCGCCGAGCTGGGCCGCTCGGTCCTGATCATCGACATGGACCCCCAGGCCCACGCCACGCTGCATGTCGGCGTCGAGCCGGGCGCGGGCGAGGACAGCCCCCCCACCGTCTACGACCTGCTGCTCGACCCATCGATCGGCCTGGATGCCTGCGTCCGCCCGGTGACCGAGCGGCTGGCGATCGTCCCGGCGGAGACCGATCTGGCCGCCGCGGAGACCGAGCTGGCCGGGGCGCCGGACCGCAACCGGCGGCTGGCCGCCGCGATCGACCGGGCCCACGGGGCGTACGAGTTCGTGCTGCTCGACTGCCCGCCCGGGCTGGGCCTGCTGACGCTCAACGCGCTGGCCGCGGCCCAGGAGGTCATCATCCCGATGCAGGCCCATTTCCTGGCGCTCCAGGGCGTGGGCAAGCTGCTCGAGACCGTCCGGATGGTGCGGGATCAGGTCAACCCCGACCTGCGGGTGGCCGGCGTGGTGCTGTGCATGCACGATTCGCAGGTCAGCCACTCGCGGGAGGTGGTCGACGACCTGACCGACTTCTTCGAGGGCCAGCGCGACAGCGGGATGCCCTGGGCCCACGCCCGGCTCTACCGCCCGCCGATCCGGCGGAACATCAAGCTGGCCGAGTGCCCCAGCTTCGGGCAGACCATCTTCCAGTACGCCCCCTGGGCGCCCGGGGCCATCGATTATCGCGAACTGGCCGAGTCCGTGGTCGCCGAGTGGGACCGGGCGGTCCGGCGGGCGGCGTTGTCCGAGGCGGAGATCCGTGTCCTGCGCGGGCAGCCCGAGCCGATTGAATAGACGATGCCCCTGCGACGACTCTGCCTGGCCGCCTTCGTGGCCTACACGATCGCCCTGCTGACCGCCACCCACTGGCCGGGGCTGGCCATCCGCGGGCCGATCAGCCGCACGGACCTGGTGATCCATTTCGGGGCCTTTTTCACCTGGACGGTGCTGCTGGCTCTGAGCGGGCTGGTGCGCCGGTCGGTGTGGAAGCTGCTGGTGATCGGCGTGCTGTTCGCCGCGTTCGACGAGACCACCCAGCCGCTGTTCAACCGGGTCTATGACACCCTGGACCTGCTGGCCAACTGGGCGGGGGTGGGCGCGGCGTGCGTGCTGATGCGGTTCGCGTGGCCCTGGCTGGACCGGCACGGGCTGACCCTGCCGGGATATGTGTACCCCGGCGACGAGGCCTCGCGAGCATGAACGCCGCGGAACGCGAGCACGCCGACGCGACCATGGGACGCGACACGCGCACTGTGGCGGGGCTGACGCTCGGCTCGCGGGTGCTCGGACTGGCCCGCGACCTGGTCACCGTCCGCGTGTTCGGCGACACGGCGGTCGGCTCCGCGTTCGCGGCGGCGTTCGCGATCCCCAACATGTTCCGGCGGCTGTTCGGCGAGGGCGCGCTGTCCGCGGCGTTCATCCCCGAGTACACCCGCCTGGCCGACGACGACCCCGACCGGGCCGACAAGCTCGCCTCGCTGGTCATCGGGATGCTGGCGCTGATCACCGGCGCGATCACGGCGTTGCTGATGCTGGGCATCCTGGCGGTGCTGCTGCTCGCGCCGGGCAGCGACGAGCGGGTGCTGAGCCTGCGTCTGGTGATGATCTGCCTGCCGTTCATGCCGCTGATCTGCGTGGCGGCGATCCTGGGCGGGATGCTGCAGGCCCGGGGGCGGTTCGGGCCGTGGGCGGCGGCCCCGATCATCCTGAATGTGTGCATCATCGCGGTTTCCGCGCCGTACTTCGTGCTCGGCGGCGACCCGGCGGCGTGGGCGTACCCGATCGCCGCGGCGGCGACGGTCTCGGGCGTGCTGCAGGTGCTGTGGTCGTTGTGGGCGCTGCGGGGGATGGTGCGGTGGACGCGGGCGGTCTCGGATGTGCACGGGCAGGCGCGGGCGATGCTGCGCCGGATGGTGCCGGTGCTGATCGGGCTGGGCACGCTGCAGCTCAACGCGTTCATGGACACCCTGATCGCGATGTGGCCCAACTGGGTCGGCCCGACCGTCGCGGGCTACGACTATCCGCTGGACGAGCGGGCCAACGCGGTGCTGTTCTACGCCCAGCGCCTCTACCAGTTCCCGCTGGGGGTGTTCGGCATCGCGGTGGCCACGGCGGCGTTCCCGATGCTGGCCCGGCACGCGGGCGACCCGGCGCGGTTCGTCGCCACCCTGCGCCGGGGGCTGCGTCTGAGCCTGTTCATCGCCCTGCCGGCGACCGTCGGGCTGCTGGTGGTGCGCGAGCCGCTGGTCGGCACGCTGTACTCGGGGATCGGCGACGGCTTCTCCGACGAGGGCGTGCGCCGGGCGGGGCTGGTGCTGCTGGGGTACGCGGCGGCGGTGTGGGCGTATTCGCTCAACCAGCTCTACACCCGGGCGTTCTACGCGGCGGGCGACACGGCCACGCCGATGCGGATCGCGGTGTCGATGGTGGGCTTCAACCTGACGCTCAACTGCGTGCTGATCTGGTTCCTGGCTGAGGCTGGTCTGGCGTGGTCGACCGCGATCAGCGCGACGCTGCAGACCTGGCTGCTGGCCCGGGCGGCCCGACGCCGGCTGGTGGGGGAATCCCTGCTCGACGCGGAGACGGGGCGATCGGTGCTGGGGCACATCGCCGCGGCACTGGCGGTCGGCGCGGCGACGGGCGGCCTGCTGCTGGCCTGGGCCCCGCCGGAGAGCTGGGCGTGGGGCGCGGTCCGGCTCGCGGCGGCGGTTGGGCTGGGCATGGCGGTGTACGCCGGGCAAGCCCGCGTGCGTCGGCTTGCGGAGCTTCGCTGGCTGCTGGGACGCTCGGTCGGGAATACCATGGCCCACTGACCCGTGCAAGGAGAATCCCCATGACCAAGGCATCGAACAGGAAGTTCCGATCGGTCCGGGCCGTGCTGCTGGCCGCGGCGGGCGTCGCGGCCCTTGCGCTGAGCGCCTGCAACACGGTCGAGGGCGTGGGCAAGGACCTGCAGGAGTCCTCACGCAATGTGAAGGACGCGATCAGCAACTGATGGGTGTCGACCTGACGGGCAAGCCGATCGCGATCACCGGCGCCTCCTCGGGCATCGGGGCCGCGACGGCGCTCGCGTGCGCGAGGGCCGGGATGCCGGTGGCGCTGTTCGCCCGGCGTGAGGAAAAACTCGCCGAGGTCCGCGGTCGGATCGAATCGGCCGGCGGGCGGGCGGTGATCGTGGCCGGGTCGGTGGACGACGACGCGGACTGCCGGCGCCTGCTCGACGAGGCGGAGGCGGCGTTCGGGCCCCTGTACGCCGTGGTCGCCAACGCGGGCTACGGCTCGGAACAGCCCGCCTGGTCCATGCCCGTGGACGAGATCCGGGCGATGTTCGAGACCAACTTCTACGGCTCGCTGCGCGTGATCCAGCCCGCGGCTGAGCGGATGGCCGGGCGCGGGGCCGGGCACCTGGTGTTCGTGTCGAGCTGCCTGAGCAAGATCGGGATCCCCCACTACGCGGCGTACTGCGCCACCAAGGCCGCGCAGGACCACTTCGCCCGGGCCATGCGCCACGAGCTGCGTGGGCGGGGCGTGGCGGTTTCCTCCGTTCACCCGATCGGGACCAAGACCGAGTTCTTCGACACCGCGGCGGAGCGGTCGCCGTCCGGGGCGACGCTGCTGGACAAGGGGACCGAGCGGTTCATGCAGCCGGCCTCGAAGGTCGCCGACGCGATCGTGCGCCGGCTGCGGTCCGGGCGGGGGGCGGAGGTCTGGACCTCGGCGCCGACCCGGGCGGCGCTGGGGTTGGCCGCGATCATGCCCGGGCTGACCGACGCGGTGCTGCGCCGGATGTATGACCGGCGGCTGCGTGCCAAGGACTGATACGGATCCCATCTGAAACTCGGGCGTGACCGGGTCTGTGGTTTTCGCCTTCGGAGCGCACGCCCGTTGCCGCGGACGCGCTCTTGCAAGGCCGGGGGCGTGGTGTTTGGTGCGATGTAGGGGCGACGCATTCCTGTGTGTTGGTCTGGTTCAACGCAGAGGATCGCTGAGGAGCGCAGAGGTTCGCAGAGGATCGGAACAGGATCCTTGGATCGCTCTGCGCTGCTCTGCGATCCTCGGCGGTCCTCTGTGTTTGATCGCTGTGCGTTTCGCGCGGTGGGTCGCGGCGGGCGCCCGGAGGTTCAAGGGCGTTGGTTCAAGCGACACGAGGAATGGGTGGCCGGCGTTCGGTGCGCTCGTGCCCGTCGCTGACGCTCAGGGCTTCTTTCGGGCTCGGTGCATCGCAGCTCGCGGCCGTCTCCCTGCCGCGGTGCACGCACGAGTTTCACGCGGGATCCGCATGAGGCGGCGCGTTCCTGTGTGTTGGTCTGGTTCAACGCAGAGGATTGCTGAGGGGCGCAGAGGTTCGCAGAGGATCGGAACAGGATCCTTGGATCGCTCTGCGCTCTGCGATCCTTGGCGGTCCACTGTGTTTGATCGCTGTGCGTTTCGCGCGGTGGATCGCGGTGGGCGCTCGGATGCGCACGGGCGTTGGTTCAAGCGATCGGGGTAACGCGTGGCCGGCGTTCGGTGCGCTCGTGCCCGTCGCTGACGCTCGGGGCTTCTTTCGGGCTCGGCGCATCGCGGCTCGCGGCCGTCATGACGCCCGTCTGCTCCATGCCGCGGCCCACGCGCGGGTTTCAGGTGTGGTCCGTACGACCCCGGTCTTCACCAGGCCGAGCGGAGGCTGGCGACGATGTCGCGGGCCAGCTCCTCGATGGCCTCACGCTGGCCGACCTCGATGCGTTCGCCGACGGAGCGGACCGGGACGAAGGTGCCGGTGGCCGCGAAGTTCTCGCGGGCCACGCGGGTCTCGCCGGTGCGGTTGTCGCGCCAGGCGAAGCGGACGGTGATGCGGTAGGTCTGCTCCTCGGTCAGGCCGGTGCTCGGTGAGTTGGAGAGCACGCCGAGTTCCGCGTTGGTGATCGCGCCCTCGATGACGGTGTCGGCCCGGTCGGGGGAGACGACGCGCCAGGGGGTCTGCTGCTGGATCTGCTTGATGATGGCGTCGGTGAGGGTCAGCTCGGTGCCGCGGGCGAAGGTCCGGTTGGCGAAGATGGGCACGCCGACGGTGCGGACGGAGGCGTCGTAGGGCTCGGCGAAGGCGTAGCCGCGGGTGGGATCGGTCGAGCAGCCGGGCATGGCGAGGCTCGCGCCGAGCAGGGCCGCGCCGATGAGGGTGCGCGGGCGGATCACGGCACATCCTCCCGCGGCGCGTCCCGGGGGACGGGGTTTTCCAGTTCTTCGGCGTCCTGGGGCCGGGCCACCGGGGTGGGGGCGACGGCCAGCCAGCCGCGCTGCTCCATGATGCCCACGGCCTCGGCGGCGGCGTCGGAGCCGGGGTGGCGGTTGATCAGCCGGACCAGCAGGAACCGGGCGCTGGGCTCGTCTTTGGTGCGCAGGTACCAGCGTGCGTTCTCCAGGGCGTGCTGGGCGGCGGACTCGTCCACCCAGGTCTCCAGACCGTCCATGATGCCCGTGCGCGCCGACTCACCCGGGTAGCGCTGGCGGTACCGCTCGATGAGGATCTTGGCGTCGATCAGGCCCGAGCCGTCGTAGCGCGGGCCCTTGAACCGGGCGATGTTGCACTCGATCTCACGCAGCATCGCGAAACGCAGGTGCTCGGAGTCGGGGTAGTTGCTGCGGAAGATCGAGTACATCTCCGCGGCCAGCTTCAGCTCGCGCCGGTCGTAGTAGTGCTGGGCGAGGTCCAGGGCCGCCTGCTCGGCCAGGGCCGAGCCGGGCAGACGCTCCTGCACGCGGATGAGCAGTTCCTCGCCGAGCGGGCGGGCGTTCTCGATGCGCATGCCCAGGAAGCGGCGGCGCAGGCCGCCGAGGTAGGCCATGCCGATCTCGTACTCGCGCTGGACGGCGCGGGCGTAGTAGGGCGTGGCGGAGAAGTCGCGGATGACGGTCTCGAAATCGAAGAGGGCCTGGTACTCGCGGTCGTTGGCCAGGCGGGCCTCGCCGCGGAGGAAGTAGGCCTCGGCCAGGTAGGGGTTGCGGGTCCGGCCGTGCTCGTCGAGCCAGCCGGACAGGACGGTGACGGCCTGGCCGGGCCGGCCCTCGGCCAGGTGGCGCCGGGCCTGCCACATGACATGCTCGTCGGTCCCCGGCTCGGGGGCGTCGGTCTGGGCCCAGACGCCGTCGTCCTCGAGGGTGAACTCGGTGGCCTGGGCGAACAGCGGGCCGGCGAGGAGGAGCAGGGCGAGGATGGGGGTCAGGATCGGGCGGGGCATGGGGGGATCATACAAGGGGCGAGCGGGGGAGGGCACGGGTGGGGAGATGCCTGTTCCCCATGGGCTCGGCCCTGCGGGCCGCCGGGGGGGGGGGGGGGCCCCCCCGCCCCCCGGGGGGGGGGGGGGGGGGCGGGGGTGGTGTTAGGCCTGTCCCCCTTGGGCGGGGCCCTTTGGGCGATGGGGGGGCAGGATGCCCCCCGCTCCAGATAGGATGGGTAATGGACCTGCGGACCATGCGGTACATGCTGGCGATCGCCGAGCACGGGCACATGACCCGGGCGGCGGGGGTGCTGGGGGTGTCGCAGCCGGCTCTGTCGGCGGCGTTGGCGAGGCTGGAGGAGGAGCTGGGGGCCGCGTTGTTCCACCGGACGGGGCGGGGGGTTGAGCCGACGGACGCCGGGCGGGTGTTTCTCGAGCACGCGGGGAACACGCTGCGGGCGGCCGAGCTGGCGGCCGAGGCGGTGCGCGAGCTCGTCGGGCTGGAGACCGGGTCGATCCGGGTGGGGGCGGGGGCGACGGCGGCGGGCTACCTGCTGCCCGAGGCGATCCGGGCGGTGCAGCATGAGCACCCGGGGCTGCGGTTCTCGATCCGCGAGGCGGGCAGCCAGGCGGTGGCCGAGGGGGTCATCTCCGGGGAGCTGGACCTGGGGATCGTGACGCTGCCCATCGAGCACCCGCGGGGGGAGGATCTCATGGTGGTGCGGACCATCCCCGACGAGCTGCGTCTGATCGTGCCGCCGGGGCACCGGCTGAGCGGGAAGAAGTCGTTCCGGTGGGAGGACCTGCAGGGCGAGCCGGTGGTGGCGTTCGAGGCCGGGTCGGCGGTGCGGAGGCGGATCGACGAGGCGGCGGCGGCCCACGGCGTGGCGCTGCGGGTGGTGATGGAGCTGCGCTCGATCGAGTCGATCGTGCAGATGGTGCGGGCGGACATCGGGGTGGGGTTCGTCAGCAAGCACGGCCTGCCGGAGGGGGCGGGGCTGCGGCCGGGCGGCGGGGCCGGCGGCGCGATCGAGCGGGAACTGGCGGTGGTCCGGCGACGCGACCGGGTGCCCAGCCACGCGACGGCGGCGTTCGAGCGGGCGCTGCTGGCGAGTCTTCCGGACGCGAGCACGAGGAGGAAGCCATGAGAGTTCTGTGCATCAGCGACCTTCACGCGGACCTGGACGCGTGCGGACGGGTGGTCGAGCGGTCCGGGTCGGTCGACGCGGTGGTGCTCGCGGGGGACTTCGCGCGGCAGCACCGGATGCTGACCGAGACCATCGATGCGCTGCGGGACATCACGACGCCGTGCGTGCTCGTGCCGGGGAACAACGAGCGGCCGGACGACCTGGTCGATGCGTGCCTGGGCTGGAAAGCCGCCACGGTGCTGCACGGGTCGGGGTGCGTCATCGACGGCGTGGCGTTCTGGGGGCTGGGGGCGGGCGTGCCGGTGACGCCGTTCGGGGCGTGGAGCTACGACCTGACCGAGGACGAGGCGCGGGCGCTGCTGGCCGGCGTGCCGGAGGGCGGCGTGCTGGTGAGCCACTCGCCGCCGAAGGGACACGGCGATCGGACCAGCGCCGGCCACGAGGCCGGGTCCGTCGCGGTGCTCGAAGCGATCGAGCGGGCCCGCCCCGCGCTGGTCGTGTGCGGGCACATCCACGACAGCTGGGGGTACGACGGGCAAATCGGCCCGGCGCGAGTCACCAACGCCGGGCCGAAGGGGATGATCATCGAGGTCGGGTAAGGCTCAGTCCGTCGGGTCCACCGGGTCGGGGCAGCCGGACAGGAACGCGTCGAGGAAGCTGGCGATGTCGAAGAAGTCGATGACGCCGTCGCCGTTGAAATCGGCGCCCGGGTGCTGATCGAGGAAGAGACTCATGAAGTCGGCGACATCGAAGAAGTTGAGCAGGCCGTCGCCGTTGATGTCCGCCGGGCAGCCCGGGCCGGGCAGGTCGGACTCGGCGTCGCCCCCGCCGGAGAACGAAACGGTGACATCCCACGGCACGGAGGGGTCGAGCCCCAGGTCGTAGTCGAAGTTCAGATCGGGCATGGCGATGGTCAGCGGGGTCTGGAGGCCCAGCGGCGGGGCGACCCCGGCGAACAGGCCCGTGCCGGCCGAGTTGGTCACGACGCCGTTCTCGATGCGGAGGATCATGGCGCCGGACTGGCCGGGTGCGGTCACCGCGCCCGGGATGTCGATGAGCAGCTCGAACTCCGGGACATCCACGGTCAGCGCGTTGCCATTCCATTCCGCCTGCCCGTCACCGCCGAACGAGGCCTTGATGTCCAGGAGCACATGCTCGACGGTGGCACCGTCGATGGTGTTGACGGCGGTGATGATGATCGGGTCGGTGATGCGGACGGGCCGGTCGATGAACGCGTTACCGCCGACGGTGTCGCCCTCGAAGCCCGGGATCCAATCGATGTTGCCGTTGGCCAGGAGGTTCCCGCCGCGGACGCGGATGGCCGAGGTCGAGAAGGCGTAGGCAGTCGAGTTTGTGAACTGCGGCGAGGACCACGCGTAGCCGTGGGACTGGATCTTGCCCTGGATGAACAGGGGGTTGTGGTTGACCCAGGGCTGGACCTCGATGACATTGCAGGCGAGGGCGCGGGTGAAGCCGAAGCCCAGCGCGTATTCGAGGTATGTGCAGCCGGGGGGCGGCCACCCGCCGCCGGGCGGGTTGGTGCCGGTGTTGGGGATGTTGTACGAGAGGTACCGCACCGGGACGGGGCCGCTGAGGCCGGAGTTCATCGCGCCCGAGCTCCCGCCGGGGATGAAATCCCAGCCCAAGGGGTCGAAGCCGGGGTTCTGCTGGTCGGGCACATGTTCTTCGAGAACAACCGGGCCGAACATGCTGGCCGACCGGATCCACGCGTGGCGGAACTCGAATCCGGTCACTTCCGCGACATCGCCGGCGGGCGTGAAGGTGAACTGGTGCGAGACATTATATGTGTTGACGAGTTGCCCGAACTGGGCGTTGGCCACAGATCCCGCGGCCGCAATGGCCGCGACGGTGGCCGACCGGAACAGGGCGTGCTGGATCTGATTGCGTGTCATGGCTGAGGCCTCCTTTGGAGCGGCATGCTCCAAAGGGTCCAGCGGGAACCACGCGGGCCGGTCACGTCCATTGGCCGAAACGGACCGGGATCAGGGGCAGCCGGCGTTGAAGGCGTCCAGATAGGCCGCCAGATCGAAGAAGTTCAGCTCGCCGAAGGGCGGGGCCCAGTCGGCTGCGGGGTCGCCCGCGGCGTAGAGGTCCAGGTACGCCGCGAGGTCGAAGAAGTTGAGCACGCCGTAGGGCTCGGCGAGGTCGGCGATGCAGATCTCGACGGCGGTGATGCTCAGGGGCTGGAGCAGCGCGGGCTGGCCATTGGCGGCGGCGGTGGCCGCGTCGTAGAAGACGGTGGTCTCGCCGGGGCCCTGGAATGTGCCGTCGCCGTTGAGATCCTGCATCAGCATGATCCGGTCGCGGAGCGCGTCGGTCCAGAGCAGGCGGCCGTCGGAGGTGCGGAAGAAGTCGCGGGGCGAGCCGGTGTTGAACCCGTCGGCGTGGGTCTGCTTGTCCCAGAGCACGCGGATCTCAGCGGGCGAATCGATGCTTCCGCTCCCGCTGATGTCCCGGGCGGCGAGGATGGACTGCGAGAAGTTCAGACGCCTGGCGCCGAAGATCAGCTCGTCCCGGTCGGGGTCGTACTCGAGCTCGAAGGAGCTGCCCAGCACATAGGTCCCGGTCAGGCTGAAGAGCTGCGCGCTGGTCAGCCATGTCGTGCGGACGCCGGTCGCCGGGTCGAGCCGGGCGATGGTGTAGTTCTGGTTCGGCGGGGCGATGTCGATGGTGTAGAGGAAGCCGGCGTTGTCCTCGATGACATCGAAGGTGGTCGTCGCGCTGACGCCGGCGGGGGAGAGCTCGAAGTAGGTCACGATCTCGTCCGGGCCGATCACGCCGTCGTTGTTGGCGTCGTTGAGCAGGTAGACGGCCTCGGGCCGGGTGGTGTCCAGCGTGTTGTTGTCGAGCAGCAGGAACGAGCCGTCGGCGCGTCGGCGCAGCTCGGCGGGGTTGTTCATGGTGATGCCGATGGGCAGCATGCCGTCGAACCACACGGACGCCTCGCCCGGCCCGAAGGCGTCGCCGTTGCGGTCCAGGTCTTGCAGCAGGATGATGTTCTCGGGGGCGAAGTTGTCCGTGGCCAGCAGGGTGTGCCGGTCCAGCGCGACCAGGCCCTGGGCGTTGGAGATGCCCAGAACGGGGGGCGGGGAATCGTCGTAGAACACCGTGACCTCGCCGGGGCCGTCGGCCGTGCCGGAGTTGTTCCGGTCCTCCATGCGGAGGATGTTGTTGGGCGACTGGTCGAACACATAGACGACCAGGCGGGTGGGCTGGGCGGCCGTGGCGGCCCCCGCCGCCAGGCACAGGGCGATGATCGGCGTACGCATGGGTCTCTCCTCGTTGGTTGCCCGCCCAAGGTACCACCCCCCGGACGCTGGTTCAAACAGAATCCGGGCGGCCACCGGATATCATAGATTCAATTGATTCATATTGTAATCTTGATCGATTTGATTCATGGCCCGATCAGGACGATCCTACACTGACATCACACCGCACCGAGGAGCAAGCCATGACCACCGACCCCTTCCACGCCCAGTCCACCCTGACCGTCGGCGGCCGGGAGTACCGCTATGTCCGCCTCCGCGCCCTTGAGGAGAAGGGCATGGGCAGCATCGAGAAGATGCCCTTCTCGATCCGGGTCCTGCTCGAGGCGATGATCCGCAACCTCGACGGTTTCATCGTCACCAACGACGACATCGCCGCCCTGGCCAAGTACGACCCGAAGCACATCGACTCGATCGAGATGCCCTTCATGCCCGGGCGCGTGGTGCTGCAGGACTTCACCGGGGTGCCCTGCGTGGTGGACCTGGCCGCGATGCGTGACGCGATGCGGAACCTCGGCGGCGACCCCGCGCAGATCAACCCGGCCGTCGCCTGCGACCTGGTCATCGACCACTCCGTGCAGGTCGACGACTTCGCGACCCGCGTGGCCCTGACCATCAACGCCGAGAAGGAGTTCGAGCGCAACAACGAGCGCTACACCTTCCTCAAGTGGGGCCAGGAGAGCCTGGACAACTTCCGCGTGGTGCCCCCCGCCACCGGCATCGTCCACCAGGTCAACCTCGAGTACCTCGCCCGCGGCTGCCTGACCAAGGCCCAGGACGGCGCCGAGTGGGTCTACCCCGACTCGCTGGTCGGCACCGACAGCCACACCACCATGATCAACGGCGTGGGCGTGCTGGGCTGGGGCGTGGGCGGCATCGAGGCCGAGGCCGTCATGCTCGGCCAGCCCGTGTACATGCTGACCCCCGAGGTCGTCGGCTTCAAGCTGACCGGCAAGCTGCCCGAGGGCGCCACGGCGACCGACCTGGTGCTGACCGTCACCCAGATGCTCCGCGCCCACGGCGTCGTCGAGAAGTTCGTCGAGTTCTTCGGCCCCGGCATGGCCGAGCTCTCCGTGCCCGACCGCGCCACCATCGCCAACATGGCCCCCGAGTACGGCGCGACCTGCGGCTTCTTCCCGATCGACAAGAAGACCATCGAGTACTTCCGCCTGACCGCCAAGACCGAGCACGAGCTGGAGCTGACCGAGGCCTGGGCGCGGGCCGCGGGCTTCTTCTGGGAGCCGGGCACCCCCGACCCCGAGTTCACGAACGTGCTTGAACTCGACCTGTCCACCGTCGTCCCCTCGCTGGCCGGCCCGAAGCGCCCGCAGGACCGCGTGGCCCTCTCCGAGATGCGCCCCCGCTTCCACAAGGAACTCGTTGATTCGTTCGGCAAGCAGGTCCCCAACGAGGGCGTCGATCTGGACGAGTTCGCCTCCGAGGGTGGCCAGGCGGAGAACGCACCGGTCAACCCGCCCGACCCCGAGACCTCGACGGACACCGGCCTCGCCCGCGTGACCCTCACCGAGGCCTCCCACCCGCGGCACCCCGGCCAGCAGGTGGTCCTGCGCCACGGCTCGGTGGTCATCGCCGCCATCACCAGCTGCACCAACACCTCCAACCCGGATGTGATGATCGCCGCGGGCCTGGTCGCCCGCAAGGCCCGCGCCCGGGGACTGACCCGCAAGCCCTGGGTCAAGACCTCGCTGGCGCCCGGCTCCAAGGTCGTCACCGAGTACTTCGACAAGGCCAACCTCACCGACGACCTCGAGGCCCTGGGCTTCCACACCGTCGGGTACGGCTGCACCACCTGCATCGGCAACTCCGGCCCGCTGCCCCCGGAGATCGAGCAGGGCATCAAGAACGCCGACCTGATCGCCGCCTCGGTGCTCTCGGGCAACCGCAACTTCGAGGGCCGCGTCCACCCCGCGGTCAAGGCCAACTACCTGGCCAGCCCGCCGCTGGTCGTCGCCTACGCCATCGCCGGTACGGTGGACATCGACCTGGCCCACGGGGTGATCGGCAAGGACAAGGACGGCAACGAGGTGCGCCTCAAGGACATCTGGCCGACCAAGGCCGAGATCGACGCCATCAAGGCCGAGTGCGTCACCGCCGAGCAGTTCGGACGCAAGTACGCCAAGGTCTACGACGAGAACGAGACCTGGAACCGGGTGCCCGTGTCCCAGTCCGAGCTGTTCCCCTGGGACGACGACAGCACCTACATCCAGAACCCCCCGTTCTTCGAGGGCATGACCGAGGAGGCCCCCGGCTTCACGCCGATCCGCGGGGCCCGCTGCCTCGCCCTGCTCGGCGACAGCGTCACCACCGACCACATCTCCCCCGCCGGTCGCATCGAGCCGGAGACCCCCGCCGGGCAGCACCTGATCGCCAAGGGCGTCCACCAGCACGATTTCAACTCCTACGGCTCGCGGCGCGGCAACGACCGCGTGATGACCCGCGGCACCTTCGCCAATGTCCGCGTCAAGAACAAGATCGCCGCCACCGGCGCCGCCCAGCCCGAGGGCGGCTGGACCCGCAACTTCACCAAGGGCGCCACCATCGCCGAGGCGCCGGTCGAGTACATCTTCGACGCCGCCATGGACTACAAGAAGGCCGGCGTCCCGCTGGTCGTGGTGGCCGGCAAGGACTACGGCATGGGCTCGTCGCGCGACTGGGCCGCCAAGGGCGCGATGCTCCTGGGCGTCAAGGCCGTCATCGCCGAGAGCTTCGAGCGCATCCACCGCTCGAACCTGGTGTTCATGGGCGTGATGCCGCTGGTGTTCAAGCACGGCCAGAGCGCCCAGAGCCTCGGGCTCCGGGGCGACGAGACCTTCGACATCGCCATGCCCGACGAGATCGCCCCCCGCTGCGATGTCGCCGTCACCGCCACCGCGCCCGACGGCAAGGCCACCGAGTTCACCTGCGTCTTCCGTGTGGACACCGCGGTCGAACTCGAGTACTTCCGCAACGGCGGCATCCTGCACACCGTCATCCGCAAGAAGCTCAACGAGGCCCGGCAGCTGGCGTGATGCTAAAGTAGCCGGTGAGCCAGCTATCGTTCAACTGGGCCGAGATTGAGCGGGCTCGATATGACCCGAGGTCTGTCTATGACAGAGCGGATGTTGATCGCTTCCGTCAACTCGCCGAAGGTCAGCACTTCGAGCGGAAGAGCAACCGAATCTCCCCCAAGGATCTCGCTAAGACAATTGTGGCGATGAGTAATGCTGATGCAAGGGGCGGAATCATTGCTGTCGGATTTCACAACGGAGAAGCCGAAGGCTTCGAGCAAGTTGGAGAACGAAAGCTAAACGACCTTATTTATGCTCCGGCCCAGTTTTGCCCCAATGCTCATGTTCATTACAAGACGGTTTCGTACGACAGCAAGACGATACTTTTATTTTTTGTAGAGTATCACGAGAGCCGCGTCGTTGAGCTTTCCGACGGTAGTGTCTTCACACGCGTTGGTGATCGAAATCTGGAGCTTAACCCAGATCAAGTTGCCCAGCTACGCGACGACAAGGGTGAAACTTCCATAGAAACAGAACTGATCCGGAATGCCGGAATCGAAGCGGCTGACCCAACATTGCTGCAGCTGTTTATTCAAAGTGTCCGAAGCGAAAGAGACCTCCAGTTTGACAAATCGGACGAAGATATTTTGATACAACGTCGCCTAGGTGTTATTGAGAACAGTCGCTTCGTATTTCGGCTTGCTGGCCTTTTGCTGCTCGGGAAAGACCCGACCCTGTCTATCCCTGGATGCAAAGTCCGTTTTATTAGATATGAAGGCGTCACAGAGCGAACCGGATCCGAACTAAATGTCATAAAGGATCATACATTCGAGGGTGCCGTTCCTGACCTCATCGAGCAATCGACTAATGCCGTACTGTCGCAACTCCGAGAGTACCGAGCACTTCGCCCAGACGGAAAGTTTGATTTGCGGCCGGAGTATCCGCACGACTGCGTTAGAGAAGCGATAGTTAATGCCTGCGTGCACCGCTCTTTTGGCCTGCGCAACCAACCCGTGTTTATTCGGATGTTTGACAATCGTCTAGAAGTGGAATCGCCAGGCGGATTCATTGCCCCCGTAACACCGGAGACCGTTTATGAGTACCACAACCCGCGCAACCCTTTCTTGATGAGCGCGCTCCAGTTTATGAAAATTGTGCGAATGGCCAATGAAGGCACTCGCCGAATGCGTCACCTTATGCGGGCCTCGGATCTGCCTGACCCAGAGTTTTCTGAGGCACAGGGACCAATCTCAAAGGTAATGGTTGTCTTGCACAATAACATCGAGCACCGCCGAGTTTGGATCGACACCGATCTTTCCTCGATTGTCGGCTCTCAACTAGCCGCAGCATTAACCGACGAAGAGAAGCGTGTTTTGAATTACTTAGCCGAGAACGGAAAAATGACTGTTAGTGATGCCTGGCGCATAACTACCGTCAAAACATGGCATACAGCAAGCAAAATTATGCAACGGCTTTCGGCAAAAGGTCTAGTAAAGGAAAATAAGCAATATCCGCGTGATCCGAAGGCACACTACATCTTGGCATCATTGTGGCAAAGCGACCGCGACGAATAATAGATGGTATAAAATTTAGGAATTGCAAATGACCGATTTCAACAGCCAGAAGAACCGCGTCGTCTGGACCGACATCCCCGTTGCCGACCTCGACCGCGCCAGCCGCTTCTACGAGGCCGTGCTCGGCGTCGCCTGCCACCGCGAGAAGTTCGAGCAGTTCGAGTTCGTCGTGATCGACCACCACGACGGCAACGGCGGCTGCCTCATCCCCGCCCCCGAACTCGTCTGCCAGAAGGGCCTGCTGGTGTACTTCAACGCAGACGGCCGCATCCGCGACGCCGTCGCCAAGGCCGTCGCCCACGGCGGGTCGGTCATTGAGGATGTCCACGCCATCGGCCCCCACGGCTTCCGCGCCATCGTCCGCGACTGCGAGGGCAACCGCATCGCCCTGCACGCCAACAGCGACGCGTGAACGGTCTTCGGACGCCCAGCCCCGCCCCGCACTGATGGCAGAACCGGGCCCCCCCGCGCCGCCCGTTGTCCGGGCGGGGGTGATCTGGCCGCGCCCGGGCGTCCGGGGGAGGCCCCCTGTTCGAGCGGCGGTCAACGCCCGGGCTGAAACCGAGCGCCTGCGGTCGGTGGGCCGAGAACCCCCTGGCGTTGCCACCAATTCCGCCTGCGGCTCAAACCCGCCGGTCCCGCCGACCGATGCGTACGGCATGCCGTTCTCGCCCGCTCACCACACGGCCAGGCCCGCGCAGGGTGGATGCCCAGTTGACGCGGCGGTCGCGATTCCGCCGGAACCGCCGGGGCGAGGCGGCCATATCAGGTACGGTCCGCCTCCTCAGTCCGCCAAAGGACACGCGTTGCTGATCGCCCGACCGCTGTGCCTCGTCATGCTGGTGCTGATCGGTCTGTTCGGCGGGCCGGGGTGCCAGACCCGCCCGGTTCCGGTGGCCACGCTCGCCGCGGACAAGCCCAGCGTCGTGCCGAGTTCGTACGAACGCGGGCGGTTTTATGTCTTCGCCTCCATCAACGGTGAGGAACCCGTCAAGTTCCTGTTTGACACCGGGGCGAGCATCAACCTGATCGCGCCCGAGACCGCCGCGCGGCTCGGGCTGCGGGCGACGGGCGCGTTGGCCGTGACGGACTCGAACGAGGTGACACGGCCGCTGCCCGGGACACGGGTGCGGACGCTCGAGATCGGGCCGGCCACGCTGCGGAATGTCGCGTTCGTGGTCGCCCCCGCCGACGCGATCCCGCCGCACGAGGGCGGCCCGGCCGGCATCATCGGGCTCGACGGGCTCGGGGGGTTCACGGTCGACCTCGATTATCCCGCCCGCCGTTTCCAGATCCTGGCCGAGCGTCTCGACCCGGACCACCCCGGGGTGGTCCCGATGCGCCCGCGCGGGGGCCCCACCATCGATGTGTCCCTGCGTATCCAGTCGCCCACGAACCCGAGGCCCTCCGCGCCGGTGTGGGCCTTGCTGGACACGGGCGGGCAGACTTTCCTGCGGCTCGACGCCGACGCCACCCGCATGCACACGCTCGCCGACACCGCCCGGCCCGTGGACTTCAACGCGGGGCTGCACCGCTCGTCCCGCGTCGTGTTCGGGGCCCCGATCAACGGGCGGCTGATCGTCGGGCAGACCAGCATCCCCGGCGTTCCAGCAACGATCAACGAGGCGCAGAACCTCCTCGGCTATCGCGTGCTCGAGGGCTTCCGTGTCCGGATCGACGGCCCTTCGCGGCTGGTCGCGTTCACGCCCCCGGATTCACCGCCGGAACGCCTGGCCATCGCACGCCCGGAGCCCGACGCCGCTCAGCCCAGCCCCGCCCCGCACTGATTGCAGAAGCGTGCGCCCGCGCTGCCCGCCGCCCCGCAGGCCACGCACACGGGCCCCATCGCCGCCCCGCAGCCGTTGCAGAACCGCGCGTCCGACGCCTGCGGCTCGCCGCAGCCCGGGCAGGGCATGGATGCCGACGCATCGCGCATCCCGGCGGCCGCCGCGCTCGCCGCCGCACGGATCCCCGGCCGGGCGCCCATGCCCACCCGGTTGATCCCCTCCGCCGCCGCGGGCGCTCCCTCGCGCGTGGCGTACTTCGCCACCACCCCCATGTACCCGAACTTGAGCATGGCCAGCCCAAGGCCCAGCAGCGGTGCCCCGACAAAGAACAGCCAGAACAGTGTCGGCGCCCGTCCATGCGCCCCCGCCGACTGGAAACTTGCGAACGCGCTGATGAAATCCACGAACGCGATCACCACGCACACCCCGCCGATCAACGCGAGCACCGCCCCGCCCGCACGCAACCCCTCCCGGGTCTTGAGGTGCCCGGGGGGCGGTTCCAGCGGTCGGTCGGGGCGGACGGGCATGCTCGTGGAGGATACCCGAGATCCAGGCCGGACGCCAGAGAAACCCGGATGATCACACCAGTTCACAGGGCGTTCCACCATGCCCGACGAGCCCGGCGTGCCAATCATGCCCCGTCATGCCGACCCCCAGCCGCCTGATCCGGACCCTGTCGCTCCTGCTCGCCGTGTGCCTGCTCGCCGGCTGCGTCCGGGCGGTCTGGATCTCGCCCACCGAACCGAGCATCGCGGACGGCGCCGCGCACGCGACCCTGCCCGCCGAGTTCAACGACGGCTGGATCATCGTCGAAACAACCATCAACGGCCGCGGCCCCTACCGGCTCATCCTCGACACCGGGGCCGTCTACGGCGTGCTGGGGACGGAGCTGGCCGAGGCGCTCGGCATCGAGCCCGCCTTCGAGGCCAACATCACCGATTCCGGCGGCTTTCGTGAGCGGCACCAGGTCGGCCTCGCCGAGCACGCCGTCATCGGCCCGCTGACGCTGACGCGGGTCCCGTTCATCATCAGCGACAACCTGCGCGACCTGCTCGCGCGACAGGGGGTCGACGGCGTGCTCGGCTACCCCGGCTTCGACCGGCTGACGCTGGATCTGGATTACCCCGCCGAATCCGTCCGGGTCAGCACGGAGCGTCTCCGCCCGGGCGAGCCGGGTATCACGCCGCTGCGCCGCATCCGCAACGACACGCCCGAGGTCCGTCTACGCCGCATGGCCGGGGACCGGCCCCGCAATGCGCTCTGGATGGCCATCGACACGGGCGGGGAGCTGCTGATCTCGTTCGAACAGCCCCACAGCCATCGCTGGGCGAACACGGACCTGGCCGCCCAGGGCGGAACCGCGATCGGGCTGGCAGGCATCCGCACCGAACGGACCATCGCCCCGGTCCGGGGCGACCTGCTCATCGCGGGGACGCGCCTGACCGACACGGTCGCGGAGATCGACAAGGCGCACAACCTCCTCGGCCACGAGCTGCTCCGCCAGTTCCGCGTCCGCATCGACAACCGCGGCGGCCTGGCCGCCATCACCCCCGCCGATCCGGCCGCTGATCGCATCGCCCTGCCGCAGCCGTTCACGCTTGGCATCACCAGCGTGGCCAAACTGGCCGATTCGTACCTCATCCTCTCGATCGCCCGCGGCTCGCCCGCCGAACTCGCCGGGGTGCAGCCGGGCGATCTGATCTACGCGATCGACGGCGTGCCCGTCGAAGCGGGCGGGCAACTGGACAATCACCCGGAGCCGGACGCGCCGCCGGTCGTCCTCACGCTCGACCGCGACGAGATCATGATCGACCTGACCCTGACCCCCGCCCCGCTCTTCGACCCCGCCCGCACCACCCCGCGCGGACCGGACCTGACCCTGCCCGGCGTGCGCATCATCGAAGGCCCGGACGGGACGCACCTCGAGATCCAAAGCCCGGAGGGAACGATTCTCCTCCCCGCATCTCCAAAGGACGACAAGGGATGATCAAACGATCCATCGTGCTCGTGCTCCTGCTGCTCGCCGGCTGTCACGCGCCCGCCCTGCGTCTCCCGGTCGCGACCATTGATCCGAACGAGGGTCAGGAAGTCCTGCTCCCCGCCGAGTTCGTCGACGGGTGGATCATCGTCGAGGCGATGATCAATGATCATGGGCCCTACCGACTGATCCTGGACACCGGCGCCTTCATCAGCGGCCTGGCGCCACGCATCGTCGAAGAGCTCGGACTGAAGACCGCGGGACGGGTCAATGTCACGGACATCGCCGGTGTCACGACCCGCTTCCCGCTTCTGTACGCCGAGGAGATCGCCGTCGGGCCGCTCTCCCTGCGTCCCGCCCCGCTAATCGCAACACCGATCTTCGAGGAAAGTTTCAGCGGTCTGCGCGTCGACGGCCTGCTCGGCTACACGGGCCTCGACGCCTTCACGCTGGACCTGGATTACCCGGACCAGCGGGTCCGCCTGACTTCCGCACGGCTCACGCCGCACACCGACGGCGCGGTCCCGCTCCGGCGCGAAGGGGTCGGCTCACCGGCTGTTCAGATCTCGCTCCACGACGATGAAGGCCGACCGTTGCAGACCGAGTGGTTCGAGATCGACAGCGGCGGCGAGACGCACCTGCACCTGCTCGCCTCGACCTCTGATGAATGGGCCCACCGCGATGTGGCGCGGGCGCTCGAGCTCGGCTCGTCCCTCTCCGGCACGGTCCTGCGTGAACAGACCGCCCCGCTCCGCGGCCCGGTCGCCATCGGCGGCGTCACCATCGAGCGGGCCGTTGCCCATGTCGACACCCACCATCACCTCATCGGCCACCGCCTCCTCCGTCTCTTCCGCGTCCGGCTCGATCCCCGCTCCGGCCTGGCCGCCTTCACGCTCACCGATCCGGCCCAGCACCGCGTGACCGCGCCGCAGTTCGCCGGCATCGGCATCAACATGCAAATCATCCATGACGGCGTCTTCACCCTCGCGTCCATCGCCGCCGACTCTCCCGCCGCCCGCGCCGGCTTGCTACCCAACGACCGTGTGCTCGCCATCGACGGCGTGCCCGTCGGGGACCCCGATTTCGTCGACCGGACCGGCTGGATGTTCGATCCACCGCCGGAGATCACGCTCTCGGTTCAACGGGAGGACGAAATCTTCGACCTGACCGTCCCCACCGAGCCGCTCTTCCCCGAGGACTTGGGCCGCCTCCGCCACGCCGCCCCGGACCTCCAGCCGCCGCCCGTCCAACTCATCACCCACCCCGACGGGACGATGGAACTGGTCTTCCCCGACGGCTCCGGCGGCGTGCTCACCCCCGTCCCGCCGGCTCCGAACCCCGATCCCTGATGGCCGATCCCTGATCCCTGCAAAAACCCCTCGATCTCAGGCATCTGTCCGGGTACCCTCTCCCCGTGACCACCGCCGCCCCCGCCATCCAGGACGCCGTCGCCCGCGTCTGGGGGTTCAGCGAGCTCCGCCCCATGCAGTCCGCGGCCATCGCCGCCGGCGTCGCCGGGCGGGACTGCCTGACCGTGCTGCCCACCGGCGGCGGCAAGAGCCTCTGCTACCAGGTCCCCCCGCTCGTCACCGGCAAGGCCACCATCGTCGTCTCGCCGCTGATCGCCCTGATGCGCGACCAGGTCCGCGGGCTCGAACTCAACGGCTACCCGGCCGCGGCCATCCATTCGGGCATCGACGCCGAGGAGGCCAGAGCCATCCTCCGCCGGCTCGTCCAGGGCGAGATCAATCTAGTCCTGGCCGCCCCCGAACGCGTGGTCACGCCGGGCTTCAAGTCGTTTCTGGCCAGCCTCGCGGATGCCGACCGGCTCGGGGCCATCGCCGTGGACGAGGCCCACTGCATCAGCCAGTGGGGCCACGACTTCCGCCCCGAGTATCGGCGACTGGCCGAACTGCGCGAGGTCGCGCCGCGCGTGCCCATGCAGGCCTTCACCGCCACCGCCACGCCACGCGTGCGCGAGGACATCGTCCGCCAGCTCAACCTCGGGCGGGTGGGCTGCGACGACGGGAAGGCCGAGGTGCTCGTGGGTACCTTCGACCGGCCCAACCTGACCTACCGCGTCCGCGCGCGGCGCGATGCCGCCGAGCAGACCGCCGAGGCCGTCCGCACCCACCAGCGCGCCGGCGACGGCGGGGGCACCATCGTCTATTGCCTGAGCCGCAAGGACACGGAAAACCTCGCCGAGCAGCTCCAGAAACTCCGCATCAATGCCGAGGCCTACCACGCGGGGCTGAACGAGAAAACCCGGCGCGATGTCGAGCACCGCTTCAGCAACGAGACGCTGGATGTCGTCGTCGCCACCGTCGCCTTCGGCATGGGCATCGACCGCTCGAATGTCCGTCTGGTCGTCCACGCCACCATGCCCAAGTCCATCGAGGCCTACCAGCAGGAGACCGGGCGGGCCGGGCGCGACGGCGAGCCGGCCGAGTGCCTGCTGCTCTACAACCCGTCCGACGCGACCCGCTGGGAACGGCTCATCCGCATGAGCAACGCCGAGATGGGCGCGGACGCCGAATCCACCGAGGCCCAGCTCAACCTCGTCCGCGAGATGCGCCGGCTGATCTCGGCCATGGGCTGTCGCCACCGCATGCTCAGCGAGCACTTCGGCCAGAAGTACGCCCCGCCCGAGGGGCTCGCCCACTGCAACGCCTGCGATGTCTGCCTGGGCGAGACCGAGGCCGAGGGCGATTCCAAGCGCATCGGCCAGATCATCCTCTCCGCCGTCGCCCGCACCAACCAGCGCTACGGCGTCGCGCACATCGTGGATATCCTCCGCGGGGCCGACACCGAGCGCGTCCGCGCCGCCCGCCACGACCAGCTGACCGTCTACGCCCTGCTCAAGGACCACCGCAAGCCCGCCCTGGCCTCGTTCATCGACCAGCTCGTCGCCGCCGAGGCCCTCGAGCGCGTCATCGACGGGCACTTCGAGACCCTCCGCTTCGGCCCCCGCGGCGTGGCCGTCATGAAGGGCGAGGAAACCGTGCCCCTCGCCCGCCCCGTCGGCACCGGCAGCGCCAAGTCCGAACGCCGCCGGCGCGACCACACGCCCGACGCCGCCCCGCTGTCCTTCGAGGAAAAACAACTCTTCGAGAAGCTGCGCCAGGTCCGCATGGAGATCGCCACCGAGCGGGCCGTGCCGCCCTATGTCGTCTTCTCCGACGCCACCCTCCGGGAACTCGTCCGCGTCCGCCCGGAGAGCCTCGACGCCATGCTCGAGGTCAAGGGCATCGGCCGCGCCAAGCTCGAAGCCTTCGGCGAAACCTTCCTTCACGCGCTCAAAGACTGAGCCGCGGGCTGGGGGGGTCAGTCCGCGCGGTCGCAGCGCCACCCGACCACCCGCATCCCTGACACACAAGCCGCGCCTGGCAAGAAGCGGCCCCGCACGCACACAACCACCAGTGATGCCGATCGAAATCAAACTCGGGTGTGATCGGTGCCGTGCTGCTCGTCTACGAAGAGCACGCCCATCACCGTACACAGACTCGGGCACCGGCAAGATCAGGAGCACCCGTGGGATCGGTGTGATCGCCACTTTTCACCATCCACCCTCGCCCGTGGTCACTGCGGACGCTGGGCCGCTTCCTGCCGGGCGCGGCTTGTTCATGCCGGTCACGCCGGCATGCGGGTGTGATCCATATGACTTCCTCGTACCGATTTGCCGCACGAGCTTCGCGCTGAAGTGGTTTCCCTAACCCGGCAACACCCGCGGCCAGACCTGGCCGCACTCCGGGCACCGCGCCGGACCGATCTCGTACCGCGCCCCGTCCGACTCGACCGCGCCCACGCTCGGCAACCCATGCAGCGCATACCCGCACGCGCGACATGCACACGCCCGCGAACGGGCCGCCCGGCGTTCGGCCCTCGTCGTCAAACCCGCGCCGGCGAGGCAGAGCGTTCCGATCAACAGAACGGACCCGAGCGCCACGATCTTGGGTTCCAGCCCGAGACCGGACAGGGCCAGCGCGAACCCCGCCATCACGACGAGCCCCAGCAATGCCGCGGCCAGCGGCGTCATCCGCTCGGTCGCCACCCCGCCTTGCTTCCGCCAGTCGTACCACCACCACGCCATCCCGAGCACGATGTCCCCGAAGACCGCCCAGAAGCGGCCCCAACCGGATTCCCGCGGCTTGTACGCACGCTCGACCGCTCTCCGATCCGGCGGCACTGCCGGAGCAACCACGCCCGGCCCCTCACTCACCGTCCACCCCCGCCCAGAACCGCGCCCCGCACCCCGGGCACGCCCAGAGCGCCCGGCCGAGCCCCATCCCCAGCACCGCCCCGATCATCGTGTACACACCGAGCCGGACCAGATTCACCGGCGTCTTGACCACCCGCGCCGCCCCGCACGCACACCCGCCGCACGAGCGGCACTGGGGCCGGTCGAGCCGGAATGACCGCCGCCGCTTCCCCGCCCCGTCGCTTCCGGTCACACCCGCTCCCGCGTGACATCCTCGACCGTCAGCCCCGCGCGCCGGGCGACCTCGGCCAGGTCCACCTTGTTGCTCAGACCCAGCTTGGCCCCGATCGAGTCGCGGTGGCGCCCGACGGTCTTCTCCGAGCGGAACAGGATCTTGGCGATCTCCTTGATCGTCAGCCCCTGGCCGAGCAGCGCCAGCACCTCCAGCTCGCGCGGCGAGAGCGCGTCCAGCTCGCCCAGGCGCGCCACGCCGGAGACTTTGACCTTGCCGGCCACATCCTGGCCCAGCTCGTTGATGTCCGCCTCCGAGGTGCGCGAGACGACCAGGAAGCAGTCCGTCTCGCACTCGTCGTCGGGCGGCAGCGGGTAGACCCAGGCCAGCACCTGGCTGCCGCGCCAGATCGTCCGGATCAGCACCGGCTCGCCGGTCTGCTTGATCTCGCGGAAGATCTGCAGGCGTTCCTCGATCCACGGATCGGGGAAGCCCAGTTCCTTCCAGGTCTTGCCGATCACATCGCCGGACCTGGCCTCCGGGCCGAGGTAGATGCGGAAACAACGCTCGTTGCCCCAGACGACCTTGCCGTCGAGATCACAGATGACCACCCCGGCGGTCGGGTCCTTCGTCATGACATCCCACAAAACCCGGGCGTCCGGCGGGGGGTGTTTTTCGGATGAGCCGTGGTCGGCGGTCGGGTTCATGGCGGGCCTCTGGACTGTGGCCGGTCCGCGGTGATCGCGTCCGGGCGAAATCGTGGGGAAGATGACCCATGATATCGCCCCCGTCGGGGACGAGGGCGAGGTGGGCGGTTGGATTGTCAGTTTTTGGCCTGGATCTGAGCGAACGCCGAGGGGGAGGTGGTCCCGGCGTCCGGGTCAGATGCGCTTCTTGGCAGCGTCGGCCTGGGTGAGACCGGCCCGGCGGGCGACCGCGGCCACATGGACCCGGTTGGCCAGGCCAAGCTTGGCCCCGATCGAGTCGCGGTGGTTCTGGATGGTCTTCTCCGAGCGGTGGAGCATCGCCGCGATCTCCTTGATCGAGAGGCCCTGGCCGACCAGGGCGAGCACCTCGAGTTCACGCGGGGAGAGGATGTCCAGGTCGCCCAGGCTGACCGAGCTGGTCTCGTACATGGCGAAGCGGGACTGGTCGTCCTCGCCGCAGCAGGTCATGCCGCAGGAATAGCGGGAGCTGACCAGCAGGCGGGCTTCGGCGGCCGGCGCGCCGGCGTCGAGGGGGGTGACCCAGCTGAGCACCTGGCGGCCGTGCCAGATCGTCCGGACCATGGCCGGCTCGCCCGAACGCAGAACCCTGGCCCCGAAATCGGACCACTCGCGGACGAGGTTCTCGGGGAACAGGCTCCAGAGCGAACGGCCGGCGACCGTCTCCGCGTTGGAGTCATCGCCCACGAAGATCCGGGCGGCCTGGTCGTTGACGAAGAGCAGTTCGCCCGAGATCTTCGCGATCGATACGCCAGCGTGCGGATCGGTCAGCAGGCCGCTGGCCAGATCAGACGGGTCGAGTTCGGAGGGTGAGACAGACGGATGTGTTTGTTTGTTTAGGTTCATTGCGATGGATGCTATCGCTCCGTTAAAACGACCAGTGTGCCGAGTGGTTCTCCTCTGGGGTGAAATCGGGCGATTGCCCAATGAAAACCAATCAAAGGAGGACCCGGTTCCGGGTCCTCCGTGGGTCGTTTGACTCATGATTTTCAGTACTTTTCGGGCGTCGTGACGCCGGGTTGCGCGTCAGTTGTTGGCGCCGGCCTCGGCGTAAGGGGCGGTCTCGGGCGCGACGGGGGCGTAGCGCGAGGCGTCGTCGGCGGCGGTGATCAGGCGGTTGCTCATGAGCAGCAGCACGAGCACGCCGCCGGCGGAAACCAGCGCGGCAACCTGACGCGAGCCGTACCGCGACGGGCGGAAGCCGGTATCGGACGCGGGCTCCAGATAGACGGCGGCGACCAGACGCAGGTAGTAGAGGGCGGCGATGGCCGAGTTGATCGCCAGGATGATGACCAGGGCGAGGTGCCCGCTGGTGATGCCGGAGGTGATCAGGCCGACCTTGCCGATAAAGCCCAGAAGCGGCGGGAAACCGAGCAGGGCCAGGCAGCAGATGACCATCGACCAGCCCAGGGGCGGGTGGGTGCGGACCAGGCCGCGGATGTCGTCGATGTCGTCGGCCTCCTGGCCCTTGCGTTCCAGGCTGGCCAGCACGGCGAAGACGCCCAGGTTCATGACGCCGTAGCAGAGCAGGTAGAACAGGACGGCGGCCAGCCCGTTGCGCCAGAAGGAGGCCCCGTCGCCGCCCGGCCCGGCGATGACGCCGACGAGCATGTAGCCGGAATGGGCGATGGACGAGTAGGCCATCATCCGCTTGACGGAGGACTGGAGCAGGGCCAGGACATTGCCCACGGTCATGGTCATGGCGGCCACGACCCACAGCAGGGCCTCGACGGGCACGGGCAGGCCCGTGCCGTCCGGGCCCCAGCCCGCCGAGCCGACGATCATGAAGATGGCCATGAACCCGGCCATCTTGGGCACGAAGGCCAGCATCGCCGAGACGGGGGAGGCCGCGCCCTGGTAGACATCGGGCGTGTAGAAGTGCATGGGCACCGCGGCGATCTTGAAGAACAGGCCGATCAGCGAGATCAGGACCCCGGCCAGACCGATCGGGCCGAGCCCGTGCTCGGCGAAGTGGGCGGCGATGGTCGGGATGTTGACCGAGCCGGTCGCGCCGTAGAGCAGCGTGAACCCGTAGAGGAAGATCGCCGCCCCGAGCGCGCCGAGGAAGAAGTACTTGACACCGGCCTCGTGGGCGCGGGTGCTGCGGGAGGACAGCGTGACCATCATGTAGGTCGGCAGGCTGGTCAGCTCCAGGGCGAGGAACAGCCAGATCAGCGTGTCCGACGAGGCCACGAGCATCAGCCCGGTCAGCGAGAAGAGGAAGAAGGCGTAGAACTCGGCCCCGTTGGAGCGCAGCGGCTCGAACCGCTCGCCCCGGGCCACGCCGGCCTCGAGTTCGCGGTCGACCGTACCGGCCAGCAGCGGCAGGATCATCAGACCCATGATGCCCACCAGCGATTTGGCGTAGGGCACCAGGTCGGGGTAGAGCCCGTCGGACGGGGGCGAAGCCATCGCCGCCCCGATCGCCGCGATCAGGCCCACCGCGGCGAGCCACGGCGTCATCCGACGCACGGCGCACACGGGCCACTGCCCGGTGAGCATCACCACGCAGGTGGTCGCGAACAGGATGATCTCCGGCCAGACGATGGCGAGCTTTTCGATCACGGACGCACCCCCTGGGTGAACGCACCGGCGGTGTCGGCGGCGGCGGCCGAGCCGGCGCGGACCAGCTCAAGCGTCTGGTTGACCGGGTCGTGGATCGCGTCGAGCAGCAGCCCGGGGAAGAAGCCGAAGACCAGGCAGCCCACCGCCAGCGGGAGCAGGGTGATGATCTCGCGGGTGTTGAGGTCGTCGGGCAGCACGGCGTGGGCGTGGTGGCCCTCCGGCTCGACCAGGGGGCCGAAGCAGATCCGCCCGACCATGATCAGCAGGTACATCGCGGCGATGACCATGCCCAGGCCGGCGACCGCGGCGTACCACGGGCCGAGGGTCACGCCCGCCGCGCCGGGCTCGCCCGCGAGCGTCCACGCCTCGTCGGCCTGGAAAGCGCCGATCAGGCAGAGCAGCTCGGAGGGGAACCCGTTCAGGCCGGGCAGGCCGACCGAGGCCATCGCGAAGAAGACCATGAAGAAGGCCCACACCGGCATCTTGCTGGCCAGGCCGGAGACCTTGCGCATGTCGCGGGTGTGGTAGCGCTCGTACATGAAGCCGATCATGAGGAACAGCCCGCCGGTTGAGAGCCCGTGGCTGAGCATGTAGAGCACCGAGCCGGACAGGCCCGCGGCGTTGAGCGCCGCCAGCCCGAGCACGCAGAAGCCCAGGTGGCTGACCGAGGAATAGGCCACCAGCTTCTTGATGTCGTCCTGGATCCAGCAGATCAGGCCGGCGTAGATGATGCCGACGATCGACAGCGTCGCGATGGCCGGGGCGTACTCGGTGAACGCGGCCGGGGCCATGGGGATCGCGAAGCGGTAGATGCCGTAGGTGCCCAGCTTGAGCAGCACGCCGGCCAGGATGACCGAGCCGGCGGTCGGGGCCTCGGTGTGGGCCAGGGGCAGCCAGGTGTGCACGGGGAAGAGCGGCACCTTGACCGCGAAGCCCGCCAGCAGCGCGCCGAGCACCATGGCCTGCTGACCCGCGCTCATCTGCGCCGCGGCGGCGGTCAGCACGCCGATGTCCAGCGACCACGCGCCGTTGAGGTCCGCCGCGAAGCCGACCACATAGACCAGCCCGGCCAGGGCGATGATCGAGCCGGTGAAGGTGTAGAGGAAGAACTTGGTCGACGCCGCCACCCGGTTGGTCGAGCCGAACATGCGGATCAGCACGAACATGGGCAGCAGGGTGAACTCGAAGCAGATGTAGAACATCAGCAGGTCGCGGCTGGCGAACACCCCGACCATCGCGGCCTGGAGGATCAGCAGCCAGGCGTAGTACATCCGCCGGTGCTTGGTGATGGCCGTCTTGCTGGCCAGCACGCAGACCGGGCCGAGCAGCACGGTCAGGGCGATGAGCAGCAGGGCGATCGAATCGGTCCCGATCGACAGACGCAGGCCGAGCTGCTCGATCCAGGTCCACGAGGCGGCGCCCTGGAACTCGGCGGCCCGGGTGTAGTCGAACCGGATGAGCATCATGACCGCGGGCACGAGCGAGGCGATCGAGGCCCACAGCGCGTCGCGGTACGCGTTTTTGCCGTCGCCGCCGAAGATCACCAGCAGCGCGCCGGCCAGCGGGACGAGGATCAGCAGGATGGTCCACAGCGGGCTCACGCGGCACCCCCGATCCGGGCCGCGATCAGCAGCACGACCAGCAACAGCACCGCCGCGCCGCCGATCATCCCGGCCGCGTAGCCCTGCAGCGCGCCGGACTGCGACGGGCGGATCAGCCCGCCGAGCACCCGCGGCAGCAAGCCGAACAGGTTCACCAGCCCGTCGATCACCAGCTTGTCGAACCAGTGCGAGAGGTGGGAGACGATCACCAGCGGCATGCGGAACACCGCGTGGTAGAACTCGTCCACATACCACTTGTGCTCGGCCCACTTCGGGATCGGGCCGAACATCCGGGCGACCTTGTCCATGCGGCACTCCGCGGCGGTCGTGCGTCCGGCCAGGTGCAGCCACCAGGCCAGGGCGATGCCGACCAGCCCGATGACGCCCGAGACGAAGTACATCATCTTGTGCGGGTCGCCGCCGATGATCGGCATGGTCAGCGGCTCGGCGATCACGCCGCGGGGGCCGACGCCGGGCTGGGCCACGGCGTGCTCGCCCTTGAAGGCGTACTTGTCATAGGGCGTGTCGTAGGCGGCGGTGGACTGGGCGATCATGGTGCCGGCGTAGTGCTTGGTGTGCAGGTCCTTGTTCCCGCCGACGAAGTACAGCCCGCTGGCCAGGACCGACAGGGCCGTCAGCGTGATCAGCACGGCGTTGATAGCCCAGCCGGGGGCGTGGGGGTGGAACTCGTGCTGCTTGGCCTTGTCCGGCGCGGGCGAGTGTTTGGCGAAGTGCTTTTCTTCCGAGCTGGTGTGCTCGGGGCCCTGCGAGGCCGGTTCGGACTCGACGCTGTGGGGCTCGGACTCGTGGTCACCGTGGTGACCGGGCGTGTCGTGGGCGTGGTCGTCGTGGTGCTCGTGGTCGTGGCCTTCCTCGCCCGCCTCGTAGTGCACCGGGCCCATGAACACACGGAAGAACACGCGGAAGGTGTAGTAGGCCGTCAGGCCGGCGGTCAGCAGCAGCAGGAAGCCGATCACCGACGCCCCCGGGGTCACGAACGCCTCGGCCAGGATGGTGTCCTTGCTGAAGTAGCCCGCGGTGATGGGGAAGCCGGCCAGGTTCAGGCAGCCGACCAGCATGCCGATGGTCACCCAGCGCCAGCCGGGGACCTTGCGCAGGCCGCTGAGCTTGCGCAGGTCGAGCTGACCGGCGAAGCCGTGCATCACCGCGCCGCAGCAGAGGAACAGCAGGGCCTTGAAGAAGGCGTGGGTCAGCGTGTGGTAGGCCGCGCCCGTCGGCGTGAGCACGCCCAGCCCGGCGAACATGTAGCCGAGCTGCGAGACCGTCGAGTACGCCATAATCCTTTTGATGTCGAACTGGGCCATGCCGATCGTGGCGGCCAGCAGGGCCGTGATCGTGCCGATCCAGGCGACGATCGGCAGGGCGATCTCGCTGGTCAGGAACAGCGGGTAGGTCCGGGCGATCAGGTACACGCCCGCGGTCACCATCGTGGCGGCGTGGATCAGGGCCGACACCGGGGTCGGGCCTTCCATCGCGTCGGGCAACCACACATACAGCGGGAACTGGGCCGACTTGCCGAACGCCCCCACCATCAGCAGCAGCGGGATGGCCTTGGCCATGGCCGGGATGTCGTCGAAGTTGCCGACCTTCGCCGCCTCGAGATAGCCCTGGAGCTTCGCGTCCGCGAACAGGGCGGCGAACTCGACCGTGCCGAAGTGGACGAAGATCAGGTAGATGCCCAGCGCCAGGCCGAGGTCGCCGATGCGGTTGACGATGAAGGCCTTCTTGGCCGCGGCCACCGCGCTGGGCTTCTTGTAGAAGTAGCCGATCAGCAGGTAGGAGCAGAGGCCCACGCCCTCCCAGCCGAGATAGAGCATGATGAAGTTGTCGCCCATGACCAGGCAGGCCATGGAGAAGACGAACAGGCTGAAAGCGGCGAAGAAGCGGCTGTAGCCCGTGCCCACATCGTGCGACATGTACTCGCTGGCGTACAGGGCGATCAGCGTGGCCAGGCCCGTGACGAACAGCATCCAGTAGATGGTCAGCGTGTCGACATAGAACGAGAAGTTGGCGATGAACGCCGCGGCCCCCGTCCCCTCGCCCCAGCGGACCTGGATCCAGTCGAAGGCCTTGACGGTGTAGGGGTTGCCGTCGAAACCCAGCCACATCGCCACCGTCGCGGCGAACGAGGCGGCGAGCAGCGCGACGATGGTCCACGCCGGGGCCTTGGTCTTGACGCCCAGCGCCGCGTACACGCCGCAGAGGGCCGCGCCGAGCAACGCCAGGAACGGGATCAGCAGCACCCAGCTCGGGCCCGTGCCGACGGAGAGCGACGCCGCGTCCGTGGACATCGACAGGGCCGGGGTGGTCAATAGATCGGCGATCACCCGTGCAGCTCCTTCCAGGGCTCGGCCGAGAGCGACTCATGACGCCGGAACAGCAGCACCACGAGCGCCAGCGCCATCGCCGCCTCCGCGGCCGCGACGCAGAGCACGAAGATCACGAAACTCTGCCCGTCCTCGCCCAGGTGGTACCGCCCGAAGGCGATCAGCGCGATGCCCGCCGCCTGGAACATCAGCTCCGTGCAGAGGAACATCACGATCAGGTTCCGCCGGGTGATAAAGCCGATCAGGCCCAGCGAGAACATCGCCGCGGAGACGAACAGGTAGTGGGCCAGCACCCCGTCGGAGAGCAGGTACGGCGCGGCGGACTGGGCGACCACGGCGGCCTCGTTCATGACGCCCCCCCCGTGTTGCCGACCCGGCCCGTCCTGGGGCTCAGGTGCCGGGCCTTCTCGGCCTTGAGTTCCTCTTCGAACTCGATGTGCCTGCGGGCCAGCACGGTCGCCCCGAGCATCGCCATCAGCAGGATCACGCCGGCGATCTCGATGGTCATAGGGTGGTCGTTGAGCAGGTTCCAGCCCAGCCGGTCGAGGTTGGTCGCCCGCAGATCGTCGGGCCATCGGTCGGGGCCGAGCGTGCGGGTCGAGTCGGAACGCTCGTTGTAGATCACGATCGTGCGGGCCTCGGTGTCCAAGGCCGCACGCCCCGGCTCGATGCGGAGGACCTGCTCGTAGGGCTCGATCAGGTCGGCCTCACGGAGCACGCGGTCGGCCTTGCGGGGCAGGTCGGCCAGCACCGCGTCGGGGTCGAACCGCTCGGGCGTCTGCAGCGAGCCGACGCCGTCGAACAGCAGCGTCGAGATCATGCCCATCAGCACGAAGCCGATGATCGCCCCCACCACCGGCTCGCGGGCGACCGCGTCGGTGTCGTCGGTCAGGTCCCGCTGCGTGCCCGTCGGGGCCTGCGTGGCCAGCATGATCACGAACAGGTAGGTGATCAGGATCGCGCCCGCGTAGATGATGATCAACGCGAACGCCATGAACTCCGCGCCCATCAGCAGGTACAGCCCGCACGAGGCGATGATCGTCAGGATGAAGTACAACGCCGAGTAGACCGGGCGCGGGTGCGTGATCACGCGGACCGACGCGCCCAGTCCGATCGCCGCGAACAGGTAGAAGAAAAGCCCGGGCCCCCCGGCGCTCAGCGTGAAGCCCCCCACCCGCGAGGCCATGCTCACCACCGCCAGGCCCGCGGCCCCCGCCAGGAACACCGCGCCCAGCGGCACGAGGTTCGGCCCGCGTCGCGGCAGGGCCAGCGCCAGACCGGCGGCGCCCAGCACGCACACCATGTACAGCACGATCGGGCTGATGAACTGTTCCAAGGACTGCCTTCCGGTGCATGTGCCCTATCGCCCGAACACGACCCTCGGACGCCCGCCCGCGGTCGGTCGGGGGCTCGCAGCCTCCGCCGCCGTGAATGGGGGGCACGATAGATCCGATCGCGGTGAGCGTCTACCAACCTCATCATCCCGTGCTCCAAACCGGCGGGCCGCCCTCACCCCGCGTCGGGCTTGCGATTCCCCGCGCGGCTCCTACCATCGACCCTCATGAACCCCAACGAAATGCGCATCCAGCAGCGCGTCGCCCCCGGGCCCATGCCCCAGCCGACCCGCAAGGTTCACATCCCCAACCTGCTGACCCTCGGCCGGCTGGTCATCGCCATCGTGGTGGTCATCCTGCTCTCGTCCGTTTCGGCCCGCGCTCTGCGCACCCAGCCCTCGCTGGGTGACCGCCTGGGCGATCTCACCCACGCCTCGACCGCGATCCTTGTCACCGCCGCGGTCCTCTTTGTGATCGCGGCCCTGACCGACGCGCTGGACGGGCACCTGGCGCGCAAGTGGAAGGTGGAAAGCAAGTTCGGTCGCGTGATGGACCCGCTGGCCGACAAACTGCTCGTCCTCGGCGCCTTCATCATGCTCGCCGGGCCCGGGTTTACCTCGTCGGTCGAGGGCATCGGCCGGATCCAGGTCTCCGCCGTCGCCGGCTGGATGGTCTTCGCCATGGTCGGGCGGGAGCTGCTGGTCACCTCGATCCGGGCCGTCTACGAGGCCGACGGGGTCGATTTCGCCGCCGGCTGGTCGGGCAAGGCGAAGATGATCCTCCAGTCCGCCGCGGTCCCCCTGATCCTGCTGATCGTCGCCTTCGCCAGCCCCGGCCCGGACACCCCGGCCCGGACCTTCCTGGTCATGCTGATGTGGATCACCACGGGCGTGACCCTGGTCTCGGCCGGGCCCTACATCTGGCGGGCCATGCAGCACACCGTCCAGCAGCAACAGAAGATGATGCAGCTGATCAACGCTCACAAGCCCCGCAAGCCCACCGCCATGCCCAGTCCCAAGACCCGGGACAAAAAACCCTCCGGGGGCGGCCAGGCCAAGCGACGCAAACGCTAACCACGCACCGATTTATGAACAGACAAGACCCCACGCACGAACTGATGCTCACCACCGGCGGCCTGGGCTTCTTCCGCCCGGCCTCGGGCACCTGGGGCTCGCTGCCCCCGGTCGTCCTCGCCGCGGTCCTGATCGTCGCGGGGGCTGGCCCGGCCACTGGGCTGTGGTGGGTCTACGCGCTGGTCATGCTGGCCATCACCATCGCCTTCTCGGCATTCTGCATCGTGGGCGGCGACGCCGCGGAGGCCCGCTGGGGCAAGGACCCCTCACCGGTCGTCGCCGACGAAACCGCCGGCATGGCCCTGACCCTGCTGCTGCTGCCCCCCTCGCTGATGGCCAACGAGGCCTTCTTCGCGCTGATCAGCCTGGCCGGGGCCTTCGTGCTGTTCCGGGCGATGGACATCGCCAAGCCCTGGCCCTGCAACCGGCTCCAGAACATCCCCTCCGGCTGGGGCATCCTGCTCGACGACCTCGTCGCCGCCGTCTACGCCGCGGCGCTGGCGTGGCTGGTCGTGTGGATCATGTGACTCAGTAGGTCGCCGCGCACGCCAGGAAGCGGACGATCAATCGTCATGGCAGGAAAGAACGCTTTCCGCGGCACGGCTCGCGGAAAGCGTTTATGTTGTGCATGAAGCCACCGCGTCCGCTTCCTGGCGTGCGAGGCTGTTTAGCGACGGGGTAGTCAGCCTCACTCCCTCGGCCAGACATTGTTCGATCGGTCGGTGTCCGGCAGCACGCCCTCGGGGTCGATCTCGGCGCGGACGACGGTGCGGTCGCCCGTGCGGATCGAGGCCCGCCAGCGGTCGCTCGACGACCACACCTCCACCGGCACGGTGGTGTCCTCGGTCGTGCCGTCGTCGTAGGTCAGGCGCAGGAACACGGGCATGACCATGCGTCCGAGGTTGTCCAGCGCGATGATCGTCCGATCGCCGTCCTCGAAGATGCCCGAGACGGCCTGATCAAAGTCCGCGGCCTCGAAGAACCAGCCGCGCCAGAACCACGCCAGGTCGATCCCCGCCGCGTCCTCGATGGTGCGGAAGAAGTCCGCCGGCTGGGGGTGCTTGAACTTCCACCGCCGGATGTACTCCTGGAACGCGTAGTCGAAGCGCTCCACGCCGAGGATCTTCTCACGCAGCAGGTACAGGCCCAGCGCGGTCTTGCGGTAGTTCAGCGGGCCGCTCCAGCCGGTCCACATCTTGTCCGGCGGGGTCATGATCGGCTGGGGGTTCTCGGCGGTGATCATCTCGAGTGTCTGGCCGATGTGGCGGTTGATGTCCACGGCGCGGTCGAACCACGCGGCGTTGGAGTAGATCCCGCCGAAGCTGTTGAGCCCCTCGTCCAGCCACATGTACAGCCGCTCGTTGGTGTTGACCATCATGGGGAACCAGGTGTGGCCGACCTCGTGGTCGGTCACGCGGAACATGCCGTCCGGGTTCATGCGCGAGCCGCAGAACATAATCATCGGGTACTCCATCCCCCACTCCGGCCCGTTGATGTTGGACATCACCGGGTACGGGTACGGCCAGAAGAAATCCGAGTAGAACTCGATCGCGTGCTGGATCGACCGGGTCGATCCCTTGGAGGGGTGGTCCGGACGCCAGGCCTCGGCCTCGTGCGGGTAGAGCGACTGGCACAGCACGGCCTTGGTCGAGCCGTCCTTCTCCGTGACATGCGCGACACTCGCGTCCCAGATGAACGCGTCCGACGCCGCCCACGCGAAGGTCCGCACATCCTCGGCCTCGAACCGCCAGGTCAGCTCGCCCGACGCGGCCGGGCGTGAGCCGGGCGTGCCCACCTCTTCGGGTTTGATGATCCACACCGGCTCGCGCGATTCCATCGCCTCGGCCAGCCGGTCGCGCTGGGTCCGGGTGAGGACTTGCTCAGGGTTCTGGAGCATCCCCGTCGCGCTGACCACGTAACTCGCCGGCGCGGTGATGTTGACCGTGTAAGTGCCAAAGTTGGTGTAGAACTCGCCCGCGCCCAGGTACGGCAGCGTGTTCCACCCGCGCACATCGTCGTAGTTGCACACATGGGGGAACCACTGGGCGAGCTGGAAGATCTTGCCGCGCTCGACGGCCTGGGCGCCCATGCGCCGCAGCGCGGGCGGCACCGTGAACTCGTAGTCGAAGCTGAACTCGTAGACCTCACCGGGCCCGATCGGCGCGTGGGGATCAAACCGCCCGAGCGAGTCGTACGCCGTCAGCGACATCGCCCGGCCCGCGGCGTCGCGGAGGTTGGTCACGGTGAACCCGCCGTCAAACTCCTCCCAGAGCATCGCCATGACCGAGCCCGGCGTGCGCTGACGCGTGCCGATCGAGTCCGATCGGAACAGGTTCTGCTCGAGCTGCATCCACACATAGGTCAGCTCGTGCGGCGAGTTGTTGTGGTAGGTCACCCGCACCGAGGCGGTGATCCGCTCCTCATCGGGGTGCAGCCGCGCGTCAATCTCGTAGTCGGCCCGCTGCTGCCAGTAGTCCGGCCCGGGCGCGCCCGAGCCCAGACGCCGATCGCTCGGCGTGGGCAGCAGCTCGTCGATCGGCGCGAAGATGCTGCCGGTCGGCTGGCGTCCGGTGCGACGGAACTCAGGCTCCATCGCCCCGACCGCGGCCCCGCCGCCGCGCATCCGCAGCGCGGGCGCGACGGCCCGGTCCTCCGCGGCGGCCTCTTCCACCTCGGCCCGCTCCGGTCCGGCGCACCCGCCGACACCCATCACACCCACCAACGCCAGCGCCAACAGGGACGCACGCCACACACGATCCAGCATGAATCAGGCTCCTTTTTGGGTCCGGACGCGAGCATACCCGAACCGCGGACGCCCCGCACGCACACCGATGATCACCCCATTTCGCGCGGCCCGTCAGCCGCCTTCCAGCACGCCGGGATCATCGCAGAACCCCCCCCTCGACCCGGTGCCGGCTGAGGAAACGCCGGACCGCTCAGGGCGCCGCCCCGGCTTCGAGCAGCGGCGCCACCACCTCCCACAGCCTCGACGCATGCCGTCGCATGCCCTCATCCGTCGGGTGGATGCCGTCGGCAGACTCATCCTCGCCCGCACGCTCGTCCGCCTCGATCGCCACCAGCGTGACCGCCTCCGGCCCGAGCCGCGACACCGCCCGGCGCAGCGCCGCCCGTTTCTCGTCCAGCGTCCGCTTCAGGTCGGGCCGGTCCGCCGTGCCGGGGTAGAGGATGTTGTCCACGAGCACGATCGGCACGCCGGGCCGGCGCTCGCGCAGCGCGGTCACGAAATCCACCGTCCGCTGTTCGATCTCGTCGGCCCGCAGGTTGGGCTGGCAGTCGAGGATGTAGACCGCGGCATCGATCTCCGCCATCGCCTCGCCGATGCCCGGGTCGAGCCGCCCGGTGGCGCTGAAGCCGAGATTGATCACCTCACGCCCCAGCATCCGCCCCAAAATCGCCGGGAACGCCAGCCCGGGCCGGCTGGCGCTGGCGCCTTGGGTGATGCTCGTCCCGTAGACCACCACCGGCGGCCCCGCGAACCCCGCGGCCCGCGGCCGCTCCAGCACCGAACCCTCGGGCACGCCGATCTCGATCGCCCCCACCGATTCGTACAGCGGCAGGTACAACGCCATCTCCCGCAGCCCGTGCGGCCGGGACAACCCGGACACGATGGTGTATTCGTGCTCCGTGCCGCCACCCCAGACCTTCGGCCGGGCCGTGCCCAGGTACGACCAGCCCGACGCGCCCAGCGTGTACAGGTCCAGCCCCCGCACCGCCAGCGGCGAGAGGTTGTTCATCAGCAGCGGGCCCGTCGTCCACCGCGTCCGCACCTCCGTCGCGTCGGTGGCGAACCGCACCACCAACCCGGCAGAGTTGCCCGAGAGTTCCCACACCCGCTCAGGGATCCGCTCGCGGAACCGCTCGGGCAGACGCCGGTAGCCCTCGGCGTCGTCGAACCCGCGGCCCTGCAGTTCCAGCGCGGATGCATCGACCCAGCGCACGCCGTCCTGCGCGGCCGCGGGCGTGAGCGCCAACACGAACCAGACCACCAGCACCGGCCAAGCCCTCCGCATCATCGCGACTCCCTTCACCAACGCCCCACCAACCGCCCGACCAGCCACACGAGCGGCACGGTCAGAAAACACGCCGCCGCCCAGGACCAGCGGAACCGGGCCGATCGGCGGGTCATCTCCTCAGACCAGTCGTTCCATTTGATGATCACGACCACCATGCCCAGCGTGGCCCCGATGATCGCTAGGAGCCGGAGGTCGTCCCATGTCGGTCGACCCCAAGGCCTGACATCCAGCGTCATCACACGCGGCCAGAGGGCCACGAGTACGCCCGACCCGGCCGCGAGCCCCAGGTATCCAACGATCATGCTTGCCACGGACGCCCGCGGCGCGTTGTAAATGATCTTCACCACCGAGAGCGTCTCGGCGCACTCGGGGCAGGTCTCGCCTATCAGGTCGCGCAGGTTGTACCCGCAGCCCGGGCACGGCGCGTCGCGTCCCTTGAGATACCCGGCGAGTCGTTCGGCCTCGTTCACGGCCCCAGCATACCCGACGGGGCAGGGGGCTTCCCGGCTCAGGCCGACTGCACGCGGCGCTGGCGTTCCGTGCCGCGGAACGGCTCGACGATGCGCCGCATGTCCGCGGGCGGCGGCATCGGCGTGTGCTGCACGCACGACTGCATGAACCGCAGGCCCAGCCGCGAGATCGCCGAGTCCGGCGTGACCACCGAACTCTCGACGCGGGCCACGATCCAGCCGCCGATCGGCCCCGAGCCGAACTGCACCACCACGACCTCGCCGCGGTGCGCCACGCCCTGCGTGCGCACGCCGGCCCCGCCGCGGGAGATGTCAACCATCTCGGCGCGGACCGACCGGGCGCCGTCCGGCTCGATCAGCCACACACGCACCTCGGCGTGGCACGCCCGACGCTCGCACAGGCGTCGTTCGGCGCCCTTCGCCTTCGGGTCCGGGGCGAACCAGTCCTCGCAGATCTCCAGATCGCTCGTCGCGATGCGGGCGGCGGCCTGCGCGTCGATCACCTCGCCCCGGCCGACCACGATCCGCCCCTCCCGGTCGCGCAGCGAGAACGGCATGGGCTTGCCGATGATCTGGTCCAGCATCAGGCGCACCAGCAGCGAGCCGATGTCGCCCGGCGTCGAGGGCTGTTTGGATTCGGGCTGATCGCCAGCCGGAGCGGGCGATCCGTCGGGCGGCGTCCGCTCGGCCGTCGCCCCCGCGTTCGACGGCGCATCGGCGGCGGTCGCGGCCCGCGTGCGACCGGTCAGTCGCGAGCGGTTGCGCAGCTGGGCGCGCTGGGCTTCCATGACCAGCTCGCGCATCGCGCGGGTCAGTTCCGGCTGCCCGCCGGCCACCTGCAGACCGCACCGCGACACCTCGCCGCCGGGGCACAGCCGCGCCGGCCGGGCGTGGCGCAGGACGAACCGGCCCTGAACCGTACGCCCGAAAGCGCGCAGCTTGATCTCGCAGACCGTGCCCGCGTGCGGCGCGTTGACCAGCTCGGTCGCCAGCCCGCCCTCGCTGACATCCAGCACGCGGCAGTCACGCTGGCGTCCGATGTCCGCCAAGACATCCGCGCAGGCCGTCACCACGCGGTACGCCGCCCGCTGGTTCTCGGGCGCGGCCTCGCCGCTCAACGCGAGCACACTGACGCCGGCGGACCCGACACGCTCCACGCACGCGCCGACCACCCACACACGCCCATCCTCTTCATGGGCGAACCGAATCTCGACGCAGGACCCCTTCTCGAACGGGCCCTTGCCCTCGAACCGGGCCTCCACCACGCCGTCACGCGACGCGGTGACCACCCCGTCGGCACGCACGCCGTCTGAACATCGACAGGCCAAGGCCGTCCCGATCGGCATGATCATCGCGGCCTCCTTCCTGCTGGCATGCAAACATGACGCCTCCTCCTCGCGGCGGGCTGATCGCCCGGGGCCGGGCCCCGTTCCGCATCCACACCCAGCATCCGATGCCGCAGACAGGAAAACCACCCCTGGATCTTGATGTCGATTGATTCGGCATCGCGTCCTGCGGCTGGGGTAAATGGGGAAAACCTCACCCCCCGGCGATCGGGGTCCAACGGGAGGGATTCAGAGTTTTCGGTCCAACAGCCGGTACTGCACCGCCTCGGCGATGTGCTCGGCCAGGACCTCATCCGCCCCCTCGACATCGGCGATGGTCCGCGCGGTCCGCCGGACCTTGTCGTAGGCCCGGGCGCTCAGGCCGAGCTGGGACAGCGCCTGCTCGAGCAGCGTCCGGGCGCCCGGCTTGAGCTCGACGAGGGTGTCCAGCTCCTTGCCGCGCAGGCGGGCGTTGGGGGTCTCGCCCTGGCGGGCCCGGGCGCGCTCCCGGGCGGCGAGCACCCGCTCGCGCAGCTCGGCGGTGCTCGTGCCCGGCTTCTTGCTGCCCAGCTCCGAGAACGGCACCGCGGGCGCTTCGACATGGATGTCGATCCGGTCCAGCAGCGGCCCGCTGATCCGGGACAGGTACCGCTCCATGTCGCGCCGGCCCGCCTCGCCCGGCGCCAGGTCGCCCTTTGGCGTCGGGTTCATCGCCGCGATCAGCATGAACGACGCGGGAAACTTGACCGTGTTGTGCGCCCGCGCGATGGTCACGACATGGTCCTCCAGCGGCTGGCGCAGCGTCTCGAGCACCGAGCGCGGGAACTCCGCCAGCTCGTCGAGGAACAGCACGCCGTGGTGCGCCAGCGAGATCTCCCCCGCCCGCGGGATGATCCCGCCCCCCACCACCGCCGGGGAGCTGGCCGTGTGGTGCGGCGTGCGCACGGGGCGCGTCGTGATCAGCCCCTGCCCGTTCTTGAGCCGCCCCGCCGCCGAATAGATCCGCGTGACCTCCACCGCCTCGGCGGGCGAGAGCGTGGGCAGGATGCCGGGCAGGGCCTTGGCCATCATCGTCTTGCCCGAGCCGGCCGGGCCGAGCATCAGCAGGTTGTGCCGACCCGCCGCCGCGATCACCATCGCACGCTTGACCGATTCCTGGCCCTTGACCTCCGCGAAGTCCACCTCGGGCTCAGCCGTGGCCAGCATCGCCTCGACATCCGCCACCGGCATCGGCTCGGCGTCGATCGCCCCGCTGAGCAGGCCCACCACCTCGGCCAGGCTCGACACGCCGTAGACCGCCACGCCGTTCATCACCGCCGCCTCGGGCGCGTTCTCCGCCGGCAGCACCACCGACTCCATGCCCATCGACCGCGCCAGGTCCGCCATCGCCAGCGCGCCCCGCACCGGACGCACCCGCCCATCCAGCGCCAACTCGCCCGCGAACAGCGTGCGGCTCGGATCCAGCCCGCCCGGCGGGATCGCGTTGACCCCCAGCATCATCCCCACCGCGATCGGCAGGTCATACATCGGGCCTTCCTTGCGGACATCCGCCGGGGCCAGGTTGATCAGGATCCGGCCGATGGCGGGGGGATACCCGGAGTTGCCCATCGCCGCCTTGACCCGCTCGAGCGATTCCCGGACCGCGGCGTCGGGCAGGCCCACCAGCGTTTCCTTATGGATATCCCCGCGGTCGATGTCGACCTCCACCTCGCAGGGCAGGGCCTCGATGCCTTCGAGCAGATAGGAACGGATCCGGGCAACCATGGCGGGGAGGATACCAAAGCCCGAACGCCTTGTCGAGGGGGGTGTTCGGGGATCGTTTGCAATTAATGACATGTTTTCCCCTGAGCCGTCCCGCAGCCCGCCCCGGATCCGGCCGATGTCAGTCGCGGTCTTGCCCTGCGAGGGGGGCAGCCGCCGGAGAGACCCAGGGTGATGCGATTCGTGCTGATGACGGGGTCATGGGACGAGCAGACACGGGCTCGGCTCGCCTGCGTGGCGTGGGCCATGCACCGCGCCGGGCCCCGCGATTGGTCGGTCGCCGTGGTCGCGCCGGGCTCGCCCGGCGACCTGGCGCTGCCCGAGACCGCCCGGTTCATTCCGGCCCGCCGGCGCGACGACGCCCCGGTCGCCCTGGACCACCTCGCCCGGGACGGGCGATGGACCATCGAATGCTTCGACCACGCCGCCGCCCGGTGCGCCCGCGGCTGGCGGGACGACGCCGGCGTGGAAGCCGCCGTGCTGTTGCAGGCCGACGCGATCACGCCCGGCGCCGATGCGGCCCCGGTCGCTGATGCCGTGCTGTGCCCCACCGAGGCGCACGCCCGGCGCGCCGCCGCGGCCGGTTTCGACGCCGCACGCATCGTCCGGGCGCCCTGGCCGCTGACCCCGCCCGCGCCGTTCGGGCCGGGATCTGAAACGGTGCTGTGCGCGGCCCCGATCGGGCCGGGCCGACGGCTCATCGAGCTGATCGACGCCTGGGCCGCGTCGGGCTGCGGCGCGGAGAGCGCCTGGACCCTGCGGTTCGCCGGGCCGATCGAGGACGCCGCCTTCGCGCAGCGCCTGTCCGAGCGGGCCGTGTGCTGCGCGGGCGTGACGCTGAGCGAACGCACCCACGACGACACGGAGATCGCCGACGCGTCCGTCCTGATCGACCCCGTCGGCGCGGGCGAGCCGGATCTGCTGATCGCGGCGGCCCGCGCCCGGCCCGTCTTCGCCCCCGAGGGCTCGGCCACGGCCGAGTCCGTCAATGGTCACGGCAGCCCGTTCGTTTACCCGCTCGGCGAGGGCATCACCGGGCTGATCTCCGTGTTCGACCGGCTGTCGGGCCTGAATGCCGCGGATTTCGCCGAGACCGGCGCGGCCGCCCGCGCCCGCGTGCTGCGGGCGCACACCCCGACCGACGCGCTGGCCGCCCGACGCGCCGCGATCGAGGCCGCCACGCCCAACACGGCCGCCCCAACCGATGAGGACCCCGGCGCGTGGGGCCGCTTCGATCGGTCGGCGCAGAGCCCGCCGTGCGCCGCCAGGCTCCGGCGCGCATTGATCGCCTGCCACTCCCAGGGTTTCCGGCGTGTCGCGCTCTACGGGGCGGGATCCTTCGTGCGCCGGTGCGCCGATGCGCTCTGCGAGCCGCCCATCGAGATCATCGGTTTCATGGACGACGACCCCGCACGGCGCGGCAAGCGGGTCTGGGGCTATCCCGTGCTCTGCCCCGATGTCGCGCTGACCGCCGACCTCGACGCGATCATCCTGACCGCCCCGTCCTGCGAGGAACAGCTCTGGGAACGGACCGCCTGGTTCCGCGACGCGCGCATCCGCATCATCCCGCTCAACGGCCGCCACGCCGACCTGCCCGCGGCCCGGGCTGCCTGAGAACGCTCAGGCCCCGACGCGGGCGGAACGGGCCGGACGCACGCGCCCGACCAGCTCGTCCGCCATGACCCACGGCGCGATCACGCGCCGGCCCGACGAAGCACGCTGCTCCAGCGAATCGATCATCGGGCCCGGCGACATCGTGCCGATGACCAGCGTCTCGGCCTCGTCCTGATCGACCTCCTCCACGCCCAGCTCGACCAGCGCCCGGCGCACGCACCACGCGTTCTTGCCGGCGTCGACGATCGCCGCCGTGCGGAACGCGGAATCGGCGTACGCCGCGCCGATCGCGGCCCGCGCGTGCGCCATGCCCGTGAAGCGGTCGAACTGCACGGGCGACAGCGGCGTGCGCTCCTGCGCGTGCAGCGTGCGGCGCAGGGCGACCAGCCCGCGTGCGTACCCGTCCATCGCGGACTCTTTCTCCGCGATGAACCGGCACCGGCGCCGGGTCTCGCGCACCTGCGCGGTGCGGATGTTCTCGGGCGCGTACCGCTGCATCACCCAGCCGTTGTTGCGCACCAGGTTCTCGACGATCCGGTCCGTGTCGCGCCCGGTCATCGAGCGCCGGTGCTCGACGCGGAAGCGCGGGTCGAAGCGGATCTCGTAGCCGGCGCGGATCATCTTCGCCGCCAGGTCGTACTCCTCGGCGTAGTAGCCGAACGCGCCGTCGTACCCGCCCAGGCTCTCGAACACGCGCCGCCGGATCGCCACGCCGCAGCCGATGAACACCTCGGGCAGCCCGCCCAGCTCGCGCCGGATCACGCCCGACTCCGCCGCCGGCACGCCGGCCTGGCCGACCGTGATGTCGGCCGAGACCGCGCCGACCGTGTCGGGCAGGCCCGCCAGCGCCGCGGGCAGGCCCGCGTCCACCGGGTGCGAGTCGTCGTCGAGCATCACCAGCCACTCGGCGTCGGTCCGGCCGATCACGCGGTTGCGCGCCGCCGCGCCCTCGTTGAACGGGAGGCACTCGAGCCGGACCTGCATCCCGTTGTCCAGCCCGCCCGGCACCAACGCCGAGTTCTCCGAGCCGTTGTCGACCACGAACGCCTCCGCGTCGGGCATCGGCAGCCGCCCGATCGCGTCCAGCGTCCGCCGCAGATCATCGCAACGATCCCTCGTGGGGATCACGAAGCACACCGTCGTCCGGTTCTCTGACATGTCTCCCAATCCGGGCTAGGACGCATCCGCCCCCGCGAGCACATGCTCACGAAGCCAGGTGCGTCACCCTCGGAACCACGCGCGCCGCCAGCACATCGGCCGGCACGAAGCTCAGCGCACTCGCACCCACGGACTCCACCCGACGCCGCAGCGTGGCGATGTCCACGGGCACATTGCCAATCCTAGACCCGTGAATGGACGCGGCCAACGCCCCCACGAACGCCGATTCCAGCAGCGAGCCCCCGCTCGCCAGCGTCAGGCACCCCGCCGCCAGCAGCGCATCCCCGCAGCCCAGGGCGTCCACCACATGCCCCGACAACGCCGGCACATGCTCGCTTTTCAGCCGCGAACGCCACGCCTCCGCGTCGGGACCCCCTGTTTTTTCCGACTCCAGCGGCTCGAAGGTCACCAGCCCCTCCGCGCCCATCGTCACGATCATCGCCCGCGAGCCGGTCTCGTTGAGGTGCTGCCACGCCACCGCCGGCAGCGACTCGTCGTACATCCGCGCCGCCGCGCGCAGCTCGCTCTCCGACGGCGTCACCAGGTCCATCCGGCGCATCGCGCGCAGGTGGTTGCGGTGCCCGGACACATCGCCCGCCAGCACGCCCACCCGCGGCCGCAGCACGCCGGTGATCCGCTCGAGCATCACCGCGCTGAGCAGGCCGAGCCCGAAGTCCGTGACGATCGCCGCGTCGCAGCCCGAAGCGTGCTCGTCCGCCAGTGCGACCAGCCGGTCCTGCTCGCGCGCGTCTAGCACCGCCTGGCGCACCCAGTCCACCTTCACGACCTTCTCGTGCCCCACGATGAACCGGTGCTTGCTCGCCACCGGCGTCTCCTGGTGCACGAACGCCAGCCGCACCCCCTCGCCCGCCAGCCGCTCGCGCAGCGCGTCCGCCACCGCGGGATCCCGCGGCAGGGCCGTCACCAGCGTCGCCTCCGCCCCCAACGCCGCCAGGTGCCGCGCCACCACCGCCGCCCCGCCGTCGAAGCTCCGCTCCTGGATCGGACGCAGCGCCAGCACCGGGCTCTCGCCCGCCACCCCCGGCGGGTCGCAGAACACATACCGGTCCTCGATCACCTCCCCCACCACCACGGCTTTCTTGCCCGCGAACCCCGCCAGCCGGAGCTGGACCTGCTCGGGCAGCAGCGCCGGGTGGCGCAGCAGCTCGGCGATCCGCGCGTCCGCCGGGTTGATCGACTCGGCCATCCCCGCGATCAGGGCGGTCGAGCTGAACACCACATCCCCCGAGGTGAACACCACCCGCCCCCCGTGCCGCTCGACCGCGTCCCGCTCGGCGGCGAACCCCGCGTGCTGGTTCGTCGCGTACTCCTGCCCCTTCACATACACATCCGGCCGCACCGCGTCGAGCAGGCCCACGGCCGTCGCCGATGGCTCGATGTACACCCAGTCCACGAAGTCCAGCGCGGCCAGGTTCTCGGCGCGCAACTCCTGCGGGATCAAGGGCCTGCCGACCCCCTTGCCGATCCCCGCGTCCCCCGTGATCGTGATGAGGAGCACATCCCCGAGCTGGCGAGCCTGACGTAGGTGCCGGATGTGCCCCGGGTGGACGATGTCGAAGCAGCCGTGGCAATGCACCACCCGCCGCCCATCCCGCAGGGCGGCGTCCCGCAGGGCCAGAAGCCCCTCGCGCGTGCAGATCTTCGAGACCGATTCCGTCCGTGACACGATGCCCTCCGTGGCCGAACCACGATATCGGCCAGCCCCCACCCAAGCCCGCAGAACCCGGCGACTCCGGCATTCCCCATCCCCTCCGGGCAGGCCGCCCGCCGCTGCCCGGTAAAATCACCAAAACTCCCGTCGCCCGCCGATATCGCCCGCTATGGCCAAGCCCGTCAAACCCCGTTCCAGCGCCCGCCCCTACCGCGTCCGCGACGAGGCCGCGCCCCCGTCGGACCGGCAGGTCCTGGTTTCCCGCCTGGGCTGGCTGACCCTCGCCGCCGTCTGGCTCTTCATCGCCGCCGGCCTGCTGACCTTCGACCGGGCCGACGCCCCCAGCCACGCCGTCTGGCCCGCCAACGCCGAGACCCGCAACATCACCGGCCCGATCGGGGCCCACCTGGCCTACCACCTGCTCCGCACGCTCGGCTGGGCGATCGCCATCCCCATGCTCTTCGCGGCGGTCGCCGTCGTCCGGCGCGCGATGCGCCGGCCCGTGCGCCAACTGATCGTCCGCACCCTGGGCGTCGCCCTGCTCACCGCCGCCGCCGCCGCGATGCTCGGTGTGCTCTTCCCCCGCTCCGGCCCGCTGCCCGGCCTGCCGGGGGGGACGATCGGCCTGGTCGCCGCCGCCGAGATGCTGCCCCGCTTCGCCGTCGCCGGCACCCTGGTCTGGCTGAGCCTCCTGATCCTCGTCGGCCTGATCGTCACCTGCGACCGGCTGGTCTTCGCCGTGCCGCGGGCGATCTGGCGGGCGATGGTCCCCGCGGCCCGCGTCTCGGCGGGCGCCGCCGTCGCCGCGGCCGGCAGCGTGGGCCAGGCCGCCCTGAAGGCCAACGCCGCCGCCGACCGCGCCGGCGAGTCCTCCCGCGCCGCGTCCGGGGGCCTGCTCGCCGGGCTGGGCGCCCTGCTCCGGCGCGCCAAGGTCGTCCGCCTCCGCCCCAACGACCTCGACGACGAGATCATCGAGGTCAAGCAGCCCGCCGCCAAGGCCGCCAAGCCCCGGCGCGTCGTCCGCCCCGTGCCCCAGCCGCTCGAAGAAGACGAGATCGACGAACTCGACGAGGCCGCCGCCGACTACGACGACTCGGACGCCGACGAGGACGCCGGGTACGAGGACGAGGAGGAAGACGCCGTCCCCGGAGCGCCCCAGGTCTTCGACCGCGACAAGCTCCGCGCCAAGATCCAAGCCCTGCCCGTCCGCTTCGCCCAGGCCAACAAGGCCGTCGCCACGGATCAGGACCTGGCCGACATCCAGAACTGGGACAACCTCGACGGCTACAAGTTCCCCACCCTCGAACTCCTCGAGGAGCCCGAGGAAGGCTTCAACCTCAAGCTCGAATCCCTCGTCCGCGAGCAGGCCGAGAACCTCGAAGCCGCCATGCGCCAGTACCGCATCGACGGCGAGGTCGTCGACATCGAGTCCGGCCCCGCCATCACCCTCTACCACATCCGTCTCGCCCCGGGCACCAAGGTCGCCCAACTGACCGCGATCTCCAGCGACCTGGCCCGCTCGCTCAAGGCCGTCAACATCCGCATCGTCTCCAACATGGAGGGCCGCGACACCGTCGGCGTCGAGGTGCCCAACCCCACCAAGGAACGCGTCCGGCTCAAGGAACTCATGTCCAACCGGGACCGCTTCGCCAAGATGAAGCTGCCCATGTTCCTCGGCAAGGACGCCGGCGGCGAGCCGCTCATCGCCGACCTGACCAAGATGCCCCACATGCTCATCGCCGGCACCACCGGCTCGGGCAAGTCGGTGTGCATGAACACCATCATCATGAGCTTCCTCTACACCAAGAAGCCCAACGAACTCAAGCTCGTCCTCGTCGACCCCAAGATGGTCGAGATGTCCCAGTTCAAGGACATCCCCCACCTGATGTGCCCGGTGGTCACCGAGATGTCCAAGGCCGCGGCCATCCTCGAGTGGGCCGTCACCAAGATGGACGAGCGCTACGAACTGCTCGCCGAAGCCGGCTGCCGAGACATCGCCGGCTACAACGAGATGGACTGGGAGGACATCAAGGAAGCCTTCAACTGCGCCACCGACGAGGAGGCCGCCCGCATCCCCCGCAAACTCCCTTACATGGTCTTCATTATCGACGAGCTCGCCGACCTGATGATGACCAACAAGGAGGTCGAGGGCTCGATCATCCGCATCGCCCAGAAGGCCCGCGCCGTCGGCATCCACCTCATCCTCGCCACCCAGCGCCCCCAGGCCAATGTCGTCACCGGCCTGATCAAGTCCAACATGCCCTGCCGCATCGCCTTCAAGGTCGCCAGCGGCATGGACAGCCGCATCGTCCTCGACCAGAAGGGCGGCGAACTCCTCCTCGGCCAGGGCGACATGCTCTACCTCTCCCCCTCCAGCCACAAGCTCAACCGCTGCCAGGGCACCCTCGTCGACGACAAGGAGATCCGTAAGGTCGTCAAGTTCCTCAAGGAGATCGCCGCCCCCTCCTTCGAGCGCTCCCTCATGCAGATGCGCGGCCCCGGCGGCTCCGACGAGGAACGCATCCTCGCCAGCGAGAACAACTCCTCCGCCTCCCTCGCCGCCGCCCAGGAAGACCCCATGTTCGACCGCGCGGTCGAGATCGTCCTGGAAACCGGGCGCGGCTCCGTCTCCCTGCTCCAGCGCCGACTGGCCATCGGCTACACCCGGGCCAGCCGCCTGATCGACCTGATGGGCATCGCCGGCATCATCGGCGAGCACAAGGGCTCCGTCGCCCGCGAGGTCATGATGTCCGTCGAGGAGTGGCAGGAGATCCAGCGCATGGTCGCCGAGGAGGCCCAGCGCCGCGGCATCACCCTCGGCTCCGGCACGCCCCGCGACGCTCAGGACCCCCACCAGAACCTCATGTTCGACGCCGACGCCGAGCAGACCGGCGAGGACGAGCAGGCCCCCTTCGACACCGACGACGAGGCCGCCGTCGAGGTCAACGCCAAACGCCTCGAAGCCCAGGACGAGGACGACGCCGACGAAGAGGAGGACGACATCCTCCTGGCCGAGGACGAACTCGACGAGGAAGACGAGGACGAGGACGAGGACGAGGACGAAGTGGAAGAGGAAGACGACACGGACGAGGAGCCCCTCGCCGATTCAGAAGAAGATGAAGAAGACGAGGACCTCGTTGCCGAAGACGAAGACGAGGAAGAGGAAGAGGAAGAGGAAGACGAGGTCGAGTACGAGTATGTCGATGAGGACGGCAACCCCATCGACCCCGACGAACTCGCCGAGTACGAGGTCGACGCCGAGGAAGAAGAGGAAGAAGAGGACGCCGCCCCCGAGCCCGCCCCGCCCCGCGGCCGCAAGCCCAACGGCTCCGCCGCCTGACGAACGCCTCGGTATTCCCCCAAACACCACCCAGCGGGCCGGCAACGGCCCGCTTTTTTGTGCCCGCCACCCCGGAAACCCCACGGGCCGTGAAACCCGACCGCCCCCACGCCGGATGAATAGGATAAACGCCCGGCGCGGAGGAGTGCCGGACCGACCGCCAACGAACCAAGGAGCCGCCATGCGGACCAAGATCCTCGACCGCCGCCTCGCCCTGTCCGCCTTCCTGCTCGCCGGCCTGCCCGCGACCGCCCTCGCCGCGCCGCCGCAGATCCTCGACCGCGTCCCCGCCAACGCCGATGTGGTCATCGCCGTCAAGCAGGTCAACGACTTCCTGGCCGACCTCGACCAGATCAACCGCCTCCTGGGCGACGACCCCAACCCCCAGATCGTTTTCGCGACCTCGATGGTCCGCGGCATGCCCGGCATCAACCTCGACGGCGACGCCGCCTTCGTCATCACCCTCCCCCGCGAGATGCACGAGGACACCGAGCCGACCATCGTCGCCCTGCTGCCCGTCTCCGACTTCAACGCCCTGGCCCAGGGCCGCGAGCCCCAGGACGGCCTCGTCCTCCTCCCCCTGCCCGACGCGCAGGTCTACGCCCGCGACCTCGGCAACGGCCACGCCGCCATCTCCGACAACGCCGACGCCGTCCGCGCGTTCGACGCCGCCGCCGGCCGCCTCGCGCAGCACACCGCCCGCATCGGCCCCGCCGGCGGACGCGTGGTCTCCGGCTCGGAAGTCTCCATCATCGCCAACGCCGAGTCCCTCCGCCCGATGCTCCTCCAGGGCCTTGAGGGCGCCAAGGAAGCCGGCCAGATGGTCGTCATGATGGCCGGCGAGGAAGCCGCCATGGGCTTCAACACCTTCCTGACCGTCGCCAACTCCGTCGTCCGTGACCTCAGCGCCGGCGTCCTCGGCCTGACCATCACCGAAGACGGCATGACCTACGACATGGCCGTCCAGTTCACCCGCAACTCCGAGTCGGGCACCTTCTTCACCCGCACCGGCTCCACAGGCGGGCTGCTCGACCGCCTCCCCACCCAGCGCTTCATCGTCGCCGCCGCCCTCGACACGAGCTCGCCCACCATCGCCAAGGTCGCCGAGGCCATCGAGCAGTGGACCGCCACGCTCCCCGAGGAAATGCGCGAACGCTCCGGCTTCGCCCAGATGTCCCTGGCGGACCTGAACAAGCTCACCAACGGCGCGGCCTTCGTCATGGGCACCCCTCCCGGCCTCATGGGCGGCGGCATCTTCACCAACACCACCCAGTACCTCCGCGCCGCCGACCCGGAGGCCTACCGCAACGCCATGCTCAAGGCCCTCGAAGAGGCCGACGGCCAGGCGCAGGAAGGCATCACCGTTGCCACCAATGTCAACGCCGACGCCGTCACCATCGACGGCACCAGCCTGACCTCCTACACCATGACCATGAAGATGGACCCCCAGGCCATGGGCGGCATGGGCGCCATGCCCGGCATGGACCCCACCATGATCATGCAGATGGTCTTCGGCCCCGCCGGCGGGCCCAGCGGCTACATCGGCCTGGTCGAGGGCGGCGTCGTCCAGACCATGTCCCAGGCCCCCGACATGACCCGCCGCGCCCTGGCCGCCGCCAAGAACGCCCAGGGCCTCGGCCAGAACGAGCGCGTCAAGCGAGCCGCCTCGCGCCTGCAGGACAACCGCATCGCCGAGCTCTACATCAGCGTCGACGAGATCCTCAACACCGTCGGCCCCACCCTCATGATGTTCGGCCTGCTCCCCGAGTTCCAGCCCGCCGGCGCCCTGGACCCCATCGGCCTGTCCCTCTCGACCGACGCCGGCGGCTTCAGCGGGCGCATCTACATGCCCAACGCCACCCTCAAGGCCATCACCGACATGATGCCCGACGCCCCCCCCGGCATGGGCCAGCCCGGTGGCAACCAGGGCTTCGACTTCTGATCCCGGCCTCTACACTCGACCCGTGACGAACACGGGCGACCCCATCTGGCGAATCAGCGACGCGGGGGGGGGGGGGGGCGCCCCCCCCCCCCCCGGGGGCCCCCCCCCCCCCCGCCCACCCCCCCCCACCCCCCCCCACACCCCCCACAACCCCCCCCCCCCCCCCCCCCCACCAACCCGGGCCCCCCCCTCTGCCTACCCCCCGCCGGGGGGGGGCCCCCCCGGCCCCCCCCGCGCCTTTTGACCATCCTCAACCTGACCCCAGACTCCTTCGCCGACGGTGGACGCCTGCCCACCCCCGCCCACGCCGCCGAAGCCGCCCGCCGCGCCGCCGACGCGGGCGCCGACGCCCTGGACATGGGCGCCGAATCCACCCGGCCCGGCGCGGCCCGCGTCTTGGCTGACGAGCAGATCCGCCGCCTCGTCCCCGCGATCGAGGCCGTCCGCGCCGCCGGGATCGACCTGCCCATCACCGCCGACACCACGCTGGCCCCGGTCGCCCGCGCCGCCCTCGACGCCGGCGCCGACGCGATCAACGATGTCGCCGCCGGCGCCGAGGACCACGCCATCCTCGCCCTGGCCGCCGAACGCCGCTGCGCCATCATCCTTATGCACCGGCTGGCCCCGCCCGCTGCCGACCGCTATTCCGACCGCTACGACGCCCCGCCCGATTACCCCGACGGCGTGGTCCCCGCCGTCCGATCCTTCTTAGAGGCCCGCGCCGCCGCCGCCCTGGCCGCGGGCGTGCCCGCCGACCGGATCGTGCTCGACCCCGGCCTGGGCTTCGGCAAGTCGGTCGATCAGAACCTGGAGCTGATCCGCGCCACCCCGGATCTGTGCCGCCTCGGCCACCCGATCCTCAGCGCCCTGAGCCGCAAAAGCTTCGTCGGACGCGCCGGCCTGGGCCAGGATTCCGACCCATCGCAGCGCCTGCCCGCCACCCTCGCCCTCTCCGTGCTCCACCTCCACGCCGGGGCCCGGCTCTTCCGCGTCCACGACACCGCCGAGCACCGCCAGGCGCTCGACGCCGCCTGGCGCTGCCTCCCCACCACCGACCGACCCGCGTCCATCCCGGACTGACCAGGGCCGGGCCTCCACCCCCGCTCCCCCCTACCATTCCCACCGACCGCCCACCGTCCGCGGGCCGATCAGAAAGGACGCTCACGCCATGGCCAACCCCCATGTCAAGGCCTTCACCGACGACAACTTCGACCAGGAGGTCCTCAAAGCCGACGCCCCCGTCGTCGTGGACTTCTGGGCCGAGTGGTGCATGCCGTGCAAGGTCCTCGGCCCCACCATCGACGAGCTCGCCGAGAAGTACGCCGGCAAGGCCGTCGTCGGAAAGATGGATATCGACGCCCACAAGGAAGCCGCGTCACGCTACGGCATCTCCGCCATCCCGACCGTCATCATTTTTAAGGACGGCCAGGTCGCCCGCAAGTTCGTCGGCCTGACCAACAAGGAAGACCTCGCCGCCGCCATCGACGCGCTGGCCTGACCCGCGGCCCAGTGGCACAGGCGTTCCCGCCTGTGCGTCCGACCCAGGAGGGACCCACAGCATGACCACCCCCAACCGCCCCCTCCGCTGCGGCGCCGTCGGCGTCGGACGCATGGGCCGCCACCACGCGCGCGTCTACGCCCAGATGGAGGGCGTCGAACTCGTCGGCATCGTCGACGCCAACCCGGAGACCGCCGCCCGCGTCGCCGAGCAGCACGGCACCCGCGCCTTCGCCAGCGAGCAGGAACTGCTCGACGCCGGCGTCGACGCCGTCTCCATCGCCGTCCCCACCACCTACCACCTCAACTCCGCCCGGCCCTTCCTCGAGGCCGGCGTCGCCTGCCTGATTGAGAAACCCCTCGCGCCCTCCGCCGACGAGGCCGACCAGCTCAAGACCATCGCCGACCGCACCGGCGCCTGCCTCATGGTCGGCCACATCGAACGCTTCAACCCCATCATGCGCGCCATGCGCAAGGCCACCGAGCACACCGGCGAGCCCATTACCCCCCGGTTCATCGAGGTCCACCGCGTCTCCCCCATGACCTTCCGCTCCATCGACATCGGTGTCGTCATGGACATGATGATCCACGACCTCGATGTCGTCCTCATGCTCATGGACTCGCGCGAGCCCGACGAAATCCAGGCCTCCGGCGTCGCCGTCGTCTCCGAGTTCGAAGACCTCTGCAACGCCCGCCTCCTCTGGAACCTCCCCGAATCCAGGGGCGGCGGCCAGTGCGTCGCCAACATCACCGCCTCGCGCCTCGCCCTCAAGACCGAACGCGTCACCCGCATCACCGGCGAATCCGGCTACATCAAGATCGACTACGCCGCCAAAACCGGCACCATGATCCGGCGTACCGCCAACGAACTCCAGATGCGCGAGGTCCGCGAGCAGCTCCGCCAGGGCGCCGATCTGACCGACCTGGACTGGACCGAGCTGGTCAACATCGAGCCGCTCGAGATCGACCAGGGCGAGCCGATCGTCAAGGAGATCGAGGCCTTCCTCGACGCCGTCCGCACCGGCGAACGCCCCGCCATCGACGCCACCGCCGGCTTCGTCAATGTCCGCACCGCCGAGCGCATCGTCGACGCCATCAAGCACTCCCTCGGCGCCACCGCCTCCGCAGCACTGGGATAACACCCCCGCCACGGCCCCCGACCGCCCACGCTTATGCCGCCACACGACCATTTCACCCCGGATTCACTCGGCCAGTCCCGCTTTCCGAGGTAGACTCCGGTCGGGCATCGTCGCCCGACCACCCATCCCCCCGCGACACCCGCCATGACCGAACCCAACAAACCCATCGAACCGACCACCGCCAAGCCCCCGGCCCTCGACGCCGAAACACTCGCCGAGATCGACGCCGCCATGGACGATCTCGCCGACCACGGCGCGGCCGATCCCTCCGCGAAGAAGACCATCCGCGGCCCGCGCGAGGTCAAGGGCGGACGCGAACACCGCACCGGCCTGGTCGTCTCCGTCGGCGCCACCGATGTCTTCGTCGAGTTCGGCCCCAAGGAACTCGGCGTCGTCGAATCCACCCAGTGGAAGGACGGCCAGGAAAAACCCAAGGTCGGCGAACAGCTCGAGGTCGTCGTCCAACGCTACGAGCCCACCGAGTCGCTCTACATCTGCGCCCTGCCCGGCGCGGTCCAGAAGGCCGACTGGGAGATGCTCGAGATCGGCCAGGTCGTCGAGGCCCGCGTCACCGGCGTCAACAAGGGCGGCCTCGAACTCGAGATCGCCAACCACCGCGCCTTCATGCCCGCCTCCCAGATCGACATCAACCGCATCCCCGACCTCTCCGTCTTCGTCGGCGAGAAACTCACCTGCCAGGTCCAGAAGCTCGACCGCCGCGGCACCGGCAACATCGTCCTCTCCCGACGCGAGATCATCCAGGCAGAACGCGAAAAGGCCGCCGCCACCCTCAAGGAAGCCCTCAAGGAGGGCGACACCATCGAGGGCGTCGTCCGCAAGATCATGGACTTCGGCGCCTTCGTCGATCTCGGCGGCGTCGACGGCCTCGTCCACCTCAACGACCTCACCCACGAACGCGTCAACCACGGTGCCAAGTCCGTCGCACGCTTCGTCTCCGAGGGCCAGAAGGTCACCGTCCAGATCCTCAAGATCGACTGGGAAGCCAACCGCATCAGCCTCGGCATGAAGCAGCTCCAGTCCGACCCCTTCGCCGCCGCCAAGGAAGAGATCGTCGAGGGCGCCACCCTCACCGGCAAGGTCACCAACATCACCGAGTTCGGCTGCTTCGTCGAGGTCGCACCCGGCGTCGAGGGCCTCGTCCACATCTCCGAGATCGACTTCAAACGCATCAACAAGGTCGAGGACGCCGTCCAGAAGGGCGAGGTCGTCCAGGTCCGGGTCCTCAAGATCGACCCCGACTCCCGCAAGATCTCCCTCTCCATCAAGCAGACCAAGGAACGCCCCGCCGACCAGGCCGGCCCCGGCGGCGGCGGGGGACGAGGCCGCGGCAAGGGCCGGGGCGACCGCGACGACCGCGACCCCGCCGAGATCCTCAAAGAGACCCCCCAACTCCGCCGCATGCGCGAGCAGGCCAAACTCCGCGAGAAACAGGAAGGCAAGAAGTCCAAGGGCTCCGGCGGCCTCGGCGAAGCCGGCGGCCTCGGCCTCGGCCTCGGCGACCTCAAACTCTGACTGAGCCGCGGACTTCAGTCCGCGCGGTCGCAACGACAACCAACCCACCCCCACCCCCCGGCCCGCCCAACGCGGGCCGTTTTTTCATTCCGCCAACGCCCCAGATCTGGTACTATCGCCCCAACCCCGCATCGGACCACCCATGTTCAACCACCACTGGACCCGCATCCCCGAAGACCGCTTCCCCCTCGCCGAGCGGGCCGCCCGCCGCTTCCTCGCCGCCGGCGTCGCGCTCTATGCCCTCGCGATCATCGGCGCCATCACCACCGCGCCCTACGCCCTTGGCCTCGCCATCGCCGCGGCCGCGATGTCCGCCGGCTACGCACTCATCTTCTACGAGCACCGCGAAACGCTCGGCTGCTCCCCGCGCACCAGCCCCTGCCTGCCCCACCGCATGCTCACCCGCTACAGCCTCAGCCTGAACGCCGTCTGGGTCAACATCGGTGTCCTGTTCTTCGTCGCCTTCAACGAACCCTTCGCCGGCGACCCCGTCGGGTATGTCATCGCCGTCCCGCCCTTCGTCGTCCTCGGCTTCACCCTCATCCACACCGGCTCGCGCGTCCGCGTCCCCGGCCCGCCCTGCTGCCCCGCCTGCGACTACCCCGCCGAGGGCCTGAACTTCCCCACCAACTGCCCCGAGTGCGCCCACCGCCTCGCCTCCCCCGACGACTGCGAGCACACCGCCGCCGAACGCCGTCCCCAGCGTCTCGCCGCGGGCGCCGCCATCCTGCTCTCGGTCGTCGCCCTGCTGGTCACCGCCGTCGCGGCCCCGTCCAGCATCTACCAGACCCTGCCCATCAATGCCCGCCTCGCCATGGCCCCGACCACCCCCGCCTTCAACACCATCAACCTCGCCAGCCTAACCCCAGACCAGACCGCCCGCCTGACCGACCGCATCCTCGACGCCCGCACGACCACCAGCGAGTTCGCCATCCAGGACCAGCTCGCCTGGCTCGGCCAGCGCTTCGTCGACGGCCACCTCACCCCCGAGCAGGCCGAACGCTTCGCCACGGAGGGCAACCGCATCGAAATCCACGCCGACCCCATCCGCCGCGTCGGCGCCACCATGGCCATCACCCTGACCGGCCAGCCACCCGCGCACCACCACATGAATCCATCTTTTTACTACTTCACCCGCGGCTTCTCGATCAACAACGCCCCGCCCACCGGCGCCGACCCGCACAAAGCCCATTTCGCCATGTCGCTCCACCACACGCTCGCAAAGGACAGCACCTCCGCCCCATTCACCTCCCTGACCCCCGACACCCCCAGCCCCCTGCACATCCGCATCGACCTCATCGCCGTCACCACCCCCCGCGGCGCCATCCCCACCATCACCCGGCACGACGACGGAACCTACACCATCACCCCAGAACCACTGACCACCCACGAACGCACCATCGAGACCACCATCCACATCGCCCCCTGACGCGCAAGCCCAGGAAGCAAGCCAAAGAGAAGCCCCGAACGCCAGTGAGCGGGCCGAACCAACGCCCAAAGCACCGTCCCGCCAACGCCCTCCCTTGCACCACTCCGTCTCTCCGTCTCTCCGTCTCTTCCCCCCATGCCCCACCGATACGCCGTCATCACCGACCCCCGCCACCTCGCCCGCGCCCGCCGTGCGGCCGTCGCCATGATCGCCTGCGTCGTGCTCGCCTACATCGCCGTCTGGGCGTGCTATCTACACACAACCGTGTTCGCGATCCGCATCTACGCGCCGCTGCCGTTCCTGATCGGCTTCTATGTCTTCCACAGCCTGCACACCCGTTCACTCCGACTTCCGAAAGACGAATCCCCGCTTCTCCCCGACCCCTTTCCGCTCATCTTCTTCATGGGCGTCGGACTCATGACGCTCATGCCGTTCATCGCGATCCCGGCCGACCCGTTCATGCCCACCACCGCGTACACCGCGTTGATCGGCGTCCCGCTGATCGCCGCCGGGATCGTCGCCATCGCGTACGGCCTGTTCGGCCGCCGGGCCATCGAGCCCGCGTGCCCGAACTGCGACTACCCGCTCGCGGGGCTCAGCCTCCCGACCCCGTGCCCCGAGTGCGCCCACCCCCTCGAACCTGCCGACGCCGACCGCCAGAGCGCCGCCCGAACCACCCGCCCACGCGTGCTCTGGTCCGGCGCCGGCTCCATCGCGGCCGGCCTGCTCTTCATCTTCCTGATCCGCAACGCGCCCGACGCGTTCTACCGCGCCCTGCCCGGCCCGGCCCACCGCCTGCTCGCGTCGATCGAATCCGAAGCCCTGCGCACCCTCGACACCGACGCCCTCAACCCCACCCAGCGCGCCCGCCTGGCCGACCGCATCCTCCGCGAACGCGCCCGCCGCAAGCAACCCATCGAGATCAACGATCAAGTCGACTGGTTCGCCCACGAGATCGCCGCGGGCAACCTCGATTCAACCTTCACCGACCGCTACGCCTTCGACGGCTTCGACCTGCGCATCATCCACGACACCCCGGTTCCCGCCGGCGAACCGTTCCGCGTCAGCATCGCCGGCGCCCCGCCGTTCTACAGCCCTGATATCGATGTCCGCTACTTCTTCGCCGGCTTCGAGTTCGACGCCAACGGACCGGTTGCCCGCGCTACCCGCGACTACCCGCTGTACGGGTTCGACACCACCCTCGAACAACGCGACCGCAACGCCCAGCGCTACCGCGAAAGCAACCTTACCCCGCTCCCATACCCCACCCACACCCTGGCCATCGACCGCCCAACCCGCGTCCGCGCCCGCATCATCGTCTTCGTGATCCCCCATCCTTGGACCGCCGCGCCCACCATCACCTGGCACGACGACGGCACCTACACCATCACCCCCGAACCACTGACCACCCACGAACTCAGCGCCGAAACCACGATCCACCCGTCTCCATAAACCCGCGAGCCCGGCACGCGATGACCACGATCGTGCGCCGTTTGCGCGACCTTGTCGCTTTTCGCTCGCACGAGCAGCAAGAACCGAATACCCTCGCCCCAAGTCCCAGATCGCTCCAAGCGTCTGTCGTTGCGATGATATGCGATAGTTGATTGATCATGCCCCATTCGGAACCCATCCCGATCACCGATCCCGATCAGATCCAGGCCATGCGCCGCCTGATCCGCATCCAGGCCGCGTTCTTCGTTGTGCTCTACGCCCTCATGTGGGGCCTCTATCTCTCCGCGGCCTATTCCATGTGGAAACCCTTCTACGCGCTGGCGATCTGGGTCCCATCCCTTCTCTGTCTCACGATCATCCAGCGTCGCCTACTCCCGCACCGCCGCGACGGCCTGCACGTGTTCCCCTACCCGATGAACCTCCAGAGTTCAACGCTCCACACGCTCATCGGCACCATGCCGGTCATGATCATCGTGGCCAACCCTGTTATGCCCGGCATGGTGGTGTTCGCCATGGTCGGTCTGCCGCTGATCGCCGCGGGCGTGATGGTCATCTACGAGGCCGAGACCGGGCGCGAGCCGCGCCCGCTGAGCTGCCCGCGCTGCGCCTACCCCGTCGAGGACCTCTCCTTCCCAATGATGTGCCCCGAGTGCGCCCACCCCCTGCCGACCGCCTCCGCCGCGACGGCCACCCCGCGCGTCCGCCACCGGCGCGCCACGGGTCTGGGCGTCTTGATGATTCTGCTGGCGTTGCTGGTGTCCGGCGCACAGTTCGTCACTCCCTCGGGGTTCCGTGTGCCGCTGCCCCGGGCGATGCTGCTCCACAACGCCCCGACCGAGGCTCATGCCATGGAGGCGCTGGACACCGACCGCCTCTCCGACGCGGAGCGAACCAACCTGGCCGCCCGCATCATCGACGCCTGGGAAAGCGGCCGGGGCATCCCGCCGAGGCGCCAGATGGATTGGGTTGCCGAACAGATCCTCACCGAGCGCTTGCCGAACGACATCGTCGAGCGGTTCGCGTTCTCGGATCTCGGCCTTGACATCATCCACCGCCCCGCTTCGGAGCCGCTGACCGAGATCAGCGTCCAGGCGCGGGCCGATCGCCGCCGCACCTCGGCCGTCGATCGTTTGTACTTCTTCGCCGGCTTCGAGATCGACGGCCACGGCAAGGCTCTCGAGCGCAGCGGTCAACGCCGTCAAATCCTTGACATCGCCAACAACTGGACGATCCGCGACCGGATACGCCAGCAACGCAATCCGCCGACCGGCACGCCCCTGCCCTATCCATCCGCGACTGTCCACCTGACCGAGCCGCAAACCCGCGTCCGGGCCAAGGTCATCGTCGTGCTGCATGACGCCGCCCGACTCCCGTCCATCACCTGGCACGACGACGGCTCCTACACCATCACCCCCGAACCCATCACGGTCCGTGAGTTCGTCGCCGAGCGGGTCATCCGGTCCGATGATCCCTGAAACCCGCTCACGCCGCGACCGGGGCGATCGGGGGGCGCAGGGTCGGCATGTGCCGGGCCATGGCGTCGAGCACAGCGCGGCGGGAGCGTTCGTGCCGGGCGGCGTCGAGGTCGGACACCAACGCCTCGACCGCGTCGGCGGCCGGGGCGGCCTCGGAGTCCAGACGCCAGATGCCCGGGTGGGCGGTGGTGCAGAGTTCCTCGGCGTCGTAGGAGAGCTGCTCGTGCAGTTTCTCGCCGGGGCGGGCGCCGCTGAGGACGATGGGGATGCGTCCGGGCCCGGCCTCGGTGGGCGCGCCGGCCACGGCCGGCTCCAGGCCGCAGGCGCGGACAAAGCGTTTGGCCAGGGTCAGGATCGGGATCGGCTCGCCCATGTCGAGGACGAAGACCTCGCCGCAGCGACCGTGGAACCCGGCCATCGCGCCGGCCTGGAGCACCAGCGTGGCGGCCTCGGGGATGGTCATGAAGTAGCGGGTCATGCGTTCGTCGGTGACGGTGATCGGCCCGCCCCGGGCGACCTGCTCGGCCCAGATGGTCAGGACCGAGCCGTTCGAGCCGAGGACATTGCCGAAGCGGACCATGCTCATCCGGGTGCGGACGCGCTGGGCCAGGCTTTGCACATACCACTCGGCCAGACGCTTGGTCGCGCCCATGACCGAGGCGGGGTTGACCGCCTTGTCGGTCGAGATCAGCACGAACCGCTCGGCGCCGCAGGATACCGCGGCGTCGGCGATGGACTTGGTGCCGAACAGGTTGTTCGTCACGGCGTGGGCCGGGTGGTCCTCCATCAGCGGCACATGCTTGTGGGCGGCGGCGTGGAAGACGACATGGGGCTTCCAGCGTTCCAGGTGGGCCAGGGTGCGTTCGGCGTCGACGACATCGTGGAGCAGGGCGGTGCGGGCGACGCCGGGGCAGGTCTCGGCGAGCTGGCGGTCGATCTCGAACAGGGCGTTCTCGGATCGCTCCATCAGCACGACGCGTTCGGGCGCGAAGCGGGCGATGCGTCGGACGAGTTCGGAGCCGATCGAGCCGCCCGCGCCGGTGACCAGGACGGTCCGGCCACGGATGACCGAGCCGACGAGGTGCTCGTCGATGTCGTGGGGCGTGCGCCCGACGAGTTCGGCCAGGTCGATGCCGTTGTAGCTGGTGATCGAGCCGGCGGCGACGGTCGGGGTTTCTTCCAGTTGCTCGTCGAGCGGGCGGACGACGCGTTCGGCGACGCCCTCGGCGCGGAGCTGGCGGCTGATCTCGGCGTGCCAGGCGCGGTGGCGGGCGGGCAGGGTGATGATGGCCCGCTTGATGCCGCGCTGGCGGCAGATCAGGCCGACGGTGTGGACGCTTCCGAGGAGAGGGACTTGGGACTGGCCACTGGCCACTGGAGAAGGAGATGGGGCGCCGTCGAGGGTGACCATGCCGTCGATGGGCGGTGGGCTGGGCAGGGTGGCCAAAGCGGCGGCGAGGGCGCGGCAGGTCTGGGGGGTGCCGATGAGGATGGTGCGTGGGGGCAGTGCAGGAAGATCCATGCTCTGGATATCGGTCGTTCCGGGGGGGGCGGTCAAGCCGCAGTCCCGGATTCCTGCCCCTCAGGCCGCCAACCCCGGTCGCTGCCCATGTTCTTCGGCCGCCAGGGCCGCCCGGCACACCTCGACCAGTTCGGCCGCCTGCACCGGCTTGGTGCAGTAGGCATCGCAGCCCGCGGCCATGCACCGCTCCCGGTCCCCGGCCATGGCGTGGGCCGTCAGGGCGATAATGGGACGCCGCCATCCCAGCCGGCGGAGATGGCCAGCCAGTTCGTACCCGTCCATCTCGGGCATCTGGATGTCCGTGATGACCAGATCGATGCCCGATCCCGGATCGAGTTCACCCCCGGCGGTCCGATCGCGTGTCAGCTCCTCCATGGCCAGGCGTCCATTCTCCACCGCGACGACCTCCGCCCCGGCCCGACGCAGATGGAAACTGATCAGGCGTGTGTTGTCCGGGCCGTCCTCAGCCAGAAGGACACGCCGGCCGGCCAGCGGCCGCAGATCCGAAATCGGTCTGGAGACCGCCACCTCCGCACGCGGTGCGGGCTTGATCGGACCCGGGCACAGGTCCGGCGCCCCGGCCCAGCGCTCGGCCCGGATCGTCAGGCGGAATGTGCTGCCGCGATCGGGCTCGCTGTGCACCGTGATCTCGCCGCCGAGCATCGAGGCCAATCGCTGGCTGATGTGCAGGCCCAGCCCCGTCCCGCCGTGTTTGCGCGTGGTGCTGTTGTCCGCCTGGGTGAAGGCCTCGAACAGCCTGGCCGACTGAGCCCCGCTCATCCCGATGCCCGTGTCACAGATCTCGAAGTACAGGCGGCCCGAATCGGTCCCGAGCGTCACGCAGACCTCGCCGTGCTCGGTGAACTTGATGGCGTTGCCGACAAGATTCACCAGGATCTGTCGCAGGCGCACCGGGTCCGACACCACCGCGGACGGCACGCCCGGGCCTGCCTCCGAGCGCAGGCACAGGCCTTTGGCATCCGCCTTGACCGACATCAGCCCCATCACTTCCCGGATCAGATCGATCGGGCGGACCTCCACCTGCTCGACGGTCATGCGCCCGGCCTCGATCTTGGAAACATCCAGGATGTCGTTGATCAGGGCCAGCAGGTGCTCTCCGTTGCGCCGGATCGTGTCGATGTACCCGTCGCGCTGCTCGGGCGTGAGTTCGGCACCGTCTCCGCCGAGCAGTTCGGTGAAGCCCAGGATCGCCGTCATGGGCGTGCGGATCTCGTGGCTCATGTTGGCCAGGAAGTCGCTCTTCGAGCGGCTGGCCGCCTCCGCCTGACGACGGGCCGACTGGAGCGCATGCTCGGACCGCTTCTGCGTGGTGATGTCGAAGCGGATCGAGACATATTTCTCGATGCGTCCGTCCGGACCGATGTAGGGAACGATGGTGCTGTCCACCCAGTAGAAGGATCCGTCCTTCCGTCGGTTGCAGATCTCGCCGCGCCAGGCCTTGCCGCGGGCGATCTGTCGCCATACCTCCACCCAGAACGATCTGGGGTGGTGCCCGCTGTTGAGGACCCGGTGGTCCTGCCCGATCAGTTCTTCCCTGTTATACCCGCTGATCCGGCAGAAACCCGTGTTGATGTCGACGATGCGTCCCGAGGCATCCGCCACGGACAGGATCGAGTGTTCGTCCAGGGCCCGACGCAGCGCCGCGATCTCACGCAGGGCCGACTCGGCCCGCTCCCGTGCGACCGCCAGTCCCTCGGCCGATGCCCGCGCCCGTCGGTTGGCATCATTGATGGCGCGGGCCAGCAGGCCGATCTCATCCGTCTGGTGCTCGGGGATCTGGGGAAACTCTCCGCCGTCACGGATGGACCGGATCATGCCCTCGATCGGGATCAGCACACGCCGGTTCAGCAGCCACCACGCCATGCCCGCGATGGTCGCCAGCATCACAAGGATGCCCGCGATCAGCAGACGCGCCCATGCGGAGGTCAGCCGCTGCACACCCGATGAATCGATCTGGACCCACACCGCGCCGGACTGCAGCGAGCGGTCCGGACGGCTGAGCAGCAGCGGAACCGCGCAGTCCACATGACGGGTGCCACGACGGGCATTGAACTTGTACTGACCAGTCTGGATCATCGTGTGGAGATCGTCAGCCATCGTCCGGTCCGTGGTGTCCGCGAGGGGTAGACCGATCCAGCGGTTCTCCGTCGATGCGATCACCACCGGCGGGGTGCCCCCCACCACCACGATCTTCTGCACGCCCTGTTCGGCGCCGAGAACATTCACCAGGCGGATCAGCTCCTGCTCGTTGTGGATGGTCTCCGCGGCGTAGTTGATCGAGCGGGCCAGGAGCAATGCCCGCTGCTCCAGTCGCATGGACGCGTCACGCTTGGAGAGTTCGACCACCACCAGGCCGCCGAGCAGCATGAGCAGCACGGGCACCACGACCAGCGGCAGGACCATCTGTCGGGAGAGTTGGCGCGAGCGTGTGCGGACGGGTTGATCTGATCGGTTCGTCATGGTCAGTCGGCCCGCTCCGGGATGGGCTCGACGACCAGCATCACGCCGGGTTGTGGTGCATCGGCCCTGACCATGATCGAACGGACGCGTTCAACGATGGCGTTCGCGGTGCCGGCGTGACCGAAGTACGCGGCCTGGTCGGACCGGCCGAGGATGCGGATGCCGTCCGTCATGGACTGCGAAAACTCCTCAACGGAAACATTCTGACGCGCGGCCATCATGCGGAAGGCGGTTTCGGGATGCTCGGCCGCGAACTGCTGGGCCCGGAAGAAGGCCCGGCAGAATGCCTGAACATCCCGCGACCGTTCTCGTTCGACGACTCGGCACATCGCGAACAGATCCACCACCTCGCCGGGGATCTCGGCGGAGGTGAACACGCGTCGGCTCTCCCCGGTGTTTTCGATCTCATGGGACATGGGCGGGTAGGTCACGGCGGCGTCGATCTTGCCGAGCGCGAAAAGCGCTGCGGCCTGGATGGTCGGCACATGGACGGCCTCGATGTCGGACCATTCCAGGCCGTGGCGTTCCAGGGCGCGGGCGAGGACATAGACGGTCAGAGAGCCGTTCTCGACACCCACACGCCGGCCCCGGAGATCAGCCACGGACCCGATGTCCGGGCGGGCCAGGATAAGGTCGGCTCCTTCCGAGACATTGACGGCCATGACCGGAACCGGCTTGCGGAGGCTGTACTCCTGGGCATAGACGAGTTCCACGACGGTGCCGAAGAAGCCGTCGGCCTGGCCGCGTTCGAAGGCGCGGCGGGCGTCGGCCAGGGAACTGAGTTCGAGCAGGCGGACGCGGACGCCTTCTTCCCGGAAGTAACCGAGTTCCTCGGCGAGAAAGGCGAACTCGTAGCCGGGCCACGGGTTGACGGCGATGCGCAGCTCGGTGGACTCGGGCTGGAGCAGTTGCCAGGACCGGGCGGCCAGCAGTGAGGCGACCGCGAGCACGGTGCCCAGTGCCAGCAGGAATCGCCAGGATCTCCTGGGATGTACTGTGGGCGGTATGTCGCTGCGTGTTGGCATCATCGGAACTTCGGCGGGTGGGGGGGGGGACTTCACACTACGGCGACAGTTGTGCGTTGGGGTGGCACGAAATGGGTTTCATCCCGTATGTAAGGATTTCTTATCCACGCCCGTAGACACCTGCTTTGGGTGGATTTCACCTCGGATCATGGCAACGGGCGGGGTACTGTGGCGGGTCATGATCATCTCGCACGGGCAAAGGTTCATCGTCATCAAGTCGGGCCAGACGGTGGGGACCCGCGTGGAGATTGCCTTGGCGGGATGAGGTGGGTCAGGGTTGCGGGGGGGTCAGATATGGGCTGGGGGCTGAGGGCTGGGGGGGTTGAGGGGGTTGATGGCTCTTGTCCAGTTGCGGCTCAGTTCGGCCCGGTCGGACACATGGGCACACTCGGGGCAGACGCGGGTGTGGGCATGGACGGTCTCGTAGCCGCAGTTGAGGCAGGCGTCCGGGTTGGTCCGGAGCCGGCGCTGGAGGGCCCGGTAGCGGAGGGCCATGAGGGTGATGAGCGTGATCAGGACGATCGGGATGGCGGGCAGGAACCAGAGCGGACTTGGGAACGGGCCGACCAGGGAGGCGACGGGGATCAGGGCGATCACCAGCATGGTCGAGATGTAGACGATGCTGACCCAGCGGAAGAAGAAGCGTTGGCCGATCTTGGGGATGCCGCCGACGACGGCGGGCTCGTGCTCGGCGGCGGGCGTGGTTTGTGACGCGTCGGCCTTGATCGACCGGAGCCAGAACCGGTTGAGCGCCGCGCGGTCGGAGTGGTGGGCGCACTCGGGGCAGATGTGCGTGGTGGGGTCGACGGTTTCGTAGGCGCAGTTGAGGCAGGCGTCGGGGTGGTTCACCACCTGGTTGCGGAGCCGGTTGAAGCGAACCGTAAACAGAGGGAGCCACGCGAGGGACAGAACGACGATCGAGCCGATGAGCAGATAGACGACGCGGATCAGCACGGTGGTCGGGAGCACCCGGATCAGGATCAGCGCGCCGACCATCCAGACGACGACCGATGCGAGCATGATCGCGAGCCATCGCACACCGAAGCGCAGGCCGGCTTTCGGGATGCCGTGGAAGTGGGCGGGCGGGTGGTCGGTTGGGGTGTTCTTCGGCACCGCTCCATGCTACCGGCTGACGGGTTTGGGGCGGGGCTTGGTGCCGCGGGGGTATTTGGGTTTGCGGGGGGTGTGTGCGGGTGCCGCCTCCCCCGGGCTTCCGGGGGAGGTGCCGGAGCGCAGCGGAGGCGGAGGGGGTTCTGAGGCGTGCCGCAATCCGTCCGTGCTCTCAAGACCCCCTCCGTCACGGCTGCGCGGTGCCACCTCCCCCGCAGGCGCGGGGGAGGAAGGCGGGTCGGCCTGCGGCCGATTGGCCGGCTGGAAGCCGGCCCCACCAAGAGCGAGGGCATCGGGCTGCGCCCGATCGGGGGGCTGGTAGCCCCCCGCTCCAAGAATGCGCAGCAGGTCCTTGACGGCCAGGCGGATCTCCTTGGCGGCAGTGGCGCTGGCGGGGTCGCGCTCGGTCAGGGCGGTCAGGGTCCGGGCGGCGTGGGCCTCGGTGCGGGCGAGGACGAAGGGGCGGCGGACTTCGCGCAGGCCGCGGATGAGGGCCAGGGCCTGCTGGAACGGGAGGCGGGCGGCGTGGGCGTGGAGCTCGTCGAGCGCCAGGGCGTGGCGGCGGCAGAGGTCCAGCTCGGTCAGGTCGGGGTCGTCCCAGTCATTGAGAAGGGCGTGGGCGAGGTCGGAGAGGGCGGGGGCGGGGCGTGCTTGGGTTGTGTTCATGCCCACGAAGATACAGGGTACCCGGGCGGGGTCAAGGGGGATTTTGGGATGTCCATGAAACAGCGCACAAAGGTGGACATCGGGGGGAGGCACACCGGTGTTCGGCGGTTCAATCTTGTGATGTTCCGAGGTCGTCGCGCCAGCGGGGGGAGAGGTCTTCGCGGTTCTGGGTGCGGCCGCATTCGGGGCAGATCCGTTGGTCGGGCGCGAGGTCGTAGAGGCAGTTGAGGCAGGCGTGGGGGTTGGCCTTGAGGGTGCGGTTTGTGCGAAGGATCTTGAAGAGCAGCACCACCACACCGAGGGTGAGGGCGGCCATGGTCGCCAGTGTCGTGATGCCGGCGGCGCTGGCGAGGGTCATGCGGCGTTGTGTGAGCGATTCGTAGACAAGCGTGGTCGCCGGGATCGCAGCGAAACCGGCCCAGATCGCCACCTGGCAGGCGGCGAGACGCAGGTACGCGAGCGGCATGGCGAGGCGGACGACTTTGGGCACGGGGGATCATTGGAGGGACATGGGCCGGTTGGTTGGATTGGTTTGGGGGGCGGCACACCGGTGTTCGGTGGTTCAATCTTGTGATGTTCCGAGGTGCTCGCGCCAGCGGGGGGAGAGGTCTTCGCATCGCTCGGGAGCGGGTGAGCTTCTCCTCGCGTTCAGCCCTCGGCACGCCAACCGCTCGCTCACGCCGAGCGAGCAAGAATGTCTTCGCAGGGTGCCCGACGCAGACGGGCAAAGCGGAGGTATCGCCCATGCAAGTTGGAACCGGCGCGGCGGGAGTTCTGCTCGGAGCGGAACGCGGCAGCATTGCAACGCGATTTCGCGGGCGGTATCAGGAGTTTATGAAGACGCCCGCCTCGGCCAGCCCGACAGGCGTGATCGACCAAAGTATCTTCGTTTTTTACGACACGCACGACCGCGTCGAGTACATCGAGGTGGCTGAGCCACAAGAGTTGATGGGCACCGATGGCCAACCGATCCCGCTCGCGTTCGGAGCGTTGATGCGATGGTTGGAGAGCATCCCGTTCTTCATTGACGAACGCAGCGTTTGCGTGGTGCCCTCGCTTTCGCTGGCGCTGACATTTGAACTCGATGAGGATGGCCGATTGGCGCACGACTCGGGCGTGACGATCGCGAGCATCGGCGTGCCGGGGTACTTTGACGATGTATGAGGCGATCCGGCGGGAGGATACAGGCGGGACGCCTGTGCCACCAAGCAGAAGAGACGGGCTGGAAGCCCGTCCCATTGGGGGGAGGGTCGGCCCGCGGCTGGAGGCCGGCTTGAAGCCGGCCCTACCAAGAGGGTGGCATCGCCCTGCGGGCGATCGGGGGCCTGGAAGGCCCCCGCTCCAGGGATTAGACGCCCGTGCCGAAGACGGTGTTGACGAGTTGGTTGGCGTCGGCGTCGGGGCCGGCTTTGGACATGGCCAGTTGGACCTTGCGTTCGGCTTCGGGGCGGGCGTCGCCGAGGGCGATGAGGGCGGCGAGGGCTTCCTCGGCCGCGGGGGGGAGGCGGGCGGGTTCGATGACGCTCGCCCGGGCGGTTGCGCCGAGCTGGTGCATGGCCAGTTCGCCGGCAAAGCGGTCGACCTTGCCGCTCAGTTCGGCGATAACGGTCTCGGCCAGGCGCTTGCCGATCTCGGGGAGCTGCTGGAGGGCCTTGGCGTCCTTGGCGACGATGGCGGCGGCGATGTGGGACGGCTCCTTGGCGAGCGCCCGCAGGGCGCGGCGGGTGCCCAGGCCCTTGACGGAGGTGAACAGGTCGAAGAACTCGCGCTCGTCGGGCGTGGCGAAGGCGACCAGGCGGGGGCTGAAGCTGGTGCCCTGGTTGTGGCTTTCGAGGTCGAGGCGGGTGTGCAGGGTGATGGGGCGGCCGGTCTGGTCGGCCAGGCGGTCGAGCAGGTAGCGCGGGGCCTCGACGCGGAGGGCGAAATCGCCCACGGTGATGGTCAGGGCGTCGTCGGCGGACTCGAGGGTGCCGGTGAGGCGGGTGAGCATGGGGGAGGATAGGGACTGGGGACTGGCCACTCGCCACAAGGGTTCCGATTCTAACCCTGATCCCCAGTGGCTAGTGGCTTGTGGCTCGTCCCTATCCTCCCCCATGCGATATGCGATGATCATGGCGGGCGGGTCGGGGACGCGGCTTTGGCCGATGAGCCGGGAGGGGCAGCCCAAGCAGTTGATCCGGTTCATCCACCGGGAGGACGGGTCGGTGGTGTCGCTGCTGCAGGTCGCGGCGGAGCGGATGGCGGGGATCGTCGAGCCGGAGCGGGGGTACATCTGCACGGGGGAGCGGTACCGGGAGCAGATCCTGGAGGGCGTGCCGGGGATGGCGGACGCGCGGATCCTGGGCGAGCCGACGCCGCGGGACACGGTCAACGCGGTGGCGTTCGCGGCGGCGGTGTTCGCGAAGGAGGACCCGGCGGCGGTGTTCGCGGTGCTGACGGCGGACCAGATGATCGCGCCGGTGGATGTGTTCAACAACGCGATGGACCTGGGCTTTCGGCTGGTGGAGGAGGACGATTCGCGGCTGGTGACCTTCGGGATCACGCCGACCCACCCGGCGACGGGGTACGGGTACATCGAGCGGGGCGGGCCGATCGGGCGGGCGGACGGGCCGGCGCGGGACGCGGCGTTCGGGGTGGAGCGGTTCGTGGAGAAGCCGCCGCTGGAGAAAGCGGAGGCGTACCTTGCGAGCGGGAAGTTCTTCTGGAACAGCGGGATGTTCGTGTTCCACGCACGCCGGTTTCTGGCGCTGTACGAGAAGTACCTGCCGGAGAACAAGGAAGGCATGCGCCGGATCGCGGCGGCGTGGGGCACGCCGGAGCAGAAGCAGGTGCTCGACGCGGTGTATCCGACGCTGAAGAAGACGAGCGTGGACTACGGGATCATGGAGCCGTCGTCGGGCGATCCGGATGTGTCGATCGTTGGCGTGGCCATGGCGGTGAAGTGGCTGGATGTGGGTTCGTGGCCGAGCTACGGGGAGACGATCGGGGCGGACGCGGACGGCAACCGCTCGGCGGGGGTGCGGCTGGCGGTGCACGAGTCTCGCAACAACATCGTGATCGGCGAGGGCGGGGCGGACCGGGAGCACCTGGTGGCGCTGGTGGGGTGTGAGGGGCTCGTGGTGGTGCGGACGGGGCGGGCGACGCTGGTCATGCCGCGGGAGAAGGCGGAGGCGCTCAAGGCGTTGCACGGGGGGCTGGGCGAGGGGGACCGGTGAGGGGGGCGATGGATGATTACCGGACTTTTGGCGGTGGATAGCGTGTTTCGGGCCCATTTTATCCCCTGATGTGGTGAGTGTTCGGCTCGACGTGTTTGATTCGCGCGAAGTTGGCGGGACAATTGGGCGTGTGGATTCCGATGAAGGAGGCTGGGCTTGGAGCCCGGCTCTTGGGGAACGGAGGCCTCGCTTTGGCGACCATGCAAACCCACCGCGTCTGGATCGAGACGGTGCAGCGTCGGGATGAAGCCCGGGTGCTGCTCGAGACGCTGCTGGCGGCGAAGGCGTGCTCGGAGCGGAACCTGGCCGAGATCCGGCGGACCGACCTGGTCAAGCAGGTGACGGGCAAGTCCTCGATGGACAACGCGATCGAATCGACCCGGCGGCTGATCGCCTCGTTCGATCGGGTGCTCGCGGACCTGAAGTCGACGCTGTCGCCGGAGGATCTGGACGTGCTCGACGAGGTGGCGGTGTCGGCGGGCTGTGTTTCATAACAAGCATCCTTTCAGAACAAGCTTCCTTTCAGAACAGGCTCGTGGCGTGGGCCGCGCCAAAGCGGGGGACTTTCCCGGTCTGCCGGTCCGGCTTTGACGCTTTTGTCTCGGGGTCCGGCTCGGTATGATGGGGCATGCGCCCGGACACACTCACAGAACGGCTGCGGATCATCACCGGGGGTCAGACCATCCGCGAGGTGGCGGAGATGGTCGACATGAACCATGAAACCGTGCGGCGGTACCTGAGCGGGCACGCGCCGAGCACGGAGTTTCTGGCCCAGATCTGCGACAAGTACGGGGTGTCGGGCAACTGGCTGCTGCTCGGCAAGGGGCCGGCGACGATCAAGGCGGTGCGCAAGCAGGCCCTCGAGACGGCGTCCGAGGAAGAGTTGATGGGCGTGCTGGGATCGAAGCTGCAGTCGATCGAACTGCGGATCGAGAACCTTGAGCTGGCGGTCAAGCGGTACGGGCCGCGCAGCAAACCCGGCGGGCGCGAGGCCGCGTCGCAGAAGCTGTGAGCCGGGGATCCGGATGTCAGTCGGCGGATTCCCGCGAGACGATCCCGTTGATCCAGGCTCGCTGTGAATCCGGGACCACAGCGAGGACCGCACGCCAGGCCCGGGCCTCTTCGTTGCATGTCGTGCAGTCGAGCAGGGCGAGTTCATAGTTGGTTCTGACGATGCTGAGGCAGACCTGATCGTCCCCGCATTCCGTGACCTGATCGATGTACGCCCGGCATGCGTCGTCCATGCATTCCCGGCACGCCTCGTCGGCCGTGGGCGGCGGCGCGACGCAGGGTCGGGCCGCGGGGGTGGGCGTGCGGCTTTGGGGGTTGATCTGGGCAGTCTGGGCAAGGACGACCGTGATGGCGGCAGTGGCAAGGAGCATGTGGGATCCTCCGGTTTGCGACCCACGGGCGCCCGCCACGCACGGTCTCCCGTTGGCCGTACAGGGGACCATCGGAAACCACCCCCGGTTGGTCATCGCGGGGCGCGAAGAATGCTCATGATCGTGTTCGACGGGCTCCGTTTGACACAGATCTGTGTCAAACGGAGCGGCCGAAACACAGATCTGTGGATTTTGAACTTGGATCCTGGAATTTGGAGGATCGGCGGGCGGAGAGGGCTGGGGATCCGGCGATTCTGCTGTACACTCACCCGCTGGGGTGGCTCGTTGCTCACATCCGGTTGCGAAGTCAAACATGCACGAAACAGAACAAACCCGATATCTTGAGCGGCTGCGGGCGTTGATCCGTTCGGGCGAGTCGTTCGATCTTCGTCGCGTCGTGGCGGGGGCCGGGCCGGAGGACGAAGAAGCGCTGGCGGTCGCGGTGCGAGAGTACGGGCGGTTCCGGCGGCTGGAAGGCGAGGTGGTGGAGATCGAGGAGTTCCGGCTCGCCTTGCCGTGGCTGTACGAGAGCGATGCGGTGCTCGGCGCGGCGGTGGAGGCGGTTCTGGAATCGACGCTTCTGCTGGGCCGTGACCACCTCGCGGCCGGCCGATCGATCTCGCGGGCGCACCCGCTGGCGGCGACGGCGGTGGGGCGTGCGATGGAGCGTTTCCGGAATGGCGGGTCGGAAGCCGAGGGCGTCTCTGTTCCCCTGCCCCGGGATTTCGGTCCGGAGGGCGTGGACGGTGAGCCGAGGTACCGGCTGTTGGCGACGGTGGGATCGGGCCCGAACGGGACCGTGTACGAAGCCGTGGACCGCGAGGCGTACACGAGCGAGGGATCGCCGACGGTGGCGGTCAAAATGCTGCGCCGCCGGTCCGACCAGGCCGGGATGATGGACCGTTTTGCGGCGGAGCTGGAGCGGCTGCGGCGTGCCGGCGGGGGCGCCGTGGTCCCGCTGATCGACGCGGGCGTGGCGCCGTCGGGCGAGGCGTACCTGGTGTACCGGCTGGTGCGCGGCGATCGGTTGCGTCGGGATGCTTTGGAGGGGCGGGCGGCGGCACGCGAGGCGGTCCGGCGCACGCTGGGGGTGGCGCGGGGGATCGAGCCGCTGCACGCGATGGGCGTGGCGCACGGGTGGCTCAAACCGACGAATGTGATCGTGACGCGCACGGGTGAGCTGGCTTTGACGGACCTGGGGCTCGGCCTGCTGCGTCCCGAGCCGCTGGACACGCACGGGCGGTACACGGAGAAGGCCGGGCTGGCGTTCGTCGCGCCCGAGGTGCTCTCGGACGGTGGGCTTCCGACGCCGGCGGCGGACCTGTACGGCCTGGGCACGCTGCTGTACTGGCTGCTGACGGGGCGGCTTCCGAACGGCGAGCACGCGCAGCAGGCGCACGGCCTGCTGATGGATCGCGTCCCGGTCGAGCGATCGTTCCCGTCCTGGGTGGGCGCCGAGCTGCGGGCGGTGTGCCTGGGCGCGATGTCGTCGGACCCGCGGTCGCGGCCGTGCTCGGTGACGGCGTGGTGCGATCAGTTGGAGCGTTGGCTGGCGGGGCGGCCGCTTCCCGGGATCACGGGCGGGTGGGCCGCGCGGCGCAAGCTGGCGCGGTCGGCCGCGCCGGTCACGGCCGCGTTGCTGCTCGGCGCCGGGGCGGCGTTCGTGGGCACGCACCAGTGGACGGAACGGCGATGGGATCAGCGGAGCGAATCGTTGCGGTCGGAGTTTCAGATCGCGTCGGCGACGGCCGCGGCCCAGCGCGACGCGGCCGAGGCGTGGGCCGAACAGACCGCGGCGAACGCGCGGGAAACGCTGGAGCGCGCCGAGCGGATGGAAGCCCGGACGCAGCAGCGGATCGACACCGTCCATCGCAGCATCGGTGAATGGGCGGAATCGATCATCCGCTCGATCTCGGACAAGACGGGAATGCCGATCGCGCTGCTGGAGGTGGTCTCGCGGTTCCCGCTGATCCGGCCGGAGGACACCGAGAATCTGCTGCCCATGGCAGCACAGTCGGCGCGGATCAACGCGGACCGGACGGCGGACGAGAAGACCATGGAGTCGGTGGTGTGGCAGACGCTCGCGGCGCTGAAGCTCTACGAGGTGCGCCACCCGGCGTGCGTGGTCTACATCGAGCGGGCGCGGGACCTGATCACCGAGCTGAAGGGGCCGGACGACCCGTGGGCGACCGCGCTCGGCGAGATGCTCAAGAGGACCGAGGCCTGGCCGCTGCCCCCGAGGGAACCATCACCACGGGAACCAGTACCACGGGAACCATCGCCGCGGGAACCAGCGCCGCGCGAACGGCCGGACCCCGCATCGGACTGATCAGCGTCCCGTCGAGCCGAACCCGCCCGCGCCGCGGGCGGTCTCGTCGAGTTCATCGGTTTCGACCAGGGCTGGCCGCGTGACGGGGGCGATGACGAGCTGGGCGATGCGGTCGGCGTGGCGGACGGTGTGGGGTTCGCGGCCGAGGTTGATCAGGGCGACGAACATCTCGCCCCGGTAGTCGGAATCGACGGTGCCGGGGGCGTTGGGGACGGTGACGCCATGCTTGGTGGCCAGGCCGGAACGGGGGCGGATCTGGCCCTCGTAGCCGTCGGGGATGGCGACGGCGAAACCGAGGGGGATCTTGATGATGTCGCCGGGCAGGATGGTGGCCTGCTCGCGCAGGCCGTGGCGGGGAAGGCAGGCGGCCAGGTCGAGGCCGGCCGAGCCGTGGGTCTGGGCTTTGGGCAGCACCGCGTTGGGGTCGAGGCGTTTGACCAGGACCGTGGGGCCGGCGGGGGCCAGGGGCTTGGGCTCGGTGATGGTGGCGTCGGCGGTGCTGGGGGAGGTGTGGGCGGTCATGGGGGAGAGGGTAATCGGGTTCGGGCGGGTTTGCAGGGGGAGGGGAGCACCGACCCCGAGGACGGTGTCGGTGGCACGGGGAGTCGGCACGGAGTGCCGACCTACCTTTGGGGGTGCGGGTTGTGGCGATCGATCTCGGGGATGTGCGGACGGGGATCGCGGTCGGGGACCGGCTGACGGGGGTCGCTTCGCCGGCGGGGCTGGTGGAGATTCCGATTGGCCGGGAGGGGGGGGAAGCCCTGCTTCGGGGGATTGCGGGTCAGGTTCGGGCCATCGTCGGCGGTGAACCCGTGGAGGTGGTCGTGGGCCTGCCGCTGAATATGGACGGGACGGAAGGCCCGCGGGCGAAGGCGGTGCGGGGGTTCGCCGGGCGGATCGTGGGTGCGTTGGGGAGGCCGGTGACCCTGGTGGACGAACGCCGGACCACCATGGCGGCCGATGAACGGATGGCGCGGTCCGGGTTGACGCATAAACAGAAGAAGATGCGCCGGGACGCGATCGCGGCGGCGGCGATCCTGCGGGCGTTTCTGGAGGGGGAGGGAGTCCTGGGGGTTGTTGAGGGTGTCGGCGATGCGGCGTCCGGTGATTCACCGCAGCGGACGCCGGGGACGCAGCGGGAAGCGGAGCGGGGTTTGGGGCGAACCGCAGAGGGCACGGAGAAAGAAAGCCTTTGAACTGTTGGTGCAAGTTGGCGGTAGACAGGGGTGGGACAAGGAGCGGGCGATGATGCATGGATTGCTGGCGTTGGTGGTCGGGATGGCAGGGCTCGCGGGCGCGGTCGCGTCGGAGCCGGACGCGGGGGATGCCGGGGCCGAGCGGGCCGGGGCGGCGCACGAGCGGTTCGCCGACGGGCGGGCGTTGCTGGTGGCACTCGGGCAACGCGACCGCGAGATCGAGACGCTGACCGGGCGGGTGCGGCTGACCGGGATCCAGGTGCTGCAGGGGGACATGCAGCGTCGGCTGGGCCGGCTGGCGATGCGGACCGAACCCGCGGCGGGCGAGGGGCCGGCGCGGCGGATGTACGCCGTGCGTTTCGAGCAGTTGCAGCTCGATCAGCGGGTCGAGGCCGTCAACGAGCACTACATCTTCGACGGGCGGTGGCTGGTCGAGCGGCTGCCGGACGAGAAGCAGTTCATCAAGCGGGAGATGGTGCCCGCGGGGCGGGTGCTGGACCCGATGGAGCTGATGCGCGATGCGCCGTTCTGGGTGTCGGTGGGCGACGACGCGGACCGGGTGCTGCGGGACTACCACGCCGCGGTGCTGCCGGCGGCCGACGGTTTGACGGTCAACGCCGAGCACGAGGACCTGGCGGGGCTGGCGCGGCTAGTCGAGGGGTGCGTGCAGCTCAAGCTGACGCCGCGGGAGGGGGCGCCGGGGCAGGACGACTGGGAGTCGGTGCGGATCTGGTTCACGCCGGATGACCTGCTGCCGCGGCTGTACATCAAGACGGCGTGGACGGGAGACCTGCAGATCGCGGAGTTGTTCGGGGTGGAGATCAACGCGGCCGTGGCGGGGGCGGTGTTCGACACGGAGGCGCCGGCCCCGGGGGCGGGCTGGCAGGTGCAGATCTCGCCGTGGCGGGGGCGGGAGTGATGCTCTCCGTCCTGGTGCTGATCGCGGGGCTCGCGGCGGGGGTGTCCGACGGGCAGGGGTGTGCGTTCGCCGATTCCGTACCTGGGTTGGTTGAACGCGATGCGGCCGCTCCCTTCCGGTCGCGGCTTGTGGGGTCGGAGCCGATCGTGGAGGTGGGGCCGGAGGATCGGCCGGACGCGGAGCCGGTCGAGGCGCCGCCGTCGGAGATGTCCGAGGCGGTGCGGGCGCGGATCACGGCGGATTTTCTCTCTGAGGATGAGCGCCGGACGCTGCGCATCGAGCACGGTGCGTGGACCGAGGCGGACCTGGACGACCCGGTGCTGGCGGCGCGGGCGGCGGTGATCGCGGGGGCGTGGGACCACCCGGCGGTGATGGACGACGCGGCGGAAGCACTGGAACGGGCCGAGGCGGCGGCCATGCGGGGGGAGGCGGCGCGGGCGCTCGAACTGCTCGGCGATGCTTCGGGCGTGCGGGCGGAGCGGGTGCGGGGGGCGGCGCTGGAGATGCTCGGGCGGTTTGACGAAGCCGCGGAGGCGTACACGCGGGCGGCGCGGGGAAGTGGAGACGAGCCGGAATCGGTGCGGGCGGGGCTGGCGTTGCTGCGGTTGCGCGGTCCGTCGGCGTTGGGTTCGCGGGACGCGGAGGCGGTGAACCGGGGGTTGTTGGATCGGATCACGCGGGCGCGGGATGCGCGGCGGCTGGACTGGCGGGCGCGGGCGGTCGAGGCGGAGTTGCTGTACGCCCGGCACAACCGGGGCGAGGCGATGGCCGCGGCCCGGGAGTCGTTGCGCCTGAACCCGCGGAATGCCGCCGCGATGCGGATCGTGGGTGAGATCGCGGTGGACGGGTTCGACTTCGACACGGCGGGGGCGGTGGCGGACCGGATGGAGTCGGTGGCGGCGCTCGGCGCGGCGGGCGGGGAACCGCGCGTGACGGCGGACGCGGCGGCGATCCGGGCGCGGGGGGCGCTGCGCCGGCGGGACCCGCTGGGCGCGGAGGGCGCGGTCGATCCGGCGCTGGCGCGGATGCCCGAGCACCGCGAGCTGCGCGCGATCGAGGCGGCGGCGACGGCGGCGGGGTACCGCGTGACCGGGACGGAGCGGCTGCTGGAGGATTTCGAGGCGCTCTCGCCGGGCTCGGCGCAGGGGCTGATGTGGGTCGGGCGGACGCTGGCCGAGGCGCGGCAGTACGAGCTGGCCGATGGGTTTTTGCGCCGGGCGATCGAGCGGGCGCCGTTCTGGTCGCACCCGCGGCTGGAGCGCGGGCTGATGCTGGTGCAGGCGGGGGAGGACCGGGCCGCGCTGGGCGAGCTGGAGCGGGCGTTGTCGCTCGACCCGTTTGATGTGCGGGCGCAGAACTCGCTGACGCTGGTGCGCGAGCTGTTGACCTATCAGACGATCGAGACCCCCCACTTCATCGTGCGGTACAAGGACGGCATCGACGCGGCGCTGGCGCCGGAGATGGCGGTCGCGCTGGAGGCGATGGTCGAGCGGGTGTGCTCGGACGGGCCGGGGGGGTCGGACCATGTGCCCGAGCGCAAGACGATCGTGGAGCTGATGCCCAACCACGAGTGGTTCGCGGTGCGCGTCGGGGGCATGCCGTCGATCCATACGATGGCGGCGTCGACCGGGCCGGTGATCGCGATCGAATCGCCGCAGATCGGGCCGCGGTTCACGGTCGGCCCGTTCGACTGGGAACGGGTGATGCGGCACGAGTACACGCACACGGTGAACCTGTCGCGCACGCAGAACCGGATCATGCACTGGCTGACCGAGGCCAACGCGGTGTTCAACGAGGACGCGCCGCGGGACTTCCGCACCTGGCGTCAGCTCGCGTCGGCGCACGCGTCGGGCGGGCTGTTCGACCTCGAAGAGATCAACATCGCGTTCGTGCGTCCGCGCAACCCCGGCGATCGGGGGCTGGCGTACGCGCAGGGGGCGTGGATGTTCGAGTTTCTGATCGACCGCTGGGGTGCGGAGGCGCCGCGGGCGATCATGGACCTCTCGGCGGCCGGGCGGACCGGGCCGGAGGCGTTCGAGGAGGCGCTGGGCATGACGCCGGGGTCGTTCCTCGAATCGTTCCACGCCTGGGCGCGGGAGCAGCTGATCGCGGAAGGGCTCGCGCTGCCCGAGGGCGCTGCCGGTTTGAGCGAGCTGCTGCGCGAGGCGCTCGGCGAGGAGGCGCGGGCCGGGGGGGGCGAGGGGGGGATGCCCGATCCGGGCGTCATCGAGGAGTTGCTCGAAGCCCATCCGGAGCACCCGCAGTTGCTCGAGGTGCGGGTGGGCCTGGCGCTGGCGGGGGCGGGCGAGCGGCTGGACGACGACCAGATCGCGCTGCTGCGCCGGCTGATGGCGGTCCGCCCGTCGGACGATGCGCCGCACCGTCGTCTGACGCGGCACTACCTCGCCGCGGACTCGTTCGAAGAGCGGGCCCGGGCGGTCGAGCACCTGGAGTTCCTGGATGTGCGGGAGATCAACTCGCCGGCGTACGCGGCGGAGCTTTCGGAGATCTACGCCAAGCTCGGCGAGCACGAGAAGGCGAGGGCTAAGGCCGAGCGGGCGACGATCATCGCGCCGTTCGACGCGAACCAGCGCGAGCAGGCGGCGCGGATGGCCCTGCTCGCCGGCGATCGTGCGGCGGCAGAGCGGCATCTCAAGGCCCTGACGATCATCGAGCCGGACCGGGCCATCCACGAGCGCCGCCTGGAGGCGTTGCGGGGGATGGAGTGAGGGCCGGTTCGCCCAGGGTGTTGTGGGCCCCGGGCCGGTGTGATAGTCTGGCGGCATGAACAACGACATATCGCAGGGCGTGGGCGTGGACCGGCGGACGGCGTTGAAGCTTGGCGCCGGCATGGCCGTGTCGGCCTGGATGCTTGATGCGAAGGCGCTCGGCGCGTACGCCGATGGGACGGGGCTTTCCCGGGGCGGTGAGCCGTTCGTGCGGGACGACATCGGGCGGCTGGGGCGGGTGCTGGTGCATTCGCTGACCGAGGACGAGTACGCGGTGGACCGGACCTCGTCGGGGTTGATCCCGCACCTGGATTCGGAGCCCGGGGCGCGGGTGCGACAGCACGCCGAGTTGCTGGGGCTGTTGCGTCGGGCGGGCGCCGAGCCGGTCGAGCTGGCCGATGCGCTGGCCGGGGCCGTGGAGGAGGCCCGACGGCGCGGGTTCTGGCGGACATGGCTGTCGGCGGCCCACCCGCGCCTGTCGGGCGAGGCGGACACCGTGACGGCGGCGACGCTGCTCGGGCGGGACCGGGACCGGCAGTACCTGCTGGATCAGGACGGTGCGTACCTGCACCTGTTCGATGACACGGGCAGCACCACCTGGACGCGTGATGCGAGTTTCATGACGCCCAAGGGGTTGGTGGTGTGCAACGCGCGGTCGCACCGACGGCTGCGGGAGAACATGACGCTGCGGTTCGCGCTGATGCACTCGCCGCTGCTGGCGGATTTTCCGGTGGTGTTCGACGCGGTGGCGGAGGGGGTGATCCTCGAGGGCGGCGACGCGCAGATGGTGGACGAGAACACGCTGTTCCTCGGCTACGGCCAGCGCAGCGACCCCCGGGCGGCGCCGATGCTGGCGCGCCGGCTTGAGATGGATGTGCTGGCGGTCCGGATCAACAAGGCGGACTTCCTGCGTCGGGTTCCCAGCGGGATCGGGCCGGCGGTGATTGATCTGCGCGTGCTGTTCCTGCATCTGGATACTTTTTTCACGCATGTCAACCACCAGCACGCGCTCGCGGTGCCGTGGCTGCTGGAGGCCGAGCACGCGGGGAACGACCCGCTGAGCCGGTACATCCGCGGGGCGCGGTCGCAACTGGCGATCGAAGCGGAGGACGCGGAGAAGGCGCTCGGGTTCCTCAAGGAGCTGGGGAAGGTCAGCCTGTTCCGCGCGGGCAGCGGCGAGCGGGAGGACCTGGGGGACATGAAGCTGCTCGACTATGTGCGGGCCAAGGGGTACAAGGTCACCTACACGGGCGGGCGGGAGCCGGACGACAGCCAGGAAGGGTTCCGCGCGTTCATGGCCGAGACGCTGGGCGAGCAGCGACGCCAGGCGTCGAATGTGGTGGCGACCGCGCCGGGAGAGGTGATCGCGTACGCCGGCTCGCCGCGGACGAAGGAAGCGCTGGAGCGCGACGGCGTCCGGGTCTCGACCTTCGAGGCGCGGGAGTTGTGGGCGGGGCACGGCGGGCCGCACTGTTTGACGATGCCGCTGGAGCGGGGGTGAGCGTGCTGTCCCGCACATCCACGCCCTTCGATATCCACCTGCGCCAGCGGGCGGCGGAGCAGCGTCATCTGGAGGCGCTGGCGATTGCCAAGCCGGACCGGGACACCCACCAGCGCCGGTCGGGGGCGTTGCGTGGGGCGAGCCAATCGGTGGTGCGCGGTGGGTGATCGGTGGGTGGCCGAGTTTGAAGGCCAGGCTCAGGTTTCGGGCGGGCCGTCGCGCTTGGGTTTGAGCAGGTTCTCGGTGTGATCCAGCGGCTTGACCTGGCGAGCCTGCTCTTCGATGACCCCGGCATCACTGGTGAGGCCGGCTTCCGCGGGCGTCGCGGAGGGATCGGTATCCTCGGCAGGTCGGGGACGCACCGGGGCGGGCTCGGGTTGCGGCGGCGAGGTCGGCCCCTCGCGCTGGTCGGTGATGGCGACTGGGACACCGGCGGGGAAGATGATTTCGCGGGCCTCGTCGGGCATGGAGATGCCGTTCTTCTGGAAGGCGTGCTTGACGAGTCGGATGAGGGCCGAGCGCAGTTTGAGGATGTTGTGCGTGTGGCCGTCGAACCAGAAGTAGATCCTGAGGTTGACTGTGGACGCGCCGAGGCTGTCGACGAGGACCCAGGGCTCGGGGTCTTTGAGCACGGCGGGGTGGTTGGCCAGGACGGCGCGGGCGATCTCCTGGGCTTGCTCGATGGAATCGTCGTAGCCGATGCCGACGGTGAAGGTCCCCTGGCGGTTCGGGTTGGCGGTGAAGTTGATGATGATGTTCTTGTAGACGGCGGAGTTGGGGATCTGCACAAGATTGCCGTCGAGTGACATGAGTACGGTGGTGCGGACATTGAGCTGTTGGACAAAGCCGGTGACGCCGACGATCTCGACGAGGTCGCCGGTCTCGAAGGGGCGTTGGATGCTGAGGAAGATGCTGGCCAGGTAGTTCTCGGTGATGTCGCGGAAGGCGATGCCGACGGCGAGCCCGATCAGGCCGGTGCCGCCGACGATGGTCAGGGCCAGTTGCGTCAGTCCGGCGACGCGGAGGACGACATACGCGCCGACCAGGAAGACAATCACGCCGGCGGCCCGGGCGAGCAGGCCCTTGAGCAGCCGGGCGCGGATCCGTTTGGCGAGGAAGACGCGCAAGGCGCGGGTGACGAGCAAGCCCGAGAGGGCCGAGAGCGCGAGTATGATCAGGCCGAGGACGATGAAGGGCGTGGAGGCGACGAAATCGCGCCACAGGCGTGAGACCCCGCTGGTGGCGGCGCCGAAGTCCCACGGGGAGGGCACGGCGATATCCATCCGGTTGGCGACGGCGGCGACGCCCTCGGTGTTGCGGGCCAGATCGCCCGCCCAGCGTTTGAGCTCCTCCGTATCCGCGCGTCCGCTGAGGAAGACGACGCCGTCCTCGACGCGGACGAACGGTTCCGTGAACCAGCCGGTGGCGTCGATGACGCTCTGGAGGCGTTCGCGGATCTGATCGTCCGCGGCGACGGGCTGGATGTCGAGCCTGGACTGGGCGGCGGTGAGGTCGTCGCCTCCGGGGCCGGCCTGGCGGGCGGGGGGGGCGGGCGACGCGTCGGGGTCGGGCTGGCTGGCGTGCGCCGGGGCGGCGAGGGCGGCGGCGAGACCGGCAGCGAGGGTCCACCCGAGGAACCGGAGTTGGGATCGCGTCGCTCGCAAGGGACCTCCTTCTGCATGCCTGGGCGTCGCCCTGGCCGACCGATCGTGCCGCCGCGGTCCGCGGCGGTTCATGCATGGGGAGGTGGGTTGACTCTATGCCCCGGCGGATTCGGGTGTCATGATCGCGCGGAGGCGGGGTCGGGTGCACCTGGACCGGACGAACCACCGCGCAATGCGGTGGCAGCGGAATGAGAGCGGGCTCTTGGGCCCGGTGATGTCGGACCCGCTGCTGGCGAAGCAGACGCGGCCGCGGGCGGAGGTGTTCGGGGACGGGGTGCGTCGGGCCGGGCTCAGGCGATCGAGCGGTCGGTTTTGATCGATGCGGGCGGGGCGGCCTTGGACTTGATGCGGGCGGCGGGGGCGTGGTTGGCCACGGGCCAGCCGGTCCAGGCGGCGTAGCGGTGCTGGAGGTCGGCGGCGATCTCGGCCGCGGTGAGGGACGAGTCGGCGTAGGAGATCGGGCGCATGAAGCGGACCTTGGCGCGGCTGGGTGTCCAGAGGGCCTGCCAGGCGGTTTCGGTCTCGGGCGTGCCCTCGACAATGACGGGCAGGATGCGGGCCTTGGTGCGCTTGACGAGCATGCCCACGCCGGGGTTGAAGGGCAGCAGTCGGCCGTGCGGGCGTTCGAGCCGGCCCTCGGGAAAGATGCCGATGCAAGCGCCGTTGGCCAGCGCGGTGCGGGCGTCGCGCAGGCCCTTGCGGCCTTCCTTATCGCGGGTGACGAAGATCACGCCCTGCCAGCGCCAGAACCAGTTGAGATGGGGGATGCGCATGTCCTCAGCCATGATCCAGCCGATACGCCGTGGGCACCCGGCGGAGACCAGCAGCGGGTCGACCCCGGCGGTGTGGTTCGAAACGACGATCAGCGGGCCGTCGATATCGGACAGGGCCCCCGGCTCGGTCTCGACGCGGAGGCGGTGGACCAGGCGGGCGTAGGTCCGGCCGGCGATGTAGAGCAGGCCGGTCAATGGATCAGCGGGGTCGCGGAGACGGCGTGCGGACATCACCCCGGCCGCGAGAAGCAGCAGGACGACTGCCAGCAATATGCCGGAGACCCAGAAGAGCATCGTCTGTAAGTATGTTAGCGATTACAAAGAGAATGGCTTCTCCGAACCGCAGAATTTATGTGTCCGCGGGTCAGGATGGGTGGGATTCCTTGCCGGCGCAGGGGTGGGCGACCCCGTACAATCCCCTGTCATGAGTGATCTGTGGTCAGGTCGTCGGGTCGAGGCGGTGCGGAAGGCCGAGCCGCTGGCGGTACGGGTGCGCCCCGTGGACCTGGACGAGGTGATCGGGCAGACGCACCTCTTGGGGCCGGGCAAGCTGCTGCGTCGGATGATCGACGCGGACGCGATCACGAGCCTGATCCTGCACGGGCCGCCGGGAACGGGCAAGACCACGCTGGCTGGGGTGATCGCGGGGCGGACCAAGCGTCGGTTCGTGCGCGAGAACGCGGCGAGCGTGGGCGTCAAGCGGATCCGCGAGATCATCGACGAGGCTGAGCGGGTGCTGGGCGACGAAGGCAAGCGGACGATCCTGTTCCTGGACGAGATCCACCGGTTCACCAAGGCGCAGCAGGATGTGCTGCTGGGCGATGTGGAGCGGGGGCTGATCACGCTGATCGGGGCGACGACGGAGAACCCCTTGTTCAGCGTGAACAGCGCGCTGATCTCGCGGTCGACCCTGTTCCGGCTGGAGCCCTTGAGCGAGGACGAGACGGCGGACCTGGTCCGCCGGGCGATCGCGCACCCGAAGGGGTACAAGGACATCCCGATCGAGATCAACGAGGGCGCGCTGCGGGTGTGGGCGGTCAAGAGCGAGGGGGACGGGCGGCGGGCGCTGGGGGCGCTCGAGGTGGCGGTGGAGTCGGTGCTCGGGGAGCAGAGACGGGGGGACGGAGGGGGAGAGGCCGGCTGGAAGCCGGCCCCACCAAGCGTCGTCATCGACGAGCGGGTCGCCGAGGACTCGATCCAGCAGAAGGTCGCGGTGTACGGCGACGATGGGCATTACGACGCGATCAGCGCGATGATCAAGTCAGTGCGGGGGTCGGACCCGGACGCGGCGGTGTACTGGATTGCGCGGATGCTTGACGCAGGGGAGGACCCGCGGTTCGTCGCGCGCCGGCTGGCGATCCTGGCCAGCGAGGACATCGGCAACGCGGACCCGCGCGGGATCATGGTGGCGCAGGCGTGCTGGGACCTGGTGGAACGGATCGGCATGCCCGAGGCGCGGATCACGCTGAGCCAGTGCGCGTGCTACCTGGCCCTGGCGCCCAAGAGCAACGCGGCGTACATGGCGATCAACGCGGCGATGGACGATGTGAAGAACGGGCGGGTGCTGCCAGTGCCGATGTACCTGCGCGACCCGAACAGCTCGCCGGTTTCGATCGGCGCCGGCAAGGGCGTGCGGGTCAAGAAGGTCGGGGGCGAGGGGTACGAGTACTCGCACGACGCCGAAGGGCAGGTCAGCGGGCAGGACTACCTCGGCGTCGAGAAGCGGTACTACGAGCCCAAGGACATCGGGGCGGAGGCCGCGATGCGACAGCGGCTGGAGGACATCCGCGGCAAGCGGCGGGAGCGGTACGGGGCCGGGTCCGGAGACGGGGCGTGACGCCCGAGGGGGAAAAACCCCGATTGCGTACCGCGCTCAAGGCACGGGTCGCGGAGCTGGGCCCGGATCGCAGGGCCGAGGCGTCCACCGCGGTGCGGGGGCACCTTGCGGCGTCGGGCCTGTGGGCGCGGTCGCGGGTGGTGATGCTGTTCGCCGCGGACGAGACCGAGCCGGACCTGGACGCCCTGATCGCGCTGGGGACGGAGCAGGGCAAGGTGGTGTGTCTGCCGGAGGTGGACTGGGCGGGCAAGCGGCTGGTGCCGCGGGCGGTGGGTTCGGTGCAGGACCTGGAGGCCGGGCGGCACGGGATCCGCGTGCCGGGGGCGTGGTGCGCGGCGGTGCCCCCGGAATCGGTGGATCTGATGGTGGTTCCGGGGGTTGGGTTTACGCGGGACGGGGTGCGCGTTGGGCGGGGGGGAGGTTTCTATGATCGTTTCCTGGGGGGGCTCGCCGATGAGGGATCATCGCGCGTGATCACGGTCGGTGCGTGTTTCGGCGTGCAGCTCGTCAAGCGGGCCCCGGCGGACAGGCACGATCGGCGGATGGACGGGCTCGTCACGGAAGCGGGCCTTGAGATGGTGGCGACGGACACGGAGGGAACGGGATGAGCCTGCCCAGTCAATCGGCGCGTGGGAGCGGACGGAGCGCGGCGGTGTCGACCAGACGCCGGCGCAAGAGCCCGGTGCGGTCGGCGTTGCCGTTCCTGATCGTCGCGGTGCTGGTGGTGATTGTCTGGTTCACGATGCGGCCGACCGGCGTGCGGACGGACGAGCCGGCGGCCCCGCCGGTGACGGCCGAGGCGTCGCCGGACCGGCCCGCGCCGACGGAGATCACCCAGGGTGCGACACGCTCATCGCCGGGCGGTCGCGAGCCGGTGGCCCCGCCGCGGATGCTCTCGGGCACGCAGGAGCCGGCTCCGGACGAGGTGGACCGCGCGTTGACATCGCGTGAGGCGCCCCGGACCGCCACGGAACCGACCCGGACCGAGCAGGCCCGGACCGGCCCGACACGCAGCAGCCCGTCGGGCCAGAACGGCTCCGGCGGAGTACTCTCCCGTGCGTTGGAAGAGCCGACCCGGACGACCTGGCCCGCGACGAACGGCGGCGCGACGCAGTCGGCCACGTCGTCGCGGGTGCGCACGCAGATCGACACAGCACGCCGGCTGGTGGCGGAGAACGACCGGGTGGGCGCGCGGGCGTTGCTCTCGCGCGTGCTGCGCGACCCCGGGCTGACCCACGCGGAGGCGAACCTGGTCCGCGATGAGCTGACCGAGATCAACCAGCACCTCGTGTTCGGGCGGGTGGTCGACCCGAACGACCCGATCACCGAGGAGTATGTGGTGCGGGCCGGGGATTCGCTGTCGCGGATCGCGTCGCGTCGGGAGCTGGCCACGCACTGGCGGCTGATCCAACGGGTCAACGGGCTGAGTAATCCGAGCCGCATCCGGCTGGATCAGAAGCTCAAGCTCGTGCGCGGGCCGTTCCACGCGGTGGTGACCAAGAGCGACTTCCGGATGGACATCTGGCACGGGCCGCCGAGCGATCCCTCGCGGTGGGTGTACATCCGCAGCTTCGATGTGGGGCTGGGCGAGGACGACGGCACGCCGCTGGGGCAGTTCGTGGTCAGCGCGAACAAGCTGGAAAACCCCGGCTGGGTCAACCCGCGGAACCCCCGCGAGCGGTACGAGCCCAACGACCCCAACAACCCGATCGGCAACTTCTGGCTGGGCCTGGACGGGGTGGGCGAGTACGAGTCGATCACGGGCTACGGGATCCACGGCACGATCGAGCCCTCGTCGATCGGGCGGAGCATGTCGATGGGCTGCATCCGCCTGGGCGACGACGACATCGCGCTGGTGTTCGAACTGCTGGCCGAGCGGGTCAGCCGGGTGGAGGTCCGGCCATAGGGGAGAGAAGGCACTAGGTAAGAGGCAAAAGGAAAGAAAAAGGACGGCCCGAGGGCCGTCCTTTTGCGTTTGGTACAGCGATGATGATTGTAAACTCTGAACTAGAGCGGTTCTACGCCGGATGTAGCGTGTAGCCGCAGTGTCGGAAGCAGTTG
>JAFIFX010000010.1 GCA_020831805.1 Planctomycetota bacterium | reverse complement strand
TGGACCTGTACAACGCGGGCGACCTGGCCGCGGACTTCACCGGCGACGGCGAACTGAACTTCTTCGACATCGCCGAGTACCTGACGGTGTTCAACGCGGGATGCCCCTGAAAGAAGCCTTGATGACCGCCCGGGCGCACCGGGCGGACACCACAAACGGCCCGCCGGCTGCCCACGAGGCCGGACGGCGCCGACGCGGGGCCCGGGTTGATCCCGGGCCCCGCTCTGCATTTGATTGAGAACCAGTCTCAACAACAGCCAGGACGCCCCCCATGACCACCACCATCCCCGCCGCCCGCCCCCTGACCACCCGGCTCAAGGACGACAACTGGAAGCTGCACCAGATCGCCGAGCGGGCCGAAGGGCCGGCCGCGCTGATCAAGGGCCGCATGCCGCTGGACGGCTATGTGGCGCACCTGGCCCAGCAGCGGCTGATGTCCCGGGCCCTCGACGCCGCCCTGCGTCCGCACCTGGCCGCCCGGCCCGACCTGGCCGCCTTCGTGCTGCCCGAGCAGATGCTCACGCCCTACATCGAGGCCGACCTGAACCACTTCGGCGTCCGCCCGGACGATGCGTCCCCCGAGCCGGGCACCACCCGATCGATCAACGAGATCGCCGCGCACGCCGGCGACGCGCTGTTCCTGCTCGGGCTGCACTATGTCCGCCTCGGCGCGTGCAACGGCAACCGCTTCGTCGCCCGTTCGGTCCGCAAGTCGCTCGGCCTGCCCGAGACCGGCGAGGGTACCCGCTACCTCGATCCCTTCGGCGACGCCCAGCGTGACAAGTGGTACGCCTTCAAGGCCGCCCTGGACGCGCTGCCGCTGACCGAGGACGAGGCCGACCGGGTCTTCGCCGGCACCGAGGCCGCGTACCTCCACGCGATCTGCCACGGCCTCGACCGCCACCAGACCAAGGACGAACTGCTCGCCCGCCACGAGGCCTCGCTGGACAAGCAGGCCTTCGAGCAGGGCCACTCGGTGCATGTGCCCGCCGGCACGCACTGATCCGCATCGCGCGATCGATCCCGACCGCAGGCCACGGGCCCGCGGTTTTTTCGCGCCGTCATACGGATCCGCCCTGAAACTTGTGCGTGGACCGCGGGGTGAGTGGACGGGCGCGAGCCGCGATGCGCCGAGCCCGAAAGAAGCCCTGAGCGTCAGCGACGGGGACGAGCGCACCGAGCGCCGGCCACGCATCTCTCGTGTCGCTTGAACCTCCGGGCGCCCGCCGCGATCCACCGCGCGAAACGCACAGCGATCAAACGCAGAGAGAACTCCGAGGGGCGCAGAGGAGCGCAGAGAGATCCAGGGATCCTGTTCCGATCCTCTGCGGACCTCTGCGCCCCTCGGCGATCCTCTGCGTTGAACCAGGCCGACACACAGGAACATGCCGCCCTCATGCCGCGCCGGGGCCACGCCCTCGGCCCTGCAAGAGCGCGAGCGCATCCGCGGCAAGAGTCGTGCGATCCGGAGACGAAGAGCACAGCACCGGTCACGCCCGAGTTTCAGACGGGATCCGTATCAGCCGATCGCCTCGGCCTTTTCCTGTTCCTCCTTGGGGAACTCGTCCAGCCCGCGGGCCTCCTTCTCGGCCATGCGGGCGGCGACCTCTTCCTCCGTGCGCAGCGCGTCCTCGCTGCTGGCCACCACGGAGGCCACCATGCAGTCGCCCGTGACATTGCAGCAGGTCCGGCACATGTCGAGGATCCGGTCCACGCCCAGGATCACCGCGATGCCCTCCAGCGGGATCCCCACCGAGTCGAGCACGATGACCAGCATCACGATGCCCACGCCCGGCACCGCCGCCGTGCCGATCGACGCCAGCGTGGCGGTCAGCACGATCTGGAGCTGCTGGGCGAGGGTCAGGTCCATGCCGAACAGCTGGGCGATGAACACCGCCGCCACGCCCTGGTACAGCGCGGTCCCGTCCATGTTGATCGTCGCCCCGATGGGCAGCACGAACGAGCCGATCTCCTCCTTGACGCCCAGGCGCTCGTCGCAGCACTCCATCGTGACCGGCAGCGTCGCGCCCGAACTCGACGAGCTGAACGCCAGGAGCTGCGCGGGCGAGATCGCCCGGAAGAACCGCTTGTACCGCACCGGCGTGAACACCCGCAGGATCAGCGGGTACACGGCGAAGACCATCAGCGCCAGCCCGCCCACCACCACCGCCGCGTACTGCAGCAGCAGCAGCAGCAACGCCACGCCCAGATCGGCGATCACCACCACGATCAGGGCGAACACCGCGTACGGCGCGATGATCAGGATCATCTCAACAATCTTGATCACCACATCCGTCATCGCGTCGAAGAACTCGATGACCGGCCGGCCCTTCTCCCGCGGGATCATCGTCAGCGCCACGCCGACCAGCAGCGCGGCGATGACCACCTGCAGCGTGTTGCCCGTCGCCATCGCCCCGAACGGGTTGGTCGGCACGATGTCCAGGATGATGTCCCAGGTGGTCCGCTGGCGCTGCTCGTTGGCCGCCTCGATCCGCTGCTGGGCATTGGCCTGCTGCTCACTCAGCAGCGAGTCGCGCTGCTCCTCGGTGATGCCCTTGCCCGGACCGATCAGGTTCGCCGCGACCAGCCCCACCGTGATCGCCACCGCGGTCGTCACCAGGTAGATCCCGATCGTCTTGCCCCCGATCCGGCCCAGCCGCGAGGTGTCGTTCAGGCTCGACACGCCCACCACCAGGCTGAACAGCACGATCGGCACCGCGATGAACATCAGCCCGCGCAGGAACAACTGGCCCGCGAAGACCGTCGCCAGCCGCACCTGCCGCGCTGCCCCGGCCACGATGCCCGCATCCTCATTGGGCCCGCCCTCGGCGACCGAGGCGTCGTAAACCGCCTTGGTGCCCACATAGGCCGCCGGATCGTTCACCCCCAGCGCGGCCCAAGTCGACCCGGTCCAGAACCAGTTGACCAGCAGCCCGACCACCACGCCCGCCAGTAGGCCGATGAGGATCTTCCAGTGCAACGCCAGCTTCTTCCGCTTGCCCAATCCAACCTCCCGTCGTGCCGGGCATCCGTCCCGGGGCCTCACACCTTATCGGATCCCGCCCCGCGACGCACGACCCCCCCACCCCGCGCCCCGGGAAAGCCCGGCCCCGGCGGGGACCGGCTTCGCTCGCACCCACGCCCCGGGAAACCGACATTCCAAGAGCACACTGCCCGAACCGCACCCATGGCCCCACCCGCACCGGCATCCCGTCCCTCCGCCACCGCCGCCGTGACCGTCCTGGTTCTGGCGACCCTCCGGACGGCCGCGGGCATCGTCGCCGTGCCCGAGCCCGCCCCCGCGCCGTTCGACGACCCGGGCGTCTTCGCGGGCTGGACCCATCCCGAGCAGCGCTTCGTCGCCCTGCCCCGCTGGTTCAACACCGCGAGCCCGGTCGAGCTGCCCGGCCTGTCCGGGAACGGCCCGCTGACGACGCCGCCCGCGGCCGCGCGTCCGCCCCGAGACCCGCACGCCGGGCTGATCTTCGCCGAGGAAGCCTCCCGACTCGCCCGCGTCTGGCAGATGAACCACCCCGGCTGGACCCCCGTGCACGCCCGGCGGGACCACGCCCCGGCCGACCCAACGCACCTCGCCGCCGAATACGCCCCCGGGCACGCCGGCCCGCACGACCTCATCCCCGCGTGGCTGCGCGACGGCACGGACGCCCACTTCGCGCACGCCATGCTGCTCGCCCGGGTCACGCAACTGCCCGCGCCCGGCCTGCCCGCCGCGTGCTTGGCCTGCGTGGCCCTCGTCGCCCGCAGATGTCGGCGCGAAGCCCACCGCGGCGTATGATCGCCGGTGCGCCGCGCTGCCCGCAGTTCCAGAACCCGTTTCCGTGGTTATCTCCAGGCCAGAAAGGCCCGGCGATCCGAGGAACGGGTCCACGAGCGCCTCGACGAGACCCTTGAGCAGAAACGGGCCTCACGGGCCAAGCGGTCCTTCCGGGGGCTCTTCATCGCCTTCTGGTCGCTGCTGGCCGGCCACCGGCTGACCGTCATCCTCTCGCTGGCCACGCTGAGCATGGCGGTCTGGCTCGGCCTGCTGATGCCCCTGTCGACCAAAATCGCCCTGGACTACATCATCACCGACCACCCCGGGCCCGCCGGCCTGCCCGCCCGCGTCCAGGAGGCCATCGGCCCCTTCGAGCCCGTCCGCGCCGACCGGGTCCGCTTGATGTGGTACCTGGCCGGCGGCATGCTTGTGGTCACCACATCCTCCATCCTCTTCGGCATCTGGGGGCGGTGGCAGTGCACCCGCATCACCAAGCGTGTCCAGGTCTCCCTGCGCCGGCGCGTCTTTGAGCACGCCAGCCGGCTCCCGCTGCACCGCATCCACGCGATGAAGGCCGGCGGCATCTCCTCGATCCTCCGCGAGGACGCCGGCAATGTCGGCGAACTCATCTTCTCCCTGATATACAACCCCTGGCGGGCAATCACCCAGCTCACGGGCACGCTCCTCGTGCTGCTCTGGATCGACTGGAGGCTGCTCGTCGGCGCCGTCGCGCTCGCCCCGCTCATCTGGGGCACCCACAAAACCTGGATCAAACGCATCCGCCCGCTCTACCGCGACATCCGCGAGCGACGCCAGGGCATCGACGCGATGTCCACCGAATCCTTCGGAGGCATGCGCGTCGTCCGCTCCTTCAACCGGCGCCACGCCGAGGCCGTCCGCTTCACCGGCGAGGGGCACCTGCTCGCGCGCCAGGAGCTGCACACCTGGTGGTGGGCCCGCTCCGTCGAGATCGTCTGGGAGCTGATCATCCCCCTGGCCTCCATCGGCGTGCTGCTCTACGGCGGCACCGCCGTCATCGACGGCCGCCTGACCATCGGCGACCTGATGGCCTTCACCGCCTACCTCCTCGCCCTGCTCGGCCCGCTCGAGGCCCTCGTCTCCAGCGCGACCAATGTCCAGACCAACCTGGCCGCGCTCGACCGCGTGCTCGACCTCTTCTCCGAGCAGCGCGAGTTCGAGAAGGCCAAGCCGACCCGCACCATCGACCCCGCCGCCGTCGAGGGCCGCATCACCCTCGAGGGCGTCGCCTACGCCTACCCCAAACGCATCGAGGGCGGCGCCCGCCCCGGCGCCGTCGGCATCGACGAGCGCGGCGACCCCGTCCTGAGCGGCATCGACCTCGACATCCAGCCCGGCGAGACCATCGCCCTCGTCGGCATGTCCGGCGCGGGCAAGACCACCCTGTGCAACCTCATCGCCCGCTTCGACGACCCGACCCAGGGCCGTATCCTCCTCGACGGCATCGACCTGCGCGAACTGCCCGTCGAGCAATACCGCGCCCTGCTCGGCGTGGTCGAGCAGGAGGTCTTCCTCTTCGACGGCTCAGTGGCCGAGAACATCGGCTACGCCCGACGCAACGCGGGCATGGACGAGGTCCTCGCCGCGGCCAAGGCCGCCAACGCCCACGGCTTCATCACCGAGCTCGAGGAAGGCTACGACACCCTCATCGGCGAGCGCGGCGTGCGCCTCTCCGGGGGCCAGAAGCAACGCCTGGCCATCGCCCGCGCCATCCTGGCCGACCCGAAGATCCTCATCCTCGACGAGGCCACCAGCTCGCTCGATTCCGAGTCCGAACGCCTCATCCAGCGATCCCTCGGCCGCCTGATGAAGGGCCGCACCAGCTTCGTCATCGCCCACCGCCTGAGCACCATCCGCTTCGCCACCCGCATCGTCGTGATCGAGCACGGCGCCATCCGCGAGGTCGGCACCCACGACGAACTCCTCGCCCGCGACGGCCGCTACGCCGAACTGCTCAAAATCCAGCTCGAAGGCAGCGACACCGGAAGCGATGAAATCCAAGGCACCAGGCGCTAGCCCCCCCCATTCCCCATTCCCAAATTGCCTATTGCCCCTCAATACGTGAAATGCTTGATCTGCTCCCCCTGCGTCCCGATGTGCGTCATCGCGTCGATGCCGATCTCCAGGTGCAGCTTCACATACCGCTCGGTCACCGTCCTGTCCGAGTCCTCGGTCTTCACCCCCTCGGGCGTGGTCGGCACATCGGAGACCAGCAGCAGCGCGCCCCGCGCGATGCCGTTGTGGTGGCCCACGATGAACACCGTCGCCGTCTCCATGTCGATCGCCAGCGCCGTCATCCGCTTGAGCCGGCCGAGGAACTTCCTGTCGTGCTCCCACACGCGCCGGTTGGTGGTGTAGACCACGCCCGTGCGGTACTCCATCTCGCGCTCGACGATCTTCTCCGACACGAACTTGTGCAGCTTGAAGCTCGGCAGCGCGGGCACCTCGCGCGGGAAGTAGTCGTCGCTGGTGCCCTCGCCCCGGATCGCCGCGATCGGCAGCACGAAGTGCCCGATCTCCGTCGAGTCCTTCAGCCCCCCGCACTTGCCCAGGAACAACACCCCCTCGGGCATCCGCGCGCTGAGCAGGTCCATCACCGTCGCCGCGTTCGGCGACCCGATGCCGAAGTTCACGATCGTCAGCCCGTCGTCGTTCGTCGACGCCTGCATCGCGCGGCCCTGGCCGTACACATCGCACCCGAACCGCTCGGCGAACCGGCCCACATAGTCGGCGAAGTTTGTGAGCAGCACATAGTTCCCGAACCGGTCCAGCGGCATCCCCGTGTACCGCGGCAGCCAGTTCTTCGCGATGTCCAGTTTCGTCTCCACCCAACGCCCTCCGTCTCTCCGTCTCTCCGCCTCTCCCAGCCTCCCAGCATACGAAAACACGCCCCCGCGTGGGGGCGTGCTTCGCAAAGTAGGGGATCCGAGACTCGAACTCGAACTAACAGAATCAGAATCTGTCGTGCTACCAATTACACCAATCCCCCGGCCAAGGCCGGTCCGGGCGAACCGGCCCGTGCCCAAGTGTAGCCGCCCCCGGCCAAGCCGCCAAACACCGCATCGACCGGCATCCCCGCCCCGTGGTACCCTTGGGCATGATCCGAACCCGCAACGCCCTGCCCTTGTTCCTGGTCGCCCTCGCCCTCGTGCTGCCCCCCGCGTCCGGCCCGGCCCACGCCGGCCAAGCCAACCGGGCCGAATCCCCCCTCTCCCCGCCCGTCCCCGAGGGCCGCGACCCCGGCCTCTGGGCGTTCATGTCCAGCTACCTCGAGGCCCTCCACGAACGCAGCCCGGAGTGGATCGGCCCGACCTTCAACGACGAGCGTTTCAACGACCGGCTCGGCGATGTCTCCGCCGCCGCCCAGGAAGCCTGGCTCGAACGCATCACCGCCATGCGCCTCGAGCTGGACCGCATGCCCGCCGACCGATTCTCCGAGCCCGACCGGCTCGACCACGACCTGCTCCGCCATGAGCTGGACCGCCAGATCGCCGGCGCCCCCTTCCAGACCTGGCAGATGCCGGTCAACAGCCAGGGCGGCCCGCAGGTCTGGCTGCCCCAGCTCGGCGACCGCGTCACCATGTCCACCGACAAGCACCGCCGCGACTACCTCCAGCGCCTCAAGCAGATCCCCATCGTCGTCGGTGACACGATCGACAACATGCGCCTGGGCATGCTCGCCGGCCGCGTGCCCCCGCGCGCCGCGGTCGAGCCCGCCGTCGACCAGGCCATGACCCAGGCCAACCCCGAGTACCGGCGCGAACCCGAGAACAGCCCCTTCTACCGCCCCTTCCTGACCATCGACCAGGACAGCGAGCTGGCCCGCGACGCACGCCTGGTCATCGCCGACCTCATCGTCCCGGTGTACCAGGAACTCGCCCTGTTCCTCCAGAACGAGTACCTGCCGGCCTGCCGCGACTCGGTGGGCATCTCCGAGGGCGTCGACGGCCCGGCCGCCTATGACCACGCCCTCGTCGTCCACACCACCCTGCCCGACGCCACCGCCGAATCCATCCACCAGACCGGGCGCGAGCAGGTCGCCCGCATCCGCGCCGAGATGATGGAGGTCATCGCCCGCACCGACTGGGAAGGCAACAACGCCGCCTGGAACAGCCAAAACGAGAAGTTCCTCGCCTTCGTCGACTACCTCCGCACCGACCCGCGCTTCTACTTCACCGAGCCCGAGGACCTGCTCAACGCCTACAAGATCGCCAGCAAGGACATCGACGCCGAGATGCCCCGCCTGTTCCGGCGCCTGCCCCGGCTCTCCTACGGCGTGCGCGCCATCCCCACCTTCGCCGCCCGCGCCGCCCCCACCGCCTACTACTACCGCGGCTCGCTCGAGGCCGGCATCCCCGCCTGGTTCATGGCCAACCTGACCAACCTCCACCAACGCCCCAAGTACGACATCATCGCCCTGACCCTCCACGAGGGCGTGCCCGGCCACCACCACCAGATCGCCCTGGCCCAGGAGCTCGAGAACCAGCACCCCCTCCGCGCCGTGTTCGGCTTCACCGCCTTCGTCGAGGGCTGGGCCCTCTACGCCGAGCTGCTCGGCCTCGAGGTCGGCGGCCCGCCCGGCAAGGGCCTCTACGCCGATCCCTACGACGACTTCGGCCGCCTCAACTTCGAGATGTGGCGCGCCCTCCGCCTCGTCGTCGACACCGGCATCCACGCCATGGGCTGGACCCGCCAGGACGCCATCGACATCATGACCGCCAACAGCGCCCTGACCCCCCACAACATCACCGCCGAGGTCGACCGCTACATCGGCTGGCCCGGCCAGGCCACCGGCTACATGATGGGCCAGCTCAAGATCCGCGAACTCCGCGCCCGCGCCGAACAACGCCTCGGCGACCGCTTCGACCTGCGAAGCTTCCACGACGCCCTGCTCGACGCCGGCGCCATCCCCCTGCCCGTCCTCGAAGCCAAGATCGATCGATGGATCGCTGACCAGAACTGACCGCTACCGCCCCGCTCAGTCCACATGCAGCGGCACCGTCAACGCGCCGCCCCCCGCGCGCACGACCATGAACATCCGGTCGAACACGCCGCTGGGCAGCGAATCCGTCCCCGGGCTCCCGCCGAGGCGGCGCACCAGGTCCGGCACCGTCGTCGCGTGCCCCACCAGCACCCACACGCCCCCGCCGCGCAGGATCCGCTCGATCACCGGCCCGGGGTCCATCATGTCGTACGAGCCGATCCCCGTCTGCAGCACCCGCGAGATCTCCTCGGCCGTCTCCCGCCCCCGCACCGACCGCGGGTGCATCACCCGGCCCGCCCCCACCGACCGCAGCAGCATCCCCGCCCGGTACGCCCGCGCCCGCCCTCGCCGCGACAGGGCCGGGTCCGTCCCCGTGCCTTCCGCCGTCTCCCCGTGACGCAGCACGAACGCCACCGTCGCCGGCGTGCGCTCCTCCTCCGGGTTTGACCCAAGCGCTTTCGCACCCACGCCCAAAAGACCAACCGCCCCCGACATGGCGAGGGCGGCGCGGCGAGAAATCAACGGCTCGTCCATCCCGATCGGGGGCAGCGCGGCGTCGGTCCGGTCCGATAGATCATGGCCCATGCCATGAGCCTACCCCGATCCGACGCCCGGGGATCAGCCGATCGACAGATCGTCGTAGTTCTTGGGCGACTTCCACTGGCTGTCCGATGCCGGCCGGGCCCCGTTCGACTCCGGGGCGTTCAGCGGCCGGGCACGCCCGTACTGGGCACGCTTGGCCTGCATCGGGGTCATCGGGGCGTTGGTGTTCCGCGGGGCCCCGATCTCGCGATCGAGGTCGGTCCGGGACGCCGAACGGTTCTCGGACGCGACCTGGGAGCGGTTCGCCGGCTCGTCCTTCGGCCCGGTCCGCTTCGAGCGGGCCTCGTCAATCGAGCGGTCGAGCTTGTTGAGGAGCGCTCGGACCTCGTGGAACGCCTTGCTCTCGCCTGGCATGGGAACCTCCTGGGATCCCGGTTCTATCGGGCCGCCTCCCGTGGCACTTCGCCCCACAAACCACTTCGCGGGCCTCGGCCTGTCAAGCCGTGCCGGATGTGACGGTTGGCGCAACCCCTTTCCGGCACTACCCTCTGTCTCCAGACACCCCACGGAGCGACACCCCCATGGCCCAGGTCACACTCGATCGCGTCGAAAAGATCTATAAAGGTGGCGTCCGCGCCGTCAACGGCATCTCCCTGACCATCGACGACGGACGCTTCGTCGTCCTCGTCGGCCCCTCGGGCTGCGGCAAGTCCACCACCCTGCGCATGATCGCCGGCCTTGAGGAAATTTCCTCCGGCACCATCTCGATCGGCGACCGCGTCGTCAACACCGTCGCCCCCAAAGACCGCGACATCGCCATGGTCTTCCAGAACTACGCCCTCTACCCCCACATGTCCGTCTACGAGAACATGGCCTTCGGCCTCAAGCTCCGCAAGACCCCCAAGGCCGAGATCGAGCGCCGCGTCCGCGACGCCTCCGCCATCCTCGGCCTCGACGACTACCTCGAGCGCAAGCCCAAGGCCCTCTCCGGCGGCCAGCGCCAGCGTGTCGCCGTCGGCCGCGCCATCGTCCGCGAGCCCGCCTGCTTCCTCTTCGACGAACCCCTCTCCAACCTCGACGCCAAACTCCGTGTCACCATGCGCTCCGAACTCAAGGCCCTGCACCAGCGCCTCAAGACCACCACCGTCTATGTCACCCACGACCAGGAAGAGGCCATGACCCTCGGCGACCTCGTCGTCGTCATGGCCAACGGCGACATCCAGCAGGCCGGCACGCCCGACGAGGTCTTCCGCACCCCCGTCAACCGCTTCGTCGCCGGCTTCGTCGGCATGCCCCCCATGAACTTCCTCGAAGGGGCCCTCTCCCGCGCCGGCGAGCAGGTCCTCTGGCGCGAGTCCGCGTCCAACCCCGCCCAGATCGTCCTCCCCGAACCCCTCGCCGCCCACGCCAAGGCCCGCGTCGGCCAGCCCTGCGTCCTGGGCATCCGCCCCGGCGCCATCTCCATCCGCCCCGACGCGCCCGATTCCCTCTCCTTCCTCGTCACCGTCGCGGTCGTCGAGCCGCTGGGCGAGCAGACCGACCTGCGTCTGACCACCCCCTCCGGCGTCCTGCTGACCGCCCGCGTCCCCTCCGTCCACGGGCACATGCCCAAGGTCGGCGAGACCGTCCGCGTCGCCATCGACCCCGCCCGGGTCCACGCCTTCGAGCCCGGGCCCTTCGGCCGCGCCCTCGACGCGCCCGTCCCGGCCGAACCCGCCGCCGGTACCCCCGCCGAGACCGCCGCATGACCCCCCCGACCGGACACACCCCGGGCCCGGACGACCTGCCCACGCCCCCGCACGCCCGCCACTACGGCCAGACGCCCGCCGGGCCCACGCACCGGCCCCACCCCGCCGAGCTGGTCCAGATCCGGCGCGACCTGTTCTGGCAGAATGTCGTCCGCGAGGTGCTCATGAGCCTGGCGTCCGCCGCCGCCGCCCACGCCGGACGCCTCGCCCCCACCCCGACCGCCGCCGCCAACAGCCCCAGCCCGGACAACGAGATGTTCGACGGCCGGATGGGCGTCATCACCACCCTGGGCCAGCGCATCCCCATCGCGGATGTCGTCCCCGTCTTCGCCTGCTCGGCCGCCGCCTCCGACACCGACCGCAACCTCTCGGGCGATGTGCAGTGCTCGATCTTCCGCATCCGCACGCCGGGCGGCGAGATCTACACCATGCCCATCACCCAGATCGTGGGGATCCATTCCATGTCCGACGCCCTGGCCAAACAGCTTGAGGCCGCCGCCCAGGAGATGGAAGAGAAGGACGCCGACGGCAACAAAATGCCCTTCGGCTTCGCCGCCTACACCTCCCTGGCCCGATCCGAAGCCCAGGGCGCCGACGCCGACCCGGCACAGGACGCCAACCGGACGCCTGACGACTCGTAACAGGCCCACCGCAAGCGACTCAGTAAGGATGCTTTCTCAGTGCCCTGCGCTCTGAAACGATCGTTTCTCAGCCCGGCCCGACACGGCGAAGGCCGAGGGCGAGCGGGCAGGCCGGGGCAGGGGAGGTGGAGTGCCGGGTCCGACTGGGCGGGATGCTCAGGCACTATGTACGAAAAACGGCCTGATCAGGGTGAGGATGGGGCTTTTGAATCCCGCTGCGGGCAGGCTTTCAAGACTTCAGGCCGACCCTTCGCTCTGAAGCTGCTTTGCGTACGACGGTGACATGACCACACTCCGGACAGGCTGCTTGGATGCCCTCTATGTGATATCCACAAGATCTACATTTGAACGATTTTTCTCTCATGCCAACAACAATCCAAGCTCGTGTCAATCCAGCCAAGCCAACCACTAATCCAATAAGAGATACAATTGTCATGAGCGCTCGGAAAAAACCGATTACTATGCATGAGTTGCACGGCATACGAACAAAGGTTGTCAAGTTAAATGATTGAGACACCGACAATAGGCTTGATTGCACTACACTCGGCAGCACATCGATTGAGGAAGACGCAGAAATACTAGAAATTATTGGGCCAATATCATCATAACTCTCAAAATAGTTAGACCATGTAACCTCTACTTTCAATAGAGTGCCAATGGGCGGATTTATGCGAGACAAGCGAATAAACTGATCTGTATCCCAAAATCGAAACGGATCCGTTTTCCACCAGACGGTTGCGACAGCGGCAATCTGTCCGTCAACGGCCGCAGGACCGCTTTCAGTCATGTTCATCGCGATCAGTTGGCCGTCAGGATGCCGTACAAGCAAAAAACTTTGGTGATCGTCCGGGAATGCTGCAGGCACTCTATTCGGGATGGCGATCTGTACGATCAGTGATACCGCGGAAAACGCAATTAAAATAATCCAGAACCGGCATCGTGTTAAGTTTGGCATGCTCACGGATTAATCTTTCGGTGGTTAGCTTAGAACATTTGAATAGTGTGCCGCTTTGGTTTGCCAGAATTTTGTCTTGATGCAGGCGATGTGCAGGGGAATTTTCAGTGCCAGGCTCCAATATTGCTTTTGCGTTTCCAGATCCAGGAATCCTTCAAAAATGGACAGGGGGGCTTACCTCACGCCTTTGAATGGAGGATCTAAAGTTTCGCCCCTCCGCCGCTCCGCCGCTCGCGATGGCCCGTGATGTCGAAGTTCCACTTCATCGACTCGCCTCAGCATACCAAGCAGCAACGGCCGCGCCAAGGATCTGTCGGCCGATCGCTCACCGATCACGGCCCGCCGGACGGGGAAGGCGAGGCGGCGTGCCGGGTCCGGTTGGGCGGGGTGCTGCGCCCACTCCGAACGCCGGCGCCCCGTGCCGTGAGCCGACATCATCCGTTCCCGAGTACATTCGAGAGGAACAGCGTGCAGAGGCCGAGGTAGATGAACACGCCGGTGATATCGGTAATGGTCGTCAGGACGGGACCGGTCATCATGGCCGGGTCCTTGCCGATCCGCTTGATGAGGAAAGGCATGGTGCCGCCCACAACGCCCGCGACAAGAACATTGATAGCGAGCGCAATGCCCGCGAGCGCGCCGATCCACGCGTTGCCCTGCCAGATGTACGCGATGATCGCGAAGAGCAGCCCCAGCGCGACGCCGTTGAACAGGCCGATCACGACTTCCTTGCGGATGGCCTTGGAGTAATCGCGCAGACGCACCTCGCCGAGCGCGATCGAGCGGATCGCGACAGAGAGCGACTGGATCCCGACATTGCCGCCCATGTCCGTGATCATGGGCAGGAACGCGGCGAGAATCGCCACGGCGGCGATGGTGTCTTCAAAGCCGGTGATGACTGCGACCGCACCGAGATTCAGAAAGATGTTCGCAGCCATCCAAGGCAGGCGCATCTTCACCGCCTCCCGCGGCGGGGTAAAGAATGATTCCTCGGCCGACGCGGCGCCGAAATGCACCAGCTGCTCGGCGATATCCTCGGCGAGGATGTCCATGGCGTCATCGAAGTTGATCACGCCGACAAGACGATCATCGTGATCGAGGACAGGCAGCATCGTGAAGCGTCGCAATCGAATCAGGCGCGCGGCCTGTGCCGCCAGATCATCGACGCGCACGGCAACAACATTCGGAAGCATGGCGCTCTCGACCGTCTCGCCGGGATCCACGCGCAGGATGTCCTTGACGGACAGCACGCCGAGCAGCTTGTGGTTGTCGTCGACGACATACACATATGAAGATCGTTCGACCTCGGACGGCGCGGCGAGGAGGGCCTTGAGGGTTTGACCGACGGTCTTGCCCCGCTCAACCGCGATGAAGTGCGGGATCATGACCGCGCCGGCGGTGCCGCGCTTGTACCTGGCGAGATCGGTGACAGCCCTCTTGTATTGTTCATCCGCCTCGGCGAGCAGGATATCGATCTCCTGCTGGTCCATGTCTTCGAGAATGTCCGCCGCATGATCCGCGGGGATCATCTTGAAGAGCTTGGCGGCGGTGCCGTCCTCCATCGCCACGAGCACCTCCGACGCGTACTCCGGCGGCATCTGCGCGAGCACGCGGCCGGCGCGCGGCAGGTCCATCGCCAGCAGGCACGGCTCGACCGCCTCCCTCGGCGCTTCCCGCAGCACGCGCGCAATACGCCCGGCGGAAAGCTGCGGCGCGATCGCAGCGGCATCGGCGTATCGCTCTTCCTCCAACGCCGTCTTCATGTCCTGGTGGTACTGTTCGAGTGTCTCGGGAACGAGCAGCATGAAGAATCCTCGTATCGGAATCTCTGGTCAATCGCGCAACCCCGCGTGAACGATCGTACCGGATGTGTGCCCAGGTCGCCGGGTCCGGAGTCACTCCCGCCGCGGTGGTTCGCCGTGATCACGCCCAAGACGACAACGGCCACCACACCGACCCTGCTCACCCTGGTCCTCTGCAGCCACTGCGGCGGCACAAGATGTCCCGGTTCCACTTCATCGAGCCGGCTCCGCAGACCCGCGAGCAACGGCCGCGCCAAGATCCGCCGGCCTATCGCTCACCGGGCACGACCCGCCGGACGGGCAAGGCGAGGCGGCGTGCCGGGTCCGGCCGGGCGGGGTGCTGCGGCACTCCGAACGCCGGCGCGCGCCGTGAAATGGGGCGGGACCGAGCGTTTGCACCCCGCTGCGGGCTAGGTTTTCAAGGCTCAAAGCCGCTGCTTTGATCCGAATCAGTTTTGCATACGATGGAAGGCGGTCGGCATGAAGGCCCAGTCTGCTTCAGTACGGTTTTTTTCCGGTCGACAAATACTCTTGCCACTCGTCGTACCGGTAGCGGTCGAGCCGCATGACATCGACCCCGACGAGTTCGGAGTCCGAGATCGCATCGGCGACTCGACCGGTGACGATCATCTGGTTGCCCAGGGGGCCCATCCGGAAGATGTCCGCGCCGTTCCATGTCGAAACATCAAAGAAGATGCCGTACGCATCGACGATGTCGACCTGCTTGTTGTGAAACCGGCTTTGCATCCAGCTTGTGAAAAAGAGTGCATGACCGCGCGCCAGATCCGAGGGGCCCGATCCCTCCTCGATCGCGAGCAGATGGTAGGTGACATTTCCCTTCGCCGCACTTCGGATCTCGATCTCCCGGGAGCGAACGGATGTCCCGAAGAACGGCTTGAGAACATCATGCAGCTTTGGACTGACAACAAAGTGCAGGCCGTCGCAAACGGGCATGTCGCACAGTTTTCCCTTCGATCGTCTGTCGAGCCAGATGTTGACATTCAGATCGAATGGCTGCGAATTGATTCTTTGCTCTTGCACATTTTCGGGAAGCGATTGATGCACAGATTTTGGAAGGCCAGGGACGGCCCACGGGCGTGCATAGCACAATGAACCCGGTTCTATGATCCAAAAATCAGCCATGGTTGGGGTGCTCATTTCTGTGCTTCTTTCACAGCGGCGTGATTCATATGTTCTGTAGAGCCAGTTCTCTTGCCCTGTAAATCAGAGCAACGGCGGCGTCCTCTCCATCACTGCGCTACGACAAGGATCATTTTTTGTTCAACTCATCACGGAGGCAAATCGAGGACTTGTACACCTTGCTGAACGAGCGAGGTGATTATCTTTTCAATCTCGGGAGTCGTCGAGCCATACCGGCCAGTCCGCTGGCTCGCCCCGACGCGTGGATTCGGAGCGGCATTCGCATTCAAAAACTGCTGCGACAGCGTCGATGTAGTCCCACTTTGCGGACGGTTCCTGGTAGTACAAGTATCCGTTTTAGGGCCAGGAAGCAGCCGGTTCCTCCCAGAATCGACACGGTGATCATTCTGACGGGATAGGCGATGAGTAAGGGCAACTCTTGATAAGCTCCTCATACCGAGCCCGACCAGCCCGCCCCGCCAGACCCACCAACGCCTCACCCCCGCCGCCGGGACCACCCGGGCGACTGAGTATGCCCGGCTGAGGGGCTCGACGCAAGGCAAAGAGCCCGCGATCGGCCCCACCGGCCCGCAACAACTCGGTCGCGAGACTGGCCTGCACCGGGTCGCACGCCCCCCTGGCGAACACCCCAAAGCGAATCCCCACCTCCGCCCCGCCCGAACCCCACACCCGCGGGTTCAGATCGGAATAAACCCGGCCCGCCGCTCGTCTGTATAGTTCCCCCGACCCATCGCCGCCGCGACCGCGCAGGAGCCCGCGGCCCGAACAGCCGGAGCCTCTTTCCCGTGCGCACACTCATCGCCATCCCCGTCTTCAACGAGGCCCCCACCGTCGAGCAGGTGCTCCGTACAGTTCACGGGTATCACCCCAATATCCTCATCATCGACGACGGCTCCACCGACGACACCCCCGCCATCCTCGACCGGCTCCGCCCCGAACTGGGGTTTGACCTCATCCGCCATGAGGCCAACGCCGGCTACGGTCGGGCCATGCGCGAGGCCTACGCCCGCGCCCACCGCGACGGCTACGACTGGGTCATCACCATGGACTGCGACGAGCAGCACGAGCCCGCGTCCATCCCCGACTTCCTCGCCGCCGCCGCCCGGGACGACCTCGACATCGTCTCCGGCTCGCGCTACCTCGACGAGCGCTTCGCCGCCGATCGCCCCCCGGAGGACCGGCGCGCCATCAACGCCACCCTGACCCGCGAGATCAACGAGCGCCTGGGCCTGAAACTCACCGACGCCTTCTGCGGCTTCAAGGCCCACCGCGTCCCCGCCATGCGCCGCCTCCACCTGACCGACGACGGCTACGCCTTCCCCATGCAGCTCTGGGCCGAGGCCGCCGCCAAGAACCTGCGCATCGGCGAGATCCCCGTCCGCCTGATCTACAAGGACCTCAACCGCACCTTCGGCGACGGGCTGGACATCCCCACCGCCCGCCTGCGCCACTACCGCGAAGTTCTCGACGCCGCCATCGCCCGCAACCAACAGCCCGCCTGCTGCCGCGGACCCCGGTGTGACGGCTGACCGGCCGACCATCACGCTCCGCCCGGACCCCGTCCAGTGGCGGGGCCTCGTCGCGAAAGCGCGAATCCCAAGCCCCCAAGCCCCACCCCGAGACGACCGGCGCGCCCTGGGCCTGCCCACCGACCGCCCGATCGTAATGTCCGGCCACCAGCCGACCCGCTGGCACGCGGGCATCCTCGCCAAGCTCCTCGCGGCCTGCGAACTGGCCCGATCCGCGAACGCCCACGCCGCGTGGATCGTGCCCGACATGGACGAGGTCGACCCCACCACCACCCGCGTGCCGCAGGGCCGCGCCGAACAGGCCCGCGTGCGCTTCGTGCGCCTCCTCACCGGCGACCCGCCCGGCCCGGGCGTCCCCGCCGGCGTCCTCGCCCCGCGCGATCCCGCGCCGCCCGATCCGGACATGCCCGGCTTCGCCGACGCGCTGGCCGCCTTCCGCCACGAACCCAGCATGGCCATGCAGGTCGGCCGGGCCGTGGTCCGCACCGCGTGCGAGCGCTTCGGCCTGCCCGAGCCGACCGTGCTCAGCGCCTCGGACCTGCGCCGCACCGGCGCGTGGGCCGAGCTGCTCCGCGCCCTCGCCGACGATCCCCGCGCCTGCGTCGAGGCCTACAACAACGCCGCCCGCGCCCACCCGGACGCTGAGGTCCGCGCGCTGGGCATCGAAACATCTCGCGTCGAACTGCCGCTCTGGCGCGTCCGCCCCGACCTGCCGCGCCTGGCGGTGTTCAGCGACCAGCTCGGCGCCATCCCCCCCGACCAGCTCCGCCCGCGCGCCCTGGCGATGTCCGCCATCGTGCGCGCCGCGCTGGCCGACCTGTTCATCCACGGCCTCGGCGGCGAGCGCTACGACCGCGTCACCGAGGCCTGGCTGACCGGCTGGCCCCACGCCCCCGCCTGGACCCTCGCGCCCACCGCCGTCGCCACCGCCGACGCCCGGCCCGACCTCGGCCTGGACCCGGGCGACCTGCCCGACCCCGCCCGCGCCCGCTGGCTGGCCCACCACGCCCGCCACGACCCCGCCCTCGTCGGTGACGAGACCGCCGCCCGCACCAAAGCGGACATCGTGGACCTGATCCGCACCCTCAAATTCGAAGGCGAAGACCCCGCCCCGGCCTTCGCCCAACTCCAGACCTTCCTCGGCGAGCACCGCGAGCGCCACGCCCGACGCCTGGCCGAGCTCGACGCCGCCGCCGACCGGGCCGAACGCCTCCAATCCGTCCGCGACCTCGCGTTGGACCGCACCTGGCCCTGGCCGGTGCTGGAGAAGAAAACCCTCGATTCCCTGCACCAGCAGATCCGCGACGCCCTCGCGCCCGCAACAATCCCCCGATGCACCGAACGCTCTGCCTGCTCCTGACCGCCATTCTGGCGTGCCTGTCGCTCGGCTGCGACCCGCGCGCCAACGCGACGGCGAACGCCGAAACCCGCGACGCCGCCAAAGAGACGCGGATCATCGCCCTCGCCCCCGCGCTCGGTGTGATCCTCCAGGACCTCGGGCTCGAGGACGACATCGTCGGCAAGCACGCGTGGGACATGGCGCTGGGCCGCTCGATCCCCGCCGTCGGCACGCACGACGACCCGGACCTCGAAGCCATCCTCCGCCTGAAGCCGACGCACATCGTTGTGCAGGACATGGAGACCCGCGTGCCCGAGTCCCTGCGCCGCACGGCCGAGCGTGAGGGCTGGACGCTGTGGGGCTTCCCGCTGCTCACCCTCGACGACATCGCCACCACCACCGACGAGCTGCACCTCCGCCTGGTCGGCGAGCCCGCGCGCGACCCACGCACCATCGACCCCACCGAGCACCTCGCCCGCGAACGCCCCAGCGCCCGCCTGGCCGACGCATGGTCCGACCGCGGCGCGCCCGCCCGCGCCGCCGGACGCATCCTGCTGCTGGCCAATGTCGACCCCGCCGGCGCGATGGGCCCGGGCTCGTTCCACCACCAACTGATCGAACGGCTCGGCGCGCGTCCCGCCATCACCGCCGGCGGCCCGTGGCAGGAACTCGACCACGAGGACATCCTCCGCCTCGCGCCGGACGCGATCCTCCTCTTCCGGCCCACGCCGGTAGACCACCACGCCGTCGGCGAGCGCCCCCGCCCCACCGCCGCCGAGGCCATGGCCGCCCTCCGCGGCATCGGCTCGCTGGACATCCCCGCCGTCCGCGCAGGCCGCGTGGCCATCATCGACCACCCCCTCGGCCTCCTCCCCGCCTCGTCCCTGGCCGAGGTCGCCGAAGAGATCGCCCAAGCCTTCGAAGACTGGCCGGACTGAAAAACCCCGTCTCTTCGTCTCTGTGTCTCTCCGTCTCTTCCTCACTAAGATCGCCCATGACGACCGCCGCACCGATCAGCATCGACCCCTTGGAGACGCTCGACGCCCGCTTCCGGGCCGCGATCGCGGCGGCGTTCCCCGACCTGCCCGCCGAAGGCATCGAGACCCACATCGCCGCCAACCGCCAGCCGAAACTCGGCGATTTCCAGTCCAACGCGGCCATGCCGCTGGCCAAGCGTCTGGGCAAGAACCCGCGCGAGGTGGCCGGCGCGATCATCGAACGCCTCGACCTGTCCGGCGTGGCCGAGCCGGTCACCGCCGAGGCCATCGCCGGGCCGGGCTTCATCAACATCCGCCTGCTCGGCGACGCCATGGCCGCGTCGCTCACCCGGCTCGACACCGAGCAACTCGGCATCGAGCCGCCCGAGCACCCGATGATGGTCGTCGTCGATCTCTGCGGCGTGAACCTCGCCAAGCAGATGCATGTCGGCCACCTGCGCTCCACCGTGATCGGCGACGCCGTGGCCCGCCTCTACGAGCGCCTCGGCCATACCGTCGTCCGCCAGAACCATGTTGGCGACTGGGGCCTGCCCATCGCCATGGTCGTGCAGAAACTCGTCGAGCTGGAGCAGGGCGGGCGCGACCTGTCCGACCTGTCGCTGGACGAACTCAACGCCCTCTACCGCGCCGCCCAGGCCGAGTGCAAGGCCGAGAAGGCCGCGCTCGCCCTGATCAACAAGGTCGGCGGGCACCCCAAGGCCGAGGCCGAGCTGGAAGCACGCATCGAGGACGCCGGCGCGCAAACGGAACGCGCCAAGCAGCGCCTCGTCAAGCTCCAGTCGGGCGACCCCGAGTCCGTCGCGGCCTGGCAGCGCGTCTACGACATCACGATGGGCGCGTGCCTGGCCACCTGCGCCCGGCTCCACGCGCACATCAGCGAGGACGCCTCGGCCGGCGAAAGCTCCTACCGCGACGAGCTGGCCGGCGTGATCGACGATCTGACCCGGCGCGGCATCGCGGAGGAGGACGACGGCGCGCTCGTCGTCCGCGTGGACGGGCTCAAGGAGCCCTGCATCGTCCGCAAACGCGACGGCGGATACCTCTACGCCACCACCGACCTGGCCGCCATCCGCCGGCGCGCCGGCACGCTCGGCGGCGAGCGCGTGGTCTACTGCGTCGACGCCCGCCAGGCCCTGCACTTCAAGCAGGTCTTCGGCGCGGCCCACAAGGCCGGCTACGACCGCACGCCCGACGGCAAGACCGCCGAACTCTTCCACGCCGCCTTCGGCAATGTGCTCGGCGAGGATAACAAACCCCTCAAGACCCGCTCGGGCGAGAATATCAAGCTCGCCGACCTGATCGACGAGGCGATCGAGCGGGCTCGTTCAGAGTTGAATCGCCGAATAGAATTCGCTCCCAAATTTCCTAAGGATTACCCTGAACAAATCATTGATACTGCGGAACGCGAGCAAATTGCTGACGCAGTAGCTATCGCGGCCCTGAAGTACGCCGACCTGTCGACCGAGCGCATCAAGGACTATGTGTTCAGCTTCGACCGCATGCTCGCCTTCGAGGGCGAGACCGGGCCGTACCTGCTCTACGCGCTGGTGCGCACGAAGAGCATCTTCCGCAAAGCCGCCGACGCGGGCGTGAACCCCGACGATTTCGCCGACGCCCCGCTGCTGCTCGAAGAGCCCGCCGAGCGGGCGCTGGCCCTGACCCTGCTGCGCCACCCCGGCGTGGTCCGCGCCGCGGGCGAAAACCACGAGCCCAACCGCCTCTGCGCCCACGCCTACGCCCTGGCCGGCGCGTTCAGCACCTTCTTCGACCAGTGCCCGGTCCTCAAGGCCGAGACCGACGGGACCCGCCTCTCCCGCCTGCGCCTCTGCGCCCTCACCGCCCGCGCCCTCGAAGACGCCCTGAACACCCTCGGCATCCCCACCGTCGAGCGGATGTGAGCGCCGGATTTCAACGCGAAGACCGCGAAGAGCGCGAAGCGTTCATTCGGGTCGCCGTAACCCCCACACCACCAAACCACCAAACCAAAGATTGGTTCAGCAAAGAAGAAATCATCTCAAACATCCCAAAGACTTCTTCGCGCCCTTCGCGATCTTCGCGTTAAAACTCCCCCTGCCTTTCTCCGCGACCTCTGCGCACCTCCCCTTCCCACCGCTCCGCTAAACTCACCCATGCGCGAGTCCCAGCTCCACGAGCACATCTACGCCCGCTCCGCCGGCCTCGCCCTCGGCGCCGGCTGGCGCCCGCTGGTCGGGCCGGGGGATGACTGCGCGGTGCTCGAAACACCCGGCGGCGGGATCATCCTCGTCACGGTCGACCAGCTCGTCGAGGGCCGCCACTTCGAGCCCGGCACGGACATCGACCGGATCGCGCGCAAGGCCGTGGCCCGGTCCGTGTCCGACATCGCGGCCATGGGCGGCTCGCCCGCGTGGGCGCTGGGCACGGGCCTGCTTCCGAAGGGCTACCCGCACGCCGACGCGCTCTTTGAAGCCATGGCCCGCTGGGCCAGGCACTGGAACTGCCCGCTGATCGGCGGCGACATCGCTTCCCACGGACACCCGGACCATCCGCTGACGCTGACCGTCACCGTCGCCGGCTCCGTGCCCGATGGCCACCGGCCCGTGCTCCGCTCCGGCGCGCGACCCGGCGACCGGCTCTGGCTGACCGGCCCGGTCGGCGATGCCTTGGCCAGCGGGCGCCACCTGACCTTCGAGCCGCGCATCGAGCAGGGCCTGGCCGCGGCGCGCCAAGGCTCGGGCGTGACGGCGATGATCGACCTGTCCGACGGCCTCGGCCGCGACGCCGACCGCGTCGCCCGCGCGTCGAACGCCGTCCTCGAGATCGACGCCGATGCCATCCCCCTGCACCCCGGCACGCCCGGCTGGCGGGCGGGGGCGGGCGGGGGCGAGGACCACGAACTGCTGATCGCCGCCGAGGAAAAGCCCGACATCCCCGGCCTGCTCGGCCCGATCGGGCGCGTCCGCGCCCCCGGCCCGGGCGAGGCCCCCGGCGCGATGATTCTCGACGCGGGCACGACCCACCCCGCCGGCGAACTCGGCTGGGACCACTGAAACGCTACCATCCCGCGTGATCCGCATCGAACGCCACTGCAACTCGCTCGACGCGACCGACCGGCTCGGCGCGGACATCGCCGCCGTCCTGCGCCCCGGCGACATCGTCCGCCTCGACGCCCCCATGGGCGCGGGCAAGACCACCCTCGTCCGCTCGATCGCCAAGGCCCGCGGCGTCCACCCCGACGCCGTCTCCAGCCCCACTTATGTCCTGATGAACATCTACGCGCCCGACGAGGGCCCGCCCATCGCCCACCTCGACTGCTACCGCCTGACCTCCGGCGACGAACTCGAGGCCATGGGCTGGGACCAGATCGCCGACGGCCGCACCATCATCCTCATCGAATGGCCCGAGCGCATCGCCAACGCCCTGCCCGACCACGCCGCCCGCATCGCCATCGAGCCCGTCGGCGAGCAGGCCCGGCGGTTCGTCCTCGAACTGCCGGAACCCTGGGAATCCCGCGCCGGCTTCCCCGGCCTGGAAACCCCGCCCGACACCACCTGCCCCATCACCGGCAAACGCGTCCCCGGCGACAGCCCCACCTGGCCGTTCCACGACGAGCGGGCCCGCCTGGCCGATCTCTACGGCTGGGTCACCGGCCGATACACCATCTCCCGCCCCATGAATGAGCGGGATCTCGAGGAAGAATGACGCCCGCGTCCATCCGCGTTTCTTCCCGTACACTCCTCCCATGCCCATCACCCTCGCCCAGGCCGAGACCACCGGCGGCGTCCTCTGGCTCTTCCGCGAGAGCTTCGACATCTTCACCATCACCCTGGTGCTCGGCTCGTTCGTCGCGGTCACCCTGATCGTCCGCTTGGTGATGGAGACCCGCCCCACGATCGTCGCGCCCGACGCCCCCGGCAAGAAGATCCGCGAGCAGCTCGACAAGAACGAGCCCGACCGCATCGACAAGGTGCTCGGCTCCGACGACGGCATCGTCGCCTCGGCCGTGCGCGCCGCCTGGCGGTCCCGCGCCCAGGGGCGCGCCGCCATGCGCGACGCCGCCGAGATCGCCGCTTCCAACGCCTGCGGCCGCTGGACCCGCCCCGTCGACATCCTCCGCACCATCGGCGAACTCGGCCCCCTCGTCGGACTGGCCGGCACCGTCTGGGGCATGATCATCGCCTTCGTCACCCTCGGCGAGACCGGCGGCAGCGCGGGGCCGACCGACCTGTCGCTGGGCATCTCCAAGGCCCTGTTCCACACCCTGCTCGGTCTGCTGCTGGCCATTCCCTGCGTGCTGGCCGCCAGCCTCTTCCGCGCCCGCCTCGACCGCCTGTGCAACAAGGCCATGGCCGAGGCCAGCGAACTGGTCGAACGACTGCCCGAGGAGCCGCGCGCATGAAACGACGCAGCCTCCTGGACCGGTCCGAGAGCGGCGTGCGCGTCAATGTCGTGCCCATGATCGACATCGTCATGGTGCTGATCATCTTCTACCTCATGGTCGGCCAGCTCGCGCTCAACCGCGCCGCGGGCATCCAGCTGCCCGGCACGGCCCAGGGCGGGCTCGCGCGCCAGGGCGTCGCCGACCCGATCGTCCTCGGCGTCCGCGACGACGGCGCCGTCCTCCTCGACGGCGTCGCCATCGACCCCGCCCGGCTCCGCGGCGAGCTGGCCGGACGCCTCGCCCGCGACCCGACCGCCCGCGTCGAGATCCGCGCCGACCGCAACGCCGCCTACGCCCGCGTCCGCCCCGCGCTCGACGCCGCCCGCGCCGCCGGCGTCCGCGAGGTCGAACTCGTCACGGAGCGCGGCGGGTGAGGCCCGGCGCGTTCCAACGCCGCAGCGTCCTCGACCGGGCCCCCGGCCTGGGCATCCCCAACATGACGCCCATGGTCGATGTGACCCTGGTCATCCTCATCTTCTTCATGGCCTCGTCCACCATCACCGGCCCCGAGTGGTTCCTCCGCGCCGCCCTGCCCGACCCCGCGCCCGGCGCGCCGCTCGCCCTGCCCAGCCCCGTCCTCCGCGCCGAGATCTTCGTGCGCGACGGGGCCGTGCTCGTCCGCGGCATCGGCCCCGAACGCGCCGTCGACGACGCCGTCGCCGCCGTCGAAGCCATGGACCCCGCCATCGCCTCCGGACTGGTCGTCGAGATCGAGGCCGCCGACGACGCGCCCTACGCCGCGGTGGTCCGCCTGCACGCCGCGCTGGTCGGCGCCGACGCCGAGGTCCGCCTGCGCTGACCCGGCGCCATCGCGCGGATCAGCGCACCCACCGCTGCGCGATCGGCATCCGCCGGCCCGGGCCGAAGGCCCGGTGCGTGATCTTCAGCCCCACCGCGAGCTGCCGGCGCTTGTACTCGTTCAGGTCGATCAGCCGGCAGACCCGGCGCACCACGCCCGCGTCGAACCCCGTCTCTTCAATAATCCGGTCCGAGGACTGCAGACGCTCCACATGCCGCTCGACGATCGCGTCGAGCACCCCGTACTCGGGCAGCGAGTCCGAATCGAGCTGGCCCGGCGCCAGCTCCGCGCTGGGCGGCTTGGTGATCGTCGATTCCGGGATCGGCGGGACGCGGAAACCCAGCTCGGCGTGGTGCTCGTTCAGGTGCCGGCACACGCGGAAGACCATCGTCTTGGGCACATCGCTGATCACCGCCAGCCCGCCGTTCATGTCGCCGTACAGCGTGCAGTAGCCCACCGCCAGCTCGCTCTTGTTGCCCGTGGTCAGCAGCAGCGCGCCCGTCCGGTTGGACAACGCCATCATCACCGCGCCTCGCACGCGGCTCTGCAGGTTCTCCTGCGTCAGATCCGGCAGCCGAACGCCGATCGCGTCCAGCCCCAGCTCGCCGAAGCCCGCGTCCAGCACCGACCGGTGCCCCTCGAACGCGGGCCCGATCGGCATCGTCACGCACGGCATCCCCAGGTTCTCCGCCAGCGCGTACGCATCGATCACGGATCCCTCCGAGCTGTACGGCCCCGGCATCGCCACGCCCGTCACCGCGCCCGGGCCCAGCGCCCGCACGGCGATCGCCGCCACCAGCGCGCTGTCGATCCCGCCCGAGATCCCCAGGCACGCCGCCCTGAACCCGCACTTGCCCAGGTAATCCCGCACCCCCACCGTCAGCGCATCGATCACCAGCCGCTCGTCCGGGATCACCGGCGCGTCCCCCGGGCGCGCCGACGCAAGATCCACGACCAGCAGGTCCTCCTCGAAGTCCGCCGCCTCGCCCAGCGTGCCCCCGCCGGACTCGATCACGCACGACCGCCCGTCGAAGAGCAGGTCATCGTTCCCGCCGCACTGGTTCACCGAGACCACCGGCACACCCAGCCGCGCCGCGTGCGCCGCCAGGATCGACCGGTGCCGCCCGTGCTTGCCCAGCACGAACGGGCTGGCGCTCGGCACGACGAGCAGATCCACCCCGGCCTCGCCCAGCTCGCCGACCGGATCCGGCGCGCCCGCGTACCGCGCCGCGAAGCCCGCATCCTCGCCCCGCCACAGGTCCTCGCACACCGCCAGCCCGACGCGCCGCCCGTCAACCTCCACCACGCCCGGCCCGTCGCCCGGCACAAAGTACCGGTCCTCGTCGAACACATCGTAAGTCGGCAGCAACCGCTTGCGGTACTCGGCGATCCGCTTCCCGCCGCGGAACACCAGCACCCCGTTGAATGTGGCCCCGCCCTCACCCGCCAGCGGCGTGCCCACCACCACCGCCGGGCCCGGATCGCACGACGCCCCGATCCGCTCGGCCGCCTCGGCGCACCGCTCCACGAACCCCTCGACCCCCAGCAGATCCCGCGGCGGGTACCCGCAGACCACCAGCTCCGGCAGCACCACCAACGATGCGCCGCGCGCCGCGGCCTCGCCGATCGCCCGCACCGCCTTCTCGGCGTTGCCCGCCAGATCACCGACGGTCGGGTTGAGTTGGGCCAGCGCGATCTTCACGGTTTCGGCACCTCGCGGTCGGTCGGGTCTGGAGGGTAGGTAGACGCCCGGGCCGCGTCCCCGCCGCGACGCAGCAGCAGCCGGTCCGCCCGCAGCCACGCCACCGCGAACCCCGCCCCGCCCAGGCTCACCACCGCCTCGACCACCGACACCAGCAGGATCGCCGTGATCAACGCCTCGCGCTGGCCCTCGATCGCCGCCACCCCCGCCAGGGCGGCCATGCCCAGCGCCCCGCCCTCGCGCATCCCCACGCTCCCGAACGGGCTGAGCACGCCCGCTACGAAGTACGCCAGCCCGATCACCACCGCGTCACGCACCCCCATCGTCACGCCCACCACCTGCGCCGCGATCCAGAAACGCAGCCCGAAGCAGGCCACATCCGCGATCCGCGCCGCCATCGCCAGCAGCACCGCGCCCCAGTCGCCGGCCATGTCCGCCCCCGCGTGCAGCCGCCCGAACCACGACCGCGCCGACCACGACCGCGGCAGCCCCAGCCGGTGCAGCCGCGCCAGCCCGCGTTCGCCCCCGACGAACCGCGCCGCCCACCACCCCGCCCCGTTCGCCGCGAGCACCGCCAGCAGCACCACCGCCCACCACCAGCCCCCCGCCCCCCCGGGCCGCACGAACATCAGCCCCATCGGCGCGACCGTCAGCACCATCAACCCGGCGATGACCGCGAACCACGCGCCGATCGTCAGCGTCGGCACGCCGTCCCGCCGGTTGTGGATCATCCACCGCGCGATGATGCTGATCTTGAACGGAAGGTAACTCAGGAAAGTGCACAGCGCGTTCGTCGCGATCACATCCGAGAGCCGCAGCCGGCGCACCGGCCGCAGCGTGCACCAGAACACCACCCCGTTGAGCGCCAGGCCCGCCGCGGCCAGCCCCATCAGCAGGCCCACCTGCCACGCGCTCGCCCCGCGCAGGTTCTCCAGCGCGCCGCGGTTCTCCTCGCTCATCACCACCCGCACGCACCACACCAGCAGCGCCACGCCCACGCCGAACCCCAGCGCCTGCACCGCGGGCCGCCCCACCCGACGCCACACGCCCGCGCGCGTCACGGCAGACCCCCGCCGCCCCGCCCGAGCCGGTACAACGCCCGCCCCTGCGCGGGCCACACACGCACCGGCTGCCCGAGCGTGTCCGTCCAGTCCGCCACGCGCTGCGAAGAAAGCAGCGGATCGTTCCAGCCGGACCGCTCCAGGCGGCCCAGCTCCGCGAACGATACCAGCGCCCAGCGGTACCCCTCCGAACGCAGCGTCCGCGTCCACGCCGCCGGATCGCCCGGGTCCGCCCGCATCGCCTCGCCCAGCGGGTGCCGGTCCCACACCGTCGCATACCCCACCGGCCTTCTCAGATACAGCGGCGTCGCGTCGCCGACCAGCAGCAGCCCGTCGCCCGGCGGCAGCATCTCGTTCACCCCCGCCGTCGCGACCTCATCGCCCAGCCCCTCCAGCGCGAGCTGGCCCGAGTACACCCCCGGGCCAAACACCAGCAGCCCGTTGGGATCGCCGCCCCGCTGACCCGCGAAGTTCGCCAGCGACCACAACCCGCCCAGCGTCAGCACCGCCACCGCGCCGGCCCGCGCGAGGATCGGATCCCACAACCCGCCCAGCCGCGCCACCCCCGCGCCGAACCCCGCCGCGAACAGCAGCCCCAGCGGCACCAGGAACCGGCTCTGCAGGTGCGTGAACGCCAGCCACGCGACCAGCCCGCCGCCCACGCCGACCAGCAATCCAACCCCCACCGGCCGCCCACGCCCCATCGCGATCAGCAGCCCCATCCCCGCCAGCCCCGCCCACGGCGTCAGCCCCCACTGCGGGTTGGTCAGCCCGCGCCACCGCACCACCGCGGGCGCGCCCAGGTCCGCCGCGGGCAGCGCGAGCATCGACAGCCGCTCACCCAACCCGCCCTCGAACCGGTGCCCTTGCGCGTACCGCTCGGCCTGATCCGCGTCCCAGTGGGCCGTGCCGAACAGGCCGGCCGCGTGCGGGAAGACCGGGTTGCCCCCGTGCGCCGCGTTGCGCGCCATCCAGGGCGACAGGCTCGCCAGCCCGACCGCGGCGCCCACGCCGAACATCAACATCCACGACCGCGGCGCCGTGGTCATCGCCATCAGCACCGCCGCCGCGGGCCCGAGGAACAGCACCGCCGTCGGCTTGCACCCCGCCGCTCCACCGATCAGGATTGCGACCAGCACGCCGCGCCGCAGCGGCGTGATCCCGGACGCGTACGCCGCCGCCAGCCCCGCCGCGCCCAGCGCCAGCACCCCCGGCTCGTTGTACGCCAGCGATCCGACCACCTGCGTCCACGGCGTGACCAGCACCAGCCCCGCCGCCGCCCACGAGCCCAGCCGCGCCGCGTCGGCCCCCCCCCCCCCCCGGCCCCCCCCCCCCCCCCGCCCCGCGGCCCCCCCCCACCACCTGCGCCCAGGGGGTGACCACCACCCCCCCCCCCGCCGCCCACGCCCCCCGCCGGGCCGCGGCGGCCCCCGGGCCGAAGCGGCCCGCCAGCACCCCCGTCAACGCGAACACCCCCCACGCCGCGAACAGCGTCATCCCCGCGGCCAGCAGGTGCGACGACAGCAACGCGCCCCCCTGCCCGGCCAGCAGCCCGCTCAGCCCCTCGGGAGTGCGCGCCGTCGCCCCCATCATCAACGCGACATGCACCACCCCCGCCTCGTAGTACCCGGGCAGGTACGAATAGACATTGTGCGTCAGCGGCTCGATCCGGCCCGACTCGATCCACTGGGCGGGCAGTTGCAGGTGATAACTCAAAGAGTCATACCCGCCGAACTCCGAGTCCCACAACGCCCCCGGCGGCGAGGCCGACGCCACCAGCAGCACCCCCGCCCCCACCGAACCCAGCGCCGCCGCCCACGCCGCCTCCGGACGCAGGCCGATCCACCGCCCGTCGCGCCGACGCGCCAGGATCACACGGATCAACCGGTCCGCCGCCAGCAGCAACGCGCCCAGACCCACGCCGGTCCACACCCACGCCGTCAGCGTGTTCAGCCAGCCCAGCACGCCCAGCACATGGCTTACGCCCAGCGTCATCGCCAGGCCCACCCCCGCGTTGATCGCCGCCCCGCCCGGCACGCCGCGCGTCCAGGGCCGAGCGACGAACCCCCAGCCCGCCGCCCCGAGCAGGTACAACGCCGGTGCCCACCCCGAACCGAGCCACACCGAGAACAGCGTGAGCAGCCGCGCCGAGATCGGGTCGGCCGGGCCGAAGGACGCCGCGATGATGACCGAGACGCCCAACGCCGCGGGCACGATCCACAGCAGCGGCCGGGCCTGACGCCCGCCGTCCTCGCCGTCGGATTGGGCACCAGGCTGCGGGTCGTCGGGCACACCGGATTCTAACGCCGCGCCCGCCGCCCCGCGCCCGGGCCGTACAATCACACATGGCCCTGAAACCAGGCAACCCCCCGCCCGACACCGGCGACGAGGACATCATCGAGCCGCTGTGCGCCGTCTTTCGCCGCTCGCTCCGCGAGGAGGGCCTCAAGTACACCCCCGAACGGGCCCAGATCCTCGACAGCATCATCGAACTCGACGGGCTCTTCGAGGCCGAGCAGCTCCTCGAGGAGGTCAAATCCAAGGGCTTCCGCGTCTCCAAGGCCACCGTCTACCGGACGCTCAAGCTCCTCGAGGACTCGGGCATCATCCAGCGGGTGCTCTTCGACCGGGACCAGTCGCACTACCAGCTCGCCTACGGCCGCCGGGGCAACACCCTGCTCGTCCGCGTGGACACCGGCGAGGTCGAGGTGCTCGAACTGCCCGAACTCGTCGCCCTCCGCGACGCCCTCTGCAAGGCCCGGGGCCTCAAGCCCGAAGGCCACCGCCTGCAGATCTTCGCCACCAGCACGAAGTAAGACGGATCACACATGAACGCCGGGCACGGCCCGCATGAACAAGCCGCGCCTGGCAAGAAGCGGCCCCTCGCCAGCAACGCCCCCATCGCCGGTGGAGGGAGTAAGCCCGGAGCGTCAGCGACGGGGACGAGCGCGGCGAACGCCGGCCACGCGTTGCTCCGATCGCTCGAACCAACGCCCGTGCGCATCCGGGCGCCCGCCGCGTTCCACCGCACGATACACGGACCGCCGCGACCATCCATCACCGCATCCGCCTGCCCTCGGGCGCATCCTCCAAAGGTGGCGACAACCCGAACGGTTGGCCCATGACACAGATCTGTGGATTTTGGCCGCTCGAATCCACAACTTTGTGGATTCTGGTTCGGGTGAGGGATTTCACTTGACGGGCCAGGGGGGGGGGGGAGGTAGATTGTCGCCCGTCGGGCCCGCGAAGGAGCGGCCCGCGAACCGACCCGAGCACAGGAGGCGGCATGAAACCGATGCGATGGATCTGGGGTATCGTGTTATTGGTTGTTCCGCACGCGGCGGCACAGCCCATGGAGATTCTCTATGACGATCTCGATCCGCAACTGAAAGCCGAGGTGAAGGTGTTCATCTCGATGTACACCCATCTTCTGATCCACGGCGAGCCCGCGGAGGGGGCGGACGCGTTCTCGTTCACCCACCCCGACGCCAACTCGCCGCTGTTTCAGCCCTATGTGGCTTATGTGAGGACGCTGGCGAAGATCAAGGGAGGGGGCGACAGCCGGTTTTTCGGCCACCTCGTCGGGCCAGCGGATGTCGCGGCCTACTCGGACGGGACTTTCGTGTTCACTCCCACGAGTGAACCGGCGCCGACCCTCAATCACCTGTCCGCGATCATGGCCTCCGGCGGCACAGCGCAGGCGTCCGTGACGGACGGCGTGCTGAGTTCCGTGGGGCTGGGCGTTCAGCCGGTCGAGGGCGGCTCGCCCTATGTGTCGCCGCTCGATCCGCCCGAGTTTGAAGACTGGATGGCCGACCTGGCCTCGCTCGCGGCCAACACCGCGGCGACGCTCGATCCGGCGATGGATATCAGGCACATGCTTCTCGGCGAGCCGACCAACGCCGAGCGGATGCGGGCCTCGCTGGATGCATGGCTCCAGGTGCATCGCGCCGACGATTTCGGCCTGGGGTCTTATGTGATCCACGGCATGTTCGGCCGATTCGGCGCGCTGCCCGTCATCGTCCTGAGCTACGCGGACGGCTACCTCCTGGTTGACGGGATCGACGGAACCCTGGCGGGTCCGTACCTGTATGACGACGAGATCGATCTTGTGTCGCTCGTATCATTGCGCAGCGAGCATGATGGAGTGAGTTCCGTCAGCGGCGTCAACATGGGCGACTCGAGTACGGCGGTGCTTGCGAAGAGAATACGAAACAAACCGCCCCGTCACTATGAAAGGGATCCTTCATGCCCGGGCAATCTGGAGTGCTGGGAGCCAAGAAATGCGCCGGCGTATGATTGTCAGCCACGCGCCGTGTCTGGTGGTGGTTGCGTATGCAAAGCGAGGGGCAACTGGGTGCCTGGGCCCAATGCGCCCGCGGGCAGCCCGCCGAATGTGACGACATACATGACTTGTACTATACCGGGACCCGGCAGTGATTGCCCTCAGTCTACTAGTCTTCCGGCGCCTCCTACTCACATTCCTGCCCCTGCTGACTGTAAGCAGACCTGGTACCATGATCAGCCGGTTTGATACCCGCACATTCGCTTCCAGGCATCGCCCGCTGACCTCGGCGGGCGATGCTTTTCGCCGTTTCCTGCTCGTGGGCCTCGGTGTGGTCGCAGCCTGCCTCGTTTATTCCTCGCTGAACGCGGGGCTCTGGTCCCAGTATCGCCGGGGTGTGGAGCAGTACTGGAACGGCACGACTGCCCTGGCAGACCTCGACCGGCTGGCCCAGGACCGGATGCTCGCCTGGGTTGAGATAGGATATTTTTATGATTTTTATAAGTATTTCCACGCCCCGCTGATCGACTATCCCTTCGGTCTGACGGGCACGGCCGAGATGGGCGAGCTGTGGCTGGTGATGCTCACGGCAGCCGCGCTGCTGTTCCTGGGCTGCCACGCCGTGGTCTTTCTGGTTCAGTGGCGCTGCGTGCGCCGTCGGCTGCCGGGGCTGGATCCGGCGTTTTTCCGGCTACCGGAGATCCGCCGGGCACGCCGCCGGATCGTCGAACGCGCCTTCGTGGTCCTGCTCTGTGTCCTCCCCGTCGCGGGCGGCCTGTCGTGGTATGTGTTCTACGACCGCCTCCAGAGTTCCTTTGACAGACCGAACGGGACCACCCGCTGGGCGCGATATCTCTATCAATCGTTCTCTCCGCGCACGGAGGACTGGGTGTTCATCGGCCTTTGCACGCTCGCGGCGGTCGCCTGGTACGCCTGGTGTGCTTCCAGAAAACTGGTCCGGAGCCTCAGCCCGGAACTGATCGCGCCCTTCCACCGGCTCTGCTCGGGCTGCGGATACCCGCTGGCGGATGTCTCGGGGCGCTGCCCGGAGTGCGGGCTGCCGAAGGGCGAACCGTTGAGGCCGGAAGGACGACTGACCCCACGCCGGGTGGTGCTAGGGGTAGCCATTCTGGCTGTGATCGTGGCGACGGCGTGGGTTTTCACCGTCCGTATCAAGCACGGGGGGTATCCATACCAGTTCGTGCGCCATTGGCTGACCATGCGCGGGGACACGAGGAAACACTACCCCGATCTCTACTTGGTCCCAAACCGCCCTGTCATGCTCCGCTGGGATGGAGTGGATGTGTGGATCGTGGTGCAGCACCGGGAGTACGGCGCATGGCCGGCAAGACCGGACACCTATTACACCGATCTGCCGGTCCTGGTGTGCAAGGTCGGGCAAGGCCCAGCGGTCGTGATCGAACCGATGCTAATTCGGCACGAAAAACCGTATCGGCTGGTCGTCGGGAGACAGGAGGCTTTGAAGTTGGAATTGAGCGGGGGCGCTGTTTCACCGATCATAGGGTTACAGACATGGCTCTATACAATGCCTGTGGTTTCGCCTCCGGAAGAGGTGCAGGGGTTCGGCCTGGGCGAGCCGCTGACGCCCGAGGCCGAGGCTTTTCTGGAAGAAGTCAGAGTGATGGTCGGTGAGCCCGCCGCTCATGGTGCGGACTGATGACCGGAGCCTGCCTGGCGTGGTGGCGGATCTGGCGCTGCGGTTTCTGACGAGTTCATGAAACCACACCCAAATCTCAGGCGTGATCCGAATCAGGCCGGCGCCGCCCAGCGGTCGGCCTCGGGCACATCCTTGCCGCACTCCGGGCACACCGCGCCGACCAGCTCGTACAACAGATACCCGCACACGCACCGGGGCTCGTCCACCTCCACCCGGACCTTGAGCCGGCAGCCACCGCACCGCGCCTCGCGGTTCGACCGCGCCTCGATCGGCCCGCCGCACCGCGGGCAATCGAGCTTCACCGCCACGCCTGCGCCCAGCAACCCCGGGTCCGCGTGCTCGGGCTTGCGATCACCGAACCACACCACGCCCGCGCCGATCGACCCGCCCACCGCCACGATCACCGCAACCATCAATAGCTGGGCCACGAGCTGATCAGGGATCACCCCGTCGGGCATCAGAATGATCTCCACGCACGCGAACGCGGCGCCGCTCGCGCCGGCGATCAACCCCGCCCGGCGCGCGACCCGCCCCACCGTGGACCGGATGGGCAACGGGATCAGAATCAGCCGCTGGGCAAGGGCCAGCGAAACAATCAACGCCGAACCGGAAATCCGATGCACCCAGTCCGAGACCGTCCACGACATGGACCCCGACAGCCAGATCAGACCGAGATACCCCGCGAAGCTCAGCCCCGCCGTGATCAGGCAGGCCGCCCGCGTCCGGGTCTTCCTGGCGGGGATGGCCGACACCAGCAGCGCCCCGAGGCCGTACAACCCCGTCATCACCACCGTGAGCACAACCTCCAGGGAGACATAGCCGCTCGGAAAAACCACCGCGCCGATGGCCGCGAGCATGCCCAACCCCAGCAGCCCCAGCACCCCCCTCAACAGCCCGCGCCGTGTGATCATGCCATGCTCTCCGCACGCCGGGACACCCCGGTTCTACCACGCCCCCGCGTAGCCGGTGGTGAACGGTCCCGCGTCCCGCTCGGCGAGCTGGTGCAGGCGCTTGCTGATCTGACGCAGGTGCAGCGCATCGTGGGCGGCCCAGGCCGCCAGCAGGTCGCCGGCCCGCATCGAGCCGAACTCCGGGTGGCGACGCTCCGCGGACCAGTCCGGGTCGGCCAGCGACCGCAGCCACGCGACCGACGCCGCCCGCTCGTGCTCGAACCGGTCCAGACGCTCGGACAGGTCGTGCTCGGCATACCCGCGCTGGGTGGCCCATCCGGCCGGGTCGATCGGCGTCCACGCCCGCGCGGGGTCTTCGAGCGTGGACTTGAGACGGGCGCGGAAATCGTCCGTCTCCTCGTCCGCCAGGTGGCAGACGATCTCCAGCACCGACCAGGATTGCTCGTCCGGCTTCCACTTCGCATCGGCGTGGTGGACCATCGCGGCCAGGGCGCGCAGGGCGTCCGGCGTGCGTTCCAGCCGGTCGATCAGCAGCCCGGCGTGGATCGATGGCGAGGTCATCACGAGCTGCCCGAACGCATCCGATCCAGGCCCGAGGGGAACGGGTAGCTGGGGAACACGCCGACATGGCCCAGCCGCCACATGCCCGGCGCGGCGTACACATCGCCCCGGTAGCCGGACTGGTACATCGTGTGCAGCACCGTCTCGAAGCTCGGCTCGGCGTCCGGCTCGGGGCCGGCGCCGTTGACCAGCCGGTTGGAGTGCGCCCCCAGGAACGACACCGAGCAGATCGGGCGTCGCTCCGACCGGCCGGCGATCATCTTCGTGATGGTCTGGAACCCGCGTCCCAGATCCGCCAGCGTGAAATGCCCCTGGCCCTTCGGGCGGAGCACCGCGAGGATCAGGACCGAGTCGAGGTCGTACTTGAGGATGTACGGCTCGCGGTCGTGCGCGGCGTGGACATGCACCGCGTCCTGGAACATCTTCGCGTAGCTCGTCACCGCGTGGACCGACCACTGGCTGGTGGTCACCAGCGACACGAGCTGGGCAATGATGCCCCGGGCGTTGTCCTCGTCGTTGACCGAGCAGATCACCGAGCGGTACCGTCCGTCGACCACATCGCGGAGCATGTCCTGGCCCCACATGACCCGGATCCGAGACCCGGGCTGGAGCTGGGTGTTCTCCGAGGGCAGCAGGCTGACCCGGTCGGGGAACGAATCCGCGCTGAGCAGCGAATCCGCGTCGTCGTCGTACAGTCGCACCTGATCGGCCATGGCCACCTCCGCGTGTCAACGCATGGTACGCGGGGGATGGGCGGCTGAGGAACCGGGCTCAGGCCGCGCGGCGGCGGGTCAGGGTGATCGGTTCGCGGGTGACCGGGGCCGGGCGGTACCGGGGGTGGCCGGGGTAGCGCAGCTCGAACTCGTGCGAGCCGGCGAACAGAGGCAGGACGATCGCGTGGTGGATCAGGTCCGAGACCGCCAGCATGATGCCCAGGGCCAGCACGATCGGGCCGAGCCATAGCAGGCTGAGCCAGCCCGGCTCGGCGCCCGGGATCATCGCCTGGACGGGCAGGGCGGCGGGCATGAGCAGGAGGCCAGGGTAGCCGTGGTGGATGCGCCAGCCGCGGGTGATGCGGCCGATGATGCTGGTCCTCTCGGGCGACCGCCATCCCAGGCCGAAGCGCAGGGCCACCGTGATCAACTCAAAGACGACGGCCAGCACGAGGCCTATCCAGATGGCATGAATCCATATCATGCGGGCAATTCCCCTTCCAACATACGAACGATCGCCGGGGTCAAGTTATTCGATCCGACGGGGGCGGCGGTTCGGCCCGATCCGGGTTCGGAACGGAGTTTGAACGCCTGGGGGCTGGGGGGGCGGTCTGGTCGGGCTGGGCGGGCGAGAGGCGGTCCAAAAATGGCAAGACCCCCGAGGGGTGAACCTCGGGGGTCTTGAAGAGTCGGCGACGACCTACTTTCCCGCTGAGCAGTATCATCGGCGGTTACGGCTTAACTTCTGTGTTCGGGATGGGAACAGGTGTGACCCGCAACCAATGATCACCGACAAAGTCCGACGCCCGGTGTCCCGGGCGTTGGATTGTGATCTTGGCATGGTGACGAGCAGAAGGGACGCGGTGTGCTCCGTTTGGAGCAGTCCGCGCCGGCGAAAGAGATATCAGATGCGTGGTTGGTGCGTGACCTTCCGGACGGCGTTGCCGTCGGCGGCTGGTCGGAGTGATCAAACCTTCGACCGTTAGTACCGCTCCGCTGAAGGCTTTTCAACCCTTACACGCGCGGCCTATCAACCCGGTGGTCTCCCGGGGGTCTCTCGCAAAAGCTAGCAAACCTCATCTCGAGGGGGGCTTCCCGCTTAGATGCTTTCAGCGGTTATCCCTGCCGAACGTAGCTACCCTGCGGTGCGCCTAGCGGCGCAACAGGATCACCAGGGGTTCGTCCAACCCAATCCTCTCGTACTAGGGTTGACTCCTCACAAGTTTGCAACGCCCACAACAGATAGGGACCGACCTGGCTCACGCCGGTCTGAACCCAGCTCGCGTACCACTTTAATGGGCGAACAGCCCAACCCTTGGGACCGCCTACAGCCCCAGGATGTGATGAGCCGACATCGAGGTGCCAAACCGCTCCGCCGCTATGGACGCTCGGGAGCGATAAGCCTGTTATCCCTAGAGTACCTTTTATCCGATGAGCTACGACGCTTCCACACGCGATCGCAGGATCACTAGAGCCCGGTTTCCCGACTGCTCGTCCCGTCGGACTCGCAGTAAAGCTGGCTTGTGCTCTTACACTCTAAAACGCGGTTTCCATCCGCGCTGAGCCAACCTTTGCACTCCTCCGTTACTCTTTCGGAGGAGACCGCCCCAGTCAAACTGCCCAACACGCACTGTCCCCCGCCCGGTTTCACGGGAATCGGGGTTAGGCCACAAACTCAAGAAGGGTGGTATCTCAACAGCGGCTCCACCGACGCCTAAACGCCGGCTTCAAAGCCTCCCACCTATCCTGCGCATCCTGTGCTCGTGACCAATACGAGCCTGCAGTAAAGGTTCATAGGGTCTTTCCGTCTTGCTGCGGGTAGGCGGCATCTTCACCGCCACTACTATTTCACCGAGTCGGTCGTGGAGACAGTGCTCCAGTCATTACGCTATTCATGCGCGTCGGAACTTACCCGACAAGGAACTTCGCTACCTTAGGACCGTCATAGTTACGGCCGCCATTGACCGGTGCTTAGGTCATGAGCTTCGCATAAAGCTAACCCACTTCCGTGACATTCCGGCATTGGGCAAGCGTCACACTGTATACATCCTCTTGCGAGTTAGCACAGTGCTGTGTTTTTGATAAACAGTTGCCAGAGCCTTTTCTCTGCGCCCCGAAGGGCCCCCTTATTGCGAACGTACGGGGTCAATTTGCCTAGTTCCTTCACGACCGTTATCTCGAGCGCCTGAGGCTATTCGCCTCGCCCACCTGTGTCAGTTTTGGTACGGGTCCTGCTTTGCCCACGCGGCTTTTCTGGGAACCACTTCCCCCCTCAACGGCCCGAAGGCCTCTCCGTCTGACAGGAGAGAGGAGTTTCATGATCCGCACCGCGCTTTGATCTCGGCAGGAGCTCAGGAATATTCACCTGATGTCCATCGACTACGCCTTTCGGCCTCGCCTTAGGTCCCGGCTAACCCTGGGCGGATTTCCCTTCCCCAGGAATCCTTGGGCTTACGGCGTGAGGGATTCTCACCCTCAATATCGTTACTCAAGCCCGCATATTCACTTCCATGCGCTCCACCGTCCCTTCCGGAACGACTTCACCGCACATGGAACGCTCCCCTACCGCTGGTTTCCCAGCCCGCAGCTTCGGTATCCGACTTATTCCCGATAATTATCGGCGCCAGACTCCTCGACCAGTGAGCTATTACGCACTCTTTAAATGATGGCTGCTTCTAAGCCAACATCCTGGTTGTCACGGCAGTCTGACTTCCTTAAGAACTGAGTCGGATTTAGGGACCTTAGCTGGCGATTCGGATTATTTTCCTTTTGACCGCGGATATTGTCACTCGCAGTCTATCTCCCGGCCCTTGGCTGTTGGTATTCGGAGTTTGGTTGCAAGGGGTACCCTTGGAAGGGCCCACCTCGCATCCAGTAGCTCTACCCCCAACAGTTGCATGCCGAGGCTAACCCTAAAGTTATTTCGGGGAGAACAAGCTATCTCCCGGTTTGATTGGACTTTAACCCCTCCCCACAGCTCATCCCATATCTTTTCAACGATAACGGGTTCGGTCCTCCAGAAGGCTTTACCCTTCCTTCAACCTGGCCATGGGTAGATCACACGGGTTTCGTGTCTAGCCCCTGCGACTGAACGCCCTGTTCAGACTCGCTTTCGCTCCGCCTCCGGATCGGTAATCCTTAGGCTCGCCACAGAGACTAACTCGCGGGCTCATTATGCAAAAAGCACGCCGTCACCCCGGAGGGCTCCGACCGCTTGTAAGCGCATGGTTTCAGAACTGTTTCATTCCCCTCATAGGGGTGCTTTTCAACTTTCAGTCACCTTACTGATTCGCTATCGGTCGTCGAGGAGTACTTAGCCTTGGAAGGTGGACCTCCCATGTTCAATCCGGGTTCCACGAGCCCGAACCTACTCGAGGGCTGAGTTGCTACATCCGGCTACAGGATTTTCACCTTCTTCGATCGCGCATTCCAACGCGTTCACCGGGTTCACAACAATCCGCTTTCGCTCGCCGCTACTTACGGAGTATCGGTTGATTTCCTTTCCTCCGGGTACTGAGATGTTTCAGTTCCCCGGGTTCGCCTCGTACGCCTATGCATTCAGCGCACGATACCCTTGCGGGTGGGTTTCCCCATTCGGACATCCATAGATCACAGCTCGGTTACCAGCTCCCTATGGCTTTTCGCAGGTTCCCACGTCCTTCATCGCCTCTCGACGCCAAGTCATCCGCCATGCGCCCTTTCTGGCTTGATCACACCGACCGGACGCCGCCGGCCACGCACGCTTTCGCGTCCGCAACCACCGGTTCCGGGAGGTCTGTTCGCACACCCGCCCTTGCCGCAACGATTCAACGGCCTGGACGAGCGACCCGCGATCCGGGGATGAACCCCCTTCGCACAGGCGCCAACTTACGCTACTCTGAGATTTCTCGGTTTCGCCGCCCCATCCGTGACACCCCGGTTCGCGATCAACGCGACCGGGCCGCCCGATGGGGCCCTCTGCTCGTCGTCATGCACTTGTCACAGAGGCTGGGGTGGGACCGGCATCCGCCGGCCGTCTCCCGGTTTCGCCCCGTGATGGGGCGGAGGTGATGCTAGCTTGTATCAAGACGCGGTCAAATTGCCGGATCAACAATTCCTGCAAGGGGTTGCAGATTTCTGCTCCCCCCAGCCCCGGACCGGGGAATCCACCCGGCGGGGCTTGCGCGGCCTGGCTCCGGCCTTGGCCGGCGTCCGGACCGCGCTGCGGCTCAGGGCTCCTCGGCCCGCGGGCGGAACAGGTCCGCCGACGGGCTCCGGGCTGGTTGAACCCCCGGCTCCCGCAGGATATTCCGGGTCGGGGCGTTGGCCGAGGCGTTCGCCTGGGTGTACGACGGGCTGGCCGTGTCCCTGCGGGGGATTCGGACAATGATGCCGCCGTCGGGACCACGCAGGATCACCTCGGTCTGGGTGATTGTGCGGCCCAGTTCATCGGTCACCGGAACGGGACGGGCGGCGACATCCAACAGCACCGCTCCGAGCCGCACGGGCAGCCGGGAGGGCGAGCGGGTCATCCCCGCGGGCAGCGAGCCGCCCTCGCCCGCGAGGGCCTCAGCGGCCTCACGGGCCTCCAGGACGCGGGTGTCCATCAGGTAGAGGTTCTCCGGCACGCGGAGCGTGCCCTCGACCGGGTCGCCCGGGGAGAGCGTCAGCGACGCCTTGCGATAGTGGCCGTAGTACATCCGGAAGACCTCGACCGTGGCCGTGGACCGGCCGGAGCTCAACGCCCCCTCGGCGTCGGCGGCGGCGATGAAGTAGTACTCCCTGGCGCCCACCACGACCGGCTCGGACCAGTCCGACCAGGCCCCGCGTGAGAACGGCTGGGACGACGCGGCCTGCAGGTCGCTGTCGCCCTGGTCGAGGACCGGGCCCTTGCGGAACAGGGGGTTATTGACCACGGCCCGGGTGCGGTAGCGGTAGGTCGCGCCGGGCTCGATGCCGAGGTCGTGGGTCCAGAGCTGGACGGTCTCCTGCTCGAGCAGGGCAATCTGTCCGGCCTGGGCCGACGGGCGGATGGTCGGTCGGTCGTCGGAGCGCCCGGCGACGCCGGTCTGCTGGGTCGGGTCGGGCTCGCCCAGCTCGCGCAGCTCGTTGCGGTAGTCCTCGATCTGACGCCGGAGCTGTTCGATGCGGCGCTGGTTGGCCGGCGTGGGGGCTCCTGGGTCGCGGGTCACGGTGGGGCGGCGTTCGCGGTCCGCGGGCTGGCGCGGGTCTCGGGCGCCCCCGGGGCTCTCGAGCCGCTCGAGTTCGGCCACGGCCCGCTCAAGGTCGCGGCGGATGCGGTCGGCGCGGGAGAGCTGGGTCCGGGCGTCGGCCACACGTTCGCTGGGGGGCAGCCACTCGGGGCCGGCGATGATCGGGGGCAGCAGGGGACGCTGGACATCCGGGGCGGCGGCGTTGGCGTTGCTGACCACCTCGGTCAGTTCGGGCAGGCCGTCCTCGGGCGTGACGGCGCGCGTGGGCCGGGCCGAGCCGGGGGGCAGGGTGATCGGCTCGGGGTCGGACCAGGAGCCGTCGGGAAGCCGACGCTGGCGTTCGGCCTCGAAGCCGAGCAGGGCGATGCCCGTGCCCTGCCAGAAGCGGCGGGGCACGCCCGCGCCCTCGGCGGGGCTGAGCACCTCGCGCAGGGCCGTGCCGGAGAAGGTGGCCTCGATTGTCACGGAGGGGAAGTCGTACGGCTGCGCTTCGGGCACGAAGCGGGCGTACTCGGGCACTTCGATCAGGGCGAACGGGTCGAGCGTGCCCCACTGCGAGCCGGCCATGGGCTTGGAGGTCCGCGGGACCCGCAGGACGGCCACCTCGTCCGAGGACGGCCCGGCTGAGCCGATGTCCGCGCCGGTCGCGGCGGCGATGTTCAGGGGGCGTCCGAGCGGTGCGGCCAGGCGCACCGGCCCGCTGGCCGCGCCTTCGAAGGCGCGGTCGTAGCGCTGGACGAGGTCCGTCTCCTGCACGGGGGGCAGGGCGGGGGCCGTGTCCTTGATCTGCGAGTCGATCGACTCTGCCTGACGCTGGAGCACGACGAACACGTCCTGCGGCGGCACGGCCCGGGTGCCCGCTTGCACCTGGTTCGGCTGCGTGAGGAACTGCAACGCCAGCACGGCGAGCAGGGCCAGGAGCACCAGGCCCAGGACGATTTTCTCGATGTGCTGCTCGATCGGGTTGATGCCCTTGACCTTCATGGTGTTGCCTCGGATGCGTTTCGTGCGGCCGTCGTGCGGCGCGGTGGTTGTCTGTTCACTCGTCGTTCCGCGGCCCGTTCCCGCCGGAGCGGGCCGGACGGATCAGGGACCGTCGTCGAAACCCGTGTCACCGGCGCCCGCGGGGGCGTCAACCGGCGCGCCGAGGGCCTGGCGGACCCGGTCGGGCATGAGCGGGAGCGTCCAGGAGCGCAGCCAGACCGTCTCGATGTCGATCGTGGCGCGGACGACATGGTCGTCGCCGTAGAAGTAGCCCGATTCGAGGTGGGCCCAGACATCCACCGGGTCGACCTGCACGCCGGTGACGGTCATGTAGTTGACGCGGCCGAGGGCCTCGAACAGGCGGGGCAGATCGCGGGACGAGGCGATGACGGTCAGCTCGACGCGCCGGATGTCGTAGGCGTCGTCGCCCGTGCGTCCGGTGTGGGAAACGGGGCCGGTCGGGGCCGCTCCGGTCGGCGAGCCGTAGGGATCGCCGCCCGCGTAGGCGTCACGCCCGCCGAACGAGCCGAAGTCGTCCTGCGCGCCCGCGTCGGCGCCGCCAGCCGCGGGGAGGTCGACCGCGGCGATTCGCAGGCGCTCGACCCGCTTGATCGGCGCGTCGGGCACGGTCATCGAGCCGCTGATCGGGTCGGTGTTCGCCAGGGCCACGGCCTCGAGCACATCGGTGATGACCCAGTAGTCCCACAGCCAGACGAAGGCCCGCGCCTCGGTGATCTCGCTCTGGGAGGGCGGCACGGAAGGGATCCGGGACCAGCCGGTGTCGCCCTGACCGCCGCGCAGGGCGTCGATCGAGGCGTAGAAGTTCAGCGAACGGGCGCGGCCGGCGTACTCCTGCAGACGCCGGCGCACCATCACCTCGCCGATTTCCCGGTTCTGGGCGTCGGTCAGGCGTCCGTCGGTGCTCCCGGCGCTGAAGCGTTCCCGCTCGCGGGTGCCGAACTCGGCCAGCACGCCGCCCAGCTCGGCCGGATCGGGCGGTCCGCCCGCGTTGAGCCGCCGGAGGAGCTGGTCGTAGACGGACGGGCGGATGACATTGCCCGCCGAGTCGCGCGTCCCGGCGATCTGCTCGGCCATCTCCAGGCCCAGCAGACGCAGGGCGCTGTTGTTGGCGGCCCGGGGCAGCAGGCCCGGGACGAGCTCGGCGTGATCACCGCGGTTGAACGCCGTGCCGCGACGGACGACATCCTCGACCTGCGCCACGCGCATGTCCTTCTGCTGCTGGAAGAACTCGGTCACGCGCCGGTTGGGCGCACGCGACTCGGAGATCGGCTGCTCACCCTCGAGCACCGCGGGCAGCGAGTAAGTCACCGATCCGGCGCGGTCCAGCTCGCCGCGGGTGCTGTTGTACGCCTGGGTGGCGGCGTTCTTGACGCGTTGGTTCCAGCCCGACGAGAACACCCAGCCCACCGGCAGGAACACCAGGATGAGCACCACGGCGATGACGATGATCAGGTTTTTCTTCACCCAGCCGAGCACGCCACTCACAGGTCACCTCCTTCGGCGCGGGGCTCGAGCACCGCGTACCACGTGACGGTCACGGTCTGCATGCCGGGCCGCTCCGCCGGGGGCGGCGGCAACGGCGCGAGCTGGTTCGGATCACCGCCCTGGCCGAAGTCCCTCGGCGCGGTTCGTCCGCCCGCGCCACGGTCCGGGTCGCGCCAGTCGGGGGCCGCCGTGCCCGGGCGTGCCCCGCCGCCGCGCCCGCCGAAGTCGTCGCCCGCCTGGCCGATGGCCCAGGGGACCTGGCCGACCACCACGCGGTAGGCCTCGCCCTGTCCGGCGAGCTGTTCCTTGATCACCGGTTCGAGCACCTCGAGCATGAACCGCTCGATGTTCGGCGCCGCGACGCGGAAGGTGCCTGTGACGCGCACGCGGTCCTTGCCGCGGGCCTCGGCCGGCGTGGCGTCCCCGCCGGTCTGGCGGGGACCCGTGCGGGGATCGGCGAACGGATCGGGGTCCATGCCGCCCATCGCGTCGGCGCCGGCGTCGCCCGCGCGGAACGCGGTCCGCAGGTTGACCAGCTCGATGGCCGGCCCGCCGGCCATGGCGTCGGCCAGACGCTGGTCGGTCCGGGCCGCACGCTCGGCCGATTCGTTGGTCAGCGACACGAGCCGGGCTGCGTCGTTGAGCACATACCCATACAGCCCGCGCCCGTCGAGCAGCGAAACGATGCGGGCCGCGCGGAGGTCCGACTCGGCCCCGCTGGTCACGCCCGCCTGGCGGGCCTCGGCCGAGAGCGAGGTGGCCTCGCGCACCACGGTCTGCAGGATGGTCGGCCGTTCGGCGCCCTGGAAGGCGGCCGAGTCGATCAGCGGCCGGACGAACATCGCCCCGGCGGTCGCCGCGGCCAGGCCGGCCGCCGCCGCGAAGTACGGGACCTTGCGCTTCCACATCGCGTCACGCAGCACGGTGACGGGCATGAGGTTGGCCCGCATGGGGGACAGGCCAAGCGCCTGCAGGGCGCAGCCGTAGGCGGTGGTCAGGTTCAGCGATGCCGCCTGGAACTCGCCAGCCTGCGGGCCGTCGAGCGAGAGCTTCTTGAACTGCTCGATGCGGTAGACATCGAGCTGCAACTGCTGCTTGAGGTACTTGCGCAACCCCGGCAGCTTGAAGGTGCTGCCCAGGCCGATCAGCCGCTTGAGGTCCGCGTCGGGGTGCACCGACTGGTAGAAGCCGATCGAGCGCTGGATCTCCTGGGCCAGATCCCCGAAGATCGGGCGCATGGCCTGGAACACATGGCGGGCGTGCTTGGTCTGCTCGGCCTCGCGCTTGAGCTTCTCGGCCTTGGTGTAGCTGAGCTTGAACGCCGAGACCAGCGCCTCGGTGAACTGGTGCCCGCCGATCGGGAAGGTCCGCACCCAGACCCGACCCGCCTCGGCGATGATCAGGTCCGTCGCCACCGTGCCGATGTCCAGGATGATCGTGCCGGGGCTGTCCTCGGTGAAGCCCAGGTCCACCGCCATCGCGTTGTACGCCGCCACCGGCGAGATCGTCGCCCAGTCCGGCGTCAGGCCCACATCGGCCAGCATCGACAGGCGGTTGTTGATCCGCTCACGCGTCACCGCGAAGATGCCCACCTCGATGTCCGGCGAGTCGGGCGAAACAAAGGTCTGGTAGTCCCACTCGACCTCGTCCAGCGGGAACGGGATCTGCTGGACCGCCTCGAACTTGACGATGTCCGCCACCTTCTTGGGGTCCACCGGCGGCAGCTTGGCGAAACGGGCGAAGCTCTGGTGACCCGGCAGCGAGATCGAGATCCGCGCCCCGCTCAGGTCCTTCTGGCTCGCCAGCGTCCCCAGCGCCACCCGCATCGCGTCGTCCTGGTCCAGGTCCGGCGTCGACAGCACCTTGGCGTGGTTGATCACGGCGAAGTCGAGCACCTTCAGGTCGTCGCCGTCCTGCTCGAGCTTGAGCGCCTTGATCGCGCCGAAGCCCATCTCGATTCCCCAGCACACGTCCGACGAGCCCATAGGCTGCTCCTTCGTTTGTCCTCATCCGCCCGGGAAACACCCGGAAGGGGGAGCGGATCCTACCCGAACCCGCCGCCAACGGTACGACCCGCGGCCGCCCCGGTTCCGGCGCACGCCGGGCCCGTGACAGTCCTGTGACACAGGCGGGATCACCACATCGCCATCGCCGCCGAGGACACGAAGGTCGTGCCCTCCGGGTCCATCGCGGCGGCATAGTTGAGCAACTCGACCCGCTCGGGATCGACCACCCGGATCGTCGCCGTCATGTTGCCGATCGAGCACCACCGCGTGGGATTCTGCTGCCACGCCAGCGAGCCGATCAGGTCCTCCATCCGCTTCTCGGTGACCATCTGGAGCATCTCCCGGTCGTGGCCGGCCACCTTGGCGCGGAACTCCGCGCCGGGGCCCTCCTCGCCGTTGAGCCGCTGCTGATCCCCGAAGGACGGGCCCACATGGGACAGGTCCGCGGAGGACACGACCAGGGTGGTCCCACCCAACTCGTCCAGGGTCGCCTTGAGCGCCTCGACGAACGGGTCCAGGTCCAGGCCCTGCCCGTCGTACGACTCGCCGTTGTTCACGATCGGGTCATGCACCAACGCGGCGAACACTTTGGGGAAGTTTCCCGCTTCGTCCGCCCCCAGCACATGCTGGATCCAGGGGATGTGGAACTCGATCGAGTGCTCGTTCTCGTGGTCGAACCGATCCCGGAAGAGCGCCTCGGCCTTGTCCCCCAGCCGGCCGCGGAGCTTCTCGACCAGCTCGGCATCCACCGGGCAGATCCCCAGCGGCGAGGCGAATCCTTTATCACAGCCGCACACGCCGGTGGCCTGGCCGAAGTGGTTCGTCCCGAGGATCACCACCCGGTCCGGCCGGTCAACCACACGCATCCGCCCGTAGACCTGGGCGTAGTTGTACCACCCGCGGGGATAATCCAGGTGCGGCGCGACGATGGCCTTGGGCAACGCGTTGAAGGCGGGGCTTTCCACCTTCTCCAGGGCCGCGTCGATCCACTTGTCCATCATCTCGCGCAGCTTGGCCGGGCCGTGCTCGGCCTTCTGCTCCTCCGTGGCCTCCTGCCCGAACTCCTGCATGACCAGGGCGTCGGCGACCTGGGCGGTCGAGCCCGGCGGCAGGTGGTCGGACTTGTCGAAGTTCTCCCGCAGCTCGGCGAGCATGGCCTCGTGCTTGGGACCGACGATCAGGGCCGCGTCGTCGAGCTGGGCCACAAACTGCTCGAGCATCGGCCGCTGGAGCCCACGCCCCACCTCCGCGACGATCTGGTCGATGTCCCGGCTGCCGTCCATCAGCGGCAGCACCGCCTGGAACGCTGGCTGGGTCACCACCATCTTCTGAGAGATCTGCTGGGCGTCGGCCAGACCCAGGAGCACCTGCTGCTCCCCGTCGGGGGTCTGCACCGGGAACGGGAAACCCCTCACTTTGCGGAGCTTGGGCTTGTTCTGGTTGGGGGCCGACCCATCGAACTTGGGGGCCGGGGGCTGGTTCGGGTTCTGTCCTGGTATGGCGTCCATCGTGCGTCCTCCGTGGCCCCAACTCTAGGTGGACCGGTGGACCCGATCCTTTGCATGCGTAGACTTTGGGCCCGACGCGTCCGGCTGGGTGGCCGTAGCGATGATGGGGAATGAACGCTTTGAACCTTGCCAGGGCCCGCGAACAGCGCGGGCCGGGAGTGGGCCATGATCGACACCCTGAACGCCGGCCAGACCGTTACCTGCACCGTGGAGCGCGTGCCCAACAACAAGGGCGCCCGCGACACCATCGTCCGGCTCATGCGCCGCGACCCCGACATCAAGCGCGGCCTCGCCCGCGCCCAGATGCTCCGGCGCCGGCGCATGAACTCCTACATCCGCGGCAACCGGATGTGGCACTCCCGCGAGAAGGCCGCCCGCATCGCGCGCTGCGAGCAGGGCGCCTCGTGGACCATGCCCTTCACCTTCGACATCAGCCCCGACCTCGCCTCCGTCGAGCAGTACCTCAAGGTCGAGAAGGCGTAAAGCCCCGGAAGGGTGCGCCGTGCCTGACTTGAACTCCATCCAACGCCCGCTGCTCGCGCTCGTCGCGGCCGCGGGCGTCGTTGCGTTGGTGCCCGCCTGCTCCCGCGACGCGCCCGAGCCGCCCGCCGCGTCGGACCCCCTCGGCTCTGAGATCGTCCGCGAGGACGTCTACACCGACATCCGCGGCGTCGTCATCTCGATGCCCCAGCCCGGCAACCCCGCCAGCGAGCTGCGCATCCAGCACGAGCACATCCCCCACTTCCTCAACCGCGACGGCGAGATCGGCGTCAACGCCCGCGGCGTGCCCGGCATGGCCGCCATGGTCATGCCCTTCCCCGTCGCCGACGGCCTGGACCTGTCCGGCATGAGCGTCGGCGACATCGTCGCCTTCGACTTCACCGTCCGCTGGCGCACCAGCCCGAGCTGGTTCATCACCCGCTACGAGGTCCTCGACCCGGACACCGAACTGGACTTTTCCAACCGCGACGCGGACGGCAACCCGATCAGCGCCCCGGCCGCGCCCTGAGTATCCGAGTCGCGGCCCAGCTTTGCTCGACCGAGCCCGACAAAGCAAAGCGTCAGCACCGCCGCGCCGGTCGTCAGCCACGCGTTGCGGGCCATGATTGGCGCCCACGACTCGACCAGCGCACCCCCGCCCGCACACCCGCACGGGACCGCTTCGGGGGGCGGACGGACGACGAGCATCATGGCGTACGCGGTCATACTCAGGCAAAGGGCCGTCAACGCCGCAGCGCCCCACGATGCGCGGGATGCCGCACCGAGGGAGCACCACAGTATCAAAGCGCCGCAGAATATCTCAATCGCGATAAACAGCGAAGACAGCGGCTGAACGGCGTCGGCGGGCACCAGCCCGTGCGATTCGACCACGGCCACAAAAGCTCCCGCATCGTCGAGCTTGGCCAGACCGAGCCACAGGACAACCAGACCAGAGGCCGCCAAGACCACTTTCATGAGCCGCAAGGCGATGGCAGACGCCCACAACCGATTCATGCTGCCCCACGCCGCCTGAACAACTCGATCGCCGCGACGCCAGCAAGAACGACCCCCAGCAAAATCAGCGGGATACGGAACCGCTTCACCGCGTTGCCCGCGTACGGGATTGTCTCCTGTTCACGGCTGGGCGGGGACCAGTTGCCCTCGCCATCCTCCACATAGCCGGCAAGAACCGCCGCAGACTTCTGCTGGATCGCGATGTCAGCGGCCTTCATCCGGGCACGGATCGCTTCGGGGGTGAATGATGCAGCGGTGACATCGGATTCCAGCGACACCTTGTGCTGGGGTCCGCCATCACGGTCGATCATCCGCTCCAAACGGGGGTTTGAGAGGTCAAACTCAACGCGCTGTCGGTCTTCGGCATCACTTCGCTCATGACTGCGCATGCGTCCACTCGCGGCATCAAACTGCGCAACAAACTGCTTTGTGACGGGCGGCGATTTCGTCCGGTCCATCGTCACCCGATAGGTCACGAGCCAGGAACCATCTCTTTGAACCGCTTCGGTGATGATGCCCGGGCGTTCATGCATCGAGGCGAGTATCGCGACAGGAAGAAGCGTTCCGATGTGATAGGGGAGCGGTTCGTGCACCGGCGTAATGATCTCATCTTGCCCGGCTTTGATGAGATAGCTCCGTCCGGACGCGTCGCGTCCGCCGCTGACCATCGGACCGGCCATGAACCAGGGGCCGGTCGTCGGGTCATACCCGGCATAGGCCAAGCCGATCGCTTCTCCGACCGCTTCGCGGGTCATGATGACCGGCCCGTCCGGCAACCACGAGCGACTCGCCTGCAGAAAGGCTTGAACGGACCCCTCTGCCGCACTGCAGGAGAGCATCGCCATCACACAGCAGAGCAGTCTACAAAAATTGCCAATCATAAACTAATCACCTTTTCACACTTTCACACTCTGTGACACAAGAGCGGATCTTAAACCCTCTGTAGGTATAAGTCGGAGGAGAAACGAGTTGCGTGTCAATGTAGCAGCAAACCCCGTTACCCATGTTTCCGACATATGTCCAGTTGGGATCAGGATCAAACGCGCAGTCGTCCTGAACGAAACTCCCGGTACCTGTTGACCATGTGTAGCACCGAGCGTATTTCAATGATCCGACCTCGTTTCCCTCCAGAGAGAAAGCCGGGGCTTCTTCGCACACCACCGTTTCAGAGCCGGAGCACGGTTCCCCGCCACCCGGCGGCGGGGGGAAAGAATGGACCGGAGTGCAGCAGGGCGAGACCACCTGAGCGAGAAGCGATACTGTGAGCGAGAAGAGAGCCAGGAACGCGATAATGCTTTGCGCTTTCATTGTCAAATCTCCAGAATCCTGTGTTATCGGTCAACCCCCCGCACTCCCGACCAGGTCGAGAGAACGGGCATGCCAACATCGTTCTCAAGGTGCAACGGGCGACCGCCGTTGAAGAACCGCCAGTGACCAGAAACCGCGGAGGCGTCGGCGTTCGCCACCGGGAACTCCCACAGTTCCTGCGTGCAGCAGAACATCTGGATCTCTGTGGGAAACCGCAGCGACCTGGGCGGCCCGTCGGACATGGCCCGAAACACGAGGCCTTTAAGTGACGGAAACACGACCTGATCGGTGCGCACCGGCCTCGGATATTGCCGAGAAGCATCCACGGTCTGCCCGGGAATCATCCGACGCCAATCGTACGCCATCGCGGCGGACATCATCACGCTCGGGTCAGAACCGGCGGCATCAGAATAGTTGTCGATCTCGCGGATGTCGCCATAATATCCGCCCGCGAGCATCGGGCGGAGCCAGTATTTTCCGATCTTGTAGATGCCGGGCGAGAGATCCGAGATCGGATATACGCCTCGATAGTCCGCCGTGTACACACCGATCATGTTCGCCGCGTCACGCATCCGCACCATGTCGGCCGTGAGTTTCGCCCTGGACAGCGAGCCGCTGAGCGCCGGCAGCATCAGCCCCACGAGAATCGACAGGACCCCGATCGAGACCATCAGCTCAATCATCGAGAATCCGCGTCGGTGCCTGGCCATGCCGTTTCCTCCGTGCCGCGATGGCGGCGAATCCGAAGTGCGGAAAAACACACCGCAGCCATAAAGTACCATGGGGGGGGTGGGGGTCAACCATCATTTGATCAAAGAACGCCGCAGATGTGCGGAAAACACAGATCTGTGGATGCACCAAGGCGAAAGCACTGCTTGATCGGCATGAATCCACAGATCTGTGTTTTTCGTCCACAAACTTGTGTTGCAGTCACAGGCCTGTGGATTGCAGAAAAAGAAAAACCCCGTTCGACCGGGGTATGGAACGCTCGAATAAAGAAGTGAAACGGTCCGTACTTACCCGCGCCGACGCCGACCCGCGATCAGCCCGGCCGCCCCGGCCATCGCCAGCACGCCCGGCGTGGGGATCACGCGGAACTCGAAGGTATTGATGATGCCCGAGTTCGTCCAGGTGCCGCCCGCGTTGGTCGTGAACGAGGTCGATCCGAAGGTGGCCAGGCCGGTCGGCGCGATGCCGGGGCTGGAGGCCATCCAGTCGAACGAGGTCCCCGCCCCGCCGCTGACCACCAGCCAGTAGGTGGCGTTGGCCTGCAGCGTGAACGACCCGTCCGGCGTGAACAGATAGTCGGCGATGTCCGCCCCGCCGCCGGTCGGCGCGTTGAAGTTCAAAAGCGTGTTCGTGCCCGGGGCGAGATTGCTCCCGGTGAAGTCGCGCAGTTCGACGATCACCTGGTCGGTGGCCTCGAAGTTCCGCAGCCGCAACATCAGATCGCCCGCGCCGAGCGAATCGGCGCCCATCGTGAAGCGGAACGACTTCTGACGCAACTCACCGAGCGCGGCGGACTGCGTGCCGTCGTTACTCGGCGGGTAGTTCCCGAAGATCACCTGGCCGGACGCGGTCACCGACAGGATGGCCGCCCCGGCCCCCGCCACAAGCATCTGTTGCAACATGTTTTCCTCTCCTTCTTCTTGATCTCTCAGTGTGCTGAAACGGGCCCTCTCACAAGCCCGCAAGACAGAGCATGGGACGAAGCAATCCACCCCATGAGACACCCCCAGTTTATCGGACAGGGAAAAACTGCAACCCCCTTTTCGAAAAATTCACCGGATATCCACCCCGGTGTTCTTCCGCACCCTGCTCTGGCCGGATTGTGGCCGCCTTATGGCCGGGGCAAAAATAAACCCGGCGCCCAACACAAAGGTCGAGCGCCGAGTCTCGTGGGGGTCGGTTTCAGATGTGTTCCGAGGCGGCCGGCGGAATCGCTGCCGGGTTGGGCGTGATGCCCCTCGCCTTTGGACAGCAGTCAATACGCCGTGTCGGCCTGATGGTTGCGTGATCTCATCGCGATTTTGACCGGGGAACGATCTTTCCAAAAAATCCCCACATCCGGGCGAATCGCGGGCCTCAGGCGTTCAGGCCGAGCCGGTCCATCACCAGGCGCAGGTCCGACCAGACCTTCCGCCGGTTCTCCTCCGTGTACGACCGCAGCAGATACGCCGGGTGGTAGGTCGGCATGACCGGGATCTCCGGCAGGTCGGCGTCCCAGATCGAGCCGGCCGCCCCGATCCCGGAGAACCCCCCGTCAGCACCGGGGGGGGCGGGGGGGGTGGGGGGGAAGGTCCACCACCGGCCCCGGGCCGATCGCATCGGCTCGCGGGTTTCCAGCAGCAGGTGCGTCGCGGGCAGGCCCAGCGTCACGATCGCCTCGGGCGCGACGATGCGGATCTGTTCGACCAGGTAGGGGGCGCAGAGCCGCGCCTCCTCGCTGGTGGGCGTGGCGTTGTTCGGCGGGCGGGTCTTAAGCACATTGCAGATGTAGACCTCCTCCCGCTTGAGGCCCATCGCGTTGATCATCTTCTCCAGGAGTTGCCCGGCCCGGCCGACGAACGGACGCCCGGTCTGGTCCTCGGTCTCGCCCGGGGCCTCGCCGACGAACATGAGCCGGGCGCGGGGGTCGCCCTCGCCGAAGACGATGTTGGTGTGGGCCGTGACGAAGTGCTGGTGCGGCGCATCGGCGATGTACCGCTCGCGCACGGCGTCGAGCTTGGCCTGTGGCTCTTCCAGATGCTCGTGGCAGGCACGGACCGACGCGATTGGCGCGGTCGGGGGCTTGGGCTCGATCTCGGCGGCCGGGGCCGCTCGGACTGCGGGCTTCTGGACCGGCTCAACCCTGGGATGGGGCTCCGGGCCCGGGGCGGGTTCCGGCTCGACCGCCACCATACTGGCGGAGGGGGCGCGGCCGATCGGCAGAAAATCCACCCCGAGCAGTCGGGTTGTTTCGGCGTGCTGGGCGAGGAGGAACCGGGCGCGGTCAGGCATGCGGGCAGTCAACCCGCGCGCGGGCGGGATGTCAACCGGCGATCAGGGCTGGTCGGCGGGCGGTTCGTCCGCGGGCGGGTCCTGCGGGTCGATGCGGTCGCCGCCGTCGTCGAAGACATCCTCGTCGATCGCCGAGTCGGTTCGGTCGCGCGAGCCCCCCGGGCCTTCGTAGCGCTCGCCGCTGAGGGCCTCGCCGGTGGGCGCGGGGATCCTGGAGCCGCTGAACCAGTCTGGCAGGAAAGCGCCGGCGACCGCGCCGATGACCAGCCCGAGGATCAGGCCGGGCAGGAACGCGTGGGTGAATGATCCGGATGGCTGGCTCTTGTTGGACTCGGTCATGGCGTGCTCCGTGTGTCCGACCGGTATCGGACTGTTGATACGGGATTCTTGCCCCCAATCGGGCGAGAACAGGCCGATCAGGGCGTGAATTAGCGCAGACGCCGGGTCCGCCAGGCCCAGGCCCCGTATTCGAGGGCCAGCCGCACAAGGGCCATCCGCCCGCCCTCGGCCGGTCGGCCGCCGGGGAACGCGGTGTGCATCCGCCACCGCCAGTAGGCCCCGCCCACCCGGAACCGGGTGGAGAACCCGAGGGCCGTCAGGCCCAGCAAGCCCTCGATCAGGGTTCGCGGGGTCATCGGCGGCCCTCGCCGGCGTCGGCGGCGGTCCGCCCTCGGTACCAGTCGACGGTCTGGGCCAGGCCCGTTTCCAGGTCGGTGACCGGCTCGTAGCCGATCAGGTCCCGGGCGACCGAGATGTCGGCGACCGAATCACGGACCTCACCGACGCGGGCGGGCTGGTGCTCGGGGGTCAGGTCCGGGCGGTCGCACAGGGCCGCGAGCCGGGCGGCCAGGTCGTTGACGCTGGTGCGCACGCCCGCGCCGATATTGGCCACGCCCCCGGCAAGGTCGCGGGGGCTGGCGGCGGCGAGCAGGTTGGCCGCGACGGCGTTAGAGACATGCGTGAAATCACGGGTCTGTCCGCCGTCGCCGTAGACCGTCGGGGCGCGATCCCCGGCCAGGGCCTTGATGAACGCGGGGACGACGGCGGCGTAGGCCGAGTCGGCGGCCTGGCGCGGGCCGAAGATGTTGAAGTAGCGCAGGCACGCCGTGTCCAGCCCGTAGCAGGCCGACCACGCGCGGCAAAGCGACTCGCCGGCCAGCTTGGCGGCGGCGTAGGGCGACATCGGCTCGGGGGCCATGGTCTCGCGCTTGGGCAGGTCGGGGTTGTCGCCGTACGCGCTGCTTGAGGCGGAATAGACCAGCCGCCTCGCGCCCGAGCGGTGGGCCGACTCGAGCACCCGCATGGTGCCGGTGGCGTTGACCAGCCAGGTGCGCGTCGGGTCTTCGACCGAGCGCGGAACCGAGCCCAGGGCGGCCAGGTGGAAGGCCAGCTCGCAGCCGTCCATGGCCTCGTCGAGCGCGGACCGCTCGAGGATGCTGGCGTGGACGAAGCGGACCCGGTCCGGGGCCTGGTCGATCAGGCCGGCGACATGGGCCGCACTCGCGTTGGACAGGTCATCGATGACCGCCACCCGGGCGCCGAGGCCGACGAGGGTCTCGGCCAGGTGCCCGCCGATGAAGCCCGCGCCGCCGGTGACGCAGCACAAGCGCCCATCGAACGAGGGGCGGAGCCGGTCGGCGAGCTGGGCGGGCAGGCGGGTCACTGGCCCGTCAGTTTAGGGGATCCGGCCCGCACACGCTGGGAAGAGCCCGACCAAATCAGCCCGCGCGGCGGATCACGGGCAGCCCTGGTTGTAAATCGCGATGAACTCGGCGACATCGAAGAAGTTGAGCTGCCCGTCACCGGTGAAGTCGGCCGCCGGATCGCCGGCGTTGTAGAGGGCGATGTACGCGGCGACATCGAAGAAGTTGAGCACGCCGAACGGCTCGGCCAGGTCGGCGGGCGAGCAGCCCGGGCTGGAGGGCGCGACGCCCGCCCAGAAGCCGCCGGTCAGCGTGTACGGCCCGGCCTCGGAGGGGCCGGACGCCTCGTGCTGGCCGATGGTGCCGGAGAGGGTGTACGGCCCAGCGGAGCTGGTGCCGCCACCGGAGCCGATGTTGTACCACGGGATCGAGTAATCCGGCCCGCCCTGCTGCATGGCGAGCGATCCGGAGGCCGCCGCCGTCAGGGCGGCAAGGGCCTGGACGAATGAGAAGCGGTGCTGGGGCATGGTGTGGTCCTTGGCCTGCGGGGCGTGCGCGGCCGGGGATCGTTCCGGCAGCGCGTCGTGGTTTACGGGATGACGGTGACGCGCCATGTGTTCGCGCTGTAGGTTCGCTGGCCCCCCCCGCCGCTGACGATCGAGAATCGCACCAGGTTCTCCGAGATCACCCGGGCGTAACCGATCGAGTGGAACGGCCAGAGGTCATACGGGGGCGTGACGACGACCATCATGCCCGGCTGAGCGCCGGTTACGGCGAAAGTCCGGGTGTTCTCGCCGCCGCTCGGCACAGTGAAACTTCCTAACGCGACATTCGCCACGATCGGCGCGTAGGCGGTGGACTGGCGGGAACCATCCGGGAAACGCATCGCACCCGCGCCGAGGTGAATCGGGTCCTGCGGGTTCGATGTGAGAATCCCGATCCCACCCAGCGGGGAAAGGGTGAAGATGGTGCTGCCTGCGCCGGGGTTCGAGCCAAAGCCGAAGTGCAGCCTTCCGGCGCCTTCGGATGTTAAAGAACCGCCCGAGGTGAGCGACCAGAATCGCCCACCCGCGCTGGTGTTGCTCAGTTGGAGCGTCGTGCCGGACGGGCTTGAAGAACTGAGCAACGCCGTGTTCTTTGATGAACCCGCTACATGCAGGGTGTGTGTGGGGCTCTGGGTGCCGATCGCAACCCGGTCCCCGGCCTCGTTGACGAATATGCCGCGGGTGTGGACCGAGTACGGCGAGTTCGTGATGGGCTGGCGCTGGCTGAGCGTGAAGAAGTCCGGTTCAGTTCCGGAACCGTCCCAGGCCGGGGTGCGCACCGCGATCTCAAGCCAGCGGCTCTGGCCGACCGCGTTGGGGCCAAAATCCAGGTTGACGGTGAACAGCCCGTCCTGCACCTGCACACCGGATTTCTGCGCGGTGGATCCGATCTGCTCGCCGCCCGTGGCCGCGCTCCAGAGCGAGAACCGATAGTCCGCCCCCCCGATGTAGGGCTGGCCCTGGAAATCCAGCCGGCCCTGGTAGGTGAACTCCGATGAAGTTACGGACTGGGCCTGGGCCAGGGTCAGACCGCCCATCAAGATCGCAAAGACCGCCAGGATGTTCCGAGAGGGACGCATTCGATGTGCCTTTCTTTGCTGGAGGTTGAATCAGTCAGGTCCGATCGAGTCAGAGGATCGAACGCCGGGCCGCGTGTGCGTTGAGCAAGCGCATCAGGGGAAAACCATGAAACGCCATGTGTTCGCGCTATAGGTACGGTCGCCGGCGGCGTTGCTGACGACCGAGAATCGCACCGTGTCGGGCGCGATTACTCGGGCGAAGCCGATCGAGTGGAACGGCCAGAGGTCGTACGGGGGCGTGACGACGACCGTCATGCCCGGCTGCGCGCCTGGCACAATAGAGTTAAGCGTGTTCTGACCATTGCCGGGTACAACGAAACTCACGACCGGGACATCGGCGATGACCGGCGCGTACGCGCTGAACTGACGGGATCCGTCGGGGAAACGCAACGCGCCGCTGCCGATGTGGATCGAGTCCTGCGGGCTGGTGGTGAGCACGCCGAGAACGCCGGAGGGGTGCACCGTCAGGGCGTTGTCGCCGAAGTTCGTCGTACCTGCGGGATAGATCAGCAGCTTGCCCGCGCCCCCGGGCGTGCTCGATGCGGACGAGGTAAACATCCAGCCCCGCCCGCCGGGACCGGTGCTGCTGAGGTTCATGCTGGATCCGTCGGGGCTCGACGATTGGAACAACGCCGTCGAAGGCGATGAACCCGTCACATGGAGGGTGTGGGTGGGGTCCTGCGTCCCGATCGCCACCCGGTTGCCGGCCTCGTTCACATACAGGCCGCGCGTCCGGATGGAGAAGGGCGAGGCGCTGATGCGTGTGCGGTCGGGGAAGGTGAAAAAATCGCCCGACCCGCTCGGCGCCCGGACGCGGATCTGCAGATACCGCGTGCCCTGCAGCGGCTCGGCGCCGAAATCCAGTTCGGCCGTGAACAGCCCGTCCTCGATCTCGACGCCGTTCTTGGCGTTCACGGAGCCGATCTGGCTCCCGCCGCTGGGAGCATCCCAGAGCGTGAACTGGAAATCCGCCGTGCCGGTGTACGGCTGGGCGTGCATGTCCAGCCGTCCCTGGTATGTAAACTGCGATTCCGCCGAGGCTTGGGCGTCGACCACCATCCCGCCGCAGAACACAAGGGCAACGAATACAGCCAATCGGGTCAGAGACATCCGAATCATCCTCCGTCCTTTGAGCGTGCGCTCGTTGATGTGCTCGCGATTGAGAAGCTGTTTTCATCCTGCCGAAAGCGACGGCGCGTGTCAAGTAAAACAGCGCGAAAAGTTCAGCGGTGTCGTGCAATTCTTGTTGTTTGCACAGATGACAGGCGCCGACGCCGAGGGCTGTCGGTCAGGGATGTCCGCTGTTGGACGGGTGGAAGTACGCCGCGATGCCTGCGTTCGAGCCGATGAGCCGGCCCGGAAAATCGTCAAAAAGGCCGTGTGGATACCGCCGGAGATGCGCGAGATCCCCGCCTCGTCGGCCACGTCGTAGTAGGTGGCCCACTGAAGCGGGACATCCTGCAGCGGTCCGAACTCAAAGCGCAGATCGAAGCCGTCGGGCCTGGTGGCAGCAAGGAACGCGCCCAGCCCGCCGGAGAAGAACGGGTCGCCGGTGACGCAGCACAAGCCTCCATCGAACGAGGGGGCAGAACCTGTCGGCGAGCTGGGCGGGCAGCCGGATCACTGCCCGTCAGTTGTGGGGATCCGCAGCGAGCCCGGCGGGCCGCGATGGCGGGCTGGCGATCAGGGGCAGCCCTGGTTAAACAGGGTCAGATAGGCCGCGAGGTCGAAGAAGTTGAGTTGCCCGTCGTTGTTGAGATCAGCGTCGGGGTCACCGGCGTTGAACAGGGCAATATAAATCGCGAGATCAAAGAAGTTGACAACCCCATCGCCATTCAGATCAGGGAGGCATGCAGCGTGCGAAACATTGAATGACACGGCGGTATCGAACTTTGAAGCGGACACAAGATCAGGTAACCCGTCAGCGTTGACATCAACGAAAACGGACCCGACCGGAGGGTTCTGATACAAGCCCCGACGCGGCCCGATGGCGCCGTCTGGCGTGACTTCCACGATCTCGGTGTAGCCATCGAAGACCGTGGCGATCTCGGGCCGGCCGTCGCCGTTCAGATCCACCGCTTCGACTCTGAACAAAGAGGGACCTTCCGACACGAGCACCACGGGCCCATAGGTTCGGATACCCGTTGACAGAAAGAGGTGCGAGGATTTGGCCTGCGCGGCGATGATGTCCAGCTGTCCGTTCGAGTTGAAATCAGCCGCATCAATCCATCCGGGGAGCGTCTGGCCGACGCCGACGTTGCTGGAGAACGACACCGGCGGGTCGAAGGTCCCATCTCCGCGTCCATAGCGAATGATCAGGACTGAAGTCTGGCTGGTGGGACGTGCGAAACAGGCCAGATCAACCCACCCGTCGCCGTCGAGATCCTTGGCCAGCAGCGACCTGAGCGAAAATCCATCGGTGGTCATGGGAACGATGGTCGGAGGATCGAGCGAACCACCATCCCGCGCAAAAAAGATACGCACGTTACCAGACTGGTCCAAGACCGCCGCATCATCGTATCCGTCGCCGTTGAAGTCGGCGACCGTCAGATTGAACACGACCGCTTCCGTCTGGCGGTTCAGCCGGATGCCAAACCCGCCTTCGGGCGTGGCGAGCTGCCACTGGATGCGACGCGTGGTGTTGACGGTGCTGAGACTGTAGAGGTCCACAAGCCCGTCGTTATTCAAATCTCCGGTGGCAACCTCGGTCGGCAATGTGACGAAATCCGCGCCGTCGACCTGCTCGGCAGAAATCTCGAACTGACCGTCAATCTCGGAGAAGGTCAGCCTGTGAACGGCACGCGAGAAATCCTCGGGCATGGCGTAAACAGCGGGTGTCCCGTCGGGTTGCTCATAGGCCAGAAGCCGACCGAAGCTGCTCGGGTTGGGACTGGAGTAGGTCGCCGCCCGGAGGCCGGATGTCGCGTCCGGTCGCAGAACCATCACCCCCGTTTTCTTGAAGCCCGCCAAGATCAGCTCATTGACACCATTGCCATCGATGTCGGCCACGGCCACACCGCTCAACCTCTCGAACCGGCCGAGCTCGGTTCCTGAGTCTGTATAAAGCCCGGACCCATCCGGGTCGGCGTAGAACACACGGAGCGCGTCGACATCCTTAACGCCGTACACGACATCATCGATACCATTTCCGTTCAGATCCCCGAACGCAACGCTTGTCGTGCCGGAATTAAGCCGGGTCGATCGGTGCAGAACGGAATACTCTTGCGCGTTTTCGTCCCAACCGACGGTGATGACGCGCTGATTGTTTTCTGCAGCGATCACGAGCCGTATGGACCCTGCGTTGTCAACATCGATCGCTTCAGCCCGCAACAGCCAGTCTCCGGCGGGGAGAACCTGATACTCCGTAAAGGTCTGGCCGTCCCGCTCGAAAAAGTGAATGCTCCGGTTCGCGCTTATGACAGCCAGCACGGGGTTCCCGTCGCCCCGAAAATCCGCAAAGACCATGTCGCGTACCGTTGGTATGCCCGTATGAAAAGCAGTCGGAAAATCGAACCCACCATCGTTCCGGCCTTTGTAAAAAATGATCGAGTTGCTGGTGGCGAGAAGGATGTCCTTGAATCCATCAAGATCCGCATCGACCACACGGATCGCGCGCGCGACATCCGTCGCCGGCACGGGTGAACCCGGCGCATTCGAGAATGTCGTGTCGCCGTTGCTGAGAAGCACGATGATCTGCGACTCGAAGAGTGGCAGGAAGACGAGATCATCAAGCCCGTCCGAGTTGAGATCGCCGGTGCTCACACGGACCGCTCCGTCGCCGCCGATAACCTGCGTCGGCGAGACCGTGATACCGCCCCCCGGATCGAAGCTCAGCACCGCGTAACGCAGCGGGTTGATCGCCCAGCCGACCAACTCGTCCCGGCCGTTTCCGTTGGTATCAATGGCGATTAAATTCGCGGCGAAATCGATCTCTTCGAACGTTGTCGAAAACCGAACTTCCTGAGCGGTCGCGACTCCCTTGAGCAAAAGCAATACCGCGAGTGCCAAGAATCGGATTTCGTGCATGATTGATGTCCTGCTGTGGTTATGGTGAATACCGTGCGTGGCCCGGATGCGTACAAGCAAGCTGGACACAGTGCGGAGAACGGGGGTTCGCGATGTCCCCCAAATGTGCGTGGGCGGCGCGGTTGCGGACCACGACCTCGAGGCGATGAACCGTCAAAATCGCGGTGTGCTGGGTACCTCGTAATCTACGCATCGATGTATCACCTGGAGACTCTGCACGCCGCGGCAGGGCGTGCAGTCAGTCTAATCGATGACTGCCTCCACAAACAATAAATCCGAGAGAAAAATCCTCCGGTCTTTGGCCCATCCGCACTCAGGGGCAGCCGGCGTTGTACGCGTCAAAGAACGCCGCAATGTCCGCGAAATCCAGCACGCCGAACGGCTCGGCCAGGTCCGCCGCGGGGCTGCCCGCCACGAACGCGTCGATGAACGCGGCGACATCGAAGAAGTCCAGCACCCCGAACGGTTCGGCGAAGTCCGCCGGGCACAACGACGCCGCGCTGCCGCTGAAGGACGCCGAGGCCCTCGTGAACGCCGCGATGCCTGCGTTCGAGCCGATGACCCGGCCCGGGAAATCGTCGAAGGCCGGGTGGATCCCGCCGTAGATGCGCGAGATCCCCGCCTCGTCGGCCGCGTCGTAGTAGGTGGCCCACTGAAGCGGGACATCCTGCAGCGGCCCGAACTCGAAGCCGAGGTCGAAGCCGTCCGAGCCGGTGGCCGCCATGAACTCGCCGAGCCCCCCGGGGAAGAAGGCGTCGCCGGTGAGCTGGGTGAGCACCTCGGCGGCGGCGCGGCTGAAGCCGCTGTGGCCCGAGGTGTAGCCCGCGAACGGCGGCGTGACGAAGTCGAACTGCTGGTACGGCAGCCACTCGACCGCGCGGACCCAGCCGCAGCCGCCGTACTCGGCCGTTGGATCGGCGGGATGACCCTGCCAGGCAAACAGGGCGATCTCGCCGATGTGGTCGGCCAGGTGCTCGTGGCGCTCGCCGGGCGCGGCGGACGCCGGCGTGATCAACTCGACCAGGCCTTCCTCCAGCGGCAACCCGTCCGGGTGGTAGGACGCGCCGTCGGGATCGGATGACTGGCCGAGCGCGCCCATGCCGCGGATCAGCGACAGCGGGCGGGTGAAGTCGTAGTGGGCCTTGACCTCCCAGGTGGCGATGGCCGCGTCGTGGACCGCGCCGTTCAGGGCGAGATACATCTTGACATCCCACTCCAGCGAGTCGAGTTCGGGCCCGTCGCCGCCGAAGCGTCGCTCGAAGCCGGGCGTGTCGACCACCTCGTTGGCGATCTCGTTCCAGTGGCCCGGAGGCGTCGAGGAGAGCGGGCCGTCGGCCCAGAACTCGGCGAGCACGCGGCCCCAGTCGCCGCGGAGCACCATGTTGTCCGGGTAGGGCTGCCCGGTCGAAGGGTTGGTCTTGTGGCCCTGCCCGTCCTGCGAACCGAGGGTGTTGTTGCCCACGGCCGAGGGCGAGATGTTGATCATCACGCCGTCGTCGGGATCGAGCTGCGCCGAAGCGCGGATGACCTCGAGCAGATCGGCGCGGAGGTCGGCGTCGCCGTCGCCGCCGATCACGGGCGGCGGGCCGGGGTCCAGGTACAGCTCGCCGGGCGACGGACGCTCGATCGCGAACGGGCGCACCGCACCCCAGTGGGGGGCCAGAAAGACTTGCTGGTCGCTGAAGCCCGGAACGATCAGCGGCTGCCATCGGTTGATGTCGTTGAGGACGCCCACGCCGGGCACATCGACCGTCAGCGGGCCGTTCACCGGCGCGTAGCCGGAGGTGTCGGCGTAGTTGCCCGCCTCGTTGGAGCCGTCCTCGGCCGTCAGCGCGATGATCGCGGCGGCGATGCGGTTGCCCACCGCCGCGGGGCTGGGCCCGGTGCGGGTCGTGACCGCGGGGTCGTAGCCGAGCAGATCCATCAGGCTGTCCAGCGAGGGCAGCGTCACGGGCGCGCCAGGCGAGTCGGCGTAGCGGTGCGCGATCAGCCGGTAGGCGGCGTAGCTGACCGCCTCCCGGCGAGCCGCCGCGGTGTCCGCGGCCTCGGCCCACTCCGTCCGGAAGACGCCGGTGGCCGTGGCGTCGTAGGCCGCCCACGCGTCATACATCGCGGCGGAGACATGGAACAGATCCCTCGAAACGACCGGAGGACGCGGCCGATCACGCCGCACCGCCGCCAGCAGCTCCTCGTTCCACATGCGGGCCGCGCTGAACGCGCCCACCCGCTCCGCGGTCCGGTCCGGCAGCGGGGCCGTGCCCGCGGGCAGCCGGGCGGGAGCAACCGGGTCCGCCGCGGACCCCGCGTCCGTCGCCCCGTGCAGGCCGCCCGCACAGATCACCAACATCATCGCAGACACACCGAACCGATTCTTGAACCGCATCGTCACCTGTCCTCGTTCCAACACCGATCGCGCCACGGTCCCGACGACCATGGAACACCATGACCATACACGAACACGGCCCCGGGCCTGACCCAAAATCAGGAGATTTTCGAATGATTTGATTCCTGTACGCAGCCTGTGCGCATGAAAAAACCCGGGTCGTCAAGGAGGTGACAACCCGGGTCGTGGTGTGACTGCGATGGCGATTACGGGCAGCCGGCGTTGAAATCGTCCAGGTACGCCGCCAGGTCGAAGAAGTTGATCAGCCCGTCCCCGTTCCAGTCCGCCGCCGGGTCGCCCGCGTTGTACAGGTCCAGGTAGGCCGCGACATCGAAGAAGTTCAGCTGGCCGTCACCGGTCAGGTCCGCCGGGCAGCCGCCCGCGCCGAGCGTGCCGTCGGGGTTGACCGCCTGGGCGTAGATATCCTCGGGCCCGTTGCGCCGGTCGGACCATGTGGCGAGCATGCGCCCGTCGGCCCAGCGGTTCAGGTTGAGCCGTCCCTTGTTGCTGAGCACGCCGGAGACCGTGATCGGCCCGCCGCCCAGCGCGTCACCGGCCTCGTCGACGATGTACATCTCCAGCACGCCGGCGGTGTTGCCCAGCGTCGGCTGGCGGTCGAAGACGCCGGCGATGCCGTCCGCGTGCGCGACGGCGCGGGGCGGGCCCTTGAACTGCCCGTCGAACGGGGTCAGGGCGACGCCGTTGTTCCCGAGCATGCGTGCGCCGGTCGCGCCGCCGAACCGCTGGGCGTTCATGCTCTGCTGGGACTGGGCCCCGTCGAGGTTGCGGAAGATCATCATGATGTCGCCGGACGGGGCCATCGCGATGGCCGGGTCGAGCTGCTGGCGGCCGGCCTCGTCCGAGGCGGGCTGGCCGTTGGCCGCGAAGAGCACCGATCCGCCCGGGCTGATCCGCTGCACGAAGGCGTTGAAGCTGCCGGTCCGCGTGTCATGCCACGCGATCACCGCGCCGTCCGAGCCGTCGTTGATCACACGCGGCCGGTGGGCGATCGGCACGCTGGTCGCATCAGAAACCACGATCGGGCTGGTCCCCCACTGCGCTGCGCCGTCGGCGTCGAACTTCTGCGCCCACACATGGCGCGGGCTCATGAAGGTCGCGGTGTTGCGGATCCAGGCGGCGATGAACCCGCCGTCGCTCGTCGGCTCGATCTCGACAAACGCCGGGGCCTCGGTGCCGACGGCGGAGAGCATCACCCCGTCGCCCGCGAACGCCTTGACGCCCGCCGGGCTGATCCGCTGCATCACCAGCCCCGGGTTGGTCTGGAACCGCGGCCAGACCACCGCGTAGTCGCCGCCCGCGAGCCGGATGATCCGCGGGTCGGCCTCGAAGGCGTCGTTGTCGGACACCGTCACGCCGTCGGCGCCCCAGAGCATCTGGCCATCGGGCGCGATCAGGTACGCGTACACATCCAGATCGCTCCCGGCGCGAATGTCCGTGAAGGCCAGCATGCAGTTGCCGTCATCGTCGACGCGCAGGTCCCAGTCGACCGTCGAGGTGTTCTGCGGGTTGGCCGAGACGAGCAGGCCCTCGGGGTCGAAGGTCTGGTTCCCGTCCGCGTCGAGCCGCTGGACACGGACCTGGATGCCCCCCGGCGCGAAATCGAACCAGCCGGTCCACGACGAGCCGTCGGGTCCGACGCCGGTCTTCACGACGGTCTGGTCCCCTGCCTTCACCACGACCGGGGTGTTCAATCCAGGGTCGTCGGTCCACTGGGCCTGGGCCCCGCCGACCACCAATAACAACGCGGCCGACGCCGCCCGAGAAATCGTCCGTCTCATCTCCGGATCCTCCACACATATGGGCCCCGGACCAAACCGGGACTGGGGGTCACACAGCGACAAAGCCCCACACTCCGGACCACTGTACCAGAAATTTTGATGATTTGTAATAAATAACGAAAAGTTTTCCTGGATCCAATCCTATGCTACTCTGGGGAATCCCGTACCAGAGGTGCAGTCGATGGATGCGACAAGACGGGCCCGATCGGACAACGCCACCGGTGAGGAACTCGCCCGGGACATGGTCTCGGGCCTGTCCGCCCTGATCGACTCGCTGCCGGAGAGCGGCCGCGGGCCTTCGGCGGTCGCCCGGGCGCTGGGGGTGGGGCGCGTCCCGATCAGCCGCATGCTCGGCGCCATCCGGCGCGAGCCCGGCGCGGAGATCCTGGCGATGCTGCCCGGCCCGGAGACCCTGCGCCAGATCGTCAACGGGGCGGCCAAGCGCGGCGCGGACGAGCTGCTGGTGTCCCGGGCCGCCGCGTGCGTGGAGCGGTTCGACGCCACGATCCGTTCGTTCGGGACCCGGGCCGCGTTCGACGCGACGGTGAGCGTCCGCGAGCCGGGCGCGCTGGAGCGATTCGAGCAGGCCGGTCGGTACCAGGCGTTCAAGGGCATGGGCCAGGTGCTCGGCGTGGAGGCGGAAACCTGGCTCTCGACGATGATCCTGACCCCCACACCCGGGCGGGACATCGCGCTCGATGTGACCGCGGTGCACGGGGCGCTCGGCATGCGCAGGCTCCGCCCGGACATCACCGTGTCGTTCACCTACGGCGCGCCGCACGAGGCCGTGGGCACGCCGGGCGGGTCGTTCGACCTGGCGATGGACCTCTCGCCTTACTACACGCGCGACCCCGCCCCGCTGCGCAGCCACGAGCGCGGCGGCAAGGTCATCCACGAGTTCTGCCCCAGCGAGGTCGGCAAGCACGCCGTCTTCGACATGCTCGCCGGCGTCCACGCGCCCGCGCACTCCAAGCGCTTCCGCGACGAGAAACGCACCAAGCGCGGCGTGGTGGTCATCCCGGATGTCCCGGTCCAGACGATGATCATCGACCTGCTCGTCGGCGCGGGCGTGTTCCCCGGCCTCGAGCCCGAGCTGTACCTCTACAACAATGTCGCGCGCGGGCCGGCCGATGTCGAGGACGCCGCCCGCTTCCACGACCGCATCACGCCATCGGTCCGTCCCGAGCCGATCGACCCCGACGACATCACGCTCGACAACCTGCCCCGGTACCCGGAGATGCTCAACCGCGTGTGTTCACGGATCGGCTACAACGCCGGAGACCTTCGCGGCTGGCGTGTCCGCGTGCCGTACCCGCTCTACGGGTTCCAGTGGATCCTGGCCTTCGAAGCGCCGGAGGCCCCGACGCGGGACTGATCCGGCCGCACGCCGGCTACGAGCACGACCCCTGGTAGCGCACCAGATACTCGGCCAGATCGAAGAAGTTGATGACCCCGTCGCCGTTGAGGTCGGCGGCCGGGTCGCCGCCCGCGAGCCGGTCGAGGTAGATCACCAGGTCGAAAAAGTTGATCAGCCCGTCACCGTTCAGATCGACGCCCGCGGGGTCGTAGCGGTCGAAGAGTCCGCGGTAGAACGCTCGGTTCGCGGGTCCCAGGCCGAGAAACACGCCAGGCGCGGTATGGCCGACGCCGGGGAGCACGCTGAACTCGTGCGGGATGCCGAGATCCGTGAGGTGCGCGTGGAACTCCTGGTTCATCGCGAGCGTGAAGTCCTGGTCCCCCACCGCCTGACGAACGCGCTGGCCCGACGCGATGATCTCCCCGGCGTGGTCCGAAGCGATCGTCCGCGGGTGCTGCTGGAGGTAGTACGCAGGATCACTGCCCCAGACCGCCTCGTAGATCTGCAACCGCAGATCCATCGGGATCGAGCCGCCCTTGGGCGCATCGAGAAAGTCCAGCTGCAGCGGGCCTGCGCCGAGGATCGAGACCCCGGCGAACAGGTCCGGACGCCGAAACCCAAGCCGCGCTGCGCCCTGCCCGCCCATGCTGAACCCCTCGACGATCCGGCCCGCCCGGTCCGGGACGGTCCGGTAGTTCGAGTCGACATCGGGGAGCAGATCCCCGATCACCACCGTCTCCATCGGGACAAGGCCGTCCTTGGAATCGCACCACATCCGGTGGCTCATGCCGTTGGGCATCACCACGATCATCGGCGGGATCCGCCCCTCGGTGATCGCGTTGTGGAACCAGCCGCTGATCGGCGCGACGCTCGCCGTCTGCGCGCCGCTGCCGTGCAGCCAGTACAGCACCGGGAAACAACGGTCTGGGTACGCGTCATACTGTGGCGGCGTGTAAACGTGGTAGCTGACGGTCGTCCCCGCCGCCGCACTCTCGAACAGCCGGTACTCGACCCGTTCGGCATCCACGGGTGGCGTGACCCACTGGGCGCTGGAGCCAAAGCCGGCCGCGCCGAGCAGGAATGAACCAACCCAGAACGAGACTCTCCTGGAGCGCATCTGTACACCCATCCAAACCCCTCCTGCCTGCGGGCCGTCAGCAAGGCCTCGCGGGGCCGAACGAACGAAAATCCCCGGTATTGCCGTGATCGACAACCCGGGGCTTGAGCCTTGGTCGGCATCACGCGTCGGTCAGGGGCAGCCGGCGTTGAACGCCCCCACGAACGCCGCGAAGTCGAAGAAGTTCAGCACCCCGTCCCCGTTGAAGTCCGCCGCCGGGTCCCCCGCGTTGAACAACGCGATGAACGCGGCGAAGTCGAAGAAGTTCAACTGCCCGTCGCCGTTGATGTCCGCCGGGCAGGGAGGCGGAAGGCCGCGGAGGATCGTCAGCGGCCCCCGCGTGTCCGCGCTGATCAGTTCCGGGGCGCCGTCACCGTCGAGGTCGGCCAGTTGCAGCCAGGTTGGGTAGGCCGAGGTCGCGTACACATGCCCGTCGACGCCGGTCCCGTCCGCTTGCAGCAGGCGGACGGTGTGGTTGCTCAGCGCGACCATCAGCCGGTCCGGCCCGTCGCCCGAGGCGACCGGGAGCATCGAGGCGATCGTCCCGTCGACGCTGACCGGCGTGACCGGCCCGAAGCCGCCCATCCCGTCGCCGTGGGCGATGCCGTAGCGCAGCCCCGACGGGATCGCCACATCGGGGATCCCGTCGCCGTTGAAGTCCCCCACCACCACCCGCGCATCGCGCACGCCCGCGAGCGAGGCCACGCCCGCCGGGGTGATGGACCGGTCCGGACCCACGATCCACGAACGCACGCGCTGGCCATTGAAGCATTCAACGATCAGGTCCGCGGTGCCGTCGTCATTCAGATCCGTCAGGTGCACGCGTCGTCCCAGGCTGGAGGGGAATCCGTTGGCGCTCACGGGATCTCCGAAGCCGCCACCCGGCTCGCCCCAGAACACCCGCGCCACATCGAACCCCGGGACCGCGACCACCAGATCCGGCAGGCCGTCGCCGTCCAGATCCGCCGCGGCCATGCCCCGGATGCCCACAGCCGGCGACTCGAAGTCATCCAGAACAGTGAACCCGTCAGCCTGCGCGTACGACATCACCCGGATCCGCTCGGACTGCGGCAAGGTATACGACACGGCAAGGCGAAGGCCGTCATGCCCTGCGTCGGGAATCAACGCGAGCGCACTCGCCGGCCCCGGCAACGCGACCGACGCCACGATCTCCACGCTCTCGCGCGGTCCGGTCCGGACGAACGCGACAACCTGCTCGCCGGTCTCATCCCTGGTCCCCGCGACCAGCAGCTCGGCCCCGGGCCCGTCCGCCGCCCCGACCGCCTCTACGGCGATGATCTGGCGGAACGGCTGCGCCGGAGGGTCAAGAAACACGGGCGCGTCGGGCGTGCCGACATTCTCGTGCACGAGGAGCCGGTCCAGCGAGTACCGAATCCCGTCCCACAGTCCGTTGCCGTTCCAATCCAGGAACGACAGCCGGCCACCGTTCGTCGGCGAGTAGGGCGTGGGCAGGTCAGCGGCGATCGTCGAAACCTCGATCGAGCCGCCGACGAAGGTCGCGATGGTGTAATCGCCCCGCGCCGGGTCATCGTCGTTCGCACGGAATCCCAGCACAGCAGGCGTTGAAGAAAGCGTCCCGGCCGCACGATCGTACCGGCCGAAACTATCGGGCAGCGGCGTTGACACGAAGCCGGCGTCGTCGTCCAGACGGACAAGCTCGTAAGAATACTCCACGCCGGGTCCCGTCCACGGCCGTGTTTCCAAGATGATTGTGGGGCGCCCGTCAACAACCGGTCCCAGAATGGCCCCGACCCGTTGGTTGTTCCCGACCGTTCGTTCGAACGCCGGCCCCTCTTGCTCCATCACCCCGCCGCCCACGCCGCGCAGCATCTCGAACCGGAACTGCCAGGAAAAATCAGCGTTGAGCCACTGCCTGGACAGCAATACATCCTGCAGCCCGTCCGCGTCCAGATCCACCACCTGGAGATTCGAGCGGAACTCGTCCGGGATCGACGGCGGCAGCAAGTTCCGAACCGGTTCTTCCCACACGCCCGGCCCCGACGAAAGGTATACAAGCAACTCCGTCCCGGTGGCGTCGACCCCAAGAACCTCGGAGACACCGTCCCCGTTCAGATCGGCGACCTGTCGCAGAAAAGAGTGAATCTCATGAAACTCAGGTCTCGGCGTGAAAGCAGCACCGCCGTCCTGTGTGGCTCCGAGCATGGAGTAGGCCGGGGGCGACCCCACGCCCACGAGCAACTCGTAGCCCAACGAACCGTTCTGAATCGCGGTGCGAAGCGAAGGAAACTGGTCAGTGAAGGGAAGCGCGGTCAGCGGGATCATCCCGCTTTCCAAATCGATCCGATACACGATCAACCCGGATCCGGGCGTATACCCCACGTAGCAATCCTGCCGACCGTCGTTGTTCAAGTCGAGCAACGCGAATAATCCGAAACTCGAGTCGTGGGCGAACGGACCGACCCGCGTGAGCCCTCCGCCGGGAGTACGGCGTAGCACGCCCAACGCGAACGGCGACGAGTCGAGGCTGGACCGGTAAAGCGACTCCAGCAACCCGTCACCGTTGATGTCCACATTGCCAGAAAACCCCAAGTAACCCGGCACGGCCAACGCGAACGATTCCGGCTCGAACGCCGGCGGCGTCCCAAGCCCCGCCGCGCCCGCCGTGATCGCCCCCACAGCACCGAACCCGATCAACCTGACCCCGAGCATGCCAAGCCCCATCCGCGACTCCTTCCCCGGCCGCTCGCGTTTCGAATCGCGGCCTGGCCCAAGCCCCGTTCCTAGAACGCGGGCAGGCAGAGTCTAACCGATGGGCGGGGCAGGCACCAAAAAAAACCGAATATTGTGCCGCACCGACCCGCTCAGACGCCGGAAATCCGCGTGTTACGGGCAGCCGGCGTTGTACAGGTCCATGTACGCGGCCACATCGAAGAAGTTGAGGTTGCCGTCGCCCGTCAGGTCGGCGGCGGGGTCTCCGGCCACATAGAGGTCCAGGTACGCGGCCACATCGAAGAAGTTCAGCAGGCCGTCGCCGTTGAGGTCGGCCGGGCAGGGCGATCCCGCCGCGGACAGCACGGCGGCGCCGGCGTTGATGAAGCCCCAGCCGTACTGGGTGTTGTAGCCGGGGGTGCCCTTGTCCACCGCGGTGCTGGCCAGGATGTCCTCGACCTGGGCGGGGGTCAGCGTCGGGTTGACCGAGAGGAGCAGCGCGGCCACGCCGGCGGCGTAGGGCGAGGCGAAGCTCGTGCCGTCGATGGTGGTGTAGTCGCCGTTCGAGTAGCCGCTGGACCCGGTCCGGTCGGTGGTCAGGATGGCCGCCCCGGGGGCGCTGATGAACAGGCCGGAGCCGGAGGTGCTGAAGCTCGCGCGGTTGCCGGCGCTGTTGAGCGCGCCGACGGCGTTGACGGAACCGAGATTCGCGGGATAGCCGATGGTGGTCCCGCCGTCGTTGCCCGAGGCGGCGAAGTGGATCACGCCCTGGGCGCGCCCGTTGTTGAAGGCGCTGGTGATGGCCTGCGAGTCCCCGCCGCCGCCCCATGACGAGTTGGTCACCTGCGCGCCAGAGGTGGTGGCCCAGTTGATGCCCGCGGCGGACCAGGAGTCCTGCGACTCGAGGAAGGGCAGACAGAACCCGAAGAGGCTGATTTCGTTGAAGATCTTGCCGGACTGGACATGCACGCCCGGGGCGATGCCCGCGATGCCGATGCCGTTGTCGATCGTCGCGGCGACGCAGCCCGCCACGGCGGTGCCGTGGTTGTCGCAGGCGTTGGCCGGCCCGCCGTTGCCTGAGCCGGTGAAGGACTGGCCGGGCAGCTGGGTCAGGTCCGGGTGGTTCTGCTGGATGCCGCTGTCGAGCACGATGACGCGGATAGTGGGATCACCAATGGTGACGGTCCACGCAGTCAGCGCGTCCATGTGCTCGCCGTTGGGCTGGAAGAGCGCCCACTGCTGGCCGAAGAGCGGGTCGTTGGGGAACTGGGACTTGCGCTTGGCCCAGAAGATCCGGTCGGACTGGGCCCACTCGACCGCGGGGTGGTCGTGGATCGCCAGGGCGATGTCCAGGGCGGCCTGGCCCGTGCGGGCGGTGGTGCGGGCGCGGACCACGCCGTCAAAGCCGGCCGCGTCGCGCTCGAGCACCGTCGCGCCGTGCGCGTCCAGCACCGCGATCCGCTCGGCGTCGGGCGTGCCGGGCACGAACGAGATGAGCAGGTCGCGCGTCGGGATGACCGGCAGGCCGTCCTGGCCCAGGTAGACCGGCGAGGCCATGTCCAGGTCCGCTCGGTCGGCCAGATCGCGCACGGCGTTGGCCACCGCGTCGGCGGAACGGGCGTGCGCGGGCAGCACCACATAGGTCCAGCCGGGCACGGAGCTGGACTCCATGTCCGCACCGACCAGCCCGATCGCGTCCATCGCGCCGCGCAGGTTCGCCCGCGGGCCGGCGGCCGGATCGTTGAACACCGCGATCATCGCCGGGTACAGCCCCAGATCGACCCGACGGTCGAAGTACGGCGTCGCCACGCCGGCGGGCGCGGCCCCGGCGTCGGCCACCAGCCGCTGGAGATCACGGTCGATCGACTGAGCCAACGCGGGCATCCCCGCGAACGAAGCCCCCGCACACACACCGATGGCGTACCACATCCGATCCAGCACGGCGTCCCTCCTTTATCTGGGCCCGCGCACCGGGAAGGCTCTGTACGGCACCCGAAGGCAACCCGCCCGGCACGCTCAGGAATCGTGAAGCGACCCCAGACTAACGGAAACCGGCCCGCGCCACAAGGACCGAGTCCCGAAACCGGTGGTATGACCCGGGGAAAAACCGGACAGCAGCCCGAAGACCCCCGGACCCGAGGCGATGGCAGTCGCCCGGGCCTGGCTCAGACGCAGGGGCGGGCTCAGACGCAGGGGCGGGCTCAGGGGCAGCCGGCGTTGAAATCGTCCAGATACGCCGCCAGGTCGAAGAAGTTGATCAGCCCGTCCCCGTTCCAGTCCGCCGCCGGGTCACCCGCGTTGTACAGGTCCAGGTAGGCCGCGACATCGAAGAAGTTCAGGTTCCCGTCGCCGGTCAGGTCCGCCGGGCAGTCCTGGGGGATGGCGAAGAACACGCGGATGCTGGTGTTGCCGGCGTAGCCGAGGACGAGGTCGGGCAGGCCGTTGCCGTTGAGATCGCCGAAGGCCAGCGCCGTGCCGACCTCGGGGGCGTTGTAGGTCCAGGACGGCTCGGTGTCGAGCACGCCGTCGCGGTTGAGGTAGATGTGCGCGCGACCGTCGGAGAAATGGATCTCGACCAGGTCGGGCCACCCGTCGCCATTCACATCGAAGGCCTTGAAGTCCTGCGGCCCGCTGAAGGGCGGGTTCTGCTGCTGGAGCAGGCTGAGCTGGCCGCCAGAGTAGGTGTAGACCTTGCTCGGGTTGCCGCCCACGGCCATCTCGTACTGGCCGTCGCCCGTGAAATCGGCGAAGGCCACGCCGCGGTCGGTGCCGGTGTTGCCAACGGTGGCGGCCATCGAAGTCGCCAGCTCGCCGTCGGTGTTGAGATAGATCCCGCTCTCGAAGTTGGCCCACCTGGCCGAGCCGAGGTCTGGGTAGCCGTTGCCGGTCAGGTCGACCGCGTCGAGCCCGTTCTGGACGGCCGGGGTGGCGGACTGCCAGACGGCCGCGGTGGACAGCACGCCGCCGGTGTTGCGGAACATCAGCAGCGGGCGGAACGGGTCGGGCGAGAGGCCCTGATTGCTGGTGACCAGATCCAGGAACCCGTTCTGGTTGAAGTCGGCCAGCACGCCGGCGGTACCCCAGCCCGTGGCGGCGGTGTTGGACACATAGGTCGGCGAGGTGGGCACGCCGCCGGGACCGGTGGCGTAGACACGGACGGTGTCGCGCCGCAGACCACCGCCATGGATGGTGACGATGTCGGGCCAGCCGTTGTTGTTCAGGTCGCCGACGAGGACATCGCCGGTGTGCGTCTGCGTGTCGGAGAGCCAGCCGGGCGTGGTCTCGATGCCGTTGCCGTTGCCGAAGAAGATCATGTCCTGCCAGTTCTCGTAAGGCGGGAAGCTCTGGGAGATGTAGCAGACGGCGATGAGGTCGTTGTGCCCGTTGCCGTTCACATCGGCGATGGCGAGCCCGCCGATCTGGCGTCGCAGGTTGACGACGATGTCCGGCTCGGTCGGGTAGGGCACGGATGCACCGCGGGCCTTCCAGCCCCAGCCCTCGGTGATCGCGATGCTGGGCGAGGCGACCTGCCGGCCGTCCGCGCTGACCTCGATCGCCGCCTGCCCGAAGGTGGGCGCCGCGATCATCCCTGCCGCCGCCGCGACGATCGCCGCTGGGGAAATAGCCCACCGATTCCGCTCGCTGCTCATCTGCCGCTCCTCTCGCTCCAAACACACGGATCCATCCCGCCGGGACCGATCCTCACGGCCATGCTACCACACGGCGCCGCGTGCTCCAAGCCCGGAAAACCAGCCAGAATCGCCGGGATCGGCTCTTGCAACACAAAAAGACGCCCCGGGCGACGAGCCCGGGGCGCGGGTCAGGATCAGGATGGAAAAACTGCGGATCAGCGGCGCCGGCGGGCGGAAACCAGACCGGCCATCGCGAGCACGCCGAACGCACCCGGCGTCGGGATGGCGTTGATGGTCATGCCGTTGTAGATGGTCGAGTTGGTCCAGCTCGCGCCGTCGTTGGTGCTGAAGCGATAGCCCACGAAGTTGGCGCCCATGCCGGTCGGCGCGGCGTTGGGGCTCAGGCTGTTCCACATCATGCTGTTGGTCGAGTTGGGCCCGTCGAGGCGGAACCAGTAGGTCTGCCCCGCGTTGAGGGTGAACCCGCCCGCCACGGTCAGGGTGAAGATCTGGGCCGTGGTGCCGGACGCGATCATCGTCGGGGTGAACGCCGCGAGCAGCCCGCCCGGGTTTCCACCGACATCGCTGTAGATCCCGCCGACCAGGTTCGAGCTCGGTGAGGTCGACGGGTTGGACATGAGCACTTCCATCGACACGAAGTCCAGCGACTCGGCCCCCATGGTCAGGCCGACCGCTTTGGTCCGGAGCACCGAATCAATGCCAAGTCCCAGGTTCGTGCCGGTGCCGGAGCTGTTGGCCGGCAGGTTACTGAGGATCGGGTTGGCCGAGGCCACCCCACCCGCCGTCAGAACTGCGACGGCGAAGCATGCGCGCAATGCAACCATCTTTCGTCCTCTCTTTCTCTCTTCGATCGTGCCCCCGCCCAATCCTGTGCGAGGTACCCCACGATCCACTTTCACTCAACGACCGGAGCCCGTCGGACACCCGCCGGTCTCCCCGGTCGATACCCGCAGATTATCAACTAAGGGAAGAAACGCAAGCCCCCTTGTGGTGAGGCAAAGTGGAAAAAGAAAACAGGAGGCCGAAGCCTCCCGTGTGTTCGGATCCCGGTTGTCATTTCGCACGCAAACCACCCCCGTTTGGGTGGGCTATGGGCAGCCAGCGTTGTACGCGTCGATGAACGCGGCCACATCAAAGAAGTTCCAGACCCCGAACGGCGGCGCCAGGTCGGCCGCGGGGTCCTGGGCGTTGTACGCCGCGATGAACGCCGCGAAGTCGAAGAAGTTCAGCACGCCGTTGCCGTCGAAGTCCGCCACGCAGCCGGGGGTGACCACCAGGCGGGCCGAGTTCGAGATGGTGTTGCCGCACGGCTTGGTGATGAACAGGCGGTAGAGCGTGTCGTCGGACTGCTGGATGTTGCTGATGGTCAGCGTCGGCGTGGTCGCCCCGGAGAACCGGCCCGCCGAGTCGAAGATGTTCTGGTAGACGCCGTTGACCAGCCGCTGCCAGCGGTAGGTGCTGCTGCCAGCGCCAGTCAGGGTCGACACACTGAACTGCGCGCTCCCGCCCACCGGCGCGGTGGTCCCGGCCGGATGCGACAGGATCGAGTCCGGGGCGCACGCGGCGTCCCACGACTGGAGCGCCTGGCGGATCGGCACCCGGAGCAACTCCCATGTGTAGTCATAGATCAGGTTCGTGACCGATTGGGGGCTGGCGGAATCATGCAGGAAGATCGCCACGGCGTACTCGCGGTCGAACGGCGTGTAGTTGGGGGCGCCGGCCTTGAAGGGGAGGCGGGCCCAGCCGCCCTCGGTCCGCCAGCGCCTGGACGGGTCGTTCACGGGCAGGCAGGTGTAGCTGCCGCCCTTCCACGCCGCCCGGACGGCCGCGCGGAAGGAGGCGACCTCGGACGCGGTCAGGTTCGTGCTGGCCGCCTCGTCGTTAATGATGTTCGTCAGACGCGCGTTGCCGTGCACCGAGTAGTTGAGCATCAGGTTGTACAGCGTCTGCTTGCTCGACTCGCTCATCAGCGTGCCGTCCGAGATCAGTTCGTAGAGCGAGACCGCGTCCCGCGCGGAGAAGCGGTTGAAGTTCGGCAGCGACGAGCAGAGACACCCGAGCGTGTGGTTCAGCTCCGTGTTGGACAGCCCCTGGAACCCCGCGTACAGGTTCAGCACCGTGGTCCCGTACCGCTGACGCAGGGCCTCGGTGTGGTGGTTCGAGCTGGCCCGCATGGTCTCGCGGATCGTCGTCTGCAGCGTGGGCGTCGTCACCGTCGTGCTGAACGGGCACGAAGTGTTGCTATTCGTGGTTGTGTTCAGGGTGACCGGATCACTCAGCGACTCCAGACCGATGTCGACCCGGCGCATGGCGAAGGAGGTGTGCAGGATCTTGATCATGCTCGCCGGCTCGAAGTCGAAGTCCGCGTGCAGGCTCGAGATCACCGGGCCGCCGACCTGCTTGGCCCGGAAGCCGTAGGTCCCGCTGGGGATCGTCGAGGTGATCATGTTGCGCACCCGCCGGGTCTCCTGGTTGACGTTGTCGACCATCGCCACCGCGAAACGCGTCTGGCCGGCGAAGTCCGTGTACCGCGTCAGGCAGGTCAGCCTGGCGCCGTTCTGCTGGTACAACGCCTCGATCTGCGCCGGGGTCAGGCCGAAATACCACCACCCGCCGCCCGGGTTGTTGGCGACCATCACCACATTGAACCGGGGGTTCGGGTCGGTGATGCTCGGGTTGTTGTTCATCGAGATGCTGACCAGCCGCGCGTTGTTCTGCTGCAGCAGGCTCGTCACCTGGGAAGGCGTCCGGTTGAAGTAGTACCACCAGCCCATCGCGTTCGAGCCGGTGTTGTGAACGCCCACCGCCGAGTACACGCGCACCCCGTTGTATATATAGGAATCCAGGTCGATCAGCCGGATCGGCGGGTTCGAGTTGTTCACCCAATCGATGATCTGCTGCTGGGAGCGGCGGAACTGCCAGCCCCACCCCGCCGCGGTCGCGCCGCTGTTCGGGACAGTGATGAGCGTGAACGACTCAACCCCGGCGCCGATGTCCATGATCTCAAGGTCGATGATCCGGCGGTTCTGGTTATTGACGAGATCGGCGACATTGCTCAGCGTCTGGGCAAAGTGGATCTGCGACCCGCTGACCGCGTACGGCCCCGAGTTGCTCACCGCGACCGCGTCGTAGGTGTTGCCGCCCACACGCTCAATGTTGAACACACGCTGGCCCTGACCCGCCAACCCGCTGACCGTGGATTGCGGAACACCAAAGTACCAGGTCCAACCCGTCGGTGTGTCGAGCCACCGATCATCCTGGGCCGATGCCCACCCCGACATCAGACCGAGCACCACGACAATCGCCGCCCAGGCGGCGTGCGCACGAACCAGCATCATGTATGAACCCCTCTCGAGAAAGTCTGTGCGGCCGGACCCGATCCGCCGCCCAGACCGATGCCAGCGTACCAGAAACAAAAAAATTCCCCAAGTGCTTTTCCCCCTCCCGGCCAACCGGAACGCCAAAATGAAAAGGCCACACCCAAACAGGTGTGGCCTTCCGTTCGGCTCAGATTTGAGAATGCGATCGCAGTACGCACCCTGCCCCGGCGGTTCTCCGCCGGAACCGTCCCTTACGGGCAGCCCTGGTTGTACAGGCTCACGAACGCACTGACATCGAAGAAGTTCAGCACCCCGAACGGCGCCGCCAGATCGGCCGCGGGGTCCTGGGCGTTGTACGCCGCGATGAACGCCGCGAAGTCGAAGAAGTTCAGCACGCCGTTGCCGTCGAAGTCCGCCAGGCAGGACGCGGTCACGGTCAGGAAAGCCGGGTTCGACTCGGTCTCGCCGCAGGGCTTGGTGATGACCAGGCGGTACTGGCCCATGTCCGCGGTCGTGACGCCGTTGATGGTCAGGTTCGGGGTGTCCGCGCCGGAGATCCGGCCGTCGTCGAACAGGTCCACGGCGAAGAAACCGTTGAAGTACTGCCAGCGGTAGGTCCGACCGCCCACCGGCGTGGTGTGGGTCGCGGCGAACTGGGCGGCGCCGCCCTGCGGCACGGAGATGCTCTGGGGATGGCTCAGGATCGCGTCCGGATCGCAGGCGGCGTCCCACGACTGCAGCGCCTGGCGGATGGGGATCCGGACCTGCTCCCAGTTTACCCTATCGATCCAATTGTGAGTATAAAAAGTGTCATGCCGAGCGCCGTGAAGGAACATGGCCGTGGAGTATTCCCGGGCGAACGGGGTGAATAACGGGCCCGAAGAGCGGAAAGGGATCCGGATCCACCCCGCGATGCTGCGATACCTCCCGAGGGTGCCACCACAGAAGTACCCGCCGTTCTTCACAGCCGCTTCGAGTTCATCGAGGAATGCCTCGATCTCGCCTGATGACAGGTTTGTCGATGCCGCCTCCGCCCGCACCAATTGGCTCAACCATGGGTCGCGGGTACCATCCATGTGGCTTGTCATGAGTCGGTAGAGCTCGTACCGGTGGAACTCGTCGAGAATCGTGCCATCCGCGATCCGCTCATAGAACAGCACCGCGTCGTTGGCGGTCAGGCGGTTGAAGTCGGCCACGGTCGGACCGCAGCACCCGATGGTGTGATTCTCGTGCAGGTAGGTGTTGGTCAGGCCATAGCTGGATGCGAATGCGTTGAGTGTTTCCCGACCGTACCGCTGGAGCAGCGCCTCGGTGTGGTGGTTGGAACTGTTGAGCATGGTCTCTTGAATGGTCGTTTCCAATGTCGTGAATGTGACCGGCACGGACCACGGGCACGAGTTACTCACGTTCGTCGTGGTGTTCAGCGACACGAGGCTGTCGAGCGATTCGAGCCCGAGCTGGACGCCGCGCATCGCGCGGGCGCTATGCAGGATCTTGATGGCGCTCGCCGGCTCAAACGCGAACTGATCGTTCAGATTGGTCAGCACCGGACCGCCGACCTGCTTGGCCCGGAATCCGATGATGGCTTGATCATCATCACTCAGTTCCGAGCGCGCGGTCATGATGTCGCGGACCCGCCTTGATTCCGGGTTGATGTTGTCCACCATGGCCACGGCGAACCGGGTAAAACCCAGTGCGTCGGTGTACCGCGTCATGGCCGTCAGGCGCGACCCGTTCTGGCTCAGCAGGGAGTCCACCTGCGCCGAACTCAGGCTCGAGTACCACCAGCCCGCGCCCGACGCATTGTGAACCATGATCACATTGAACAGCGTCGTGGGATTGAGGATCGAAGGCTGACGCTCGATCGAGATGTCCACCAGGCGGGCGTTGTTCGCGGTCAGCAGATCGGTCACCTGCGCCGCCGTGCGCCCCCAGTGGTACGACCAGTTGGCCTGGTTGGAACCGGTGTTGTTCACCGCCACCGCGGTGTAGTACTTCGTGCCGCCCAGCCGGTAGGTGTCGAGATCGATCAGTCGCAGCGGCGGGTTCGAGTTGGCGATCCAGCTGTTGATGTCCGACTGGCTGGCCCGCACAAGGTACCCCCACCCCGCCGCCGTCGCGCCGGAGTTGGGCACCGACACCACGGCGAAGTTCTCCACGCCGTTGTTGTCGTACGCCTCCAGGTCGATGATCCGCCGGTTCTGGCCGTTGATCAGCGAGTTCAGCCCGGTCTGCGTGAGAGCGAAGGTCACCTGGGACCCGCTGACCGCGTACGGCCCCGAGTTGCTCACCGCGACCGCGTCGTAGCTGTTCGGGCCGACCCGTTCGATGTTGAACACCCGCTGGTTGTTGGCCGCCAGCGCGTTCACCTGCGAGGTCGTCGCCCCGTAGAGGTAACCCCAGCCGGTTTGCGTGTCCAGCAGACGATCCGGCTGCCCGAACGCCGCGCCGGAAAACACGACCGCCGCCAGCAACGCCGCGTACAGCGACAGATTCCCGAGTTTGAACATGGCGCTCCCCACGAAAGGATGATGCTCGATCCCAACCGGCGAACGCCGGCGGATCAATCTAATCGATCGAGCGAAACTCCTCACGCAAATTCACCCCCCTCCCCCACTTTTTTCACACCCACACGAAAAAGCCCCTCCATCCGGAGGGGCTTCAAAGGGACCGTTCAGCATGTTCCTGCGGCAGCCGGCCCAGATCACGGGCAGCCGGCGTTGAAATCGTCCAGATACGCCGCCAGGTCGAAGAAGTTGATCAGCCCGTCGTTGTTCCAGTCCGCGCCGGGGTCGCTCGCGTTGTAGAGATCAAGAAACGCCGCCACATCGAAGAAGTTCAGCTGGCCGTCGCCGGTCAGGTCCGCCGGGCAGCCGGCGTCCGCCAGCAGCGAGACGACCCGGTTGGAGACCTGTCCGTCCACCGAGCTGAACCCGCCGCCCATGTGCAGAGCCGGGCCGTCGCCCAGGTCGTAGACGATCGCGCCGAAGACATTGCCGTTGGCGCCGGCCCCGACAGCCTCCCAGCTCGTGCCGTTCCACTTGGCGATGCGCGGGGTGGGCGTCGAGCCGGAGTTGTTGAAGTTGCCCATGGCGTACAGCGTCTCGCCGCTGCCGTCATCAAACACGGCCAGCTCCTGCACATCCCCGTCAAAGCCCGCGCCGACGGAGTGCCACGCGCTGCCGTCCCAGCGGGCGATGTTCCGTGACACCGGCGCGCCGCCGGCGATCTCGAACCGCCCGCCGACATACAGATCGCCGTCCCAGTCGACCATGTGCAGCACCTGCGTGAACCCGGACGGACGGGTCAGCCCGCCGGCCAGGTCCGACCAGCCCTGCCCGTCCCACACCGCGATGTTCAGCGCGGGCACGCCGCCGATGGTCAGAAACCGGCCCCCGGCGTACAGCTTCGCGCCGTCGCCCAGGTCCGCGGAATGGATGTCGAGCACGATCAGCGGCACGGCCCCACCGATGGTCCCGCCGACGGCGGTGTAGTTCTCCCCGTCCCAGCGGGCGATGTGGTCCAGGCCGGTCTGCCCGTTGAGATTGACATAGTTGCCCGCGATGTACAGCGCCTCACCCGAGCCGTCGTCGTGCACCGCAATGTCCCACATCGAGTTGAGGAACGACTCGGCCTGGGCGTCCATGCTGTTCCAGTTCTGCCCGTCCCAACGCGCCAGCTTCGCCGTGCCGGGGACATTGCCGGCGGTGTCGAAGTAGCCCGCGAGGATCAGGTCGCCCTGGAAGGTGGCCATGGCGTTGGAGTACTGCGCCTGCAGCCCGCCGCCGACCGCCTCCCATGCGCTGCCGTTCCAGCGGGCGAGGTTCGAGCCGCCCGGCACGCCGGGGATCGAGAACTGGCCGGTGGCGTACAACGCCTCACCGGAGCCGTCATCATGCACGGCGAACGAGGCGACATACGAGCCGCTCAGGCCCGGATCGCCCAGGTCGGTCGACCAGACAGGGGCGGCGGCAACACCGGCGGCGGACAACGCGACGCCCGCCAGGGCGCCGAGGGTGCGAATGGTCATGGGATCTTCTCCTCCTTGGGTCGAAAACGGGCGGCACACCGCCGCCCGGGGGTCATCAAGCAACAGACTACCACCTCCCCGACCAAACCGGAATCGGGAAAATTCCTAAAATGTGACTTTTCTGAACAGACGACGGGGCACACCCAAGGAAGAAACCCCCACGATCCTCGCCCGCCCGCCCCCGATCAGGGGCACCCCGCGTTGAACAGGTTCAGGTAGGCCGCCACATCGAAGAAGTTCAGTTCCCCATCCCCGTTGATGTCCGCCGCGGGATCGCCCGCGTTGAACAGTGTGATGAACGCGGCGAAGTCGAAGAAGTTGAGCTTTCCGTCCCCGTTGATGTCCGCCGGGCAAGCGGGCGCCGTCGTGATCTGCAGGCACGCCTGGGTCAGGGTGCCCACATCGTACGACTGGAGGTCGTACAGCCGCAGCAGCCAGGTCCCCGAGGCCGGCTGGCCGTGGAACGCGCTCAGCGACCCGTTCGGTCGAACGGTGCCGGTGATCACCGGGCGGGCGGCATAGGAGCAGATGTCCTCCGCGGCGACCGACGCATCATCGGCGAAGATCGCGTTGATGTCCCGCCCGCCGCAGCCGAACGGGCCTGGGAAACCCGTGCTGGGAATGCCGGGCCGGTCCAGCAGCGCCACGACCTCCCCGGAGGGCGACTCGAGCGTGACGACCAGATCGCCGACCCACGGGTGCGTGATCCCGAGATGCACCGTGATCGTCTCGACGACCAGGCCCGGGCCCGCGTCGACCACGATCGGCGCGACCACCCCCTGCGCGTTGAAGTCCGGGATGGCGACGGGCGTCGTGGCGCACGCATCGCTCCCCGACGCGCCGGCCGAGGCGGAGAGGCACAGCAGCACGGCGCCGAGGAGCCTCACCGCCGTGCCGTCTGGTTGATCTGCGCGTTGCGTTGGGCGTCCCGCGTCTGCTGGGGATCGCGCATGTCGTTGGTGTGACACCAGCCCTCCTTCAGTCCCATGTTCGTCGCACCCGGCAGCACGCCGGCCGCCGCCTCCACCACGCCGTCCTCCGGGGCGTTCAGCAGCGCTCTCGTGATCAGACTGCAGTAGTTGACCACGAAGGGCCGGACCTCGAAGGTCGTCCGCCAGTACCACACATTCTGGCGAGACGAAGTCGGGATCGTCGACAGCCACGCCGCGGCCCCGAGATAGGTCAGGTTCGGGTTCACCCCGCATCCGACCCCGAAGACATCGCCCAACACCGCGCCGAGGCCCGCCAGCGGCGTGCCCTGGTACGGCGCGCCGACCGTCTGGATCAGGCGCGCCCCCCGCGCCCAGTCCATGCCGCTGAAGTAGAAGTTATAGAGATGCAGCGACGCGAGCGAGCCCTGCGAGTGGGCCGCCACGCCGAACGACTTCATCTGCGCCGTCTGCGCCAGGATCTCCAGCGCGAACTCGTCGTGCGAGCGGTTCGCGCCCGGGTCATTGAATGCTGCGTACGAGCCGCTGAAGTGCGCCGTCGGGAAGGGATTCCCGGGAGCGCAGTACCCGTGCACGAGCAGCAGCCGGTGCCCCGGAGGCAGCAGCACGCCGCGGCCCGGATCGAGCGGCGTCAGCACCGCTTCCGGCGAGGCGGAAACCAGCATGTCCCGCGTCGGCGCATCGGGCGCCGGGGGTAACGCGACCCCCGCCGCCGGCGCCGGCATCCGCTCGACCAGCTCGAGCAGGTTCATCGAATTCACATCGTGCACCCGGGTGCGGCGCAGCTCGACGGTCGCGGGATCGACCCCGGCCATCGAAAGCCAACGCGTGTCCATCGCCAGCGACCGCGCCGACCCGCACACCCGCGCCAGCCAGCACACCGGCACCATCGCGCCGTCCCGCTCGCCCCACACCTCGCTCGCCAGGATCACGCGCCGGTCTCCGGACTGCGCTTGGAACTCGAAAACCACCCGTTCGTCGCCCGTGTCCACCCGCACCCCGCCAAGCGGATCCGCGGGCTCGGCCACATCCACCAGGTGCTGCGTCGTCAGCACGAACCGGTCCCCCGCCGCATCGACGCCCTCGGCCTCGACCCGCACGGCGTACGCCCCTGGCTCGTCCGGCGTGAACGACAGCAGCCCAGACGCCGGATCACCCCGCACCGCGAAGCTCGCCCCGCTCGGAGCACGCACCGACGCGTGAAGCCCGCGCGGGCGCGAGCCGTCGCTGAACGAAGCGAACAGCCGAACCGGTTCGCCCGCGAGCGCGCTGTACGAATCCCGGTGCGTGTAAAGCTCCACCTCGCCATCCGTCGCCACGAGCACAAACCCGTTCACACCCCGGTCCGATTCGATCTCGATCCGCCAATCGCCCTGTTCCGCGCCGTCGATGGCGAGCGCGTCGAACAGCCGCTCGCTCCCGCTCCACGCCAGACGCTCGCGATCGTGCCAGACCCCCCCGGCCCCCTCGGCCACATCCGCCCCGTCCGCGTCGGCCGCGCGGCCGCCCGGTGACACGATCCGCGCCGACCAGGACGCCCCGATCGACGGCAGAAACGCCACCTGTGCCCCTCGCGCCCCCACCGACACCCCCGCTGACCACGACCAGCGGCCCGTGGCGGGGTCCTCGATCAGGTCCACCTCCAGCAGCGCCGAACGCGACGCCACGCCGCGCTCCGCCGGATCCGGCAGCACGACCACGCCCGTCTCAATGTCCGACGGCGGCGCCGCGACCTGCTTGACCACGAGCGGCGTGGAAACCTGCGCGGACGCGAAGCTCGCCAGCGCGAACACCGAAACCCCCCACCAAACCTTCATACCGCGGTACCTCCCCAGATCCCACGAGCGTACCACATCCCGCCGCGCCCGCAAGCCCAGATCGGCAAGTTTCCGGCCCGCAACCGATCAACACCCCACCACGCCCGATGGAAGCGGCTGGGATCCCGACAGACCGAGCGAAACAAAAAGGGAAGGTCTTTGTGCGGATCGCTGCGCGACCACAAGGTTCAGGGGCACCCCGCGTTGAACGCGTCGAGATAGGCTGCGAAGTCGAAGAAGTTGAATAGTCCGTCACCGTTCCAGTCGGCGATGGGATCTTGGATCTGGTAGTACGCAAGGAATGCGGCGATGTCGAAAAAATTTAACACGCCGTTGTCGTCGAGATCGGCGTGACATGGTACTTCAACGGCCACAACCGCTGATGCTGAAACTTTATCGCTGCAGTTGTCGCTGACGACAAGTTCATACACACCTGAATCTGCGGGCGTAACTTCGGTCACGATCAGTGTCGGCGTGGTAGCACCTGAGATGCGACCATCATTCATCACCACAAACCCATCGTGAAACCACTGATGCATTAGTGGCTGTTGCCCAACTGTGCCGGTAAGCAGGATGAGTGTGTCACCTGCTTGAAGCACCTGGTCCTGGGGCCCTACTACGATTGCAGGAGCAGGGTTACAGGTGATTGTGCAGCGCCAGGCTGCAATGTGGTTAGCGTTTTGTCCAGCAGCTGTAGTGAACTGACCACCCACAAAAAGTTTAGCATCGGTTCCATTGCCCAGGACCGTGAGGGCCTCAACCAAGCCATTTACTCCGGTCCCAACGGAATCAGTGAGGGCAGACCACGCCGCGCCGTCCCACTTAGCAATGCGATTAACCGTCTGCCCGCCAGCCAGAAAGAATGCACCACCTGCATACAGTGCTCTACTCGCTCCATTATCGAATACAGTCAGAGTCCGAACTGCATCACTCACTCCAGTACTACCGAGTCCAATCAACGGCGACCAGTTACTACCGTCCCATTTCGCGATACGGTTAACCGTCTGCCCGCCGGCGGCAAGGAAGAAGCCGCCCACATATAGGGCCTCACCTGTACCATCATCGAAAACTGTCATTGCCAGAACTTGGCTATTCACACCCGTACCATTTGGCCCAGTCAAGGGCGTCCAATCTGTACCATCCCACTTGGCAATACGGTTTACTGTCGTCCCGCCAGCACTAGTAAAAAGACCACCGGCGTAAAGTCCCTCACCCGTGCCATCATCGAAGACTGTGAGGGCCTCGACGAGGCCGTTGAGTCCCGTGCCAGAAGGCCCGAACAATGGTGACCAGTCTGTGCCATCCCATTTGGCGATGCGACTTACCACCTGCCCACCAGCGAGAGCAAACACACCCCCAGCGTACAAAGCTGCGCCGGTGCCGTCGTCGAAGACTGTCAATGCTTTCACACGGCCGTTCGTACCCGTACCTAAACTCCCAGTCAGAGGCGACCAGTTGCTGCCATCCCATTTCGCGATGTAGTTAACGACCTGACCGCTGGCGACAGTAAACTCGCCACCCGCATACAAAGCTGGACCCGTGCCGTCATCGAAAACTGCTAATGCATAGACCGTGCCTGCACTCATCCCCGCACCCAATGGTGACCAAGATTCCCCGTCCCAGCGTGCAATGCGACTTGCGGGGCTACCGCCGGCTTGCGTGAAGTTTCCCCCAGCATAAATCGCTGGACCCGACCCATAATCGAACACCCCTAGGACAAAGACATCACCGTTAACCCCCTGGCCTAACGTTTCCCACTCGCACTCCTGTGTCCAAGCAACCTGAACCATGCACACCAACACTGCCAACACTGCGAACCGACTCTGCTTCAAACACATGTCGAGGCTCCCCTGTGCTGTTCCCGAACTGTTTCGGCCAAGCCTGAACCTTGAAGGTTCAGGATGGCACGATCGAGAAACCTCAATCAGAGTACCGTGATCCGGCCCACGCATCAAGAACCGATCACCAAAAGCGATCCGGAAGCCACACCCGGCTCCCATCGAGGTTCAGCGGGCGCTTCCGCCCAACGCCGACGACCACCATCCCCAGCGGCCGGAGCCCTTACGGGCACCCCGCGTTGTACAGCGCCAGGTACGCCGCCACATCGAAGAAGTTGAACACGCCGAACGGCTCGGCCAGGTCCGCCGCCGGGTCCTGGGCGTTGAACAACGCCAGGTAGGCCGACAGATCGAAGAAGTTCAGCTCCCCGTCGCCGTTGATGTCCGCCGGGCAAGGCGGGGCGTTGACGGTGACCTGCGCCGTGGCCGAGGCCTCGCCGCCGCAGTTGTCGCCGACGAGCAGCTCGTACACGCCCGAATCGGCGGGCGTCACATTGGTGACGATCAGCGTCGGCGTGGACACGCCGGAGATGCGTCCGTCGTCGACCAGCACGATGCCGTCGCGGAACCACTGGTACATCAGCGGCTCCTGCCCCACCGCGCCGGTCACGAACACCAGCGACTCGCCGGACTCGAGCACCTGCGCCTGCGGGCCGGCCACGATCACCGGCTCGGACGGGTCCACGCTCTGCACCCAGTTGGCCGCGGTGAAGGCCGCCTCGTTGATCGAGCGGGCGTTGTCCGCCGCGCCGGGCTGGCCCTGGGGAATACCCGTGGGCGTGCCGACATACAGCACATTGGGGTTGGAGAAGTGCGGCCGGCGCGTGCCGGGGGAATAGGCCATCACCGAGCGGTTGGTCTGCCCGTTCGTCGAGACCCAGCGGTGCCCGTAGGAGTACGAGAACAGCGCGTTGCCCGCGTTGTCCCGGTCGTGCGCGCTGCCGAGGTTGTGGCCCAGCTCGTGGGCGAAGGTCAGGTTGCCCACCGCGCACGAGTGCCGCGTCACGGAGAACGCCGAGGTGCGGAAGCCCGGCGAAAGGTTCGTCATCAGGTACGCGATGCCGCAGCCCGGACCGTTGTGGATCAGGGCGACCATGTCCGCGCCGTACTGCTGGCGCAGGCCGTGGACCTCGTCCATGTGCCCGTCGCTGGTGCCGCGCAGACGCGAGAGGTTCGTGCTGTTGCTGTCCGACTCGATATAGTTCGTTTCCGCGACATGCACCAGCCGGATGCGCGTCTCGATCTGGCTGTTCTGAAAGGCGTTGTTGGTCGCCGCCACGGCCGCGTTGATCAGGGACACGATCCCGTTCGTCCCGCCGTTCACGCTACGGGCCGAGGGCGTGTACACCACCAGCACATCGATAACCGAGCCGTCGTCCGGGCAGGACGAGCCCGAACGCGGCGCGGCGCTCTGGCCCGGCGCCAGCCGGCGGCGGGGCTCGTGCGCCTCGTGCACGCAGTGCTCCGGCCCGGTCTCGCACGGCGCGAACGCCGCCTGGTTCAGCTCCGTCGCCCACAACTGCCCGGTCGCGTCGTGGCGGATCTCGAAGGTCCGCCCGTCGTCCAGCCACACCGCCCCCGTCACCGCGTCCTCCTCCACCGCCATCACGAAGGTCCCCCCGAACGCCTCCTCGTCGGCCCAGTCGCCCGGGTCCTGGGCCAGCACGCGCCCGTACCAGGTGTACCGCGCGAGGTCGCGCAGCTCGACCCGGTCCACCCGGGCCGTCAGCCGCGCATCATCGAACAGGTCCAGCAGCACCAGCGAGCGAGGGCCCGGCGTCACCGCGTCCATCGCCGCAAAGTCCGGACTGATCCGGCGCGCCCGCTCCACCGTCGGCTCCAGCGCCGGCGAGAGCAGCATCCGACCCGCCACGCCCTCCGGCCCCACGAACGGCACCAGCGGCTGGTCCGAACCGCGAGCGGTCAGCACAACGAAGGCGGTCAACAACAACGCGGACGCGAACGCGATTCTGGACATCGGTATCTCCAAGTCGGCCAAGGTCCGGGAAGAACTCCCGGCCATGCGGGTCGCCTTAAAGTACCCGATACGCCCCGAACAGCCAAGCCGGTTGCATCAATTCCAGCCCCGGATGCCCTATATCACCCACGCTCGCAGGACCGCAAACCTCCAGGCCCCCCAAAATGCCCCGAGAAACGCGGGCCGTGGCCTTCCAGCCGCCGGCCCCGCACCTCCCCCCCGCACGGGCAAACCCTCAGGGGCAGCCCTCGTTGTACAGAGCCAGATAGGCCGACACATCAAAGAAGTTCCACACCCCGAACGGCGGGGCCAGGTCGGCCGCCGGGTCCTGGGCGTTGAACAACGCCATGAACTCACTGAGGTCGAAGAAGTTGACCACGCCGTCCCCGGTGAGGTCCGCCGGGCAGGGCTGTACCGGCGACAACCGCGTGTTCCGCAGCACCCCGATCTCGCCCCCCGGGATCACCGCCCACACCAGGTCCAGATCCCCGTCCTCGTCCAGGTCGACCGCCCGCGGCACGGTCACCACGCGACCCGCGAAGAACGGCGTCGGCGCCCCGAACCCGGGATCCGTGCCGCGCAGCATCACCAACGACGCCGTCCGCGCGCAACCCGTCACCAGGTCCTCGATCCCATCGCCGTCCAGGTCCGCCAGCAGCAGCCCCCGGTAGGAGCCCCCGAGCGGCAGCGGGATCCGCGGCCCGGTCAGAAAGAACCCCGGCGCGTCGTCCCGTTGGATGATCACCTGCAACCCTCCGAAGCCCGATGCCGTCGCCGAGCCCAGCAACACCAGGTCCGCGTCCCCGTCCTCATCGAAATCGGTGACCACGATCGAGCCCGCCTCACCGGGCAGCGTGATCGCATTGCGGACGGCAAACCCCGAGGCACCCTCGTTCCGCACGATCCGCAGCGTCGTACCGAACTGGCTGATCACCGCGATATCGAGGTCGCCGTCCTGGTCAAAGTCATGGATCACCATGGCCACGGGCTGCTCCAGGCCGGGGGCACTCAGCGGCACCGACACCTGCGGCATGGCGAAGTTGCCGGCCCCGTCGTTGAACGAGATGTTCAGCCGGTTCTGAATCGCGGCCAGCGCCACAAGGTCCGGCGACCCGCTCCCGTTCATGTCCGCCGCCGCGACCTGATAGCCGAACCCACCGAGCGTGAAGGTCCGCGGCACGGGGTTCAGCGCGCCCCCACCGACGCCCTGATAAAGATGCACGACATCGTTGTTGAAGTGCGACACGACCACATCCGCATGGCCGTTCATCGTCAGGTCCGCCACGACCATCGTGAACGGGTTCGCGGAAGTCGCGTAGTGCGTTGGAGCCCCAAAGACCCCCGGCGCGGAGGCCAGCGACACCGACAGCCGGTTGAGGTCGTAGTCGAGCACCAGCAGGTCCGGCACACCGTCGCCGTTCAGGTCCGCCAGATCGAACTCATACAAAAAGTCGCTGGTGTCCGGCTCAACCCCGATCGAATCGCGCACCACGAAGCCGCCCGCGCCGTCCCCCGCCATCGTACCGACGAAATCGAACTCCGTGCCGAACACCATGTCGGCCAGCCCGTCGCCGCTCACATCGCCGAACGCCAGCGCGTCGGTGCGGAAGGCGATCTCGAGCAACCGTTCGGGCGCGAACCCGCCCGCATCCTGGTCGAGCACGGCGAAGCGGGTCGCGTTCCGATCGACCGCCACGATCGAAGGCCGCCCGTCGCCGTCGAGGTCCATCGCACCGACCCGCGTGGGTGACAGCGAGACCGGCGCCGCCGCGGGCGGGCCGAGACCATCGGCCGATCCCATCAACACCCACACGACCGCCTGATCCACGCCGGGAACCAGCAGATCATCGAACCCGTCCCCGTCCAGATCCGCCACGAACAGCGAGCCCGGCGCAGCGCCGATGGGGTACGGCGTGCGGACGGATCGGAAGCTCCCCGAAGTCGTGGTCGTGACGCGGTGATACTCAACCGCCTCGTCGTCCCGGGCGACGATCGCGAAGTCTGCCGTGCCCGGACCCCGGAATGCCCCGCTGACCACGGCGCCCGGCGCCGCGCCCGCGTTGCTGCTGCCGAAGGCGCTGAAACTCCGCCCACCGTTGTTGCGGATGAAGTGCATCTTGTCCGCGAAGGTCACCGAGCAGATCAGATCGAGCAGCCCATTGCCGTTCAGGTCCGCCACCGCGACCGAGCGGGTGTCGTTGCTCCCGCCGATGACCCTGGGCGAGCCCGACGGGAACACCCCGTCCCCGCCGTTCCACCAGATCGTGACCCGGAATCCGGTCGCGGTCGAGAGCACCAGGTCCGGGCGCCCGTCATTGTCCATGTCCGCGACCACGAACGAGGTGATCTCGTCGACCGACTCGAGCGTGCTCAGCCGCTCGTACCGACCCCCGACGCGCCGGAAGGTCGCGATCCGGAAGTCCCCCTCCTGGCAGACCACCTCCGGCGTGCCGTCGCCGTTGAGGTCGCCCACCCAGACGCCCCGCACCCGCTCCTGCGTGTAGAACCCCAGCCCGGAGAACAGCGGCTCGCCCGGATCCGCACCCGCTACCCCCCCAACCCCCACACACCCCGCCACCAGCACGATCGCACAAGAAACGCGCATGACCGACTCCTCCGGGCCCAACGGCCCGACCGTTCCGGCACGCCGGCCCACGCGGCCGCCGCACCCCACAAAGAGCGGCCCGCGACGCCCCGGTCGGCCAACCCATGCCCCCAAGACCACGGGAGCGCACGAAAAACCGGCGGACGCCCCGCGTCCGCCGGCTTCAGTCTGTCAGCCGATCCCCCGCCCCGAACAGGGCTTATCAGCCCTTCCAGTCCGCCTTGAACGACGCGATCGCGGCCTCGAGCCGCTTGGGCAGGTCGCCGTCGAGCTTCTTGGTCTTGTTCAGGTCGTCCCACACCGGCTTGCCCACCGTGTGGAAGTAGTTGAGCATCGCCTTCTCGAAGGCGTCGACCTTCTCCAGCGGGACATTGTCCAGGTAGCCCTTCGTGCCCGCGTAGATCGAGACGATCTGGTCCGTCACATTGAACGGGACATACTGCGGCTGCTTGAGGATCTCGACCATGCGGGCGCCGCGGTCGAGCTGCTTCTGCGTGCCGGCGTCCAGGTCGGTGCCGAGCTGCGCGAAGGCCTCCAGCTCGCGGTAGGCCGCCAGGTCCAGACGCAGCGAGCCGGCGATCTTCTTCATCGCCCCGACCTGCGCGGCGCCGCCCACGCGGGACACCGAGATGCCCACGTTGATCGCCGGACGCACGCCCGAGAAGAACAGCTCAGGCTCGAGGTAGATCTGGCCGTCGGTGATCGAGATCACGTTGGTCGGGATGTACGCCGACACGTCGCCCTCCTGCGTCTCGATGACCGGCAGTGCGGTCAGCGAGCCGGCGCCGTTCTCGTCGGAGAGCTTCGTGGCGCGCTCGAGCAGGCGGGAGTGCAGGTAGAACACGTCGCCGGGGAACGCCTCGCGGCCCGGCGGGCGACGCAGCAGCAGCGAGAGCTGGCGGTACGCCACGGCCTGCTTGGACAGGTCGTCGTACACGCAGAGGACATGCTTGGGGTAGGGCGCGCCGGTCGCCGTCTTCTTGCCCGGCTCCTTGCCCGACCACATGAAGTGCTCGCCCATCGCGCAGCCCGAATAGGGCGCGATGTACTGCATCGGGGCCGGGTCGGACGAGCCGGCGTTGACCACGATCGTGTAGTCCATCGCCCCGCTTTCCTTCAGCGTCTGCACCACGCCCGCGACCGTCGACTCCTTCTGGCCGACCGCCACATAGATGCACACCACCGCGTCCTCGGTGCCCCAGAACTGCTTCTGGTTGATGATCGTGTCGATGGCCACCGCCGTCTTGCCCGTCTTGCGGTCGCCGATGATCAGCTCGCGCTGGCCGCGCCCGATCGGGATCATCGCGTCCACCGCCTTGATGCCCGTCTGCAGCGGCTCGTGCACCGGCTGACGCGCCGCGATGCCCGGGGCGATGATGTCCACCAGCGCCGTCTCGTCCGTCGCCAAGGCGGGGCCGTCGTCCAGCGGGCGCCCCAGCGGGTCGACCACGCGCCCCAGCAGCGCCTCGCCGACGGGCACCTCCAGCAGGCGGCCGGTCGACTTGACCATGTCGCCTTCCTTGACGGACAGATAGTTGCCGTACACGACCGCGCCGACCGTGTCCTGCTCGAGGTTCATCACCTGGCCCATCACCGACCCGGCCGAGGTCTGGAACTCGATCAGCTCGCCGGCCATGGCCTTCGACAGGCCGTAGATCCGGGCGATGCCGTCGCCGATCTCCACCACGCGTCCGACTTCCGAGATCTCCAGCTCCGTGCTGAACTGCTCGATCTCACGCTGAATCAGGCTGACGATCTCGTCGGTCTTGATCTTCACGGCTGGCTCCACGCCCCCGCACGCCGTCGCGTGACACGGGCATCGGTTGTTTCATGCGGTCCGAAAGGCCCCCGCCCGCTCGGACAGGGGGTCGGAAGGGTAGGTCGCGGGCCCGCGAAAGTCCCGCCGCCCGGACCGCTGAATCGCACCGCGAACACCCGCCACGCACCCCTCGCCAGGCTGGGGCCAAGCCCGCGACCGCCCGACCCCGCCGGCAGCCCATCCAGCGGAAACCGCTGCGGCTTCAAAACTTACCCCCCGTTCTCCTCCCGCCCGATCCGCTGGATCCCCAGCCGGACCATCAGGTTCGCCTCGGGGCTGATCTGCACCCCCGTCGGCAGCCCCATGACCTGGGCCTCCTTCGACTCGATCCCCCGCTCCAGCTCGTCAAAGCTCAGCGTCACCACCGCCTCGGGCACCAGCTGGCCCGACCGCAGCCGCTCGATCTGATCGCTCGGCCCGGTCACCTCCACCCCCACCAGATCCTGCCCGCCCGGCGGCAACGACACCCGCCAACGCCCCACCTCCCCCGGCGCCAGCTGGATCTGCACCGGCATCGACGACAGCACCAGCGACTGCGTCCGCGACCGCAGCGTCAGGGCCACATCCACATAGTCCGGCTCGAACCTCGTCGCCCAGCGGTCCTGATCCTCGGGCACCTCGACCCGCAACCGCCCCAGCGTCTCGGCACGCCCCGGCGTCAGCCCCGCGACCAGCGCCGGATCCAGCCGCACCAGCCCCTCGGCCCCCTCCAGCCGCGCCAGCACCGACGAGGGCCCACGCACCCGCAACGCCCCCGGCATCGGCGTCGGACGCCCGTTGCTCTCAAAGGCCACACCGTCCGGCTCGATGATCCGCACCGGCAGGGAGGTCTCGCGCAGCGAATCGACCTCCACCCGCACCCGCTGTGGGTTGACCTCCACCACGCCCGCCCCCGCGGTCACGATCAGCTCGGATGTCCGCAGCACCTCGCGCATGTCGATCTCGTGCACGCCCGGCGTGGCCAGCACCTCGATGCCCACCCGCAGCTCCAGCCGCCCCTGCAGCGAGCGCACCACCTGGTCCAGCCCCGCCGTCGACCCCGAGAAGGTCACCTTCACCGACTCCGGCCACGCGAACCCGGGCGCCGGACGCGCCACCAGACCCGACGCCGTCCCCACCTCCAGCCGCGGCGACAGATCCGCGATCTGCGTCCGCACCGTCCGCGACTCGGCCAGCAGCCACACCAGCAGCGTCACCATGGACACCAGCAGCACCGTCCGCAGGTCGATCCGCCGGGATTTCGCCTTCGCGTTCGCCAAGCCTTAATCCTTCCCGTTCTGCTTCGAGCCCTCGCCCCCCTCGAACCCCTCGCTGTGGCCGTCCGCGTCCACCGGCATCGGGACGCGTCCCAGCCGCTCGCGCAGCTCGTCGGCGAACCGGTCCGTCGGGATCGGCCCGGACAGCTCCCCCCGCTCGGCCAGCCGGATCTCGCCCGTCTCCTCCGACACCACCACCACGATCGCGTCCGACTCCTTCGTCAGCCCCACCGCCGCCCGATGGCGCGAACCGAACCGCGGGTCCGTCATGTCCCCCGGGTCAGCCATCGGCAGCTGCACGCCCGCGGCGTGGACCGTGTTGCCCTTGATCACCACCGCCAGGTCATGCAACGCCGTGCCGGGGTAGAAGATAGTCTGCAGCAGCGCGGCGCTCAGCTCCGCGTTCAGCTCCGTCCCGCCCTCGACCAGCGTCTTGAGCCCCGTCGTCCGCTCGATCACCATGATCGCCCCGAACCGCGACTTGGACAGGTACGAGCACGCCGGCGCGACCGCCCCGACCGTCGCCTCCGACCCCTCCGCCGTGTTGCGGAAAAACCGCGTCTCGCCCAGCCGGATCAGCCCCCGACGCAGCTCCGGCTGGAAGATCACCACCAGCGCCACCGCGATCACCGCCAGCAAGCGGTCATACAGGTACCCCAGCCGCTGGAACGAGTCATCCCCCAGCACCCGAACCATCACCGTGCCCAGCACCAGCAGCACGATCAGACCCTTGAGCGCGCGGGCCGCCCGCGTGCCCTGGATGAACCGGATCACCGCGAAGACCGCCACCCAGATCAGCAACAGCTCGATCGCCACCTGCCACAGCGCGTACGAACCCAGCCGGTTTAGCAGGTCCGTCAGCCGGTCGATGGTCGTCAACGCGGGGCCTCCCTCGGTGCCATGCTCATCCTAACACCCGCCCGCCGCACATGCGCCCGCAACGCCCCCGCCGACCCCAAAATCCCCCGTCCGCCCCCGCACCCCGCCCCACCGACCCCCGGCTCAGAACAGGTTGTGCCGCAGGATGCACCACATCGCCGCCACCCCGTCCTTCCACCCGATCTTCTTCCCCTCCGCGTAGGTCCGCCCCGCGTACGACACCGGCACCTCGTAGATCCGGATCGCCCGGCTCCGCCCCGCCGACGGGCCTTCCCCCTCCCCCCCCGCCTCGCCGGCCACCCCGGCACCCTCCGCCCCCTCCGGCAGCCGCATCCGCGCCAGCTTGGCCACGATCTCCGGCTCGACCCCGAACCGGTCCTCCGTCAGCCGCAGCCGCTCGAGTACCGGACGCGAGAACGCCTTGTACCCGCACTCGATGTCCGTCAGGTTCAGGTTGCTGAGCATGTTGCTGAAGATCGTGATCACCCGGTTCGCCAGCTGGTGCCAGTAGTACAGCACCCGGTGCGTCTGCCCCAGGAACCGCGTCCCGATCACCGCGTCCGCCCGCCCGTCCAGGATCGGCGCCAGCACCGCCGCCTGGTCCCCCGGGTCGTACTCCAGGTCCGCGTCCTGGATGATCGCCACCCGCGCGCCCAGCTCCAGCGCCTTGTCCAGCCCCAGCCGCAACGCCGCCCCCTTGCCCCGGTTCGTCGGCGCCAGCACCGCCACCACCCCAGGGTGCTTGTCCGCCAGCGCCTGCACCACATCCCGCGACCCATCCGTCGACCCGTCGTCCACCAGGATCACCACCCGCTCGCACGGCATCCCCCGCGGCGTGTGCGGCGGCGGCACCGACATCAACCGCTGAAATAACCGAGGCAACAACGCCCGCTCGTTATACACCGGGATGACCACCGCCAGCTTCACCCCGCAAGCATACCAACACCAAACCCGCCAACCCCACGCCCGGGTGCCACGGGTTGTCCCAAAGGGCAACCCGTGTCCTCAACCGGGTGCCACGGGTTGACCCGAAGGGCAACCCGTGTCCTCAACCGGGTGCCACGGGTTGACCCGAAGGGCAACCCGTGTCTTCAGCCGGGTGCCGTGCAGACGGCGAAGCCTTCTGCACGCCCCCCACATCACCCCTCACCGCCCAACCTCAATCAGCAACCCCCAACCACCCCACCCGTACCATCCCCCATGCCCCGAGCCGCCCCCATCCTCGCCGCCCTCGCCCTCGCCGCCGGCCTCGCCCCCGCCCAGCCCACCATCGGGCCCGACGAAACCGCCGAGGCCTTCATCACCCGCTGGAACGAATGGGCCCACGAAACCGACCCCAACCAACAGCTCCTCGCCGACCTGCAGGCCGCCAGCGACACGGCATGGGACGCCTACCTCGCGGTGCAGGAACGCTACCAGGTCTTCGCGCCGATGCCGCTCGAAGATGTCACCGCGCCCGGCAACTGGCCCGCCGCACAGGCCGCGGCCGAGGCCATCGCACCGCACACCGCACGCATCCGCGAGCTGCTCGCCAGCCCCCACCTCGCGCTGCCCTTCCCCGGCCCGGAACGCGAGGCCGAACGGCGCGCCCAGGCAGCCGCCGCATTCGAGTCCGCACCATGGCGGACGGACGAGGGCGCCATCAAGATCGAGCAACCCCCGCTCCCCACCACCATGCTCGAGATGTACTTTCTTGGAGACTCCGACGGCTACCAAGTCCGCACGTCGGTAACACGCCTGTCTTCGGAATGGCAATACATCCACCACATCGGGAACCTCGGTCAGGCCGTCAGCATCATCCTCGCGTACCTCGACGCGTACCGACTCCTGGCCGAGCGCGGCACACCACTCGATGTGCTTCAGGCCATGGGGGTCGAATCCACAGCGACCAACGCCGTCCTCGCGATGCTCAACCGGCACGGCCGGCGTGCCCGAGACGGATCGCTCGAAACCCTCCAGTCCGCCCTGCTCGACCACGCCCAGCGCCGCCGCCCGCTCTCCCAATCCTTCTGGCTCGACGAACGCGTGTTCGTCGAACTCCTGCCCGCCTGGTTCGACCCCGACCAGCCCGACCGGCTCAACGAACGAGGCCGGGCCTATCTCGATGATCTCGGGATCAGCGAAAGCTTGGCGGAGTGGGCGGATCCCAACAACCGCTACACACTCAGCAACCCACCCCCCATCGACGCCCAGTTCGCGCCCGCATCGGAGCAGATCCGCGTCTACACAGCCATCGCCGAGGCCTACGCCCGCGACGCCGCCCGCAAGCCGCACGCCATCGAGGAACTCGAATCCGCCCGTCTCTTCCGCTCCACACTCGGGGCCGACCCCGACCGCCGCCTGGCCCCCGCACTCAGCCGCTTCTTTAACCACAACATTTCCTTCGAACTCGACCTGCGCTATGACATACGCCTCCGTGCCACCCTCACCATCCTCGCCGTCCACCGCCACCGCGCCCGCACCGGCGCCTGGCCCGAATCCCTCGCCGACATCGACCCCGCCGTCATGCGCTTCGATCCCATCGACCCCCACAGCGGCGAGCCCTTCGGCTACGCCGTCATCGACGACCAGCCCACCCTCTGGTCCGCCGGCCCCGACCGCAAAAACGACGACGCCCGCCCCATCCCGCAGCCCCCCGCCCCGCCCGAGGGCGAGTTCCCGCGCCGGCCCCACCACCGCTGGTTCACCCTCAACGAATGGAACGCCCTGCCCCCCGAGGCCCAGGCCGAGTACGACGGCGACATCATCCTCTTCCCCCCACCATCCGACGACTGACCAACCACCGGCCCCTCCGGGGCGACAAAGCCCCGCCCCACCTTTTCACTTCGTCTCTCCGTCTCTCCGTCTCTCCGTCTCTTCCCCCCCCCCCACACTCGGATCCGCATCCCCCAAAACCCGCTCCGTCTGCGCCGCCCGGTACGCCACCAGCCGCCCGCGCAACGCCTCATCTCCCAACGCCAGCACCGCCGCGGCCAGCAGCCCCGCGTTCACCGCCCCCGCCTTCCCGATCGCCAGCGTCCCCACCGGGATCCCCGCCGGCATCTGCGCGATCGACAGCAGCGAGTCCATCCCGTTCAGCGCCTTCGATTGCACCGGCACCCCCAGCACCGGCAGGTGCGTGTGCGCCGCCAGCATCCCCGGCAGGTGCGCCGCCCCGCCCGCCCCCGCGATGATCACCCGGATCCCCCGCCCCTCGGCCCCCTTCGCGTACGACGCCAAGAGGTCCGGCGTCCGGTGCGCCGACACCACCCGCGTCTCGTGCGCCACCCCCAGCTCCCCGAGCACCCCCGCCGCGAACTCCATCGTCCCCGCCCAGTCCGAGCGGGAACCCATCACGACGCCGACGAGCGGAGAACCGGTGGTGCCATCCTGTGTCATGCCGGATGCTATGGCCCCGACGCCTCGAACCGGACGCTCTCCTCGAAGTGCCGAAGCCCCCGACGCAGCGACTCGGGTTCATGCGGAGCAAAGACGGTCAGAATCTCCGCCCGCGCGCCGTCCGCCAGCTCCAGAACCACCACGCGAAGCCGGATCGGCATGCCGCGCCGCGTTCGCCCCGCGGCCTCCATCCCCACGCACGGCATCCCCCGCCACACGGAGATCAGACGCTCCCCGCCCAGCGTGTACCAGCCCGCCAGCTCCTCCCGGGTCGCCCCGAACAGCTCGGCGGCCCCTTGCTCGGACCGGTACGACAGCACGAAGATCTCCGCGGCCCCCGGAGACCGCACATGAATCTGCTCAACAGTCCCCAGCGTGTCATTCTCCTTCGTCATCGATCCGACGATCCAGTTCTCCGGCACCTCGAACGCGAGCGACCCCGACCCGATCGTGGTCATGCGGCCGGCATCCACCCCGACGAAGCGCGGATCCACCACGAAAGCGGACGCCATGCACCGCTCGAGGTCCGCGTACACATCCCCCCACTCCGCGCTCGGCGCCGCCAGCCGGAACAGCACACGGTGCTCGTTGTCCAGCTCCGAGTCGAAGATCACCACCGTCTTCTCTCCGACACGGTGCTCCCACCGATCGCCCGTCCACCGCCCGATCGTTCCGGGGCCCGGCGACAGAACCGGGTCTTCCGATCCGCCCAGCGCGAGCGCCCTCGCCCCGGCTTGCTCCGTCGGAACGATCGTCGCTCCCCACGACGCCCGCCCATCAGGACGGACGGCATCGACGCCGTCCGGGCGGTCCGTCGGGATCCAGTCCCGGTGGATGACCACCGAAAAGACGGGCCCTTGGTGAGTCCGCGTCCCGGGTTCATTCCACGACAAACCGCTCGGCGCTCCCGCGATCGTCCACCAGAATCCGGCGGCCGCGATCGCCAGCCGCCACGCCACGGGCAACGCGAACAGCCAGAGCCACGACCAGCGGTTGAGCCGGAACAACGCCCGAGCCCCGAGGAACGGGACCACCCCGCCCCACAGCAGCAGCACGACACCGGCGATCATCACGACGCGTCCGACACCATCACCGAGATACGCCGACGGGGACGCGTACACGAACGAGCCGCCGATCAGTGCGAGCACGCCGGCGACCTGCTCGACAAACCGGCCGCCGATATAGAGCCGAAGGCTCGCTCCCCAGCACGGCGTCCGAACGCCGCTCAGCCACAGCCGCGCACGGAACCAGCCGCCCCCGACCACGACCGCGCCCAGCCCGCGGAGAACCCCCGTGGCCATGACGACAACCCAGAAAACCATCCAGCCGTCCAGATCGATCGTGAGCCACGAGGGCCAGGAATCGGCGCGCATCCTGTTGAGGATCGAGCCGGACATGCTCCCGATCCCGACCAGCCACGCCGCACCGATCACCCACGCGAGCGGCGCGTCCGCGCCCCAAGAACGAAAGAACACGCCCGGCCGGACAAACAACGCCGGCAGAAGCCGGACGCCGGAGACCACGCCCGACGACACCCCCTCGTCGGAGCCCCGTCCCGCGCGATCGCTCATCTCCGGGCCGCCCCGCTCGCCCGTCTCAAGCATGCCCGCTCCTTGTGGTCCGCAAAGCCCGTCGAAAACCGACGCCCGCACCGCCGCTCATCCTACCGCCCAGCCGATCCACAAACAGGAACGGGGGTCCGATCACGCGATCCGGCCGGACGGGCCAGCCCGCCTGCCGAACGGACGCGCCGAGACCGGAGCAGCGGCGAGGGAGCGTCAAAGCCCAGAGGATCCGAAGCCTTCCTCGCAAACCACGCCGGCCTGGTCGGTGGGCCACAAGAGAATCACGGATCCATCCTGATCCTCAATCCAAACGCGCTTGGTATCAAAGTCCCAGATCGGCTCGGCACGGGTCCGATGCGCTTTCAGATAATCAATGTACTCGCAAATCGCCGCGTGTTTATCCTGACCGGATGCGCCAAACATCTCGAGAACAGCCACATAGTCGTGAATATCGATGTATATCCCGCTGATTTCCGTCCTCGGCCACGACCGGGACAACAGCGGCTTCGAGCCCGTCCAAACCCAGTCGGCGCCCTCGTCCGGATGGCGGTACAACGGATCCGCGAAAGTTTTGAACCACACCATCTGACGCGGCTCGGGGCCGACCCAGTACGATCGCACAAACCAACCGCTGTTCAGGTCAATCTGGCTGACCACGACCGCTCCGCCGAAGATCCTGGCCAGGAAAAGCAGAACAAAAGATACAAACATCATCCCGCCTCCGTCGCCAAGCCGTGATCCCTCATACGCACAACACAACCCGGCATGACGCGGTCCCATCCCGATCCGGGAACGCCCGACGCCGTCGTCGTGATGCTCGATCAGCGTGAAACCCGGCCGAACCTTCCTGCGCATGGCCGTCCTCCTGAAGAAGAGGCGACCAATATAACCCGAACGCCCCCGGACCCGCCCCGCAAATGAGAAAAAATGCGCCTGTCAGAACCGGCACTGGATGTTCAGGATGATCGAGCCCCAGGTGTGGCCGTTGGGCTGGTCTCGGAAAGTGTCCGATTCGAGCGTCTGGGCCCAGCCCAGCTCCACGCAGCGGTACCGGGCCATCACGCCGAAGGTCGCCCGCACCACGAACGGCTCGCGCGAGGCCGAACGGGAGCTGGTGAAGGTGTTGCCGTCGATGAAGATGTTCCGCCCCACCGCGTCCGCGCTGACCCGCGCGTAGCCGTAGACCGACCACGGGTTGTCCGGGTCGTCCCACCCGCCGCCCGTGTGGTCCTTGATGCCCAGGAACGAGGCCGGCCCGAAGTCATCGGGCAGGTTCCAGCCCACCCGCACCGTGGCCTCCCCCCGTGCGCGGATGAACACATTGCCACCGTCCAGGCGCACCGCAGGGAGCATGTCCATCTTCAGCCCGGCGAACTCCGCCCGCTCGGTGCGCCAGGTCCGCTGGTAGGTCAGGTTGATCGTCGGCTCGTTCTTGAGCTGCGTGTGCCAGCCCTCGGGGTAGATCTCGTCCGGCCAGGTGGTGTGGACCCACTTCTGCATGTCCTCGGCGTAGGACTGCGGCCCGACGATGCCGATGTCCAGCCCGAAGTGGTCGTGCCGGTTCGCGTCGGCCCGCTGGAACGAGAAGCCCAGCGTCAGCCAGCCCGCGTACGGATGGTCGTTCGGGTCGGGATCGGCGATCGAGATATCCGACGCCGTATGGATGCGCTGCTTGAGCGAGAGGCCCACGCCGAAGCGGGGGTCCTCCCAGCCCGGGGCGAAGCGGCTCGGGTCGGACGGCTCGAAGCCGAAGCCGAACTCGATGCCCTGGCCGCTGGTGTAGAACCGGTCCGTGTCACGGACGAGGTTGGGGTAGGTGCCGTCGTTGTCCCAGTACGCCGTGAAGGAGCGGAAGGTGTAGTTGGAGCGGGTGAACAGGGCGTCGAGCAGGCCGTCGTCCGGGTCGCCCGCGAGCCGCTCGGCGGACGGGTCGGCCGAGGCAGCGGGCGTCCGCGTCGCGCCCGCGAACCCGGCGCCCCACGCGGCGGGGCAGAGACAGAGGATCGCAAAAAAACCGGCCGGCGTCCGTGCACAGGAAGGCATGGGCGGAGCATACACCCCCCGCACGCCGCACACGGGGATTCCGGCCCCGGCGACGCGCCGCTTGCCAAAGATCAAGATATGGCAAAGCCGGTGGTGGGCATCCTGGGCGGCGGGCAGTTGGCGATGATGCTGGCCGAGGCGGCCCGCCCGCTGGGCGTGGCCTGCATCGCCCTGGACCCGGACCCCAAGTGCCCCGCGTCGCACGCCTGCGCGGTGGAGGTCGGGGCGTGGGACGACCCCAAGGCGCTGGACCGGCTGGCCGCCCGCTGCGGCTCGGGCGGGGTGGTGACCTTCGAGTTCGAGAATGTCCCGGCGGCCAGCGCCGAGCGCCTGGCCCGGCTGGTCGCCGTGCGGCCCGGGCCGCGGGCGCTGGAGGTGGCCCAGGACCGGCTCAGCGAGCGCCGGATGTTCGCGGATCTGGGGATCGCCGCGCCGGACATGCGCCCGGTGGATTCGCTGGAGGACCTGGTCGCGGCGGTCGGCGCCATCGGCGGGCCGGCGATCCTCAAGTCGCGCCGGCAGGGCTACGACGGCAAGGGCCAGAGCGTGCTGCGCTCGCCCGAGGACGCCGAGCGGGCCTGGATCGCGGTCGGGCGGGTCCCGGCGATCCTGGACAAGATGGTCCCGTTTGTGCGCGAGGTCTCGGTGATCGCGACGCGGGGCGTGGACGGTTCGACCGTGGTGTACCCGCTCAACGAGAACCAGCACGCCAACGGGATCCTGTGCGTCACGCGGGCGCCGGCGTTGGGGATCGACGACGGCGTGGCCGCCGCGGCGCAGGACGCGGCGCGGAAGGTGCTCGATCACCTGGGCTACATCGGGACCATCGCAGTGGAGTTCTTCCAGGTCGGCGATGGGCCGGACGCGCGGCTGCTGGCCAACGAGATCGCCCCGCGGGTGCACAACACGGGGCACTGGACGATCGAGGGTGCGAAGACCAGCCAGTTCGAGAACCACATCGGCGCGGTGACGGGTTTGGAGCTGGGCCCTACCGACGCGGGGGGGCACGCGGCTATGGGGAACATCATCGGCGCGCACGAGCCCCCGGCGGCCTGGGCCGCCGGCGCCGGGGCGCACTGGCACGACTACCACAAGGCCGCCCGGCCGGGGCGGAAGCTGGGGCATGTGACGGTGGTGCGGGACACGCCAGACGAGCGCGACGCGGCGGTGCGGGGGCTGCTGGATTCGGTGGGGGTGCCGGCGTGACGCCTCAGGCGTCCTGGCGGTCGGCCTCGGCTTCGGCCAGCCGGATGGCTTCTTCCGTGGCGGCGATGGACTCTTCGCGCACGGGGTCGCGGAGGGGTCTGCGGGGTTTGATGAGCGGCTCGAGCAGGAACCACAGCAGGCCCGCGCCGAAGCCGAGCAGCGGCATGAACCAGCCCGCGCTGGGCTGGAACAGCCACGACAGCAAACCCACGACCACACCGATGAAGATGGACTGCGCGAGCCGGACTTTCCAGTGCTCCTTGGTGGCCGGCTCGCGTGGCATGACCCCAGTCTACCCGACGGCGGTGCGGGCGTGAGCGGGCCGTCGGTGGGCGTCGAGCACGACCGGGCGCTCCGGGCGGCGATCGAGGCGTCGTGCGCGGGCCCGGCGCTGCTGCGGGCCCCGCTGCGGCGGGATGTTCGGGACGGGCTGGTGGTGCCCGCGTGGAAAGAGCGTGCTTGGCCCTTGCTCGGCAGGCTCGCGCTTCTGTCCGGCGCGGGCGGGTTGGGGGGGTTGTTCGTGCTGCCGGGGGCGTTGAAGCCGATCGGCGTCGGCGTGATGCTCGGCATGGCGTTGGGCGTGTGGCTGTTGTACTGGCGGAGCGAGCGCGGCGCCGGTGCGCTGCGTTTGCTGGAGGCCGGGGAGAACGGGATCGCATCGCCGCACCACGGTTGGGCGGTCGGGGAGGATCGGTTTGATGGCGTGTTTCTGTGCCGCACGGGCAGCCGGACGACGGCGGCGAGCACGCGGACATACCGTGTGCTCTCGGTCGTGGTGCGGGACACGAGCGGCGACTGGTATCCGGTGTGCGCGACGAGCGGGCCGCAGCGGATCCTGGCGGCGCGGGTCCGGGCGTTCGGCGCGGCCCACGGGCTGGGCGTGCGCGAGATCGAGCCCGGGCACCATGCGTGGCCGTCGGGCGGTTTTTTCAAGCGGTTTCTGCCTGTTCTGTGGGATCGATGATGCGGTTCGAGACGACGCCCAACCCGAACGCGGTCAAGTGCGTGCTGGAGACGCCGCGGGCGGGGGCGATCGTGTCGGCGGGCCGGCCGGAGGAGGCGGGCGGGGATGCGCAGGCGTTGGCGCTGCTGGCGATCCCTGGGGTGACGCGGGTGCTGATGCATGCTTCGTTCGTGACGGTGTGCAAGGAGCCGGGGGCGGACTGGGCGGGGATCAAGCGGGGGGTGAAGAAGGTGTTGGGTGGGTGAGGGGGGGCGTGGGGCAAAGCTGGGGCGGGGGCGGGGGCGGGGGGGCGGTGGGGCGCCGAGGGCAGGGGGGGCGCAACCACCGCGCGGGCTGAAGCCCGCGGCTCAGTTGGTTGAGATTTGGTTTCGGGCGCATGCGCGGGATCTTCCCTGGCGGCCTTCGCCGGTGGACGGGGCGCGTGATCCGTATGGGGCGCTCGTCTCTGAGTTGATGCTGCAGCAGACGCAGGTGTCGCGGGTGCTGGAGAAGTTCGGGGCGTTCATGGGGCGGTTTCCGACGGTGTTCGATCTGGCGGCGGCTTCGGAAGAGGATGTTCTGGCGGCGTGGTCGGGGCTGGGGTACTACCGGCGGGCGCGGCTGCTGCACGCGGCGGCGAAGGCCGTGGTCGAGCGGCACGGGGGGGTGTTCCCGGATGATCCGGACGCGCTGCGCGCGTTGCCGGGCGTGGGGCGGTACACGGCGGGGGCGCTGGCGTCGATCGTGTTCGGGCGGCGCGTGCCGATCGTGGACGGGAATGTCGAGCGGGTGCTGCTGCGGCTGCACGGCAACGATGCGCCGCCGAAGGACAAGCAAACGCAGGACTGGGCGTGGGCGCGGGCGGCGGAGCTGGTGGACGGCGCGGGTTCGCCGGGCGTGCTCAACGAGGGGTTGATGGAGCTGGGGGCGACGGTGTGCACGCCATCGGCGCCGCGGTGTCCGGCGTGCCCGCTGCGCGGTGCGTGCGCGGCGTTCGGTCAGGGTCGGACGGACGAGATTCCGAGGCCGAAGCCGCGGGCAAAGCAGAAGGACTGGTTCGTGGCGTGCTTTGTGGTGGAGGATGGGGACCGGGTGCTGGTGGAGACGCGGGGGGCGGAGGGGTTGTGGGCGGGGATGGTGCAGCCGCCGAGCGTGGAGGGGGCGGAGCCGCTGGCGTTGGATGCTGCAGCGCGGTCGGCGGGCGTGACGCCGGGGCGGGAGATCGATCGGTTCGTGCATGTGACGACGCACCGGCGGGTGTTGTTCGTGGTGGCGTCGGGCTCGGTCGGGGCGACGGGCGTGATGGAGGGGCGGCGGTGGGTGACGCGGGGGGCGCTGGCGGGGTTGGCGCTGTCGAACGCGCACCGGCGGGTGTTTGGGGTGGGGTGAGGGGGTCTGGAGACATGGGTTGCAGAGGGGGAGGGGAAGACACTGGTTGCCCTTCGGGACAACCAGTGGCACCCTGGGTATCGCCCTTTGGGCGATCGGGGGGCAGGTTGCCCCCCGCTCCATGAGGGTGCGGTTTTTTGAGTTCGCGGAGGATTTGGGATGCGGCTTTGCGGGCGGTTTCGGCTTCGCGTGCGTTGATGGGGTTGCGGCGGGCGGTTTCGATCAGGCGGGCCCAGGCGAGTTGTTCGGCCTCGAGGCGGAGCAGGCGGAGGCGGAAGTCGGCGATGCGCTCGGCGGCGTCGAGGGCTTGTTCGAAAGTGGGTGAGCCGGTGAGTTCGGCGATCTGGGCGAGGGTGAGGGTGTGGATCTCGCAGAGCGCGACGGTGGAGACCTCGGCGGAGGAGAGGGTTTGGAGCAGGCGGTGGTGTGGGTCGGTGCGGCCGGGCTCGCGGGGGATGGGGGCGGGCTGGTCGGGGGCGTAGAACGCGCTGGGTGCGGGGGAGGATGGTGGGGGTTGATTCGTGCTCTTCGAGGACGAAGAGCACGGCACCGGTGGTTTGGGGGATCCGATGGCGGTGGTCAGGTCGGCGGGGCGGCGTGGGGTGGTGGTGGTCATGGCGCGAAGGTATCGCGCTGGGTGGGTTGTTCAAGGGGAATCGGGGCGATGTCCACGATGTTGCGCACAAGCGTGGTCATTGGGGGGAGATTGGCGCACAGAA
>JAFIFX010000004.1 GCA_020831805.1 Planctomycetota bacterium | reverse complement strand
GGGGGGGGGTGTCAACGGGGGGGGGTGGCTGGGCTCGGGGCCCCCCTAGTGCAGGCGGTGGGGGGGTTGGGGGCGGTGCTCTTCGAAGACGAAGAGCACGGCACCGGTCGTTCCCGTGTGTCGGGGGTGGACCAGCTCAGCCCCCCACCGCCCGCTCCAACCCCTCGCTGTCGATCTTGACCATCCCCATCATCGCCTGCATGGCCCTGGCGGCGGTCGCCGGGTCGGTGATCAGGTCGATCAGGCGTTTGGGGTTGATCTGCCAGGAGACGCCGAAGTGGTCGGTGATCCAGCCGCAGGCGACGGGGGTTCCGCCGGCGGCGACGAGTTTGTCCCAGTACTCGTCCACCTCGGCCTGCGTGTCGCAGAGCACCGAGATGGACAAGCCCTGGCTGAAGCCGAACTGGGGGCCGCCGTTGAGGGCGGTGAAGGGGCAGCCGTCCAGGGTGAACTCGACGGTCATGACCGTGCCGGGCTTGAAGGGGAAGTCGGGGCCGAGGTCGGGGTAGTGGGAGATCCGCGTGATGGCGGAGTTGGGGAAGACCGTGGTGTAGAAGCGGGCGGCTTCCTCGGCCTGGTCGTTGAAGGTCAGGAAGGTGGTGATCTGGGGCATGGGCGAGTGTAGGGGGGTGATCGCCCGGGATGAAGCGGTCGTCAGGGGAGGGGGAGGTACGCGGAGGGAGAATCAGGATGTCTTCAACGCGAAGATCGCGAAGGACGCGAAGTCCAGAAAAACTGTGAACAAGGATCGGATGAAGCGCTGCACAGGCGGATGGGGAGGCGTCCAGATCCGGACTTCGAGATCTTCGCGACCTTCGCGTTGAAAATCTCTCCGTGTCCTCCGCGCGGCTTCGCTCGGCGGCCTCTGCGTTCAAAGCTTTGGATCCGCGGCCGCGGTCACTCGTCCTTGACCGCGCCGGTGCCGCCGGGCTGGTAGGCGCCGCTGCGGATCTGCTCGATCAGGTCGACGCAGCGCTGGGGGGTGAGGTTCTCGTGGAGGTCCTCGTTGAACAGGGCGGCGGGGGCGGTGCCGCAGGAGCCGATGCACTCCAGCTCGACCAGCGTGAACTTGTTGTCCGGCGTGGTCTCGCCGACATCGATGCCGAGCTTGGCCTTGATCGCCTCGGTGCAGGCGGTCGCGTCGCAGAACTCACAGGCGATCGAGCGGCAGACGGCCAGTAGGTTCTCGCCCTTGGGCTTCGTCCAGTATTCCTCGTAGAAGGTGACGGTGTCGAAGACCTCGGCGGGGGTGATCCCGAGGACCTCGGCGATCTCGAGCATGGCCTGGTGGGGGATCCAGCCGTAGTGGTGCTGGATCATGTGCAGCGCGGGGAACAAGGCCCCCTTGCGGACCTCGTAGCGGGGCAGGTGGGTGTTGATGAGTTCGTCGCGCATGGCCGGGGTCAGGTACGGCTCGTCACGCCGTTCGATCTTCATTCCGGCCGAGTTTTTGGTGATCCACGCCATGGTCGGGGATGGTAGGTGTGGCCCGGCGCAGCGTCCCACCTGGGGGGTGGGGCGGCCGGTCAGTCCCGCTCGACCTGCACCGAGAAGGGCTGCCACGCGTCCGCCCCGGAGCCGGCGATCAACGCCGCCCAGTTCCCCCGGGTCAGCCGGTGGCGGCTGGGCAGCGTGCCCATGTCCGAAGGCTGCGAGATCCGCAACTCAACCGGGTCCAGCGGCGGGGCCTTCACCGGGCCGAGCACGGCCTCGTCGTTCGGCCTGATCCGGGCCTGGGCCAGCGTCTCGGGCTGCGTGATGCTCCGGTTGTTGACGATCGAGGCCACCACCGTGACCGGCGAGTCGTTGACCACGCGGACCTGGTAGTTCGGGCTGACCGAGCAGCCGCCCATGATCGGAAGGACCAGGCCGAGGCCGGCGGCGGCGATCGCGGCGCGCGTGTTTCGCATCAGGGAGTCTACGCCCCCCCACCCCCCACCGCGTGCGGGGATTACGGGCAGCCCTGGGAGAAGATCTGGAGGAACTCCTGCAGGTCAAAGAAGTTGAGGATGCCGAAGGGCGGCGCAAGATCGGCGGCCGAACAGGGGCGCGGCTCGGGGGGCAGCGTCCCACCGACCGCGTACTGCACCGCCCCGACCACGAACACATTGTTCGGCGAGAGCCAGATGGCCTGGAAGGATCTCCCGACCGTTTCAAGGACGCTGAAGACGCTGCCGTTGGTCGCATAGCCGCTGGCCGGCAAAGTTTGCATGGACACCGTGAACGGCCCGTTCGGCTCGACGATCTGAAGCCGCAGCTCCAGCTCCGGGCCTTCGGTCTGGTTCAGAATAAAGGTCAGCGAATCGCTCGTGCCGTCGTACACGATCTTCGCGGTGCTGTTGTTGGGACGCAGGATGCGCTGCCGGGGCACCGCGCCGATGATCGATGTCACCGCGACCTCATGGTCCTGCACGGCGAACTCGACACGGTTCTCGGTGCGGAGGATGGCTGGCGCCGAAGTGTCGAATGTGTAGAAGCCGGACGCCGAGGCGAAGGCAGCCGGGGGAATCGGCCCCTGCGTGTTGAGCTGCTGGGTTGAGGTGCTGTGCTGGACGGCGAAGCTGAACTTGCGCCACTCGGCTTGGGCGGGCCAAGTCAGCAGTGATAGAACAATTACACACAGCGGGATCGCGCGCATCGTCGGCCTCCGGTCTTGGCGGAAACTGCAGGAACACCTCAGCCTACCTCAGACCTGGCCAAGTGCAATGCAAGGCCCCGAAAACCACGGGTTATCGGGCCCTCAGACGCCCAGGCGTTCGCGCAGGGCCCGGGCGGTCTCGCCCACCGTGCCCGCGGCCACGGGCTCGGCCTCGACCGCCGTCACCGGCAGCACGCCCCAGCTCGAGTTGGTCAGGAACACCTCGTCCGCGTCGAGGATGTCCCCCACGCCCATCATCCGGCGCTCGACCGTCAGGCCCATCGCCTTGGCCTCGGCGATGACGCGGGCGCGGGTGATGCCCGGCAGCACGGGGCTGGGGATGGCGCCCTTGCCGCCGATCTCCTGCTCCTCGCCCCGGGCGATGGGGGTGATGAGGGTTTGTCCATGAACGGCGAAGATGTTGGACACGCACCCGCCGCAGAGGTGGTTGGAGACCTGGAGCACCACGGCCTCGCCCGCGCCGCGGGCCGACGCCTTCTGAAGCTCGCGCAGACGCCACCAGTAGTTGAGGGTCTTGTGCCCGGCGGTCGGGTCGAGCGGGTTGGCCTTGGCGTCGGCGATGGCGATCATGACGCCCTTCTCGAACATCGCGTCGGGATAGGCCGTCGCCGGCTGGGCATCGATGAGGATGGTCGGGGAATGCCCGCTGCGCCCCGTGGCGCGGAGCATGTTCAGATCCCCGCCGGTGACGGTCAGGCGCACCCGCGCCCGCGGGTGCCCGCTGCGCCGGACGGTCTCGACCACCGCCTCGCCCAGGGGGCCCGTGCGCAGGTCGGTGCTCAGGCCCAGCTCGTCCGCCGACGCCCCGAGCCGGTCAAGGTGCGCTCCGAGCGACTCGACCGCGACCGTCTCGCCCTCCAGGCGGGCGCTCATGGTCTCGAACAGACCGACCGCGTGCAGCAGACCCGCGTCGGACGCGCTGACGCGCGCCTCGGCCCGGTCCACGAACTTCCCGTCGAGAAAAATCTCTGGCATGCCCAAGGCTAGGAGCGATCGCGGGAGCTGGACCCGTCGCCCGGCCGGTCGTCCTCGACCGCCTTGTCGCCCGAGGGCTTGGCGGGCGAGCGGGCGGTGACATCGATGATGTACATGTCCGCCATCTCATCGAGGGCCCCGGTCTCCCAGCCCCGCTTGCCGAAGAAGTAGACCGACCGGGCGATCAGGTGGGAGGCGATGGGCGCGGTCAGGAACAGGAACGCGATGACCAGCCCCGCCTGGAGCGAGATGATGGCGTCCTTGAAGTGGAACCCCACCGCAGCGATGATGCAGGCGATCCCCAGCGTGCCGGCCTTGGTCGAGGCCTGCATCCGCGTGTAGATGTCCGGCATGCGCAGGATGCCCACGCCCGCCAGCAGGCAGAAGCCCAGGCCCAGGAGCAGCATACCGATCTCGAGGATCTCAAAAAGCATCGCGCGGCCTCCCCGTCTCGGCCTCCCGGCCCTGACGCTCGAGGTAGAGCGCGAAGGCCGCCGTGCCCATGAAGGTCAGCAGCGCGACCACGATCGCCACCATCATCAGCTCGGGCCGGTTCGTGCCGACCGCGATGATGCTGATCGCCCCGGCCGCGAAGAACGCGAGCAGGTCCAGCGCCACCACGCGGTCGGCCAGGGTCGGCCCGCGCAGCAGCCGGATCATGGCCATCAGCATCGACACGCCGATCATGACCAGCGCGATGTCGTAGATGGGCAGCCCGAGCACGGGCGTGACATCGTGCGTCTCGATGACCAGGTCGGTCATGGGCACGGTAAACTCCATGGAGCCCGGCTCGCTCATCGCAGCAGCTCCTTGATCCGTCGTTCGAAACCGTCCTTGATGTCATGCTTGATCCGCTCGGGGTCCGAGGCGTCCATGCAGTGCACGATCAGCTGGCTGCGGTCCTGGCTGACATCCAGCGAGAGCGTGCCGGGCGTCAGCGTGATCAGGTTGGCCATGATCGTGATCTCGAGGTTGGACATCCCCTCGATCTCCACCGCCACGATGCCCGGCTTGAGCCTGGACAGCGGCATGATCGTGTAGTACGCCATGCGGATGTTCGCCGCGACCATCTCCTTCACGAAGAAGATCAGGAAGCCCAGGATCTGGAACACGCGCCGGAAGTACTTCTTCTGCGCCTCGTCGCCCTCGTCGCGGTGGCTCAGGCCCAGCCGCCACGCCATCGCAAGCATCAGGTAGCCGACCACGAAGCCCATCAGCAGGTTCGCCGGCGTCGGCGGGCCCAGCGCGATCGCCCAGATCAGCGCCAACAGGATGTTCCAGACGAAGGTGCTCACCGGGCAACCCCCTCCCCGGCGCTCGCCGGGTCGGCCGAGGCCGGCTCGCCGGCGCGGTCCATCGCCGCGTCCAGGTACGCCCGCGGCTCGATGAGCTGATCGGCCCCGATGCGCGCCGCCCGGATCGCCTGGTTCGCAAAGACGCCGATCAGGATCGTCACGCAGGTCAGGAACAGCGACCCGGCGTACTGCCAGCGCATCGGGCCGACCGTGGGGTCGCGGTCGGGGTTGTGCGGCTCGGCGTTCTCCGGGGCGGGCTTCCAGAACGCGTAGATCCAGATCTTGATCATCGAGAACAGCGTGAGCACGCTGACGAACAGCGAGACGCCGATGATGACATACGCCTCGGCCACCAGGCCCGCCCGCACCAAAAGGAACTTGGACCAGAAGCCCGACAGCACCGGGATGCCCGCCAGCGACAGCGCGGGGATCAGGAACAGCGCCGCCAGCCCCGGCCGGGCCGCGTAGAGCCCGCCGATCCGGTTCAGGTCGCCCGAGCCGCAGATCCGCTCGACCGTGCCCGCGACCAGGAACAGGTTGACCTTGACCACCATGTTGTGGGCGATGTGGAAGATGGTGCCCGCCAGCGCCAGCGCGGCGGCCCCGGCCAGCACCCCGCCCGGGTCCCCGTCGTTGGCCGCCCGGTGCAGCGCCGACCCGGCGATGCCCAGGCCCATCAGCATGTACCCGATCTGGCTGATGATGTGGACCGAAAGAATCCGGCGGATCTCCATCTGGGCCGCCGCGGAGAGCACCCCGGTGACCATGCTGAACCCGCCCAGCCACAGGATGATGTGGTAGATCATCCCCGCGTCCGGGTGCGACGCCGGGAACATCAGCCCGAAGAACCGGATCATCACATAGATGCCCACCTTGGTCAGCAGGCCCGCGAACACCGCCGAGATCACCGACGGCGGGGTGTGGTACGACGCCGGCAGCCAGTAGAAGAACGGGAACGAGGCCGACTTGATCGCGAAGGCGACCAGGAAGATCGCCGCGACCGGCGTGAACTGGCCGGGGTTCTCCGCCGCGGCCAGGCGCTCGGCCATGTCGGCCATGTTCAGCGTGCCCAGCATGGCGTAGGTCAGGCCGATGGCCGCCAGGAACAGCGTGGAGCTGATCAGGTTCAGGGTCACATACTTGATCGCGCCCTCGATCTGCGCCCGGCGTCCGCCCAGGCTCAGCAGCACGAACGAGGACATCAGCATGACCTCGAACCACACATACAGGTTGAACAGGTCGTTGGTCGTAAACGCCCCGCAGACCGCCGCGAACAGGCCGCAGAGCAGGGCGTAGTACGCGCTGTGCTCACGGGTCCGGTCGATCCCGCCCAGGGAGAACAGCGTGCACGCGACCGCCACGACCGCCGTCAGCAGCACCATGATCGCCGCCGTCTGGTCCACCACCAGCGTGATGGCCATCGGCGCAGGCCAGTCGCCCAGACGCACGGCCAGCACCTCGCCCCCCGTGGTCCGCAGCAGCAACGCCACCGCCGTCGCCGACAGCGACAACGCCACCCCCACCATCACGCCCCGCTGCAACGCCACCCAGCGCCAGAACACCAGACACAGCACCAGGCCGGTCATCGGCACCAACAGGGGCAGGCTGGCAAGCAGTTGGGCGGTCATTGGTCGGTGGTGTTCATCGCGTTCTGGTCATCGGTCCCGACCTCCTCGTACCCGCGCTTCACGAGCACGCAGGCGAACGCCAGGATGGCGAAGGAGATCACGATCGCCGTGAGGATCAGGGCCCCCGGCAGCGGGTCGGTGTGCGGGCCGACCATCCCGTCCTCGCCCGGGCGGATCAGGGGCGGGTTGCCCTCGGAAAGCCCCGCGGCGGTAAAGATCAACAGGTTCGAGCCGTGGCTGAGCAGCACCAGCCCGATCAGCAGCTTGACGATCGAACGACGCAGCATCATGTACAGCCCCGTGGCGTACATCATCCCGACCGTGATCGCCATCAGCAGGTGCATCAGGAAGCCTCCTCCCGGGCGCGGGCGTCCGACGCGTGCTGGGCGTCGATCGCCCGATGCCCGCGGTACTCCGCGATGCTGAAGATGATCAGGATCACCACCCCCGCCACCGTCAGGTAGACCCCCACATCAAAGATCAGCGGCGTGCTGAACTTGACGCCCTGCACCGGCTCGAAGTCCGTCCACAGGGCCTTGAACGCCGGCAGGCCCGCGAACATCGCCGGGATCCCGGAGAACAGCGCCAGCAGCAGCCCCACCCCGATCATCGCCTCCGGCCCGATCGGCAGCAGCTTGCGCGCCTCCTTCGGCCCGAACGCGAGCATGTGCAGCAGCATCGCCGTCGCCGCCGTCAGCCCGCCCACGAAGCCCCCGCCCGGCTCGTTGTGCCCGCGCAGCAGGATCACCACCGACACCAGCAGCAGCAGCGGCAGGATGAACACCGTCCCGGTGCGCAGGATGATCGAGTTCATGCGACCCCCCCGTCAGGCTTCGTGGGGTTCTGGCTGCGTCCGCTGACGCTCAGCAGCGCCGCCACGCCCACGCCCGCGATGCCCAGCACCACGATCTCACCGAAGGTGTCGGCCGCACGGAAGTCCACCAGGATCACATTGATGATGTTCCGGCCGTACGCCAGCGGCACCGCGTTCTCGGAGAAGTATCCGGAGATCTTGGGGGCCATGTCGGTCTGCACCGCGAGCATGACCATCCCGGCCATCACCGCCCCGAACGCCAGGCTCACGACCCAGTCAGAGAACTTCTGCATGCGCCCGGTGAAGCTGGTGAACTGCGGCAGGTGGTAGAACACCAGCACGAAGATCAGCACCGTCAGCGTCTCGATCGCGAACTGCGTCATCGCCACATCCGGCGCGCCGTAGAACACGAAGATCAGCGCCGAGGCCACCCCCGCCATCCCCAGCGCGGCCACCGCCGCCAGGCGGTAGCGGAACACCGTCGCCGCCACGCCCGAGACGATCAGCAACACCACCAGGATCATCCCCAGCAGCGAGGGCCGCTCGGCATCCTGCCAGAGGAACGCGTTCTTGAGCCGGTTCGCCCCGAGCCCCAGCACCAGCGCGATGAACCCGATGATCGTCGTGCGGATGTAGGTGTTCAGCGAGCCGTTCTGCAGCAGCCGCGTCTGCAGGCGCCCGAACCACAGCGTCCCGCTGAGCACCCGCTGAAACACCACCGGGCCCGACAGCATCGGGTCCAGCCGGTCCATCAGCCCGGTCGTGCGGCGCAGCATGTCCCGCACCGCGTAGAACACCACGCCGAGCACGATCGCCAGCGTGCTCGTGCTCAGCAGCGTGCCCATGTTGATCATGCCGATCGAGGAGGACAATGCCTTCTCGGGCGCGTCCCCCGTGACCGCCGCCGTCGCCGAGGCCACCAGCGGCTGGACGAACAGGCCGGGCATCAACCCGCCGATCAGCCCCGCCACGCTGAGCACCACCGGCCCGAGCAGCAGCGCCGGCCCGGCCTCGCTCCCCGCCGAAGCCGCCTCGTTCGGCTTGCCCACGAACGGCTTGTACGCCACCAGCAGGGCAGCGGTCGTCATGAAGATGCCCATCGCCATCACGCCGATGACCAGGAACGACCCGGCCGCCGCCTCGGGGATCGGCCCCTTCATCAGGTACTTGGCCGTAAAGCCGAAGAACGGCGCCACCCCCGCCATCGACGCCGCCCCGAGCGCCGCCGCCGCGAAGGTCACCGGCATGATCCGCATCAGCCCGCTGAGCTGCTCGACATTCTTCGTGTGCGTCTGGTGCTCGACCGAGCCGGCGACCATGAACAAGGTGCCCTTGTACATCGCGTGCGCCAGCAGGAAGCCCATCGCCGCCGCCTCACCCGGACCGCCCACCCCCAGCAGCATCACCATCGCGCCCAGCGAACTGACCGTCGTGAACGCCAGGATCCGCTTGAAGTACACCGCCCGCGCCGCCAGGAACGCGGCGTAGACCATCGTCACCCCGCCCACGATCTGCAGCGTCCACGCCCACTCCTCCGTCCCGCCCAGCACCGGGCTGAACTTGGCCAGCAGGAACACGCCCGCCTTGACCATCGTCGAGGAGTGCAGGTACGCGCTGACCGGCGCCGGCGCCTCCATCGCCCCGGGCAACCAGAAGTGGAACGGGAACTGCGCGCTCTTCGTGAACGCCCCCAGGCACACCAGCACCAGGATCCCGATGTACAGCGGGTGATCGCCGAGCGTGATGCCCCCCTCGAGCATCTCGGAAAACTCGTAGGTCCCCGCGGCCACGCCCATCAGCAACAGACCCGCCAGCAGCGCCAGCCCGCCCAGGCCCGTCACGATCATCGCCTGCAACGCCGCCGTCCGTGCCGCGGCCCGGTCATGCCCGAACCCGATCAGCAGGAACGAGGTGACCGAGGTCAGCTCCCAGAAAATGAAGATGGCGATCAGGTTGTCGCTGACCACCAGCCCCAGCATCGAAGCCATGAACGCGATCAGATACCCGTAGAAGCGGCCCAGGTGGTGGTGCCCGGCCAGATACCCCCCCGCGTAGGCCACCACCAGGGCCCCCACCCCCGTCACCAGCAGGGCGAACATCAGCGAGAGCCCATCCACCCGGGTCGAGAGTGCCACGCCCAAGGAATCCACCCAAACGAGCGATGCGGGCGTGATCACCTCCCCCTCGCCCACCCGTGCGATGAACCCCGCATACCAGACCGCCCAGCCCGCCGGCACCGTCGCCAGCACCCAGCCCGCATACCGACCCGCGACGCGCGTGACCAGTGGCGCGACCAGCGCCAGCAGGAACAGCGAAAACACGGAAGTCAGGACCATGCACAGCCAGATCTGCTCGCGGCCCCGTGGGACGCGATGGTTCTCGGACGCTCAGGCCCGCGAACACCCGCGGGACTTCCCCGATCGGCACCCCGACGCACCGGCTCCACCCGTTCTGCGTCGAATGGCAACGATCCTATCGGTCCTCCATCGGCTGGAGCGACACCCCCCCTCGACATGGTGTCCGAGAACCCATCCCGCCCCATCCCCCCAATCCCCGGGCCGACACCCGCAGCGCGTACAAACGCCCGTCGGTCTCTGCGACGGGCGTTCTGACAGCGGGCTGGCGCCAAAGTCCTACCCACCCGGCGTCGGGCACACGCTGTAAGCGCCGGTCGCCAGGGGACCGCACGACCGGCGCACTGGCCGCCCGCCGTCACTCCCGGAGCGCACGCATCCGGGCGCACCACGCGGGCCGCCGAATCTCTCAACTCTCTCCAGAATCCGCTGCCGGATCGACCGGCCGTCTTCGGAGGAATGTCCCGAAACGGGACGCAGAACGAGGCCCAGTGGACCTCGCCAAACAATACGCCGGCCCGACCAGCCCGGTTCCGCCCGGATCGCAACCACACCACCGCTGAACCAAACTTTCGTGGCCAGTTTCCAGAACTGTGATTTCAAACTGTTCCAACCCACCCCCCGCCCGCCCCCGGCCCGAGCGACAGAACCAGCCGGGCACACCCAGCCCGGCCGGTTCAAGGCGGCAAGCCGCCACGGGGTGTCGCCCGGGCGCCTCTCTCTCCCGGCGCACCCGGGCCGCGGCGACAGCCATCCCGCCCGCACAGGCAGCGGGCGACCGTCGTGACCCCGAGCGTGCCGGAGAAGTCCTACCCACCCGGCCTCAAGGCGTCATACCGCAAAGCGCCGGGCGTCAGGGGACGAGCGCCCGGCGCACTCGGTCGGTCCGTCGCGTTTTCGTGCGGCTCACACCCACGCACGCACGCCATCCGGACCGCCGTTGATCTCTCTTCGCACTCCAACACACCAAACAACGCGCCGCACACGCGGCCATCACTTCTGGAAATGTGCTCCGCACTTCGTGCCCCGAACCGGGGCTTTCAGCGAGACCCAAACGATCTCAGGCAGGCGATACGGGCCGATGTGCGGCGCGGTTCCACGCCGGTTGCACGCCCCCGAGCGATCTCGGGCAGAAGGCTCAGCACCCCGCCTGCACGCCGGTCCCGCGTGAGACGAGCGAAACAAATGTGAGCCGATCGCGTGACACCCGGCGGTCAACGACGCTTGGAACCTGCCCAGGCCCGGATCCGTTGCCGGCCTGGGCATGACATGCACGCGAAAGGAAACACCGCATGAACACGATCCATCACCTCGCGACCTCCGCCGTCCTCGCCGGTCTTGGCGGCATGGCCGTCGCCGCGCCGACCATCTACGAGAACCGCAACGCCTTTGATCTGGCCGCCGGGCCGCAGTTCATCGAGACCTTCGAATCCACGCCACCCGGAGACCTGGCGCTGCCCACGGCCTTCGCGTCCGGCCTGCAGGTTTCCCGGCCCGTCGGGACCGTGGATGTCTATGTCGGGTCCGCCGATGTGTACGACTTCACCAACACGACCAACCCCGGGCGTCACTACCTCGCGTTCGGCCGCGACAACGCCGTGGGCGGACCGCAGACCGGCTCGTACACCGCGCAGTTCGCCTTTCAGAACGCGACCGACGCCTTCGGCTTCGATATCTCCGGTTTCGAGCCCCTGCTGGGCGCGCAGGGCTTCAGTGTGACGACCTTCCTGAACGGGCAGATCGCCGAGGACTTCTTCGTGCCCGCCGCCGGGTACTTCCCGGTCCGCTTCTTCGGCTTCGTGACCGACGCGGCGTTCGACACCGTCCGGTTGAACATCCCCGTCATCGGCTTCGAGGGCCACGCCGACTATGTCGCCTTCGACGATGTGGTCTGGGCCGTCCCCGCGCCCGGTGGCGCGGCGGTGCTGACCCTCGCCGGGCTGGCCGCGGCACGCCGGCGGCGGAAGTAACCGATTCCTACAAACAAGGCCCCGGCCAAACAACCGGAGCCTCGCTCCACAAAGCAATCGCTAGAGTTAGAATCACTTTGTATATTAGTATGTTATAATACTCACAGAAGCTACTACATTTATTTGCTGCTCGAGATAGGAATTAATCCCCGGCGATTGTAATGGATCCCAAACAGAGGACCATCTCCAGGTCAAACACTGCCGCACAAGCCAAGCGAGCCGCTGCAAATCTCAAAAAACTATACTCCCCAGCGGCCCGCAGAACGCAGGCGGCCCACTTGCAATCGCCAAGGCGGCAATCTGCGGCAAGCATGCAGGCATAAATCCCCGGATCCGCGGGTGTAGTCTCACAATCACCATTGATCGAAGTTTCGTAGCGACTATCACACGAATCCACCAATGCCTCAGGGCATTCCAAATCAAACTCTTCACTCAGTGTGAGAAGATCGTCATCAAGCAACGGTTCAAGAACAACACCGATCTTGTCAGAAGATTCTGCTCTCACAAGGACTTGCGCAAATCCAGACATACAGAATGCGTCCATCGCCACCATGTCGCACCTGTATGGAAGATTTATAACATTCTCCAAGGTAAACACGAGATTTCCCTGGGGTGATTGCAGATAAACTTCCAAGCGGTTCCCATTGTCCGCTAGGATAACCAAGTCGTTGAGGCCATCTCCATCGATGTCCTCAATACTGGCTGCTCGAGGTCTGTGTGTGGCGATACTACCTATTTCGACTGGATTACCACCAGAGATCGACAAGATTCTGAGAGTGTTGGCACTCCAATCTGAAACCACCACTTCTTTTCCAGGATGGCTCGCAGAGAGTTCACCGATGGCGTAAGTTGGACTTGGAACCGGCTGAGGCGGAACCGGTACCACCTGAATGAGGCTCCCCACCTGAGCCACGGCAGCCTTCGGCAGACAAGCAAGAATCACGATCGAAGCCACAGTCCAGAGAAAAAATCGCATGACGCTTCTCCTTGTGTTTGAGGGTATACTCCTGGGTGATGTGCCAGTATAGCTCGCAAAAAACCCGTGTGCAACCCTCTCCAGCTTCTGATTGCTGGAGATGTGGTTATCCACAAAATTATCCACAGGACCAAGACTCGGACTCGATTGTATTCGGATCTCAGTGTCCTGAATGTGGGGTGGCGACAAGACGAGCTATTCTTTTGGGCTTGTCTGATGATATGAAACTGGGTTTACTCAAAACATTTCGTCGGCATGTATTATGGTTACGGATGATGGCGTTAGCTGTCCTTTTTTCGCCAGCAATCTTAGCGAGCAGCCAAGCCATCCCGCTTCGCTCTGTTCCTAAAATTTTTCACACCCTAACATTACTGCTGATTTTGTCTACAGCCTGTGCCTCAACTCATTATGTCATCTTGATTCTCAAAGCATTGATTCCGAAAGATTCCAAACTAATTCGTAAACGCCTTAGTCTTCTATTATTGGTCAAAACAACTCTCTTTTTTATCCTCGCGACTACCATGTGGCCATTACCGTCCATTGATCCATTTGTGCTGTCCGACTCACCAGGGGTGCACACAAGCACAATCAATGCCATAGTTCATTTTGTTTTTTCTTTAGCTTTTATTTTCTTTTCGCTGGCCGTTGCAATACTGACTTTTAAAACTGCTCACTGCCAAATGATTGTTTGCAATATCCTTCCGATGCCTGGCGTGGAGCCATTGGCGAAACTAATTAGTCTGTCAGCAGTTGTTTTTTGTTTGTCTTTTTCGATCCTGGTTTTAATGTCTTTTCTTGGGTTTACTCGCGACCCTCACTTCGATATCGCTCTAATCCCCGCATGGCTTTGTTTTTTCTGCGTTGTGTATATTACCTATTGTGTACACAAGCTTTACTGTGTTTCGCGTCTCTCTGTTAAAAAAAGTATGTCGCCTAACCGTTAGAATGCCGCGCGTTGACATAGACCCGGTCCTGCTCGCGGCTGGTAACCTCTTTAGGCACGCCGGCGGCGGTGAGATCCGCTCTCCAACCGAATGCAACAGGGGCCCGGTCCAAGGACCGGGCCCCTTGCTTTTTGAGTATCGCGATCCGGATCAGGCCTGGGCTTCCTGGCCCTCCGGCTTCTCGAAACGCAGCGTCGACCCGGTCGCATCGACCAGCACCGTGTCGCCGCTGTCAAACTCGCCGGCGAGGATCCGCCCGGCCAGCGGGTTCTCGATCCGCTTCTGGATGGTCCGCGCCAGCGGGCGGGCGCCGTAGGCGGGGTCGTAGCCCTCGGTGGTGAGCTGCTCGAAGGCCGCGTCCGTCAGGTCCATCGTGATGCCGCGGGCCGCGAGGCGCTTCTTGAGGCCGGCGAGCAGGATCTCGGCGATGCCGCGGAGGGTGTCCTTGCCGAGCTGGTGGAAGACCACGACCTCGTCGATGCGGTTGAGCAGCTCGGGCCGGAAGAACGGCTCGCGCATCCCGACATTCAGGTGGGCGCTCATCTCGCCGGACTCGATGTCGGGCTTGAGACCCTTGGCGTCCAGGTCCGCGCCGGGGCCGCGCCGGATCAGGTCGCGCACCGCCGCCTCGATCTCCCAGTCGTCCGCGCCCTGCTCGGCCATGTTGAGGATCTTCTGGCTGCCGATGTTGCTCGTCATGACCACGATGGTGTTCTTGAAGTCCACCGTGCGTCCCTGTCCGTCGGTCAGGCGTCCGTCGTCGAGCAACTGCAGCAGGACATTGAACACATCGGGGTGGGCCTTCTCGATCTCGTCGAGCAGGATCACCGCGTAGGGGCGCCGGCGGACCGCCTCGGTCAGCGCGCCGCCCTCCTCGTAGCCCACATAGCCGGGGGGCGCCCCGATCATCCGGGCGACCGCGTGCTTCTCCATATACTCAGACATGTCGACGCGCACCAGCGCGTCCTCGGTGTCGAAGAGGAACTCGGCCAGCGCCTTGCAGGTCTCCGTCTTGCCCACGCCCGTCGGGCCCAGGAAGAGAAAACTGCCGATGGGCTTGGTCGGATCGCCCAGCCCGGCGCGGGAGCGGCGCACGGCGTCGGACACCAGCCGCAGGGCCTCGTCCTGCCCCACGACCCGGTGCTTGAGAAACTCCTCCATCCGGATCAGCTTGTCCCGCTCGGACTCGATCAGGCGCGAGACCGGGATCCCGGTCCACTTGCCCACGATCTGCGCCACCGCCTCCGGGTCGACCTCCTCGCGGATGAGGTTGTCGCCGCGGGCCTGACGCTCGTCGATCCGCGCCTCGGCGGCCTCGAGCTTCTTGGTCAGCTCGGGCAGCTCGCCGTACTGGATCCGGGCCGCCCGCTCCAGCTCGCCCATCCGCTGGGCCTGCTCCAGCTCGGTCCGCTTCTGCTCCATCTGGGCCTTGATCTCGGCCGCCGCGGCGAGGTCCTTCTTCTCATCCTCCCACCGCGCGGTCAGCGCCCTGTTCTTCTCCTGCAGGCCCGCCAGCTCGGACTCGACGCGGTCGACCTCGCGCTTGTTGGTCTCGGACTTCTCCTCGAGCTTGAGCGCCTCGCGCTCGATCTCGAGCTGCATGATCCTGCGGCGCAGTTCGTCCAGCTCGATGGGCATCGAGTCGATCTCCATCTTGAGCGAACTGGCCGCCTCGTCGATCAGATCGATGGCCTTGTCCGGCAGGAACCGCTCGGTGATGTACCGGTCCGACAGCGACGCCGCCGCGAGAATCGCCGCGTCCTGGATCCGCACGCCGTGGTGCGTCTCGTAGCGGTCCTTGAGCCCGCGCAGGATGGCCACGGTCTCCTCGACGCTCGGCGCGTCGACGAGCACCTTCTGGAACCGGCGCTCGAACGCGGCGTCCTTCTCGATGTGCTTGCGGTACTCGTCCAGCGTGGTCGCGCCGATGCACCGCAGCTCGCCGCGGGCCAGGGCCGGCTTGAGCAGGTTGCCCGCGCTGACCGCGCCCTCCGCCGCGCCCGCCCCGATGATCGTGTGCAGCTCATCGATGAACAGGACGACCTGCCCGTCGCTGGCGTTGACCTCGCGCAGCACCGCCTTGAGCCGGTCCTCGAACTCGCCGCGGTACTTCGCCCCGGCGAGCAGCTGCCCGACATCCAACGCCATGATCCGCTTGTCCTTCATCCCCTCCGGGCAGTCCCCGTTGACGATCCGCAGCGCGATGCCCTCGGCGATGGCCGTCTTGCCCACGCCCGGCTCGCCGATCAGCACGGGGTTGTTCTTGGTGCGGCGGCTGAGCACCTGCATGCACCGGCGGATCTCCTCGTCCCGGCCGATCACCGGGTCGAGCTTGCCCGAACGGGCCCGCTCGGTCAGGTCGATCGCGTATTTCTTGAGCGACTCGAAGCTGCCCTCCGCGCCCGGATCGTTGATGTTGCTCACGCCGGAGGAGGTGCGGATTTCCTTGACGGCCTTGCGCACATCGTCGGTCTTGACGCCGCTGACCTTCAGAGCTTCCTTCGCCGGGCCTTCCACGATGGTCAGGGCGGCGAGCAGGTGCTCCGTGCTGACATACTCATCGCCCATCGACTTGGCCTCGGCGTCGGCCTTGCCCAGGATGTCGATCATGGCCCGCCCGGCCTGGCCCCCGCCCGACGAGGCCGTCGGCAGGCGCTTCAGCTCGCTCTGCACGATGCCGGCGAGCCGGTCGAGGGCAGCGCCGACCTTCTTGAGCACCGCGGCGGTCGGCCCGTTGCGGTCCTCGAGCATGGCGCTGAGCAGGTGCAGCCCCCCCACCTCCGGGTGCGACGCCCCGGCCGCCGCCGTCTGCGCGCCCGCGAGTGCTTCCTGTGCCGCCGTGGTAAACCGATCCATCCGCATGAGTCACTCCGATCCGCCGGGACACCGCCCGGCCTGATCTCCTTCTGCAAGCCGCGCGCCGGAACCCGCAGCCGCGTCAAACCGCACCAGAACCACCGAAAACCGTGTTATCGAGCACTCACTTGCCCCGCCCCCTGCCGGACTGGCAGCCCCGCCTGCCAGCCCAGCGGGCCGTCAGTCCCGGAGGATCAGGTCCGCCACCTGCACCTTGTGCGGCCCGGTCCGGGGCCTGATCAGCCGGTACCCCGTCGCCCGCCAGTGCGGCCCCACCTTCGTCAGGTCGATGTGCCAGTCCGCCAGCCGCAGCAACCGGTTCACCATCGCGCTGGAATGCCCCTCCCGCCAGGAACGGGCCCGGCCCCAGCCCGACTGGTTGAACGCGTCCTCCATCCCCGGCACGAGCATCCGCAGCGAGGACGAGCCGCGCACCGTGTTGTAATCCCCGATCGCGATGTCCGGCCTCGGCACGCGTACCGGGTCGCCCGCCGCACGCCACCGCCCCCGCTCGTCGCACACCAGCGCGGGACGCTCCCAGTCCTCGACCGCCTGCCGCGCCGTCCGCATGATGTCGCGGCGCCACAACGCCGGGTCGCTCGGCAGGTCCACCACCCACACCACCAGCGGCCGCCCGAGCGACGCGAACCGCTCGCCCGGCTCGATCTCCAGCCACAGGATGAACCCCGTATCGCCCGCCGTCCGCCAGTCGTCACGCACGCCGTCCACCGCCGGCAGGTTCACCAGCCCCGCGCGAAGAATGCGCTCACGCGAGGACACCAGCGTCATGCCGATCGAGAAAAAGTGCCCCGGCTCGGTCAACGCCGTCACCCGCCCGTCCAGCCGCAGCTCGGTCTCGCCCGGGACCTTGCCGGCCATGGCCCCCACCGTCTCGCGCCGGAAACGGTCGAACCGCGCGTTGACGATCGCCACGAAATCCGCGTCCTCTCTGGCGATGATCTCGGCGCTGTCCGACATCCGGTACCCGCCGGACTGGTTCCAGTGCAGCACCCGCAGCGTCCGCTCACGCGGCTGCTCCCGCGGCCCCAGCACGGCCCGGTGCATCCCCCACTCGGCCAGCAGCATCCACAACAACGCGACCACGCACCCCGTCAGCAGCACCGGACGCAGCATCACCCCGCCCGGACGCAACGCGACCCGCCCCGCCAACGCCGACACCGCCCAGCACGCCCACGCCCCCCCCACCAGCCAGATCGCCGGCCCCCACCACAGGTACTGCGACCAGTGGGTCGAATCGGTCATCACCCGGCCCACGCCGTAGACCACCAGCCCGCACAGCCCCGCCAGCGCGAAGGCCCGCGCCAGCCAGACCGCCGCCCGCGTCCGGACCCACCCCCCGCCGGTTGCCGATCGTGTTTCACCCATCCAGACTCACCATCGGCCCGCCGGTACCGCCCGCCGCACCGCCTCTATCATGCCGCCCGAAAACCCCCCGCCGATCAGGAGGCCACCCCATGAGCACCACGGTCAGTACGGACTGGAGCACCCAGCGGGTCATCGTCACCGGCGGCGCGGGCTTCCTCGGCCGCCACATCCTCCAGGGCCTCCACGCCCGCGGCGTGCCCGAGGACCACATCTTCGTCCCCCGCCGACGCGAGTACGACCTGACCGAACAGGACGACTGTATCCGGCTTTTCCGCGAGGCCTTCGGCCCCGACAAGGCCACCATGATCATCCACCTCGCCGCCGAGGTCGGGGGCATCGGCGCCAACCGCGAGAACCCCGGACGCTACTTCTACGCCAACATGGCCATGGCCCTGCACCTGATCGAGCAGGCCCGGCTCGACGGGCTGACCGAGCGCGGCGGCAAGTTCATCCAGACCGGCACCATCTGCGCCTACCCCAACCTCACCCCCGTCCCCTTCAAGGAAGACAACCTCTGGAACGGCTACCCCGAGGTCACCAACGCCCCCTACGGCGTCGCCAAGAAGGCCGCCTGGCAGATGCTCGACGCCTACAAGCTCCAGTACGGCATGCAGGGCGTCTATGTCCTCCCCGTCAATCTCTACGGCCCCCACGACAACTTCAACCTCCACTCCTCCCATGTCATCCCCGCCCTGATCCGCAAGTGCATCGAGGCCAGGGAATCCGGCGCCGACCACATCGAGGTCTGGGGCACCGGCAGCGCCTCCCGCGAGTTCCTCTATGTCGAGGACTGCGCCGAGGGCATCCTGACCGCCGCCGAGAAGATGACCGACCCCGAGCCGATCAACCTCGGCACCAACATGGAAATCACCATCAAGGACCTCGTCCACCTCATCGCCCGCCTGACGGGCTTCGCCGACGAGTCCACCATCGAACAGAAGATCCGCTGGGACGCGACCAAGCCCGACGGCCAGCCCCGGCGCTGCCTCGATGTCGAGCGCGCCAAGGACCGCCTCGGCTGGCAGGCGGAGGTGGGCTTCGAGGAAGGCCTGAAGCGCACGATCGAGTGGTTCGAGAAGAACCGGCATGAGACGGGGACGAGGGTGTGAGCGTGTCGACCAAGACGCCGAACAAGGTTGCTACCTCAACGATCTGCGTCTTCGCTCTATCACTGATCGTGCTTGTTGTCGGATTCGTGATCGGCACGCGAGTTGCCGGGGGACACGGCGGAAAAAACCACGAGAGGATCACCATGTCACCGCAAGCGATGGACGAATCCCGGTTCTGGTCGATCTTCGAGCCGCTCGCGGCGATCCCCGGCGAAGAGATCGAGGAACAAGAGGAAGCACTCGCCGAGCAGCTTTCCCAACTCTCCGACGATGAACTCATCGCATTCCAAATGACCTACAAACGGCTGCACGCCAACGCGTACCGCTGGGATCTGTGGGAGGTCGCCTATCACACCGGCGGGGGTTGTTCGGACGACAGCTTCGCCTACTTCCGCAACTGGCTGATCGGCCGCGGCCGACAGGCCTACCACGCCGTCATGGAGAACCCGGACAACCTCGCGGACTACCCGATGGGTGAAGATCCGATGCTCACGGCCCAGTCCGTCGAGTGGGATGTTCTTGCCGGCCAAATCTGGGAACAACGCGATGATTCCCGCGATGACAACGCATGGTTTGTAGCGGTGTCAGAAGACACGGAGGGAGACTTCAACTCGGAACCGGCCGGGCAGCCCTTCCACGAAGAAGACCTGGACGGCTTCCGATCACGCTACCCCCGACTCGCCGAGATGTACAACATCAACTAAAGAAGCACCTCAGACCCGCACATGCCCCTCCCCCACCACCTCCAACCCATCCTCGACCGCGAACTCGACGAGGGCGAGGTTGTCCGCTGGGCCGACACGCCGCGGTACCACGCACTGAGACGAAAGTTGATCGGGAATGTCGTCACAGTCGGGATCATGCTGGTCGTTTTCACGGCCATGTGGTTCTTTCTCGGTTTCTTCGCAAGCATCGATCCCGAACGATCTCGTGTGGATGTCTATGTCCCCATCGGCATCGGGATTGTTTTTCTCCTCCTGGGCATCGTCGGCCCCATCCTCGTCTTCCGAGACACCCGGCACGCCGCCGACAACACCGTCTACGCCGTCACCGACCGGCGCGTCATCATCCTCCGGCGCAAGCGCAACGGTTCGATCCGCGAGGACGACTACCGGCGCGACCGCATCGCTCACATCGCCCGTGACGAGCACCCCGACGGCACCGGCTCGCTCACGCTCGACATCGCCGATGCTTCCGGCCGCAACCGGCACCAGCTCGCCGGGATCGCCGACCCGCTCGCGGTCGAACGCCTGATCCGCACCGACGACTGACCCGTCCAACCCCGGCGAAAACCCTTGGCCGCGGCCCCCTGTTCCGGTACGATGCTCGGAAGGAGGAACCCCCGCATGCCACGCACCACCGCCGCCGGCGTCTTGACCGCGCTCGTTTCGATCGCCCTGGGTGCGTCCATCGCCCTGGCCGACAGGCCGCCCGCCTTCTCCGACATCGCCTTCCCCGAGGCCCTGGCCGCCAACGCCGAGCGTGATGGATCGCTGCTGATCGTCAAGTTCACCGCCGACTGGTGCGGCCCGTGCAAGATGATGGACCGCACCACCTGGTCCGACGACGCCGTCGTCGAGTACCTCCGCGCCCACCGCATCACCGCCATCCCCGTCGATGTCGACCGGCATCCCGACATCGCCCGGGCCAACCAGGTCCGGGCCATGCCCACGATGGTCATCTACCGCGCCGGTGTCGAGTTTGACCGCCACACCGGCGCGATGGACACCGTCGCCCTGACCGCCTGGCTCGACGACGCCCGCCGGGGCCGTACCCACCTCGATGCGCTCCGCGAGCGCGCCGGGGACCGCGCCGACGCCGACGGCCGCGTCGATGTCAAGTCCCGCCTGGACCTGGCCCGCCAGCTCAGCCGGTCCGGCCGGCACGACGAGGCCCTCGACGAGTTTCTCTGGCTCTGGCACAACATGCTCGACCACGAGCGCTCGATGTACGGCGTGCGTCTCTCCTTCATGGTTCGCAACATGCGCGAACTCGCCGAGGCCCACCCCCCAGCACTCGACGCCTTCACCCGCCTCCGCGACGACCTGGCCGACCGGCTCCGCGCCGGCGAGACCTCGCGCGACAACATGATCGACTGGCTCACGCTCAACCTGCGGCTGCTCCACGACAACGACGCCATCGCCGAATGGGTCGACCGCATCAAGGACCGCCCCACCGCCGCCGACACCTTCCGCACCTTCGAGCACATGGTCCTGCCCTGGATGATCGAACAAGGGCGGTGGGAGCTCGCCGGGCGCACGCTCCAGAACGCCCGCGTGGTCATCGCCGAGAAGCGCCGCTTCCGCGCCATGGCGCTGACCGGCACGGATGCCCGCATGTCCCCGGAAGCCGCCGCCAGCCTGCGCGACCACTACGACCGCTCCGACACCCGGAAGCTGGCCGACGCCCACGCCGCCTACCTCGCCGCGGGCCGCGACGAGGACGCCTGGCTCGTCGCCGACGCGATCGCCGAGATCGTCGACACCGAGACCGCCCACGCGGCCGTCTGCCGCGCCGCCCTCCGCGCCCGCGCGCCCTCCGCCCCCGCCACGCCGAGATCGCCCAGACACTCACCGCCCCCGACGCCGACGAGATCCGCGAATCCATCGCCGAAGCCCTGACCCCGGACGCCTGACCCGCCGCAACGAACAAGGCTTCTCCTCCGAGACGCCCCGCACCCTGAAAGGAAGCCTTCATGTTCAGCCCACGCACCCGGGCGGCCCTGGCCGCCGTCGCGATCGCCGCCGCCGCCCAGGCCCAACCGGCCCCCCACACCGACGCCTTCACCTACCAGGGCAGCCTCACACGCGCCGGCGCCCCGGTCGCCGAGCCCGTCGAGCTCCGCTTCCGCCTCCACGCCGACCCGCTGCTCCACCACCCGATCGGCGGCGATCTCGTCCGCGCCGTCACGCCCTCGCCCGCCGGCGCGTTCACGGTCTCGCTGGACTTCGGCCCGGTCTTCGGGCCCGAGGCCCGCTACCTCGAGATCGCCGTCTCGGACCCCGATCACCCCGACGGATTCGTCACCCTCGAACCCCGCACGCCCATCCAGCCCGCACCGGTCGCCCACTACGCCCTCGACGCCCCCACCCCCACCCTCGACGAGGTCAGCGACAGCCTCCTGACCCACCAACCCGGCGGCTATGTCGATCTCACAACCGGCGGCTCCTTCCTCACCGGCCTGCGCCTCTTCGATGGCTTCAGCCGCGGCCTGATCCTCTCCAGACCCGGCATCCAGTCGACGCTGGATCTCGCCATCACCACATCCGAAGACATAAACATCCAGTCCTCCCAAGACTTCAGCCTCCGATCCGTCGGCGGCCGCGGGCACATCGAAACCCAGAACAACCTGGACATGGAGGCCGGCACCGCCCTCAAGCTGCGGGGCCAGATCTCCGTGGACATCAACGCCCCCATCATGGACCTCACCGCGACGGCCAACCTCCGGATCAACGGCGCCCTCGTCCGCGTCTCGGGCGGGACGGTCCTCGTCAACGACCATGTTTTCCTCCCCACCCAAGCCATTTTCCCCGGCCTGCTCCAGACCGGCAGCGCCGTCGTCAACCAAACCCTTCAGGTCAACGCGAACGCCTTCAAGCCCGGCGGCGGCCCCTGGTCCGCCCTCTCCGACGCACGCGTCAAAAAGAATGTCCGGCCCCTGCACAACTCCCTGGCCACCATCAACGCCCTCCGCCCCGTCTCCTTCGAGTACGCCGACCCCGATCATCCCCAGGCCGCCCCGGGCCGCTTCCGCGGCTTCATCGCGCAGGAGGTCGCCCATGTGATCCCCGAATGGGTCTCCGCGGAGGGCGAGCACCTGACCCTGACCCCCCTCGGCTTCGAAGCGCTCGCCGTCGACGCCATCCAGGAACTCCAGGCCCGCCACCAGCACGAAACCGACCTGCTCCGCGAAGAGATCGCCCGGCTCCACGAGCGCCTCGAACAACTCGAGCGGGCCCTCCGCGCCGCCCCCTGAAGCACCGCGGAACAATCGGCCGGATAAGTCCGGACATCTCGATCCGGGATTCCGGAAAATTGTTGACACGAATATGCGTAATACCATCTCCGCCAAAGACTTGGATCCAACCGCCGACGCGGTACGATGATCCCTTCATGGCCGATCCCTGCCGCATCCGATTCTGCGTGCTCAACCCGCGGTCCAACCAGGAGCGCGATGCGCTCGTGGCCGAGGGCTGCGAGATGCGCGACTGCCTGGGCCAGTGCAGCCTGTGCTTCGAGACCCGCTTCCTCGAAGCCGGCCAGACGATCATCGACGAGCCGGACGACTACGCCGAGTTGCTCGACAAGGCCCGCCGGCTCTGCGCCGAGCGCGCCCGCGGCCAGCCCGCCGCCAGCTGATACGGGTCCTCACTGAATCTCGGGCGTCATGCTCTCAAAACGCCCCGGAGGGGCGCCCGTGAGTTGCCACGGGTGGAACGCAGCGCAATCCGTGGAGTGGCCCGGTCGGACCATTTGACCCCGGAGGGGTCGCGGAAGTTTGAGGATCCTCATCAACCCCGCCCGGCACAGCCCGCATCCGAAGAGGTTCGCACAGGATTGAACATAATCCCTTGATCTCTCTGCGCTCCTCTGCGACCCTCGGTGGTCCTCTGCGTTTGATCGCTGTGCGTTTCGCGCGGTGGATCGCGGCGGGCGCCCCGATGCGCACGGCGGTTGGTTCAAGCGATCGGAGCAACGCACGCCCGGCGTTCGCTCAATCCAGCGCGTGCTTGTACACCACCCCGCCCTTCATGATCACCACGAAGTTCTTCTCCGGGTCCGCGATCAGCGACAGATCGCTCAGCGGGTCGCCGTCGACCAGGATCAGGTCCGCCAGCGCGCCCTCCTCCACCACGCCCAGCACGCCCGGGTAGGGGTTTCGCTCGCCGGACAGCGCCAGCAGCTCCGCGTTGTCGCCCGTGGCCATCCGCAGCACCTCGGCGGGGCTGTACCAGCGCCCGAGCTTCGCGAGCTTGCGCCCCTGGGCCATCGCCCCGGCGTTGGAGAACATCACATCCGTCCCGAACGCCGTGCGCACCCCGTGCTTCCTGGCGAGCTCGTACGCGGCCTCCGTGCCCTTGCTGACCTCGATCTGCTTGAGACGCTGGTCGCCGGTCTTGGGGTTCGCGTCCTCATCGTCCAGGAACGGCTGGAGCGACCACCACACGCCCTTTTCCGCCATCAGCTTCACGGTGTCCTCGTCGAGCAGTTGCCCGTGCTCGATGCACCTGACCCCCGCCTCGATCGCCTGGCGCACCGCCCGGGTAGTGTACGCGTGCACGGTCACATAGGTCCCCCAGTTCTCCGCCGCCTCCACCGCCGCCCGGAGCTCGGGCACGGTGTACTGCGTGACATCCAGCGGGTCGTACACCGATGAAACACCGCCCCCCGCCATCAGCTTGATCTGCGACGCGCCGAGCATCAACTGCTCACGCACCGCGCGACGCACCTCATCCGCGCCGTCCGCGATCATCGCCATGCCCACCCGCTCGGTGTGGGTCGGGCCGCCCGAGCGGGGCACCTCGTGCCGCATCCGGAAGTCACCGTGCCCGCCCGTCTGCGACACCATCGCCCCCGACGGGTAGATCCGCGGCCCGGCCACCAGCCCCTCGTCGATCGCCCGCTTGAGCGCGAACGACGGCCCGCCGGCGTCCCGCACCGTAGTGAACCCGCGCATCAGCGTCCGCCCCGCCTCGTGCGCCGCCGCCAGATGCATGTACCCCTCGTCCGCCGACATCAGCACCAGCATCGGCGTCGCCGCGATCATGCTGTGCCAGTGCGCATCGATCAGCCCCGGCATCAGCACCCGCCCACCCCCCTCGATCTCCAGCACGCCCGCCCCGTCGCCCGCCCAGTCACCCGTGCCGATCGGTCCATCCGAAATCCGCTCGATCACCCCGTCGCGCACCAGCACATCCCGCGGCCCGGCCAACGCGTCCGAGCGCCCGTCGAACAGCCGCACCCCGCGGAACAGCACCACCCGCTCCGGACGGGCCGCCGGGACCGTCGTCGCGGCCGGCGCTCGGTCCAGCACGCCGGACTCGACCTCCGCCGCCGTCCCGGTCATCCGGGCCAGCAGCGGCGCTCGCTCGCCGCCCCCGGCCCCCGCCAGCCCCACGCAACCCATGGCCACAACCATCCCGCACGCAACCAGCGTTCCCACGCGTCCAAACATGCCTGTGCTCCTCGCGAAATCCCCCGAAAAACAAGTTCCTCAGGCTTATTCGATCCCTGCCAATCTTCAGGTGCAGGAAAGCACACAAAGAAAAAACCCCGCCGGAGCGGGGTTCTCTCTCGTTCTCAAGACAGGACAGCGATTCAGCGACGCCGCATCGCACGCACGCCGAAGCACGCGACCAGCATCCCCAGGCCCGCGAAGGCGGCCGGGGGCAGCGGGATGATGTACAGCATGTCCTGCTGGCCCGGGGCCGCGATGGCCCGCAGACCGGCCGTCCGCAGGGACGAATCGAAGCTGTTCTCGTTCATCAACTGGCCGTAGGCCACCGCCAGGCTGTTGCTGGTCTGGCTCGCGCCGATGTTCACACCGAAGCCCAGAGCCTCCCAGATCGCCGCCTGGATCGCGCCCATCCGGCCCAGATAGTCCGAGTGGCCGGTGTCGCCCTGAAGGCGGTTGTCGATCCAGCCCATCGCGATGGCGTTGGCGATCACCGCGCTGACCGCGTCGGCCTTCGCCTGCCCGAAGGCCACGCCGGGGATCGGTGCGTCCGCCAGATCGATGATCTGATAGGTCGCCGAACCGGGGGTCGCGGCCTCCTCGATATCGATGCAGAAGGTGTTGAAGGTCTGGCCGGACCGAGCGCCGCTCGTGTACATGTGCGTCATGTGACCCGCGTAATAGGTCACGCCACTCACACGCAGCTTGGCGGCCGAGGTTCCCCCCGACACGCCCAGGTAGTTCAGGTCCACCGTTCCGGCGAACGCGCTGCCCGCGGCCGCCACGACTGCCGCGACCGCGGCCTGCTTCGTGCTGATCATGTCATCTCTCCCATACCGGACGCCAGAACGACGCCCGCTCCAGTCAAAACTCCTCAGCCGCGATCTTCCCCCAGATACGGGGGTGGATCAAGCCCCCATCACCTGTTTTTGTGAGGATTTATACCCTAGTGGCCGAGAGCAGCGTTTTATGGGACGCCGATGCCCGGACAAGGCCGGGAGCCGCCGCCATCCCGGCGCAAAGACAGAGCACCCGGGAAAAACCCGGGTGCTCCATCGATCAGCAAACGATTCTGAAGGCCGATGCTCTCCGCGAGCGAAGGCCGTGGTGTCAGCGCCGGCGCCAGGCCCGCACGCCGAACCCGAGACACAGCATGCCCATGCCGGCCATCGCCGCCGGGGGCAGCGGGATGACATACAGCATGTCCTGACGCACCGGATTGGTCAGGGCGAGCAGCCCGTTGATGCGACGCGAATCGTCAAAGGTGTTCGCGTCGGTCAGCACGAGGAACGCATCGCGGATCGAAGCGTTCGTGTTCGCCGAGAAGATGTCGACATCGCCGCCGATCTCGGTCCACAACGCGGCCTGGATCGCGCCCATGCGGCCGATGTAGTTGTCCTGGGTCGTGTCCGCCTGCAGGCGGTTGTCGATCCAGCCCAACGCCACCGCGTTGGCGATGACCGCGTTGATGCGCCCGGCGATCACGCCCGAGTACGTCGGCCCCGGGGCCGGCGCCTCGGTCAGCGCGACAATGTCGTAGGTGATCGGCCCGCTTCCGACATTCTGTCCCAGCTCGATGCAGAAGGTGCGGAACTGGGTCCCCGCCTTCGACCCGCTGGTGATCGTGTGGATGATGTGCCCGGCCTGAAGATTCCGATCGCCGACCTGGACGCGGAACTCGCTCCCGCCGCCGGCGATACCCGAATACTGCATCTCGAGCGTGGGGTTCCCGCCGTTCCCGCGAATCTGCGAGAATGAAAGGGGGTCAAACGGACTCGCCGAAGCAAGGCCGACGGGCAGCGCGACGGCCGCCGTCAATAACTGGATACGCGAAAACATGGTCACCTCTCCTGGTTGGAAATGCGGCTGTGAGCGCCGCTGGTTCTAGTAGCAGATCAAGATGTATTGTCATGCGGTAATGCGTAAACTCAAATGAAATCGCCCTTAAGCCAATAACCGATGCCGGACCTACACAAAAACCCTTGGAATTACCGAGCAAAAAATGCCCGGCCGGAGCCGGGCATGGTGTACTAAATTTCAATCGGGGGTAAAACTCCCTCAGCGACGGCGCACCGCACGCACGCCGAAGCACGCGCCCAGCATCCCCAGACCCGCGAACGCAGCCGGGGGCAGCGGCACCACATACAGCATGTCCTGACGGCTCGGATGGACCAGCGCCCGCAGGCCCGCCATCCGAAGCGACGCGTCGAATGTCTGGATGTCCATCAGCTCGCTGTACGCGTCGGACACGAAGTGGCTCGTTCCCGCCGAGCCGATCTGCACGTCCCCGCCGATGGCCTCCCAGATCGCGGCCTGGATGGCGCCCATACGGCCGAGGTAGTTCTCCTGTCCCGTGTCCGCCTGAAGGCGGGCGTCGATCCAGCCCATGGCGCGGGCGTTGGCCACCACCGCGCTGACCGCGTCGGCCGCGGCCTGCCCGTACGACGGGCCCGGCAACGGCGCGTCGGCCAGACCGACGATGTCGTAGGTCAGCACACCGTTGCCGATGTTCTGGCCCAGTTCCACGCAGAAGGTGCTGAACCGCGAGCCCGTCCGCGGTCCGCTCATGATGGTGTGCACGATGTGCCCGGCCTGAAGATTCCGATCGCCGACGCTCACCCGCCCCGCATTGCCGCCGCCGGCGATCGTCTCGTACCGCATCTGCAACGTGTCGCCCGCCCCGCGCATGGCGCCGAAGTTCAGGGCCACGCTCTCCGCAGCCACGCTGCCGGCGGCGATCATCAATGTGATCGCCGCCGCCATTGTCACTTTCCTCATTTTCTCATGCTCCATTCCGGTCACGCAGGGGGACAAGCCCTAGTGGGCCTGGTCGACAGACCGGGCCGATGGCTCTGTCCTCCGCATCAAGGAGACATGAAAGCACACCCGATCGGGTGGTACGACGACAATCACCCACGAAATCGTAAAGCAGGGGGTATTCCTTTGCGGGCAAGCAAGCCGGGTGTCCAATAACAAAGACGCCCGGCTCGGTGCCGGGCGTCCTCGATCCTCAGGAGGGAGCGACCAGACTGCTCAGCCTCGCCCTCAGCGACGGCGCACCGCACGCACGCCGAAGCACGCGCCCAGCATGCCCAGGCCCGCGAACGCGGCCGGGGGCAGCGGCACCACATAGAGCAGGTCCTGACGCTGTGCGTTCACCAACGCACGCAGCCCGTTGATCCGCAGCGACGGATTGAAGCTCTGGGCGTCCATCAGCTCGTTGTACGCCGAGGCCAGCGAGGCGCTCGTCGCAGCGGAGTTCAGGTCGATCGACTCACCCAACGCCTCCCAGATCGCCGCCTGGATCGCGCCCATGCGCCCGAGGTAGTTGGTCTGGCCCGCGTCGGCCTGCAGCCGGTTGTCGATCCAGCCCATCGCCGCCGCGTTGGCCACGATCGCGTTGACCATGTCCGCCTGGGACTGCGTGTACTTGACCGCACCGGGGACCGGGGCCTGGGTCAGCTCGACGATGTTGTACACCGCGGTGCCGCCCACGGTCTGGGCGACCTCGATGCAGAAGGTCGCGAACTGCTGGCCCGCCTTGGACCCGCTGGCGTACGCGTGCACCAGGTGCCCGGCTTGGATGCCCGAGCCGTTGAGTTCCACCGTCGCCGCCCCGCCGCCGCCGGCGATCTGCACAAAGCTCAGCTCCAGCGTGTCCGCCGAGGCGATCCCCGCCGCCAACCCGAGCCCGGCCACCGCGGCCTGTGTCCACATCTTCATGACTCTCTCCTCTTTTGGTTGTATCCCGTGCGTATCTGCTTCTCAGAAAGGGCTTTACCTTCTTCAGTATGCACGCCATCCCGGGCGGTTCCACTTTTAATCCCCAGATAAGGGGGTAATTGTCAAACTCCCGTGATTCCCGGTCCCAGTTTGGTCCAAGCCCGGTCCCAAAACGACGCCGCCCGGGCCAGAGCCCGGGCGGAGCCGTGCAACCACACTGGAGAACACACACGATCAGGGAGTGGGGGAGGGGGGTCAGCGGCGACGCAGGGTTCGCACGCCGAGGCCCAGGCCGAGCATCCCAAGGCCCGCGAACGCGGCCGGGGGCAGGGGCACCACATACAGCATGTCCTGCTGGCCAGAGTTGACCATGGCCTTGAGCCCGCCGATCCGGGCGTCGGGGTTGAAGGTCTGCTCGCTCATGAGGGTGTTGTAATACTGGGCCAGGCCCGAAGTCGTCTGGCTGGCGTTCACGCGGATGTCGCCGCCGATCGCTTCCCAGATCGCCGCCTGGATCGCGCCCATCTTCAGCAGGTAGTCCTGCTGGGAGGCGTCGGCCTGCAGGCGCCGGTCGATCCAGCCCAGGGTGACCGCGTTGGCCACCACGGCATTGATCTGGTCCGCGATCGCCTGGCCGTAGGGTGCGCCCGGCATCGGGGCCTGGGCCAGGTCCACGATCTGGTACATCGCACGGGTGCTCGAGGCGGCCTCATCCAGCTCGATGCAGAAGGTCATGAACTGCTCGCCCGCACGCAGCCCGCCCTCGTAGCGGTGGACCATGTGGCCGGCGTAGAAGGTCTGCCCGCCGACACGCAGCTTCGCGGCGCTGTTCCCGCCGGCGACCTGCAGGTACCGGGCGTCGATCAGGTCCGCCATCGCCACCGGGGCCATACCCGCCAGCACGATCATCATCAGTCCGGTCTTCATTCCTGTGCTCCCTCCCGCGGCGGCGGGCGTTCGTCTCTCTGGTTCTCTCACCCGACCCGGGGACAAGCGTCCCGGCCCGATGAAACTACACCGAGACCGGGCACTTCCCAGCCGATCACACCGCCGCACGCCGCATTTCCGCCTATCGGTCCCGGCCAGATGCGCCCAAGCGTCCGCAAACGCGCGGGGATCACGCAAGGTCCCGAAATCACACGCACTCCGTTGCGGTTCGAGGATGAGAACCAAGAAGCGGATCGCCGCCCGAGAACCACTTCACCGCGGCACGAGCGCGAAACCGCCACAGGATGACGCAAGCCCGTGCAACCGCACGCGGCCGGGCCTGGTATGGAAATCAGTGGGCGCGTAAGAAAGGCGGCGTCTCCCACGAGAAGACGCCGCCCCAGCGTGCTCATGCGACCGGCACAGGAGGAACGGCCGGTCACCCCCACACGCAATACCTCGGAATCGCGGCGCGACGCGGGCCGTGAAAGCCCACGCGACCACCGATTCCTCGGCGGACCCCAGGGTTGTCGCCGACCACGATGCCGGCAGCACCAGCATCCCCGATTTCAAACGGTTTGTCAAAGGGTTTTCGACCCTGTGCAAGAATCCGGACCTGTTTAGGGGCTTCCCACGAAACCCCGAAGCCCTCGCGGGCCCGGCTGATCAGCCCTTTGGAGCGTCCCAGCCGCCTGCGTCCAGCTCGAACCGAACCCGGCTGATCGGGGCGTGGGCGATGGCCCGCAGCTCGTCCAGCCCGCCCCCCCGCAGCCAACGGTCCGCCGCGTGCCGGTCCGCCGCCGACCGCGCCACCACCCGCAGCGCCCCGGCCTTGAGGTCCACCACGCGGGTCGAGGCCGCCACCGCGTCCGGAGCCGCGGCCGCCCACGCGTCGGCCGCCCGCTGGGCCTGATCACTGAGCTTCTTGACCCCCTTGACGAACGACGCCAGCTCATCCCCAAGCCCCCGCCCCCGGTCCGCCCGCACCCGGTGCCCGCGAAGACGCTCCAACGCCGCCGCCTCGGCCCCGATCGGTCTCTCGCGCCGGTCCGTCATGCCGGGAGTGTAATCCGCCCACGAACGGTCGGGAAGAGCGAATGAAGCCCGGAACGCCAGTGACGGGGCGGTGGCGTCCCGCCCAACTCCGCGCGTTTCTCCGGCCGCACACATCTTCAACCACACTCCCCTCCGCCGCGGGCAGGGCTGATCACATATCGCCGTGTACCAACTCATGCCACGCCCGTGCCCGCCCGATCCAGATGCTCGTGCAGCCGCTCGCCCTCGTGGAGCGCGAACCGCAGACTGAAACGCTGCCGGAGCATGAACCAGACCGCGCCCAAGATCACCGCAGCGACGACGGCCATCAGCACCCCCCAGCCCAACGCGACCGCGGCGACAGACAGGCCCACCGGCCACGGGCTCGGCGCGTTCAGCCGGCGGATCGGCCCCATGCGTGCGAACCGGGCCCCTTCCGCGTGGTTGATCACGAAGACCACCCCGTCGGCCCCGTTCGCCCCGGGCCAGCGAACGCACGAGACCGGATCGCCGGCATGAACGACGGCCCCCCGCGCCTCGAACGGGCCCGCGCCGTCGCCGACCGTGAACCGGGCCAGCGGGCCGGCGTCGTCCGCATCATCCTCGCACGCCCGCGCCAGACCCGTGACCACGCCGAACCGCCCCCGGCCCCGGCTCGGACGCAGCGGGTCGTTCGGGTCGAGCGCCACCGGACGCCAGAGCCGGAATGCCAGCCCCGCCGCGAGGCCCAGCAGCACGATCGCGACCAGCCGGGCCGCGGCCGTGCGTGGGTCCGGCGCGCGGAGCGCCCGCCCGAGCGTGGTCGCCTCGAACCCCGGTTCCCGCGCGGCCTCCTGCGCGCGCAGGGCGGCCATGACCTCGCGCGCCCGGGTCGTGTCGACCCACTGTGCGATCCAGGGGCCGTCGAAGTTCGCCTCGAACGCCTCCTGCTCGAACGACTCGCTCGCGCGGTACGCCGAGACGAGCTCCGCGAACCGCTCGGAGCCGCAGAACTCGCCGCGCAGCCGCTCGGCGGCCTGGGTGTACTCGCCGACCAGCGCCCGCTCCCGCTCCGACACGGCCCGATCGGGGCCGGCGCGGTCGCCCCCGATCCGCTCGATGAGACGCACGAGATGCTCGAACGCCGCGGCCTGGCGTGCGGCGGCCCGCGTCTCGTCCGACACGCCCCGCTCCATGTTGCGCATCACCCGGTCGGCCGGCGGGAAGTCGTTAAGGTACGCCGGCCCGGCGGCATTGCCGCCCAAGGCACCGGCCGCGCCGACGAACATCGCCAGACACGCGATCAGCAACAGCCAGCATCGTCGCGGCATCCGTCCGGTCTCCCTTGCGGGAAGGGTACCCGGACCGATCCGCACCGACTGACCGGACGCCCGGCCCGTGCCCTGCCAGCCTCAGCGGGATCGGGCCCGGCTCACCGCACCGCCCCCACCCCCACCACCGCCGACACCTCCGGCTCCAGCGCCCGCAGCCGTTCGATGATCCTGGGGACATCCCGTTTGTTGAACGCCCGGGCGCGCACCACGGCCAGGACCCAGTAGAACACGAGGAACACCAGGAAGAACGCCAGCGCGAGGCTCCAGTGGGCCGCCAGGGCCACGCCCAGCGTCGCGACCAGGCCCGGCAGGAAGCGCGGCCCGGTCAACTTGTCCACGCAGCGGAACACGGACCGCTGGGTGGTGTCGTGGTTGTACGCGAGCACCATGCCCCGGGACCTTTGACCGCGCCAGGGCCAGACGCACGAGATCAGGTGGCCCTCGCCCACCTGGAGGCCGGCGTCGGACAGATGGACCGGTTTCTTCCCGTTCTGGTTGTTCAGGATGAACTCGCAGTGGTGGGTCGAGGTGGTGTGGCTCGAGACCTCGTTGGGGCGGAAATCGCTGTGCTGACGCACGGTGGTGGTGGTCTTGTGCGAGGTGTAGACGCGGATGTCCGAGGCGAAGCCGGTCACGGGCACGAACACCCAGCCGCGCCGGCGCCCGGTCAGACGCATCGGGTCCTTCGGATCGGTCCGCACAGCCCGCCAGCCGAGCAGCGTCCAGGCCACGCCGATCACGAAGATCACCACGCCCACCAGACGCGCCCGCAGGCTCTTCGCGTTTCTCTCGTTGAGTTCCTTCGCTCGGGCCCGGGAGGCCTCCGCGTCGGCCATGGACCGATTGTAGGAATCGGCCACGATGCGCCGGTCGCGCTCGATCAGCGGCTCGTACCACCGGGTCACCCATTCCTCGCCCATGACCGCGGTGAAGGTCTGGTGCTGGAAGGTCGGGCTGATCCGGTAGGCGTACTCCAGGTTCGCGAAGGGCGCGCTGGGGCGCCGGTTGCCCATCTCGTCCAGGCGCTCGGGCGACAGGCCGCGGTTGAGCCGGTTGGCGTACTCCGTGCTGAACTCATGGTAGAAGTCGGTGTACTGCTTGTGCAGGGCCTGCTCGCGGGGGTTGAGCCGGGACGGGCCGCTGAACTCGCTGCCCCCCAGCCGCAGGATCACCCGGGCGATCTCGTGGATGGCCGCCCCCTGGCGGGACTTGGTGTCCAGTTCGTCCTTGCCCGAGATCTTCTCGATGGCCCGCTGGGGCTCGGGGATCGCGTCGATCCAGGCCCCGCCCGACTGGGCCCAGGCCGGAACACACAGCAACGCCAGGACGACCGCGCACCAGACAGCATGCCCGCATTTCATATCGATCCCCATGAGCGATTTCTCCCAGAGGCGGGAGCGTACCAGCAGGCGGGGAACAAAGATAGTGGCTTGTTCAGGTTTGGCAGGGGTGGCCCCCCGATCGCCCCCGCCAGCCCGCCCGGCGCGTACCATGCCCGCCCATGGGCACCCGGATCGAGATCAACAAGCTCGTCAAGGTCTTCGGGCAGGGCCAGGCCGCGGCCCGGGCCGTGGACGGCATCGACCTGACCATCGAGCCCGGCGAGCTGTTCTTCCTGCTCGGCCCGTCCGGCTGCGGCAAGACCACGCTGCTGCGCATGATCGCCGGGTTCATCGACCCGACCGAGGGGCGGATCGCGTTCGACGGCAAGAATGTCACGCACGCGCCGCCCAACAAACGCAACACGGGCATGGTGTTCCAGTCCTACGCGCTCTGGCCGCACATGACGGTGGCGCAGAATGTCGCCTTCGGACTGAATGTGCGCAAAATCGCCGGGGAAAAGCGGGACAAAATGGTCCGCCAGGCGCTCGCCGCGGTGCAGATGGACAAGTACGCCGAGCGCAGGCCCACGCAGCTCTCGGGCGGCCAGCAGCAGCGCGTCGCGCTCGCCCGCGCGATGGTGATCAACCCCGATGTGCTCCTGCTCGACGAGCCGCTGTCGAACCTCGACGCCAAGCTGCGCAACGACCTGCGCCACGAGATCCGCAGGATCTGCAAGGCCTCGGGCAACACGACGGTCTATGTCACCCACGACCAGAAGGAAGCCCTGAGCATGGCCGATCGCATCGCCCTGCTCCGCGACGGCAAGATCGTGCAGCTCGGCTCGCCCCGCGAGCTGTACCGCAGCCCGAAGAGCCGCTTCGTGGCCGAGTTCCTGGGCGAGACCAACCTGATCAAAGCCGAACGCGCCGCCACCACCACCCTCCGTGTCGAGGCCGGGGCGTTCGAAGCGACGCGGCTCCGCGACCAGGACCAATCAGAATCCAAACAAATACTGGTTTCGGTGCGTCCGGAAGCGACCTCCCTCACCCCGGTGGGCGAGCCGGGGTCGTTGCAGGGGGCGCTGCTCGAGACGACCTACCTCGGCGAGACGGCGCAGCACCTGGTGGAGCTGCAGGGGTGCCCGCCGATCAAGATCGCGGAGATGAACCCCTTCGGGTCCTCCAGCCGCATCCACCCGGAGCCGGGCGACCTGGTCGGCGTGCGCTTCGACCCGGGCGAAGTGGTGCCGGTCGAGGCGGATTAAAAGAAGCGCCGAACGCAAGTGAGCGGGCGGGGCTCGCGGTTGTGATGGCTGCCACCGCGATTCGTACGATCCTTCGGGCTTTGCGGCCGGAGAAAAGCACGAACCAGGCATGACGCGACCGCCCCCGTCACTGACGTTCCGGGCTTTACAAGCAGCCCCGAACGGAAGTGAGTGGGCCGGGCGGGCGGTTAGATCGCTGCCACCGTGATTCGTGCGTTCCTTCCGGCATGGCGGCCGGAGAAACGCATGAACCAGCGCACGACGCCACCGCACCCGTCATTAACATTCCGGGCTTCTTTGGTTCGGGCGGCTCGGGGCTTCGCCGCGTTCCACGGGGAACGCTCGGGGCGGGCTCAACCCCCCCACCGTTCGTGCCGATGCTGCGGCCTGTGCCGGATGAACGACCCGAGACCGATCCGTCGCGCATCCTCGACCGCCTGGACCGGCTCCAGCGCGATCTCATGGATGTGCGCGAGGAAACCGACCAGCACGAGCGCCTCGGCGTGCTCGGCACGCTGGCCTCGATGATCGCCCACGAGGTCCGGGGCATCGCCTCCAAGGTCGCCGGCAACGCCCAACTGATCGAACGCTGCGCCGACGACCCCGAGCGGGTCCGCGAGTTGGCGGCCCGGGTGATCCGGCTCGGCCTGCACGCGGGCCGCGTGGCCGAGGCGATCCTGGCGGCGTCGGACGAGCCCTTGCCGGGGGATTGCTCGGTGCTGGAGATCCACCGACGGGCCATGGACGCCCTGCCGAGCGAGGCGCGGGGCCGGGTGGATGACAGTCGCATCGATCCGAACCTGCGTGCCGGCATCGACCCGGACGCGCTCGAGCGGGTGCTGGTGAACCTGTACCTCAACGCCTGGCGGGCGGTGGGGGGATCAGGCGGGACCGGGCGGATCCGGGTTCGGGCCGGGCGCCGGGGGGCGCCGGTCTTCGGGCACACCACCGACGAGCACCCCACCACCGCGATCGAGTCCGGGTGTTCCACATGGAACACGCTGGAGATCCGCGTGTCGGACGACGGGCCGGGCATCCATCCGGAGATGGCCGAGTCGCTGTTCGAGCCCTGGCAACGCGGCGCGGCGTCCGGCTCGGGCCACGGGCTGGGCCTGGCGCTCTGCCGCCACCTGGTCGGCTCGGTGGGGGGGGTGATCCGCTTCGAGGACCGAACCCGGTCCGGGGCCGAGGTGGTCGTCGAACTCCCCGAGCACGGCGAGCTGGCCCACGCGGCGTAGTTCCACGGGGAACGCGGATCGAGGATCGCAAGCAGCCGCGCACGCGAGGAGGCGGACGGGATCACCAAGAGATTGGCATGAACCCTTCTGTCGAGCCGTCCTTTGGAGCGAGGATCGGGCGATCCGAGAGCGATTGCCTTGAACATGACGCCACCGCCCCCATCACTGACGTTCCGGGCTTGGTTAGTAAGAAGCCCCGAACGTGAGTGAGCGGGCGAGGAGTACCCAAAATCTGGTGCCGTCGGGGATCGTGCGCCTCTTTCGGCATCGCGGCCGGAGGAACGCAGGAACCAGTGCGTGACGCGACCGCGGTCCGCTTCCTCGCGTGCGCGGCTGATTGAGTTTGGGCTGATGTACGCTCAGCCAACCCCGAGGAAGGGGCCTTCGGACGCCTCGACCCCCCCGCCGCTGGCGAGCCAGGCCTTGGTCGATTCCGGGTAGATCACCAGATCGGGCACGGCGGCCAGATCGACCCAGACGAAGGCGATCTTGTCCTCCTGGCTGGGGACTTCGTCGGGCATGGCCGGGGCCAGGCCGAGCCGGTCGACCTGGAAGATCAGGGTGATCTCGTGCCGGTTTTTGCCCTTCTGGGTGAAGATCTGCTCCTCGGTGAGCAGCAGGGGGCCGATCACCGATTCCAAGCCCGTCTCTTCGAGCAGCTCGCGGGCCAGGGCTTCGCGGGCGGGCTCGCCGAACTCGATGTGCCCGCCGGGAAGGTAGTGGTAGGCGTGTTTGACGCTCTTGCAGAGCAGGACGCGGTTGCCGGAGCGGATCAGGCCGCGGGCGATGGTCTCGATCGGCTGGTGCATGGGCGATGGTAGGGGGTTGGCGTTCCACGGGGAACACAGGGGCGGTTCGTGATAGGATGGGGGCGAAGGAGTCATGCCATGACGAACGGATCCTCGTCGAAGAAGCCGGCCCGTCTGGGCCGCGGCCTGAGCGCCCTGGTCGGCAGCACGCCCCCGGTGCGGGTGGAAACAAACCAAACAAAAACCACACACACAACGGGGGTGGTTGATCCCGGTTCCGCTGGATCTGGCCTGCTGTCCTTGGGGGTCGGCGAGATCCGGCCCAATCCGCACCAGCCGCGTCGGTCGTTCGACGAGGCGTCGCTGGCGACGCTGGCGACGTCCATCGGGCGGGACGGGCTGATGCAGCCGGTGGTGGTGCGCCGGGCCGCGGACGGCGGGTACGAGCTGGTCGCCGGCGAGCGGCGGCTGCGCGCGTCGAAGCTCGCCGGGCTGGAGCGGATCCACGCGATCCTGCGCGAGGCCGACGACCGGACCAGCGCCGAGCTGGCGTTGATCGAGAACCTCCAGCGGGCGGACCTGAACCCCGTCGAGCGGGCCAGGGCGTTCAAAGCCCTGATCGAGCGGCACGGGCTGACCCAGGCCGAGCTGGGCGAGCGGGTCGGCATGGACCGGGCCAGCGTCAGCAACCACCTGCGGCTGCTGGACTTGGACGATGACCTGCTCGGCATGGTCGCCGACGGCCGCCTGGGTTTCGGCCACGCCCGGGCCCTGCTCGCCGTCGGGGATCCCGCGGAGCGCCGGCGGCTGGCCGAACTGATCTGCGAGGAATCATGGAGCGTGCGGGCGACGGAGCGGGCGGCAGCGGACTGGGCTGATCGCCTTCCTGTGAACGCATCAAATAACAATGAATGTGAGGTAAACACTTCACACAATGCAACACCTTCGGATGTTTCGCGCACGCGGGCCCGCGCGGTGCTTGATGACATGGAGCGCCGTCTGTCCGAACATCTGGGCACGCGTGTGACACTGCGGACGGACCGGAGCGGGCAAAAGGGCTCGGTCACGCTGGAGTTTTTCAGCCTGGATCAGTTCGACGGGATCCTCGAGCGGCTCGGCTACCGGCACGATGTTTCGTAAGCAGCCTGTTTGCATTCCTAAGCCGTCCGAGGTCTTGCGGCATCTTGGCTTGATACACGCCCGCGGCGTGACTTCAATAGGAATGTAAACTTCCGACCGGATCCGCCCGTGTTGGGCGCATGAGAACCGGCCGGGCACGGTCGCCTTCCGACCTTCTTTCGATCAAAAAGGAAATATCACATGGCCAAGCGGAGCAAGAAGAAGACCGCCAAGCGCGCACGCAAGACCACCGCTAAGAAGCGCGGGTCGGCGCGGGCCTCGGGCGGCTCGCTCGAGAACCTCTCTGTCTCGGAGCTGCAGGCCGAGCTGAACCGGCGTCGGCGCGGCGTGTCGCGCCTCGAGCGTCGGCGCGAGAAGCTCATGGCCGAGCTGGCGGACATCAACGCCGAGATCGCCGGGATGGGCGGCTCGCTCGGCGGCGGCGGCGGTCGCGGCCGCAACAACATGACACTGCCCGACGCGCTGCACCAGGTGCTCAACGGCACGGTCATGTCGGTGACCGAGGCCGCCGACGCGGTCCGTGCGGCTGGCTATCACTCCAACGCCGCCAACTTCCGCACCATGGTCAACCAGGCGCTGCTCAAGGACAAGCGGTTCAAGAAGGTCGCCCGCGGCCAGTACACCGCCGCCTGAGCCGTCCGGAACCGGGCCGCGACCCTTTCGTCGCCACGCGCGCAATGAAAAAGCATCCGCCATCGCGGATGCTTTTTTCTTGGCCGACGATACCCGCGAGATCAGCGGGTGGTGGGGTACATGTTCAGGCGGCTGGGCCGGTCGATGAGGATGAGGCGCTCGAAGTCCTCGGTGAACATGCGCAGGTTGGTGTCCACGGACACGGTGCGCCGGTTGAGCGTGTCGGCGCGCCGGCCGCCGATGGTGTTCAGTTCGGGCGTCGGGTTGGAGCGGATCGCGCTGATGTTGCCGGCGTGGCTGGGGCCGGAGGGGGACGAGCAACCGACCAGGAATGCGGCGGCGGCGGTCAGGGCCAGGCTGGCGACGGTGCGGCGGGAGATACGCATGATGAACCTCGCGGGTCTGCTGGTGTGGATGGACGGGCCTGCGGGCCGGGTGTGTTCGCCGCCGGCCGGCGAGCCGACCGACGCGGGCAGCATAGGGCATCCGAGCACTCCCGGCACGCCCCGTTCGGGAGACCGGTTGTCAAGCCGGTCGTGCGGGCGTCGATACGCGGCCCGGCCCGCGGGGGTTGCGGCGTCGGTCGCGGTCTGGGGTGAATGTCTTGGTCCGGGATCCCGCCGGCGCGCAATCTGAATCAGATTTCATGAGACCGCCGATGGTTGGTGTGGTAGTTTGTTGGCGAAGACGCCCGCTGGGCGATCGGCAGGGTTCGTTTGAACCCTATGGACTCCCTGAGGGAGCCCGAGGAGATTCCGGGCGATGGGCAAGCCGCCGACGAGCGGACGGCCGGGACCCGGACCGAGGGCACCCACCTTGAAGCAGGGGTTTCGGACGAGCTGCCGATCGCCCGCGGGCGTTTTTACGCGCTGTGGGGGGCCTCGGACGGCGCCGGCCCGGCCACCTCCGAGATGACCCAGCGGAACTTGCCGGTGGGTCCGGGGTCGATGTGCTCGACGCGCCGGATCTCGACCGAGGCAGACTGGCCGACGAGTGACCGGAGGTCATGCTCGATGGTGCGGGTCATCGATTCATTCAGCGCGTCTCGGGTCACGAGCAGCACGGTGAAACGGTCCAGCGCGGTCTGGCGGATCTGGTAGCGGAGCACCTGGTCGAGGTGCGGGTCGATCAGGTGGGCCAGGGCCACGCCGTGGACATGGCCGCCGGAGGCCAGCGGGATCATGTCGACCGTCCGCCCGACCACGGACCTGAGGCAGGCGTAGGGCAGGCCGGGCGGGACCCACTCGTGCAGTTCGATCAGGTCGCCGAGGCGGTAGCGGATGAACGGGTACGCGTGGGTGAGCAGGTTGGTGACGGCGGCCTCGCCGGTGGCCAGGCGTTCGACGATGAACAGGTCCTCGTTGATGCGGGCGTGGCCGTCGGGGTCGGGCTGGGCGATCTTGCCGAGTTCGACCGAGCCGTAGTTGGCGATGACGGGACAGCGGAAGGCTTGTTCAATCGCGGCCCGCTGGAAGGGGTAGAGGGCCTCGCTCTCGGTGATGACGAGCGTGGGTGTGAAGGAGAGATCGATCTCCGCGTCGATGATGTGGCGGGCGAGGGTGTAGAGGGCGGAGACATAGCCGTGGAGGTAGACGGGCCCATAGGCGTCGATGCGTCGGACGGCGTCGGCGACATTGGACGGGCCGAGCGAGTAGGCGTCGATGGAGAGCGTGTCGTTGGCCCAGTCGCGGACGGCGAGCTTGAGGCGGGTTTTCAGGCGGCTGGCGCCGGTGGTGTTGAACGAATAAGCCCGGCCCCAGACGAAGGCCCGCCGATGCCCGGGTCGCAGGCCGAAGCGGTGCAGGGCCCGCCAGAGGACGCAGTAGCTGTAGTCGGTGGCGGCGGGGTGCTGGCGGAAGCGGAAGGGCTGGCCGCTGCTGCCGGAAGTCTTGTTGGTGGTCATCGCCGAGACGGGGTACGCATCGGACTGGAAGTCGTCGATGTCGGCGTAGTCGGCCTTGGTGACGACGGGCAGGGTGTCGAGGCGGACGGGGTCGCCGGGCCGGTAGCCGGAATCGGCGGCCCAGCGCTGGTAGAAGGGCACACGGGCGACGGCGTGGCGGACGAGGTCGTCCAGCCGGGCCGCCTGGAGTTCCAGCAGCTCATCGCGGGACATGCGGTCCGCGGCGATCACGCCCGGCCAATGGGCCCGTGCGTGGGGGTGGTGGCGCCGGTCCTTCAGGCGGACACGCCAGGTGGCGCCCAGTCGGTCGAACGAGGTGATCGGCGGATGGGCGGGCATGTTGCAATACAAGAGTCCGCGTGCTCACGCACGCGGCTGGGTTTACTGATCGTGCCCCGTGAAGGCCGGCAGTTCGTGGCCGGCGTCCTTGAGGGTCTTCTCGCGCTTGGCCAGTTCGAGGTCGTGGTCAACCATCATGGCGGCCAGTTCCTCGACGGTGGTCTCGGGGACCCAGCCGAGTTTTTCCTTGGCCTTGGCGGGGTCGCCCAAGAGCAGGTCGACCTCGGCCGGGCGAAGGTAGCGGGGATCGAACTCGACATGGTCGGTGAAGTTCAGGCCGGCGTGGGAGAAGGCCAGCTCGGCGAACTCGCGGACGGAGATGGTCTTGCCGGTGGCCACCACATAGTCGTCGGCTTGGTCCTGCTGGAGCATCATCCACATCATCTTGACATAGTCGCCGGCGTAACCCCAGTCGCGCTTGGAGTCGAGGTTGCCCAGGAAGACCTTGTTCTGAAGGCCGAGCTTGATGCGGCCCACGGCCCGCGTGATCTTGCGGGTGACGAAGGTCTCGCCGCGCCGGGGGGACTCGTGGTTGAAGAGGATGCCGCAGGAGGCGTGCAGGCCGTACGACTCGCGGTAGTTGACGGTGGCCCAGTGGGCCATGACCTTGGCGCATGCGTAGGGCGAGCGCGGGTAGAAGGGGGTGGTCTCGGTCTGCGGCGTCTCGACGACCTTGCCGTACTGCTCGGAGGACGAGGCCTGGTAGTAGCGGACCTGCTGGCCGGACTGGTCCTGGAAGTCGCGGACGGCCTCGAGCAGGCGGAGCGAGCCCATGCCGACCGAGTCGGCGGTGTAGATGGGCATGTCGAAGGACACGCGGACATGGGACTGGGCGCCGAGGTTGTAGACCTCGTGGGGGCGGACGGCGTCCATGAGCTTGGAGAGGTTGTTGGCGTCGCAGAGGTCGCCGTAGTGGAGCTTGAGCTTGGGGCTGGGGTTGTGGGGGTCCTGGTAGAGGTGGTCGATGCGGTCGGTGTTGAAGGTGGAGGCACGCCGGATGATGCCGTGGACCTCGTAGCCCTTGGCCAGGAGGAACTCGGCGAGGTAGGAGCCGTCCTGGCCCGTGATGCCGGTGATCAGTGCGCGTTTGGTGTCGGCCATGGGAAGCGGCTCCGGGGTCTGGGGGAAAACAAGGGTCTGGATGCGTCGGGCCGGCGGGCGGCCCGGGGGGAGATTGTTGGGTCATCGGCCGCGTGACGCCGGGGCTTGGCCCGGATCGGGTCCGGACGGGTCCTACGCCCGGCCCGGCGGTCGGTTCGGGCGGTTTGGGGCGGCGGGCGGGGTTGAGCGCGGTTCTCAGCGGGACTCAAGGCGGCGCCAGTTATCGGGCCAGAGATCGCGGAGGGGCCGCTCGATGCCCTCCTTGCGTTCCAGGGGCGGGCCGACGGGCTCGGCCCGGCGGTGCTCGTTGAGGTTGATCGCCCCCAGCAGGGCCACGAGCAGCAGCGGCCCGGCCAGGCGGGCGCGACGGAGCATCGCCGGGGCCGGCGGGCCGGCCCGGTCGGGGCGTTCACGCTCACGCACCGCGCACAGGGCCGAGAGCAGGGCGGCGTTCATCAGCAGCATCGGCTCGTGGTAGCGCTGCCAGGCGTTGAGGGTCATGCTGACCGCGAGGGTGAAGCCGAAGAGCGTGCCGAGCAGGATCCAGCGGGCGCGGGGGCCGACGCCGGCCAGCCACGCCGCGAGGGTGACGGCCCCGACCGGGGCGAGCACGAGCAGCAGGGTGCTGCTGTGCCCGAAGAGGACCGGCGCGGCGCGGACGGCGTTCCAGAGCCCGCTGTAGCGTCCGGCCTCGACGCTGTAGGTGGTGGGGGGGACGGCCGCGAGCAGCAGGCCGCCCAGGGCGGCGAGGAGCAGGAGAGCGCGGCGTTCGCGGAGCAGGTCCAGGCCCGGGCGGAGCCAGTACCCGGCGTGGAACACGCCGATCACGCCGATCTGGGCGAGGATGAAGGCGGGTGTGGCCGGGTTCACACCCTGCATGTAGTCGTGGTAGATGGGCACGGTCAGCCCGCCCCAGACGGCCACGAAGGCCGCGACCGCGCCGAAGGCGGGCAGCAGGCACAGGGCCATCAGCCCGGTGCGCCCGAGGCGCTCGGCGGGGGCGTCGAAGAGCGAGTGGATCTCGGCGAGCGGCCCGGGACGCGGGCGGAACGCCGATCCGAGCCACGCGGCGGCGAGGAGGGCCCCGGCGGCCCAGAGGTGGTTCTGGCGGGTCAGGACCAGGGCCAGCAGCACGCCGCCGCCGGCGAGCAGGGTGACGCGGTCGAAACGCGGGCGCAGCGCGATGAGCAGTATGGCCAGGACGCCGGTCCAGGCCATGTTGTCCGGCAGGATGAAGGCCCCGGCAGAGAAAACATAGAGGGATGCGGGGAGTGACAGGCCCATCGCGACGGCCGGCCACGGCCCGACGCGCGGGGTCAGCCAGCGGGTCAGCAGCACCAGCAGGGCCACGGTGAACAACGCCCCGACCAGGCGCAGGAAGCCGGGATCGTCGGACACGGCCCGGGCGGGCACGGCCAGGATCAGGTGATAGGCGGGGGTGGTGGCGGAGAGGTAGTCGGAGACATCGGGCCTGGGGAACTGCTCGGCGAAGCGGAGCACGGCCGGCTCGTGGTAGTGGACCTGGTCGAACGCGCCGCGGCCGCGCTCGAAGCCCGAGCCGATCAGGGGCAGGGCGGCGGCGAGAAACGCCCCGACGACGGCCAGAACCGGCCACCAGGGTGTCCGCGTGGCGGCGTCGGTCTGGCGGGCTGTGCTCATGTCCGCGTGCTGCATGGCCGATGTCTCTGGTCGGGTCCGGGTCGGGTTGGGGCCTGCTCAGACGGCCCGGGCGGGTGTCGCCGGGCGTCGGTTCCGATAGACTGCGACCCCCCGTCCGGCCCGGGGCGTATGCGGAGTCGCGATGCTGTCACTTCCGAAAGCGGTCATGTCGGCCATGCACCGCCCCATCTATCGGCATCGTTTGCGGGTTCTGGTCGATTCGATCATTCCCCACCTCCGGGCCGGGGACGAGGTGCTCGATGTCGGCTGCGGCGAGGGCACCCTCGCCCGGGCCCTGATGGACGACCCGCGCTGCCCGGAGGGGGTCCGCGTCCGCGGCCTCGAGCGGGCGCCCCGCGGGGGCGAGCCGATCGAGGTGCTCGGCTACGACGGCAAGGCCTTCCCGTTCGAGGATGGGTCGGTCGACGCGGTCATTGTGGCCGATGTGCTCCACCACGAGCCCGAGCCGGACCGGCTGGCCGCTGAGTGCGCCCGCGTCGCCCGGCGGCTGGTGATCGTCAAGGACCATCAGATCAAGGGCCCGCTGGCCCGCCAGCGGGTGTCGTTCATCGACTGGGCGGCCAACGCACCGTACGGCGTGCCCTGCCTGTACCGGTACAACACCCCGGGGCAGTGGGGGGCCTTCCGGGAACGCCTGGGCATGGAGGCCGCCGAGGAGCGGTCGGGCATGCGTCTGTACCCGCCGGTGTTCGAGCAGTTCTTCGGCGGGTCGCTGCAGTACTTCGCGGTGCTGCGCCACGCCAAGGCGACGGACGGGGGCGTGGGATGAGCGGGACCGGGCCGGACAAGCCGTCGCTGGCGTGGGGGCTGGTGCGCCTGGCTCGACCGGCCCAGTGGTCGAAAAGCATCTTTGTGGTGGTCGGGCCGGTCTACTGGCTGGTGGACCACCGGCCCGAGGACCCATGGCGGTTCGGGCTCAATGTGGTGCTGGCGGCGGTGGCGTTCGCGCTGGCGTCGAGCGGCTGCTATGTGTTCAACGACCTGGCCGACGCGGAGGAAGACCGCAACCACCCGCGCAAGATGCGCCGCCCGATCGCCTCGGGCGTCGTGCCGCCGGGCGTGGCCAAGGTGTACGGGCTGGCGTTGTTCGCCGCGGCCGCGGTCTTGGTGTTGCTGATCGGGCGGACGACCTGGATCCCCGCGGCCCTGATCCTGGGGCTGTATGTCGCCAATGTGCTGGCCTATTCGGCGGGGCTCAAGCGGCTGGTCATCGCCGATGTGATGAGCCTGTCGATGGGGTTCGTGCTGCGGGTGCTGGGCGGGTGCGCGGCCATCGGGATCGCCCCGACCACCTGGCTGCTCAACGCGACGCTGTTCCTGAGCATGTTCCTGGCGTTCGGGAAAAGATTGGGTGAGCGGCGGACCCTCGGGGCCGAGGCGGCCTCGGCCCGCTCGGTCCAGGGGCTGTATTCAGACGCCCTGCTCCAGATGGCGGTGGTGGTGACGGCGGTGGCGACGCTGCTGACCTACGCGGGGTATGTCCAGAGCCGGGCGGAGGACTTCACGGTCCATTTCTCGCCCGCGCTGGAGGGGGTCGCCGGGTCGGGTTTTGGCCTTAACCTCTTGTGGCTCACGATCTTACCGTCTACGCTGGCGCTGCTGCGCGCGATGGTGCAGCTCGAGCGGGGGACCTACGACGACCCGACGGAGCTGGCGGTGCACGACGGGGTGGTGCGGGTGTGCGGCGTGGCATTCGTGATGCTGACGGTGCTGGCGGTGGCCTTCTCGGTGGGAACTTGAAAATCTTGTTGAATCCGGCGGGCGGTTCGGCGGTAATTGCCTGTCGGAGGAAGATGCGCAGGCGTTGCGCCCCGTCCTCGTCTTGATTTGTGGCACTCCGGGCCGGAGGCCGATACCGATCGCCCCGTGCGGTCTCATCCCTTTCTGTGGGGGGTGGACGCGGCGGTCGGGCCGGACCCCGTCCCGGGTGAACAGATGCGCTCAAAGCGCTTGGAGCAACCATGTCTGATCGGAAGTTTGGTGTGTCGGCCCGGGCCCTGGCGGGTGTGGTGGGGGCGGTGGTGGGCCTGGGGGCGTTGTCCGCGGGTGCGGGGTGGAGCGAACCGGCGACGGCCTCGCCCGATGAGCAGGCCATCGATCTGGGGCGGATCGCCGCGATGATGGGCCAGCAGCAGCCGGCCCGGGCGTCCAACGACGGGCTGCGCCCGTTCCAGGATGTGGTCAAGGATCACAAGCAGATCACCGGCCAGGACGGCTCGTTCTACGGCGTGTGGCACAACGAGAAGAACAACCAGCTCATCGCCGAGCTGCCCCGCGGCTGGGAGCGCCAGAACCACTTCTTCGCCATGACGGTCTCGGGCGGCGAGATCTTCGCCGGCCTGCAGGGCGGCGACCGGTACACCCAGTGGCGCCGGATCAACGACCGGATGGCCCTGATCCTGCCGCAGATCGAGGTGCGCTCCAGCGGCGACCAGGAGAGCCGCGACTCGATCCAGACGGTGTTCACCGACCGGGTGCTGGTGGATGTGCCGGTGATCTCGACCGGGCCGAACGGGCAGCCGGTGATCAACCTGACCGACCTGCTGGTCGGCAACATGCAGACCTTCTTCGGCAACTCGGCCCGGGGCCTGAACCGGCAGCTGACCACGGTCAAGAGCCTGAAGGTGTTCCCGCAGAACATCGAGATCGAGCTGGAAGGCCCGGTGGCCGGCGGCCTGATGAAGTCGTTCCACTACTCGATCAGCCTGATCCGCGGCACGCCGGGCTACCGCCCGCGCGAGGCGGACCCTCGGGTGGGCTACTTCACGACCTCGTACCGCGACCTGGGCAAGTTCTCTCGCGATGAGACGACCAAGCGGTACATCAACCGCTGGCACCTCGAGAAGGCCGACCCCAACCTGCGTCTGAGCCCGCCGAAGCAGCCAATCGTGTTCTATGTCGAGCACACGGTGCCGATCCGCTACCGGCGCTGGGTGCGCGAGGGCATCGAGATGTGGAACAAGGCGTTCCGCGAGATCGGCATCGACGGCGCGATCGAGGTGCGCTACCAGGACCGCGCGACGGGCAACCACATGGAGAAGCAGCCCGAGGATGTGCGGTACAACTTCATCCGCTGGATCAGCAACGATGTGGCGACGGCCATCGGGCCGAGCCGCGTGAACCCGATGACCGGCGAGATCCTCGACGCCGACGTCGTGCTGACCGACGGCTGGCTGCGCGTGTTCAACTACCGCTGGGAGGACCTGCTCGGCGACCTGGCGACCGAGGGCATGAGCCCGCAGACGCTGTCGTGGCTGGAGCAGAACCCGCGCTGGGACCCGCGCCTGCGTCTTGTCGGGCCGGATCGTCGCGAGGAAATCCTCATGCAGCGTCGCGCCCGCGGGTTGACGCGCTTCGGCGGCCACCCGATCGCCACGGCCGATCCGTCGAAACTGCTCGGCGACAACGAGTACAGCGGTCTGCTGCGGATGAGCCAGGTTTCCGGGATGTGCCGCGCCTCGCAGGGCAAGGCGCTGGACCTGGCGAACATGCAGATGTACCTGGCCGCGATCGAGCTGTTCCTGGACGACGACGGCGCTCCAACGCCTTCCAACACCCGGAGCAACGAGCCGCAGCTCGACCCCGAGACGCTGGAGATGATCCGCAAGCAGCTCCGCGAGAACCCCGCGCTGCGCGCGATGGTGCCGCCGGAGTATCTGGCGATGCTCGAGGGCAAGCCGGCCGAGCCGGAGCCCGAGCCCGAGCCGGAGGCCAACGGCGACAAGCCCGAGCAGCCCCGCCAGCCGCGTCCCAAGCGCGACGACGGCGATCTGATCGACGGCGTGCCGGAGTGGTTCGTGGGCCCGATGCTCGCCGAGCTGGTCGCCCACGAGGTGGGCCACACCCTGGGCCTGCGTCACAACTTCAAGGGCTCGAGCGTCTACGACCTGGAGGAGATCAACTCCGAGGAGTTCAAGGGCAAGCGGCCCTGGTCCACCAGCGTGATGGACTACAACGGCATCAACATCCGCATGCCCGGCTACGGCGAGATCCAGGGCGACTACTCGGTGATCGACATCGGCCCGTACGACTTCTGGGCCATCGAGTTCGGCTACGGCCCGAACCCGAAGAAGGCGCTGGAGCGCGTGGCCGACCCCGAGCTGCAGTACGCCACGGACGAGGACACCTGGGGCCCGGACCCGACGGCCCGGCGCTACGACCTCGGGCGCGACCCGCTGGTGTGGGCCGAGAACCAGATGGACTTCGTGCGCCGCATGCGCGAGGGCCTGCTGGACAAGTTCGTGTCGGAGGGCGATTCCTGGGCCAAGGCGCGGCGCGGCTACCGCATCACGCTGGGCACCCAGACGCAGATGCTGTCGATGGCGGCCAACTGGGTCGGCTCGGCCTATGTCTACCGTGACAAGAAGGGCGACCCGGGCGGCCGCAAGCCCATCGACCCGGTGGATGTCGAGAAGCAGCGCCGCGCCCTGAACTTCGTCATCGAGAACGCGTTCCGCGACGAGGCCTTCGGCGTCACGCCCGAGCTGCTGCGTCACACCACGGTGGACAAGTGGTTCGACAGCTACGGCTTCCGCGAGGCGCTGCAGGACGCGACCCTGCCCATCCATGACCAGATCATGGGTATCCAGGCGTCGGCGATGACCATGCTCATGAACCCGCAGACGCTCCAGCGCGTCTACGACCTCGAGCTGTACATCCCGGCCGAGGAGGACGCCCTGACCCTGGCCGAGGTGATGAACTCGGTCCGCGACGAAGCGTGGAGCGAGCTGGGCAGCGACCCGAGCCGGCGCTACACCGAGCGCCAACCGATGGTCTCTTCGTTCCGTCGCAACCTGCAGCGTGAGCATGTCGGCCGCCTGATCGACCTGTCGATGGGCACCACCAACATGAACGCGTCGGCCATGCCGGTCAAGACCTTGGCGGTCGCCCAGCTCCGCGACCTCCACGACCGCATCGAAGCGCGGATGAAGGACGCGTCCCGCCTGGACGCGTACACCGCGGCCCACTTCGGCGAGGTCCGCACCCGCATCGCCCAGGCGCTCGATGCCGCGTACATCTACAACGCCGACCAGATCGGCGGCGGGATGATGTTCATGCCGTTCTTCAGTGAGCCCCCGGCCGCGAAGGACTGATCCGTCACCTGTTCATGCTCCGAGGGCGGGCCTTACGGGCCCGCCCTTTTTCGTGCGCGGCGCGTGCAATCGAGTGCAATGATGAACCGTGGTCGAACGGATGAACATGCCGCGTCTGATCGGGCCGCGCACCGCGTGGGTGATCGGCGCGGCCTGTGTGGTCTGGTCGGGCGCGTGGGTCGCGTCGGGGTGGTCCTACCCGCTGGACGTGCTCGCGTCGTTCCAGGCGTGGGTGCTGCTCGGGACGGTCGTGTGCGCCGTGGTGCTGATGCTGTGCCGGCGTTTCGGACCGGCGGCACTCGCGGGCGCGGGGCTGCTGATCGGCGTATGGCCCCTCGCGGCCGGGCGGGCGCCGGCCCTGCCGGGTGTCGACCTGACCTCGCCGCCGGGCCCCGGCCTGGTCCGCGTGGTGAGCATGAACATCGATCCGAACAACCCCGTCTGGGGGGAGGAACTCGAGCGGGTGCTCGGCTGGCACGCGGACGCGGTGGTGGTGATCGAGGTGCCGCCGGAGCTGAACCGGGGGATCCGGCGTCGGGGGCTGCTCGACGATCGCGGGTGGGGCTGGGCGCACCGCGAGTGGGCCGACGGCTTCGCCTCGCCGTGCTTCGTGCTCTCGCCGTGGCCGATCGAGCGGCTGGAGGTCGCGGGTGTGGCGCACGCGGAGCGGGACATCCTGCTGACGCGGATCGAGGCGCCGTCCGGCGCCGTGCTGGTCGCGGCGGCCCACCCGCAGTCGCCGCGGACGCTGTGGCGCTGGCGGATCGGCAACGAGATCTGGGGCCGGACGGCCGACGCGCTGGCCCGGGAGCGGGCCGAGCGGGGCTTGCCACTGGCGGTGGGGGTGGATCTGAACGCGGGCCCGGCCGCGTGGCGGGCGCGGGCGGCGCGCCGGGCGGGCCTGCGCGCCGGCAAGCCCTGGACCGGCGGGTGGGGGACCTACGACGCGCAGTGGACCGGGCCGGCCAGGGTGCAGATCGACGACATCTGGCACGCGGGGGCGGATCTGGTCGCGTGGTCGTCGGTGGAGCCGCTGGGCTCGAACCACCGGGTGATCGTGTCGGAGATCCGCGTCCGGGGCTCTGGTCAGGGTGCGGGCGGGGGCTGATCCGGTTCGTGGTCGGCGATCGGGGTCCGGTCCGTGCGGTCACGCCGCAGCAGACGCCCGCGGATCACCCCCATCAGCCGCTGGCGGTCCTGCGGGCCGAGGACCAGCGCGATGGCGAGCGGGGCGTAGACCGCGCCGAACGCCGCGATCGAGGCGAGCATCCAGAACGGCTCGATGGCGTCGCCCGCGGCACGGTTGGGCATGGCGGTCAGGGACAGATCGCCGATACGCCCGGCATACGCCAGCACGCCGAGCCCCGCCGCGGCGGCGATGCCCGTGGCCAGCAACGGACGCCCGAGCGAGCCGATCAGCCCCATCGTGCTCAGGTGCAGGCAGCGGGCGGCGATCACGGGCACGCCGAGCAGGTGCAGCCCGATGAACGCCACGCCGTAGCCGACCGCCGGGCCGATGTAGCGCCACTCGTCGGGCAGGGTGAGCAGCAGGGTGATGGCGGTGGCCGGCGCGATCAGGCCGCCGGCCATGATCAGCAGGGCGTACCGGCGGACAAAGCCGGCGCCGTACAGCACCAGGATCCAGGTGTCCGACACGGCCCGGGCAGCCAGTGCGAGCGAGAGGATCCGCGCCATCACCACGCCCATGCCCATCGTCCCGTCGTAGTCCTCCAGCCTCGGGCCGACCCAGAGGTGCAGCACGGGGAAGCAGTAGATCAGCACGAACGCCCCCGCCGGCAGCGAGACCAGGCCCGTCAGGCGGGTCTGCTGGCCCACGAGCCGCTGGAGCCGGCTGCGGGCGAGGTCCGCGTCAGGGTCGGAGGCCAGGCGGGCGCTGACGGCGTCGGAACCGAACTGCATGCCGGTGGTGACCATGCGGATGTAGGCCACCAGGCGGAAACCGATGCCCCAGGCGGCGTTGGCGATGGTGCCCAGGAAGAGGTTGAGCAGGAACTGGGGGATCTGCTCGTGCAGGTTCATGGCGATCTGCACGCCGGAGTTCCAGGAGAAGGTGCCCATCACCTCGCGGACGGCCCCGGGCTCGGGCCGGCGCAGCGTGGGCTTGAGCCGGGGATCCAGCCGGACCATCCGGACGGCGGCGACGATGAAGCCGAGCACGGAGAGCGCGGACCAGAGGATGCCGTGGAGCAGCAGGCCGGTGGGCGGGTCATGGATGGTGATCACATAGCCGAGCACGACGACCGAGATGATGTTGGTTGCTCGGACGCCGACATACCAGATGCTGTAGCCGATGAAGCGTTCCGACACCAGATACATGTTGAGGACGGGTGCGAGGAAGATCATCAGGGCACTCTGTGCACCCTGGGCGATGACGAACCAGAACGCCGCGGCGCGGAACTCGTCAGGCATGTTGAACAGCGGCAGAGCCAGCGCGACGATGCCGAAGGCGGCCGAGCTGAGCAACGCGGCAAGGACCGAGATGCGGCAGATCGCCGGGTAGAGACGCGCCATCCCCGCATCGCCAGCGTGGTAGGCTGAGGCGAGTTCTCGGACCAAGGATTGCTGGATGATCTGGCGGAAGATCGCGGCCAGGCCGATGTTGGCCCCGAGAAACGCGATCAGACCGAACGCGTCGTCGCCGAGCCAGGCGATGGTCAGGGGAACCACCGCGATGCCGATCAGCAGGGTGGAGAAGAGGCGGGCGTAGTTGCAGACGATCCGGGTCATCCCGCGTCGGTTTTCTCTGCTGGGCGTGCTCTGTGCGTGGAAGGATCGGGCGTTTCAGTGTTCAGAAACCGCTGATCTGCGTCGGACTGGGGCCGTATGGCCGAAACGGGCGAACCGGAGTGTCGTCGGAACCGATAGAGGGGTGCTAGCGTTGATCCTAGGAGAGTCCCTGCGATGAGTCTGACGGCACCGGCGATGGCCTTTCTCGGTCTGATCGGCCTGATCTGGACGGCCCTTTATGCGATGGGCCTGACGAAGCGGTGGGGGATTCTGGTGCCGATTTGGGTCATGTTCGTCGTGTCAGCGATGTCGCTGCCGGTGGACTGGAGCGGGCGTCTGCTGTACACGGTCTGGTTGCCGATCCAGTCGCGTCGTTCGATGATCTTCTTCGCCGCCGGGATCGCGGCGACCGTCGTGCTTCTCCTGCAGTTGCGACGGCTTTCGGGCAAGCGGGTGTCACCCACCGCGGTCATGCTGGTGGTGATGGGCTATTACGCCGCCCTGTTGCGGACCTACCACGACGGGGTGGCCCAGGGTGCTGAATCGATCGTGTTCGCCACGGTCACACTGCTCCCGCTGCTGTTCGCCGCCGCGTTGACGATGGACACCCCCGAGCAGGTCCGGTCCGTGCTCCGGATGATGGCCCTGATGTCGATGGTGTGGGTCTTCATGTGCGTGGTGCAGTTCTTCGCCAACTCGGGCTACCTGACCACCGGCAACGAGTCGCGTTTCGTCGGCCTGATGAGCAACCCGCAGCACGCCGGGGCGCTGCTCTCGTTCATGGCGGTCACCCTGCTGTGGCTGACCCTCAACGACAGGTGGGTCGTGCTGCGACCCTTCTACATCGTGACGCTCGGCGCCGTGCTGCTGATGCTGGCGTGGACCGGCTCGCGGACGGGCCTCGGCATGGCCGCGATCGGCTTCGCCGCGGTGCTGTACACGCGGATGGGCAAGGCGATCCTCTTCCTGCCCGTCATCCTGGCCGTCGCGTACTACGCGTTCAAGGCGGTGTTGTCCCTGACCGGCAGCCGTGTCGGGCTCGAGCGTCTGGCCAGCACGGACGACACCCGCAGCCACGCGTGGGCGACGCTAATCCGCGTTGGAATGGACAACCCGATGCTCGGCGCGGGCATCGCCGACGCCGAGACCAGCGAGAACAGCTGGCTGTACGGATTCGCCGCGTTCGGGATCGGCATGCTTGTGCTGGCGATCCTGATGACGATCGTGGGGGGGGTTGAGTTCATCAAGCGGGTGCGCCAGCGTTCGAGGCTCCCGCTGGCGCACCGGCGGATTCTTGATCTGTCCCTTGGCGTGTTCGCCATGTACTTCGCCGGCGCGGTGCTGGAGGGCTACATGATCTCCCGCGTGTCGCCCGCGTTGTGCTTCTTCATGATCTATGCCGGGATCGCCGCGTCGATGGCCCGCTTCGCCACCCAGGGCGTGCCGCAGGCGGAGTACCTCGATGACGCGGAAGAGGCTGATTGGGCCCTCGACGAGCCCGGCGGGCAAGTGGGCGAACCCGCCTACGCGTAGGGGCCGATGGATTCAGGCCGAGGCCTTTGTGCCATCATGGCTCGACCCGGGCGGCGTCGTCGCACCCCATGTCCGCCAGTCGCTGGATGACTCGTATCCCAGGCTGACCAGAGCATCGCCGGCCAGGTCGGCGAAGATCTGCATGGATTCCTCGTTGAACGAGTTGACCCAGTCGCCCACGACGCCCTTGCGGATGAACGAGTCGCGGTCCTCCTGACCGGGTGCACGCCCGGTCAGCCGCTGCATGGAGTGCCCGTCGACGGCACGCTCGGTGTTCCATGGGGCCGATTCGCGGCCCAGGGCCCTGACGATCCGGTCGAGCTCGGCGACGCAATCCGCGCGGAGATCCTCGTACCTCGTATACACCACGCCCGGCTTCTCGTGCCAACTGAGGTTGTAGTCCCGCCAGTTCATGGGCGCGCCGGATGGGTTGCGGTACATTTCCTCGATGAAACGGGGCAGGTTCTCGCAGTGGGCGTCCAGATCCGGGTTGGTGCCGTAGAGCCGGTGGATCATCTTGCGAACGCCGGCCGAGGTCGTCTGGTTCCCGTAGCGTCGGCAGCAATGGAAATAATAGGAAACGATCACATCCCGGCCGTCGCGGTTGAGAAACACCACGTTGCGCAGGCGCTGGTGGTAGGTCCAGTGTCCGTGGACGACCGCCGGCATGGCGATCGGCATGCAGGAGTACTGGGCGAATGGGATGCGCAGCGCGTCGGCGAGCATCTTGCACAGCCAGGTCCCGCCGCACTTGGGATACTCCAGCACAGGGAACATGCCGAGGCTCTCGCCCCATCGCGTGCAGATGCTACGCGTCAGGCGGTTGGACAGGCGACGGAGCTGGAGTTGAGTGTTCATATAGATTCGGACGATGCGGCTAGTCTGGGCCCCCGGACGCGGACACCCCAAACGAGGGTAGCTCCGAATCGGTTTCATCGGTCCGAACGGCGTGCGATTCCATTGGGTACACGGCCCAGTTGCGCCAATCCCGGGACTGCTCGTAGCCCAGTTCAACGAGGGTGTCGCCGGCCAGGTCCGCGAACAGGGCGCAGGACTCGTCGGAGAAGTGTGCTCGCCAGTCGCCGGCGATCCCCTTGCGGACCACCGAACCGCGGTCCTCTTGCCCGTGACGGCGCCCGGTTGTGCGACGCATCGAGTTACCCTCCGCGGCCCAGGCCAGGCGCCAGGCGTCCGTTTCCCGGCCGAGGCTCGCGGTCACGCGCGCGAGCTGCGCCTCGGTGTCAGAGAGCAGTTGCTCGTACCGCACAATGGACACGCCCGGGCGGTCGTGCCACTCGCGGCAGTACTGCGGCCAGGTCAGTCTCGTTCCGATCGGGTTCTTGAAGATCGCCTCGATGAACCCGGGCAGGTTGGCCCTGGCGTCGTTGAGATCTGCTCGGCTGCCGTACAGATGCTCGAACATCCGCCGGATCCTCGGCGGCGGGCCGTGCTCGTAGTGCAGCTTGCAATAAAAGTAGAACGACACCATCGTGTCCCGGCCGTCGCGGACGGTGCAGGTGACATTGCGCAGGCGGGGGTGGTAGCGCCAGTGGCCGTGGAGGACGCTGGGCATCGCCACCGGCAGGAGCGGGACCTGGGCGAAGGGCAGGCGCAGGGCGTCGGCGAGCATGCGGCAGAGCCAGGTGCCGCCAGACTTTGGGAACCCAACCACGGGGTACATGTCCAGCTGCTCGCCCCAGCGGATGGCGATCCGGCGCGTGGCGCGGTTCGATGCCGAGCGCAGGATCAACGCGGCGCGGCTCACGGGCCGGGCTCCGCGGCGACCCGGCGGATCCGGCCCGCGCGGTCGTCCCGGGCCGGCTCGCCGAGGCACCCGGCGTACATGGCGCGGTACGCGGCGGCCGTGCGGGCGCGGTCGCAGTGGTCCAGGGCCCAGGCGCGTCCGTCCGCCCCCCGTTTGCGGAGCGTGTCGGGGTCGGCCAGGGCTTCGGCGATCGCGTCGGTGAAGGCCTCGGGCGTGTTGTCCGCGAGGATGCCCGCGCCGGACTCGATCAGCTCGGGCCATGTGTCCGCGCCCCGGGTGGTGACGACGGGCGTGCCCGCCGCCAGGGCCTCGAAGAACACGAAGCCAAAGTTCTCCTGGCTGGTGGGCAGGGCCAGCAGGGCGGACGCCTGGAAGAGAGAGACCTTGGTGCGCCCGGCAACGAAGCCGAGGAAGCGGGTGTGCTCCCCGATGCCCTCATCGCGCACGAGCCGGCGCAGCGAATCGGTGTAGCGCGGATCCCCCGTGCCCGCGATCAGGAACTGGTGCTCCACGCCGCGCCGGTGCAGCAGGGCCGAGGCGCGGATCAGCCGGTCGATGCCCTTCTTCTCGTGCAGGCGCGAGAGGAACAAGACCGCGGGCCGCGCGCGATCGATCGAGGGGTGGGCCACCCAGGCCTGCCCCGGCCCGGGCGGGTCACGGTAGAGCGACAGGTCCAGCGGCAGCGGGATCGTTCGCGTCATGCCCCGGTCGAACCCGGCGCGGTCGAGCCAGGCCGCGGCCTGGTCGGTCTCGGCCTGCGCGGTGCAGTGCACGCGGGCGGCGTCGCGCAGCAGGCGGCGTCCCCATGTCCGCAGATACGCCAGCTTCTTGAGCCGGCGCTGCGCCATGCACCAGTCGTCGAGCATGCCGTGGACCGTCAGGACATACGGCTTGCCCAGCTCGCGGCAGATCCGGATAACCTGCGGGTTCGACGGGGTCCACATCGTGTGAAGGTGGAGCAGGTCGTACGAGCGGATGATCTCGCGCAGCGCGCGGACATCGGCGCGGTGCAGCAGGCGCGTGGACGCGTGCGGCAGCTCGACCCGGTGCAGGGCGATCCGCTCGGCGGCGTCGGGGGGGAGGTTCTCGCGGACCAGGTCCGTGTCGTAGGTCGCCAACCCGACATCAAGGTCGGGCGACGCGGTCAGCACGCACAGGTCGAACACGGCCTTGACGACCCCCCCCTCCTCGGCCCGCATCGTGGGTTTGTAATGCAGGACTCGCATCGTCTTCCGCCGATCATACAGCCCGCCGGCCCCGCCACGCAGCAAAAAAACAACTCAGCGGGCCAAGGCGTCTTCGTAGAACCGCTCGAAGGCCTGGACGATCCGGCCCGGGTCGAGGTGCTCAAACACCCACGCCCGGCCCCGCTCGCCCAGGGCGTCCCGCGCGGCCCGGTCCCCCGTCAGGGCCGGGACGGCGTTGGCGATCGTCGCGGCGTCCTGCTCGACGATGGTCGAGCCGGCCGCCTCCAGCTCCGGCCAGGTGTCCACGCCCCTGGTGGTGATCAGCGGGCAGCCGGCCGCCAGGGCCTCGAAGAACACGAAGCCGAAGTTCTCCTGGCTCGTCGGCAGCACGAACAGGTCCGCTGCCTGGTAGAGCGAGATCTTCTCCTGCCCGATGACCATGCCGAGGAACGAAACCAGGTCGTCCATGCCGGTGTCCGCGGCGTGACGCCGGAGCTTCTGCTCGTACGCGTCGTCGCCCGTGCCGGCGATGAGGACGCGGTGGGGCGTGCCGCGGTCGCGGAGGATGCGGCCCGCGTCGATCAGGTGCTCGACCCCCTTCTTGTAGTGCAGGCGGGAGAGGAACAGCAGCGAGGGCTCGGGGCCGTTGAGCTGCGGGAACTTGTCGCGGGCGATCTGCGGGCCCGGCAGGTTCTCGTAGGGCGCGAGGTCGAGCAGGTTGGGGATGACCACGCCGGTGGACTTTGGGAACCACCTGGCGGACTGGCGCAGCTCGCCGTCGGCGGTGCAGTGGATCAGCGCGGCGTTGTTGAGCATGGCGTTGCCGCCGGCGAGGTGGAGGTAGAGCAGCTTCTTGGGCTTGCGCTGGGCCATGCACCAGTCGTCGAGCATGCCTCGGCAGGAGATGACATAGGGCTTGCGCATCTGGCGGGCGATGGAGGCGAACTGGGTGTTCTGCGGCGTCCAGATGCCGTGGAGGTGCAGGATGTCGCACGCCTTGATGGCCTGGCGGGCGCGGTCGAGCGCCTCGGCGCGGAACCACGCGCCGCCGATGCCGGGGCGGCCGAGTTCGATGACGGTGGTCGGCGAATCGGGCTCTTTCCACGCGTCGGGCGTGTCCGGCCCGTGCTTGACCATGACCTCCACGGTGTGGCCGCGCCGGGCCAGGGCCTCGGACAGATCGAGCACGGCCCGCACCGGCCCGCCGGAGCGGAAGTCGATCTGGGCGATGGAGTGGAGGATCTTCATGGGGCGCGTCCTGTTCCGTCGGCGGTTTCGCCCCGGTCGAGGCGGCTGAGTTCGGGCTGGCGGATCTCGCGGGCCTTAAGCACGATGAAGTATTCGTAGACCGCCTGAAGCGTGCAATAGGTCAGGCCGGCCCGGCCATCGAGGAAGCCGCGGCCGAGGATGTACATGTAGAAAAACTTGATGAACGGCCGGAACGGCAGGCGGAACGAGATGTTTTTAAGTTCCAGCCGCCGGGTGTTGCGGTCGCCAGAGAACAGGTTGCCGATGCGGACGGGGTTGTTCTCCAGCGCCTTGACGGTCTCCGCCGCCTCGTAGGACGAATAGCGGTTGTGGCGTTCGATCCACTCGCGCAGGCCCTTGGAGAAGTTGTAGTGCAGGAAGTGCTCTTTGAGATAGCCGACCTCGCCGTCGACGATCGGCACCGGGTTCGCCAGGCGCTCGAAGCGGATGTGGGGTGGCTGGAAGAAGCGCATGATGTTGCCGGGGGGCATGGCGTGCCTGAGCCAGCGGCCTCGGAAGTAGTTCTTGCGTCCGCAGTAGTAGGCGACGGGGCTGTACTCGCGGGTCCACTCCCCGGACGCCCACTTCGCGGCGATCGATTCGATCTCCCGCTTGAGTTCCGGCGTCATCCGCTCGTCCGCGTCGAGGTAGAAGACCCAGCGGTGTTTGAAGTCGATGTGCTCCATCGCCCAGTTCTGGTGCGGGCCGCGCCCGTCGAAGGCGTGTTCGAACCAGCGGCAGCCGCGGGACTCGGCGATTCGGCGGGTGTCGTCGGTCGAGAGCGAGTCGAGCACGACGATGTCGTCGAACCCGGCGAGCGAGTCGAGCAGGCCGGGCAGGTTATCCTGCTCGTTGAGCGTCTGGATGAAGATGGAGACGCTCACGGCGCGGCCTCCGGGGGCGGGCCGTCGTCCGGTTCGTCGCGGAAGGTCCGCTCGCGGACCGGCCTGGCCGGCGTGCCGGTGCAGATGCTCATCGCCGGCAGATCGCCGAACACGCTCGACCGCGCCCCGACCACGGTGTCGTCGCCGATGGTCACGCCCGGACCGACGAACACATCGGCCGCGACCCACACGCCCGAGCCGATCGTGATGGGCTTGGGGACCAGCGGGCGGGTGCGCAGGGTGTGGTCGTGGGTCGCGCCGCAGAGGTAGGTGTACTGGCTGATCACGCTGCGCTCGCCGATGGCGATCTGGTCGACGCAATAGACATCGACATCGTCGGCGATGGTCGCGTGCGGGCCCATGGTCAGGTTCCACGGCCCCCAGACGCGGGCGCGGGGGTAGACGCGGGCGGTCGGGTGCAGGTGGGCCCCGAACATCCGGAGCAGCCGGTTGCGCCAGGCGTGCGCCGGGCGCGGCGAGAGACGGAAGAGCGTGGCCTGGGTCACGCCCCAAAGCACCCGGGCCGCCCGGTTGCCGGCGGAGTGGGGGCTGGTCTTCGCGTGGAGCGGGGGCGTGTCCGTCACGCGGTCCTCCCCTGGAAGGGCCGCTCGCGCCGGGAGACGGCCGGGTCGCCCGAGCCGATGGTCCACGGGTCGAGCCGCCCCCCGCGCCGGGCGTCGATCACGGAGCGGGCCCCGACCAGCACGCCGTCGGGGATCGTCTGCCCCCCGGCGACATACGACTCCGCGGCGATCCACACATCGTCGCCGATGGTCAGCGGGGCCGGACAGGTCGGGCCGGCGGGGTGGGTCTCGTCCTCGCGGAAGGCGGCCAGGCGGGTGTACTGGCTGATCGTGCAGCGGGCGCCGATGGTGATGGGCGCGTGCGCCCAGACCACCACGCCGTCGCCGAGCGAACTCTTGCGGCCCATCGACAGGTTCCACGGCCGGTCGATGCGGACATCGGGGCGGATGCGCACCGTCGGATCGAGCCGGGCCCCAAACCAGCGCAGCAGGACCGCCCGGGCCTTGTACAGCGGCTTGGGGGTGAGCCGGAACGCCAGCGCACCGAGCGTCCAGAGACCGATCGGTAGCCGCGAGCGGGCGCGGCCCTCGTCGGGCCCGGCCATCGCGGTGGGGTCGGCGGGCATGGCCGCGGGCGTGGTCATGCGCCCTCCGCGATCGGTTCGACGGGCTCGGCGGGCTCGACAGGCTTGGCGGGGTTGCCCGCGTAGGTGCGGCCGGGCTCGGTGTCCTTGAAGATCCCCGCCCGGGGCCGGACCACGGTGCCCGGCGCCAGCGTGACCGAGGGGGCGACAAAGGCGTCGGACATCAGCACGCACCCGTCGCCGAGGGTGATCGGCTCGCGGAGCAGGGTGAACTTCGGGTCCGTGTAGTCGTGCGTGCCGGCGCAGAGGTGGGCGAAGGGCCCGATCAGGCACCGCTCGCCGAGGGTGACGCGTCCGAGGCAATACAGGATCGCCCCGCGGCAGACCACCGTGCCCGCCCCGATCGACAGGTGCCAGGGGATCTCGATGTGGACATCCCGGTGGATCCGCACGCCGGGGCCGACGGTGGCCCCGAACAGGCCCAGCAGGCGGGCCCGGGCGGTGTCGGAGGGCAGGACCTTCCAGACCGTGGCGAACACGCAGGCCCAGAGGACGCGGACGAGCTTGGCCCTGGTCGACCAAGGGCTTTTGCGGGGCGGCTCGGTGATGGCGACGCCGGCTCGGGATGAAGGTCCTGTTTGCTCGTTCATCCTGCGGTCCGAGAACTCCGTGTGGCGGGGTCAGGCGGCTGACCGGGTGTACTATCGACCTTTCCCGCGCCGGGCACAAGGAATCGTGCTGACGCGGGGCCGAGGATTGGCCGACAAACCGCCCGGAGCGAGGAGCACAGCAAGCCTTGGACCCGAACGCCGAACCCAACCCGAACCATCCTACGGACGTTCCCCGCATCGGGGTGCTGACCGGGTACTGGTCGACCAACATCGGCAACGCTTTTTTCCAGCTCGGCGCCGAGTACGCCATCAACCGTGCGTACCCGGGGGCTCATGTCTTCCTGATCGGGGACCAGCCGGGCTACTGGAACACCCGCAAGGGCAACCCCGCCAACGCGCTGGACTATGTCAAGCACCTGGACCTCGACGCGGTGGTCGTGCTCGGCCCGTATGTCCGGCCCGAGATGGAGGGGATCACCGCGGCGATGCTGCGGGCCCAGCACCGCAAGGGGGCGAAGATCATCGTCCTCGCCGCGGGCATGATGCAGTATGACAAGGACACTATCGCCCTGTCGCGCAAGCTGATGTCCGAGTGCCCGCCGCACATCTTCACGACGCGGGACACCGAGACCTACGAGGCCCTCGGCGATCTGGCCGCGCACGCCTACGACGGGGTCGATGTCGCCACCTTTGTCTCGGAGGTCTTTCCCAGGGTGCCCACGGACCTGGAACCGTACATGGTGCTCAACTTCGACCAGATCCCCGAACCGGTGATCGGGCCGAAGGACGGGTTCGCGGGCCGGGTCGACCGCTCGTTCGAGTTCGAGGGCCGGGAGTGGTGCGTCCGCCAGCCGCAGAAGCGGACGGAGTGGTCCTACCGCAAGCGGGCCTACCCGTTCCTGGACGCGATGCTGTTCCGCTCGCCCAGGCCCGAGCGCATCGACGGCCGGCTGGTGCTGCGGACGGACCACCGCTACAACCCGTTCCTGATGCTCAAGAGCTATCGCTCGCCGAACACCTATGTCGGCGACATCCCGCACACCTACCTGAGCATCTACGCCAACAGCCAACTGACGATCTCCAACCGGGTCCACGCCTGCGTGGCCACCGTGTCGTACGGGAATGCGGCCATGTTGTTCACCCGTTCGCCCCGGGCGTATCTGCTCAAGCGGCTGGGTCTGGAGTCGATCAAGGACCGTCCCCAGCGGGTTGACCTGGATTTCCTTCGGCGCGAGAAAGCGTCGCTGATCGCATGGCTGGGCGACCGCCTGACCGACACCTTCGGCCCGGCGCCCGCGCTGGCGCAGAGCACGACCGCCTGAGGTTTTTCGACGCGTGGATGAGCAACACTCCAAGACCGGTCCCGCCGCACCGCACAAGCCGCGGGTGGTGATCCTCAATCAGTACTACGTCCCCGATGTCGCCTCGACCGGCCACCTGCTGCACGAGCTGGCGGTCGAGCTGGCCGATCTGGGGTTCGAGGTCGAGGTGCTCACCGGGCGGCCGTCATACGGGCCGCCGGAATCGTGGCAGGACTGCCCGCTGTACGAGCGGACCGACGGCGTGACCATCCGGCGTCTCAAGGTCGCGCGGTTCGACAAGAACTTCCTGCCCGGACGGGCCATCAACTACCTGACCTTCGTCGTCCCGATGATCCTGCGCGTGCTGCTGACCAGCCGCAAGGACACGGTGTACCTCTACACCACCAACCCTCCGTTCCTCGGCGCGATCGGCGCGTTCGTCTCGCTGTTCCGGCGGCACCGCTATGTCACGCTGCTGCACGACGCCTACCCCCAGCTCGGCGTGTGGGTCGGAACCTTCAGGAAAGGCTCGATGATCGAGCGGGCCTGGCTGACGCTCAACCGGTTCAAGTACCGCCGGTCGAAGGAGGCCATCGTCCTCTGCTCGGCCGCCAAGGACCTCGTCTGCAGAACCTACCCCATCGCGGCCGAGCATGTCCATGTCATCCCCAACTGGGCCGACGGCGACGACCTGAGGCCCAAGGACAAGTCCGAGTCTTCCGTCGCCCGGGAGAACGGGCTGCTCGACGACTTCGTGCTGCTCTACTCCGGAAACATGGGGTTGTACTACGAGTTCGAGACCGTGCTCGACGCGGCCGAGCGGCTCAAGGGTGAGCCGTTCAAGCTCGTCCTGATCGGCGGCGGGGGCAAGAAGAAGTGGATCGAGGAGCAGGTCGAGCAGCGCGGGCTCGACAATGTGCTCATCCTGCCCTACCAGCCCTTCGACAAGCTGCCCGACTCGCTCAACGCCTGCGACGCCTCGCTCGTCTCGATCGCCAAGGGCATCGAGGGCATCAGCTTCCCCAGCAAGCTCTACACCTCGCTGGCGGTGGGCAAGGCCATCGTGGCCCTCAGCGAGGACTGGTCCGAGCTGCGCCGCGTGGTTGAGCACAACGACTGCGGCATCTGGTGCGAACTCGGCGACGGCGAGGGTCTCGCCCGCAAGCTGCGCGAGCTGATGCATGACCCGGCCCGGACCCGGAGTCTGGGCGCCAACGCCCGGCGCGTGTTCGACGCGGGCTACACCCGTCAGGTGTGCGCCGCCAAGTACGCCGAGGTGCTGCGCCTGGCCGACCCGAACGCGACCGCGCAGGAGACCGGCGAGCGCCGCCGGAACCTGGCCGCGTGGCTGGCCGAGGGCGCGGCGGTCGAGATCGATCCCGAGCACCGGCGGACGGCCGAGCGCACGACCAACGCGGAGACCGCGCCATGACGGCGATCACCGGACGAAAACTCAAGCTGCTGTTCGTCACCGAGGACGACCCGCTTTATGTCATTCGCTTCTTCGAGGTGTTCTTCGCCGAATACCCCAAGGACGAGATCGAGATCGTCGGCGTGTCGGTCCAGGACGCCTTCCACGAGCCGATCTGGAAGACCGCCCGGCGGATGCTGCGGTTCTACGGGCCGGTCGACTTCGTCCGCCTGTGCTTCCGCTATGTCGGCGTGAAGCTGCGGGGTGATTCGATCGCCAAGCTGGCGCTGCAGCGCGGGCTGCAGACCGTGCCCTGCGGCTCGGTCAACGACCCGGCGTACATCGAGACGGTCAGGGAACTCAAGCCGGATGTCGTCGCCTCGGTCGCGGCGCCGGAGATCTTCCGCAAGGGGATCCTGGAGGTCCCGTCGCTGGGGTGCATCAACATCCACTCCGGGCGGCTGCCCGTGTACCGCGGGATGATGCCCAACTTCTGGCAGCTCCTGCACGGCGAGGAGCACGCCGTGGTGACGGTCCACGAGATGGTCGAGAAGCTCGACGCGGGCGACATCCTGGGCACGCTGGAATGGCCGCTCAAACCCAAGGACTCGCTCGACCGGGTGATCACCGGGACCAAACAGGACGGGGCGCGCCTGATGCTGGATGTCCTGCTCAAGATGAAGCGCGGCGCCATCGAGCCGACGCCGCTGGACATGACGGGCAAGAAGTACTTCTCGTTCCCCAAACCGCCGGATGTCAAGGCGTTCCGCAAGCGCGGGCACAGGATGCTATGAGGGATGATGGGAAGTGACGCCGCGGTGCGGCCCGCCATGTCGATCGATGTTGAGGACTGGTTCCAGGTCGAGAACCTCAAGGCCGTCGTGGCGCGCAACACCTGGGACGAGCGGGAGCTGCGCGTCGAGGCCAACACCGACCGCATGCTCGAGATGATGGACCGGCACGGCGTCAAGTGCACCTGCTTCATCCTGGGCTGGGTGGCCGAGAAGTGCCCGGCCCTGATCCGGCGCATCGCCGACGCCGGGCACGAGATCGCCAGCCACGGCTACGGGCACGACCTGATCTACTCGCTCACCCACGACCAGTTTCGGGAAGACATGACCCGCGGCATCGGCATCGTGGAGGACCTGACCGGCGCCAAGATCCGCGGCTACCGCGCGCCATCGTTCTCCATCACCGACTGGTCCATCGACATCCTCCAGGAACTCGGCCTGACCTACGACTCCTCGGCCTTTCCCACGGTGGCGCACGACCGCTACGGCAAGCTGGCCGGGATGGACTCGGGCCGGCCCATCGTCGAGATCCGCCCCGGATTCCACGAGGTCTGCGTGTCGGTGCTCAAGGTCGGCAAGAAGGGCGTCCCCTGGGCGGGCGGGGGGTACTTCCGGCTGTTCCCCTACCCGCTGTTCAAGCGGGGTGTGAAGAAGATTCTCTCCTCGGGCAACCCTTATGTGTTCTATATCCATCCGTGGGAGGTCGATCCCGGCCAGCCGCGGATGGAGGGGCTCAGGCGGAGCCACCGGTTCCGGCACTACAACAACCTGGACAAGTGCGCCGCGCGGTTCAACGATCTGCTGGGGTCATTCGACTGGCGGCCGGTGGGTGAGCTGCTCGACGAGCACCTGCGACCCGGGGTGACGCCCGGCTGAGGCGGGACGGTCAGGCCGGGCGGTGATATGCTGGCGGCGTGATCAACGCGGCGCCACTTCTCGACAACCTCCTCAGCCCGCCCATCCTGTTCTTTTTCCTGGGAATGCTGGCGACCCTGGTGCGTTCGGATCTTGAGTTTCCCAGGGAGTTGGCCAAGCTGTTCAGTCTGTATCTGCTCTGGGCGATCGGTTTCAAGGGCGGTGTGGCGATCCGGGCGTCGGGGCTGACGGCCGAGACGCTGCAGCCGCTGGTGATGGCGGTGATTCTTTCGGCCGTCATCCCGCTGTATGTGGTGCCGCTTCTGAAGCTGGCGCGGTTCCAGACGGCGGACGCGTGCGCCGCGGCCGGCACATTCGGCTCGGTCTCCGTCGTGACATTCATCACGGCGCAGAAGTTTCTGGAGAGCCAGAACATCGAGTTCGGCGGGCACCTGGTCGCCGCGCTGGCGTTGATGGAGGCTCCGGCGATCATCACGGCGGTCATGCTGTACCGCGCGATGGATTCGGGTTCATCCGCTCAGTCACTTTTCCGTGGGCGTCGCCGGGAATTGGCCCATCTGCTGCACGAGGCTGCGGTGTCCGGGCCGGTGTTTCTGCTGCTCGGATCGATCGCGGTCGGGGCCATGACGGGTGACAAGGGCTGGCAGGCGCTCCAGCCGTTCAGCCAGGACCTGTTCGACGGGGTGCTTGTACTGTTCCTGCTTGATTCGGGGATCACGGCGAGCCGCCAGCTCCGCCAGATTACCGGCTCGAAACGCGTCGCCACGCTGGTTTCCTGCCTGATCCCGCTGATCAATGCGGCGATCGCGCTGGTTGTGGTGTGGGCGCTGGATATGCCCAGGGCTGACGGGTTCCTGTTCATGATCCTCTCCGCCAGCGCTTCGTACATCGCCGCGCCGGCCGCGATGAAACTGGCGATCCCGAACGCGAACTCGGGTCTGTATGTGCCGATGGCGCTCGGGCTGACCTTCCCGTTCAACATCACGGTGGGGATCCCCCTGTACTACGCCGCCGCGGGCTGGGTGACCGGTTAGCGTTTGTCGGGCGGTTCATCGGCGCGGAAACCGTGGTTGATCACCGGTCGGTGTAGTTGTCCCGTCTCGTTCGGTACGGCTCGTCGAGGTTCTGGATCATGTAGCGCAAGGCGTCGGGCGCGTGGTCGTGGCCGTCTTTCTCGGGGTTCGGGTTTTCTGGGTTGGGCGGGTAGCGGTAGCGTTCGAGCGATTCGATCAGGGTGGGGCAATCGCGGGTGATGAACAGGCGGGGCCGGCCGTCCGCGGTGCGGAGGCGGGCGCGGACGAGTTCGATGCCCTCGTGGAGGGGCCGGCGCGCGTCGCGGACGACGAAACCGTGGTGGCGGAGTCGCTGGACATCGCTGGCGCCGGTCTGGATGCTGCGGTTTCTCCCGGCGGGGTCGACGCCGATCCATTCGAAGCGTTCGGGCGCGGCCCGGATGATCTCGGCGTGCTGTTCGAGCGAGAGCCCGGCGCGGGCGTGCTCGCGGACGACATAGACCACACCATCGGGCGAGAGCCTGGCCCAGAGCACGACGGTGGGGCTGCGGATGCCGAAGTCCATGCCCGCGATCACCGGCCACGCGGCGCTGACATCGGGCGGGCGTTCGACGACATGGGTGCGCGGGTCGAACTCTGGCAGGACGCAGTCCGAGCGCCTGGGGCGCAGGCAGAGCATCTCGGCGTTCCAGACCTCGGGCGAGACGCGGGCCTTCATGCCGATCGCGTCCGGGATGGCGGTGTGGCCGGGCGGCATGGCGCGTCGGTCCCGGGCCTTGGCCAGCCCGGCGCACTCGGCGGCCAGCGGGCACGGGCCCTCGTCCGCGAGGCACTGGTGGTCGTCATCCGGGCACGGCCCGAGGGTGTCGACGACGCCCCAGCGGAACAGGCGCCTGGCTCTTCCCTCGATGGCGGCGCCGACCAGTTCGTGCATGATGCCGTAGGGGATGTGCATGGTGGACAGGCACTCGATCGCGCCGCGCACGCGGACGGGGCCGCACTCCTTGGATCGCGTCACGAGCTGGGCGGCTTCCCAGACGGCGCGGTCGAAGAGTTCGACCTCGTCGCAGCGGAGTTTCTGGACGCGCGTGCCGCGGACGGAGGTCTGGGACTGGGCGAGCGTCTCGACGCACGATGTATTGGTCAGGCGGATACGCCGCTCGGTGATGCGTCCCTCGACCATGCCCTCGAAACCGTCGCGTTCGAAGATGTCGCGCAGGTGCGCCTGCATGCGTCGGGCCTGTTCGAGCGAGCCGGCGAGCACACGGATCTCGATGCCGGGCTTGAAGACCATGTCCATCGCGGTGGCGACCGCGCCGAGGAAAGTCTTACCCCCGCCGCGGTTGGCCCAGACCACGCAGTCGCGCGGCGAGCGGTCCTCGAAGAAGGCGTGGGCGAGGTAGTCGAACGGGGCGTTGTGCCCCTCGATGAGCGCTTCGCGGGGGCTGGCGAGCGCAAGCCAGCGTTCGAGCCACGCGGCCAGTTCGTCGTCGGTGGTGGGGATGGGGCCGGGGAAATCGTACATGTTCGGCTCGTGGGGAAGAGGTTTGAACGCAGAGATCGCAGAGATCACGCAGAGGGCGCGGAGTGAAGAGAAGAGGTGTTCAACGCGAAGACCGCGAAGGGCGCGAAGGTGGATGCTCGGATGCGTGGCTCGTGCCTTGGTCTTGCTTGCTGTGTGTTCTTTGCGCCCTTTGTGGTTTGTCTCCGGCGGGCAGACCGAGCGCGCCGAGGAGGGCGCGGGTCCGGGCGTGGGCCGGGGCGTCGAGTTTGCGGAGGACCGCGCGTCGTTCGGCGCGGGTCAGGAAGAAGGTCAGGGCGTCGGGCAGGCGGTCGGGGTGCGGGGCGGGCGTGGTCATGGCGTGGCTCCGTGGGTGTGGGCGTAGGCGCGGGGCTCGGTGAGCAGGCGGCAGGCCGCGTGGCGTGCGGGATCGATACGGACCCGTGCGTGCCGGGCCCATCGGTCCAGTTCGCGGGCGATGAACGCGGATCGGTCCGCCGGCCGGATCAGGTCCGTTGGGCGCAGGCCTTCGGCATCGAGGGCATCGGCCAGGCGGGCGTCGTGCGGGAGGCGGGGCAGGCGGTACTCGCGCATGCCCGCGGCTCGGAAGAACAGGCAGCACGCGCCCATGGCCGCCGCGGCCTCGGTGCGGGGCGTCAGCGGGTCGTCCAGATAGGCGCGGACCAGCATCGACGCGATGCCCAGGCCCCGCGAGCCGGGCGTGACGATCACCCGGGCGATGCAGCGGACCTCGTGGTTGAGTCGGCGCGCGTTGGCGCGTCGGTCCGTGCTCTCGAACCGCCCGGGCCACGCCAGAGGGCGCCAGGACGCGTTGAGCACGGGCATGGATACCCCGAGCACGCCGGCGAGCACATGCTCACCCTCCGGCGTCGTGCGCACGCAGCGCAGCACCCGGACCACGGCGGCGGGACGCCCGGGCCGGTAGTGGTGGTGCGCGAGCGCATCAAGGTCGGCCGCGTCGCCCGACTCGATGCGCAGTGCCGGGCGATCGCGCTCGCGTCCGGGACCAAGCGAGCCGCTCGGAGCGTGCACGGTCGCGGTGGTCGTGAGGAACCGGCCTGCGTCGGCGTGGGCCGTGGCGGCCAGCAGCGTCACGCCCGCGCGAGCCGCCCAGCGCGACGCGGCGGCCCCGAGCGCCTGGGCCGTGGCCCGGTCCAGGCAACTGGCGAACTCGTCGCAGATCACCAGGTCCCCAGGCCGCGCCCGCGCGATCGCGACGGCCAGCGCCAGCCGGGACCGCTCGCCCACGCTCAGCCACGGTGCGGGACGCAGCCAGAGCGCCGGTTCGGCCAGCCCGGCGGCGGCGAGGGCGTGCACGGCCCGGTCATGCGCCACGCCGAGCAGGTCGAAGGCGCCCAACGACGGGTCGTCCGGCGCCGTGGCGTCGAGGATGCGTCGGCGTGGGAATGCTCGGCGCACGCCCTCGATCCGGCGCGACTTGCCCGAGCCGCTCGGGCCGGTCAGCAGCACCACGCCGGGCCGGGAGAGCGCGCTGAGCGCGGCCGCGTAGGGATCGATGGGCGTGCGCCCGTTCGGTGTGGGCGACGGGAGCAGGCCGAAGGCCGCGCTCGCGCGGCAGGCCTCGTCGCTGATCCAGGCGGCCGCGTCGGCGGTGCGGACAGGGCGTGTGGTGGGTCGGTTGGTCATGACAGCGCGCCCCGCGTGTGCTGGCCGGGCGGGACGGACTTCCACACGCGGTCGATGCCCGGGTCGCTGTGCCGGCGCGACGCCTCGTACATGCCCTCGATGGCCTGGCGGTGGGCCCGGACGGTGTGCAGGCCCAGGCGTTGCTCGTTCGCGATGGCGCGCAGCGAACGACCTTCGAGATAGAACGCCCGGGCGACCCTGGCCCTTGTGCCGGTCAGCGACGGGAGCAGCCGCGCCACGAACACCGTTCGGTCGTCGAGCAGCCGGGACGCGGCCTGCGCGAACCGGCGTCGCAGCGAACGCGGGTCCATCCCGGTCGCCCGGGCCATGGCGGCCACGGACTGCCCGTCGCGAAGCACCGCCACCACCAGGGCCCGATCCGCGGGCGACAGCCAGTCCGCGCGGAGCACCAGCAGCCCGGCCGCCTCGGCGTCCCGGTGCTTGCGCAGGTCCAGCGGGCTGGTCCGGTCCAGGCTCGCGCTGGCCACCGTGCGTCGGCGCGCGGGGGCAGGGGCGTGCTCCGAGGGTCGGGTGGGCTTTCGGACGGGCTGATCGGGCATGGGACTTCCCCTGATGGCTGTGGCGGCTGAAATTTCGTTCTCTGTTCGGTGAACAGGCTTGATTTGTACCCGGCTCTGTGGGATAGTGAAAGGGTTCTATTTGGTATGTCCACGAAACGGCGCACAAGCGTGGACATCGGGTTGGAAACGGGCCGTTTGGCCCCCTCGGAGGCGGCATGGACCAGGCATCGCACACGCGGGCGGATGGGCGGGCGGGCGGCTTCGGGCCGGCCTTGGGCGCGGCCCGGGCCGTTGCGGGGGTCTCGCTGGACGCGCTGGCAGCCCGGGTGGGTTGCGCCAAGTCGTACCTGTGGGCTCTGGAACACGGGCGCAAGGGCCCACCCTCGGACGCATTGATCGCGCGTCTCGAGTCGGCGCTGGGCATCGAGCCGGGGACGCTGTCGGCCGCCGCACGCTGGTCACGCACGCCCGGGCCGGTGCGTCGGGACATCCACCGCCTGCGCGAGCGGGGCCGCTCGGGCGAGCGCCTGGCGCGCCTGCTCGGCGAGAAGGCCCGCGCCGGAGCGTCGCTGGACGAGTTGTACAAGTCCGGCGCGCTGGGCGCGCTCATCGATCGGCTCGCGCCGTCGCCCGCGTCGGCCGAGAGCGTCGAGGCCGCCCTTCCGCTGGAGATCCCGCTGATCAACCGTGTCACGGCGGGCTACCCGGCGGACTTCACCGATCTGGGCTACCCCGCGCGGGTGGCGGACGAGTATGTGCGTTCGCCGGATGTGCGTGATCCTGACGCCTTTGCCGCTCGCGTCGTGGGCGACTCGATGGAGCCGGACTACCGGGCGGGCGACATTGTGGTGTTCTCGCCGGCGGTGGCGGTGCGCTCGGGCATGGACTGTTTCGTGCGGCTGGAGCCGGACCACGAATCGACCTTCAAGCGGGTGTACTTCGAGGGCGAGCCGGGCGCCGAGCGGATCCGCATCCAGCCGCTGAACCGACGCTACCAGCCCCGCACCGTCCCGCGCGAGCGGGTGGCCGGGCTGTACGCGGGGGTGTCGGTCACGCGCCCGATCAGGGCGCTGGGTGTTTCGGGGGTGGCCGCGGGGGCGGGCGATGGTGCGTAAAGAAAGATCAGTCGTCCACGCCGAGGTCGCGCTTGGTGAACAGCGCCTCGAAGCGCAGGCCCGCGGCTTCAATGTTCGCGCGCGCGCCCTCCAGGCGGTCGATGGTGCAGATCACCGCGAGCACCTCGGCCCCGGCATCGCGGAGCACGCCGACCGCCTCGAGCGCCTGGCCGCCGGTGGTGGCGACATCCTCGAGGAAGACGACCCTGTCGCCCGGGTTGACCTCGCCCTCGAGCTGCTTGGCGGTGCCGTAGTCCTTCTTGGCGTTGCGGACGAACAGGGTGGGATGGCCCGTTTCGAGGCACGCGGCCGCGACCAGGGGGATGCCGCCCAGTTCGGCCCCGGCCAGCCGGTCGACGCCCCCCGCGTCGTTGGCGATCGCCGCGATCCGCTCGGCGAACAGGCTCGCGAGGGGCCGGAGGATCTCGGGGCGGGTCGAGAACCGATATTTGTCGAGGTAATAGGAACTGGTCCGACCCGAACGGAGCTTGAACTCGCCGCGGAGCAGGGATGCCCCGGCGATGGCTCGGGCCAGATCTTCTCGGACGGCGGCGGGGGTGGTCATGGGCGAACCGTAGGACGGGCCGTGATCGGCGGGAATTCCCATGGTTTCCGGAAACCTCCGGGCCCAGGCGGCCATACAAGTGGGTGGGGCGTGCCCTTTGGAGGCCCCTGTGCGTGAATTCGCCGTGATTTCCGCCCGATGGTGGTGAGAACGCGGCTGGCGACGATACGCTTTGGAGTCGATCGATGGCTCGGTCTGACGGTCGGTGGGCGACCGGCGGGCCGCGTTGATCCGGAGGATGACATGAAAACCCTGACTGTTCCCTGCCTGGTGATGCTTCTCGGATTGGCCGGTGCGACCGCAACGGCCCAGGTGGCGCCGCCGCCGCCGGCCGACGGCGAGAAGCAGACCGAGTACCAGCCCCGCACGCAGCCCGAGCGTCCCGCGGCCCAGCCGGCCGAGCAGCGTCCCCAGCAGCCGCGCCGCCAGCCGACCCAGCGGCTCGAGACGCTGCCGACCAATATCCCCTATCCCAAGCTGGCCCAGATCGGTGACGACGGGCGGATCATCCGGCTCAAGGACCTGCCCGATGTGGTGGCCCTGCGTGCCAACCCGACCGTGGGACCGAAGTCCGTCGACGCGATCATGCCGGTGATCTACGGGCGTCGCGCCCGCTTCGAGATGATGGTGATCGACAACCTCGACCTGCTGTGGGAACTCCGCGACGGGGCGATCGAGAATGTCGACATGAACGACCTGAGCGCGCTGGCCCAGCTCACCGAGATGATCAAGCCGCTGGTCGGACGCACCACGCTGAGCGAGGAACTGACCAACCGCGGGATCCTGACCCGCATCCAGGGCGGGATGAACGAGCACATCGTCCGCGAGTACAAGCAGGCCATCTCCGACGAGATCCAGGCCCAGGAGGGCATCGACGGGATGATGGAGTTCATGCGCTTCATCCTGAACGACTCGATCCACGAGGCCAACATGGCCTACTACGGCCTCATGGCCGAGCTGCGCATGGCCGCCAAGCCGCTGATCGAGAAGATGGGCCTTCAGGGCACCGCCCTGGCCTCGCTCGAGCCGGTGTTCAGTAATGATGCCGACATCCGCGACCTGCAGGTCGCCGAGGCTGACAAGGCCCTGCGCTCGCTGGGCGTGGACAAGGCCATCGAGGTCCTCAGCGAGATGCGCAACCTCCGCGATAACCCCAACATCTCGCCCACCATCGTCCGAGTCGATGTGCTCCACGAGGGCAAGTCCGACGCGTCCGACAGCGCCCTGGGCGTGCGGGCCGAGCGCCGGGCAGGACAGCAGGACACCCGGCGTCGCAACCCCGATCGCGAGCAGAACGACGACGGCTCGCAGGACTGATCCGCACGCGGGTCACAACGCACCACACCAAGGCCCGGGAGCGATCCCGGGCCTTTTTTCGTGCCCGCGGGCCGCTCAGCGGTCCAGGGGGCGCACGAACGGGAAGGGGATCACCTCGCGGATGGTCTCCTTGCCGGCCATGAGCATGATCAGCCGGTCGATGCCCAGGCCCATGCCGCCGGCGGGCGGCATGCCGACCTTGAGCGCGTCGATGAAGTCCTGGTCGAACGAGCGGAAGGTCGACTCCTCGTCGTCGAGGCCCGCGAGCTGCTCGCGGAACTTGGCCTCCTGGATGTCCGGGTCGTTCAGCTCGGTGTAGTGGGGGCCCACCTCCATGCCGGCGATGAACAGGTCGGCCCGGTCCGCGAAACGCGGGTCGTCCGGGCAGGGCCGTGTCAGCGGTGAGAGCGAGGCGGGGTAGCGCATCACCCAGGTCGGGCGGGCCGGGTTGAGGGTCGGCTCGGCCACCGCCTCGAAGAGTTCGTTGGCGATCAGCAGGTGGTCCAGCGGCACGCCGCCCTTGCCCTTGACCTGGAGCCCGTGCCTGACCGCCTCGGCGTGGACGCGGGTCACATCGTCCATCGGGAAGCCCATCACCCGCTCGAACAGCTCCGTGTAGGTCACCCGCTCGAAGGGCTCGGCGTAGTCGATGACCATGTCGCCGAAGGGGATGGCCAGGCCTTCGAGCCCGCGGGCCTCGGCGGCGACCCGGGCGGCCTCGCGGACGATGGCCTCGGTGACGGCCATGACGGAGTGGACATCGCCGTAGGCCTCGTAGAGCTCGATGGCGGTGAACTCGGGGTTGTGGCGCTTGTCGACGCCCTCGTTGCGGAAGTTGCGGTTGATCTCGTAGACCTTGGGCATGCCGCCGACGAGCAGGCGCTTGAGGTACAGCTCGGGCGCGATGCGCAGGGACAGGTCGATGTCCAGGGCGTTGAGGTGGGTCAGGAAGGGCCGGGCCGCCGCGCCGCCCGCCTGGGCCTGGAGCATGGGCGTCTCGACCTCGACGAAGCCCATCGAATCGAGCAGCCGCCGGATGCCCGCGACGATCTTCGAACGCAGCAGCAGGGTGCGGGTGGTCTCGGGGTTGGACCACATGTCGATGTAGCGGCGCCGGGCGCGGATCTCGGGGTCGGTCAGGCCGGCGTGCTTCTCGGGCGGGGGCATCAGGCACTTGGACGCCGGGCGCAGCGACGCCGCCCAGCAGGTGACCTCGCCGGTCTTGGTCCGCATCAGCGGGCCCTCGGCGACGACCAGGTCGCCCAGGTCGGTCTGCTCGGCCGTCGCGAAGCCCTGCTCGTCGCAGTCCCGCTTCGAGACGGCGACCTGGAACGACTCGTCGGTGTGGTCGCGGAGGTTGAGCCAGATCAGCTTGCCTGTGGGCCGTCGCAGGACGATGCGCCCGGCGACCTTGACGACGGGGCGCCGGTCGGTGAAGCCCTCCTGCTTGCCCTGCTCCTGGTGCTCGCGGTCGGCGGCCTCGTCGTAGCGGGCGCGGGCCTCGGCCAGGGTGGTCAGCCCGTCGGTGCGCTGGCCGTAGGGATCCAGCCCCATCGCCGCGACGGCGTCGCGGTTGGCGCGGCGCTGGACTTCGAGCTGGTGGAGGTCCTGGGGTTCGTGCTCGGTGGTGGTGTCGCTCACGCGACGATCGTACGCGTTGGCCGCGGCCGCGAACGCGTCCGTGCGGGGCGATTCAGCCCCGGTTGATGGTCATCTCGACCTGGGCGGTGCGTCCGGTGTCGCACAGGGGCCGGGAGGCGTCGCGTTCGGAGATGACATCCTTGAGGGAGATGCCCCCGAAGGTGTCGATGGTCTGCTTGGCGGCCAGGTCGAGGCGCCGGTGCAGGGGGCACAGGCGTCCGGCGTGGTTCTCCAGGCCCAGGGGGCAGGCGGTGATGCGTTCGACGGGGCTGATGGCGTTGATGACATCGAGCAGGCTGATCTGCTCCGAGGGCTTGGCCAGCTTGTAGCCGCCACCCACGCCGCGCCGCCCGACGATCAGGTCGGCCTGCGCCAGGGACTGGAGGACCTTGGCCAGGTAGTTCGGCGGGACCTTGGTGATCTCGGCCAGCTCGTTGGTGGGCATGAGCCGGTCCGGCTCGTAGGCCAGGCAGCTCATGGCACGCAGGGCGTATTCGGCGGTCTGGTTCAGCAACGCTCGCTCCGATCTGCCCGCTCCCGGGCTGGCACGGCTCTACGCACCTTCCCGCAGCACCCGCCCGGCCAGCCGGGAGGAGGCGGGATCCTCGCCCGAAACGGGGATCTCGTCCAGAAGCACATCCACGATCGCGTCGGTGGTCACCTGGTCCGCCTCGGCGTTGAAGTTGGTCAGGATCCGGTGGCGCAGCACGGGGTGGGCCACGGCGCGGACATCCTCGGCCGTGACCATGCCCGACCCGCGGAGCAGGGCGTGGGCCTTGGCCGCGTGGACCAGCGCCTCGGAGGCCCGCGGACCGGCCCCCCACGCGAGATAGTCGCGCACGACGGAGGGCGCGTCGTCCCCCCCGCGGGTGCAGCGGACCAGGCGCAGGGCGTAGCGGAGCACATGCTCGGGCACGGGGCAGTGACGGACGATGCGCCGGACCTCGGCGATCTTCGCCGCGTCGATGACCGGTTCGATGGTCACCTCGTCCTTGCGGGCGCTGCGCCGGACCACCTCCAGCTCCTCCGTCTCGCTCGGATACCGGATGAGGATCTGGAACATGAACCGGTCGAGCTGGGCCTCGGGCAGGGGGTAGGTGCCCTCCTGCTCGAGTGGGTTCTGGGTGGCCAGAACGAAGAAGGGGTTGGGCAGCGGGTGGCGCACCCCGCCGACGGAGACCTGACGCTCCTGCATCGACTCGAGCAGGGCGGCCTGGGTCTTGGGGGGCGTGCGGTTGATCTCGTCGGCCAGCACCACATTGGCGAAGACCGGCCCGGGCACGAACCGCAGCTCGCGTCGGCCGGTGGTCTTGTCCTCCTCGATCACCTCGGTGCCGGTGATGTCGCTGGGCATCAGGTCCGGGGTGAACTGCACGCGGCTGAACTTCAGGTCCATCGCGCGGGCGATGGTCGAGACCAGCAGCGTCTTGGCCAGGCCCGGCACGCCGACGAGCAGGGCGTGCCCGTCGCAGAAGATGGACATGAGGATCTGGTCGACGACATCGTCCTGCCCGACGATCACCCGGGCGATCTCGTTTCGCAGGGCGTCGCCCGCGTCTCGGACCGCGGCGATCAGGGCTTCGCCCGTGGGTTCGGGGTTTGGGCCTGTGCCGGGCTCGTGGCTGTGGTCGGTCATGCAGGCTCCGGATGCGGGACTTCTTGGGCGGATCGAACGGACCGGTGATCTTACCGACGGTCCGTGGGAAAGGTTCGGACCGGGGTGTCCACTTTTCGAGAAGTTGTTCGCATCGCGTCGCCGTTCGGAGGCCGATCGGATCGCGGGGCTGTTTGGAATCGTTCAAAAAGAATGGAGCCCGCGCGGGGTCTCGGCGCGCGGGCTCCGGGGCCGCCCTGTGCGTCGAGAAGCGAACACCAGGGCCGGCATCGTGGTTTGTTCGCGGTCGTCCCGGTCCTTGGGAAACCGCTCGAAGTCTTTCCGTGTACCGTGCTCTTCCGCGTCGGGTTTCGAGAATTCCGCGCGCCGGCCGCCGCTTTACGGGTTCTTGCGCTCTTCTTCACGGTCCGCCCCCTGTTCGAGGCGGTCGGCCATGCGGTCGAGCAGCGCGGCGAGCCGCTCGATGCGGGCCTCGAAGGACCGTTCGATGTGCTCCATCCGTTCCTCCATCAGCCGGACGCGGTCCTCGATGCGCGAGCGGATCTCGGGGGCGCGTTCGGCCATGCCCCGCTGCAGCTCCTCGACACGCCTGTTGATCTCGTCGGCGGAACGGATGTAGACCCGTCCGTCGCGCAGTTCCAACATCCGGCGGGTCCCGTCCTGCTGGAAACCATCGAACAAGAGTTGCATCTCGCCGAGGCGGGCGCGGAGCATCTCGCGGATCCGGTCCGCGTCGCCCTCGTCGAGGTTCGGGTCGATCTCGAAGTTCAACTCGGGGAACCCGCGCAGCCGGGCCGGGGGCGTCGGGGCGCCGGGAACCAGGGGAACGGCGCGGGGAGCGCTGATCCCAAGCTTGGCCGCGTCGTACGCCGCCAGCTCGGGGCGGAGGGTCATGGTCTGCCCGCCGCGCCGGACGGTCAGCTCGAGCGTGTCGCCCGGTTCGGTGTCGGCCAACGCCTTGCGCAGGATCCCGGCGTCCGCGCCGTCGGATCCGTTGATCGAGACGATGAGGTCGTGGCGCTTCAGCCCGGCCTTGGCGGCGGGGAGGTTTTCGACCACCGTATCGACGAGCAGGGCGGGGGTGTCACCGATGCCCAGGTGGGTGCGCAACGCCTCGCCGGGCTCGCTGTAGGTGATGCCGAGCATCACGCGCGGGGCGGGGGCCGGGGCGGGCGCATCGGGGAAGTTGCCTCGGGTGACGATGCGGGCGATCTGCGGGCGTGGCGTGAGCCCGGCGTCGATCCGCTGGGCCACCGAGCCGTCCTCGTCGAGCAGGAGCACGCTGCCGCCTTCGAGCCGGACGCGCTCGGCGGGCCATGCCTGGCCGTCGACCTCGGCGTGGACGACGCGCCCGTTCTCGATGCGGACGGTTGTGCGTCGGCCGTCGGTGACATTGGCGACGATCTGGACCGATGCTCCCGAGTCCTGGACCGATGCTCCCCGGACGCCTTTGTCCTCGGTCGTTTCGGCGATGAACTGCGCGCCGGCCGCGCCGGCGAGCGTGGCGATCAGGGCGGTGGGGACGATGGATCTGGTCAGGCGGTTCATGGCGTTTCCTCCGTTTGTCGGTCTCTGGGGCCGGCCTCGGCTCGCTTCGGCCGGTTCACCGGATGCCGGTGCGGGCGGCACCCGTCACGGGTCAGTTGGTGTGTGCGGAATGGATCTGGCTCATGTGGACGGGCACGGCGACGGCGCGTCCGTGCTCGTCGATGGATTCGCGGTAGATGCGATCGGTCACGCGGCGCTCGATGATCTGGCGGATGTAGAACACCTCGATCGTGCCGTCGGCCAGGGGCGCGGTCTCGACGATCGGACGGTCGGGGACCTCGCCGATCACCAGCCCGGCGACGCGGCCCGCGTTGAGGTACCGCTCCATCGCCTCGTCGGGCGTGGCCTCGCTCAGCGCGGGGCCCATGGGCAGCAGGCCCGCCTGCTGGACGGCGCCCTGGTTCTGGTTGAGCAGCGGCGTGCCGGTCGACCAGATCAGCAGCAGCGCCGCCGCCACGGCCCAGCCGCCCCAGCGCGCCAGCCCGTCGAGCCGGCGCTGCATCGGGGCGTCGTCCGGCACGACCAGCGGCAGGTCCACGGCGTCCGCCGTGGCCGCGGCTTCGCGGACCGACTCGCACAGCAGCTCGTGCTGCAACTGGGCATCGCCCAGATCCTTCCAGATCGCCGGGTCGCCCTCCGCGGCGCGCCGGAAGGCGCGCCAGTCCTCCGGGCCGGCCGCCCCGTCGACGATCCGCGCGATCAGCAGATCGCGGCCGGGGCCCTCACGGGCGGCGGGGGGGTTGGTGTTGTCCTCGTTCATGGTCCGCTCCTCCTCGCCGGGCGATCTCGCCCGATTCAGGCCTCGCCCGCGAGGGCCCCGGGCCGGGCTTGTTCCGTCTCACTGGATGCCAGCTCGCGCAACATCCGTCGCCCACGGGCGATGCGTGTTTCCACCGTGGTCTCCGGCAGGTCCATCGCCGCCCCGATCTGGCGGTAGCTCATCCCGCCCACGCACCGCATCAGCAGCGGCTCGCGGTAGCCGTCGGGCAGGGTGCGGGCCAGGTCCAGCAGGCGACGCCCGTGCTCGGCCCGGTCCGCGCGGCCCTCGTCATCGATCGGGTCGCTCCAGGTCTGCTCCGGGCTCGTCCGCCCCACCAGGCGGAGAAAACCCTGCCTGGCCCGGCTCCGGGACCGGCCCTCGGCCCGGGCGGTGTTGACCGCCACCATCCGCAGCCAGGGCCGGAACGCGTCCGGGTCGCGGACCTCGTCGACCTTGCGGCAGAGTTGGAGGGCCACGGTCTGGAGCAGGTCCTCCAGGTCCGCCTCGCGGGATTTGTGGGCGAGGAGGATGGCGGCCACCCAACGCCGGTGGTCGGCCCAGACGGCGCGCAGCGCCTCCCGGTCGCCGGCGATGGCCGACGCGATCGCCGCCCGGTTGGTCTGCCACTCGTCCAAGGGCCGTTCCTGTGTCGCGGCGGGGCGCCCGAAGGCCCGCCCGCCGATCCCTACGATGCGCCCCGCCCGCTCGCCCGTCGCGAACAGGCCATTTTTTCCCGCGTCCGAGAACCATGCCAGAGCGTGAAGCCCCCAGCCAGATCCCCGGACGCGTGGCCCCGCCGCCGCCGAAGCCGCCGGCCGACCCCGGCGTGATGTCATTCGGGGATCACCTCGAGGATTTGCGTCGCCGGATGATCTTCGCGATCGTGGGGGTGGTGCCGATCTTCGTGATCGCGTTCGCGTTCGGGCGCCCGCTGCTGGGGGTGCTCATCGCCCCGGCGCGCGAGGCCCTGATCGCGGGGGGGCAGACCAGCGCCCTGCTGGCCACCGGCCCGTTCGAGACCTTCGCGTCGGTGGTGCACATCGCGTTCGTGGTGACGGTGCTGATCGGCTCGCCGTGGATCCTCTACCAGCTCTGGAAGTTCATCGCCCCGGGCCTGTACGAGCACGAGCGCCGGTTCGTGTACATCCTGATCCCGTTCTCGTTCGTGCTGGTGGTGGCCAGCGTCGTGTTCATGTACATGGTGATCCTGCCGGTGGTGCTGGCGTTCTTCATCGGGTTCAGCGCGAAGATCGACGCGCCGGACCCGGGCTTCGCACCCGTGCCCGAGGGCATCGTGCTGCCCGAGTTCCCGGTGCTGCGGGCCGACCCGATCGACCCCGCGCCCGGGTCGGTCTGGGTCAACACGGACCTGTGGCAGCTGCGCATCGCCGTGCCGGACCGGCGGGGTGAGATCCGCGTCAAGTCGGTCGAGATCGTCGACGGCCAGGGCATCGTGCAGCAGTACCGCATCAGCGAGTACATCAAAACGCTGCTCAACCTCGCGCTGGCATTCGGCATCGCGTTCCAGACCCCGGTGGTGGTCATCATGCTCGGCTGGGTGGGCCTGCTCGAGCCCAGGGCGATGAGCAAGTACCGAAAACACGCCGTGGGCGCGTGCGTGCTGATCGGCGCGTTGCTCACGCCGGCGGACCCGGTGTCGATGCTGCTGCTGGCCGTGCCGCTGTACCTGCTCTACGAGCTGGGCCTGCTGATCCTGCGCGTGCTGCCGGCGGAGAAGGTCATCGGCAAGCGCATCGAACCCGACGACGCGGGCGATGCGTGATGGACGCCGGCGTCACCCAGACCGACCTGGCGATGATGGCCCGCGCGATCGGGCTGGCGCGTGCCGCGGCGGAACAGGGCGAGGTACCCATCGGCGCGGTGGTCTACGAGACCGACACCGGCAGAGTGCTCGGCGAGGGGGCCAACACGCGGGAGCGGCTTCGCGATCCCTGCGGCCACGCCGAGCTGATCGCCATCCGGGCGGCTGCCGAGGCGCTCGGCGACTGGCGCCTGAACGACTGCTCGCTGGCCGTCACGCTCGAACCCTGCCCGATGTGCGCCGGGGCGATCGTCAACGCCCGCCTCGGACGCGTGCTCTACGGCGCCGACGACCCCAAGGCCGGCGCGGTCCGCTCGCTGTTCAACCTGCTCGGGGACGAACGCCTCAACCACCGGTGCGTCGTGATCCCCGGCGTGGAACAGGCCGCGTGCGCGGCGATGCTGACCGGCTTCTTCCGGTTGCTGCGGGAGAGAAAGAGTTTCACCACAAAGGACACAGAGAGCACAGAGAGAAACGAATGATCCCGTTCGGTTCGGTCCCTCTGTGGTTCTCTGTGCCCTCCGTGTGCTCTGTGGTTCGAGACGGAACGGAACGCAGGACCGCACCGGAACACACGCCGGCCTTGAATGGCCCATGCCCGAGCTGCCCGAGGTCGAGTCCGTCCGCCGCGCGCTGGCGCCCGTGGTGGGGGTCCCGGTGGTCGGGGTGCGGGTGGCGCGCCGGGATGTGGTGCGGGACGAGGCGGGCCGGCGTCGCGGGCGGCTGGACCCGGCGGGGCTGCTGGCGGGGGACCGGGTCGAGGCCGCGGAGCGCAAGGGCAAGCAGCTGGCCCTGGTCGGCGCCTCCGGGCGGGTGGTGCTGGTGCACCTGGGGATGTCCGGACAGGTGCTGCTGCCCGCGCCGGGCGGGCGGGTGTCGGGCGGGCACGCCCATGTCGTCTGGACGCTGGGTGACGGGCGGCGGCTGGTCTTCCGGGATCCGCGCCGGTTCGGGGGGATCTGGATGCTCCCGGACCCGGATGCCCTGGCCGAGCGATGGTCGCGGCTGGGACCGGACGGACTGGCGGTGACCGGGGCGGACCTGGCCCGGGCGTTGGGTGGGTCGCGTCGGGCCGTCAAGGCGGCCCTGCTGGACCAGGCCGCCGTCGCGGGTGTGGGGAACATCTACGCCGACGAATCGCTCCACGCCGCCCGCATCGCCCCCACACGGGCGTGTGCATCGCTGGGCCGGGCAGACTGGGACCGGCTGGCGTCGTGCGTGCGGTCGGTGCTGCGGGGGGCGATCCGGGCCGGGGGGTCCACGCTGCGGGACTACCGCCTGCCCGACGGCTCGGCGGGCGAAGCCGCCCGGCGGCACCGGGTGTATGCCCGGGCAGGCCAGTCATGCCCGGATTGTGGGGGGGAGATCGCCGGGATGCTTCTTGCCCAGCGCTCCACCTGCTGGTGTCCAAGCTGTCAACACTGATTGTCCACAATCCCGGCACAAGTGGATGAACAGGATTTCATCCCTCCAAACGCCCGCCCGTCCGGGGTGTCTCTTCACCCATTCTCAACAAAGAAGAGATTTAGTGACGATGAGAACAACGCTGTCGGGTTGGTGACAACCGAGCCGGACCGATCGGAACGCGTTGCAATAAACCGGTTTACGCGTTCCGAACAGGTGTTCGCGCCCTGTCGGTTGGCTGTCGGCGGCGCACGGCGGTGGGCGGGATTCGGTTCGGATTCGGATAAGGGACGGGGGCATCCGGAACCGAATGGGACGATCTGCCGACGCGGGCCGAGCGCTTATCCACAACTATTCCACCGTGCGGTGTCGGTTCCGGGGCTGTGCAAAAAGATGGGTCAGTGTCCCCGCAGCCGGGCCGTGATCGTGGACAGGGCCCGCTCGATGTCGGGGGTTTCCTGGCGGGCCAGGGCGATCTTTTTCACGGCGTGCATCACGGTGGTGTGGTCCCGGCCGCCGAAGTGGGCCCCGATCTCTTCCAGGGAGTGGCCGGTGGATTCCCGGGCGATGTACATCCCGATCTGGCGGGGCAGGGCGACGGAGCGGAGCTTGCGCTTGCCGAGGACATCGGTCCGCTTGATCTGGAAGTAGGTGACGACCTCGTTGATGATCTGCTCGATGCTCGGGGCGGACTCGCCCGCGCTGGTCATCAGGTGGCCGAGGGCCTCGCGGGCCATGGCCATGTCGATGGGCCGGTTGAAGACGCGGGCGGTGTGCTGGAGCTGGCGGACGGCGCCTTCCAGCTCGCGGATGTTGGTGTCCACATGGTGGGCGATTTCACCGGCGACCTCGTCGGCGATCTCCAGGCCGAACATCTGGGCCTTGCGTTTGAGGATCTCCACCCGGGTTTCGTAGCCGGGCTTGTCGACCTTGCAGACCAGGCCCCAGGAGAACCGCGAAACCAGCCGCTCCTCGAGGTCGGGGATCTCGTCGGGCGGGGCGTCGGAGGAGAGGATGATCTGCTTGTTGGCCTGATAGAGGGAGTTGAAGGTGTGGAAGAACTCCTCCTGAGTGCGGTCGCGTTTGGCCAGGAAGTGGATGTCGTCGATGACGAGCATGTCGACATCGCGGAAGGCGTGTCTGAACTCGACCATCTTGCCGGACTGGACGGCGTTCATGAAGCGGGTCATGAAGCCGTCGCAGGAGACATAGTGGATGCGGGCCTCGGGATTGACTTCGAGCAGGGAGATGCAGACGGCCTGGAGGAGGTGTGTTTTACCCAGGCCGACCCCGCCGTGGATGAACAGGGGGTTGTACGCGTGCCCGGGCTTGTCGGCGACGGCCAGGGCGGCGGCGTGGGCGAGGCGGTTGTTGGGGCCGGGGACGAAGTTTTCGAAGGAATAGTCGGGGTTGATGGGCAGGGCGTCCGGCCCGCCGAGGCGTTCGCGTTCGGAGCCGGCGTGGGCGAAGGCCGGGGCTTGGCGTCGCACGGGGGTCTCGCCGGGATCCTGCGCGGCGGCCCGGGCGCGGGCCTGGCCGTTCTGCTGGCCGTCCCAAGGCTCGCCGGGGCCGAGGAAGCGGATGGGGGTGAGCTGGTTCGTGACGGTGCGGAGGGCGTCGTTGAAGGCGTCGAGGCAGTTGCGCCGGAGATAGTCGCAGTGGTGGGGGGAGGACGCGCGCACGCCGAAGGCTCCGCCCGCGTAGCCGAGGGGCTGGAGGTCGTCGAACCAGCGACGGCAGACGATGGGGTTTTCCGTCCGGAGGTGCGATAGCGCAGCCTCCCAGACTTTTCGATCTTGGTCGGACATCGTGGCGATGCTCGGTTGTCGGGTCGGTCGCGCTCTGGCGCGGCCGGCGTGGGAGAAGCGTGTCTTTGAACCCCGTTGCCCCCGTCGGACGCTGGTCCTGCGTCATGGCGGGGGATCAGGCGGTCCCCGATGGGCAAGCGTACCGCGAGCCGCGTGGGTGTGTCAATGTTTTTTCCACAGTGTCGAGTGTTCGCCGTGCGATTAAGGCGCAAGCGCCTGCGCCTCTTGCTCTTGGCGTTCGTAGCGTTGTTTGTTGGCGCGGTGGTCCATGAGGAAATGCACCTTGGCGGCCAGCTCATCGCCCGCCACCTCGCGGATCTGTCGCACGGCCTGGCCCAGGTGCGTGCGCCGGGAGACATGGACGAGGACCATCTGCTCGCACTCGCAGACGCGGAGCCATTCGGCGATGTCGTTGGCGTGCATGTGCATGCCGGAGCGGGCCCGGGCGGTGTGGTCGGTGTCGAAGAAGGTGCACTCGGCGATCAGGATTTTGGCCTTGCGGAAGTCGTCCTTGAGCAGGTGCGGCCCGGGCAGGGTGTCCCCGGTGTATGCGATCTGGGGCACCTCCAGGTGGCGGACGATCTCGGTGCCTTTTTCCTTGAGTTCGCGGAGTTTTTCCTGCGGCAGGCCGACGAACTCGTCCTTGAGCTTGGTGCGTTTCTCGACGATGGCGTAGCCGACCGCCGGGCAGGTGTGCTCCATGTGGTGGCAACGCAGGGCGATGTTGTTCTTGATCTCGACCTCGGCGCCGTCCTCCACGGGGATGAGTTCGTAGGGCGTCTTCTGGCGTTCGAGGGCGGAGAAGCCCTCCATCATCAGGCGGATGTCCTTTTCGATGCGCGCGTCGCAGACGATGGCGCCGGGGCCCATGCCCTGGAAGTTGCGCTGCGAGCACCAGTAGGCCAGGCCGCCGACATGGTCCATGTGGCCGTGGGTGATGGCGCAGAACTTGGACGCCAGCGACATGCGCGGGCAGAAGCCCATGTCGAAGGTGACATCCATCTCGGGGATGGTGATGGTGGTGGCCTCGCCGGCGACGGAGAAACCCTGGACGCGGAAGGGCGGGAAGTAGAGGAAGCCGAGCGCGCCCTCCCGGGGCGGGGGCTTGGGGATCATGGTCAATCCTCCGGGCGGCGTTGTCACGCCGACGGAACACGGTGACGGTGTCGCCCGCCCGACGGCCGGGGGAGCGGGGGATGGTATGCGGGGCGGGTCCGGCCGCGTCAGTCGGCGGAATGCTTGTGCCCTGGGGGTGTGATCGGTTAGGCTTGCTGGTACTTGAAGGGAGGTGGGCTATGTTGCAGGGCATCATTGCGGCGGGGGTGCTGGCCGGGAGTCTGGCGGGCGCTGAGCCGGCCGCCGGGTCGAACCTCTCGGTGCTGCGTGCCGGCAGCGCGTCGTGGACCGGGGCGTTCCGTCTCTGGGTGTGGTCCGACGAGGTCCGCCTGATCGGGACCATGACCGCCAGGGGCGAGGAGTCCCACGCGGCGGAGGTCTTGATCGAGCTGTCGCTCGCGACAGACCGGCTGCGCGTGACCGAGGCCGGAACGGAGCGGCGCGTGTCGTGGCCGGACGGGCCGACCATGAAGTTTGTGGTGACAGAGGAAGGCGAGCGGTCCTACCAGTGGACGGGGCCAGGGGGCGGGTCGTTCACGGTCGAGATCGCACCGGCACAGGCGGCGTGGGTGACCGACGGGATGCTTGCGTCCGTGCACCGGGCCTTGTTCGCCAAGCCTGGCGCGTTTGCCTGCGGTGTGACGCTGAGCGAGTGCTGGGCCGGGGCGTTGGGGTTGAACGAGTCCGGGCGCGTGGGCGCGGTGTCGTACCGGCTGGACCTGCGCGCCGAGGCGTGCGGGTGCTCGATGACGGCCGCGCTGGACTGAGGCTCACGCCAGCCAGATCAGCAGCATGGCGATGGTCAGGACGGCCACGGCGATGGTCCAGAGGGGCAGTTTCTTCTCCGGGCCGGAGAGGAGGCGGCCGCAGTTGGGGCAGATCTCGGCCTGGTCGTAGATGTCCGAGCCGCACTCCGGGCAGGTGACCATCTCGTTGCCGAAGCGGTCGAGGTCGGCGGCGGAGGGGCCCTCGGGGTCGAGGCCTTCGGTGATGTCCCAGTCGGGGTCCCGCATCGGCAACGATAGGGCGAATCCCACTGAAGCCGGGGTGCCCCGCGGCCCGATATCGGTGGCATGATCGGATTCCCGGGCAACAACTCGGGCTGGCTGACCAGCCAGCGGGTGCTGGGCGGCCACCAGCAGGCCCAGCAGGTTTCGCTGGAGCGGCTGTCGACCGGGAAGAAGATCAACCGGGCCAGCGACGACCCCGCCGGCCTGGTGGCCTCGGAAAACTTCAAGGTCCGCCAGACCGAGATCACCAAGCTGCTCGACGGCTTCGAGCGCGAGACCGCCCGGCTGGGCGCGACCGAGGGCGGGCTCAGCGTGCTGCAGGACCTGGTCCTGGAGCTGTCCGGCCTGATCGTCGAGGGGGCGAACACCGGGGCGTTGTCCGACGCGGAGAAGGGGTCGATCGCCACGCAGGCCGAGAGCCTGGTCCAGGCGATCAACCACATCGCCCAGACGACGATGTTCAACGGGGACCAGATCCTGATCGGGTACACGGCGAACACGCTCGGCTCGGTGGTGGTGGACGGGGAGATGAAGAACCTGGGGCAGATCGCCGAGGTGCTCCGGGCCGACCCGGAGGCCGCCCAGCAACTGGTCAGGATGGCCGAGGACCGGATCTCCGGCGGGCGGGCGGGCATCGGGGCGCGGATGAAATCGATCGACGCGGAGATGAACACCCTGCGCGAGGAGTTCGCCAGCAACGCCGGGGTGCTCAGCCAGATCGTGGACGCCGACTACGCCAAGGAGACGGCGGACCTGGTCCGGGCGCAGATCCTCGAGCAGGCGACGATCAAGGCGATCCAGGTGGAGCGCGAGAACGCGGAGCGGGTGCTGGACCTGATCTCGGGGACGAAGGACCGCCGGGTATGATGAACCGGACGGTCTGAGGGGGCGGGTCCGCCGGCCGGACGCTGGGAGCCGATGACGATCGAGATTTTCATCGTGCTTGGCGTGCTGGTGGGGCTGTTGTTCATGCTGGCGGCCACGCGGATCGCGCCGGATGCGCTGCTCGTCGCCGCGCTGACGGTGCTGCTGGCGACGCCCCACCCCGGCGAGGACGGCTGGCGTTTCGGCGTGATGTCCGTGGCCGACGGCTTTTCCGGGTTCAGCAATCCCGGCATGCTGACGGTGGGGGTGCTGTTCGTCGTGGTCGCGGGTCTGCGCGAGACGGGCGGGATCGACTGGATCGCCTCGCGCCTGCTCGGGCGGCCGCGCAGCGAGCGGGGCGCGCTGGTCCGCGTGATGGCGCCCGTGTGCGCCCTCAGCGCGTTCCTGAACAACACGCCGGTCGTCGCGATGATGATCCCCGCAGTGCAGGACTGGGGACGCAAGCTGGATATCAGCCCGTCGCGCCTGCTGATCCCGCTGAGCTACGCGGCGATCCTCGGTGGCACCTGCTCGCTGATCGGGACCAGCACCAACCTCGTCGTGGCGGGTCTGATCACGGCCGAGACCGGCATGAGCCCGATGCGGATGTTCGACATCACCTGGGTCGGGCTGCCCACGGCGCTCATCTGCGGCGGGTTCCTGCTGCTGGTCGGGCCGAGGCTGCTGCCCGATCGGCGGGCGAGCAAGGCGGCGCTGGCCGACCCGAAGGAGTACACGCTCGAGCTGCTGGTGCCGGAGGGCAGCCCGCTGGCGGGCAAGACGGTGGACCAGGCGGGCCTGCGCAGCCTGCCGGGCAGCTTCCTGATCGAGATCGAGCGAAGCGAAGAGATCATCGCGCCCGTCGGGCCCCAGCAGATCCTGCGGGAGGGTGACCGGCTGCTGTTCGCGGGCGTGGTCGATTCGATCCGCGAGCTGGCGAACACGCGCGGGCTGGCGCTGGCGACGGACCAGGTGTTCAAGCTCGACTCGCCGCGGTTCCGGCGGCGGCTGTACGAGGCGGTGGTTGCGCCGTCGTGCTCGCTGACCAACGCGACGATCAAGCAGGCCAAGTTCCGCAACCGGTTCAACGGCGCGGTCATCGCCGTGGCGCGCAACGGCGAGCGGGTTCGCGGCAAGATCGGGGACATCCGGCTCCAGGGCGGCGATCTGCTGCTGGTCGAGGCCGACGCGGGCTTCGCGGACCGCGCGGGCAACGCCCGGGACTTCATGCTGGTCCGCTCGCTCGAGCACTCGACGCCCCGGCGGCACAGCCGCGCGCCCCTGGCGGTGGCCATCCTCATCGGCATGGTCGGGCTGGTGACCTTCGAGCTCTACCCGATGCTGCTGGCGGCGCTGATCGCGGCGGGGGCGATGGTGCTGTCGCGGTGCTGCACGCTGACCGAGGCCCGCCAGAGCGTGGACTGGTCCGTGCTGATCGTCATCGGCGCGGCACTGGGCATCGGCAACGCGATGGACAAAACCGGCGCCGCGGTGCTCATCGCCGACAGCGTGCTCGACCTGGTCGGAAGCAACCCGTGGATGGTGCTGCTGGCGATCTACGCGGTGACCTCGGTGCTCACGGCGGTGATCTCGAACAACGCCGCGGTGGCGCTGATGTTCTCGATCACCTACGCCACCGCCCGCTCGCTGGGCGTGGACCCCATGCCGTTCATGATCACGATCATGATGGCCGGCTCGGCCAGCTTCGCCACGCCGATCGGCTATCAGACCAACCTGATGGTCTACGGCCCCGGTGGGTACACCTTCACGGACTTCCTGCGGGTGGGCATCCCGATGAACCTGATGGCGGGGGCCTGCACGGTGCTGATCACGCCGCTGGTGTTCCCGTTCTGAAACCCACCGCCGGGATTCTCAGGTCCGGGAACCAGCGGGCGCATCAGGCGGGGGTGTCGGGTCGGGTTGCGCGGGCGGCGGTCGGCGTTGGGGCGGCGGATCCGTGGGCATCCGCCGCGGGCGATTGACACAGATTGGGGATGGCCCCAATCGGTCCCACCAACGGTCCGTCCTTGTTCCCCCTGCGGACGGCGTTCGCCCAGGCGGCCCGCGCCGACCAGCGGCTGTCGACCGGGCTGCGGATCAACCGTGGGGCGGACGACCCGGCGGGCCTGATCGCGTCCGAGAAGCTGGGCGCGCGGGGGGCGTCGCTGGGGGCGCAGATCACCGCCATGGAGCGTGCGTCGATGGCCATCGACGCCCGGGACGGGGCGCTGGGCGCGTTGGGGCGGATGGGGGACGACCTGGCCGGGCTGGTGGTCGCGGCGGCGAACCGCGGCGGGATGGGGGCGGGCGAGCTGGACGCCGTGCGCGGTCAGATCGGCGCGATCGTGCGCGCCATCGATACGGCGGCCTCCTCGGCCTCGTTCAACGGCTCGCGCACGCTGGAGGGTTTCGACGCCGGGTCGCTGGGCCGGACCGAGATCGGGACCGACCCGGACACGGGCGAGCCGGTCTTAGCCTCGGTGCGCGACCTGGAGCGGCTGGTCGTCGACAACCCCGAGGCGGCGCAGATGGTGGCCCGGCAGGCGGCGTCGGACATCGCGTTCGCCCGGGGGGCGGACGGCGCCCGCCAGCGCGGGCTGGAGAGCGAGCGCCGGGCCGCGGAGACCGAGGCGATCAACACGGCCCGGGCCCGGTCTTCGATCCGCGATGCGGACTCCGCCCGCGAGACGGCGGAGCGGACGCGCGCCGGGCTGATGGTCGAGGTGGGCATCCGCGTGGCGCTGCTGGGCCGGTCGTCGCGGGCCGGCGTGCTGGCGCTGCTGCCTTCGGGGATCGACGCGAGGGCGTGAGCGGGTTCTGTGTCCGGCCAAAAGGCGGAACGCGGACGGCCGGTGGCCGCCCGCGTTCGCGGGGAACAGGAACCAGATGATCAGACGGATCAGCGGCGACGCCGGGTGCCCGCGATGCCGGCCAGGCCGAGGACGGCCAGGGCGGAGGGCGAGGGCACCGCGCGGATGGTGATGTTGTCGACCTGGATGTCGAAGTTGGTGAACCCGAAGAACCAGCCCGGCACGAAGGTGGTGAAGGCGAGCTCGTCGACGCTCTGGAGGACGCTGGTGAAGGTGCGGTCGGCGGGGAGGATGGGTTCACCCAGGGGGGTCTCATCGCCGTAGCCGCCCCAGCCGGCGGGCAGGGCGAGGGCGAAGGGGTCCTCGATGATGACGCTGTAGGTCTGCCAGCCGGACACGCCGCGGCTGGAGTCGGCCTGGAGCGTGCCCAGGTTGAAGTACACGCTGGTCCAGGGCAGGTTGTTGGTGTTGTTGTAGTCGCGCAGTTCGACGATGAGTTCGCGCGAAACCTCGGTGCCGAACATGTTGATGGAGTTGACCTGGATGTCGATGCTCAGCTCGATCTGGGGGCCGTAACGGGTCAGGTCGCCGAGGAAGGCCTGGTTGGTGCTGGTGCGGATGTCGGCGCCGAAGACATCATCGAGTTGGCCGTGCAGGTTGGCGCCGGGGTTGCCGCCGAAGGGGTTGATGGTCGTGCGGCCGGAGATGGACCAGCCTTCGGTGCCGTTGTCGAAGGTGACGGTGGTGCCGTCGGCGCCCGCGACGGCCACAGTGGCGGTGCAGGCGATCGCGGCGGCGATCAGGGTGCGTGCGGTCATGGTGTTCTCCTTCTTCTCTCTGTGTTCTGTCCGTCGGGCGGGGCTCGCAGGCCCTGGGTCCGCCGAGGGATCGGGGGCCACCCGGGACCATCCCGGAGCGGCGGGGCCCCGAGACACACGCAGGGGCCGGAGGCCGGGACACGCGTCCCGGAGGGTCCTCCAACCATGTTGTACCGGGACAGGGCCAAAGTTGCAATGAAGTTTCTCGGAAACTCGCGAGAAATCTTGTGCATCCCGGTGAAATCCGGTATCATTCCAACGGCTCGGGGCTCCCGAGTCACCCAAAAACGCCCGATTTCAGGGATTTTGAGCCAAAGACCGGATGAGTCGTCCTGACCCGCGGGCGGCGTGGAGACGCGATGGCCGACACGATGCCCACCCAGGATACCCCGCCCGAACAGCGGTATTCACCCAAGATCCCAGATCGGCCCCTGGAATCGATTGAGGTCCGGATCACCCAGGCCGGCGATGCGTTGCTGCAGGGCCTGACGCGGGTGCTCGAGCGGGTGCCCGGGTCGGACGCGGGCCCCCAGAAGCTGGCCGGCCAGTTGGGCGTGGACAAGGTGCTGGCTTCGCGGCTGCTCAAGGCGCTGCGATCGTCGGACCCGATGTCGGTGGTGCACCGCACGCCGGGGCCGGAGCCGCTGCGTCGGGTGCTGGCGGCCAGCGCGAAACTCGGCGTGCCGCCGGACCTGCTGGCCGATGCCCACGCGGCGGTGGACCGGTTCGAGGAACTGATCCGCACGGACATCGGCGACCGCAGCGCGCTGGAGGCGATCCTGAGCGCGTGGGTGCCCGAGGCGCGTCGGGAGTTCGAGCTGCGGCGCAAGCAGGCGGCGTACCGGGCGATGAGCCAGCTCAAGGGCGTCGAGGCGGAGGTCTACGCCGAGGCGGCGATCTTCTGGCCCAGCGCCGACGGGGCGCACATCGACATCGTGTGGATCAAGGCGGTGGTGGGGCTGCACCGGCTCCGCCCGGGCGTGCCGATCCACTTTACCAGCCAGCGCCGGGTGGAGGGGCCGGACGGGCGGCGCCCGACGAACCTGGCGGGCGGGCCGGTCGATTCGGTCCAGGGCGCGGTGGTGGCCGAGTTTTCGACCAGCCCGGTGCCGAACCTGAAGACCCAGATCGCCGGGGAGGCGACGCACTACCTGCTCGACGAGCCGGGCTTCGGTTCGGGCTCGGCGGTGAACCTGGTGACCTGCGAGGTGAATCGGTCGGAGATCCCGCGGTACCTGCCGCAGTCCCGCGGGCGGCGCGCGTGGGCGTCGAGCGACATCAACATCCCGACGCGGACGAGCCAGTTCGACCTGTTGATCCACGAGGACCTGTTCCCGGGCGAGTCGCCGGACCTGCGGGTGTACGACACGACGATCCGGGGCCAGGCGGACGTGAACGACACGACGCGGGACATCGACCGGATGGACCTGCTCGAGTCGGTCGAACCGCTGGGCCACGGGGCGCACCGGTTCGGCTCGAGCGTGGTGCCGCAGTACCGGGCGCTGCTGGCCCACGCGTGCGAGCGGCTGGGCTTCGACCCCGATCGGCTGCGCGGCCACCGGGTGCTCAGCGAGTTCCCGATCTACGGCACGCAGTTCGCGTTAACGCTGCGCACGACCGAGCCCCCGGCCGAAGGCTGACGCGGCGCGCCAGCCCGCGGCGTACGCTCCGGGAGCGATGCGGACGATCTACCTGGACAACAACGCCACGACGCGCCCCTCGCCGGGCGTGGTCGACGCGGTGCGCGAGGGGCTGGAGGCCCGCTGGCACAACCCCTCGTCCGTGCACCGCCCGGGCCAGGACGCACGCCACGCGATGGAGAAGGCCCGGGCGAAGCTGGCGGCGTTGATCGGCGTCTCGCCCCGGCGTCTGACGCTGACCGCGTCGGGCACGGAGTCGGTGCACCTGGCATTCCGGGGTCTGCTGGGCGCGACGGGCAAGCGGACCGTGATCACCACCGCGGTCGAGCACGCCGCGGTGCGCGACCTGTGCGAGCTGCTCGCGGGCGAGGGCGTGACGGTCCGCACGATCCCCCTGGACGATGCGGGCGCGGCCCGGGCGGACGCGGTCGAGGCCCTGATCGACGACGACACCGCGCTGGTCAGCGTGCAGTGGGCCAACAACGAGACGGGCGTGGTCCACCCGGTGGGCGGGATCGGGGCGGCGTGCCGGGCGCGGGGCGTGCCCTTCCACTGCGACGCGACGCAGTGGGTGGGCAAGATGCCGTGCGACCTGTCCGCGTCGGACGCGCCGGCGATTGATCTGCTGACCTTCAGCGCGCACAAGTTCCACGGGCCGAAGGGGGTGGGGGGGCTGTGGACCGGGCCGCTGGTGCGCCTGCGCCCGGTGATGCCGGGGTCGCAGGAGCTGGGGCGTCGCGGGGGCACGGAGAACCTGGCGTGCGTGCTGGGGGCGGGCGTGGCGGCCGAGGAGGCGATGGTGTGGCTGGGTGACGACGCCGAGCGGGCGCGGCTCGGGGCACTGCGCGACCGGCTCGAGGCGCTGATCCTTGAACGCTGCCCCGGGGCGCATCGCAACCCGTCCGGGCCGTGCGAGCGGCTGTGGAACACGGCGAACATCGCGTTCCCGCGTCTGGAGGCCGAGGCGCTGCTGATGGGCTTCTCGGAGAAGGGGCTGTGCGCCTCGGCGGGCGCGGCGTGCTCGTCCGGGTCGCTCGATCCGTCGCCGGTGCTGCTGGCGATGGGGATCGCGCCCGAATCGGCGCACGGGTCGGTGCGGTTCTCGCTCAGCCGCGAGACGACGGACGACGAGATCGGCGAGGCGGCGGGGATCGTGGGCGCGGTCGTCAAGCGACTGGCGGCGGTGCTGCCCGGCTGAGCGCGCCGAGGGAGCGCGGGGCGGGCGCACGAAAAAGGGGCGGGCCATGGCGGCCCGCCCCGTGTCGCATCAGGTGTTCAACGCGTGGGGCTTACGGGCAGCCGGCGTTGAAGTCCGCAAGATACTCAGAGAAATCGAAGAAGTTGAACAGACCGTCGTTGTTCCAGTCCGCGATGGGGTCCTGGGCCTGGAACAGCGAGATGAACTCGGACAGGTCGAAGAAGTTGAGCTGGCCGTCGCCGTTGAGATCGGCGGGGCAGTTGCTGGCCACCGGGGCGTAGACGGCGTAGCTGTTCTGGATGGCGCTGGAAGTGTTCGGTGGGTTGGGGCCGGCGGTTGACGACCAGAGCGAGCCGGCGTGGGTGGCGATGCCGGAGGGCAGGATGGCCGGGTCGCTGGCGCGCCAGTCCAGGCTTCCCGAGCCGGTGTTGTAGACCACGAGCCAGTAGGTGCTTCCGGCGGCGAGGTTGAGGGGGGCGGACGGGGTGAAGAAGTAGGTGCCATCACCGTCGGCGAACGACGGAGGATTGTTGAGGGTGGCCAGGAGCGAGCCGATGCTCGAGGAGGTGCCCGAGTAGACACGGACGAGGGGGAGCGAGTTGCTCGAGGTGGTCAGGCGGAGCGCGACCGAGCCGAGCTGCTGGGGGTTGCCGGCGGGGATGGTGAAGCCCATGGCCTTGATGCGGCCCCCGCCGAGGCTGACGGAGCCGCTGGCGTCGTTGCCGAGCATGTTGCCGATGACCCAGTTGTCCTCGTACTCGTAGAGCAGGTTTCCGTTGAAGACGCGCGGGCTGAACACGCTGCCACTGAAGGCCACATTGGTGGCGCCGCCGCCGGTGATGGTCATGGCGTTGGAGCTGTACACCTCGTTGCTGCCGTCGCCGTTGGTGTAGCGGTGGCTGGCGCCGTTGAGCACGATGGCGATGCCGTGGGATTGGCCGCCTTCGAGGGTGAAGGGGTTGGTGAGCACCACGCGGGTGGCGTTGTCGGTCCCGGTGGCCAGGCCCCAGCCCTCGCCGACGAGGGTCCAGGCGGACGCGTTGGTCTCCTTGCCGACGGCGGTGTCCGGCGTGGTGTAGACGCGCACGGTGAACTCGGTGGAGAGGCTCGAGCCGATGTTGAGTTCAAGGGCCCGGACATTCACGGTCGCGGCCTGCATGTCGACATCGAAGTAGACCGCGCCGCCCTCGCTGCCGCCGTTGTTGCTGTTGAAGGCCGTGCCGGATTGATCGAGGGGCGCCTGGACGATGTTGGTGCCCTGGGGGTTGTTGATGAAGGTCTGGAAGCCCGAGAGCTGGATGGCGGTGCCGGCGTTGGAGCCGCCGGTGGTGGTGCACCCGCCGTGGGTGTGCACGCCGATGGCCTGACCCGTCGACTCGAGGATGACCGGCGATCCGGAGTTGCCGCCGGTGGTGTCCGGGCGGTAGCGGATGGTCGTCGAGGTGCTGCTGACCAGGGGGCCGGCATCGGTCTTCTGCGTGCGGCTCCACTCCGGCGGGATCTGCGGGAAGCTGGCGTTGCGCAGGCCGTATCCGGTGACCCGGACCGGCTGGTTGCTCGCCGAGGGGGCCGAGCTTGCGAGGTCGAACGCCGCGCCCTGGGCGGTCATCGGCGACAGGCCGGTGTTGGAGTTGGCGTGGGTGCGGAAGGTGGCGTAGTCGTTGCCCACGCCGCCGCTGCCGCTGCTGCGGATCGAGCCGTTCTGGACCGGGTACTGGTACTCGGGGGGCGGGGCGCGGAAGCCGCCGCTGCTGGTCGAGAGCGGGACGTTGAAGAACATGACGGCGCCGGTGGTGCTGTTGGCGATGCAGTGGCCGGCGGTGATGTAGAGGTTGGCGCTGCCGCCGTGGTTGATCAGCCATCCGGTGCAGCCGCTCGAAAGACGGCCGACGCGTGTGTCGTACGCGAGGACGCGGTCGTCCGTGCTGTCGCAGATGGTCTCCAAGACCACGGCCGGCTCACCGGCCATGACCTCGCTCATGGCGATGCGGTTGGGCCCGGTGTCGGGATAGGCCCAGAGTTCGAGGAAGACCGTGTCGCCGTTGAAGTAGGCCGACGACATGCTCCAGTTCTCGATGTGTTCGGCATCAAGGCGCTGCCAGGCGCCGTCCTCGGCGGAGATGATCTTGAGGAACGAGCCGTCGACGCCGGGCGTGCCGGCCAGTTCGGCCTCGTCGAACCAGAGACGGAGCCATTCCGCGTCGCCGACCGTGATTTCCGTGGAGAAAATCGGTGCGAGCGCATCACCGGCGTTCTGGAGGACGCCCGTGTCCAGCGCGAGCGGCGCGTACCGGCTGGGCAGCGGGTCCGGCTGGGTCTGGAGGTCGTTGGCCAACGCCGCCGTCGGAATCGTTGCGCAGAGCAACGCTCCGAGGGGAAGCACATTCTTCAGCATGTCGGGTCTCCTTCACTTCAGATTTCGAGCCGGCGGGCGTGACGGCAACCAGAACGGCCACCTTCGGGGGGGACGAGAACCACACCCACGGCTCCCACTCAGGGTACAGGGGAAATCCGGGCGGGCAAAGCGGAATCGCCCTTAGTTTGCCCAAAAATCGGCATTCCATCAGCCTCGGCCGGGTGGCAAGGCTCCCCGGGGCCGCGTTCCGGACCTGAACTGGCGTGGTTAGGAAAAACCCGCAGCGCAACCCGATCCCCACGCGGACGCCGATCGGACCGGTGCGCATGGTTGGATCGCAATCATTTGTGATCACAAACACATAGAGCGTTGGTCTGGTCCTCGGCTCTGTGTTGGTGTGACCGATCAGCTGACTTGATGGGGCCGGGTCGCGGCGCTCGGCCCCGGCGCGGCCGCGGGCGCCTGTTCAGAACACACCCGCATGTGCCCGGGCTCGTGGCGGGGCATCCCCTGCCCGGATAGGCTCCCGCCATGAGAGACATGGCATATGAACCGCCCGGCGGCGATGGGCTCGGTTACGGCAACCTGCCCGAGACCGAGCGGACCAGCCTGGCCGCGATCCTGGGCTTTCTCCTGTCCCTGGGCGGGTGCGTGTTCGGGATCACCGCCGTGCTCGGGCTGCCGCTGTGCATCTTCGCGCTGCTGACCATCGGCCGGTCGCACGGGCGGGTGGGTGGGCGTGGGCTGGCGATCGCGGGGCTGATTCTGGCGTTGTTCAACCTCGCGGCGTGGGGCAGTTGCCTCGGCGGGGGAATCGGCATGGTCAACATGGTCGAGTCACGCATGGTCGTCCCGACCGAGCAGGTGTTCGTCAGCCTGGAGGCCGACGACCTGGACGGCGCCCGCGACGCCCTGGTCTCCCCCGGCTCCGGGGTGTCCGACGCCGAGCTGATCGCCTTCCGCGAGGCCTACCAATCCACGCTGGGCGCGTTTGTGGACCGTCCGCGGGGGGTCCGCAGCTACTTCAACTCGATGTCCGAATGGGGTCCGTGGTCGAGCGTGCTCTCCAGCCCGGGCCAGAATGTGGTGCCGGTGCTGTTCACCTTCGAGCGTGGGGACGCCCTGGTCCTGATTTACCCGGATGAAGCGACCGGCCGGCCGCGGTCCATCGCGCTGTACGACACCGACCTGAACGAATACACCCTGCCGATGCAGCCGGGCTGGGAATCGACCGATAGCCCAGCCGGGGACCCGGCCGATGGGCCGGACGCGACCGCCGATGATCCGGATGCGCCCTGAGCCGGGCCCGATCCACAGACCCGAACCGGAGCGAGAGCCTTGGACCCAACACCCAGCCAGACCGAGCCTGTGATCCGGGTTGAGGGGCTGGTCAAGCGCTTCGGCGGGGTCACGGTGCTCGACGGCATCAACCTGACCGTCAACCCCGGCGAGACCATGGTCATCATGGGCGGCTCGGGCTCGGGCAAGTCCACCCTGCTGCGCTGCATGATCGGCTCGCACCGGCCCGAGGCCGGGCGTATCGAGCTGTTCGGACAGAACATCTGCGGCCTGGACGAGGAGCGATTGAACGAGGTCCGCAAGAAGTTCGGCATCCTCTTCCAGTCCGGCGCGCTCTTCAACTCCATGACGCTCTACGAGAATGTCGCCCTGCCCCTGCAGGAGCACACCGACCTGGACCCGGAGATCATCGACATCCAGGTCAAGATCAAGCTCGAGCTGGTCGGCCTGCGTGAGCACGCCAACAAGTACCCCGCCCAGATCTCCGGCGGCATGAAGAAACGCGCCGGGCTGGCCCGCGCGCTCGCGCTGGATCCCAAGATCCTTTTTTACGACGAGCCCAGCGCCGGCCTCGACCCGGTCACCAGCGCCCAGATCGACCAACTCATCATCGCCCTGACCCGCCAGCTCGGCGTGACCAGCGTGGTGGTGACCCACGAGATGGACTCGGCCTTTACCATCGCCGACCGGATGGCGATGCTCGACCGCGGCCGCATGCTCTTCGTCGAGGGCCGCGACTGGTTCGAGAACCTCCGCGACACCGGCGAGGCCGAGACCGCCTCGCTGGACGAGGACCGGCAGTTGATCCGACAGTTCCTCCGCGGCGCGCCGGACGGCCCATTGGCCTCCCGCCGCGACGCGCAGGGATACGAGGCCGACCTGTTCGGCCTCACGCCCGACCGCGTGACCCGCACGCCATCGCTGGAGCCCACACGGGGCTGAATCGGCCCGCGACACACCGAGCACACCACCATGAGCGTCAGCATCGTCAAAAGAAACAATGTCCTCGCCGGGATCTTCGTGATCGGCTCGCTCACCCTGGCCGTGGTCGTCGCCGCGATCCTCGGCGATGTGATCGGCCGGATGGGCGAGAAAAACGAGTTCACCGTGCGGTTCCCGACGAGCGTCGGCGTGACCGGGCTGCAGCCCGGCGCGGAGGTGACCTTCGCGGGCCTGCCCGTGGGCCGGGTCAAGTCCATCCAGCCCCACCGGCCGGACGGTCCGGACACCGCGCCCGAGGCCATGGATGTCACCGTCCTCGTGGACACGCGCATCATGCTGCACGAGAACGCGGTGGCCGATCTGACCCCGCCCATCCTCGGCGGGGTCAGCCGGATCAACTTCGCCACCGCCGGAACGGGCCGCGTCGAGCCGGGCTCGGAACTCGCGTCGCTGGCCGAGAACAACAACAACGGCGTGCTCGAAGCGGGCGAGGTCATCGGGGGCCGCTTTGCCCCGTCCATCCTCGCCCAGCTCGGCTTCGGCGCCGAGGACGCCCGCAACATCCGCGAGGCCATCGCCGCCGCCAAGGACGCCGTGGAGACCGCCAAGTCCGTCATCGCGGGCGTCGAGCGCATGACCAGCGACTTCGAGCCCCGGTTCGGGGGCATGCTTGACGACGCCGGCGAGGCTGTGGCCAATGTCCGCGGCCTGACCGGCCGCCTGACCGAGGACGGCGACTGGGCCACCATGGTCACGGGCATTCTGACCCGGGCCGACGAGACCGTCGCCCAGGGCCCCGTGCTGATGGACGAGGTCCGCGGGTCCGTCGAATCGTTCCGTTCGATGGTCGACGCCCGCGCCGAGGGCCTGGACAGGATCATGGCCAATGTCGAGGCGGTCACCGAACGCATCCGCTTCGAGAACATGGACCAGGTCGAGGACATGATCAAGCGCGGCACTCTGGCGCTGGCGTCGTTCCAGTCCGTCGGCCAGCAGGCCGACACGATGCTCACCCAGATGCGCCCGGACATCGCGGCCACGCTGGCCAACAGCCGTTCGCTGTCGCGCAAGGCGGTCCTGCTGACCGACGAGCTGCGGGCGGCCCCGTGGCGGGTGCTCAAGCAGCCGAGCCAGCGCGAGCTGCGCCGCGAGCCGCTGTACGCCGCGGCCCGGGCCTACGCCGACGCGGTCGCTGATCTCCGCGCCGCGTCCGAAGCGCTCGACGCCGCGGTCAGCCTCAGCGGCCCGGACGCGGCCGGACGCGCCGACGCGCCCGCCGAGATCGCCCGCATCGCGACCGTCGTCCAGGCCGCCTACGACCGATACGCCGACGCCGAGCGCGCCCTGCTCGAAACCCTGCGCGAGTCCAACCCCTGACCGGCGTGCGTCGGCCCCGGACCCAACCCGGCGTCGCGGCCCGCCTGGCCTGCGCGGCCATGGTCCTCGTCGCGCTGCTGCCCGTGGCCTTCAGCGCGTGGCGTGAATCCCGGCTGCCGGGCCTGATCGAGCGGGCGGCCGACCTGCTTCCGCCCATGGGCCTGCGCTGGTTCGACGGAACGGAGTGGATCGCGGACCCGCCCGGCCCCACGCCCGATCGTGCGGTCCTGCTGATCCACGGGCTCGACGAGCCCGGCCGCGTGTGGGACCAGCTCTCGCCCGCGCTGGCCGGGCGGGGCCACGCCGTGGTCCGGTTCGACTATCCCAACGACCAGCCGGCGACGGTGTCCGCCGCCAAGCTGGCCGCCCGCCTGACCGAACTGCGCGAACGCGGCGTCGGCTCGATCGAAGTGGTCGCCCATTCCATGGGCGGCCTGATCATGCGCGACGCGCTGACCCGCCCGGCGTTCGAGGACCAAGCCCGCCCGGGCGTGCCGCTGGTGATCACCCTCGGCACGCCCCACGCCGGCTCGCCGCTCGCGCGGTTCCATCTGCTGTCCGAGATCCGCGAGCACATCCAGCGATGGATCGAATCGGACGACCGCGACCCGGCCCGGTTGTTCGTCGGCTGGCACGACGGGCGGGGCGAGGCACGCCATGATCTCCTGGCCGGGTCCGACTACCTGACCGGGCTCGACGAACGGCCCTGGCCGCCGGAGACGCGGCTCGTGTGCGTGGTCGCGGTCCTCGGCCGCGGCGACCCCCCGGAGGATCTTGAGAGCGTCCCGGCGAAGCTCCGCCGGCTGGGCGACGGCCTCGTGCCCGCCGACTCGGCGGTGTCCGAGCACGCCGACGAAGTCCTGTTCGTCCGCGCCAACCACCGCAGCATCATCCGCACGATCGAGGGCACCGACTGGGTGCGTAAGCGGCTCGGCCTGGATCCCGCTCCCGAGCCGCCCACCATCCCGCTGATCCTCGAGCGCCTCGCCCCGCCGACCAACCCTTGATCCCCTGATCCGCGATCCGGTACCATGCGTCCATGGCCCAGCGTCGCCACCGAGCCGAGCGCGCCTTCGAGAAGCTCCTGCGGGCCGGACGCATCCCCTACGTCGCCGTCAACGAGGCGCGCCAGTCCCTGCTCCCCGACGCCGGCGCACCGGGCGCCGCCGGGCCGGGCCTGAAGAACTTCGATTTCATCGTCTACGGCCGGTCGAGCAACCTGCTGATCGAGGTCAAGGGCCGCTCGATCCCCGCCACGCGCTCCGCGACGCTCGGCACGGGGCGTCCCCGGCTCGAATCGTGGGTCACACTCGACGATGTGGCGGCGCTCTCGCGGTGGCAGGCGCTGTTCGGCCCCGGCTACGAGGCGGTGTTCGTGTTCGTCTACGCCTGCCCCGGCCCGCCCCCGGATGGGCTGTTCGGTGAGGTGGTCGAGCTGGACGGCGTGTGGCACGCGGTGCGGGCGGTCCCGCTCGACGACTACCGCGACCGGATGAAGGTCCGCAGCCCGCGGTGGCGCACGGTGCACCTCTCGCGTGACGATTTCGAATCGGTCAGCCGCCCGTTCGCGGGTGCGGCCGACCCCTTCACGACCAGCCCACTGGACCACGCCCCGGCCCTCGAACCGCTGGGCGCCGAGCCCGCGGCGGTGCTCAGCCCACGATGACGCCCACGGCTTCGGCGCGCCCGCCGGGGATGCCCAGGGCGTCAAGCAGCGGCGTGCGGGCGTAGACCAGGCGCCAGGCGTCGCCCTCGGGCGCGATGGTGGCGTGGAGCACGCCGGGGCACTCGATGTGGATCTCCGAGCGCATGTCGGGGATCACCTCCACGCCCACGCGTTCGAAGGTCTCGATGGTCCGGGGGGCGTCGGCCGAGTCCGGGTCGCGCACCGTCACCGAGCCGCGGGCGGACGGGCCGATCGCGTCGATCCGCACGGCGAGTTCCGTGATGCGGCCCGCGGGGTTGGGGGCGTGCGCGCCCAGGGAACGGGCGTTGACACGCCAGACGACCGCCAGGGATCGGAGCGGCGGCGCGTCGCCGCGCCGTTCGGGCGCGGGCACGCAGACCGGCAAGCCATGGGGTCGCGTCGTCTGACCGTGGCCGATGCTCATCGGCGTTCCCCCTTCCCGGCACCCGTCGGCATCTTCGCCAGCAGCTTGGCCGCCGACTTGAGCCCGGCGCCGGTCGGGCCGGCGAACTTCTGGCTCAGGACGCTCATCAGCTCGAAGCACTCCTGGACCGCGTCCAGGCGGGTGTTGAGCGCGGCCAGGTCCTCGGGCGTGGCGCGGGCGGTGTCCGGCGTCAGCTCGCGGATCTCGTCGAGCGACTGCAGCAGCGGGTCCACCTCACGCTTGATCCGCTCCCGCGCGATGGCCCGGAGCATGGTCCACACATCCTGCTCGGCCTGGAAGTAGTCCTTGCGGTCGCCCCGCTTGTGGGTCTTCTGGATCACGCCCCAGTCCAGCAGGGCCCGCACCGACATCGAGACATTGCCCCGGGAGATCGCCAGGCGGTCCATGATCTCGTCGGTGTTCATCGGCTCGCCGGTGACATAGAGCAGGGCGTGGACCTCGGCCATGGTCCGGCTGATGCCCCACGCTGAGCCCATCCGCCCCCAGGAGGCGATGAAGCGGTCCTGGGCCTCGCGGAGCAGTTGGGCAGCCTCGGCATGGGTCATGGTCTCTGGGGAGGGCGGGGCCATGCCCAAGTATCCCATCTGGCGCCCGCTTTGTCGAGAATGTTTCAGAAAATATTGAAATCAATCCTCAGCCAGGTGCCTGGGGTGTGTTCCCCTTGGAGGGCGAAAAGGACAACGCCCCGCGGGTGCGGGGCGTTGTCGGAGCCACATGGGAGTGCGCGGATCGGATCAGCGGCGACGGCGGCCGGCGACCAGACCACCGAGGCCCAGGAGGGCCATCGCGCCCGGAGCGGGCACGCGGTGCAGGGTGATGGTCACACCGCTCCAGCTGATCGGGGCGGCTGACGCTGAGAACCAGTCGTGCGAGAACGCGAAGGTCCACGCGGCGCCGGCGGCGACCGGGTTGTTCTTGGCGAACAGGTGCGGGCCGCTGGTGTAGTTGCCGTCGTTGGTGGACTGCGAACCCTGGAAGTCCCAGTCGTTGTCGCGTCCGACCAGGCCGCCGATGTTGAACCGCTCGGTGCCGTCGATGACGACGGACAGGCGGCTGTCGGAGGCCCAGGTGCCCGTGCCGCCGACGCCCGAGGCGTCGCCGCCGAAGCTGATGCCGACGACATCGCCGGGACCGGTCACATTGAACTTGACCACGATCGGATCACCGGCGGCGTCGGGGAACAGCGTGAACTGCCCGAGGTTGACGACGATGTCCAGATCCGGGTCGAAGTTGTTGGCGGTCGCGGGAAGCGCCGCCAGCCCGAGACCCCCGACGGCGGCCGCGGCGACCATCTTGCTACTCAATGCCTTCATGTCTCTCCCTTTCTTTCTCTCATGCCTTGATGCGGTGTGCCGTACGAAGACAACTGCACTCACTCTTGGCATTCGGATGACTTCTCTCAGCCTGAAATTACCCCCCCCGGACTGAGGATCCAAGGGAATTCAGGGCAAAACGCTGGCAATTTTCCATTTTCGATATTTGTTCTAGGTATTTGGGGCAACAAGACCCCTGAAACAGGGTGATTATAGGGTGTCTTTTACCCGCGTAGGGCACCCGATCGGCTGGATCGGCGCACGACGACAGCCCCGCCGGAACGGGGCTGTCGGTTGGGTGCAGGCGTGTCGAGAACCGGCTCAGCGGCAGCGACGGCCGGCGACCAGGCCGCCGAGGCCCAACAGGGCCATGGCGCCCGGCGCGGGCACGCGGTGCAGCGTCATGTTGACGTTGGTCCACGTGATCGGGCTGGCCGAGGCGGAGAACCAGTCGTGCGAGAACTGGAAGGACCACGCGGCGCCGGCAGCGATCGGGTTGTTCTTGGCGAACAGGTGCGGGCCGCTGGCGTAGGTGCCGTCATTGGTCGAGCCGGAGCCCTGGAAGTCCCAGTCGTTGTCGCGTCCGACCAGGCCACCGATGTTGAACTGCTCGGTGCCGCCGATGCGAACGGACAGGCGGGTGTCGGAAGCCCAGGTGCCGGTGCCGCCGACGCCCGAGGCGTCGCCGCTGAAGCTGATGCCGACGACATCGCCGGGACCGGTCAGATTGAAGGACACGGTGATCGGGTTCCCCGCGGCATCCGGGAAGACGGTGAAATCGCCAAGGGTCACAACGATGTCCAGATCCGGATCAAAGTTGCTGGCGGACGAGGTCGCGGCGGCGAGGCCCATGGACCCTGCGATCGCGGCGGCGGTCAGTTGTTTGATGCTCATCATGTCTGATCTCTCCCTTGCTTTGGCTCTCATCGGCCCCCCGTGAGCCACCGGACAGGGTGGTCACAGCTCTCAACGCGGTAAAATGGGCCTCTCTCAAGAGAAAAGGTACCCGAGGAACCCCCCTGGACCAAGGGGTCTTGGAGGAAACGAAGACAATGATCGGTCTTTGGAAGGGTATAGGTGTGTCTGGGAGCGCGAGGGGGGAAATTTTATAGGTCGTTCCAGGAAAAATTCCCCTGTAGGCGGGTGAAAGTATGGGAAAAGAACAACGCCCCGCGGGGCGGGGCGTTGTCGGAATGAAGCAGGGGTTGTCGGGCCGGATCAGCGGCGGCGACGGCCGGCGGCCAGACCGCCGAGGCCGAGCAGGGCCATGGCGCCGGGGGCCGGGACGCGGTGCACCGTGATGGAGGCGTTCTCCCAGGTGATCGGGGTCGCTGCGGTGGAGTTCCAGTTGTGGAAGAAGGAGAAGGTCCACTCCGCGCCGCCGGCGACGGGGTTGTCCTTGGCGATGATGTGTGTGCTGGAGTAGAAGCCGTCGTCGGTCGAGACGGAGCCCTGGAAGGACCAGTCGTTGTCGCGCCCGACCAGGCCGCCGACATTGAAGACCTCGCTGCCGTCAACGAGGACGGAGAGGCGAGTGTCCGAGGCCCAGGTGCCGGTGCCGCCGACGCCGACGGCATCACCCGCGAAGGTGAAGCCGATCACATCAGACGGGCCGGTGACGGTGAAGTTGACTGGGGTGGGGTTGCCGCCGGCATCGGCGACGACGGTGAAGCTGCCCAGGTCGATGACAACATCGAGGCTCGGGTCGAAGGTGCCGTCGGCGAGGGCGGCGGTGGACGCGAAGCCGAGGGCGGCCGCGGCGGTGAGGTGACGAATCTTCATCTTGGACTCTCCTTCAAAAAAACAAGTTCTCTCAGTCGGCTCATAGAGGATGACTCTGCCCCCTTTGCAAAGCCGAGCGGATGCTGACAGACATCCACCCTTCCACCTTAAAGGCCCTACTCGCTCGATCAAGCCAAAACTTGTGCAAATGCGTTGTCAAAGGACAATTTCTTACCCTGTTCGGGGTATGGCTCGTGTTGGCTGAGACATGGTGAGGGAAAATTCCTATAACAAACGATTCGGGGACTCGCGCACCGGCCCGGGAGAAAGCAAACGAGCCGCCGTGAGTTCCCGGCGGCTCGTGGATGGATGCGGGCTTTGGATCAGCGGCGGCGGCGGGCCGCGACGAAGCCGGCCAGGCCCAGAAGCGCGGTCGTGCTCGGGCTGGGGATGAGCTGCCAGGTGCCGATGACGGCCCCGGTCGGGGTGTCGCCGGCGCGGATGTCGCCGGAGAGGTTGAAGCCGGCGCCGGCGAAGTTCATGCCGCTGGTCGCGCCACTGAAGGCGGCGTCGGTGGTGTTGAAGTTCTGCCCGCCGCCGACGGCGGAGCCCCAGAAGTTCAGGTCGTTGCTGGTCAGCGTGCCGAACTGGTTGCCGGCGCGGTTGTAGGCGCCGGGGTTGCCGTTCGGGCTGAGATTGCCGCCGATGATGTTGCCGATCGGGAGGGGGAGGCCCGCGCCGTCGAAGAGACCCATCAGCGTGATGCCGCTGATGATGGTGGGCGAGCCGCCGCCCAGGTCGATGGTCGCGGCGTTGCCGGTCGCGAAGACGACGACATTGCTCGCGTCGGTGTTGTCGACGATGAGCAGGACGGAGGCCTGGGTCATGGCGGACCCGGCGCACAGGGCCAGCGCGGCGGTAAGAATCGACTTCTTCATGGTGTTCTCTCTTTCTCTGCTTGCTGGTGTGCGGACCCAACGCAGGGTCAGCACGGTCCGGGCCCGCCCGCTCTCTCGGACGGGCCACCTGTTCGTGAAAACGCGCCCCACGCCGCGGTCGGCCTGAAGAACGAAGCCAAGAGGGTCCTAATAGGGACAGTACCTCATGCGGCTAGGGTCAATCATAAGGGTCGGCCGAGCCGAACGCAAGACAAGAACGCCGGCGTTTGCAAAAAAACTCAGAAGTCGCTTGCGGAATGGCTGATGCTTACTCAGGGCCGGTTCAGGGCAGCAGTTCCGCCACCCCGGCGAGCCCGAGGATGAGCGAGACGACCCCGTTGAGCGTGAAGAAGGCCATGGGGATGCCCGCCCGGCCCCGGGTCGCCAGCAGGAGGTGCTCGCCAGCGAGGACCCCGGCGACGAGGAACACGGCCGCACCGAAGACCGTGCCGAAGGCCGGTTCGGCCCGCCAGGCGAGGATCAGGCAGGCCAGGGCCCCGGCGTGCATGGCCCGGCTGATCCACGCCGCCCCGCGCCAGCCGAACCGGGCGGGCAGGGAGTTGAGGCCCGCGGCGCGGTCGTGGTCGAGGTCCTGGAGGGCGTAGATGACATCGAACCCGGCGACCCAGAGCAGGACCATCCCGGCCAGCCACCAGAGGGCGGGGGCGTGCGGCCCGGTCAGGGCTTCCAGTCCGCCCACGGCGATGGCGGCGGCGAGGGGGCTGGCGGCCAGAGCCCCGCCGAGGAAGACATGGCAGAGGAAGGTGAAGCGCTTCGTGAAGGAATAGAAGCCGATCCAGAGCAGGACGGGCACGCCGAGGATCAGCGGCCACCAGTTGGCGAAGAGCGGGCCGAAGGCGGCGCCGGCGGCCAGGAACCCGGCGGCGCTGGCGGTCAGGAGGAGCAGGCCGTCGCGGGTGGTCAGGCGTCCGGCGGCGAAGGCGCGCCGGGCGGTGCGCGGGTTGGCCGCGTCGAGGCGTGCGTCGGCCAGCCGGTTGACGAGCATGGCCCAGGTGCGTGCGAAGAACATGCAGACGACGACCAGGGCGAGCATCAGGCCGAACCGGGACCAGTCGATCCTCGGGTCCGTTGCGTTCTGGGCGGATCTGGGGGCGACGAGGAAGGCGCCGAGCACGGCGAAGGGCAGCGCGAAGACCGAGTGCGCGAGCTTGATGTCGCGCAGGGCCAGGCCGGCGCGAGCGACGAAGCCGGTGGCGGCGGCGGGTGCGGCGGGTGCGTTCACGCCCAAGCCTAGAAGGGCGGGCCGCCGGGCGGCTTAGACTTTGGCCGCCGGGGGGACGGCCCGCGGCGATCATCAGGAGGCTGCCATGACCGGACCCGTTGTTGTCGCGACCGATTTCTCCCCCTCGGCCAGGAGCGCCCTGGCGCACGCGGCCCGGATCGCCGGGCAGCGCAAGGTCCCGCTGCACGCGATCACGGTGGTGGACAGCGAGCATGTCGCATCGCTGGCCTCCTCGGTGCCGTTCCCGAAGGACGCGGTGGAGAAGCAGGTGATCGAGCGGGCGCGGCTGCTGCTCCACCGCGAGGTCGACGAGGCGGACCTGGGCGTCAAGCCCGAGATCCACGCGGCGATCGGCCGGCCGGGGCGCGGGGTCGAGGACCTGTGCGAGCGGACCGGAGCCTCGCTGCTGGTGATGGGCTATCACGGCAAGTCGGAGCGTTCGCGGGGGCCGGGCTCGGTGGCGTCGCGGTGCGTGCGCCACGCGCCGTGCGATGTGCTGCTGGTGCGTCGGGGGCGATCGGAGCCGTTCCGGCGGGTGGTGGTGGGGGTGGACCTGTCCGAGCAGGCTCTCGGCGTGGTGGCGCGGGGGGCGGAGCTGGTCTCGCCGGACAACGGGGAGCTGGTCCTGCTGCACGCCCACTCCAACCCGTTCGATTCGCTGGCGTTCGCCGGCTTCGGGCTGGACCAGGCCGACCAGTACGACGAGTACGCCGGCTCGCTGCGCGACCGGCTTTCGCGGATCGCCGAGGGGCTGGGCGGCGCGGTCAAGGGCGGCGTGCGGGCCGAGTTGGTGATCGACTCGAACTACGGCCGCGCGATCGCGGCGTGGTGCCACGACTACGAGGCGGACCTGGCGGTGGTCGGTACGCTGGGCAAGCCGGGCCTGCGGTACTGGCTGCTGGGCAGCACGGCCGAGGGCATCCTGCGGGAGACCGGGTCCGCGGTGCTGGCGGTGCGCGGGGAGGGGTGAGCGCGGCGGGGTTGACGGCATTCACGACGGATGCGGTGGAATGAAAAAAGCCGGCCCTTTCGGGCCGGCTTTGTGATGGACGGGCGGGGTCGGCTTACGGGCAGCCGGCGTTGTAGAGGTCCAGGTAGGTGCTGACATCGAAGAAGTTGAGCTGGCCGTCGCCGGTCAGGTCGGCGGCCATGTCGCCGGCGTTGTAGAGGTCGAGGTAGGCGGCCAGGTCGAAGAAGTTGAGCACGCCGTAGGGCTCGGCCAGGTCGGCGGGCGAGCAGCCGGGGAAGGTGTTCTCCTCGACCGCGCCGGTGATCACGACGGCGTAGCCCTGGGCCCCGACATTGACCTGCGGGGCGCGGACGCGGGCCACATAGTCGCCGGGGAAGGGGAAGACCAGGCGGACCATCTCGACATTGTTGAGGTTGTCGGCCGTGCCGCCGGTGACGGAGATGCCGCCGGAGAACATGTTGCCGAGGTAGGTTTCGCCGAAGGCGTCGTCGACCTCGAGGTCGAGGTTGTTGACGGGGGTAAAGCTCGAGTTCGTCGCGGCCGGGGCGTCGTTCCAGACGAGCGTCACGCGGACTTCCTCGATGTTGCTGGTCACGGTGAAGGGGATCTCGATGACATCGCCGGTCGACAGGGCGTCGTCGCTGTTGTTGCGGACATCGCGGATGATGTTGGTGCGGCCCTGACCGTCGAAGTAGAGCGAGTTGTTGAGCATCAGGCGGCCCCAGCCCTCACGGTTGGAGGGATAGCCGGGCACGCCGGTCATGTCGACGGTGCCGTTGAGCAGGGTGGCCCTGAGCAGCGCGCCCGAGGGGACGAAGGCGTCCTCGGGGGTGGCCTGCCCGGTGGGGTAGAAGCCTTCCATGTAGTACTGGCGGGCCAGGGCGGCGGCGCCGGCGACGGCCGGGGAAGCCATCGAGGTGCCGGACGAGTTGGTGGTTGCGCAGCCCGTGCCGGTCGCGGAGTTGGTCGAGCAGCCGGGGGCGTAGATCTCGGGCTTGCGCCGGCCGTCGCTGGTGGGCCCCTGGCCGCCTGTGCAGTGGTTCTGCTGGCTGCCGCTGGGGCCGGTGGCGCCGACGGCGAGGACATTCTTGGCGTTCTCCGGGTTGCGCAGGAAGCTGCCGTTGGTCACGGCGAAGAGCACGATGTTGTCGTCGTTGTTCCAGGTGAACACATCGATGGCGCGGGCGAGGGCGTTGTAGGCGGTCGTGCCGTCGTCGCCCCATGAGTTGGTGTGGACCGCGGCGCCCTGGTTGTAGTGCTGGACGAGGCGGTTGAGGAAGAGCGTCCCGTTGGTCGAGATGTCGTTGAACACCAGGCGGGACATGTAGGCGATGCCGCGGGTGTTGTTGTCCACGCCGGCGTCGCCGAGCGCCGTGCCGGCGACATGGGTGCCGTGGGAGCTGGCACCGGTGGAGGTGTTGTAGGCCTGGATCTTGCGGTGGTCGTCGCCGAAGGGGACGCCGGGGTCGGCGAAGGAGCAGTGGGTCGGGCTGACGCGGCCGTCCATGATGCCGATGAGCTGGCCCTCGCCGCGGAGGCCCGCGTCGTAGATGGGGGTGTTGTTGAGCTGGTTGGTCTGGATGATCCAGCGGGTGTTGGTGTTGCTGCGGAGGGTGGTCTCGGGCGCGGGCTCGATCCACTTGACGGAGCCGACGGCGGCCAGCGAGCGCAGGGAGTTCTCGGTCCCGGTCACCTCGAGCAGGAAGCGGTCGTCGTGGAGGTGCGTGCCGAGCACATGCACGCCGCGCTCGGCGATCTGGGCGGCGGCGTCGGCGGGGTTGGCGCCCGGGAAGAGGGTGACCAGGGCGGGCAGCCTGCCCGCGTTGATCATCGAACGATTGGCGTCGGTCTGGTAGCCGCGCTGTCCGAGTTCCGGGTCGATCTTCCAGGCGTTGTGGAACTCGACGACGGTGTCGACGAAGGGCAGGGCCGCGATGGCGTTCATGCGGGCGCGCCGGGTGTCGAGGATGAAGGCGTTATCGGGGATGTAGTCGAGGATGCGGGCGCCGGAGGCCAGGATCGCCGCGCGCCGGTCGGGGTCCATCGGCCCGTGGAGCTGGATGATCACGCGGTCGGGCAGGCGCTGGGCCTGGGCGATGCCGTCGCGAAGATCGGGCAGCGTGCTTGTGTCGACCGTGCCGGTCTTGAGGTGCAGCGGGCCGGCGAAAGCCATCCCGGCGCAGGCGGCGATGAACAGGGCGGGTGCGATGCTGGTGCGGCTCATGTCTTGGGTGTCCCTCAGAAAAATGGACTTGATGACGCAAACGAACCCGGAATGGGGCCGAGTCGACGGGAACGCCGATCAGAATCCGAAACTAGAAAATCGCCCGAGTGGGCTTTGGGGAGGTATACGCACTTGCATAATGGCAGGTTCCGCGTCTTGGCACAAGTGGAAAATTGGGTCAGGCGGCACGATGGGTGGTTTTTCGGGGCATGGACAGGCGTCGGGCGTGGTCCGGGGACCGGGCCAGGGGCAGGGTCCGGGCCAGGCCGGTGCGTTTGAGCATCCGGGCGGCTGGTTCTGGGACATTGATCAGCACCAGCGAGCCCCCGGCGGCGGCCAGGGCCTGGGCCAGCTCGGCCAGGGTGGCGATGCACGGCGACGCCAGCATGGACAGGCCGCGGAGCGAGAGGATGATTCTTGGGGGGTTTCCCGGCTCGTGCAGGGCGACGAGCTCGGCCCGGAGCCGGGCGGCGTCGCGGTCGCGGAGCACCCGCTGGCGCAGGGAGACTTCGGCGACGGCGTCGCGTCGGACCACGCGGGTCAGTCGGTCGGGGGTCTGGGGTCGTGTCACGGTCGTGTTCCTGCGCGGCCCGGAATCGGGCGGCAAGAAACCATGACACACGCCGGGGCACGGTGCGAGGGCGGGTCAGGGGTTGGGCTGGGCTGCGGTTCGGGTCGCGCGGGCGGGGGCGGGCGGGGGAGGCCCCGGGCGGGGTTCTCGGGCCGGGCACTTTATTCGCCCAGGCGCTCGGTCAGGCGGGCGAAGGCCTTGAGCGTGGCGGGGGAGACATGGTGCTCGATGCCCTCGGCGTCGATCTCGGCCTGCTTGGGGCTGACGCCCGCGGCGATGAGGAAGTCGAGCACGATGCGGTGCCGCTTCTCGGACGCGGCGGCCATGCGCTTGCCCTTGGGGGTCAGCTCGATGGGCCGGTAGGGCTCGGTGGTGACCAGGCCGTCGCGCTGGAGCCGGGTGACGATGCGGGTGACGGTGACATGGGAGACGCCCATGTGCTCGGCGAGGTGCTTGACCCGGGCCTGGCCGTGGACGGCGGCGAGCTGGGCGATGGCCTCGACATAGTCCTCGGCGGTCTCGTCGCGGTGTGCGGCGCGGGTGGATCGGAAGCGGTCCGGGTTGGGGGCGGGCATGGGGGAGCGTAGATCCGGATCCGCAGGCGGACCGGTCCTGTCGCCTGTGTTGTCGGTTTCAGTAGTCCGTACCCTGCACGCCGTGGGGGGTGTTGTGGAGGTTCCGGAAGCTGTCGTGGGCGGTGGGGTCCTGGTTGCGGACGGCGGGGGTTGCGTCGGCGGGGATGTGGCCGGCGACATGGCCGTCGGCGAAGAGCATGGGGACGGTCTCGGTGAGGTTATAAGAGGCGTCGAAAGAAAGCTCGCGACGGATGTAGGGCAGTTCCCACTCCCACAGCAGGACTTTGCTTGAAGCGGAGCGGACCTGGTGGGATCGGGCGGGGCGGCGGAGTTGTCTCCACTGTTGCTCGTCGAGCCCGGAGAGGTCCTGGCCGGACCAGATGGTCGGGCTGCCGAGGAAGGAGGCTGAGTACCAATAAGACGGGAAGGGCACCACGCGCACGGGGCCGTCCGTGATGCGGGTCGCGCCGGGCGAGAGCAGGATGGATTCGTGCATGTCCCAGCGGAGCGTTTCGCCGAAGAGGGCCGGCCAGTTCTGGGTGGCCAGCCAGTGGGGCATGGTGGCGGACAATCCGGTGTAGTGGTTGTAGAAGCGGCCTGGTTCGGGCGCGGGGTAGACGCCCGCCGACTGGTTGACATACATCTCGAAGAACTGCCCGAGCGTGCGGAGGTTGGTCTCGCTCTTGAGCCGCCAGGCGCGGTTGCGTGCGTGGCCGAGTGCGGGCAGGAGGATGGATATCAGGACCGAGACGACCGCGATCGAGACGAGCACCTCGACGAGCGTAAACCCGGATCGGTGGCGGCTACGCATGGGTTCAGGGTGGGGTCATGAAGATGATGAAGCCTTGCGGCACACCAAGGCAAAACACGCCGATCGTGTCCCAGCCCCCGATTGGGGCATCGTTGGCGATCATGATTCCAACCGCGCCATCCTGCAGCGTGCCGTCCACGCCCGGGAGGGTGGCTGGCAGGATGAGTTCATAGATGGTGCGATCGTGGGGTTGGTCGATGGGAAACCTGCCGTCTGACAGATGACGGATGCTTCCCCCGCCCCCACTGATGCGTGTGAGGTTGACCGGGATCTCGGTTCCGCGGATATAGCGGGGCCGTGCCCAGATCTGATCAATGCCGAGCGGCGCTTCCCGCGCCCAGCCGGTGTTGTTCTTCCAGAACCGGTCCCTGCGTTCGGGGTCAAGGAACCGCTTGTCCGGCTCGCGGCCGCGGGACTGGACCATGGCGACATGGTCCTCCGGGGTCCCGGTCCGGCAGATGGTGACGAACTCGGCGAACGCGCCGGCGATGGCGCGGGCGGCGGCGGGTGTCGGCCGGTGGGTCGGGTTGATTTCGAGCAGGGCGCGGTACGCGGAGGACTCGAGCGCTTCACGCAACTCGCGCCGTTCCGCGTCATCGGTCGGAACGATTTCGGGTGTATACGGATTCTCGATTAGACGCGTAGGGATCTGGGTCGGGTTCTGCCGCAGCCGATCCGGCTTCTTGACGAACCCGGCCACGGCGCGGGCACCAAGGAAGACCGCGGCAGCCACCGCGACCAAGCCGAGGGCGAGAAGTATGTGACGCTTGGACATCAGCCCATCCTTCGTTGGGGTGTTCCTCAGTCAGTATAGAGGACAACCACTAGATAGGCAATAACCCTGCATGTTGGGAGTGGTGGCCGGCACATCCGCCCCGTCGGGGCGGGGGTTTACGGCGCGTTGGCGAACATCCCGAAGGGCGTGGCCGAGATGTCCAGGCCGGGGTTGCGCTGGGTGAAGTGTTTGAGGGCCCATTCGTCGGTGAAGAGGGCGACGGGCTGGCCGTCGGTGTCGGAGCCGAGGCTGGCGTCCATGGGGATGTCGGGCTTGAAGTCGTCGGGGGCGCCGGGCTTGCGGTACCAGCGGACGATGTTGAAGCGGGCGGGCTCGAGGCGGCTTTCCGCGCCGTACTCGGCGAGCATGCGGTGCTGGACGACCTCGAACTGCAGGGGGCCGACGGCGGCGAGCAGCGGGGTCTGCGCCTGGCCCGTGCCCACCATGAAGACCTGCATCACGCCCTCCTGCAACAACTGGTCGAAGCCGAGGCGGAACTTCTTGGAGTTGCCCGGCTGGGGGTTGTGCAGGTAGGCGAAGACCTCCGGGGTGAAGCGGGGGATCTCGTCGTACTCGATGGACCGGTCTTCGGTCAGGGTGTCGCCGATGCGGAGGATGTCGTGGCCGACGATGCCGACGACATCGCCCGCGACGCCCTCCTCGACGGTCTCGCGTGTCTGGCCGAAGAGCTTCTGGGCGTTGGAGAGGCGGATCTTCTTGCCGGTGCGGGTGTGGACGACGGTCATCTCGCGGGTGAACGAGCCGGAGACGACGCGGACGAAGGCGATGCGGTCGCGGTGGCGGGGGTCCATGTTGGCCTGGATCTTGAAGACGAAGCCGCTGAAGGCTTTCTCGGTGGGCTGGATCAGGCGGTCGCCGGCCTTGCGGGGGCCGGGCGGGGCGGAGTGTTCGAGGAAGCCGTCGAGGAGGAGCTGGACGCCGAAGTTGTTGGCGGCCGAGCCGAAGTAAACGGGGGTGACCTCGCCGGCGAGGACGCGGGCGTCGTCGAACTGTTCGCCCGCGCCTTCGAGCATCTCGATCTCGTCGCGGGCCTGCTGGTAGACCCTGGGGCTGAGCTTGGCGGCGACGGCGGGGTCGTCGATGCCGCGGACATCGACGGGGGCCGCGTACGCGCCGTGGGCGGTGCGTTCGAAGAGGTGGACGGTCCTGGTCAGCCGGTCGTAGACGCCTTTAAAATCCTCGCCGTTGCCCAGGGGCCAGTTCACGGGGAAGGCGCCGATGCCGAGGATCTTCTCGAGCTCGTCCAAGAGTTCGAGGGGCTCCTTGGTCGGGCGGTCGCACTTGTTCATGAAGGTGAAGATGGGCACGCCGCGTTGGCGGCAGACCTCGAAGAGCTTGCGCGTCTGCGGCTCGATGCCCTTGCCGGCGTCGATGACCATGACGGCCGCGTCGACGGCGGTGAGGACGCGGTAGGTGTCCTCCGAGAAGTCCTTGTGGCCGGGGGTGTCGAGGAGGTTGACGCGGGTGTCTTGGTAGGTGAACTGGAGGACGGTGGAGGAGATGGAGATGCCGCGTTGTTTTTCGAGTTCCATCCAGTCGCTGGTGGTGGCGCGTTGCTGCTTGCGGGCGGTGACGGAGCCGGCGAGGTCGAGCGCGCCGCCGTAGAGCAGGAGCTTCTCGGTCAGGGTGGTCTTGCCGGCGTCGGGGTGGGAGATGATGGCGAAGGTGCGGCGTGGGAGGGTTGGGGGGGTGGCGGGGGGCATGGGCGGTCTCGGGCAGGAGGCGGGGAGATGGAGGGCGGGGGCGGGGGATCCATAGGAAAGGCCGGGAGGGGCCCGGCCTTGGGGATCGTACATGTTTGGCATCGGGCTTCGCCCGATCGGGGGGCTGGCAGCCCCCCGCTCCAGGAGTGCGGATCAGCGGCCGCGGGTTTTGGCCTTGCCGCGGAGGAGCTTGGGTGGCAGCTTGCTGGGCACGACGCCGCCGGGGAACTTGGATTCCTTCTGGGCGTCGGTCATGGACTCGGCCTTGGGCGGGGCTTCGACGCCGAAGCGGTTCTTGTATTCCTTGTTAACGCCGGTGACCTCGTAGATGGGACGGCCTCCGGTGGGCTCGTCCTTCCAGTCTTCGGGGCGCGGGCGCGGCTCGAAGTCGGGATAGTCCATCCTGGCGATCTCGGTGTTGACGAGGACCTCGATGTCGGTCAGCAGCGGGCCCTGCTTGGGGGTGACCAGCGACCACGCGTGTCCTTCGCGCCCGGCGCGGGCGGTGCGCCCGATGCGGTGGACATAGAGGTCCGGGTCGTCGGGCAGGTCGTAGTTGACGACATGGGTGATGCCCTCGACATCGATGCCGCGGGAGGCGAGGTCCGAGGCGACCAGCACGGCGAGCTGGCCGGTGCGGAACTGGTTCATCACGCTGTTGCGCTTGCCCTGGGTCATGTCGCCGTGGATGGCGTGGGCCTCGATGTTCTTGCGGGAGAGGTAGCGGACGACATCGTCGACGGTCCGCTTCATGCGGCAGAAGACGAGGGTCAGGGCGGGCTCCTCGTGTGTGAGCAGGTGGGCGAGCATGCGCTTCTTGTCCCACGGCTCGACGGTGACATAGCCCTGCTTGACGAGCTCGACCGTCAGCGAGCCGGACGACACGACCAGCTTGGTCGGGTTGTGCATGTAGCGACGGGCGAGGTTCTCGATCTCGTCGGTGAAGGTGGCCGAGACGAAGATGGTCTGGCGGTCCTCGGGGCACATCTTGAGGATGCGCCGGATGTCCTCGCGGAAGCCGATGTCGAACATGCGGTCGACCTCGTCGAGCACGGCGAACTTGACATCGTGCAGGTTGAGGTAGCCGCGCTGGACCATGTCCTGGATGCGGCCGGGTGTGCCGACGATGATCTCCGGGCCCTTGGCCAGGCGGTCGGCCTGCACGCGGATGGACTGCCCGCCGTAGATCGCGACGGCCTTGAGCCCGGTCTTGGAGCCGAGGTCGTCGAAGTCTTGCTTGATCTGGACGGCCAGCTCGCGCGTGGGGGCCAGGATCAGGGCCGCCGAGCGGTCGCCCTTGCGGATCATGTTGAGCAGCGGCAGCGAGAACGCGGCCGTCTTGCCCGTGCCGGTCTTGGCCTGGCCCAGGATGTCCACGCCGGTCAAAGCCAGCGGCACCAGCTCGGACTGGATCTTGGTGGGGTGCTCGAAGCCCAGGCCCTTGATGGCGTCGAGGATCTCGTCCTTGAGCCCCAGGCTTGCGAAGGTCTTGTCGAGCTCAAAGCTCTCGCCCGACCATCCGGCGGCGGGCTTGGTGGTCATCCGGCGCGGGGCGGGGACGGACTCGGTCTCGGGGTCGTAGTCGCCCTGCGGCGCGTCGGCCTGGCCCTTGCGCTTGCGACGCCGGCGCTTCTTCTTCGGGGCGTCCCCGTCGTCGTCGGCGGGCGATTCCCCGGTGGCGTCGTCCGCGGACGCGTCGGCGGACTCGTCAGACCCGGCGGTCTCGGCCGCGCCGGTGTCGGCGCCGGGCTTTTTGCCGCGCCGACGCCGACGGCGTTTCTTGGTCGCGCCTTCGTCGCCGGATTCGTTGTGGTTGCTCGTCTGGGTTTCCTCGCCCGAGGTGGTGTCCTCGAGGGCGGCCGTCTTGGGGTCTTCGATCATTCTTTCCTCGTGTTCACTGCCGAACCGGAGGGCCGCGCCCTCCTCGGCTCCGACTTTTCGACCGCGCGGGCCCTTCGTCGGGCCGTGGAGCGGGTCGGTGGATGATAGGCGTCGGTTTTCAGGAACTCCCGCCCGGGCGGGGGTTTGCGGGCCGGGCTGGCGATGCCCCGGGGTGGGTTTCCCGTGCCGGCGGGTCGGCCAGTTCCAGCAGGATCATGTGCTTCATCAGGGCGCCCGCGGCGGCGGTGCTCGCGGCCAGCCAGCCGGCCCGACCGTCCCGCCACGAGCCCTTGATGATGAGTTGCTTGAGAAACGCCCCGGGCGGCGAGGTCAGCAGGCGGAGCGGGTGGCCCCGGCGGCCCGCGTCCCGCAGCGAGCGGGCCGAGACGGCCTGCAGGCGGAGCTGGTTGGACAGGTGCTGCTCGAAGGAGGCGAAGGAGCGGTGGATCAGCGTGCCGCGGAGGGACTCGACGGGCGTGCCGGGGGCGACTTCGAGCTTGTCGTGCGGGTCCAGCCCTCCCCAGGCGGCTTTGCCCTCGGCGACGAGGTCGGTGCGGACGAGGCGGAGGCGCCATTCGGGCTGCCAGCAGTGGGTCAACAGGCGGCCGCGGTACTCGACGACCCGGTTGACGCGGGCGGCGGGGACGCCGCGGGCGCAGGCGTCGCGGACGGACGCGGCCAGCTCGGGCGTCAGGGGCTCGTCGGAGTCCAGGGCCAGGGCGTGGCGGCGGGTGCAGGCCGTGAGGGCGAGCTGCTTGGTGGCGATGTGGCCCCGCCAGGCGGTTTCGAGCAGCACGACCTCGGCCCAGTCGCGGCAGGCGAGTACAAGGTCCATCGTCGCGTCGGTCGAGCCGGAGTCGACCACAACGAGCTGAGAGGCCAGGCCGCGGACGGATTCGAGCACCGCGCCGATGGTGTCGGCGTTGTTCCGGCAGACGATGGCGACGGACAGGTCGGCCGGGGCGTCCGGGGCGTCCGGGGTCTGGTCGTGCTGGGAACGGGGGGCGGTCACCTGGCGTAGATTAGTTCGATGAGCGGGACGCTGCGTCATCTCCGGGTGATCCGCTACAACCAGGACGGGGGCTACGCGCCCCGGGAGTGGGCCAAAGCGATCGAGGCGGCGGGCATCGTGGCGGGTGCGGGCGAGCCGGTGCGGGTGGGGGTGCAGATCACCAAGACGCGCGCGGTGGATGTGGTGGTGCGGGTCGAGCAGGTAGGCGGGCTGATGGGGCGCGTCATGGCGGCGCTGGGAAGGACCGAGTCGGAGAAGCTGTTCGGCTCGCGGCGCAAGCGAGCGCGGCTCGGCATGGGGCGCGGGCTGGCGGTGCTGGCGGGGGAGATGGGCGGCGAGCCGGTGCGGGTGCTGGTGGGCGAGCCGAGGTGAGCGCAGTCCAAATGCGACACAGAACACTCGATCTGGTGAGTCGAATGAAAAGTTGGGAGGGCCAGCAATAAAACCCTTGATTATCTGTTATCTGTCTTTATGCTGCATACATCGCGGCCTCGGCCGGGAGGGAGGGCATCATGAAACAGGGATTGCGCGTTGGGGCGGGTTGGGCTTTGGGGGGGGTCTTTGTCATCGGAGCGGGGGTTGTTGTGGCCGGGCCTGTCGATCAGGACTGCGGCTGGACAGCGCTCAACGGGTACTTGCAAAAGGACCCAGTGGATCTGGTGGTCTTCGACAGCGGTGCGGGGCCCCAAGTGCTCGCAGCCTCAGCACTCAACTTGATGAAGGACGGGCTCTTGGATTCGGTGCAGGTGTTCAATGGGTCCTCTTGGGAGCCGTTGGGGCCGGCGCCGGGCGTCCAGCAGGGAGCCCTCGATGTACTGGAAGTCTTCGACGATGGTTCGGGGCCGGTCCTGTTCGGGAAGGGTTTTCTTAACCTGACGGATGGCCGCGATGCCACTGTGGCACGATGGAACGGGGCCGCGTGGGTCCCGTTCGACCCGGATGTGATCAACATCGGGGCCCGGGACATGATCGTTTTCGATGAAGGCTCCGGGCCGGCGCTGTATCTCGGCGGCGCCAGGGCGACGGTGGGCGGCGTTCTGACCGAGTCCCGGGTCGTGCGGTTCGATGGTTCGGTGTGGTCGGCCGTCGATAGCGGTCTGGACGGAACCATCAATGCACTTGAGGTATATGACGATGGTGGTGGCGGTGCGCTTTACGCCCTCGGCACCTTCAGTATCGGGGGTGTTCCCGCGCAGGTCGCCAGGCTCGATGGGGCCTCTTGGACGCCCTTGGGCGGCGTGATCAGCGGCACAACCTTGAACAGTCTTGCGGTTTTCGATGACGGGACCGGACCCGCTCTGTACGCAGGCGGACACATGCAGTGGCAAGCTCCGGTCGTGGTCCGCTGGGACGGCGTTGAGTGGGTTTCGATCGCGTCGGGGCTCGAAGGCCAATGGATCGCCGCGATGACCTCGCACGACGACGGCAGCGGTCCCGCCCTCTACGCGGGCGGCCTGCTTGAGCGTGCGGGCGGGGTCGCAAGCGGGAGCCTCGCACGCTGGAACGGTGCGTCCTGGTCGCCGGTTGGCGACAGCACCCACATCGACCCACTCGTCTGTATGTTCTCTTTCGTGGACGAGAACAAGTCAGCTCTCTATGTCGGCGGTACCATGAACCCATCCCCGACGAACCCGGGCCACAGCGTCTCACGATGGAACAACCCGCTCCTCATCTGCCCGGTGGACTTCGACCTGAACTGTGCCGTCAATTTCTTCGACATCCGTACATTCCTCAACCTGTTCTTGACACAGGACCCGGCCGCGGACTTCAACAGCGACGGCGTGTTCGACTTCGCGGATGTGGCCGCGTTCGTGGACGCTTTTGCCGCGGGGTGTCCCTGAGCGAGGACCTGTTCGGATCATGTGCGGCGCACGGGTGGCGCGTGGATGGGTGCGCTGCTGAATCTTGGTGTGAGCGACTTGCGCCCTTGTGGATTCGGAGCTATTCTCTGCGTCCATGCCCGCCGCCACTGCCAGCACGAAGAAGCGTTCCAAGCCGTGGACGAGGGTGCACCCCGAGACCGGGCTGGAGGCCCGGGTCCACATCGGCGACTGCCGCGAGATTCTGGCGCGCCTGCCCGAGGTCAAGAACCGCGAGCTGGACCTGGTCTTCGCCGATCCGCCGTTCAACTGGGCGCGGGACTACGACCGCCACCGGGCCGGCGACGCGTGGGACGATAAGAAACTGCGCGACGAGGAATACTGCGACCGGCGCGACGCCGACCGGCCGCTCGGCGAGGCGAAGTCGTTCACCTTCCAGTGGATCGACCTGTGCATCTCGGGGCTCAAGGACACCGGGTCGATGTGGGTCAACATCCCGGACGACTGGGCCGCCGAGATCGTGGTGCACTGCAAAGCGCGCGGGCTGCACATGGTCAACTGGTGCGTCTGGCACTACCGCTTCGGGCAGAACACCCGCACCCGGTTTATCAACTCCAAGGTCCACGCGCTGTACTTCGCCAAAGACCCCGACCGGCGCACCTGGAACCCCGACCCCGTGCTCGAGACCTCCGACCGGCGCGCCATCTACGGGGATGCGCGGACCGAGTCGAAGAAGGACGGCATGCCCCCCGGCCTGCGCGTGCCGATGGATGTCTGGTACGGCCCGTACTGGGGCCGCGTGCAGGGCAACAACAAGGAACGGCGCGACAAGCACGACAACCAGCTCCCCGAGGCCTACCTCTACCGCGTCATCGCCAGCACCTCGAACCCGGGCGACCTCGTGCTCGACCCGTTCCTGGGCAGCGGTACCACCGGCGTGGTGGCCCACCACACCGGGCGCCGCTTCATCGGCACGGAGTTCTCCCCCTCCAACGCGAAGACGGCATGCGAGCGGATCAAGGCCGGGCCCGTGCGGACCTTCGACGAAATGCGCGGCGGCTCCACGGCGATCTTCCCCCAGCGGGTCACGCCGGTGAGCGAGCGGGCCGGCAAGCCGCGCAGGCGGCGGGCGTCTGGCGAGTGACGATCGGGAGCCTTCGGGACGCTTCGGACTCTGGTTTTTCCGGAGTTTGTGGAGGTTTCAGCGGGTTCGGCACGATGGGTGGTGGATGAACACGCGATCCGCTGTTGGGCTGGCCTTCGGGTGCGCTCTGAGTAGCGCGACGGCCGCGGAACTTGCCGAGATCCCGATGCCGCACGACGCCTGGGGCGGGGCGCCCGTGGCCGTCTCGAACGGCGGGGGCACCCTGGCGGCCACGCTCATCAACAACAAGGCGTACATCCGGGCGTATGTGCACCGGGACGGCGATTGGCGCTCCATGCCGGGGCTCGAGCAGCACCGTTTTTTGGTCGGGTTGTCCAGCGACGGTTCGAGTGTGCTGTACGCCGACGGGATGCACCACCGCTCGCTCGTTCTGGACCGCGCCGGGTTCGCGACGCGGATCGAGGCCGGGCCGGGGATGCGTCTTGCTGACAGCGCGCTGAGCCCGGACGGGACCACGATCTTCTACAGCCAGCACGAATCGAGCCAGCTCGCGGCCGGCTCCGTCCATCGCTGGCGCAACGGCGTCTCGACCACACTGGCCACGCTGCCGGACCTCTACAGCACGCCCGCGCAGTTCGTGGTCGGGGCCCTCGACGACATCTTCGTCATGAATCTGGATCTCCGCGACAGTTCCTACAATGTCGGTGGCCCGCGCCGGGCGGTTATCTTCAATCGCGGCAACCTGACCGCGATCGGCGTGCTGTCTTCGGCGGCATACACCAGATCGAATGCGGTCGCGATGAGCGGCGACGGATCACTGATCCTCGGGAACGAAACCTCGTGGGACGACGCGGGCGGATGGACATATGGCAACAAGCGAGCCTGGACGGTTCGAGACGGCGTGTTCTCTGAGCTGACCATTGACGGGTTTAGCACGGTGCGGGCACTGGGGCTTTCGTTGGACGGCTCGACGATGCTCGTCGATGCGTGGAACGAACCGGGGACGGGCTTGGAGTCGTTTCTCCTGTACGACGACGGCCGCCGCCTCTCCGTGGATCGCTTACTCGCGGACGCGGGGCTTTCGCTCGGGGACGGGGCGTACACCACCAGCACCACTCTCTCCCACGACGGCCTGACGGTGGCCGGTCTGGTGATCCGACCCGATGGCGGGTCCGTACCCAATATCTCGTTCTTCACACTGACCGTCCCTGGGCCCGCGTCGGTGTTCGCACTCGGGGCCGCCGGGTTGTTCGCGGCCCGGCGTCGGCGCTGAGCGCCGTCCCCGAAGTGTGCAGGCATCCGCCCGGCGTGCCCGATACGACGGCATGCTCAAAGCCACCATCTCCGCCGCCGTCCTGATCGCATCCGGTTCCGTCGCGTCCGCGCAGCTCCGGATCATCGAGGTCCTGCCGGGGTACCACCGCGGCTGGGCGACCCACGCGTCCGCCGATGGGAGCGTGCTCGCGCTGGAACTGTACAACGACCATCTGGTGTCGCACGATGGGTATGTCTGGTCCGACGGGTCCTGGCAGGGCCTTCCACGCTATGGGATCACGAACTTGAACTACGGCCTCTCGTCCGACGGGACGGCGAGCCTGAACTTCGGGAGAATCCACTCGAACCGCGTGCTATCGCACACCCGCAACGGCGTGCACACGAGCATCTTCGTGCCGGAGGGCGAATGGACTTCCGCGGCGTTGACGCGCGATGGGTCCAGTGTGTTCTACCACACACCGGACACCCTCGACCCGATCCGCCAGAGGATCGTGCGTTGGGACGAGAACGGGCCGGGTGCTGACTTTGGTTTTCTCCCGCAGGCGTATGCAAGCGTGACCGGGGTGCACGCCTCGTCACGCCGGGACATGGTCGTGCTCGATGTGGCCCTCCCGAACAGCGGCGACGCCATGGCCGAAAGACGAACGGTCGTGTACGAGAACGGTGCGTACACCGAGATCGGAACACTGCCTACCGATGCCCCCGTGCGGATGAACACGATGGGGGTCAGCGCTGACGGGTCCGTGATCGTGGGCTGGCAGGAGTCGGGCCCACTTTCGAACACGGAACTCACCTCGTGGATGTACCGCGACGGACACCTGAACGCCATCGAAGCGGACGGGTACACCGGACTGCGCGTCCAGTCGCTGAGCGACGACGCGGGCGTGATGCTCGTCCAGGCACTCGACGCTGGTGACGACTTCCGTTCGCTGCTGCTCTACGACGACGGCCGCACGGTCGACCTGATGGACCTGTTCCTGGCGACCGGGTATGCGCTGTCGGACACGCAGGAGGTCGGTTTCACGACGCTCTCGGGTGACGGGTTGACCGTGGTCGGAAGCATCGTGGACTGGCCGTCGGGCGGCCCGGTGTCGCAGGTGATCTTCACGATGGCCGTTCCGACCCCCGGCGTGCTCGCCCCCCTGGCCGGGTTGGGTCTGCTGGCCCGCCGCCGGCGATAATCGGCCCCCCGCCCGCCCCCACCCAGGGCGGGGCGATTTTGCTTGATCATCGGGCCCGGTTCGGGCATGCTCTGTGTCATGTCGTGCGGGGTGATGCTGTTGGCTGGGGCGCTGCTCGGGCCGGTGGCGGCGGTGGCCGCGGCCGGGCCGGCGCCGGTGTTTCGTCTGGTCACCCACGAGGCCGGGCTCTCCAACGCCACCTTCATCCCCAACGCGGGCTATCCGGGCGAGAACGCCTTCATGGCCGGCGGGGTCGCGGTCGGGGATTTCAACAACGACGGGCTGCCCGACCTGTTCGTGCCCGCCGGCGGCAGCGGGCCGGACAAGCTCTACATCAACCAGGGCGACGGCACCTTCGTGGACGAGGCCCCGTTGTGGGGCGTGAACCGCTGGACCCGGGCCGCGGGGGTCGCGGTGGGGGACTTCAACAACAGCGGCTATCTGGACATCTTCGTCGTCAACTACGGCGACTTCCCGTTCCCGCCCGCGGTCGGCCGTTGCATCCTCTACGAGAACCAGGGCCCGGACGAGCACGGGCGCTGGCGCTTCGTGGATGTCGCGGCCCAGGCGGGCGTGCACCATGTCTTCGGGGTCGTCGGTGGGATGGGCGCCGCGTTCGGGGACTTTGACCTCGACGGGCGGCTCGACCTGTTCGTGTCCACCTGGATCGCCCACCCCGGCGGCAACCGCCTGTTCCGCAACAACGGCGACGGTACCTTCGCCAATGTCTCGCAGATCCTGCCGCCCGAACCGTCGCCCCTGCGCGGCTTCACGCCCAACTTCGCCGACATCGACGGGGACGGCTGGCCGGACCTGCTGCTGACGAACGACTTCAGGACATCCCGCCTGTACCGGAACCAGGGGACGCAGCCGGACGGCTCGTTCGCGTTCGAGAACATCACCCAGGCGGCGGGGATCAGCCACGACTGCTTCGGCATGGGCTCGGTGCTGGCCGATCTGGACGGCGACGGCGTTCTGGACTGGTTCATGTCCGACATCTACCGGCCCATGAGCAACCCGCCCTGCGGCAACACGCTGTACCGCGGCCTCGGCAACGACCCGGACGGCCTGCCCCGGTTCGACAACACCGCCGCCCAGGCGGGCGTGCTCGACAGCGGCTGGGCCTGGGGCGTCACGGCGTTCGACGCGAACAACAACGGGTGGACCGACCTGGCCGTCACCGGGGGCTGGCCCGCCTGGCCTTCCACGCCCACACGCCTCTACATGAACCGCGGCGACGGGACCTTCGCCGACCGGGCGGCCCAGGCGGGCGTGGCCTGGGTCGGCCAGGGCCGCGGGCTGGTCCACCTCGACTACGACGCCGACGGACGCGTGGACCTGCTGATCGTCAGCAACGGCGGGCAGGCCCGGCTCTACCGCAACGAAACACCCAACCCCGGGCGTTTCCTGCGGATCGATTTCGACACCGACGCCCACCCCTGCCTGGCCCCCCGCGGCGTGGGCACACGGGTCCGGGTCACCGCGGGCGGACGCACGCAGACCCAACTGCTCGACTCGCGCACCACCTACCTCAGCCAGTCCGAGCAGACGCTGCACTTCGGTCTCGGCGACGCGGAGATCATTGACTCCGTCGAGATCCGCTGGGCCGACGGCTCGACCGAGACGCTGTTCGATGTACAGCCGGATCAGCGGATCGTCGTGCCGGCGTTCCACCCGGCGGACTTCGACCGCAACGGGCGCTTTGATTTCTTCGACATCGCCGCGTTTCTCAGGGCTTTTCTCGCCGGTGATCCCGCGGCCGATTTCAACGGCGATGGCACGGTGAGTATGGACGACCTGTTCGCCTTCGTCCAGCGGTTCCTGGACCCGTGCGCCCGATGAGCGGGCCGGGGTCGGGCTTCGTGACGGGGAACCGCCGTCCCCTACGATCGCTCATGCCCATCCCCGACGACCGACGCGATGACCACCTGACCTGGCTCAAGCAACTCACGGCCATCCCCACCGCCGCCGGCCACGAGGGACGCGTGGTCGGATGGGTCGACCGCTGGGTGGCCGAGCGGCCCGGGATCGAGGCGCGACGCGACGCCCACGGCAACATCGAACTCCGCTTCGCCGGTCCCCCCGCCCCCCCCGGCCAGGACGCGCCGGTCTACTTCACCGCCCACCTCGACCATCCGGCGTTCGTCGTCGACGAGGTGCTCTCGCCGACCACGCTGGTGCTCGGCTTCCGCGGCGGGGTCATGGCCGACTACTTCCCCGACGCCCGCGTCCGGGTCCACACGGGGGACGCCTCGGTGCTCGGAACCATCACCGGGGAGCACCAACCCGACGGCGTGGCGTGGTCCGAGACCGACGAGCGCCCCTTCAAGCAGTACCACTGCGAGACCGACGCCCCCCACGGGGCCGAGGCGGGACGCCCGGGCGACATCGCGGTCTGGGACCTGCCCGAGCCGCGGGTGATCGACGACGAGTTCGGCGGCATCCTGCACACACACGCCTGCGACGACCTGGCCGCCCTGGCCGGGGCGCTCGCCGCGTTCGACGAACTCCGCCGGATGCGCGAGTCCGGCGAGCCGGTCGGCGATGTCCGCGTGCTGCTGACGCGGGCCGAGGAGATCGGCTTCATCGGGGCCATCGGCGCGGCCAAGGACGGGTTCATGCCCAGGAACAGCCGCGTCATCGCCCTGGAGAACTCGCGGTCCTTCCCCGACTCGCCGATCCACGGCGGGCCGATCGTCCGGGTGGGCGACCGCGTCTCGGTCTTCTCGCCCGAGCTGACCGCCGCCGTGGCCAAGGTCGCCGAGTCCATCGCCGGCGGCCCGTCCCTGCCCACCGCGGCCCAGAAGTTCAGCGAGATGCCCAAATGGAAGTGGCAGCGCAAACTCATGGCCGGCGGGGCGTGCGAGGCGTCGGTCTTCTGCGCCTATGGCTACGCGTCCACCTGCGTCTGCCTGCCCCTGGGCAACTACCACAACATGGCCAACCTCGCCGAGGTCCAGTCCGGGACCTACCAGGGCGTGCCCCGGGTCGGCCAGGAGCACATCGGCCTGGATGACTTCCACGGCATGGTCGACCTGCTCGTCGGCTGCGGGCGGGACCTGCCCGCGACCAGCGGCTTCGCCGAGCGGGTCGAGAAACTCTGGGAAAACCGGCGCTTCGTGCTGGAAACCCCGGCTCAGACCCGATCATAATCCTTACTATACACCATCTAACACGATCTGACGGGTCGGCTTGACATTCTTGCACATCAATGCAACCATTGCATTATGATGCAAATGAATCCATCCCGACCCCAGTCCCCGGTGCAGGCCGCGGCGTGCTGCGGGCCGATCGACCGGCTCCTCAACCCGGACCTGTTCAAGGCCCTGTGCGACCCGACCCGGGCGGGGCTGCTGGCCTGCATCGCCAAGTGCGGGCGGCCGTGCTCGGTGTCCGAGGTGGCCGCGTGCTGCTCGGTGGACACCTCGGTGGTCTCCCGGCACCTGGCGACGCTGGAGAAGGCCAGCGTGCTGTCCAGCGAGCGCGACGGCCGCGTGGTTCGCTACGCGGTGCGGTACCAGGAGTTGAGCAAGACCCTGCGGGCGTTGGCCGACGCGATCGATCAGTGCTGTCCGGAAGGATTCGTGCCCGGCGAGCGGGGTTGCTGCGAGGAAAAGGGCGCCCTTGGCTGCGGACAGGCGTCCCCCGTGGCAAGTCCGGAACACACTCAACCATGAAGGAGATTGCCATGAAACGAATCGAGATCTTCGACCCGCCTATGTGCTGCTCGACCGGCGTTTGCGGCGTCGAGCCGGATGAGCGTCTCTCCCGACTGGCCGCGGACCTGGACTGGCTGCGGAGCCGGGGCGTCGAGGTCCGGCGCTACAACCTGGCGCAGGAGCCGATGGCGTTCGTCACCAACATCGACGTGCAGCGGATCGTGGCCGAGAGCAACGCCAAGGCTCTGCCGGTGATCGTCGCGGATGGGCGCGTGGTCAACCAGGGCGACTATCCCTCGCGTGATCGTCTGGCGGAGCTGGCCGGGCTGGCCGGGGGCGAGACGACGGCGGCAGCGGGGGACCGTGCGCGTCTTTCCGGCGGCAAATGCTGCGGCGGTTCCGACGGATGCTGCTGATCCCCGACTCAACGACTACTCCGAGCGAAAGAGGGCTACATGACTTGGCACACCGAGGCGACCAAGTTTCTGTTCTTCACGGGTAAGGGAGGGGTCGGCAAGACCTCGCTCGCGTGCGCGACGGCGGTCCGGCTGGCCGATGCGGGCCGGCGGGTGCTTCTGGTCAGCACCGACCCGGCGTCCAACCTGTCGGATGTCTTTGGGACAGACATCGGCTCGGGAACCCCGACGCCCATCGGAGGGGTCGCCAACCTCAACGCGTTGAATATCGACCCAAACGCCGCCGCGCAGAGCTACCGCGACCGGGTCGTCGGGCCGGTGCGCGGCTCGCTGCCGGACGAGGTCATCCGCCGCATGGAGGAGGAGCTGTCGGGCGCGTGCACAACAGAGATCGCCGCGTTCGACGAGTTCACGGGGCTCCTGACCGACGCGCAGACGGTCGGACGCTACGACCACATTATCTTCGACACCGCGCCGACGGGGCACACGCTTCGGCTGCTGACGCTGCCCGGCGCGTGGTCCGACTTCCTCGACACCAACACCGGCGGCGCGTCGTGCCTGGGTCCGCTCTCGGGCCTTGAGAAGCAGAGGTTGCAGTACCATTCGGCCGTCGAGTCGCTCACCGACGCGGACCGGACGACCATCGTGCTGGTTAGCCGGCCGCAGAAAGCCGCGCTGGCCGAGGCGGCGCGGACGAGCACCGAGCTGCACGCGATCGGCGTCAAAAACCAGCGGCTGGTCGTCAACGGCGTCATGCCGGACACGGGCAGCGACGACCCCCTGGCCCGGTCCATGCGTCAGCGCGACGCCGAGGCGGTGGGGGCCATGCCCGGATCGCTGCGGTCGTTGCCGGCGGACGAAGTCGTGCTGCGGCCGGTGAACCTGGTCGGCGTGGATGCGCTGCGGGCGCTGCTCGACCCGTTCGATCCGTCCGCGGATTTCGGCGCTCCGGCCTCATCGCCGGAGGCCGCTGAGACCCGCCGCCTGGCCGAACTCGTCAGCGCCGTGGAGGCCGACGGGCACGGGCTCGTGATGGTGATGGGCAAGGGCGGCGTCGGCAAGACAACGATCGCCGCGGCGATCGCGGCCGAGCTGGCCCGGCGGGGCTACGGCGTCCATCTGACAACGACCGACCCGGCCGCCCACATCGCCGACGCGATCGGCGGCGGGGCCGATCGACTCGAGGTGAGCCGCATCGATCCCAGGGCCGAGACCGAGGCCTACCGGAGCCGCGTGCTTGAAACCAAGGGCAAGGACCTCGACCTCCAGGGCCGGGCGTTGCTGGAAGAAGACCTCCGCTCGCCCTGCACTGAGGAGATCGCCGTGTTCCAGGCGTTCTCGCGGGTGATCAAGGAATCCCAGAAGCGATTCGTCGTGATGGACACTGCCCCGACCGGGCACACACTGCTGCTGCTGGACGCGACCGGCTCGTATCACCGCGAGATCGAGCGTCACGCCAAGAGCGGAACCCGCTTCACCACGCCGATGATGCGCCTGCAGGACCCCAAGCAGACCAAAGTGCTGATCGTCACACTGCCAGAAACGACGCCGGTGCTCGAAGCCGCGGGGCTCCAGGACGAGCTTCGGCGCGCGGGGGTCGAGCCGTACGCGTGGGTCATCAACGCGTCCCTGTCCGTCGCCGAGACGACCGACCCACTCCTGCGGGCGCGGGCGGCAGGAGAGGCGTCGCTCATCCGGGCGGTCCATGCCGAGCACGCCGCACGGGCGTTCGTCGTTCCCTGGCAGGCCGAGCCTCCGGTCGGTGTCGATGCTTTGCTGCGCCTGGTCGGGGAACCGATCTCGCCCGCCGCGACGGGCGGTATGGAAAGGGGCTCGCAGTGACGAACGAGAAGACATCCGAGAAGATCCGCGTGCTGTTCCTGTGCACGGGCAACTCCTGCCGCAGCCAGATGGCCGAGGGCTGGGCGAAGGCGCTCCGGGCCGACTCGGTCGAGGCGTACTCCGCCGGGACCAGCCCGCACGGCATGAACCGGCTGGCGATCGAGGCGATGCGCGAGGCCGGCGTGGACATCAGCGGCCATCACAGCAAACACCCGGACGACCTGGCGCATGTCCGGTTCGACTTCGTCGTGACCGTGTGCGATGCGGCCCACGAATCGTGCCCGGCCTTCCCTGGGCGTGCGCGGGTCGTGCACGCCGGCTTCGACGACCCGCCGCGCCTGGCCAAGGACGCGAAGACCGATGACGAGGCGCTCCCACATTACCGGCGGGTGCGCGACGAGATCAGAACATTCATCGAAACACTGCCCGACGCCCTCCTCCCCCTCCTCCCCCGGGCTTCCGGGGGAGGTGGCACGGCGCCGCCGTGACGGAGGGGGTCTTTGGAGGCGAGGATGGGCTTGGCTGTCCCAAGACCCCCTCCGCCTCCGCTCCGCTCCGGCACCTCCCCCGGAAGCTCGGGGGGAGGCGTTCAGAAAACCCATTCCGAAAGGATCCACCCATTTTCGGCATCAAAAAGAACACCGAAAAGAACTCGCCTGAGATGTCTTCCTGCTGCGGCCCGTCGTGCTGCGGCGGAGATGAGAGGCAGCAGGCCTCCGTCGCTACGCCAGCGCAGGACCAACTGACGCAGGACGATGTGCGCTCCAAGGTCCGCGACGGCTACAGCACCATCGCCCGGGCCGGGTCGTGGTCCGCGGCCCAGGCCGCGACGGCGATGGAATCCTCCGGTTGCTGCACGCCCGCCAATGGCGGCGGCATGTGCTGCGGCACCAGCAGCTTCACACCCGAGCAACTCGCCTCGGCCATCGGCTACAGCGCCGACGACCTGGCCGCCACGCCCGAGTCGGCCAACATGGGCCTGTCCTGCGGCAACCCCACCGCGCTGGCCTCGCTCCGACCGGGCGAGGTGGTCCTGGACCTCGGCTCCGGCGGCGGGTTCGACTGCTTCATCGCCGGCAAGAAGGTCGGCGCCGCCGGGCGCGTGATCGGGGTCGACATGACGCCCGACATGATCACCAAGGCCCGTAAGAACACGGGCGCCTACACCGAGCAGACCGGCCTGGACAATGTTGAGTTCCGCCTCGGCGAGATCGAGCACCTGCCCGTGCCCGACGCCAGCGTGGATGTGGTCATCTCCAACTGCGTGCTCAACCTCTCGCCGGACAAGGCGCAGGTGTGGCGCGAGATCGCCCGCGTGCTCAAGCCCGGCGGGCGGGTGGCGGTCAGCGATCTGGCCCTGCTCCGCCCGCTGCCCGAGGCCATCAAGGCCGATGTCGAGGCCCTCGTCGGCTGTGTCGCGGGCGCGGTGCTGGTCGAGGAGACCGAGCGGCAGATGCTCGACGCCGGCCTGGCGGGCATCACGCTGACCGGCAAGCCGGGCTACATCGACGCCATGAGCGACTGGCAGGACCCGCTGTACAAGAAGATCATGGACAGCCTGCCCGAGGGCGTGAAGCCGAGCGACCTCGTCACCAGCCTGGACATCGCGGCCCTCAAACCGTGACGGGTCGCTGATCCACCACAGAGATCACGAAGGGCACAGAGCGACACAGAGCTTGAAGATCCGGATCTTTTCCTCTGTGATCCTCTGTGCCCTCGGTGTTCTCTGTGGTTTGTTCCCGTAGGCACAGCAGAGGCAAGCCCCCCGCACGGGTACCATCGGCCCTATGGAACCCGACCCCAAGCAGCCCGAGGCCCCTGCTCCCGCCCAGCCGCCCGCTGAAACCCCCCAGCTCCCCGGCGCGCCGGAGGACAACTCGTTCGGCGCGATCTTCAAACGCCTTGGCCCGGCGGCGTGGCTCGGCGTGGCCTGGGCCGCCCTGCCCGCGCTCGGGGGCTTCCTTGTCCTGCTCAACATGGGCCCGATCTCCGAGTTCCTCCGCGGCGAGGCCGAGGCGGGCCCGATGCGCCTGGCCCTCGGCGTGGCGACCTATGTGCTGATCTTCATCGTCACCGCCGGCTGCGGCCTGCTGCCCACCTACTCCCAGGCCATCCTCGCCGGCTACGCCTTCGGCATGCCCGTTGGTTTCGCGGCCGCGTGGGTCGGCTTCGGCGGCGCATCGCTGGTCGGCTTCCTGATCTCGAAAAACTTCGCCCGCGATCGGGTGGAGAAGGAGATCGAGCGCAATGTCAAGGCCCGCGTGGTCCGCGACGCGCTGGTCGGCTCGGGCTTCGCCAAGGCGCTCCTGATCGTCACGCTGGTGCGCGTGCCGCCCAACTCGCCGTTCGCGTTGATGAACCTGGTGCTGACCAGCTCAGGCGTGTCCAAGCGGATCTACCTGGCGGGCACCCTGATCGGCATGGCCCCCAGGACCTTCGCCGCCGTGCTCGTGGGCAGCCAGATCACCGACTGGGCCGATGTCGAGAAGCCGCGATGGATGATCGTCGGCGGCATCGTGCTGACGCTGGCCGTGCTCGGCATCATCGGGGCCATCGCCAACCGGGCGCTGAAGAAGGTGACGGGGTCGTAGGCCAGGCATTAGGCGCTAGGCACTCGAATTCTTCCTAATGCCTAGTGCCTCATCCCAACACCGCGAACGCCGTGATGATGATCACCAGCATCGTGAAGTTGTGCAGGAAGTGGGCGAACATCGGCGCGATGATCGAGCCGCGCCACTCACGCATGAAGGCGAAGGCGAAGCCCAGCACCACCAGGGGCGCGACCATCAGCGGCCCGTACGAGTGCAGGTACGCGAAGAGCAGGGCGCTGACCAGCCCGGCCGCCACCCAGTGCAGCCGGGCGCGAAGGTGCCGGAAGAGCGCGCCGCGGAAGACCAGTTCCTCGGCCAGCGGGGCCCAGATGGTCGCGAGCAGGAACACCAGCACGATCGTGAAGAGATCCCCGCTGCCCACCATCTCCACCACGGGGTTGTTCACGGGAACGGCGTCCTCCCCGGCGCCGAGCACCCGCGTGCGGAACAGGTTCCACAGCGACATCAGCACCACCGTGACCAGCACGCCGATCAGGTAGATCGGGATGAACGCCAGATAGACCAGCAGGCCGACGCCCATCTCGCGGCCCACGCCCTGCCCCTTGTGCAGGCCCATCGCGTGCCGCCAGGTGGACACGGGCATCCCCCGCAGCACCGGCCAGAGCACCACCAGCAAGAGACCCCACTGCCCGACGAGCTGGAACAGCCCGATCAGCGGCATGAAACGCTCCGGGGCGTGCGCATCGGCAATGCTCGAGCCGATCGCCATGAGCGCGAACAGCCCCACGAACAGCGCGTAGACCTCCAGCATCACCGAGCCGCCCGGCAACGGAACCGGCATCGCCATCGTCCGACGCCGGCCCGTGAACCAGATCACCCCCCAGATCAGCAGCCCCAGCCCCGCCAGCAGCCCGAGGCCCACGAGGCACGCCACACCCAACCCGAACATGACAAGTGGCCAAGGCCCGCCGATGATCCGGTTGCGCACCGATTCGGCCTGGCTGTAGCTGAGTACGAACGCGCCCAGCCGTCCGTACCGGTCCGCGAGCTGCTCCCGGGCCGCGTCGTCGAGGGCTTCCGGTCCGCGGGTATAGATGACCTCAAGCGCGTCCAGCTCGGCCCGGATCAGGTCGCGGTTGGATGCTCCGGAGACCGTGCCCTGATCGGGCTGCGGCTCGGCCTCCGAGTCCGGCATCGGAGGCGTTTCCCGCGACAGCAGCTCGGCCCGTTGCTCGGCGATCCGTTCGAGGGCCGCCTCCGGCCCGAGATACTCGGCGGCGAAGATCGTGGTGCGGACACGGTCCGCGTCGGTGGTCTCGGTGTCGGCGACCATCTTCACGAAGTTGGCCAGGTCCGACTCGGGCTGGTTGGCCACCAGGCCCCGGACGCGCAGCAGCGCCCGGGCCATGATGTCGGTCATGCCGCCTGGCGCCGGCTGGTCGGCCGCCTGGGCCGCGGGCGCTTCGGGCGGCGGGGCCTGGACGACTTGCTGCTGGCGGTCGTGCCCGATGTTCTGCCAGACGATGGCCAGCCCGGCCAGCACCACGGCGGCCAGCAGGGCCAGGCGGCGCGATCCCGGCGTGCCCGGATCCGGGGCCACCACGGGGTTTCCCTGTCGCGTCCGCCGCGGCCGGTTGTCGGCGATCATGGATTCCACGAGCGGGGGCGGCACGGGCCGGCCGGCGTGGTCATGCGGGTTCTGCTGCGGGTGGGAATCGTGGTCCATCGGCATGATCATCGGCCCCTCGAACCCTCCCGCCCACCGAGAAGCCCCCCCGGGCCGCAAAGAAGCCCCGGACGCGAACACAATTTGACCCCCCCGGCGGACGGCCTATCGTCTTGGCCCGGCCCGGGATGCGTCCCGTGCCCAGCGGATGAAAAGTCTGCCGCCCGTGCCCAACCGGCCCGGTCGGCCCGCCCCGCCCGGTAGGCGGCGTACGAACCCGACCACGGGCGTGGCCGCCTCGGCCTCCTGCCCGACAGCAAGGAGTGTCTGTCATGTCGATCAAGAAGACCCGCGTGCACCTCCGGCGTCAGACCTGGGTGGCCAAGAACGGCGAGGTCGCCAAGGGCTGGCGTCAGGTCGACGCGACCGGCGTGCCCCTGGGCCGCCTGGCCACGGAGATCGCCACCGTGCTCATGGGCAAGCACCGCCCGGAGTACACCCCCCATGTCGACACCGGCGAGTTCGTCATCGTCACCAACGCGTCGCAGATCGGCCTGACCGGCAAAAAGGGCGAGCAGAAGCTCCGCCTGCGCTACACCGGCTACCCCGGCGGCCTGAAGGCCGAGACCTACAACACCGTCCGCGAGCGCGCCCCCGAGAAGCTGATCGAGGACGCCGTCCGCCGCATGCTGCCCAAGAACCGACTCGGCCGGCGCATGCTGACCAAGCTGAAGGTGTACCCCGGCGCCGACCACCCCCACAAGGGCGTCAACGCCGTCGAGCTGAAGATCTGAACCACCATCGCGTTCCAAAGCCTCCCGGGGCGTGCCCGGGACGGTGGATGCGGGACGCGTCCAACGAGGATTGAACCGATATGTCAGGATTCGAGACCACGATCATGAACCCCGAGCTGGCCGGCACCAAGCTGGTCCCCGACGCCGGCCCGGCCCAGGAAGAGCACAAGCTGCCCGACCCCGTCCCCGCCGACAAGCACGGCTGGTGGTGGGGCACCGGCCGACGCAAGACCGCCGTCGCCCGCGTCCGCCTCCGCCCGGCCAAGAACTCCGGCCAGGGCACGCTCCAGATCCAGGTCTCGCGCCAGAAGTTCAAGCCCGTCGACGAGTACTTCAGCGAGATGAGCGACCGCAACGACGCCGTCGCCCCGCTGCGCCTGACCGACACCGACGGCAAGCTCGATGTGATCGTCCGCGCCCACGGCGGCGGCATCACCGGCCAGGCCCAGGCCATCCGCCTCGGCGTCGCCCGCGCCCTCGTCGGCTACGACCCCAACTTCGAGCCCGCCCTCCGCGACGCCGGCTTCCTGACCCGCGACGCCCGCAAGGTCGAGCGCAAGAAGTACGGCCAGCCCGGCGCCCGCGCCCGCTTCCAGTTCTCCAAGCGCTGATCGGGCACGCCCGAACGGGCTGTTCGCCCGTTTTCCATCCCGCTTTCCCCACGCGGCCCGGACTCTCCCGGGCCGCGTTTCTATTGTGGGTCCGTGACCAAGCCCGGGCCATCCCGATCGGTGACCTGGTGGCGCCGCCACGGCGCGCGCGTGCTGATCGGCGCGATCGGCGCGTGCGTCGTGCTCTGGCTCGTGACCGTCCTTGCGCTCGGGCGGGCCGGGTCCGAGCCGGGCTGGTGGCCGGGCCTGGACCCGGTTTCGCCCGAGGTCATCGCCGAGGCCGAGAAGCTCGAGCGGGCCTTCGCCAACCAGGTCTCGATGATGCGCGAGCCGACCGACGACGCCGATGGTTCGTCGGACTGGCGGGTCCGCATCGGCTCGGACAGCGCCAACGCCTGGCTGGCCGTGCGCCTGCGCGCCTGGATCGAGAGCGAGGGCGTCGTCTGGCCCGAGGATGTCCGCCAGGTCCGCGCCGGGTTCGACGGGGACCGCGTGGCCCTGGGCATCCGCACCGAGCGGGGCGGGGTGGTCTGGGCCGAGTTCACCCCCGAGGTGCGCCGCGACGGTTCGGTCTGGCTCCGGGCCCACGGCGCGCGGGTCGGGCGGCTTCGGGTGCCCTGGGGCTGGGCGCTCGACGGGCTGGAGCGCGAGCTGGCCGTCTACGCGCCCGAGGCGGCGGGCACGCTCCGGGCCGTGCTGGCCGGGCGGGAGCCGCTGATGATCGAGCCGGTCGTGCGCCTGCCCGACGGCCGGCGCGTGCGGATCGTCGAGCTGCGGGCCGTCGGCGACGGCGTGGGCCTGGCGATGCGGACCGAGCGCGCGGCGACGCAACCCTGAGCCCGGCTCCGGGATCAGCCGTACCGCCTGGGCCGCTCGACCGGCTCGAAGAACCGCGCCCAGCCCCAGCCGATCAACGCGCCGACATAGATGTCCGTCGCGTAGTGTGCCCCGATCAGCATCCGCGCCACGCCGCAGGACACGGCCAGGCCGATGAAGATCCACTTCGCCCGCGGCATCCACGCGGCCAGACACATGCAGCCCGCGAAGGCCACCGCGGCGTGGCTGGAGGGGAACCCGAGGTTGGACGCGTCGGAGAACCCCGAGAACAAGGGCCGGAACGCGTACCAGCCCGACCGCAGCGTCTCGGTGTCGAGCACCGGACGCTCCCGGGCGATCACGAGCTTGAGCCCCTCGCAACTCAGCCCCGCGATGATCGGCGCGAAGAACAGCGATCCGGCCCGGTCCCACACCCGGTCGTGCCGCCGGACGATCCACATCACCAGCAGCCACAGCCACAGCGTGCCCACGACGCGGACCAGGCGGTACAGGTCCGAGTTCTGGAGCGGTTCACGGTCCTCGATGTAGAACAGGTACACCAGCGGCACATCGAGCAGCGTGAGCACGACGAACCCCGCCAGCAGCAGCCCTGCGTTGCGCCACCAGGCGCGCCGGTGCGCCCGGCGCTCGGCCGGTCCGTAGTAGCGCACCAGTCTGTCCTTGCGTTCGCTACCCATCCGGCCGGCCCCGCGCGTGGAATCCCGTGTACCCGTACCCGAGGAACGCCGCCCGTGACCCGGGGTTCGGCTCGCCTTCCAGCGGGCCGAGCGGCTCGATGAACCCGAACGCCGCCCCCCATTCTTGGCCCGGCGACCCGATCAGCACCGCGGGGCGCCCCGAGAGCGCCCGTGTGGTCTCGCCGCGGGAGAGGTCGGTGTCGGGCCACAGGTCGAACTGCGACCGCCGCCCGCCGGTCTGGGCTGAGGCCGAGTAGACCGGCGGCCCGCCACGCAGGTAGAAGGCCAGTTGGGAGGCCCGCCCGTAGTGGTCGGTCATCACGAACGGCTCCAGCCCGGTCTGATCGGAGAGCAGGTCGGTCTGCGCCCGCACCGCCTCCGCGTGCGCACGAAGCCCGGTGACCCGGTGCACCGGGATATATGGCCCGAACACCCGGCGCGTGCTCAGGAAGTCCAGCATCGCCGGGGCGACGATCACCAGCACCCCGGCGAACGCCGTGAACCACCAGACGGCGCGGATCCAGGTAACCTTCCGTCGCGCCGCATCGAGCACCGTCCATGCCGCCGGAACGACCATCGTCGCCGCGCCGGCCATCGCCCAGTTGCCCTCCACCCGCGTCCGCAGCGCGACCAGCAGATAGAACGCGAACACCGGCACCCCCATCAGCACCATCGCCCGCATCCAGGGCCCGTCCCCGGTCCGGCGCGACCGCCAGAGCCCGATCAGGGCCAGGGCCAGCGTCCCGCCGATGACGGGGATCTGCACGCCGACCATTTCCAGCGGCCAGACGAACGACCAGTCCCCGCTCGCCGGGGTGTCGCCGCCGGGCAGGGACAGGTGGCCCAGTAGGTGGCGCACGGTCACCCAGTCATGGGCCGCGTTCCAGAGCAGCATGGGCAGCAGCCCGGCCGCGGCGGCGATCACAGCGCCGGCCAGCGCGCCGATGCGTGGCCGCGGCCGCCCCGGCACGGACCACCACGCCAGCAGCACGCCCAGCGGCAGCAGCACAATGGTGTGCTTGAACAGCAGGCCGACGCCGACGCACCCGCCGAGCCCGATCCAGGCAACCGCACGGTTGGTGCGCAGGGCGAGCACGGCCAAGGCCCCGCCCCACACCCAGCACCCCAGGAACGGCGCGTCGATGGTCATCAGCATGGATGCGACCGCGAAACCGGGCACCAGCGCGTACAGGGCCGCCGCGAGCACGACGGCCCGGCCGTCCCCGGGCAGCGTCCACCGGGCGGCCATCGCCGCGCCCATCATGCCGACGCTCGACGCCAACGCCGCGGGCAGGCGCACGGCCCACTCGCTGTGCCCGAACAGGGCGGTGGACAGGGCGATCAGCCAGGCCGTGCCGGGACCCTTGCTGTAGTACGCCCAGTCCGGGCGTGTGGACCACAGCCAGTAATGGGCCTCGTCCTCGGCGAGCGTCAGATCGGAGAGGAACGCGTGCCAGAGCATCCGGACGCCGAACAGGCCCAGCGCCAGCGCCGCGGCCAGCGCCAGCCCGCGTCCGGCGGTGCACCACCCGTGCTCATCCTCGCTCCGCCCCATCGTCATCCGATCAGAGCCGCGCCATGCGGCGGTAGACCACCACGGTCAGGATCGCCAGCGAGACCACCCCGCTCCAGAGGACGAACACGCCGATCCCGCCGCGGTTGTTGATCATCTGCTGGCCCGACTGGAGCACGATCAGCGAGGCCAGCGCCGGGAAGAAGCTCCACAGGTAGATCACCAGCGGCGTGGTCTGCTTGAGGTGCATCGCCATCACCGCGCCGAGCACCACCATCACCACGCACGACGCGGACAACGCCCAGCGCTCGTGCTGCTTGGCCAGGATCTTGCCCTGCACATAGTCGATCACACGCTCGACCTCGCGGATCGCCTGCGGCACGCCGGAGCCGTGCGACTGGGCGGCGGGGTCGGCCCGCGCGATCTCGATCAGCTCCGGGCTTGACAGCCCGAGCAGGTCCGCGGTGGGGTCCTCGGCCGGCCAGAGGTCGCGATAGGCGGTCTGGGCGATCTCCGTCCCGGCCCCGAGCAGCCGCACCCCCGCCAGTTCAAGCACGAAGCGGGACGAGCCGGCGGCGGAGCGGTCGGCCAGGGGATCGTTCTCGGCCGCCGTCTGCAAACCCAGCCGGGCCGTGCGCGCGGTCAGGCGGTCCGATCGCCCGTCGGGCCCGCGCACCTCCACCTCGACCAGCCCGGACTCGTCCAGTGGGTCGATCACCCACCACCGCCCCTCGGACCGCAGCCGCATGCCCAGCACCCGCACGCCCGAGCCGTCCGGGGCGTTGAGCACGATGGGGCGGGCCCGGCGCAGGTCCTCGGCGAAGCCCGCGTAGGCCCGGCTTGCGCCGAGCGTCCTGGCGAGCCCGGCCCGCTGGCGGTCGACATTGGACATCAGGTCGGGGTTGACCGCGATCTCCCGCAGCCGGGCGCCCGAGTAGAACTTGGGGTTGTCGCGGAACACGCTGGCGATGGGGATCGCGGGCAGCACGAGCTGCTCGGCCGTCTGCGGCGCGCCCGCGCGGTAGACGGTCACATCGATGAACTTGACGATGACGGCGGTGTCCGCTTCGTCGCCGATCCGTGCCCGGTCCTCGTCGCCCAGGGCCCATGTCGGCATCAGCAGGATCCACGCCCGGCGGGCCGTGCCGTCGATGTTCACCCGGCCCTCGCCGTCGGACTCGACCATCCCGACGCCCGCCAGGAGGAACTGCTCCCGCGCGGGGGATCCGGGCTCGGGCCGGCGCTCCTCGACCAGGTCCGCGTGGATCTCGGTGTTGCCGATCCGGGCGGCCTCGCCCTGGCGCAGGCTGTTGACCATCAGGCGGGCGAAGTCCCGCGTGATCATCCGCTCCATGCTCAGCAGGTAGTTGGGGATCACCCGGTCGTTGAGGTACATCAGCCCCCCGGCGAGCAGCATGCCGCTGGCCAGCGCCGGCAGGAGGATCTTGCGGTGCCCGATGCCCCCCGCGTGGGCCGCGGTGACCTCGTTCTCCACCACGAACCGGTGGTAGGCCAGCGTCGCCGCGAACCCGCCCGCGAACGGCAGGGTGTACGCCAGCATGGGCGGGATCGCGTACCGCATGAACCGGATCGCCTGGTCGGCGGTCAGCTTCCCGTCCGCCAGCGGCTTGACCGTCGCGGCAAAGGCCACCACCGTGACCAGCACCGCGGCGGAGAGGATCAGCAGCCGCCAGAAATCGAACAGGATGGCCCGCCACAGGGTCCAGAGCATCGGGCGGATGGTATGGGCGGGGAGGCCAGGAAGCCCGGAACGCCAGTGACGGGGGCGGAAGCGTCTCACGGTGCATAGCGCGTTTCCCCAACAGCGGGCCCAAAGGCCGTCCCTGCCTCGTGCGTTCGCGCTTCCCTCACTCCGGCTTCCGACCCGAGTACCGCCCCGCCCGATCATCCTGGAATCGATTGACATAATCCACGGCCGCCATGATCGACGCATCAGTGAACAGGCGCCGTGTCGAACCGTGGGTGGTCCAGACGGTGCGATCGGGCTCAATCAGGCCGTGGTCGCGGAGCCCGCGTGTCGCCCAGGCTTTCAGACCGGCGAGGACCCGCTCCGGGCGCACATCGGCGCGGACGACCACATGAACATGGTTCGTGCGCACCGCGAGTGCGCCGAGTTGCCACCCCTTGTGGCGGCATCCATGGCGCAAAGCGGCTTCGACGCAGTCCCGCATCGGCCTATCGAGCACCGTCGGTGGATGGCGCAGGCGGTTGCGATCTTCGTGCTCCAAGCGTGGATCAGGGGGCTTGCGCACCGTGCGGCCGTCCTTCGATTCGGTCCAGCCGCGTGCGTCCCCGCGCAGCCATGTGCCGTAGGTGGTCCAGGTCAGAAAGTAGGCGAGCTCAACCACCGTTTCATGCTACCAAAGAATGGTGGACCAACCAATAGGAAGCCCGGAACGCCAGTGACGGGGGCGGGAGCGTCATGCTTGACGATGCCCATTCCCCCGGTTGCGAACCCCAAAGGCCCGTCTGGTCCCCGGCGGCACGAAATCGCGGGTGCTCCTCGCCCGCTCACTGGCGTTCGGGGCTGCTTTGTGTAGCCCGGAACGCAAGTGACGGGGGCGGTGGCGTCACGCTTGGCGATCCCCATTTCTCCGGCCGCGGGATCCAAAGGCCCGCCCGGTTTTCGGCGGCACGGGATCGCCGGTGCTCTTCGCCCGCTCACTCGCGTTCGGGGCTTCTTTATGAAGCCCGGAACGCCAGTGACGGGGGCGGTGGCGTCACGCTGGGCGACTCCCATTTCTCCGGCCGCGGGATCCAAAGGCCCGGCCGGTTTTCGGCGGCACGAAATCGCGGGTGCGCCTCGCCCACTCACTGACGTTCGGGGCTTCTCTTTGGAGCCCGATGGTCGCTTTGCCGTTCGGGGCTTACTTCGGCCCGACCTCGACCTTGCCGCCGGGCATGTCCTTGATGGCGTAGCCCATCGAGGCGAGTTCGTCGCGGATCGCGTCCGAGCGGGCGAAGTCCTTGGCTTTCTTCGCGTCGCGGCGTTCGGCGAGCAGGGATTCGATTTCTTCCGAGGGGGTTGTTCCTGGGAGGTACACGGCGATGCCAGTGTTTTGGGACTCTTGTACCGGTCGGAAGATGATGCCGAGTATGTTGTCAACTAAATGCAGAGCCGCCCAGTTTCGCTCAACCATCGATTCTGAAGAACCTTGAAGTATGGCCCATGCCTCATCGTTCGGGATTGGTTTGTCAGGGAGTACAAAGGACTCAGCATCTGATGCAAGTTTTCTCCATTCATCTAGCGGGTCATCGAAAGAGAATGCAGATTCAGATATTCCTAGATCTATAATGCTGAGAGCTTTTGCGATGTTGAGATCATCCGAGATCGCGATTGCGAAATCGTTTGAGTAGGCTTGGAGATTGGCATGGTAGCCAGGAGGAACGGGATGTACATTCGAACGCAAGTATCCGATACGCTTCGCGAAAGATCTCAACCGATTGATTCTTTTGATACTTGAGCCAAGCCCTTCGAGCGAAAAATCCGCGTTCGCCCGGTAGTGCGTCTTGATCAGTTCCAGCCGGATCGCCGCGGGATCGATCCCCTTGGCCATCAGTTCCCGCGGCGTGAAGAAGGTCCCCTTGCTCTTGGACATCTTTTGCCCGTTGACCATCAGGAAGCGCGGGTGGAACCAGTGGCGGGCGAAGCGGTCCGCGCCGGTGAACGCGCACGACTGGGCGATCTCGCACTCGTGGTGGGGGAAGATGTTGTCCTCGCCGCCGGAGTGCAGGTCGATGCCCAGTTGTCGCGACGACCCAGATTGCGATACAAGATCAAGCCCTGATAGGCGTTTTCTTATGGTTTGCCAGGTTGGAACGGATTCTTGGGTGTGAGATTTGAAAACAGAGTGCGACTTCTCCAACGACTCGCCAGAATAGGCATATGCAATTGCCCACATGAGAATTTCACGATCGCTGTACTGAGATCGAAACGATGCACCACGATCTTTCGGGAGATATGATCTGATTGTGTTAATGTTGATATTTTGAGGTTCCGCGGGAAAATCAAGAATCGGGTAGGCAGCTCTTAGATCATTACGAATTTTCTGTGATGAACGCAAAAGCAGCAGCCTGTCGAGCGCCATCGCGGTGCACTCGATGTGCCAGCCGGGATAGCCGGGCCCCCAGCCCTCCAGCGATGGGTGGTCGGGGGCGTCCCATTTCATCTTGTGGCTCGGATCTTCCTTCCAGAGCAGGAAATCGGCGGGGTGGCGTTTTTCCTGCTGCGTGGACTCGTCGACGCGTCCGCCGGCCCCGCCGCGGAGCCGGTCGAGCGTGTTGCCCGAGAGCCGGCCGTAGGCCTCGAACGCCTTGACATCGAAATAGATCGCCCGGGCTCCGGGCCGCCCGGCGGTGTACGCGGCCCCCGCATCGAGCAGCCGCCCGATCACGCGCTGCATGCCCTCGATGTGCCCGGTGGCCCGCGGCATGAGCGTCGGGTCGCTCTCGGCCTCGATCGCGACCTTCAGGCCCAGGGCTTTCGCATCCTCGAGGAAGCGTTGGCGGTAAAACTCCGCGACGGCGCGTGGGTCGTCAGGATCCACCGCCGCGTTTTCGGGGAGTTTCCCGGCTTTTTTCGCCTCACGGATCCGTGCGGCCGCCGCGACCATTTTGTCTTCGCCGCCCCCGTCCGCGTCCGCATCGTCGGTCATGTGCCCGACATCGGTGATGTTCATGACATGAATGACAGCGCGAGGGCCCGAATGCGGGGAACCGTCCGGCCCGGTGAGCGTACAAAGAGGACTCTCCAGCCACCTTCTCAACAGGTCGGCCGCCAGGAACGAACGAAAGTTTCCGATGTGCGCGTCGTCGTAGACCGTCGGCCCGCAGGTGTAAAATGTGACGCACCCAGGATCGGCCGGGAGGAACGGCTCGATCCGCTTCGACATCGTGTTGTACAGGCGAAAGCTCATCAGGACCCATCGTACGATCGCACCATGACCCAATCCGGATCCACCCACGAAACCGCGTCGCCCCACGACGGCGTGGTCCCCAGCCGGGCCCCCGCCCTGCTCTGGGAGACCATGACCACCGAGCCGGGCGTCTCCGTCAGCATCCTCGACGAGCAGGGCACCGTCCTGTTCTTCAACGCGGAGACCCTCCGCATCTTTTTCGGCGACAACCAGCCCGGCGACATCCGCGGCAAGACCCTCAAGGAACTGGGCTTCCCCTCCGTCTGGATTGAAGAACGCCTGAACCTGTTCCGGGCCATGAAGGCCGACCCCAAGCCCCGCCTGATGCGCACCGTCTGGAACGGGCACCAGCAGTTCTCCTGGGTCCGCCTGATCCCCCCGGATTCGCCGGCCGAGCAGACCAGCTTCATGGTCGTCACCCGGCGCATCCCCGCCGGCGACGAGTCCAACCGCCTGCACTCCAGCGAGACGGCGGTCATCGAATCGGGCGTCATCCGCCTCGGCGAGCTCGATGTGCTCACGCCGCGGGAGCTCGAGGTCCTCACCCTGCTCGGCCACGGCATGTCCATCAAGGACATCGCCGAGAGCCTCAACCGCTCGGTCAAGACCGTCGAACGCCACCGCGAGTCCATCGGGGCCAAGCTGCGCCTGTCCAAGGCCGTGGTGCTGGCCGATCTGGCGCGGGAGGCTGGCCTGACGCTCAACGACTCGACCAAGCGCCGGGTCTGACCCGGCTCCAACTCACTTGGCCCCCGGCTCGCCCGCCTCGATCCGCTCCGGCTCGACCAGGGCGACGCGCACCCGCACCACGCGGGTCGGCTCGGCCTCGAGGATCTCAACCCGGGCGTTGCCGTGCTCGAAGGCCTCGCCCGGCTCGGGGATGCGCCCGAGCGTGGCGCTGACGAAGCCGCCGACGGTGTCGTAGTCGTCCGACTCGGGCAGCTCGATGCCGAGCGTCTCCAGCTCGTCGTTGGCGTCGTCGATGGGGGTCCGCGCGTCGATGCGGGCCGAGCGATCCAGCCTGTCCAGCTCCACGCCGCCCACGGCGTCCTCGGGCGATTCGTACTCGTCCTGGATGTCGCCGAAGATCTCCTCGACGATGTCCTCCATCGTGACCAGGCCGCTCGTCCCGCCGTATTCGTCGGCCACCATCGCGATGTGGACCTGCTCGGCCAGGAGCTGGGTGAGCAGCTCGCGAACGGTCTTGGTCTCCGGCACGAAGGACACCGGGCGGAGGATCTCGGCCAGCAGGAACGGTTTGCCGTTGCCGCCGTGGTTGTGGATCCAGCGCAGCAGGTCCTTGGCGTACAGGATGCCCCGCATGCTGTCGAGGTTGTCCTCGTAGATCGGCACGCGGGAGTGCCCGTGCTGGTCTACGAAGGCCAGCACCGCCTGCAGATCGTCGGTGTAGGCCAGCGCGTCGATCTCCGTCCGCGGCGTCATGATCTGCTCGACCGTCGTCGAGCGGAACTCGACCACCGCCTCGATCATGTCGCGCTCGCTCTCGTCGATCAGGCCGTCCCGCTCACTCTCGGTCACCACGCTGAGCAGCTCGGCGTCGGGGTCCAGCTCCCCGCGGCCCAGGTCCACGCCCGAGAGCCGGCGCACCACCTCGTCGATGAACCGCACCACCCCCAGCAGCGGGCCGAACGCCACGTGCGTCCCGCGGACCAGCCCCGACAACGCCGCGATCGTCCGCTCGGCGCCGTGCCGCGCCACCGCCTGCGGCACCAGCACCACGAACACCCACAACGCCGCCGAGGCGACCAGCACGCCCACGAGCGCCGAAACCCAGCCCGGCATCGCCTCCCCGCGCAGCCCCGCCACCCACATCACCGCCGAGATCCCCGCCGCCAGCTGCAAGGGGATACGCACCAGCGCCATCGCCGCGGCGTGCTCGTTCGGATCGGTCACGATCGCTTCGACCCGGCGCGCCAGCTTGGGCTTGTACGACCGGGCCGCCAGGTCGGCCAGCCGCCCGCGCGAGAAGCGGTGCAGGCACAGCGACAGCGTGCCGAACAACCCGCCCGCCGTCATCAGCACGAGCGCGGAAACCAACCACCAGCCGGCCGTCATGACGCCACCCCCGCGGCCGCATCGCCGAAGGTCGGGCCCACGCCGAGCCGGGTCAGGATGTCGTCCTCCGCCGCGTGCATCCGCGCGAACGATTCGTCGTCATGGTCATCGTACCCGAGGCAGTGCAGCACGCCGTGCAGCGCGTAAAGCAGCAGCTCGCGCCGCACCTCGTGCCCCCGCTCGCGCGCCCGGCGCCCCGCCTCGTCCACGCACAGCATGATGTCGGCGTCGAGCACGCCGGGGTGCTCGGAAAGGTCGAAGGTCAGCACATCGGTCGTGCCGGCAATGTCGCAGTACCGCCGGTGCGCCTCGTCCATCTCCGCGTCGCCGACCGCCTTGAGGCGCACCTCCCCGGTCGCGCCCAGCAGCGCGATCGCCCGCCCCAGCATCGCGCACAACCAAGCCCCGTCCCCCGGGCTCAGCAAGCCCCCGGGGTCGGTCAGGTCCACCACGCGTTCGGCGGGAGGTCGGTCGTCGTCGTCCGCACGCGATCGACCGGGTTGATCAGCTTCGTCCATCGTTCTCGAGTCAGGCGGCCCCCGGTCGGGACATCGCGTCCCGCAGAACCCCGGAGCCCGGCTCGGGCGTGTCCCCACTCTATCGCCCCGCAACCCTCTGTCCAACACCCAGTTACCCACCTTCGGCGCAAGTTTTCATCCGAATATCAACCGTACATTTCGCAAAATATGTCAATTTGGGAAGAGTTTTCGCTTCTCGGCTCTGCTTTCGGGCACCGTTGAACCGAATCTTCGTACATTATCAGGATCTCTCTCTCCTCCAGCGGGGCGCCGTGGACCCATGGCGCCCTGCTTTATTTTTGCGCACGGCCCGCCGACGGACCCGGACGCACGGGCCGATTAGGATCGGGACCCGTTTCCGGACCGACCCGAAGGCCGGACCCAGACCGCCCCGCCGAGGAAGTGCATGCAGGATCAGCGCGTGATCGTGACCGGGGCCGCCGGATTCATCGGCTCCCACACGGCTGGCGCCCTGCTCGACCGTGGTGCGACCGTGCTCGGCCTGGACAACCTCGACCCGTTCTACGACGCCGCCATCAAGCGGCGGAACCTCGACGCGCTCCGCGCGCGCGAGCGCGGCGCCTCCTTCGAGCACCGTGATTGCGACATCCGCGACGCGTCGCGCGTCCGCGCTGCGTTCGAGGCGTTCCGTCCGAACACGGTGATCCACCTGGCCGCCCGCGCGGGCGTGCGCCCCTCGATCGAGGACCCCGCCGGCTACGCGCTGACCAATGTCATCGGCACCCAGCACATCCTCGACGCCGCCGAGGCGGTCGGCTGCAAACGCATCGTCTGCGCCTCGTCCTCCTCGGTCTACGGCAACAACCCGAAGACCCCCTTCGCCGAGACCGATCGCGTTGACGAGCCCATCTCGCCCTACGCCGCGACCAAGAAGTCCTGCGAACTCATCGCCCACGCCCACCACCGCCTCACCGGCGCGAGCGTCGCCATGCTGCGGTTCTTCACCGTGTTCGGGCCGGCCCAGCGCCCGGACCTGGCAATCAGCCTGTTCCTCTCGAAGATCGGCGCGGGCGAGCCCATCCGCGTCTTCGGCGACGGCTCCACCTCGCGCGACTACACCTATGTCGACGACATCGTCGCCGGCGTCCTCGCCGCGTGCGAGCGCATCGACGAACACGGCTACCGCGTCTGGAACCTGGGAGGCGACCACCCCATCACCCTGTCCGAACTGATCGACACCGTATCGGCCGTCGTCGGCCGCGCCCCCGTCATCGACCGCCGGCCCATGCAGCCCGGCGATGTCGACCGCACCTGGGCCGACCTGACCCGATCCCGCGCCGAACTGGCCTACAACCCCAAGACCGCGGTCCGCGAAGGGATCGAACGCCAACTCCAGTGGATGCGCCAGCACGCCTGATGCCCCGCCAAAAGCCCGTCATCCCGGTCCTCCGCCACCTCGCCCGCTCCGGCGGCACGGTCATCTCCCGCTGCATCGGCTGCATGAAGGGCGTCACCCTGCTCAGCGAGGTCCACCCCGCCAACCTCGCCGTCACCCAGCCCATCCGCCAGGCCAAGGTCTGGCACGCCCTGGTCACCGACGCCGAGATCGCCCGCTGGAAACGCGCCGGCCCGCCGAACATGCTCCAGTTCCTGGCCCTCTGCGAGCAGCGCGCCCGGTCCAAGCGTTCGCGCCTGGTCATCCGCGACTGGACCCACCTGGACTACATCGGCGTGCCCTACGCCAAGCCCGCGATGGGTTTCGCCCTGCGCGATGCGCTGGCCGGGGCCTACGCCGTCGCCGAGGCGATCACCGTCCGCCACCCGCTCGACCAGTACCTCTCCCTGGCCAAGCTCGGCATCATGCAGGGCCGCCTGACCGACGAGATCTATCTCCGCGGCTGCGCCGCCTTCGCCGAGCACGCCGCCGCCGCCCAAGGCCCCGGCTTCGTCCGCTACGAGGATTTCACCAACGACCCCGAGCCGGCCCTGCGAACCCTCTGCGAACGCCTGACCATCGACTACGACCCCACCTGGCGCGACCGCTGGTGGTCGTTCACGCAGATCACCGGCGATACGCCCGACGCGGGCTCCCGCGGCTCCCGCGCCCGCGAGATCAAGCCGCTGCCCCGCGCCGCCGTGCCCGACGGCCTGCGCGAACGATTCCTCGCCATCGACGACTACCGCCGCGCCTGCGAGCCGCTGGGCTACGAGCCGTAGCCCAACTCAGCCAGATCGGCCCCGAACGCCCGGTCGAACGCGTCGTCCAGCCCCTTGGCCACCGCGTCGAGCGACTGGCCCGACGCCCCCTTGTTGATGAAATAGTCCCCCCGGCGCGTGGCCTTGGCGTCGCCGACGAACAGCCGCTTGTCCGCCCCGCCCTTGGCGCCCTGGTGCTTCTCGCGGATCTCCAGCGCCCGCATCGACTCGAACGACGACGCCCGGACCGCCTCCGCCGCCCGCGCATCGTCCATCGGCTCACCGAGGAACGCGGCCATGCGTCCCAGCTCGGCCAGGGGGTTCGTCTTGAGATCCTCGTACCGCACCGCCAGCACCGGGAACCGGTCCGTCCCGCGCCACGACCGCGCGTGCCCGGCCCAGGTCCCGAAGCCCTGCGCCTGCCAGTCCGGGTCGCCCCCGGCGCGGATGAACGCGCGCAGGTACCCCGCCTCATCGAGCCGGCCAGCGCCGCCGAGCCTGCGATAGTGCAGCGCGCTGAGCGCCACATCCCGCGGGTTGCGGATCACATGGATCGCCCGCTCGGTCTGGGCGAGCCTGGGGTGCCGGTCGGTCAGCATCAGGTGCGTCTTGGCGAGCATCGCCCGGCCCGGCTCGGGCTGGTCCACCGGCAGCGGCCGGTGCAGATCGGGGATCTTGCGCGCCACATCCAGTGACGCCCGCGGCGGCCCGTGCAGATACGAGAAAAGCATGAACCGCACCCAGGTGTTCCCGCACTTGGGGTACGACGCCAGCCACACGACCCGCTCCGGCCCGCTCATCGCGCCGATCCCTTCTCGCACCACCGCGTCCACAGATCCGCGTACACCGCCTCGAGCGCCCGCGTCAGCCCGGCGTGGTCGAGCAGCTCGGACCGGCGCACCCGCTCCCGCAACGCCAGCCGCTCGGACGCCGGGCGGACCCCGCGTGCGAACGCCGCGCACGCCAGACGCACATACGCGTCCTCGTCCGGCGCGATCATGTCATCCTGGCCCGTCGCCCTCATCAGCGACACCCCGACCCGGCCCGCGTGGGCCCGGCCCTCGAGCGTCACCGTCGGCACGCCCTGCCACATCGCCTGGCAGGTCGTCGTCGTGCCCGCGTACGGGAAGGTGTCCAGCGCGCAGTCCATCTCGTCGTACAGCGCCAGGTGCCCCCGGTCCGACTCGATCCGCCCGGTCAGCCACAGCCGCTCCGGCCCGACGCCGTGTTCGGCGAACCGGGCCGCGAGCAGATCGCGCATCGCCGCCTTGCCCAGCTCGCTCGTCTTGAGCAGCAGGCGCGAGCCGGGGCATTCCTTGAGGATCCGCGACCACGCGCGCACGGTCCCGGGCGCGATCTTCTTGATGTCGTTGAATGAGCCGAAGGTGAACGCCCGCCCCGGCTCGCCCGCCCCCGGCTCCGGCGCGTCGTCATCGGGTCGGAACGCCAGGAAGCACCGGTCCAGCCGGATCAGCCGCTCGGTCGCCAGCGCGTCGGCCCACGGCTCCGGGTCCGTCACACGATCGATGATCCGCGCGTCGATCGTGTCCAGCCCGGTCGTGTTGCCGTACCCCAGGTAGGTCACCTGCACCGGCGCGGGCCGGGCGGCCATCGTCGCCAGCCGGTTGCGCGCGAAGTGCCCGGTCAGCTCGACCAGGATGTCCACCCGGTCCTGGTGGATCCGCTGCGCCAGCTGCGGCGGGGTGAGCTGGTCGCAGTCCACCCACCGGTCCGCCATGCCGCGCAGCTGCTCCGTCACCGCGTCCTGGTGCCGCGAGGTGTGGTACAGCACGATCTCGAACCGCTCCCGGTCGTGGTTCGACAGGATCGGCCGCATGAAGTACGAGTTCGAGTGGTTGCGCAGCTCCGCCGAGACATACGCCAGCCGGATCCGCCGCCCCGGCTCGCGCGTGTTCGTGTGCGCGCCCGCGGGTCGCATCACCGACCGGGCGCACCGCCCGAACACCCGGTGGCACTCGAACGCCTCCTCGGGCGTCAGCGACCCCGCGTAGGAGGCGGCCAGCGCCAGGCTGTCCGCCGCGGGCAGGTGCCGCGGGTCGATCTGCAGCAGGGCCCGCAAGGTCTCGACCGCCTCGTCGGCCCGCGCCGAGTTCATGTAGTGTGTGCCCAGGGCCAGCAGCGGGTCGACCCACCTCGGGCGCATCGCCGCCGCTTTCTTGAGCAGCGCCTCCGCCTCCTCGTACCGGCCCACGCCGACATACGCCGAGCCGAGCCCGGCGACCGCCTCCGGATCGTCGGGGAGCAACGCCACCGCCCGCTGGTACGGCTCGACCGCGCCCGCGTCGTCGTTGAGCGAGACCCGCGTCATCCCGAGCGCCATGTGGTTGCGCGCGTTGTTCGGATCGGCCCCGACCGCCCGCTCGGCGTGGTACAGCGCCTGCTCCGGGCGGTTGAGTTGGAGATGCAGGACCGACGCGATCTGGTTCGCCTCGGGGTGCCCCGGGGCCTTTTCCAGCACGCGGCGCACCAGGACCAGGGCCTTCTCGGCCTGCCCCTTGCGGTGCAGCTCGATCGCCTCGTTGAGCTTGGCCGCCATCCGCGGATCGGTCCGGCCCTTCGCCCCCACCTTCACGCCCGGCCTGCCACCCGGCTTGCCCGGCCGGCTCACGACCCGCCCCCGATCCGCTCCATCGCGAGCGCCCGCGCCCGGACATCCGCGTCGAGCACATCCCCGATCCCGCCGACCGGGCCGACCCGGTGGCCGTCGCACACCGATTCGACGATGTCCAGGATCCGTCCGAACGGGATCCGCCGGTCCAGGAAGGCCTGCACCGCCGCCTCGTTGGCCGCGTTGAACACCGCCCCCGCGTCGCCGCCCGCGCGCACGGCCCACAGCCCCAGCTCGATCGCCCGGCCCCACCCGCCGCGGATCTCGCGGAACTCCAGCGATCCCAACGCCCGCAGGTCCAGGCGCGAGAACGCCTCCGGGCAGCGGTGGGGGAAGGCCAGCGCCCGCGCGATCGGCGTGCGCATGTCGGGCGCGCCGAGCTGGGCCACCACGCTCCCGTCGCCCATCTCCACCAGCGCGTGCACCGTGGAGGTCGGGTGGATCACCGCGCCGAGCCGGTCCGCCCCCAGGCCGAACAGCCAGTGCGCCTCGATCAGCTCCAGCGCCTTGTTCACCAGCGTCGCGGTATCGACCGTCACCTTCGCGCCCATGTCCCAGGTCGGGTGCGCCAGCGCCTGCTCCGGCGTCGCGTCGGCGACATCCTCCGGCGACCGGTCGCGGAACGCACCGCCGGACGCCGTCAGCACAACGCGGGCCACATCCCCCGGCGCGGGCCGCGGCGGCGAGTAATCCGGCCCGCACGCGGACATCAGGCACTGCCACACCCCGGCGTGCTCGGAATCGACGGGCAGCAGCCGCGCCCCGTGCTTGGCCGCCAGCGGCACGATCACCGAGCCGGCCGCCACCAGTGTCTCCTTGTTCGCCAGCGCGACATCCACCCCCCGCCCGAGCGCCGCGACCAGCGCGGGCAGGCCGGCCGTTCCCACGATCGCCCCGACGACCAGGTCGCAATCCACCTCACGCACGAGCCGTTCGGCCGCGTCCGGCCCGCGCCGCAGCCGCAGCCCGTCCCCGTCAGCCTCGGCCTTCTCGCACGCCAGGGCCACATCCCGCACGCCCAGGTCGGCCGCCTGCTCCAGCACCGCCGGGGCGTTGGTCCCCGTCGCCAGGCCGACGACCTCGAACGGGTGCGGGAAGCGGCCCTCGGCGTGCAGGCGGTTGAGCAGCCCGATCGCGTCGAGTGTCTGCGTGCCGATCGATCCGGCCGAGCCGAGCACGACCACGCGCCGGGCGCGCACCGGGCGCGCCGGGGTCGGTTCGGCCGGTTGGGACTTCGTGCTCGGCACCGTCGCTCCCCGTTCCAGGCCCGCGCCCGCGGATCAATCCGGCGAAATCCTCGCCACCTCCGACGGCGCCAGTTTCCGGCGCGCCCCGGAGTAGAGCCCGCGGCGTTTGGGCTTGGGCTCCTGCTTCGCTTCCGGCTTCGCTTCGGGTTTGGGTTCCGGGGCGGGGGTGCGCCTCGCTGCGGAGTCGTCCGCTCGCCCGTCGGACTCGTCCGAGCCGGCATCGCCGTCGCCAGAGCGACCGCGCCCCCTGCGGCGCCGACGCCGACGCTTCTTCTTCCCGCCGCCCTCGCCGTCCCGGTTGTCGTCCTCGTCCGCACTCTCGCGGGCATCGCCCTCGGCGGGCGGCGATCCCGTGCTCCGGTCGTCGTCCCTCGGCGCATCCGGGGCGGCGTCGCCCGAACCGGACTCCCCATCACCGGACCCGTCGCCGGACCCATCGCCCTCACCGTCGCCCTTGCCCTTGCGCCGACGCCGACGCCGACGCTTTTTCTTGCCCGTGCCGGACGACTCGGCGTCCGCATCCTCCGAAGCGGGCGGCGCGGCGGCCTTGGGCCCGGCCTCCGCGGCCAGCCGGGCGATCTCCTCGGCCAGCTTCTTGGCCGTCGTCTCGTCCGCCTCGTCCGCGGGGTCCACCGCCCAGCCGCTGTCCGGCTCGTCGTCCTGCCAGTCCACCACCTTCGGCGCCGGACGCTTGCGCCCGGACGCCTTCTCGAGCGCCAGATCCGCGCCGTGCTGGTCGTACGCGTAGAAGGTCACCCGATCGAGCGACAGCGTGTCCGACACGCGCACATCGATCTGCTTGCCCGTGTGCAACTCGATCCGCGTCAGCCCGGTCCGCCTGGTGCTCAGCAGCGCGCCCGCCACGCGGGGGTTGACCACCATCTCGACCTTGTGGACCTTCTCGTGGTCCACGATCGCCGCGAGGTCGCGCAGCGCGGTCGCCGCCACCGAGTCGGGCTTCTGCACCAGCCCGCGTCCGCGGCACATCGGGCAGTCGCTGAAGTGCTGGCTCTCCATCGACCCGCGCATCCGCTGGCGCGTCATCTCCAGCAGCCCGAACTCCGAGATCGACCCGATCGTGCTCTTGGCCCGGTCGCGCTTCAGCCGGTCCCGGAAACGCTGCTCGACCTGCTTGCGGTGCGAGGCGTACCGCATGTCGATCAGGTCGTTGACCACCAGCCCGCCCAGGTCGCGCAGCATCAGCTGGCGGCAGATCGCGTCCACCGCCTCCATGTTCGTCCGGAACGCGTTGGTCTCGGCGTCCCGGGCCGAGCGGCTCTTGCCCGAGTTCACATCGATCGCCACCAGCGCCTCGGTCTGGTCGATCACCAGACGCCCGCCCGACGGCAGCGGCACCTCGCGGGCGTGGATCGCCTCGATCTGCTCCTCGATCCCGAACGCGTGGAAGATCGGCGCGCCGCCCACATAGTGCGACAGCTTGACCTGCGTCCTGGGCGCGGCGATCTTGATGAACTGCGCCGCACGCCGAAGCGCCGGCTCGGAATCGATCACCACCCGCTTGACCTCGCTGGTCATCAGGTCGCGGATCGAACGCAGCAGCAGGTCGCTCTCCGAGTACAGCGGGCGGGGTTTGTTGCCGCCCTTGCGACGGCGCTCCATGTCCTTCCACAGACGCATCAGGTACGCCAGGTCGCGCTTCAGCTCGGCCTTGGTCCGGTCGAACCCGGCCGTGCGGAGGATGAACCCGAACCCCTCGGGCAGGTCGAGCTGCGCGAGGATGTCACGCGCCGCGCGCCGACGCTCGTCGTCCTCCTCCTTACGCGACACGCCCACCTTGTCCATCCCCGGCATCATCACCAGGAACCGGCCCGGGATCGACAGGTAGCTCGTCAGGGTCGGGCCCTTCGTGCCCACGCCCTCCTTGAGCACCTGCACCGTGATCTCCTGCCCACGACGCAGCGCTTCCTGGATCGGCGGCCGGTCGCGCCGGGGCGTCTTCTTGCCCACCCGCTCGGTCGCATCGTCGTCGTCCCCGAAGTACTGCGGGTGCAGGTCGGAGATGTGCAGGAACCCGTTCTCCTCGCACCCGAAGTCCACGAACGCCGCCTGGATCGAGGCTTCGACATTCACGATCTTGCCGACATAGATGTTGCCCACGCGGGACAGCCGGTCCGTCGGCTCGGCGAACAGCTCCTCGAGCTGCCCGTCCTCCGTGATCGCCACCCGGCATTCCTCGCCGGGCACATAGTTGATGATCATCTCCAGGCGACCCTCGCCCTCCGGCTCGGGCGAATCGTCGTCGTCATCGGCCCGGGCCTCCGACGCGGCCTCGGCCGAATCGTCCCCGCCGGAAGACTTGGACGAGGCCTTCTTCCGCCGCCGCCGACGCTTCTTGCCCTTGGGCGCGTCGGACCCCGCCTCGGTGTCGGACCCGTCCGGGGCGTCGTCTTCGCGATCGGTTCCGGCATCGGCCTCGCCGGACGCGTCCGCCTCCGGCTCCGGCTCCGGCCGGGCGCTCGGCTCGGAATCGGTCGCGTCCTCAGCCTCCGCGTCGTCCGCGGCGGCGACCTTCTTGGAAGTCTTCTTCGAAGCCTTCTTGCGCGAGGCCTTCTTGGTTTTCTTCTTCGCGGCCCCGGTTTCCGGCGACTCCGGGTCCGGGGTTACGGCACGCGGGGCATCGTCGGTCGGCTCGGCGGACTTTGTGCCCGCCTTCTTCCGCGTGGTCTTCTTCGCCGCAGCCTTCTTGCGGGTCGTCCGCTTCTTCTTGGTCGGGGCGGTGTCTTCGGCGGGTGGGGCCGCGTCGGTCGCGGGGTCGTGTTCGTCGTTCATAGAGGCGCCTTGGAGGAAGGCGTCATCGCTCCGCCACGCACAACGACACCCGCCCGGGATCGCCCGGTGGGTGGATGGTCGCTGGGCACACGCGCTGAATTGGCACGCTGGGAGGCTCGCTGACGCTGGCAGCCGGTCCTCGGGACGCTTCCCCGCCGCACCCCGGTCTCCGGGAGGCCCGCCGAGGCGTCACGCCTGGCGACCCCGGACCGCGGGTCGGCGGTCTGGATGTCCCGCGGCTCGCCGGCCGATCGGCCGGGGCTGCGCGGTGATCTGGGCCCGCGGTGGCCCCCAGACGCACGCGGCGTCTGGGTTGGTGGCTATTCGGCGGACCGTCCGTCGAACACCTCGGGGACAAGCTTTCGTATCCGATCCCGGACATACGCCGCGGTTTCGGTTTCCGAATCGAACGACATCGCCCGTTTGGCGATCCGCTCGCACCGCTTCGAATCCAGCCCACGCACCGCCATTCTCAGGCGGGGCAGGCTCGACGCGGTCACGGAAAGGCTACGCACACCGAGCCCGATGAGCAATGCCGCGAACGCGGGGTCCGACGCCGATTCACCGCAGCAGGACACGGGTAGTTTTGCCCGGGCCGCCACGCGGCTCACATCCCGGATCAGTTTCAGCACCGCCGGGTGGACCGGGGTGTACAGCCCCGCGACCTGCTCATTGATTCGGTCCACCGCCAGGGTGTACTGCACCAGGTCATTGGTCCCGATCGAGAAAAAATCGACCTCGCGGGCGAAGGAGGACGCCATCAGGGCCGCCGCGGGCACCTCGACCATCATCCCGACGGAGATTTCCCGGTCATAGGCCTCCTTGGACTCGTCCAGGTCCTCCATCGACTCGTGCAGGAAATATTTCGCCCGTCGGAACTCGGCGATGTTGGTCACCAGGGGGAACATCACCCGCACCGGCCCGTGGGCGCTGGCCCGCAGGATCGCCCGGAGCTGACGCCGGAACATCTCCGTGTTCCGGAGCGAGTACCGGATTGACCGCAGGCCCAGGAACGGGTTGCGCTCGGGGGTTTCCGCCCGCTGCTGGGTGTACTTGTCCGCGCCCAGGTCGAGCGTGCGGATGGTCAGCGGCAGCCCGCCCAGCCGCTTCACGCAGTCGATGTACTCCCGGGTTTGCTCTTCCTCGGTGGGCTCGTGGTCGCTGGTCAGGTACAGGAACTCGGTCCGATAAAGCCCGACCCCCACCCCGCCGCCGTTGAGCACCGCGGGGATCTCCGTGGGGAACTCGATGTTGCCCAGCAGCTCGATCGCCACGCCGTCGGTGGTCAACGCGGGCAGGCCGACCCCCTCCTCCAGGGTGATGCGGGAACGTTTGGCCCGCTCGGCGTCCCGCCCGGCCTCGGCCAGGGTCGCCTCGTCGGGGTCCAGCATGACCTGGCCCCGCTCGGAATCGACCACGATCGCCTGGCCGTCCCGGGCGTGGAGGGTCAGCTCGCGCAGCCCGACCACCGCCGGCAGGCCCAGCGCCCGGGCCACGATGGCGGTGTGGGAAGTCTGCCCCCCAAAATCAGTGGCGATGGCGATGACCTTGGATCGGTCGAATCCGGCCGTCTGGGACGGGGTCAGGTCCCGGGCCACGATCACGGTGTTGGGCTCGATGTGGCTGAGGCGCTGCTGCTCTCGGCCGGTCAGGATTCCCACCAGGCGGGCCCCGAGGTCGGTGATATCAGATACCTTCGTCCGAAATGTTGAGTCCGGGTGGTTGGCGAACCGCTCGGCCAGGGTTCGCAGGCTGATCGTGCAGGCGTATTCGGCCGCCACCCGCTCCTGCTCAATCATCCGCCGGATGGGCCCAAGGACCGCCTTGTCGGAGAGGGCTCCGATGTGGAACAGGAAGATCTTGGCCGCCTCCTCCCCCATTTCGTCGGCGGCTTCCTTGTGCAGGGCGTTGAGCTCCTCGATCGCGGCCCGGCGGGCCAGATCGAACCGCTCCAGCTCCGCGGGCACATCGGCGGGATCGACCTCCCGGCGCACGACACGGCGTGGCTGACCCTCGTCGATCACGAAGACCCGGCCGATGACGACGCCGGAAGAGACCGGGATGCCCTTGATCGTCCGCATGCGGCTCCCCCGCCCGGGTCCGCCGGGCGACGCCCATCGTAGGGGACCGGCCCGGCGGGCCGATGTCCACCCGCTTTGGGGTATTCCTCTTCCCGAATTCATCACCCGAAGCGGCGGTTCCGGCACGGAAGGCTTGACCTGAGGGGGTCAGGAGGCCGACAATGGTTCTGCAAGAGGGGACCGGTCAAGCCGGTCCCCGGATGACCGGGGGATCGGGGTCGGCGTGTTGTGCCGACCGGGAACCCCGGGGCGAACTGACAACCCATGTCGACCAAGACGCTGACCGGCATCCTTGAGTGGCCGGAGCGCGCTGAGGGGCGGGTCCGCCAAATGGCGGACACCAACCGCGTGCTCCAAGCCCCCGATGACCCCTTTGTGCCCGCCTCGTTCGGCGAGACGCTGCCGCTGCGCGACGGCCTGCGCGTCGAGGTGGAGGTGGGCGAGCACAAGCCCCGGCGCCGCCGACGCGGGCGCTCCGGCGCCCCGCGCAAGCCCCGCCCGGTCGTCGAACGCTTCATCGAGATCGAGGGCATGCCCCCCGAGGAGTTCGCCAAGCGCAAGCCCTTCGAGGAACTGACCTCGATCGACCCCCAGCCCCGCCTGACCCTCGAGCACCCCGGCTGCGCGCCGTCCTGCCGCCTGATCGATCTGTTCTGCCCCATCGGGCGCGGGCAGCGCGGGCTGATCGTCGCCCCGCCCAAGGCCGGCAAGACCACCCTGCTCAAGGACATCGCCACCGGCATCCTCGTCAACCACCCCGATGTCCGCGTCATCGCCCTGCTCGTCGACGAACGGCCCGAGGAGGTCACCGACTTCCGGCGCTTCCTCTGCGGCACGGCGGACCAGCGCGAGGGCAAGGCCGCGTGGGACAAGCCCTGGAAGGCCGAGGCCGTCGAGGTCATCGCGTCGTCCAACGACCACGACATCGACAAGCACATTCAGATCTGCCTGCAGACCCTGGAGCGGTGCAAGCGCATGGTCGAGAACGGCGAGCACATCGTCGTGGTGCTCGACTCGCTGACCCGCGTCGGGCGGGCTTTCAACCGTTCCAACCGGCACGCCAACTCCGGGCGCACCATGTCCGGCGGCATCGACTCCAAGGCCCTGGACATCCCCAAGCAGATCTTCGGCGCCGCCCGCAACACCGAGGAGGCGGGCAGCCTGACCATGATCGCCACCTGCCTGGTCGACACCGGCAGCCAGGGCGATCAGCTGATCTTCGAGGAGTTCAAGGGCACCGGCAACATGGAGCTGATCCTCGACCGCAAGATCTCGGAGAAGCGCCTGTTCCCCGCGATCAATCTCGCGGCATCCGGCACGCGCAAGGAAGAACTCCTGCTCGACCCCCAGGCCGTCAAGACCATCACCGCCCTGCGCCGTCGCATGCTCCAGATGCCGCCCCATGTGCAGGTCGAGCAGCTCCTGACCGCCATGAAGCGCTTCGAGACCAACGACAAGCTCGTCGGCTCGGCGGGGTGAGCGGCCGTGTGCGGATTCAGCGGTCCCGACCGGCCAAGCCGTTGAGTGTGGTATGGCCTGGGGCGGACTGCCACGCCATCGATCGCGCGACCCAATCGCCCGTCATCTCCTCCAGCGACATGGTCGCGGCGGACCCGTCCGCGAAACTCAGCGTGGCGGTACGGATCGTTTCCAGCCCCTCGGTCAGGCGCTGCCACGAGTCCAGATCCTCGAAGAGCATTTTTCCTGAAGGAAATACAAGCTGCGTTGTTTTCGTAGGACGCAGGTGTCGTTCCCTCGCTCGGTCGGGGTCGAGTGCGAAAAACTCGGGGTCGGCGAACATCGTTGAGGTAGCCACGAAACTGCCCCCGATCAGCCCGTTGGGAACATCTCGTCCGACCAGATCGGTCCATCGGCCCTGGTATACGGTCCGGATGATTTCAGGGTGACGGTCGCGGAACAACGACGCCCAGATCCTCGCCTGCAGCGCCATCCGGGGGCGCTCGAAGCCGGGTCCGAGAGTGCCCGAGGCCTCGTAGTCCGGGTAGGCCATGCTCCCGGTCCGGCGGACATAGGGAAACGGGTACCGCTCCGCGTTGTCGTTGCAGTGCGCGACGACCAGCAGGTTGATCTGCCGGTGCGTGGCCAGGCTCCTTGCGATGTGTCCCCGGTCTCTGGACTTGGTGAGCATAGGCATTGCCAGCGTGATCAATACGCCGACGACTGCGATCACAGCCACGAGTTCCAGTAGGCTGAAACCTCGGCGATGACATGCGTAGTGCGAGGTCGTTTTCATTATCTGTGGGTCCGGATGCCCGATCGAGCGTGCCGGGCGATGACGACGAGCATTGCAATCATGAACAGGTTGCGAACTATCCCGAACCCGATCTCCGCGCGTCCTGACCATCCCGATGGCGAGAAACCCAGACAGCCGCAGGAAATGCTCGCGTCGCCGAAGAACATCAAGACCAGTACGGCTGTGAACAGCGCGAACAGCCCGACCGCGATCCACCGCATCGCCCTGGGGAAGAGGAAGAAGATCAGGGCCATCCCGATGAAAACTTCGACAAACACAATCACGTTCGCGGCCGCGAACAGCGTCGGTGTGGAGAGCCCACCGAATCCCGGCACCGATTGCTGCAGCAGCAGCGCGAACATCGGGATCTCGCCCGTCTTGTTCCACGCGGCGTACACCAACAGCGCACCTAGACCAGCTTGCACGAGAAAAGTCAGGATGGAGTCGCGTTCAGTAGTCAATCAGCCCACCCGAAATTTCAAGAGCGAGCTGTGATAGCCCGGTCAATCTCCAGTCGCACGTACCGGCTGGTGACCAGAACCCGATCAGGACGGTGCGCCGTCGCCCGTCGCCGTGCTCAAGTGTCAGCCCGACCACCCCGCTGCGGTAGCGCTCAAGCCCGCTTGGCCTGCCCTGAAACCAGTTGCGGTGGCGGCCCATCCGTGTCGCAAGCCAGTAAGCATCGAGTTCGGCCGATCCGAGCGACACCGCTCCTGCCCCGACCACGGGATCGATCTCGCGGATGAGCACCAGCGCCGACTTCGGGTCGGTAGCCAGCCCGACGGGTGTGTGAACCGGTCCCCAGTTTCCCCGGTGATGATCGGCGAACCGGACAAAGGTCTCGCGCAGAGGTGCGTCCTCCGCCAGTGAAGTCCCGAAGAGAATCTCGTGATCTTCGCCGATAAGGGCCCTTCCGTACAGTTCAGTTCTGTCCCGGAACCGGTACCCCTCTGCCAGACGCCAGTCGACATATCGCCCGTGGTCCGTCACCACGAACCGGTGATACACGAACTCGGCGGCCGCACGGAACAATGCCTGCATGCACGCGTCGTCTATGCGGACCTCCGTGTGGCGGTGCCCCGACGCGATGGTCCGTGCGATCCGATCTACCGCAGCATTCGATGACGCGGCAGCGTCACCCGGATGCCCGGCGTCAGCGAGGGATGCGAAGCTCACCGTCTCGTACCCAGCAGCACGCTCCGACACTGCGTAGGCGGTCACCTCGCGCGCGCGGTTCTGGTCGCGCACCTCGTTCCGGATCGCTCGCGCATTGCTACAACTATAAAACACGAACGCGCTGGCGATGCCGAGGATCGCCAAAACCTTTGCCAGCACGATCAACCCGTTTTTCGACATATCATGCTCCGGGCATACGACCGACACTTTACGAGTACAAGTTGAGATCAAAGACTAATGAAGTCCAGAGGCTTGATCGCACCGTTTAGGCCCGTTGTTGACACAATCCGTGGGAAGCAGGCACGAACATGTCCAAGGTGAACTCGAATCCTCCCGACAACAACACGCGACGGTTTGGTTTCCTCCAGCGCAGTAGTTGTTTGTCGAGTCGTCGTCGTCCCAGCACATAGTGCCCTTGCATGGTTTAATTGGCTGGGCTGGCGGTCCAACGAGATCTGCCGCTGCGATGCTTGCGAGGAATCCGATAGCGAGCACTGCCAGAGTTGTTTTCTACCTCATCAAAAGCCCTTTCCCGTATTCTGGGTTAGATGTACCATGTTCCCGTGGTATACCAGAAGGACTACTCTCGTGCAACCCCCTAGCATTAAAGTAAAAAAATAGGAAATAAACCCTATAAATAATCAGGTGGTACTTGATTTCTTGAAGTTGAGAGACTGTTCGAAGCCATGAAGCGCTTCGAGACCAACGACAAGCTCGTCGGCTCGGCGGGGTAGGCTCAACCAGGTCCCGAACAAACCCGCGATTTGCCCGGCTTCTCGCGCGATCCGCGTGATGCACCCGGCGTGCGCTCGCTCTGTTCTGTGGTTGCGTGGTTCCAGCGTGGGGCCGCACGGGCACTGGCATGAGCAAAGGAGCACGCCATGATTCTGCGAAATACCCTTCGGATCCGAAGCGATCTCGGGACGGCCCGGCGCCGGGGGGGTGTCAAGCCTGGATCTGTGCGGGCGGCCATGATGGTGGCGATCGCGGCCGTGTCCGGGGCTGCGCACGCGCAGTTCGTCGTCAATGTCTGGCATGACGCGCCCGCGCTGGACCCTGCCGCGGGTCCCTTCGCGGACACGGTGACCCCCGGTCAGATCACGCTGCGTTCGGCGATCCAGCACATCAACACCCTGCCGCCCGGGTCGTACACGATCGATGTCCCGCTCTCCGGCGGGCACATCATCCTGGCGACGGCCGGGCACGGGGAAGACCACGCCGCGACCGGCGACCTGGACATCCGGCGCGACATTGAGATCCGGGGCATGGGCGCGGGCGTGACCGGGATCGACGCGATCGTGCTCGGAGACAGGATCTTCGATGTGCGCGAGCCGGTGCAGTTCACCATCCGGGATGTGACGCTGGTCAACGGGACGGCGGTGCCCGGCGCCGCCGGCAATGAGGGCGGCGGCGCGATCCGCTCGGTCCCCGGCAGCACCGTGGAACTGATCGGCGTCGAGCTGCGCGACAACTCGGCCAGCGGCGGCGTGGGCGCCAACGGCGGCGCGATCGACGCCGGGGGCACCCTGCTCATCACGGGCCCGTCCCGGTTCGCGAACAACGCCGCCAGCGGTCTGGGCGGCGCGATCCATCTCGCCGGGGTGGGCTCGGTCGTCGATACCGTCTTTGTCGACAACCAGAGCGACCGCGACGGCGGCGCGATCCGTACGACCACCGCCAGCCCGGATCTGCGGGTGATCGGCTCGCTGTTCCTGGACAACTCGTCCGACAGTTCCGGCGGGGCGATGAGCCTGCGCAGCCCGGCCAGGATCGATGGCTGCACCTTCGAGTTCAACGAATCGGTCGGCGTGGGCGGCGCGATCACCACCGCAAGCACCCTGGTCGTGCTGGACAGTGATTTCAGGGGCAACTTCAGCAACTCCGGCGGCGGGGCGCTGGGTGTTGCGGCGCTCGGCGACGCGCAGATCACGCGGACGCTGATGGAGCACAACACCTCGGCGACCAGCGGCGGCGCGATCGCGAACCTGTGGAACTGCCGCATCGAACAGTCCACGCTGGCGCACAACATGGCGTTCGGCGATATGCCGTCGCTGCTCGGTGGGGGCGGGATCTACAACGCCAATACGCTGGAGGTGGTCAACAGCACCATCAGCCAGAACATGGCGCCCAACGGCCTCGGCGGGGGCATCCTGAACGCGTCCGGCGGCGACGCGACCCTCATCCACGCGACCGTCCACGAGAACCACGCGGTCTCCGGCATGACCGTTCACAACGGGACGACACCCGGCGGGGCCGCGATGCGGATGACGCACACGGTCCTCTCTGGCCCGCCGGCGGGCCCGTTCGGGCATATCAGCGGCGGCTCGTTGCCCCTGCAGTCGCTGGGCTACAACTTCGACTCCGACGGCTCGGGCGGGCTGGCGGGGCCAGGCGACATCGGCGGCACGATCATGATGCCGCAGCACCCGCAGCTCGGCCCGCTCGGATTCCACGGCGGCCCGACCCCGACGCACCGGGCCCAGCTCTGCAGCCCCATTTCCCATGCGGGCAACCCGGTCTTCAGCGTTGATCTCGCCGGGAATCAGATCCTGGTCGATCAGCGCGGGTTCGTCCGCCCGATCGGCAACCCGGATATCGGCGCGACGGAACTCTGCGTCGCCGACTTCAACAACGACGGCGTCATCGACTTCTTCGATGTGGTCGAGTACCTCGACGCGTACAACAACGGCGAGGCCCGGACCGACATGAACTGCGACGGCCTCCTGAACTTCTTCGACCTCGTCGAGTTCTTGACCTACTTCACCAGCGGGTGCTGAGTCCAGCCCACGCGGCAAGCATGCGAACGCCGCGGGCGCGACACGCCCGCGGCGTTCTTCGTCGGAGCAGGAGCACCCCGACACGGCGGCCGCGCCACCAGAACAGGTGTGCCCGTGTCAAAAAAGTGAAGATTCTCCCCGGATCTTGGCTTGCGAAAGGACAGATCCCGCTTAGGGTATCGGAGTCGTGCCGTCCCAAGGGGGGAGCGGCCGGCGAAGCACACTCAAACGAAGGGGGGAAGCATGGCTTCCGAGCGTACCGTGTCGTCCGGTTTCGGCGGGTTGTCGCGTGGTGTGGTCGCGTTCGCGGCGGCGGGGGTGCTGGGGGTCTCAGGCGCGTGGGCCGCGCCGGCGGCTCACGCGGTGCCGCAGGCCATCGCGCCGGTCGGCCTGGACGAGCCCGAAACCGGCGGGCCGGGCAACCCGGTCTGCGACGGCGATTTCAACGGCGACGGGGTGATCAACTACTTCGATGTGGTCGACTTTATCCAGGCGTACCTGAATCAGGACCCCGCCGCGGACATTGCGCCGCCGTTCGGGGTGTGGAACTTCCTGGACATCCAGCTGTTTATCGTGCGCATCCGCGTCGGCTGCCCGACGCCGTAAGGCAGGATCGGCGCGCGTGAAAAAGGCCCGGGGCATGGTCGCCCCGGGCCTCGCTCGTGGGTGGTGATGGCGGCGTGCCTTTAGGGGCAGCCTTGGTTGAAGATCGACAGGTACTCGGCCAGGTCGAAGAAGTTGAGCTCGCCGAACGGCTCGGCCAGGTCCGCCGCGGGATCGCCCGCGTTGAACAGCGTCAGGTAGGCGGCCAGATCGAAGAAGTTGAGTTCGCCGAACGGCTCGGCCAGGTCGGCGGGCGAGCAGCCCTGGACCGGGTCGGGCAGGCGGTTGGTGCCGACATTGATGTCGTCGATGAAGAAGCTGCCCCCGCCGGTCGAGGCGGTGAAGCGGATCTTCAGGTCGTCGCTGAGCAGCGCGGCGAATGGCATCGTGATCTCGACACCGGACAGGCCGGCGCCGATGTCGCCGCCGTCGATGGTGGTCAGCGTCTGCCACCCGCTGAAGGGCGAGAGGTACTCGACGAGCAGCGTGTCGCCGGCGACGAGCGCGTCGCCGCCGATGAAGAAGTAGGTCCACTGCTGCGGCTCACCCAGGGCGGCCACCGGGATGGCCACGGTCTGCGCGCCCGCGCCGGAGGCCAGCTCCATCACGAAGTTATCGCCGAGCAGCTTGATCTGTGCGTTGTTGACCTCGCTCCAGCGCAGCGGGCTGAAGCGGCCGACATCGAACGGCTCGGCGTAGGGGGCCGTGTTCGGCGTGCGCGGCCCGATGGTCAGCTCGTCGATCAGCCAGAGGTCGGTGGGCGCGTTGCCGTTGGTGGCCAGGCGGATCTGGGCGCCGTGGAAGCGGAAGCTCTGCGGCAGCAGCTCCTCGTGCACGACGAAGCCGGTGTTGCCGCCGTTGGCCGGCGCGTCGAAGAGGTGGTTCCACGCGCCGCTGTCGTCCAGGTATTCGGCGGTCAGCTTCTCGCCGGGCTCGGCGCCCTCGGTCCGCACGACCAGTCGGACGGACGCGTCCGCGCCGAGCATGCGCCCGGCCAGGGGCAGGGTCTCCAGGGTGCCCGTGCCCGTCATGAGCAGGGCGGACTCGCCCGCGGCCGCGTCGGGGTCGGGGGTCACCTCGGCGGTGCCCGCGACGATCTCGAAGTTGTCCTGCCACGACGCGGACTCGAAGGTCTCGGTCAGCGGCAGGGGCCGGCGCGGGATGTAGGTCTGCGCCATGGTCACGGCGTTGAAGCTGTTGACGCGCCCGTGGCCGAAGTTGGGATCCCAGCCGGGGGGGCCGAGATCGTCGACCGAGTTGTACAGCACATCCTGCACATCGTCGGGCGAGAGGTCCGGGTTGGTCGAGAAGATCAGCCCGGCCACGCCCGCGGCGATGGGGCTGGCGTAGCTCGTCCCCGAGCCGTTGCCGTAGCCGCCGTTGATCCGGGTCGAGCGGACGCTCGATCCGGGCGCGACCACATCGATCGCGGTGCCGAAGTTGCTGAATCCCGACTTGGTGTCGCTCGAGGTGGTCGATCCGACGATGACCAAGTCGGGCAGGTTGCCGTTGAGAACGGCCCCGTCGTTGCCCGCGGCCCAGAAGAGCAGGCCGCCGGCGTTCTTGACATCCCGTGCGGCGGCGTTGTTGGTGCTGGCGTTCGCGCCGCTGTACGACACATTGACGACCTTGGCCCCGTTGTTGGCGGCCCAGCGGGCGCCGTTGGTCAGGTTGAACAGGCTGGCCCCGCCGCCGGAGGAGTTGCTCACGCGGATGGGCATGATGCTGAAGTTCCATCCCACGCCGGTCACGCCGATGCCGTTGTTGCCGATCGCCGCGGCCAGACCGGCGACGAAGGTGCCGTGGCCGTTGATGTCGCCGACCTGCCCGCCGTCGACCTGCGCCACGCGGTTGACCGAGTTGTAGCCGGGCACAAGGGCGGCCGCCAGGTCGGCGTGGCTGAGCAGGATGCCGGTGTCGCAGACCGCGACGATGACATCGGGCGAGCCCTGATTGATGGTCCACGCCTGGGTGGACTGGAGCCGGGTGTGCTGCCAGGACTGGCCGAACTGCGGGTCGTTGGGGACATTGTTGAGCGGGAACACGGTCCAGTTCGGCTCCGCGAACTCGTAGTCGCCGGTGGACATCAGCGCGCCGGCCAGCTCGCCCTCGGTCATGCCCGCGGGCACGCGCACGACGAACTCATCCACGAACTGACAGCGCACCGCCGTGATCGGGGCGATCCGGTCGCTCGCGGTCCGGGCCTTGTCCGGGCGGGCGCGGACGATCAACTCGCCGGAGAAGTGCCGGTCGCCACGGATCTCGCGGAAGACCATCGGCGCTGCGCCGGACATGCGATGGGCGTCGCCCGGCTGCATGGCCAGCACGCGGGATGCTCGCTCGGCCAGGGTGGGGGCCGCCTGGCCGGACTGGCCCGCCTGGGATCCCGGGGTCTGGCCCGGGCCGCCCGCGACGGCCGCGCCGCTGAAGAAGATGATCGCGGCGGCGAACGCGCCGTGCAGGGGTGCTGTCATGCTCTGGTCTCCGGTTGGTGCAGGATCAGGGTCGGATCAGGGGCAGCCGGCGTTGTAGGCGGCCAGATACTCCGAGATGTCAAAGAAGTTGAACACGCCGTCGTTGTTCCAGTCCGCGATGGGGTCCTGGGCGTTGAACAGGGTGATGAAGGTCGAGATATCGAAGAAGTTCAGCACGCCGTCGCCGTTCAGGTCCGCCGGGCAGGTTGGCGGCTCGCTGAGGAACTCCTCGGTGATGGCCACATCGTCGACATACCAGATCTCCGAGGAGGACGATCCGTTGGCGGTGATGCGGATCTGCAGGTCCTCGCCGAAGCCGAAAAGCGGCAGCGGGAACTGGTGCAGCGTGAAGTTCAGCCGGTCCACGCCGTCGGAGGTGATGGTCTCCAGCTCGGTCCACGCGTCGAAGATGTCCAGGTACTCGACCTTCAGCGTCCCGCCGGCGTCCACGCCGTTGTGCAGCGTGCGGAGGCGGACATAGGGCGTGGCGGTCGTCGCGGTGACATCGACGGGCTGGCTGGTCAGGCCGGCCGCGCCGGTCATCTTGGCGGTCTGGGTCCCGACGGGGATGTTGGGCGCATCGCTCGTCGTGGAGACGGACTGCGCAGACGCCCAGTCGAAGGTGGTGTCGATACCGCCCTCGAAGTCCGCGTGCCACGGCATGATGTTGCGCTCGAACTCGGAGACGAGCACGTTGTCCACGTACCAGTTCTGGCCCGCGCCGTCGCCCGAAGCGGTGAACCGAAGCTTGAACTGGTCGTGCCAGGTGAAGAACGGGGCGCCGATGCGGACGCGGCGGAACCCATCCTGGTCCGTGCCATCGGAGGTGATGGTGCTCAGCGTCTGCCAGCTGCCGCTGATGTTGGCCCCCTCGATCAGCAGCGTCTGGCCCGCGGGCACGCCCCGGTGCTGCACGTCGAAGCTGATCTCACCGGTGGTGGTGCCGAACACCGCGGCGCGGAACGCCACGGTCGAGATCGCGTCGCCGGCGCCGAGATTGAGCGCGAACTCGCCGTCGCCCAGGCCGGCCGCGTCGGCGTTGACCTCGGGCGAGCCGACCGGGTCGCGCCACAGGTTGGACAGCGAGCCGGTGGTGAAGTCGTCGAAGAACGGCAGGTTGATGACCGACGGGCCGAGGATCGCCGTCTCGACGGCGAGCCCGACATTGATGATGCCCCAGCCCGAGAAGATGTCCCGGCCGGGGGGGCCGATGTCCGTCGCGGTGTCCTTGAGCAACTGCTCGACCTGCGTGGCCGAGAGGTCCGGGTCGGCCGCGCGGATCAGGGCCATGGCGCCCGCGGCCAGCGGGGCGGCCAGGCTGGTGCCCGTCGCGTTGGTGTAGCCGCCGGAACGGGTGGTCGTGCGGATCGAGGTGCCCGGCGCGACCACATCGATGCCCGGGCCGTAGTTCGAGAAGCTGGCGACATTGCTCTGCGTGTTCGAAGCGCCCACGACCGTGACATTCGTCCAGTCGTTGGTCTGGCTCTGGACGCCGTCATTGCCCGACGCGAACACGAGCACGGCGTTACGCTGACGGATGTAGTTGCCCGAGGTGTTTGTCTGCGAGGCGTTCGAGCCACCGTAGGACGCGTTGATCGCGAACGCGCCCGAGTCCGAGGCCCAGCGGGCGCCCTGCAGGATGTTCGAGAGCGTCGCGTTGCCGTCGGAGCGGTCGGACACGCGGATGGGCATGATGCTGAAGTTCCAGCCCACGCCCGCCACGCCGATGCCGTTGTTGCCCGTGGCGGCCATCGCGCCGGCGACCGTGGTGCCGTGGCCGTTGACCGCGTCGTCGGTGTTCCCGCCGTCGATCTCGCGCAGGTTGGTCGTCGCGTTGAAGCCGGGCACGAAGACGCCCAGGTCCGCGTGGGACTTGCGCACCCCCGTGTCGACCACCGCGACGATGATGTCCGGACCGCCGGTCACGAAGTCCCAGGCCCGCACGCTGTTGATGTGCTCGGCGCGGTGGTGCCACTGCTGGCCGAACTGCGGGTCGTTGGGGATCAGCAACGGAGAGACCAGCCAGTCCGGCTCGACATACTCGTAATCGCCCGTGGCCATCAGCAGGGCCGCGGCCTCCTCCTCGGTCCAGCCATCGGGCACGCGGAAGGAATGGACATCCACATCCAGGTGCGCCTCGACCAGCGAGGGAGCCAGCCGGGCCCGCGCCTCGGCGATGCGCGCGTCGGCGCGGTCCCACAGGACCTCGAAACCGTCGTTACCGCGCTGGATCGGGGTCGGACGCGTCGCCAACTCGACCGCCGACAGCCGCGCCATGTCCACCCGGTCGCGCACCTTGGCGACCAGCAGCCCGCTGCGCTCCTGCGTGCCGGGGATCTCGACGAACCGCTCGGTGACCCGCAGCGGGCGGTCCAGCAGGCCGGCGTCCCGCGCCTGCCAGGCGAACGCCCGCTGGGCCGAGAGCCGCTGCGTGTCCGTCGCCACGCGGACCTGATCAGCGCCGTCCATCTGGGCGGCGGGGGGGAGGGGCGAGCCGCTGGCCATCACGACCGCGAGCGAGAGCGTCAGACCGGTGCTGAAGCGCGTGTGCAGTTTCATCATCTTTCCTTATCTTCCTTCCGACCGGCAGTGAGACCCGGCCACGAGACCCCACACGGGGCGTACCCGTGTACTTTGCAAACAAGGATGGTCCCAAACCGCCACGGACACAAGCCCAAAGCGTGGAAACCACCGAAAGCGGGGCGTTATTGGCCCCTCGATCCACTGCCGAATGGGCAACATCCGGCAGGTCCGATATCCCGGCGCGTCCTCACCCACAGGCAGACCGCCCACAGGCCGCGTGCACACACAACGCTCACAAATGTACGATTCATCGCCGCAGCGGTTCCGGATTCCCCAGCTTTCACGGTGCGCTCGGCGGAGAACCACCAGACCCGGTGGGTCGGGATCCGGACAGAACCCTGCGCATGACCCAACGCACCAGAAGCCCGGCCGCCAGCACGCCGAGACCGGCGATCCAAACGCGTGATTCCACCCAGAATGCCAGCCCCAGGCATCCCGCCAGGCCGAACCACGCGATCAGGGGGTGATACAGCCGGTCTTCACGCGCCAGCCGGGTCGCCGCCAGATTCGTGACCGCGTAGTACACCAGCACCGTAAAGGCGCTGAATGACCAGGCCAGGCGGATGTCGCCGGTCGCGGCGATCAGGGCGATCACCAGCCCGATGCCGACCACGGCCGGGCCCGGGCTGCCCGCCGTGCTCACGCGGGCGAACACGCCGGGCAGGTCCCCTCGGCGCCCCATCGCCAGCGCGACCCGCGACAGGCCCAGGATCAGGTTGAGCAGCACCCCGAGCATCGCCGTGACCGCGCCCGCCGCCAGCACCCAGCCGGCGCCGGGCACGCCGAAGGACCGGGCCGCCACCTCCAGGGGCGCGGCGGCCCGCGTGCCGTCCCCGGCGAACACGCCCACCCCCGCCCCGGCGACGCCCACCAGCCCCACCGCGATGTACAGAGTCATCGAGACGATCAGCGTGATCACGATCGCGCGGGGGATGGTCCGGCGCGGCTCGGCGACCTCCTCGCCCAGCGTGGCGATCCGCCCGTAGCCGGTGTAGGCCACGAACATCAGCGCCGTGGCCTCCAGCAGCCGCCGCGTCGCGGGCACGGAATCGTCCAGCCCGCCGAAGAACGGCGTGAGGTTGTCCCCCGCGTTCAGCACCGCGCTGCGCAGCCCGGCCACCACGAAGAACGCCAGGGCGACCAGCGTGGCGCCGACGATCACCGTGTTGGCCCGGTTCGATCGGCGCACCCCGGCCAGCACCAGCCCGGTCAGCACGACCACCGCGCCCAGCGCCAGCGCCGTGCGGGCCGGGCGGGAGTCCACGCCCGCGGCGTGCAGCGTGTACCCCGCAAAGCCCAGCGCCGCCGTCGCGGCCGAAGCGCTCTTGGCGCACAGGAACATCCAGCCTGCGCCGAACCCCAGCGTCGGGGTGAGGTATCGGTAGCCGTACTCGTAGGTCCCGCCGCTGACCGGGTGACTCGCGGCGAGTTGGGCGCTCGACAGGGCGTTGCACACCGCCAGCACGCCGGCCAGCGCGATGGCCAGCACCACCGCCGGCCCGGCCACCCCCGCCGCGATGCCCACGCTGACGAACACGCCCGTGCCCAGGATCGAGCCCAGGCCCATCATCACCGCGCCGGAAAGGCCCACCTCGCGGCGCAACGCGTTCGTTGTCGCGCTGTTCACAGGCGGACGGTAGCCGCCCGGGCGGGGGTCGTCGGATCAGGATTCGTCCGGATCAGGGGTCGTCGTTGTTGTTGTCGCCGCCGCCGAAGATGCCGCGGACCCGGTCGGCCGCGTCGCGGGCGGCGTCGGTGGCCTCGTCGGCCCGGCGACGGGCTTCCTCGCCGGCGCGCTGGACATCCTCCAGGGCCGAACCGAGCTGCTCGTTGATCTGCTTGCCGAGGTCCCCCACGGCGTCGATGCCCATATCCGACAGCGAGGTCAGCCCCGCCAGCCCGCCGCGCAGTTCGCCGAGCACATCCGACGGGATGATCCCCCCGCCCGCCTCGACCGAGGCGGCCAGCACCGTCTTGACCACCAGCCCGATCAGCTCGCCGAAGCTCATCGGGTCGTCCGCGCCGACATTCTGCAGCTCGATCCGCGGCACACGCACCGCGACATCCCCCGCGACGATGCTCAGCCCCGGCATGTTCGCCAGCCGCACGCCGACATTCTCGATCACCAGCGACTCGACGATCACCTGCATCGCCTCGGACTCGGCCGGCGGCGGGCCCTTGTCGCCCGACTCGAACCGCTGGAGGTTGTTGAGCACGGTGTTGTAGTTCGACGGGTCCTGGCCCTTGTCCAGGTACAGATCGATGTCCTTGAGGGTCAGGCTCGACAGCGTGACCACCTTGCGCCCGGCGTCCTTGACCTGCACCGCGGTGTCGCCCAGCGTCATGAAGTGGGGGGTGTCGAACCCGGCCGGGTTGGCCAGCATGAACCCGCCCATGTCGAAGGTCTGCCGACGCAGGCTCACCTCAACCCGGTCCACGGTCGTGTCCACGCCCGTGGCGTAGGTCCCGCCCCGCTCGATGCCCATCTTGACGATCGCGTCGAGCTGCGAGAGGCCCACCCCCACCAGCGCGACGATGCCCAGCACCACCACCACGACGACAATGGCCAACGCGATCAGGATCTTCTTCATCTTGCCCCTCCGCGGCGGAACGCCGCCCGCCCGGGAGCGTCCCGGGGTTCCCCGTATGGTACGCCCGGACCGGCGAACCGATGCACCGATTCCCGCGCCCGGCGGTCAGGGCCCGGTGAAAAGATCGATGAACAGGCTCAGGTCCAGGAAGTTGAACTGCCCGTCCTGGTTCAGATCGGCCGCGGGGTCCTGCGCCCCGAACGCGATCAGGAAGTCCCGCAGATCGAAGAAATCCCGTCGCCCGTCGCCGTTGAAATCGGCCAGATCCTCGAGCACCCACACCGACGGGTCGGGCATCAGCCGCACCGGCCGGCCGAGCCCGTCCTCCAGGCGCACGCCGAGGGTGTCGGTGCCCGCGTCGGCGTCGGCGATCAGGTCGATCTCGACCAGCCCCGGCTCGGGCGTGCGCACCGCGACCACCTGCCCCCCGCCCGAAACGACGAACGCCTCGGCGCTCAGCCCGGCGGGCGCGACCGGGTCGCCGCGCCAGTCCCGCGTATGGACGCGCACGGTGTAGGCCGCCCCCCGCGCCACCCGCGACGGCGCGACGACCTCGCAGCGCACCGCGTCCGGTCGCCCTTCCAGCGTGTTGCGCCAGTCCTGGAACTGCGCCGCCATCGTGTCCACCGGGTCCGGCGCCGACGCGAAGGTGTTGGCGACATTCAGCGCCAGGAAGTAGTCCCCGTTGGCGAAGCCGTTGAACTCCGGGAAGGTCGCGTCGCCGAGGTTGTCGATCAGCGTCAGCCCGCGCCCCAGCCCGCCCGAGACGATGTCGTCCAGCCCGTCCCCGTTCGTGTCCGCCACCGCGAACGAGAACTGGGCGGTCGCCGCACGCACCGCGTGGACCACCCCGAACTGCCCCGGCTGGTCGTCCAGCTCGCGGTGCAGCTCGATCGTGCGGTTGCCCGTGGCCAGGGTGATCACGCGCACCGAGCCGTCCGGCGTGAACCGCCCGAACTCGACCTGCCGCCCGGTGTTGGCCAGCGTGCCCTGCCCGACGCCGAACACCCCCGGCTCGGTCTGACGCAGCACCCGCAGCCGGCGCGACGCGCCGCCGATGACCCCGATGTCCCCCAGCCCGTTGCCGGTCAGGTCCCCCGCGGCCACATCCACCGGTCCCAGCCCCGGCTCGCTCCACGACCACCAGTTCGCAAACGACACCCCCCCCTTCCCCCCCTCATTGCGCAGCACCGCCACGCCGTCCGCCCCGGTCGTCGCCGCCACGATGTCCGGCAGCGCGTCGGCGTCGATCGGCGCGATCGCCAGTCCCGCCGGCCCGCCCGGCACGCCCAGGTCCGCCTCTACGCCCAGGCCCGAGCCGCCCTCGCCCAGCACGAGCACCCGGTCCAGCCCACCGATCGAGACCACGATCCGATCGCGCCCGTCGCCGGCCAGGTCCCCGACCGCCAGCCCCGTGGGCGCGCCGTCGAGCATGAACCGCACCGGCGTCCCAACACTGCCCTTCCCGTCGCCGGGCAGGTAGCCGACCTCCGCCGGTCCGGTGGCGATGTAGACCAGGTCGTCGAGCCCGTCGCCGTCGATGTCGGCGTGCGCCAGCCGGATGATCTGGCCCGCCCCGGTGTCGATCTGCACCGAACGCTCCGCGGTGGACAGCGCGGACCCGTCCGGCGTGGTGTTGTGGTACAGCGTGATCAGCCCGGTGGTGTTCTGTGAGGTGACCATGTCCGGCTGCCCGTCGCCGAACAGGTCGGGCGTGGCGAAGAACGCGGGGATGCCCGGCTCGGGGTAGAACCCGCGCGAGGCGTCCCGGTCCCCGATCCGCGCCACCAGCATGTAGCCGATGTGCGCGCTCTTGAAGTCGCCCGGAGGCGGGCTGCCGCAGCCCGTCGCGTTGCTCGGCGCGCACGAGCACCGCCCGTCGCCCCCCTCCACCCGCGACGCGATCATCGCCGCCATCAGCTTCGCGGCCAGGTCCCCCTCGGTCTGGATGATCGCGTCGACCGCCCCCTGCACCACATTCGGTCCGGTCAGGATGTTGCCCTGCACCGCCCACACCAGGTCCCCGTGCTGGCCGGTCTGCCCGCCCGCCCACGCCGAGGCGTTCGCCCCGGTGAAGGTCAGCGTCCCGCCGGTGGTGTCCACCATGCCGTACTGGCGGCTCTGGTGGTTGGTGTCGTTGAGCGCCAGGTCCGCCAGGATGTCCCCCAGCGGCACGCCCTGGATCAGCCCGTCGCGGATCCGCGCCCGGTTCTGCCCGGAGCTGTCCCCGGCCGACTGGGCCGTCACCGCGCCCTTCCCGGTGATCAGCACCGGCGTCAGATCCCGCAGGTCCAGGTTGGTCAGGCAGGTCGCCGATCCCAGCGCGATCTCCCCCGTCCGGGTGTCCACGATCAGGATCGACCAGGTCGCCGACGCCTGGCCCGCGGCGGCCGCGAGCACCCCGCCGGACAACAGACCCAGGCACGAACGGACGGATCGACGCATGGCCACACCTTTCGCCTTCACGGCACAGGCCCTCCGAACGGGCGGAAGGGCCTTCTCGAAGCGCCGGCAGAGGAAGAAATGTACCCCACAATGCCTGTTTCACCAAGCACTTTGCCCGCGTTGGGCGTGGGGCGATGCCCGCGAAACAGGGTTTGCGGACCCCAACCCGGCCTGCGCGGGGTCGTCGGGCGGGGCGCCGGGGTGCGTCGGCCGGGACCGGGGCCAACAGAACGGAAGCCCCGCTGCGACAATTGGTTGACCGGCGGGGGGGAGCGGCGAAAGATCCTGTCCCGCTCGGATCCCGTCCGGGCGGTTTTCATGAAGGCCCGGCGTGCCGGGCGCGAGTATCGTGCCGCTGTAGCTCAGTGGTAGAGCGCACCCTTGGTAAGGGTGAGGTCGCGGGTTCAAGTCCCGCCAGCGGCTTTGTCGGCCGGCCTCGGGGCCGGCCACCCCCGGACCACGATGGTGACGGGGGTTCGCCCCGGCGGGCATGACGCCCGGCGGGCGTGCATTCAATCAGATGGAGTGCCGGCCGAGAGCGGTCGGCCGAACAGTCCTTCCCGGTGGTCGGGCAGGGCTCACACCGACCGCTTTAAGCAGTCAGAAGAGGTAGAGCGATGGCGAAGGGAACCTTCGAGCGGACCAAGCCGCATGTGAATGTTGGCACCATCGGGCACATCGACCACGGCAAGTCGACCCTGACCGCCGCGATGGTCGCCCGCGCTGATGCCAAGGGCCTCGTGCAGGGCGCCAAGTCCTACGCGGAAATCACCAAGGGCGGCACCGTCCGTGACGCCAACAAGACCGTGACGATCCACTCGTCGCATGTCGAGTACGAGACCGAGAGCCGGCACTACGCCCACGTGGACTGCCCGGGCCACGCCGACTTCGTCAAGAACATGATCACCGGCGCCGCCCAGATGGACGGCGCCATCCTCGTGGTCGCCGCCGACTCGGGCCCCATGCCCCAGACCCGCGAGCACGTGCTGCTCGCCCGCCAGGTCGGCGTGCCCCACATGGTCGTCTTCATGAACAAGGTCGACCTCGTCGACGACGCCGAGCTGCTCGACCTCGTCGAGATGGAGATCCGCGAGCTGCTCAACAAGTACAACTTCCCCGGCGACGACTGCCCCATCATCCGCGGGCAGGCCAAGGCCGCCCTGGAGAACCCCAAGGACGACGCCGCCTGCGCCCCGATCGATGAGCTGTTCAACGCGATCGACGCCCACATCCCCGAGCCCGAGCGCGAGATCGACAAGCCCTTCCTCATCTCCGTGGAAGACGTCTTCTCCATCAAGGGCCGCGGCACCGTCGCCACCGGCCGTATCGAGCGCGGCGTGGTCAAGGTCGGCGATGTTGCCGAGATCGTCGGCCTCTCCGCCCAGAACCTCTCCACCACCATCACCGGCGTGGAAATGTTCAACAAGAGCCTCGAGCAGGGCCAGGCCGGCGACAACTGCGGCGTGCTCCTCCGCGGCGTGGAGAAGAACCAGGTCGAGCGCGGCCAGGTCATCTGCAAGCCCAAGTCCATCACCCCCCACACCCAGTTCAAGGGCCAGGTGTACGTGCTGACCAAGGAAGAGGGCGGACGCCACACCCCCTTCTTCCCCAAGTACAAGCCCCAGTTCTACTTCCGCACCACCGACGTGACCGGCCAGGTCACCGAGCTCTTCGGCGACGGCGGCGCCAAGGCCGAGATGTGCATGCCCGGCGACAACGTCACCATGCTCGTCGACCTCGGCGACAAGCCCGTGGCCATGGAGACCGGCCTCCGCTTCGCTGTTCGCGAGGGCGGCCGCACCATCGGCTCCGGCACCGTCACCGAGATCGTCAAGTGATCCCGGCCCGGGCCTGATTCGTACCACCCGGCCCGGGAGCGAAAGCCCCCGGGCCGCTTTTCCGAACAACACCCGCAGGGAAACCAACCCCAGGGGAGCATCCGATGGCGAAGAAGAAGACGATGGCCCGCGAGTATGTCTGGCTGCAGTGCAGCGAGACCGGCGACCTCAACTACCGCACCTCGATCAACACCAAGGGCGGCATCGACGACAAGCTCAAGGAGGGGTTCAGCAAGTACAGCCCACGCCTCCGCCGGCACACGATGCACAAGATCAAGCGCAAGTGATCCGTCGGCCCTCGGCCGACGGAAGGGACGGGCCACTCGACATCAGAGACGAGGGCCCGTCCGGCATCTTTCCCTGATGGCTGGTCCCAGGTGGCCAGTCCCGTCCTACGGCAGTAGCTCAGTTGGTAGAGCAGTGGATTCCAAATCCACCGGTCGGGGGTTCGAGTCCCTCCTGCCGTGTTCAATGACAAGGCCACCCGCCACCCCCGGAGCGTTCCGGACCGGCGGCCGGCCCGCGGAGGCAAGCCCGACATGGCATTCGGACTCTACAAGCCGGGTCAGGGCTACTGGGTGCGGGTCCTCACCGCGGTCGGGGCCGGTATCGTCACGCTCTACGCCGCCGCGTGGGGCTGGAACCAGGCCGCCGCCGTCCGCCTGCCCGCCAAGGCCTGGACCATCTCCGTCCAGTCCGTCCAGGGCTCCGTCCAGCCCGGCGAGACCCTCGAGCTGCTCCACTTCGCCCGCGGCGAGACCCTCGTCTCCCTCGGGTCGGCCCGCGTGACCGAGTTCGGCGAGGGCGCCGCCCGCCGCGGCACCATCGTCATCGAGGACTTTGACTCCACCGAGACCCGCGACCGCGCCGGTGATTCCTACCGCGTCCTGGTCGGCGACCCGCTCAGCCCCAGCTTCCGCGCCCAGGTCACCTCGGCCTCGGCCACCCCCGTCATCCCCCAGCTCTACCTCCAGGCCATCGTCGCCGGCACGATCATCCTCACCGGCACCCTCATGACCGGCTTCTTCGTCGCCCTGAGCCGACGCTCGGCCGACTTCCTCATCGCTACCGACGCCGAGATGAAGAAGGTCAACTGGACCACCTACAAGCATGTCAAAGGCTCGACGATCGTGGTGATCGTCGCCTCGTTCCTCATCGCCGGCATCCTCTTCATCGTCGACCTGGGCTTCAGCTCGTTCTTCAAGATGATCGGCGTCCTCGAGGGCTGACACGCCCAACGACCAACACGCCGGGGCCGCGAGGCCCCGCGGAAGGCAGACCACCATGATGGCAGAACACGACGAATCCCAGCAGGTCGAGACCGTCGGGCAGCCCACCCGCGAAGGCGTCATCGCCCACGACGAGCCCATCCGCCAGGAGGGCATGGACTGGTTCGTCCTCCGCGTCGCCTCCAACAAGGAAAACTCCGTCCAGGCCACCCTGCTCCGCAAGATCCAGATCGAGAACATGGGCCACCTCGTCGGCCGCATTCTCGTCCCCACCGAGAAGATCAAGACCATCAAGGGCGGCAAGACCCGCATCAAGGAAGAAAAGCTCTACGCCGGCTATGTCTTCGTCGAGATGCGCCTCGAGGACGACGGCCGCATCCCCCAGGATGTCTTCTTCCTCATCAAGGAGACCACCGGCGTGGGCGACTTCATCGGCACCGCCGGCCGCCCGACCGCCATGGCCCCGCACGAGACCGAGAAGATGCTCCGCGACTCGCAGGCCCCCGCCGACGAGCCGACCGTCCGCCTCTCCTTCCAGAAGGGCGAGCCCGTCGTCATCAAGGAAGGCCCCTTCGAGAACTACGAGGGCACCGTCGACGAGCTCTTCCCCGACAAGGGCACCGTCCGCGTCCTGGTCACCATCTTCGGCCGCCAGGCCCCCGTCGACCTCGAAGAGTGGCAGATCTCCAAGGTCGAAAACGCCTGATCGGGCGGACCGCCGCCGGGGCCGTCCCGCCCGGCTTGTCCCAAGCTGCATAGGGTGATTCCACGGACACGCACAGCGTCCGGGGAGATCGCCATGCATACCCACACGCCCGCCCGGTTCACGCACCGGTTCACGCATCGGTACCCGCGTCGGTTCATCACGACGCTGCTCGCCCTCATCGTCCTCAGCCCCGCCGCGTTCGCGGCCCGCCCGGTCGGGTCCGAGCCGCCCCCGGTGCTGCTCCGCGGCGTGTCCGTGATCGATGTTGACCAGGGCTCGGCCTCGGGGCCGCAGGATGTGCTCATCCGCGCCGGGCTCATCGAACGGATCGCGGACCCCGGCTCGATCGACCCGCCGACCGACGCCCGGCAGGTCGACGCCGCAGGCCGCTACCTCATCCCGGGCCTCTTCGACGCCCATGTCCACATTCTTGCCGGCCAGGGCGTGTTCGAGCCCCTGCTCATCGCCCACGGCGTCACCGCCGCCCGCGACACCGGCGCCCCGACCGAGGCCATCCTCGAAGCCAGACGCCAATCCGCCTCGCACGACTTTGTCGGCCCGGACCTGATCGTCACGGGCGCCATCATCGACGGCCGCCCCCCGGTCTGGCCCATGTCGGAGGAGTGCGAAACCGCCGAGGAAGCCCGCGACGCGGTCCGGCGCCTCGCCGCCGCCGGCGTGGACCAGATCAAGGTCTACTCGCGCCTCCCGCGGGAGGCGTACTTCGCCGCCCTGGCCGAGGCCCGCGCCCTGGGCCTGCCCGTGACGGGCCATGTGCCCGAATCGGTCACGCTCGAAGAGGCCATCGAGGCGGGCCAGGACTGCATCGAACACTTCGAGGGTTTCGCGCCCCTGCTGCGCCGCCTCAACCCGCCCGAGCGCGCCCCCGACCGCACGGGCGTGTTCGCCGGGTTCGACGGCTGGCTGCGCTACGGCTCGGTCGACCGTGAACGGCTCGACGCGGTCCTGGACCAGCTCGCCGAGCACGCCGTCATGCAGTGCCCCACCCTGGCCGTCTGGCACGGCCTCGCCTCGGACCCGTCGATCCGGGAGGACGCGCGGATGGCGTACATCCCCGGCATGCTGGGGGGCATGTGGGCCGGCGCGCTCAACGAAGAGTTCGCCGGCTTCGTGCGCCTCGCCATGCGGTCCATGCGTTCGCTGGTGGCCGACCTCCACGCCGCCGGCGTGCCGATGATGATCGGGACCGACCTGGGCAACCCGTTCGTTTTCCCCGGCTGGTCCGTGCACGAGGAGATGCGCCGCTTCCGCGACGCGGGCGTCCCCGACGCCGAGGTGCTCCGCATGGCCACCATCGTCCCCGCGCGCTTCTGCGGCGTGCACGACCGGCTCGGAACCGTCGAGGAGGGCAAGCAGGCCTCGCTCGTTCTGCTCAACGCCAACCCGCTCGAGGACATCGGCGCGGTCTCCGAGATCGAGGCCGTCTTCCTCCGGGGCCGCCTCTTCGACCGCGCCGACCTCGACGCGCTGCTCGCCCAAGCCGCCGAGGACGCCCGCGGGCAGACCCCCGTCGCGGCAAAGATCGAGCTGCGACTGCCCGGCGAGGTGCTCCACCGCGGCACGCTGACCCAGACCTTCCAGCAGTGGGACGCCGGCGCCGAACACTTCCTCGTGACCCGGTCCGACGACGGGCTCCGCCTGCTGGTCCACAACGCCCCGACCGGCGGCGGATTACAGCCCACGCTCTCCATGCTCCACCATGACCCGGACGGCCGCCTGGTCCGAGCCGAGTGGACCCAACTGACCGAAACCCCCGTCCGGGCCGTCTACACCATCGAGAACAACCGCCTCACCGCCACCGCCCGACGCGGCGACGACGAACCCGAAACCGTCACCATCGACCTGCCCGACGGCGCGATCGTCACGCCCTCGGTGTTCGCCGCCGACATGCTCATCCTGCCCACGCTCGCGCTCGCGCCGGGCGAATCGCGCGAGGTCGAGCTGGTGTCCTTCGGGTTCCCCTCCTGGCAGCCGCAAAGGGCCCGCACCACCATCGAACGCCACGACCCCGAGCCGATCACCCTCGGCCAGGGCGACCACGCCCGCACCGTGGAAGCGATCCCCTACACCACCCGGACACGCAGCCCCGCCGGCGAGACCGTCAGCCGCGTCTGGCTCGGCCCCGACGGCCTGCTGCTGCGGTCCCAACTCGACCTCGGCTACGGCACGCTCCGGGCGGAGATCGCCGCCGAGTGATCCCCAAGGCCTCCATCCATGGGGCCCGGTTCGATTTTTTAGTCAATTTCAATTGACACTATGACAATCAAACGCTACATTGGTTCCAGCACACCCAGGAGCCCCCTATGAACACCGCCGCCACCGGAGCCGCCTTCCAGGAGCGCTCCAACATCGCCTGCCTGGTCACCACGGCCGTCATCTACCCGGCCATCCTCGTCATCGCGTTCCTCAACCCCACCCCCGGCACGCTGATCGGCCTTCTGATCGCCGGGGTCGTCCTCCAGGTCATCGCCTTGGCGGTTCTCCACGCCGCCGCCGCCGTTTTCACCCGCGCCGAGCCCGACGACGAGCGCGTCCGGGCCATCGCCCACCGGTCCGACCGTCTCGGCGGCCTCGTGCTCGCCGTCGGCGTGTTCCTGGTCGTCTGCCTGACCATCGCCCAGGGTCTGGCCGCTCCCGAAGGTTTCGCCCCCGGCTCCTTCGCCAGCCCGATCATCACCGGGTATGTTCTTTTCGCCGTGTTCGTCGCGTCCGAACTGGCCCGCATGGCCCACGCGGCCGTACTCCACCGGCGGGCCTGAGCGATGGCCGGACGATCACCCGGTCGCCCGCCGAAGTCCGGCGGCACGCCCGTCACCAACCGCATCCGCGAGCTGCGGTTCCACGCCGGCGAGATGACCCAGCAGCAGCTCGCCGACGCTGTGGGCGTCAGCCGTCAGACCATCGTCGCCGTCGAGCAGGGCCGCCACGCGCCGTCGCTGGAGCTGGCCTTCCGCATCGCCCGGGCGTTCGGCGAGCCGGTCGAGTCGGTGTTCGGGTTCGACGGGTAAGCGCGCCGAGGCACGAAAAAACCCACGGCGTGCCGCGGGTGTTTCGTTTGTTCCATCGCTGGCGGTGCGGCTCAGCTCTTGCGGAGCAGGGCCCAGCCGATCACGCCGAAGAGGATCAGGGCCACGGCCCCGCCGCCGGCGATGATGTACAGCATGTTCTGGTCGATCCCGGTGAGCACGCCGGTCGAGCCGCCGGAGATGCCCAGGATCATCACGGCCAGCGAGAGCAGCAGCAGGGCGAAGACGCCCAGCGCGATCCCGCCGAACAGGCCCGAGGCCGGCCCGTCGTACGGCTCGCCCATCGGCATGACCATCGCGGTCGCCGGGGCCGCGCCGGCCGAGAAGTCCGGCTCCCCCCCCGCGGTCTCGAACAGGGCCCCCGCCCCGGTGCCCGCGGCGTCGGCCTGGCTGTCGCCCGAGTCCATGCTGTCGAGCAGGTTCCCGCCCAGCGAGGTGTCGTCCGGCTCGAAGGCGAGCTGCGCCAAGCCCGAGCCCGACGAGCCCGCGTCCATCTCGAAGCCCGAGCCGCCCAGCCCGCTGGTGACCAGCGTCTCGGCGTTGGCGTCGGCCGCGTCGTCGTCCTCGGGGTCGAAGATCGACACGCCCGTGCCCTCGTTGGCGTTCGAATCGCCCAGCGAGACGCCCGGGCCGGTGCCCGTGTTCGACGAACTCAGCGAGATCGGCTCGATGCCGGTGCCGGTGTCGGCCAGCTGCACATCTTCGTCGCCGTCGTCGCCGGCCAGCAGATCGACCTGGTCGACCTTGAACATCAGCCGGTCCCGGTCGCGGAACTCCTGGAGCTGCCCGGACTCGGTGAGGTTCCTGACCTCGTCCTCGGACATGCCGAGCTTGGCAGCGGCTTCCTCGAGGGTGTAGAACATCTTGGCCATGATCAGCAGGCTCCGCGTGTCGTCCACGCCCGCCGGGTCCGACCGGCGCGCGAAGGGATGCAGGTGCGTCGGTCCCCGCCCGGTCCGTCGGGGGGGTCGCAAACAGAACAGCAAGGATAGCAACCCGGGCCCCGCCCGACACGCGTCCCCACAAGCCGCGACCGGCAGGGAGCGGCCGGGAAGTGCCGGGACCGGCCGGTGTCCGCCGCATGAGGTCCGAGCAATTATCCAGATTTCACGGGTTTAGGGGGTTGCACCAGCGGGGGGGGGGGTTACGCTACTTCCCATGAAGAACAGAAGGATCGCCGCCGTCTGTCTCGGGATCAGCGCGTGTTCCGGCCTCGCCGCCCCGGCTTGGGCCGACGACTGCACCGATCGGTTTGAGTCCCTTCGGGAATGGGCCCGCAGCGCCGAACCGGCCCCGTTCGTCGCGACCGTCCGCGTCTGGCGCCGCCCCGCGATGACCGAGGCCCAGGCCTTGGCCGCCCTGGCCAACATTGAAGGCATCGTCGACCACCCGAGCCGCGCCGAGCTGGAGCGGGCCCTGGTCGAGGCGCGCAACGACGGCTGGAACGACGAGTACACCTTCTGGTACCTCTCTGAAACGCAGCAGCGTGTCGCCATCAAAACCCTCCACCCGGACCCGGACGCCGTGGGACGCACCGACCTCGCGGTGAACCGGCGCACGGCGTGGTCGCTCGGCGAGAGCAGCATGACGCTCGTGGATACGCGCAGGCCCCCGCCGCAGTCCGACCTCGGCCAGGCCGCCCAGGACATCGCCCGGTCGATGGTCAACTCGCTCGCCGTCACCGGGCTGAACCCGCACCTGGACGACGCCCGCGTGGTGTCCTGCCAGACGACGCCGGACGGGCGCTGGACCGGACGCCTCGCCTGGGCCGACGGCGCCAGCGAGATCGAGGTCACCGGCACGGTCCAGCCCGGGGGCGACCTGCGCGTCGAGAAGGTCCGCGTCACGAAGACCGACGCGAAGTCCGGCGTGCCCAACACCCACACCCGCCTGTCCGACTTCGCGTACAACCCGGCCTGGGGCCGCCCGATGGCCCAACTCTCGGAAGTGATCGGGGGCGACGGGCGGCCCGTCCGGCGCGTCCAACTCGTCTCCATCGAGCCGCTGGACCCGGCCGAGGCCGAGTCGTACCTCATCATCCCCGAAGACGGTGGGACCGACCCGCTCGTCGGCCCGGTGTCGCTCAGGACCTACTCCGACAAACGCCCGGGCGGGAAAGGATCCCTGTACCGCCAAGGCGACACGTGGATCCCCGTTGAGAGTCTCCGGCAAGGCAACGGCGCACTATCACAATCGGAGAGCAAACGCCCGTTGATCGCCGCGGTCGCGGCGGGCATCGTCGTGATCGGGGTGCTCGCGTGGTTCCTGGTGCGCCGCATGAAGGCGTAAAGGCGCATGCGCCCGGCGAGAACCCGACAAAACAGACCCGATCCGTTTCGGATAGCGATCGAGTGTTCCCGCTCCAACGGAAGGGAGCGAGCGGCCATGAGGCGTGTTCGTAAACAACAAATGGCTTTCACGCTGATCGAGGCCCTCGTGACCATCGCGGTCATCGGCGTGCTGCTCGGCATCCTGCTGCCCGCGATCGCGCTCGTCCGCGAGCGCGGCAAGCAATCGGTCTACCAGTCCCGCATGCAGTCCCACGCCCGGATCTTCCACATCTACGCCGGTGACCACAACGACTGGTGGCCCAATGTCGCCGAACGCACGGACCGCCCCACCTGGTACGACATCAACGGCCAGCAGTGGGGCATCGCGTTTTACTTCGGCCAGCAGCATTTCTGGCACTTCGGGCTGGCGATGGCGTATTACGACGGGCAGGTCATGTCCGAATCGTTCCTGGGCCGCACCTACCGCGGCAACAACCACTGGGACAACGACTACCTCATGTCCGCCACGCTGCTGGCCCGGCCCGAATACTGGAACCCCCTGACCCGGCGGGGCCCGCAGCAGTGGTCCGGCACCCGGACCAGCCAGGTGCGATTCCCGGGCCAGAAGGCCATCCTGATGGAGGGGGTGACCGTCCTGGGTCCGGGTGCCACCCGTCGGTTGCTCTCGGCCGGGGCGGACGGGGCCGCCTCCTACCGTCACCGGGACGAATACACCGAGCCCTACCCCGGCGGCGACGGGCCGTTCCCGGGCACCATGCCCAGTGTTCGAGGCCTGCCGGGCCTGCACACGATCGACGGCGTCTTCGGTCGGGACTGGTGAGCCGCGGCGTGGCCCCGCCCTGACCGACGGCGTAGCCTTCAAGCATGAACCGGACCCGGATTTCCAGACTGGCGGCGTGGGCGATCACCCTTGGCATGGCCTCGGCCCCGGTCTTGGCCGGTCCGCGGCTGCCGCGGATCACCGAGGCGCCCAGCGGCCCCCGGTTCTGGATGTACGCGGTGTTCGTGCTGCTGCTGGCGGGGGTGGTGTTCGCCGCCTCGCTCAAGTCCAAGCGCGGGCACCAGGACTGAACCCGCCGGTTCGGCGCGGGGGCAACCCGCCCGCCCGCCGGGCCGTATCGGCCCCTGCCCGGAGCCGCGCGGGCCTGTCACACGGAGGCCGAACCATGACCCGACCGATCGAACCGAACTCGAACCGACCCGTGCGCCGCCTGCCCGCGCCGCGCGGGCTGGTCGTCCTCAACGCCGTGCTGCTGGCCGCCCTGGTCGGCGTGAGCGTGGTCCCGCACGCCGGGGCCCAGAACCAGCCCAACCGGGCCCGCGGCGAGTACACGCTCGTCGGGGGCGAGATCTCCGGGGGCAACTCCAACGCGATCTATGTGCTCGACGCGGCCAACCGCGAGATGATCGCGCTGCTGTACGAGCCGTCCCGACGCCTGATCCAGGGCGTCGGCTACCGCGACCTGGCCACCGACCTGGTCATCGACACCCAGCGCTGAGGAGCACGCCATGGAACACGACCACACCGCCGTCGCGACCGATGCCCGCGTGAGCCAGCGCGGGGGATGGCTCTGGATCAGCGCCGGCGTGCTCGCCGCGCTGACCGTGGTGCAGGGCGCCGGCCTGCTCGACCGCCCGGCCTCGGCCGAGATGGTCTCGAACAAGGGCGGCTACGCGATCATGACCACCCGGGCCGGCTCGAACGAGATCGCCGTGCTGATCGACGAGCGGAACGAGACCCTGATGGTCTACTCGGTCGAAAACCGTCGCCGGGTGGTCCTGCAGGACCGGCAGTCCCTGCCCGAGATGTTCAACCGCGCCCGCCTGCAGGCCGGCCACCCCGCCCGCCCGTGAGCGTCCCGCCCGCGTCGGCCCAGCTACCAACCGGAGCGCCCGCTTGCCCATCACCCCGCTGCCGCAGTTCGAGTCCGACCTGGCCGAGCACCTCAAGGAGCAGGCCGACCGCGAGGCCTACGAGCGCCTGAACGCGCCCAAGACCCTCGTGGTCCGCTACGGCTACCTCAAGATGGTCGGCGAGTTCCCTTGGCGGTCGGACGAGAAGCCCGGCTGCGGGTCGAAGATCGTGGTGCGCACCCACCGCGGGACCGAGATCGGCGAGATGCTCACCAGCACCTGCCCGAACTCGGGCTGCTCGAAGTCCGTCAGCCGCAAGGAGATGCTCGAGTACATCGAGAACTCCGGCGGGCGTCAGTACCCCTTCTCGACCGACGGCCAAGCCCTGCGGATCGCCACCCCGGAGGACATGGACCACCAGGCGCGGATCGAGCAGGAAAAGCACGGGCTGCGCGCCATCGCCAAGGGCCACGCCGCCGCGATCAGGATGCCCATGAAGATCGTCGAGGTCGAGCCGATCCTCGGCGGCGAGCGCCTGACGGTGTACTTCAACTCCGAGGAGCGGGTGGACTTCCGCGAGCTGGTCACGGTGCTCCAGGCCGAGTACGGCGTGCGGGTGGACATGCGCCAGGTCGGCGCGCGCGACGAGGCGCGCATCACCGCCGACTACGAACGATGCGGGCAGTACTGCTGCTGCAAAAACTTCCTCAAGGTGCTCAAGCCCGTCTCGATGAAGTCCGCCAAGGTGCAGAAGGCCACGCTGGACCCCTTGAAGATCTCGGGCCGGTGCGGGCGGCTGATGTGCTGCCTCCGCTATGAGGATGAGACCTACGACGAGCTGCGCAAGCGCCTGCCCCACCGCAAGAGCCGCGTGGGCACGCCCGACGGCGACGGCATCGTGATCGACACCCAGATCCTCACCCAGCTCGCGCTGGTCCGGCTGGACTCGGGCACGGATGTGGCCGTGCCGGTCGAGGAGCTGACCGAGCCCGGGGCCGCCCGCGCCCCCGAGCCGACGCCCGCGCCCGCCCGGCGTGGCGACCGTTCCGACCGCCCGCAGCGCGGCCCCCGCGCCCGACCCGGGCCGGCGGAGCCAAGGCCCGAGTCAAGGCCGGAACCGAGCCGTGAACGGTCGCCAGACCGGCCCCGCGGCGTGGACATCAACGACATCCCCGGCGACGAGCCCGCGACGGACTCCGGCGAGCCGCGGAAGAAGAAACGCCGGCGCCGGCGTCGCAAGCCCGGCGGCGAGGGGTCGGGCCAGCCGGGCACGCCGGGCGAGGGTGCCGATCCGTCGCCGAGGCCCGAGCCGGATGGCCCGCAGGCCAATGGCGGGATGGATGCTGGGGCTGAGGGCGGGCCCGAGGGCGGATCCGAGCCGGGGCAGGGCGGCGCGAAGAAGCGTCGGCGCCGTCGCCGGCGCAAGCCCGGCGGCGGCTCCGGGAGCGAAGGGGCCGGAGGCGGCGGTGGCGATTCGGGGCCGTCGTCGGAGTCCTGAGGCGACCGTGCGCGTGCTGCGGGGCGTTTGCGGCCGGTTCGGGGCCGGTTTGCGCTGAGGCGGCGCGGCGCCGATACGCTTGCGGACGATGAGCAACAGGCAAGCCGCCGGGATCAAGGAAACGCTGACCTCGCTGACGATCGCCTTCATGATGGCGTTCGTGTTCCGCGGGTTCGTGATCGAGGGGTTCATCATCCCGACGGGGTCGATGGCGCCGACGCTGCTGGGCCAGCATGTGCGGTTCGTCAGCCCACACAGCGGGTACGACTGGCCGACCAACCCGTGGGACACGGCCGGGCCGGGGATGCAGGGCCTGCCGCTGTCCAGGCAGGGCGCGGGCGACAACCCGCCGCTGGGCCCGACGGACCCGATGACCGGCCTGCAGATCGACCCGCAGCGCGACCGGCGTCTGGCGGCGGGGGACCGGGTGTTCGTGCTCAAGTACCTGCCGGGCGTGCATCGCCCGTCGCGGTGGGATGTGGTGGTGTTCAAGTACCCGGGCGACCATCAGAACTTCATCAAGCGGCTGGTGGGCCTGCCGGGCGAGCAGGTGGTGATGGTGGACGGGGACATCTTCTACCGGGAGTACATCCCGGGGGTGACCTCGTCGATCGGGCCGCACGCGTGGCGGGAGGCCGGCTGGCGGATCGCGCGCAAGCCGGAGCGGACGCAGCGGACGATGTTCCAACCGGTGTTCGACTCGCGGTACCTGCCGGTGCGTCCGGAGCCGGCGTTCCGGGCGCCGATCTCGCCGGACGACGCGGGCTCATGGTCGGGCATGCAGGAGGGCCGGGTGTGGACCTATACCGGCTCGGGCCATACGGCACTGCGCTGGAACGACCGGCGTCCGATCACGGACTACTACCCGTACAACCAGGCGTCGCACACCCGCAACCGGTCGACGGGCGAGCCGCTGACGGGGCCGTTCACGCGTTCGGACGACCCGTCGGTGCGGGGCATGCCCCCGTACCCGGTGTCGGACCTGTCGCTGCGGATCAGCGTGGAGCCGACAGACACGCCGGTGGCGGTGACGCCCACGGTGGAGGCGCGGGGGTTCGTGTTCCAGGGCGTGGTGGACCCGATCGCCGGGACGGCGACGGTGCGGATGCGTCCGGAGAACGGGTCCGAGCCCTGGACGGAGCTGGACTCGGCGTCGTTCGACGGGCTGCGGCCCGGGCGGGTGACGGAGATCGAGTTCTGGCATGTGGACCAGGCGTTGTGGCTGTTCGTGGACGGGCGGCTGGTGTGCGGCGGGAAGGAGCGGGGGGCGTACAGCCTGAGCCCGGCCCAGCGGGCCGAGGCGGCGTTGACGCTGAGCTTTGATGAGCTGGTCGAGCACGACCGCCAGCGGACGGACGGGGCGGCGCGGCCGGGCGTGAGCGGGCCCGGCGTGCTGGCGCGACCGGAGCTGTACCGCCGGCCGGCGCTTGGCTGGGAGTTCGCGGGCGGGCCGGTGCGGGTGCACCGGGTCCGGGTCGAGCGGGACATCTTCTATCAGCCGATGCCGACGGTGACGGGGCGTCCGACGCGGGGGGCGCATTACGACAACTTCCCGACGCTGACGGGCGATCAGTTCTTCATGCTCGGGGACAACTCGCCGGCGTCGGAGGACTCGCGTCTGTGGGTCGACGGGAGCCTGGACCCGTGGGTGCAGGAGCTGATCGATCCGACGCCGGGGACGGTGCACCGGGACCTGATCGTGGGCAAGGCGTTCATCGTGTACTTCCCCGCGCCGCTGGACGGCGGGCCGCTGCTGGCGCCGGACATCGGGCGGGTGCGCTGGATCTGGTGACGCGTCGCGGCCGGCGGCTCAGGGCTTGACGGGCTTGCCGCTGTCGATGTCCTGGCCGCGCATGTGCCGTGTCATGTCGCGGAGCATGCGTCCGCCGCGTCCGGTCTGGTGGGGGCTGGCCTGCTGGCCGAGGGTGCGGTTCATGATGCCGAAGAAGCGTCCGGCGTCGTCGGCGCTCATGCGTCCTTCCTCGACGCGGCGCATGTCGCGCTGTGCCTGGCGCTGGGCTTCCTCGACGCGTTCCTCGTCGGTGATGTCGCGTTCCTGGCCGGCCATGGTCTCGAAGAGCCGGGCCATCTCGGCGATGGACTGCTCGATCTGGCGGACGCGGACATCCTTGGGCGCGCGGGGGTCGTAGGAGACGGCCTGCTCGTCGATCATGTCAACGAAGAGGCGCGAGGCGTTCTCGAGGAGTTGCTCGCGCGCCTGGCCCTGGATGGTCGAGGCGAAGGCGGCGAGGAGGACCGAGTCGGACGAGCCCATGCTGCCGACGCGTTCGACGAGCTGGCCGATGAGTTCGGCACGCTCGCGGACGGAGAGCTTGTTGAAGTCGTCGGTGAGCAGGGTGTAGCGGAAGATGGTGTCGAGGCGGTCCTTCTGGAAGTCGGGCCGGGAGGGGCCGAGGAGCGTGGCGATGCCGATGATGCCGCCGGCCAGCGCGATCATGCCGGCGCAGGAGCCCAGGGTCAGGCGGACTCGGGGGTCCTTGAGGGCGCTGCGGCCGTGCTTGCGCAGCCAGGGGATGGTCTTGGGCCGCTTGGGCCGGGCCTTGACGCCGGGGGGCGGGTCGTTGAGGCCTTCGAGGAGTGAGGGGTGGTTGGGCATGGTGCGGCTCGCTGGTGTGTGCGTGGTGTGCGGGTTTGTGGGCGGTGCGTCACCCCTTCGGGGCGGTGCTGGGGCGGCTGGCGTGGTTGGGGTGCGCGTCGATCATGGGCGGCGTCCGAGGCCGGCGTAGCGCGCGGCCTGGGTGATGATGTCGGTGAAGATGTCGTCCTCGATGCCTTCGACGATCCAGTCGGCGCGGCCGTCGAGGTAGGAGGCGAGGCGTCCCGGCCCGCTGGACCGGCGGTGCCAGTCGTCGGCGTCGTAGAGGATGGGCAGGTCGATGCGCCGTCGGCGGGAATCGACGAAGTCGCGCCAGACGAGGGTGACGGGCCGGGCGAGTTCGCCGGGGCGCGCCGCGCCGGTGAACTCGAGCACGAGCATGGCCAGGCCGGGCAGATAGGCGTAGGAGGTGCCGAAAGTTTCGTGGACCGCCTGCCCGCCGGAGTCGGCATCATCGGAGAAGCGGTCCATGGGGCAGCGGTAGGGGTACTCGGCGAGCCAGCGCCGGTTCTCCGGCAGGGCGGTGTCGTCGGGGTCGCGCCGGGGCGTGGGGGCGTCGATGTAGTTGGAGAGGATCGCGAGCAGGGAGGGGTCGTTGGTGTTGACGAAGTCGCTGCCGATGGCGTTGCCCGGGTCGACGATGGGCAGGACCTCGGGCAGCAGGCCGCGGGATTCCTGTTCGAGGTACATGCTCAGGCCGAGCTGCATGGAGCGGAGGTTGGCCAGGCACTGGGTGCGCCGGGCGGAATCGCGGGCGGCTCCGATCGAGGGCAGGATGATGGAGATCAGGATCGCGATGATCGCGATGACCACGAGCAGCTCGATGAGGGTGAAGGCTTTGGGGAAGAGACGCAGAGACGGAGCGACGGAGAGACGGGGTGAGGTCATGGGAAGACCACCGACCCCGGGGACGGGGTCGGTGGCACGGCTGGGTGTGGGGGTTGGTCTGTGCATGTGGAGGCCCGGGGGTTGTACCGGGCGGGGCTTTCGGGGATTCAGGTCCGGGATCAGATGGGGGATCGGATCATCGGGCCGGGTTTGGTGACTTCATCCACGATTCGGCGGGCGGTCGGGGTCTGGATGCTCCGGATGGTGGTGGTGTGGCGATCAAAGGCGGCCCGGAAGTCGGGGTCCTGCAGGGCCTTCTGGATCGACGCGGCGATCGAGCCGGCCCCCTTGCGGACCTGATGGGCCCGGAACAGGGTCGCGAGCAGGGCGGCCCCCAGCAGGGCCGGGCCGCGGGCCGGGGCGGGCAGCAGTTGGCCCGCGGCTCCGACGGCGTGGGTCAGGGCGTCGGTGGGCTGGGTCATCTCGGCCAGCACGAGGTCGGCGTGGGCCAGGGCGGCGTCGAGGGCCTGGAGCTTGGCCCGGCCCAGGGCGATGGCCGCGTCGAGGTCCGGGGCGGGGGTATCCGGCGGGACATCGGCGCGGGCGGCCTCCAGGCGGGCGAGGTCCTCGGCCAGCCCGGCGCGGGCCTGCGATGCGTCCTCCCGCAGGGCGGCGGCCTGGGCGAGGGTCTGGGGGATGTCGGCGCAGGCCGACAGGACGGGGACGATCGACAGCGCGATCACGATCAGGATGGTGCGATGCATGGCGGCTCCCGTGTCACGCCCGGGGCTGGTTCAACCGGCGGGTGGGCGTCGAACCCGCCGGAAGGCGGGGCCGTGGGAGCGGGCGGGGGGAGGATACCGCGCCGAGTCTGGGATTCAAGGGTTTTGTTTGGATGACCACAAAACGGCGCACGGATGCGGTCATCGGGCGGGTCGTGGGGTCGGAACACTCCCGCCGCCGTCGCCCTTCGGGCCGAAGGCGGGCACCGTTTCTTCAGGCGTTGAGGATGGCGCGGACGAGGGCGTGGGTGTGGGCGTGGCCGGTTTTGTGGGCGCGGACGGTGGCGATCAGCGGGCGTCCGAGGAGGGCGAGGTCGCCGATGAGGTCGAGGAGCTTGTGGCGGGCGGGCTCGTCGGGGAAGCGCCAGGCGTTGTCGATGGGGCCCTGGGGGCCGATGACGAGCAGGTCGCGGGGGGTGAAGCGGGTGAAGAGGCCGAGGGACTGCATCTGCATCGCTTCGGCCTGGGTGGAGAAGGTGCGTGCGGGGGCGATGTCGGATTCGTAGTGGTGGGGGTCGCCGGTCCAGCGGGCGGCGCCGGGGGGGATGGGCGAGCCCGGGCCGTAGTCGAGTTCGTAGGCGTAGTCGACGGCGTCGCCGGGCTCGGCGGTGAGGACCGCGTCGCCGTCGCGGATCTCGACGGGCCGGGTGAGGGTCACCGGCTCGATGGCGCCGCCGAGGTCGCGCCGGCCGGCGGCGAGGATCTGTTCGACGAAGGGCCGGGATGAGCCGTCGAGGATGGGGATCTCGGGCGCGTCGGTCTCGAGGATGGCGTCGGTGACGCCCAGGCCGGCGAGGGCGGAGAGGATGTGCTCGACGGTGCCGACGGCCCGGCCGCGGACCTGGATGGAGGTGCACCGGGGCTTGAGGGCGGCGAAGGCGGGGTGGATGGGCCGGTCGGAGAGGCTGGCGATGGTGCAGGGCGCGGTGTGCCCGGCGGAGCGGAGGAGGATGCCCGCGCCCGGCTCGGCGGGGCGGATGACCAACTCGGCGTCGGTCCCGGTGAAGAGGCCGGGCCCGGCGAGGCTGACCGCGCGGGCGAGGGTGCGTCGGGGGGTCGGACGCATCAGGTTCTCTCGGCGTGCTGTTCCGCGGGCGGCTTGGCGGGTTCCTGGCTGTCTTTGGGCTCGTCCTTGGGGGTGAGCCGGGCGAGCGTCTTGTCGACGCGGCGCATGAACTCGGCGAGGGTGCGCATGGCGCCGTGGTTGGCCAGGGCGGTGCGGGCGGGCATGGCGGGGATGCCGGCGTAGGTCTCGCCGGCGGGGACGGAATCCATCACGATGGCGGCCCCGGCGATGCGGGCGTGATCGCCGACGCTGGCCTGGTCGGCGATGGTGACCGCGCCGCCGATCATGACGCGTTTGCCGAGCGTGACCGAGCCGCCGAGGGTGGTGCGGCCGCAGAGGATGGAGTCGTCGCCGATGGTGCAGTTGTGGGCGATGTGGACGAGGTTGTCGATCTTGACGCGGTCGCCGATGCGGGTGGCGCCGAGCTTGGCGCGGTCGACGGTGCTGCCGGCGCCGATCTCGCAGTCCTCGCCGACCTCGACCGAGCCGATCTGGGGGATCTTGATGGCGGGGCGGTCGTCGGTGGGGGGGATGTAGCCGAAGCCGTCGGCGCCGACCACGGCGTTGGGGTGCACGACGGTGCGTCTGCCGATGGTGCAGCGGTCGCCGATGACGACGCCGGCGTGGAGGGTGGCGTGCTCGGCGATGGTGGTGTCGGCCCCGACGAAGACGCGGGCGATGAGCACGGCGTGGTCCTTGATGACCGCGCCGGCGGAGATCACGCAGTTCGGCCCGAGCGAGGCGGCGGGGCTGACGGTCGCGCCGGGATCGATGACGCAGGACGGATGGACGCCCGCCGGCGGGGTGTGGGTGCCGGGGTCGATGTGGGCGAGGACCCGGGCGAAGGCGGTGTCGGCGTCGTCGACGGTGATGACGGCGCGGTCCGGCGTGGGGGGCAGTTCGACGCCGCGGGTGACGAGGACCGCCGAGCAGCGGCTGGCTTCCCAGTGTCTGGCGAAGGACTTGGCGCGGACGAAGGTCAGGTCGCCCGGCCCGCCCGACTCGATCGGCGCGATGCCGGTGATGGGCAGGTCGGCCGGGCCGGACAGATCGCCCCCGAGCAGCGCAGCGAGTTCGCCGGCGCTGATGCGCAGGTTCTTCGGGCTCGTGCTGGGGCCGACGGAGGGCATGGGGGAACGGCGGCCCGGGTTACGGCGCGGTGTACTCGTTGTTCATCAGCGTGACGATGCGGTCGGTGATGTCGATGCTGCTGTGCTTGTAGACCAGGCCGCGGGTAACGATGGCGCGAAAGACCTCCTGGTTGGTCGCGTTCTCGGCGGGGATCTCGAAGCCGGAGTCGTCGAAGAGCACGAGCTGGATGCCGTCGCGCTCGGCGATGCGGGCGACCGCGTTGGTGATCTTCTGGTACAGCTCGCGCCGGAGGGTGCCCTGGTCGATGGAGATGATCTGCTCGAGGGCGCGGACGCGGGCCTCTGCGACGGCGCGGAGCTCGGTGAACTCGCGGACGCGCTCGTAGTAGGCCTCGGTGCCCGGGGTGTGGACGGTCTGGATGTCCTCCTGGATCGCGCGCAGGCGGCGGCGGACCTCCTCGACCTGGGCCTCGCGGTTGGTCAGGCGGTTCTGGAGCTGGGCCTCGAGGACGGGGCGCTCGTTCAGGCGGTCGAAGACCTCCACGATGTCCACCACGGCGACGGTGGTCGGGGTGGCCTGGGCCCGCTGGGAGGCGGTGTTCGCGCCGGCGTGCCAGGCGAGCACGGCGGCGAGCAGAATCATCACGGGCAGCATGGGGTGGACGCGCAGGCCCTGCGGGGCGGTGTGTGGCATGGTGATTCTCCGTCCTTCGGTTGGAGGATTCCTTCCGAGCATGGTATACCCGGACGACGGCGCCGGGGTTTCGGCGTGGGGCCCGGCGGGCGGCTCAGAAGGGCAGGTCGATCGAGAAGGTGAACAGGCGCGTGCGGTCGTCGTCCTGCTTGACGATCGGGAAGCCGAAGTCGAAGGCCAGGGGCGCCGGGGAGAGCTGGGGGATGTACAGGCGCATGCCGGTGCCGATCGAGACGCGGTAGTCCTCGAAGCCCGGCCGCTCGGTGACGGTGCCGGTGTCCATGAAGAAGACGACCGAGACGATGTCCTCGTAGATGGGCTGGCGGACCTCGGCCCCGGCGAAGAACAGCCAGGTGCCGCCGACGGGGTCGCGGGACGGCTCGCCGGTGTCGTTGCGGATGCCCTTGGGCGAGACGGTGCGGAAGTTGAAGCCTCGGAAGGACTGGCCGCCCATGTAGTAGCGTTCGAAGGTGGGCGTGTCGGCGTTGCCCTGGGGGATGTAGCCGACCTCACCGGTCAGCGAGAGGACGGTGTGGCGTCCGAGGTAGTCCTCGCGGATGGGGATGAAGACGGAGTGGCGGGCGTTGAAGTTGGTGAAGGTGAAGTCGCCGACGACCTGCTCGACAGAGAAGCGCGTGCGCGAGCCACGGGTGGGGACGAAGATCGAGTCGGTGGTCGCCCGCTCGAGCGATGCGGACAGGCCGAGCAGGGTGTTGCGGTCGGCCACGTCGAAGACATCCGTCGGGCGGTCGGGCTGGACATCGGACAGCTCAACGGACTCGGCGCGGAAGCGCAGCGAGCCGTTCCAGCGGGTGCCGAACCGCCGCCCCAGGCCGAGGCGCACGCCGTAGCGTTCCTCGTCGTACTCGTCGAAGTCGCGGTTGCGGTAGAGCAGCTGGACGCTGCCGGAGTAATCGGTCTCGAACAGGGCCGGCTCGGTGAGGCTGACGCTGTAGGTCTGGATGCGGTCGCCGGGCAGCAGCTCGAGCTGGAAGGTCTGGCCCGCGCCGCGGAAGGCGCGTCCGGTGAAGAACTCGCCGGCCGAGTCCGGCGTGTCGGTGATGTCGAAGTTGCGCTGGATCAGGGCGATGCGTCCGACCAGGCCGGCGTCGGAGGAGACCGCGCCGCCGAAGTTGAACTCGCCGGTGTTGGTTTCCTCGATCTCGATGAGCACATCGCGGTACTGCGCGGGGTCGGTCAGGGTCAGCCCGGGCGCGGGCGGGGGGCTGTCCTGGTCGCGGCGTCGGCCCTCGTCCCAGACCTCGGAGTAGAACTCCACGCCCGGGTTGAGCGGCGTGATGCGGATGCCCCCGGGGCGTTCGTTGAACAGGCGCAGGCGTCGGAGCTGTCGCTCGGTGCGTTCCAGCGCGGTCGTGTCCAGCGGGCGCATCGGCCGGACCTGGACCTGACGCCGGATGACCTCCTGGCGGGTCAGGTCGTTGCCCTGGATGATGATCTCGCCGACGCGGGAGCGGGGGCCCTCGTCGACGATGAAGATCAGATCGACGACCGGCAGCTCCGGGTCGCGCCGCTCGACGCGCCCGACCTGGGCGTCGGCGTAGCCCATCTGCCCGTACGCGTTGGCGACGGTCTGGACCGACTGCTCCAGCCGGCGGATTGAGTACACATCGCCGGGCTTGATCGAGATCAGGCCAGAGACCTGCTCGCGCGAGAGCACGGGCTCGGCCCCGGTGGTCTCGGTGTCGATGCGGACCGAGCGGAGGGTGTAGAGCGGCCCTTCCTCGATCAGGTAGGTGATGATGGCCTCGCGGCCGTTGGGCGAGGGCTGGATGATGCGGTCGGCGCGGACATCGAGGTAGCCGCGGTTGCGGTAGAAGCTGATCAGGTTGCCGATGTCGGTGTCGAGGTTGTCGTCGTCGAGCTGGCCGCGCCGGAAGATGTTGGCCTGCTTGGTCTCCAGCTCGCGCCGGAGCTGGGTGGGGGTGAAGTTGGCGTTGCCCTCGAAGCGGATGCCGGTGACACGGAGCCGGTCGCCCTCGCGCACGCGGTAGATCAGGATGCCGCCGTCGGCCAGCTCCTCCTCGTCCACCGTGACGCGGGCGGCGTAGTAGCCCCGCCCGCGGTACAGATCCTCGATGCGCCGGGCCGAACGGTCGATCTGGAAGCGGTCCACCGGCGTGCCGGGGATGACATCGATCACCGCGGCGATCTCGTTGTCGTTCAGCCGGGTGTTGCCGACGACCTGGACATCGGCCACCAGCTCGCGCTCGGCCATCTCGAAGACCACCGTCACGCTGCCGTCGTCGTTGATCCCGGCGTAGGTGTCCACGGTGGCGAACAGGCCCAGCCGCGTCAGGCGCCGGACATCGTCGCGGATGGCCCGGGTGTCGAACAGGTCGCCCCGGACGGTGCGGACGGCGTTGCCGGCCTCGGCCCGCGCCCGCTCGGAGAGTTCCGCCGGCGTGCCGTCCGGCCCGGGCGGGCCCTGGAAGACCACGCGGCTGATGCGCCGGCTCTCGTAGATCTCCGTGTCGGCGGGCTGCCCGGCGTGCGGGAGGGTCATGCCGGCCTCGGCCCGCGCCGGCATGGCAGCCCCGCTGGCCCACAGCACCGCCCCGGCGGTCAGGGCCGGCAGCAGGATGCGTGCGGGTCTGGGAGCTGGGTGCCTGGGCGTCACGGCCCGGACGATACCCCTGCCGTGCCGGAAACACAAACCCGGGGGGTGATCGGGGCCGACCGGCGGCCCGCCGGAATCGTGGATCTCTGGTGGCGGTTGGGGAGTGTGCCCGATACTGTCCCCTCCCGCCCGTGCGTCGTGTCCGGGGGGTGTGTGCGGCCGGAGGGCAGGGAGGACCCGGTGTTTCAGGACGGTGTGTGGCAAAGCGCGTGGCGTCGCGGTCGTCGTGTGGCGCTCGTCGGGGCCGGGCTGTGGTGCATCATCCTCGGGATCGGGGTGACGGCCTCGCTGATCGGCAGCGGTTCGATCGGCAAGGCGGGCACGCCCCTGCTGCTCGGCGCGGTCGGGATGCTGGTCTTGCCGGGCCTGACGGCTCTGGCACTGCGGCTGGACAGCCGTGAGCGAAAGCGGATGCTGGCCGAGCGGGCGATGCCCGGCGAGCGGGTGGCCCACCCGGCCCACCCCCACGATTCGGCCCGCCGCGAGCCTCCGGCCCACCGGATGCGGGGGCGTCCGGGCGAGCGGGTCGGGACCGGCTGAGGGTCGGGCCGGACCTCCCGGCGGCAAGGAATGAATCGGATTTCACTGTTTGCCCGGGCTCCGGGTGCGTAGCGATATGGAAAGCGGGCGACGGGGCCCGCGGAACGCTGACGCGAAAGGAGCATCCGATGGCGCACGAGATCACGTCCGGTTTGGCGGGCTTGCTCATGGCGGCGATTGGGGCGTCGATCGTGGGCGCCCCCGAGCGTGACCCTCGGACGGCGTACGGGCCGGACACCCACATCCAGATCGTCGCGGACGAGATCGCCTGGGAATCCGGGCCGCGGTCATTGCCCGATGGGGCCGAGTACGCGGTTCTGGAGGGCGACCCCAGCGGGCCGGGCATGTTCGTGATGCGTCTGAAGCTGCCGGACGGGTTCGTGATCCCGCCGCACACGCACCCCGGCGTGGAGCGGGTCACGGTGATCTCCGGCGCCTTCCACCTCGGCCACGGCGGGCGATTCGACCCCGATCGCCTGGAGCGGCTGCCGGCGGGCAGCTTCACGGTGATGCCCCCGGGCATGCGCCACTTCGCGGTCGCCGAGGGCGAGACGGTGGTCCAGATCACCTCGATCGGGCCGTGGGAGATCGACTACATCAACCCGGCGGACGACCCGAGGCGGTAGGTCGCGGGCTGCGTCCTGGCCGGGGTTCGGGACTGATGCCGGTCGCCCGGATCCGTACAGTTGAGGATGAAGCTGCGGCGTGATCCGGCGTGGCGACCCGCGCGGGACGCGCTCGAGGCGGTCTTTGTGGCGGTCGTCGATCGGGGTGAGACCGACGATCCGCTGGTCGTCGACACGGTGCGTGTGGCCCATGCCGCGCCCGTGCTCAGCGGGCGTCGGGCGAGGCTCGTGCGGATCGGGGGTTGGGCTGTCGCGGTCGTGATTGGGATACTGCTGGTGATCGCGAGCAAGCGTGTGCTGCCGGCGGAACCGGTGGCGGTCAGGATTGTCGGGTTCGTGGCGATCTGCTTCGGCGGTGTGGGGATGATGCTCTGGCACGCCGAGCATGAGCGGGGCCATCATCGGCATAACCGCGGCTCAGAGGGGCGTTGCCGTCGTTGCGGGTACGACCTGGGCGGCGCCTCGTCGGGCGTGCGGGTGATGGTGGACGGGGTCGAGCACGATCTGGGCGTGCGCCGCTGCCCGGAGTGCTCGCAGCACTGGCCGCTGATCTTTCCGCTTTGATCAGGCCCTGCCGGGTTTACGGCAGGTTGACGGGCATGACGACATAGAGGAAGTCGCCGCCGGACTTGACCAGGCCGGGCTTGTTGGGCGCCTTGAGTTCGATGACGACCTCGGGGTCGGTGATAACCTTGAGCGCGTCGGTCAGGAAGGTGGGGTTGAAGCCGATCTCGATGTCGTCGCCGTCGTAGCCGGCCAGGTCGACGGCGATGCGGGCCTCGCCCATCTCGGGGGCGCGGCTGGACAGTTCCAGGGCCTTGGTCTCGCCCTTGAAGGCGAGGCGCACGCCGCGGGACTCTTCGTTGGTCAGCAGCGCGGCGCGCCGGACGGCCGAGGCGAGGACATCGCGGTCGAAGGTGACCTTGATGTCCTGGTCCTTGGGGATGACGTCCTCGTAGGGCGGGAAGGTGCCCTCGACGAGCGAGGTCGAGAGGGTGGCGCGGGCGTCGGTGGCGTCGTCGCCGAAGGCGAAGACGGCCCGGGTGTCGGTGATGGCGACATGGACCGGCTCCTCGGGCTCGTCGGCGAGCTTGAGGAGCATGGACAGGGCCTTGGAGGGGATGATGCAGCGGGCCGGGTCGCTCTTGGCGTCGGTGGTGGCGCTGCACTTGGCCAGGCGGCGCCCGTCGGTGGCGACCATCTCGAGCTTCTTGCCGTCGCGGACCAGCAGCACGCCGTTGATGGCGTAGCGGGAGTTCTCGCGGGCGGCGGCGAAGAGCGTGCGGGTGATCAGGCCGGAGAGGGTCCCCGCGGAGGTGGTGAAGATGGTCTTGGGGTCCGCGTCGGCGATGGACTTGAACGAGGGGATGGCGGGGAACTCATCGGCGGGGAAGCCGTGGAGCTGGAAGTGGGCGTCTTCCCCCTTGATGTGGGCTGTGTCGCCGTCGGATTCGATGGTCAGGGTGGGCTCGTTGTCCTCGGCGGAGACGATCTGGCGGAGCTTGTCGGCGGGGATGAGGCTCGAGCCGGGCTCGGAGACCTCGACGCGTCCGAGCCGGACGGTCAGGGCCAGGTCGGCGTCGGTGGCGGAGAGGGCCAGCTCGGGGCCGTTGGCGTCGTTGGTGGCGTCGAGCTTGACGCAGGTGAGTTGGGGCCTGGGCGAGCGTGCGGCGACGACGCCGGAAACCAGGTTGACGCCCTCGAGCAGGGCGGCGCGTTCGCAGATGGCCTTCATCTTGTAGGTCTCCTTGATTCCGGACACGAGATCCGGGTCGGGAGTGTATCGCGCCGGGTCGGAGCGTGTCTGTCCAGCAAATCTCGGGCCAATCGAGAAAATGTGGTCGGGCGGGGTGACCGGGACCGGTTTTGGGGCGGCAGGGGGGTCTATGGTTGGGCTGAGCACAATCTGGTCGCGTTCGCCGCGCTCCGGGCCCCCCTCGTGTTGAGGCCGGTGAGGGGGCGGTCGGGCGCGACGGACGATCTGAAAGGGGCCAGAATGTCATTTGAAGCCGCGGTGCATGCACAGGCGATCGAGCTGGACCGGCTCTCGCTGGAGATGACGGCCGCCGCCGGGAGCGGCCATCCGACGACCGCGATGAGCCTTGGGCACATCATCACCACCCTCATGTTCAGCGCGATGCGCTGGAGCCCGGACTACCCCGATTACCCGACCTCGGACCGGCTGGTCCTCAGCGCGGGCCACGGCGTGCCGGTGGTCTACGCGGCGATGGCCCGGCTGGGCGTCGTCGTCGGCAAGGGCGACGACCGGCGCAAGCTGACCGTCGAGGACCTGCGGACCCTCCGGGCGTGGGATAGCGTGCTGGATGGACACCCCAACCCGCAGGAGGGCGTGCCGTTCTTCGACGCGGCCACGGGCAGCCTGGGCATGGGCCTGTCCGTCGCGGCCGGCGTGGCCAAGGCGGCCCGGCTCGACGGGTACGACAAGCGGGTGTACTGCATCATCGGCGACGGCGAGGCCCGCGAGGGCCAGATCGCCGAGGCGCTCGACTTCATCGTCGACCACAAACTCACCAATGTGCTGCCGATCTTCAACTGCAACGGCTACGGCCAGGCGGACCGCGTGTCCGACCAGCAGGGCACGGCCAAGCTCACGGGCAAGGTCAAGGCCTTCGGCTTCGATGTGATCGAGATCGACGGGCACAACCCCGGCCAGATCCGCGACGCGTTCGAGAAGTTCGCGTCGATCTCCGGCGACGACCAGGCCAAGCCGATCGCGGTGGTGGCCAAGACCGTCAAGGGCTGGGGCGCTCCGAGCATCCAGGGCGGCGGCTGGCACGGCAAGCCGCCGACGGGCGAACCCCTCCAGAAGGCGCTGGCCGAGCTGGACGAGCGCCGCATCGAGCTGACCACCGCGCTGTCCGGCACGGACCAGTTCACCATCGAGCCCCCGGCCGAAGCGACCGCCAAGGACAACCCCGGCGCGGACCTGCCCCCGCTGGCCGATGCGATGAAGGCGCTGGACATGGAGACGGTGCTGCACACCGGCAAGATGGCCACGCGGCGCGCCTACGGCGTGGCGCTGCGGACGCTCGGGCAGATCAACCCCGATGTGGTCGTGCTCGACGCGGATGTGAGCAACTCGACCTTCGCGGAAGCGTTCGCGAAGGACTCGAAGCTGTCGTCGCGGTTCGTGGAGTGCAAGATCGCCGAGCAGAACATGGTCTCGGCGGGTGCCGGCATGAGCGCGGGCGGGAAGATCCCGTTCTGCTCGACCTTCAGCAAGTTCATGACCCGGGCCTACGACCAGATCGAGATGGCGCTGTACTCCGGCGCGAACATCAAGCTGGTCGGCTCGCACTCGGGCATCACGCTGGCGGCCGACGGTCCCAGCCAGATGAGCCTGCCCGATGTGGCGTGGTTCCGCTCGCTGTCGACCATGACCGACCACCGCGGCAACCCCGGCTGCTACATCCTCCAGCCCGCGGACGCCTACGCGGCCTACGCCCTGACCGGCGTCATGGCCGAGTACGAGGGCATGTGCTACATGCGGACGCTGCGGGCCGAGACCGAGATCCTCTACTCCGACGACCATGTGTTCAACCTCGGCGGGTTCGAGGTGCTCCACGAGGGGCGCGACATCCTGCTCGCGGCCACGGGCTACATGGTCCACGAGGGCAACCGGGCCGTCGAACTGCTCGACAAGGCCGGTGTGAGCGCCACCCTGGTCGATATGTACTCGATCCCCTTCGACCAGGACAAGCTGCTCGACCTGGTGGCGTCCAACGGCGGGTTCGTCATCTCGCTGGAGGACAACTACGGCGGGTCGCTCGGCTCGGCCATCGCCGACGCGCTGGTCGGCTCGGGCGACGGCTTCGAGCTGTCCCAGATGCATGTCACCCGCATCCCCAAGAGCGCCCGCACGCCCGAGGAGATGCTCAGCATGTGCGGCCTGACCGCCGAGCACATCGTCGCCAAGACGATGGAGCTGCTCCGCGTGCCCGTGTGAGTCCCGGGCGTTTCACGCCCCGACGCATCCGAAACCACAACGCCCCGGCTCACCGTGAGCCGGGGCGTTTTTTTGCGGGCCTGGCGGCGTTTACGGCTGACAGCCCTGGTTGAACAGTGCGATGAACGCGGCGATGTCGAAGAAGTTGAGTTCGCCGAACGGGGCGGCGAAGTCGGCGCGGGGGTCCTGGTTGTTGTAGGCGGTCAGGAACGAGCTGAGGTCGAAGAAGTTGAGCGTCAGGTCGCCGTCGAAGTCCGCGGCGCAGGTCAGGCGGACGAAGACGCCGCTGGGCTGGATCACGACGCGGTAGGCCAGGCCGGGCGGGGCGTCGGGCAGGTCGTAGGCGTCGTAGAACCCGGTGATCGTGCCGCCCTGGACGATGTCCCAGCGGTCGCCGAACTGCGGGGTCACGCCGTCCTCGATGTGCAGGACGAGGGTCCCGCCGAGTTCGAGCCCGCCGCTGACGGAAACGAAGTCGTACCCGCCCGCGCCGGTCGCGCCGATCGTGAAGACCGACTGCGAACCCGGGTCGAGCACGATCGGCTCGGTGGTGAACAGGTTGATCTCGCCGCGCAGATCGGCAGAACCCGGGCTCAGCGTGCCCAGGAACGGGTTGATCAGCCCTTGCAGGCGTCCCTGGCCGCGGATCACGGCGTCGGGCTCGATGCCCGCGGGATCCCCCGAGCCGGGCCCCACGATACGGGCACGGGAGACATTGCCCGGCGTGCTGTTGAGAACGATCTCGCCCCCGAGCGTGGTGCTGTCGGGCAGAATCAGGCTCGATGTTGAGGTGATCGATTGGTCGTTGAGAACGATCGAGCCGTTGTAGGTGTTGCCCGGCAGCAAGTATAAGCTGTCGCCCGCGGCGACGACCGCGGTGCCGGTCAGTGTGGCGTTGGCGACCCCGGCGGTACCGCTGCGCACGCGGCTGTCTTCGTCGGCGTGCAGCGTGCCCCCGTCGAGCCCGCTGGAGAGGTCGAGCGTCCCGCCGTTGACGGCGCGGAGTTCGCCGGTGGAGGTGAGCGGGGCGTTGGTCTGGACAAAGATCTGACCGCCGGGCTGGTCGGCGCTGACGGCGCCTGTGTTGTGCAGAATGCCCAGCAACCGCCCCGTGCCGCTGATATCGGCATCGGTTGTCGCGCCGGTGCCCAGCCCGGTGATGCGGGCGCGGGTGTCCGAGCCGGCGGGTGCGTTGAGCAACACGGAGCCGCCGAGCGAAGCCCCCTCGGCGAGGTTGAGGTTCGTGGTCGAGGTGATCGATTGGTCGTTGAGAACGATCGAACCGTTGTAGGTGTTGCCTGTGCCGAGCGTGAGCGTATCGCCGGCTGAGATGACGGCGGTTCCGGTCAGCGTGGCGTTGGAGACGCCGGCGGCGCCGCCGAGGAGGCGGCTGTCGGCGTCGGCGTGGAGGGTGCCGCCGTCGAGCCCGCTGGAGAGGCTGAGCGTGCCGCCGTTTATGGCGCGGACCTGGCCGGTGGAGGTGAGCGGGGCGTTGGTGGCGACGAGGATCTGACCGCCGGGCTGGTTGGCGCTGACGGCGCCTGTGTTGTGCAGAATGCCCAGCAATCGTCCGTTGCCGCTGATATCGGCATCCGTTGTCGCGCCGGTGCCGAGCCCGCTGATGCGGGCGCGGGTGTCCGAGCCGGGGTGTGCGTTGAGCAGGACTGTCCCACCGAGCGACCCGCCCGAGGAGATATTCAGGTTCGTGGTCGAGGTGATTGATTGGTCGTTGACGGTGATCGAACCGTTGTAGGTGTTGCCTGTGCCGAGCGTGAGCGTGTCGCCGGCTGAGATGACCGCGGCGCCGGTCAGCGTGGCGTTGGAGACGCCGGCGGAACCGCCGAGGAGGCGGCTGTCGGCGTCGGCATGGAGCGTGCCGCCGTCGAGCCCGCTGGAGATGTTGAGCGTGCCGCCGTCAACGGCGCGGAGTTCGCCGGTGGAGCTGAGCGGGGCGTCGGTGGCGACGAGGATCTGACCGTTCGGCTGGTCAGCGATGATGATGCCGGTGTTGTGGAGTTGGCCGAGCAGGCGGCCGACCCCGCTGATGCTCGCGTCCAGGGTGGCGCTCGCGCCCTGGCCGGTGATGCGGGCGCGGCTGTCCGAACCGGCGGGCGCGTTGAGCAGGACCGAGCCGCCGAGGGCGGCGCCCTCGGTGAGGTTCAGGGTCGTCAGCGAGGTGCTGGACCTGTCGTGGACGATGATCGAGCCGGCGTAGCTGTTGCCGGGGCGGAGGGAGAGGCTGTGCCCGGAGGCGATCACGACTTCGCCGGTGATCGATGCGTTGGCGACGCCGGCGGTGCCGCTGAGGACGCGGCTGTCGGCGTCGGCGTGGAGCGTGCCCCCATCGAGGCCGCTGGAGATGTCGAGCGTGCCGCCGTCGACGGCGCGGAGTTCGCCGGTGGAGGTGAGCAGGGCGTCGGTGGCGACGAGGATCTCATCGCCGGGTAGTTCGGTGCCGATCACACCGTCGTTGTGAAGCACACCGATGAAGCGGCCGGTGCCCAGGATATTGGCGTTCAGTGTGGCGCCGGCGCCCTGGCCGCTGATGCGGGCCCGGCTGTTGGAGCCGATCTGCGCGTTGAGACGGACCGGGCTGGTCAAGACGGCGCCCTCGCCGAGGTTCAGCGTGGTCACCGAGGTGCTGGTTTGGTCGTTGATGACCAGGGTGCCGGACCCGGAGACAGGGCCGTTGACGGTCAGCGTGACCCCGGAGCGGATGGCGACGATGGCGAGGTTGTGCAGCCCCGCCACGGTCTGTGAGGTGTCGGCGGTGACGAGGTACGAACCGGCGAACCCGATGGTGGCCGTGTCCCCGGGAGAGCCCGCGCCGGGCACGCCGGCGGGGTCCCAGTTGCCCGCGTCGGACCAGATGCCGCTGCCCGGGGTGATCCACAAGAACGCGGTTTGGGCGTCGGCGTGCGCGGCGAACGCGGCGATGCCCGCCGCGACAATCAGGGTGCGTGTGCATGGCATCGGAATGGATCCCTCTCGTGCCGACGGCCGGATACCGCCGGGCCAGCCTGCAAAATACCCGATTTGGGTGTGGAGAACAAGACTCGGGCGGGGTAATTGACCGATGATCCGGCCCACTTTTTGCCCGCTTTGCCCATCTTCACAGGTGAAGCCCGGTCGGCGTGGGGCCACGAAAAAACCCGGGGCTCATGGGCCCCGGGTCAGGAACGAAGGATCGGGATCGGGCTTACGGGCAGCCCTGGTTGAACAGGCTGAGGTAGGCCGAGATGTCGAAGAAGTTGAACACGCCGAAGGGCGGGGCCAGGTCGGCCGAGGGGTGCTGGTTGTTGTAGGCGTTGAGGAAGGCGGAGAGATCGAAGAAGTTCAGCACGCCGTAGGGTGGGGCGAAGTCGGCTGGGCAGTCCACGACGGTGATGGTGTTGGTGCTGGAGATCCAGTTGTTGCTGAAGTTCGGCTCGTTGTTGTTCGGCTCGGAGACCATGGTCCCGATGTAGTAGTTACCCGGCGCGAGGGTCGGCGGGATCTGGACCGAGGTGGTCGCCTGCAGGGCGGCGCCCGGGGCCAGGCCGGCGTAGTTGCGGGTGTCCATCAGGGTGTCGACGACGGAGATGATGTTGTTGGTCGAGGCGCGGAACTGGACGGTCGTGCCGGTGCTCGCGGCGGTGCCGATGTTCCGGGTGCGGTGGGTGACATTGATGTTCGTGCCGCGGATGTAGGTGCCCGAGGCGACGCTGGCCAGCTCAGCGACGAGGTCGGGCAGCGGCTCGAGGGTGGTGCGGAAGGTCCAGGTCGGCCCGGTGGTCACGCCGGCGGAGTTGACCGTGTCGATGCGCCAGTAGTACTGGGTGTTGTAGTTCAGCGGCGCGAGGCTCCAGCTCGTGCTGGTGGTGGTGCCGCGGAAGGGCGGGTTGGTGGTCGTGCCGAAGTGGACGCGGTAGCTGCTGGCCCGCGGGGCGCTGCCCCAGGACAGGTTGGTGTTGATGCTGCGTCCCGTGGAGTTGTGCGGCGGGTTCGGGCTGCCGGCGGTCGCGGGCAGGCCGATGGTCACGCTGATCGGCTGCGCGTCCCACTGGCGGGTGGCGTCGTTGGCGGTGGTGCCGGGCAGGTTCGGGTCGATGATCACGCCGAGCCAGTAGTTGCCGGGGGGCGTGTCGATCGGGATGGTCGGCGCGGGCACGACGAAGTTCACATTGGCCATCGCGCCGAAGTTTCGGTTCGTCCAGACCCAGGTGTTCAGCAGGGTGTCCGAGGGCGTGATGTTGTTGTTGGTCGACAGGTAGACGCGGACGGTGTAGTCGCGGGTCGGCGGGTTGGCGTTGGTCGCGTTGACCATGCGGAAGTCGAGGCTGTCGTTCATCTGGTTGCCGGCCCGGACGGTGGTCGAGCCGCGGGCGCGGAGCATCAGCGGCTCCCAGTCCTCGCTGTTGGTCCGGGTGGTGTTCTCGAAGGCCGTCTTGTCGTTGATGAAGGCTTCCCAGAGCTTGGTGTATCGGCCCCGGTCGTTGCGGTTGGAGTTCGAGCAGACGGCGTGCATGAGCCGGTTGTCGTTGTTGATGTAGTACGCGCCCGAGCCGGACATCCCGCCCCAGACCGTGTCGAGGCAGTTGCCGCCGGTGTTGAGCTGGAGCTGGTTGCCGGGGCAGGAATCCCAGGTGCCGTTCCAGTAGTACATGGTCTGGCCGTTGTGCAGGCCGGCGGTCGGGCAGTTCTCGGCGGGGTACGAGAAGTTGTGATAGGTGCGGCCCTGGATCGTGCCGCAGCTCTGCCCCCACGCCCAGCCGAACCAGCCGGTGAGCATGCCGACATTCCGTGAGCCGCCGCCGCGGTTGATGCGGATCAGGCCGGCGTCGCGGTCGAAGTCGCCGTCGTTGATGTAGCCGGTCCCGGCCAGGAACGAGGTGCCCCACGCGTAGCCGAAGTTCTGGTAGACATTGTTGCCCGGCGCGTTCCAGACATTGCCGTTGCCGTCCCACGCGGGGTAGATGTAGACGATATCGGCCCAGTCGAAGATGTTGATGTTCACGCCGTTGACGCGCGGGTTGCGTGCGTAGACGCAGTGGGCCGCGGTCAGCACCACGCCGGCGTCGGACATTGATCCCGAGCAGGTGAACCAGCGCTGGATGTTGTTCTGGTCGGTGAACCGCATGATCAGCTTGACATTGCCCGAGCGGGGCCAGGTGCTCAGCGAGCCGGCGGCGGTCATCGTCCCGAAGCCGCGCCAGAACTCGTCGCTGGGGTCGAAGGGCATCACGCCCCGGTACTCGCCCGCGGCGCTCTCGCCGCCCTCCATGCCCGAGGGCAGGCGCACCGGCACCACGAACGACTCGCCGGTTTCCGCGTCGAAGAAGGTCATGCCGTCCTCGACATCGACCCAGCGCACGCCGTGCGGCAGCACGCCGAGGCCGTCGGGGGTCTCGGGTATGGGCATCGCCGGGATGGCATCGATCGGGGGGTGCGCCGGGCCGGGCAGCGGCATGTCGAAGAACTGCCGGTCGGCGAAGAGCTGGTTCGAAGGCTGGCCGGCGTCGGGCAGGCCCGCCTCGAAGTCGACCGGCACCGGACGCGTGGCGTCCGGCTGGGCCGGATACCGGGGCGCCTGGTGTTGCTGCGCGAGCGTGGCGGTGCAGACCCCCGCGGCCGCGATGACGAAGAGGATGTGTTGTGTGCGTTTCATGGTTCCTGTTCCTGCTTGCGGTGTGCGTTGACGCGCACCATGACCGGGGCGTGACGCCCGTCACGCCCAACTCGGGTACTCGGCTGGTTCTCGGATAGACCCCAGCGACTGGAGCGGCCCCGCGGTGACCGTCCTACCCACCTCGACGGTCCGCGGAGCCGCTCTCTCACCTGAGCGAGAGGATTTTCGCCCGGTCACGCGCCGCGATATGAAAAAAGCCCGCCGTGGCCGGCGGGCTTGAGAAGTCTTTATGAGTCAAGGGCTTACGGGCAGCCGGCGTTGAAGTAGTCCAGGTAGGCGGCCAGGTCGAAGAAGTTCAGCTTGCCGTCCCCGGTGAAGTCCGCGGCCAGGTCGCCGTCGTTGAACAGGTCGAGGTAGGCGGCCAGGTCGAAGAAGTTCAGCACGCCGAAGGGCTCGGCCAGGTCGGCGGGGTTGCAGCCCGGGAAGGGCGGCTCGCAGTTGCTCGGGTCGGGGTTGACCAGGACGAGCTTGTGCAGGTTGCCGGTGAACAGGTCGGCGATGTAGATCTCGCCGTTCTCGTCCTCGCCGAACGACGAGACGCGCAGGTTCGTGGTCAGCAGCGTGGTGCGGCTGAAGTTGTCGTCGGTGTCCAGGTACCAGACCGCCCCGCTGACATAGTCGGAGAAGAAGTACAGGCCCTGGTACGCCTCACCCAGTTCGCACCCGCGGTAGGCATAGCCGCCGGTGATCGAGCGTCCATCGCTGTGGGGGTAGTCGTGGACCGGGTCGACCCACAGGGGGTTGCTGGTCGGGCAGCCGGAGATGCCGGGGGTGGGGATGGTGCCCTCGCGGCAGCGCCAGCCGTAGTGCTGGCCGCCGGGATCGCCGGCGGGCTGGAAGTTGACCTCTTCGCGGGCGTTCTGGCCGACATCGGCGATCCACAGGTCGCCGGTGAGCCGGTCGAAGCTGGTGCGCCAGGGGTTGCGCAGGCCGTAGGCCCAGATCTCGTCGCGGGCGTTGGCGTTGTCGACGAAGGGGTTGTCGGCGGGGATTGCGTACTCGAGGCCGGGGTCCTGGTTGTCGACATCGATGCGGAGCAGCTTGCCGAGCAGCACGGTGAGGTTCGAGGCGCGGTTGCCGGGGTCGTTGCCCGACCCGCCGTCGCCCATGGCGATGTAGAGGTAGCCGTCGGGGCCGAAGCCGATCCAGCCGCCGTTGTGGTTGGTGAAGGGCTGGTTGATGGTCATCAGGCGCCGTCCGGTGCTCGGGTCGGCGAAGTTGGGGTTCAGGCTCGAGACGGAGAACTCGTCGATCACGGTGCGGAGCACGCCGGCGATCGTGGTGGTGTAGTTGACATAGAACAGGCCGTTGTTGGCGTAATCGGGGTGGAAGGCCAGGCCGAGCAGGCCGCGCTCGTCCCCGCCGGACACGCCGCCGGTCACGCTGGAAACGATGTCCAGGAACGGTGTGGTCTGGAGGTTGCCGTCGGCGTCGACCAGGCGGATCCGCCCGGGCTGCTCGACGATGAACATCCGACCCGAGCCGTCGCCGGCGTGGGTGTTGAACACCGGGCGGGTCAGCCCGCTCAGGTAGATCTCGGTGGTCAACTGGGCCTGGGCGGCCTGGGTCGCGCCCGTCAGCAGGGCGGCGCCGACAATCACAGATTTCAGCATGGCTCTCGTCTCCGTGTCAAAAACTCGAAACCCGCGGACCGACGGCCCGGGAACCCCACACCTACAACCTATCCGGCCCATGGCCGGGATTCAAAGCGAATCCGCCAGACGGGCCGCGGTCCGGTACTTTTCCGACACCCCCGCCACACCGATCTGGGTGTAATGCCGTACAAAACACGATCAGACTGCCTGTTATGGGCATCCCGCATTGAAGAGCTGCAGGTAGGCGGCCAGGTCAAAAAAGTTCAGTTTGCCGTCCCCGGTCAGGTCCGCCGCGGGGTCGCCCGCGTTGAACAGGGCGAGGTAGGCCGCGACATCAAAGAAGTTGAGCACCCCGTCCCCGGTCAGGTCCGCCGGGCAGGGGTTGTGCCAGTTGGCCGGGTCGAAGTGCCACTCGATGTCCTGCATCAGCAGTGATGCGGTGGCGGCGTCGCCGGGGTGGGTCGCCGGGCCGTCCATGGTGTAGGTGAACGAGCCCCGCGGCGTGGTCATCGACCCTCCCAGCGTCTGGCGTCCGAAGAAGTCGAACAGGTTGATGAACCCGTACCCGTGCTCGGCGCACAACTCGTAGAGCTGGCGGGTCTGGAACGCGAGCCGCTCGTTGCGGTCGGGCGTGCCCAGCGGCCAGGGCGCCACAAACAGCACCTCCGGCGCGGGTAGTTCATGCGCGGCGTGCCGGTCGGCGATCAGGTCGGCCAGCGCCTTGAGGTTGATCGGATACGCCTCGGGATTCGTGTTGGCGTTGAAGTCGTCCTCGCGGTTGTGGCCCAGCACGACCATCAGCAGGTCCACGCCCTCGTTCATCTGGATCATCGCGTCGATCGCGTCGACCCGCAGCGTGTTGAGGTGGTCGTACGCCGACCAGCCCGGGCTGGAGATGTGGCTGACCACCAGGCCCTGATCGGGAAACGCCGTGCCCTGCGGCGAGTCGTGGATCAACGCACCGAGGATGTGCAGGGGCCGGTCAGTATCGTCGCCGTCGCTGTCCATGATCTCGATGCCCACCGGCAGTTGCCCAGGCTGGCCCAGCTCGCCCGCCGGGCGGATCGTCTGCTGGTACCAGCGCACGGCGCCCGAGCCGGTCAGGGTCGACCCCGGGTCGCCGGGCTGTCCGAAATCGGTCGCCTGGCCGCTCGCGCCGCCGCGGTGCTCGCCCAGGCGGAAGCGTGTGAACCCGCCGGGGCGGTCGTAGACCGCGACGCGGGCGTTCTTGCGTGCGTCGAAGTCGGGGGTGCGGGTCGGCGCGCCCTGCGACATGCCGATGACGCCCAGCCGCGAGAAGTCCGGCGTGATGGTGCCGAACACGCTGAAGCGGCGGGAATGGTGGAAGTGCGAGCCGGTGTTGCCGTCGCCGTGGTCGTCGCCCAGCCCGAGCCGCAGGGACGAGAGGTTCGCGCCGTACGCGCTGCCGGTCACGCTGGTGAAGTACACGCCCGCCCCGCCCTGGAACTCGCACGAGTACAGCCGCCCGACGATGTCCAGGTCCCACTTCTGGACCTGCCCGGCGAGCCGGTTGCCCGACTGGCCCATCTGCGAGTCGCCGATCATCAGCAGCTTGACCAGCCGGTCCTCCGACGCGGTGGGCAGCAGGGTCTGGGCCAGGTTCAGGTTCAGCGGCAGGGGCTCGTCGTCACGCGGGGCGTCCGCGTGGGCCAGGGCCAGGCCGGCGATGATGGCCGTGATCAGCGTTGTCATCGCGAGACTCCTCCCGTCCGCCGGCGTCGGGCCGGCGCGCACCAAGCCCGGCCAAGTGTGGGCCCGAACCGGCCCGGTTCACAGCGATCCCGACGGAATGTCGGCCCCGGGCCGCGCCGCGGGCCGGTTCTCGGACCGCCGATCAGGGGCAGCCCTGGTTGTACAGGTCCAAGTAGGCGGCGATGTCGAAGAAGTTGAACACCCCGAACGGCGGGGCGAGGTCAGCCGCGGGGTCCTGGGCGTTGTACAGGTCCAGGTACAGCGCCAGGTCGAAGAAGTTGACCTGGCCGTCGCCGGTCAGGTCCGCCGGGCACGGTTCGCCCTCGATCAGCGCGAGGCTGGCGCCGTCCCAGGACCCGTCGGCCTGCACCACGCCGCGGTGCGTGACCGCGGCGGTCGCGGGGTCGATCGTGTAGAGATTGCTCGAGACCTCCTCGAACTGGTTCGGCGCGAGCTGGCGGAAGCCCTGGATGATGGCGTACAGCGTGCCGTCGGCGGCCCAGTCCAGCCCGGTCTCGAACTGCGGGTTGAAGGTCAGGCCGGTGACGGTCCGCTGCGACACGATCGTGTTGGTGTCCAGGTCGAGCTGGTACAGGCGCAGGCCGCCGGTGCCGGACAGCCCCAGGCCCCAGACCTGCCCGGCCGGGTAGACCGGGTGCCCGTCGGGCACGGTGGCCAGCGAGCTGAAGTTGACATTGAGGAAGTTGTGCACCCCGAGCACCGCGCCGGTGTCGGCGTCGGCCCGGACGATGCGCCCGAAGCCCGACACCGCGGTCGTCGCGTAGGCCACCGACCCGTCGTTGGAGAAGGTCAGCCCCGCCACGCCCGGTTCCAGCCAGCCGACCGAGTCGACCAGCGTGTTGCCGCCCTGGTCGGCGTCGATCAGGCGCAGCGAGTTGGTCGTGTTCTCGAAGCCGACGAGCTGGTTGGTGCCCGGCCGGACCGCCAGCCCGCCGAAGCGTGCGTCGCTGGCCGCGATCGGCAGCAGCTGCACATCGCTCGGGTCGGACAGGTTCACCAGCCCGACGCGTCCCAGTTCGATGCCGGGCGCGTTGAAGAAGCCGGACCCCTCGATGATGTAGGCGTGCGTGGGCCCGCCCGCGTGGGCGGCTTCGGCGCCCAGCAGCACGACAGGCAGCAGGCCAGACAAAAGGATCATCGTGCTTGTTTTCATCGCTGCACCTCCGCGGCCTTCAGGGCCTCGCCGCGCTCGTCGGCCAGGATCTCGTCCATCCCCCGCGGGTCGGCCGGCACGGGCCGGATCGCGGGCGGGTCGATCGGGCCCATCCCCGCGAGCGCCTCGGCGGGCGGGGTGAACCGCGTGATGTAGCGGAACTCGCTGCCCGAGGCCCGGGTGGCCACGAACTGCCCGGCCCGGGTGATCTCGTGCACGCCCGTGCCGCTGGTGACCAGCAGGTTCCCGTTGTCGAGCTGGGCCACCCCGCGGAACAGGCTCAGCCCGGCGGGCGTGTACTGCCCGACCAGCGTGCCGTCCGGGGCGAAGTCAAGGATCATCCCGCCGCTGAACTCGGCCATCAGCAGGTTGCCGTCGGCGGCGATGGCCATCTGTTGCGGGAAGTCGATCTGCGGGTAGTCGAACGCGCTGGCGAATCGGTCATCGAACTTGCCTTCGAGCGTGTACCGCACGATGGCCCGCTGGCGTTCGTCGGTCACCAGCAGCGAGCCGTTGTACTCGATCGCGTCGAACGGGCCGCGGATGCCGCCGTAGCGGTTGAAGGCGAAATCGGCCAGCTCGGTCCCGTCGTCCGGGTCGAGCCTTTTGATGTTCCGGGCGGAAACCAGCAGGGCGTTGTTGCCCCCGCTGTTGCAGACGAGCACCTCGCCCGCGAACGGGCCGTCGCTCATGATGTGCCCGCCGCGCATGTTGCTGATGATCGCCGTGTCCCGCACGCCGCCGAGCGAGAAGGCGCGGATGAACGACCCGTCCAGCGCGAACTCGCTGACGAGGTGGGAGAACTGATCCGTCACCAGCAGCGTGCCCGTCGAGGAGACCAGCACCTCGATCGGCCGGTTGAACAGCGCCACCCCGTTCACCGTGCCGGGGTTTGCGATGTACTCGTCGGTCACCACCGAGCCGTCCGAGGCGTCGAACGCCCACACCCGGTTCCCGCCCGAGTCGGGGACCAGCAACAAATCCTGCCCGGCCGCCGAGCCGGCCATGCCGGCGGCGATCACGAGCGTCAGCCATGTCTTGCCCACAGTCATCCTCCTCCAGAGGGCGAAAAAAACCGCCCGATCGCATCATCACCGGACCGGGCGGGTCTCGTCAAGACGAAACTGGCAAATCCGGGCACTTCTCCACGGGCCGCCGTTGCGTTCAGCGGCAGCCCTGATTGTACAGGCCCAGATACGCCGCCACATCAAAGAAGTTCAGCACCCCGAACGGAGGGGCCAGGTCAGCCGCCGGGTCGCCCGCGTTGTACAGGTCCAGATAGGCCGCCAGGTCGAAGAAGTTCACCTGCCCGTCCCCGGTCAGGTCCGCCGGGCAGGCGCACGCGTCGACCGCGGCCTCGACCGCGCCCTTGATCGCCTCGATGTCCTGCTGCAGGATCTGTCGGAGTCCCTCGACCATGACGATCCCGTAGATCCCGCGTTCCAGATCAATCCACGGCGTGAAGCCGAACGCGCCGGGGCTGATGAACTCGAGCGTCGAGCCGTCCGTGCCGGTGCGGCTGATCCAGCCGCCGAACCCGTAGCCCCAGTCCGCGGCGCCCGTCGGTGGCGGCACGCGCCGGGGCAGGCCCACGGTCTCGTCCTCGAACATCGACGCGACGCGCTGCTCGGAAAGGATCCGGACGCCGTCGATCTCGCCGCCGCGCAGCAGCATCGCCAGCACCCGCGCGTAATCCCGCAGGTTCGAGCGGGCCCCGCCGGCGATCCGCGGGTTCAGGGTCGGGCCGAACCCCTGGTAGTCGATCGTGGTCAGACCGAGCGGCAGGGCCACGGAGGCGGCGAAGAACGATTCCCAGTCCTGCCCGGAAACCACCTCGCCCACGCGACCGCCGATGTGCATCGAGAACCCGCCGTAGGCGAAACTGGCCCCGGGCGCGTCCATCAGGGGCGTGCAGCACGCGATCTGCTCGACCGCCTGCGCCAGCGTGATCGACGCATCGGATAGGATCCCGTCCGGATCACTCCCCGGCAGGCCGGCGGTGTGCGCGAACATCTGACGGACGGTCATCGTCGCCTTTAAGCCCGCGTTGGCGAACGAGAAGGTCTGCGGGAGGTAGTTTCGCACGGGCGCGTCCGGATCGAGCGAGCCCGAGTCGATCAGGGTCATCAGGGCCACGCCGGAGAGCAGTTTCGTGGCCGAGGCAATGGGCACGACCGTGTCCGGGCCGTAATCGCCGAAGTACCCCTCGTACAGCACGCCGTCGCGACCTCCGATGATCACCGCCGCCCCGGAAAGCAGAGGGCGGGCGTCGACGATCGCCGAGGCCGCCGCTTCCACGTCCGAGAAATCGCACGGACCGTGCGCCGACGCGAGCCCGCTTCCGACAACCAGAACGCCGATCATGGTTCCTGTTCGCATGGCGGACCAACGCCGGACCCGGCGGCTCATTGCGGCTTACGGGCAGCCCTGGTTGTACAGGTCCAGGTACGCCGCCACATCAAAGAAGTTGAGCACCCCGAACGGCGGGGCGAGGTCGGCCGCCGGGTCGCCCGCGTTGAACAGGTCCAGGTACATGGCCAGGTCGAAGAAGTTCACCTGCCCGTCCCCGGTCAGGTCCGCCGGGCATCCCGGATCCGTCGCGGGCGTGGCCACCCACACCCCAACGGTCCCGTTCTGCAGGAACGCCGCGAACGCCACCTGACCCGCGTCATTGATGTCGATCACGCCGTTCATCACCTGGCGTCCGGTGCCGCCGCCGAAGTCAAACCCAAGCGGCAGCGGCCCGAGGTCGGTGTCGATGATCTGCCCGAACTCGACCAGCTTGACCAGGTTCTCCCCGTCGCCGACCCACAGGGCCGTCGAGTTGTTGGCCGTGTCCGTCGCGCGGAAAGCGACCCAGCCGTTGCTGCTGACCACCGGCGGGAAGTTGGCCAGCGAGGAGTTGTTGATGTCCGGGTTGCTCCCCTCGGCGATCACGGTCACCTGCCCCTCGTCCCACCGGTTGACCTGCCAGACCGAATCCGCCGAACGCCGGGCGCTGAACGCCACCCGCCCGTCCTGGCTGAAACCCACCGAGTTGACGAAGCTGTTGAACGCCCCGCCCGTCTCCGCGACCGTGGTCGGCGTGTTGTCGGCTTCCCACCGCACGATCCGGCGCGACGGCCCGGTCTCGGGGATGGTGTTCGCCGCGACCTGGCGCGCGTCGTTCACGCGCGGGCCGAACAGGAACGAGTACGCCCCGCTGAACGAGTCGGCCACCAGCCGCTGGTGACGCACGCCGTCGATGAACTCATCGACCACGATCTTCCGCCCGATAAACCCGAAATCCCCGCGGTAGCAGATCGCCCCGTCGCTGGTCACATGCACCGTGCCGTAGCCCGAGGTGCCCTGCGGCCCGCCGATGTTGTACCGCTGGAACAGCGTGCCGTCCGTCTCATAGACCGACGCGCCGTTGTTGAAACCCCCGTCGCCCACGCCCATCAGCCCGTTGCGCAGCGAGAGCTGCGTGGTCCAGAACGGGTCCTCGCTGTCCGCGGTCAGCACCAGCCCGCCCTGGCCGCCCTGGCCCACGAAGATCCCCTCGGTGATCCCCGGCGCGTTGATGAACGCGCGGATCGCCACCGTGCCGTCGGCGTCGATCGTCACATACTGGCTCGAGAGCGAACTCAGCCCGGGCAGGTTGAACGAGGGAATGCTCGGGTTCAGGCTCGAACGGCACTGCAGCTCAAAGGTCCACTCGGTGGGCACGGAGCCCGCGAAGGCCGCGCCGGCGGCGGCCGCGACGAGAAGGCAGGGGATACGCATCGGGATAAACCTCAGTCTTTCGGGGCGAACGGGGATCCTGTGGGCCACTTCTTCCAGCGGCCACCTGCATGTACCCTACCAGCTCACCCTTGGGGTTCCAATCCAGAACTCCCCTCAATCCACCGGTCCGGCCGGGATTTCCACGGGACGGCGATCAGAAACCGCTCACAAGACTGGGTATTTATACCAACCAAAAGACAGCCGGGCCGATTCATGGCACAATGTGCCCATGACCCCATCCCAAGCACCGGCCCTGGTCAGGACCGCACCCCGGCCGGACCGGACGCGCGAGGAACCCATGCCCGAACCGACCGAGCCCCATGTCATCACGGATCCGAAGATCATGTGGGTGCTCGCGGCCCCGGCGCGGCTGGAGATCCTCGACGCCGCCTGCATCATGGGCTGCTGCTCCGCGGCGGACATCGCCGCCATGACCGGACGCTCGCGCACGTCGGTCTATCCCCACATCGAGATGCTCGTCGAGGCCGGCCTGCTCATCGAGGCCGGCACCCGCCCCGCCGGCAAACGCCACGAGCAGCTCTACCGCGCCGTCGCCAAGCAGATCAACACCCGGCGAAACAGCGACGACCCGGAGAATGTCGCCTACCACGCGGCCTACGGCAAGGCCGTCTGCCGCCTGCTCGCCCGCCTCCACGAGAAAGCCTCCAACCACCCCGACATCAGCCCCCGCGGCCCGCTCCGCGACACCCACTGCGGTTCGCAGACCGCCTGGGTTGACGACGAGACCCTCGCCGAGATCAACCGCCACATCAACCGCATCTGGGAACTCTGCCGCGACAGCGAGCCCGGCGACAACAAACGCCTCCTCCAGATCGGCGTCGTCACCGCGCCCGTCCGGCGCAACGACGCCAGCGAATCCTGATCCCTACCGCACCCGCTCGAACGGGATCACCAGCGGCGGGCGTCCGCCCTCGAACACCAGCGTCACCGTCAGCCGGTCCGGAACCGAAAGGTCGTAGATCATCTCGGTGGTCTGCCGCGCCCGCGCCTCAGACCGGAACACCAGCACCCCGCCGGCGGTGCCCGTCGCCAGCGCGACCATCGGCCCGTCGACCTCGCTCGCCCACGGCGTCATGGCCGCGTCCATGTGACGCAGCCGGAACCGCACCCCGTCCGGCTCGGCCGTCAGCGTCAGCAACTCCAGCAGCGTCGCGTTCCCCGCCGCGTCCAGCCGGCGCAGCGCCCCCGTGATGTTCGTTCCTTCCGGCGGCAGCCAGATCACCTCAATCACCCCGTCGCCCGACGGCGCCCGCCAACGCCCGGTCAATCCCGCGAACGGGGCCAGGGCCGGGTCGTGCGGGGCTAGCAGGACGGGATCGACCCGGGCGGCTCCGGACCCGGCGCAACCAAGGATGATGAGGACAACAGGCAGGAAAACGCCCAGCAGGGCGATGCGGGTGGTATGTGACATGCGCGCAGCGTACCGCGCCGCCCGCCGATTGCAACACGCGCCGCGGCTCTCACACCACGAACCGACCCGCGGTGCTGCTCAGCTCGTCGACCATCTTGGCCAGCTCGTCGCACGATCCGGCCGACTGCTCGGCCGCCAGGTTCACCTCGCGGATCGCCTCGGCGATGCACGAGATCTCCTGCGCCACCTGCCCGACGACCCCGACGATCTGCTCGAGCGAGCCCGCGGCGGCCCCGGCCAGCTGGCCATTCTCCTCCGTCCGGGTGACCGTCGTGCGCATCCGCTCGGCCGCCCCGCGCGAGTTGTCCCGCAACTCATTGATCGCCTTGCGGATCTCGACCGAGGCCTCTAATGAACGGTCCGCCAGCTTGCGCACCTCGTCGGCGACCACCGCGAAGCCGCGCCCGTGCTCGCCCGCCCGGGCGGCCTCGATCGCGGCGTTGAGCGCCAGCAGGTTCGTCTGGTCCGCGATGTCGCCGATGGTCTGCACGAAGCCCGCGATCGTGTCGCTGGCCGAGACGAACTCCGCCACCGCCCCGGCCGAGTGCTCGACCTCGGTGCGGATCGATTCCATGTTGCGGATGGCCTCGCCGATCACGCGCCCGCCCTCCTGCGCGGTCCTGGCGGCGCCCTCGGCCCGGTCCATCGCGCTGCCGGCCCGGTCGGCCATGCTCTGGGTGATGCCGCTGGTCTCCACCGCGGCCTCGGCGATCCGCATCGACGACCGGCGCGTCTCCTCGCTGGTCTGCTTGATGTCCTCGACCGCCTCGCGCATGGACTGGAGGAACCCGTCCACCGCCGCCGCCAGCCCGTCCAGCCCCGTGTCCGGGTCGGCCTGGATGCGCCGGGTCAGGTCCTTGCGGGTTTCCATGTCAGCAAGTTGCTGGCCCAGCGCCGAGGCCGTGCCGGTGACCATCGCCGCCGTGCGGTCGAGCTGTTCCTCGCGCTCCGCCGCCGCCATCATGTCGCCCAGCGCCCCCCGCGTCATATAGATCAGGAACCCGACCTCGGTCACCAGCCACACCGCGTGCTCGATCCAGCGCAGGCGGCTGGCCGTCTCGATCCCGTACATCGACTGCGGCCAGAAAATCCCACGGCCCGCGTGGTCCACCGCCGCCACCGCCGTCGCCGCGATCAGCACCCGCCAGTCGCGGTACAGCGCCAGAACCGCCATCGACGCGAAGTAGTGGAAGTGAAACTCGATCCGCCCCCCGCCCACATGGACGAACAGCCCGCCCATTGCCGCGAACGCCACGCCCACGCACAGGCGGGTCGTCAGCTCGCCGGGCTTGAACCACGCCAGGAACGCCGGGAACCCGGCGACCAGCCCGCCAAGCACGATCGCGCCGATCAGGTGCGTGTTGGGGCTGGCCGTCGCGCCGATCCAGGTCTTCGGCGTCACGATGAACGCCAACGCGACCAGGATGACCCACTGCGCCACCAGCGCCGCGCCGAGCACCCGGTCGCTCCGGGCGCACAGGCCGGTGAAGGCCTCGCAGAATCGTTCGGACGCGGGGCGCACCGTGATGTCGTTCTGGGCCGTGTTGCGGTGGTGTGCGGTCAGGGTGTGCATGCGTGGTCTCCCTCGGGAGCGCAACCCCCGAGCAGCAGGTGCGGATCGTCGTTGTCAAGGGGGCAGCCGTACACGGGCGCGTGTGCGGCGGGCGCTCCGCCCCCGCGCAGCAGCGACCGCACCGCGCCGGCCCCGGTGTTCGGTCCGATATGGGCGCGGCTCGGCGTCAGCCCGCCCGAGAACCGCAGGCGTCCCGCGGGGTCATACAACGCCGCGTGCCCGCTGGTCAGCGCGCCGAAGCCCGCCGCGACCCGCCCGTCCGGATCGTCCACGACCCGGGCGTGCGGCAACGAGCCCAGCCGCCGGATCACCCCGGTGTCCGCGAACGCCGCGTCACCGGACGGTCGGTACGCCAGCACGATCAGTTCATACGCCTCGCTCGCCCCCGCCAGCGCCGTGATCAGTTCCGCCGCCGTCGCCCGCGTGCAGGGGCAACGCGGGTGCGCCGCCAGCACCACCGCCCAGGCGTGCTCGGCCCGCTCGATCCGGTCCGGCCAGGCGGCCGGCGTCGATCCGGCCTCCCCCGCCCGCGCCCCGTGCGCGGCCAGATATCCCGCCCCGCCCGTCAGGAAAAGCGCCCAAACCGATACCGCCATGGCCTGCCAGGATCCCATCCGTACAAGCAGTCTCCGTGCCACGGAGATCGGTCCGTCGAACCCACGACTTTCGGCTTCTGTGCCAGCCCACCCCTTCACACCCCTTGATCCAGGCAAAGGAACCCGCCGCGTTACCGGCCCTTGCCTGTGCTTGTCAGGGGCTCGAGCGGCTTCGCCTCGATCACCGACGGCGCCCGCGCGGCCGCCTCCGACCCCGCCATGGGGCGCGTTTCGGCCTGCCTCACGGCCAGCCGTCCAACCAGCAAGACCGAGACGAGCCGGTACAGGATGAGCAGCACAAAGAACACCACCAGCAAGGCGGCCGCCCGCCAGAAGAACGCGTTGAGCACCGCCCGACTCTCGGCTCCCGCCGCCGCGACCCGTCCGTCGACCGACTCGTTCAGCTCCCGCACGCCGTGGCGGAACTCGAGCGAGCCGAGCAGTTGCTGCGTCTGCGCGAGCATCTCGGTGACCTCGTTCGCCGCCCTGCCGACTTCGTTCGCGGCCCGCTCGACCTCGCCCGCGTCGAAATCCCCGGCCTGCTCCCCGTCCTGCGATTCGAGCCGGCCGAGGAACGCTTCCCCGGACTCGAACATGGCCCGGATTGACTCACCCGCATGCCCCAGCGATTGCGAGAGCGCGTTGGCCTCTTCGATGGTCGTCCGCACGTGCTCGATCGTCTCGTTGATCTCGGGCGAACGCTCCTCGAGCCCGGAGAAGATCGCTTCCCGCTCCTCCGAGATCATCTTCGGGATGGCCTCGAGCTGACCGACCAGGCCGCCGACATCGGCCAACGCCTGCTGGACCCCGGGGGTCGCCAGCGTGTCTTCTTTGGCGGCCAGGGTCTGCCAGCGCAGCAGCGTTGGCTCGCGCTTGAGCCGGTAGAACATCCGCTCGCCGAGCAGCCGCACCTCGTCAACCGCCTGCCGCGCCTCGGCGATGTCCTGGAAGAACAGCCCCCCGCCCGCCAGCACGTCCTCGGCCACCGATCGGTTCCGCCCGATGGCGAAGTTCGAGAACCGGACGAACGACGCCCGCTCCAGCCCGGGGTTCTCGTCGCGCCAGTCGTCCACCAGCATGTCGAGCGTCCGCATCTGCGCATCGTCGAGGACGCGGGAGGCCAGCGCCCGCGCCTCGGCGTCCGAGCGGGCCAGCGCCTCCACCAGCCGTTCGCCGCGATCCCCGAAGACCGCCTTTGCCTTCCCGTCATCGTCCCACACCCGGCGCATCAGCGTGACAATCACCGCCAGATCCAGCACACGGGTGAACGCGTCGGCGTTGCTGGCGATGTCGTAGGCGTTGTTCGCGCTGTCCACCAGCAGCATCTGGGCCTCGCGCCGCACCGCAGGGTCTTCGCTCTCCGTCCGCAGCCCGTCACAGACCGAGTACAACTCGCCGACGAACCGATCCACGAACGCCCGCGTCAGGCTGTCGAGCTCGTTCAGCGTGATCCGCTCTTTGTCCCCGACATCCTCCTCGCCCGGGTCGGCGGTCTGCTGTGCGGCGCAGCCGCCCACACACACAAGACACCACGCGGCCCAAAGGGCCGCGGTGCGAGCGACTACTCGGATGTCCATCTGCGTCTCCTCGCCGAGAAACGAATCGGCCGCCCTCCGCAGCGAATCGTAAGCGCGCCCGTCCACGCGAACCATCACCCTTGTTCATGGGGGCTGGAACGGGGACCGGATCGGGGGGGGGGGGAGGAAAAGGTCGGTCAGGCTCAGTCGTCGAAGTACGCGCTCGCGTCGTCGGGCAGGTCCGCCAGCAGCGCCTCGGTGTCGATCTGCTCGGGCGACAGGTCCGTGTCGAACGCCCCGGTCTGGGCGTCCGGCGCGTGCAGGCTTCCCTTGCCGGCCTTGGCACGCTTGTCCACGCGGTGCTTGGCCCGCAGGATCAGCCGGATCGGCACCTCGTCGTACGGCAGCGCCTCGCGCAGCCGGTTCATCAGGAACCGCTCGTAGTTCTGCGTGAACCGGTCCGGGTCGTTGACCACCAGCACGATCGTCGGCGGGTGCGTCTTGACCTGGCTGGCGAAGTACACCCGCGCCTCCTGGCCCAGCCGGTTCGTCGGCCCGCGGTCCTCCAGGATCGACCCCACCAGCCGGTTGAGCTGCCCCGTGCCCACCCGCGTCGAGGCCTGCTCGTTCAGATCCATCGCCAGGTCCATCGTGGCGCGGATGTTCAGCCCGTCCCTGGCGCTCATCATCGCGATCGGCGCGAAGCTCAGGCCCTTGAGTTCCTTGCGGATGTAGTCCTCGTAGCTCCCCGGCGTGACGGGCCGCCCCTTGGGGTCCGCCCGGCCCTGGGCCAGGTCCCACTTGTTCACCACGATCACGACCGGCTTCCAGCTCTTCATCACCATCTGCGCCAGGTGCTCGTCCACCTGCGAGATCGGCTCCGACGCGTCCAGCAGCAGCAGCACCACATCGCACCGGTCGATCGCCCGCTGCGCCCGGTCCAGCGCGTACCACTCGATCTGGTCCTGGAACGACTTCTTGCGCCGCAGCCCCGCCGTGTCGATCGCCACCACGCTCTTGCCGTCGTACTCGAACTTCACATCCACCGCGTCCCGCGTCGTCCCGGCGATCTCCGACACGATCACCCGCGGCTCGCCCGCCAGCGCGTTGATCAGCGTGCTCTTGCCCACATTGCGCTTGCCGACGATGGCCACCTGCAGGTCCGCCTCCGGCGCCGGCCCTTCCTCCGCCAGCGGCACCAGCTCGTACAGCGTGTCCAGAAAGTCCCGCCGGAAGTACTTGGAGGTCGAGCTGACCAGCAGCGGCTCGTCGAAGCCCAGCGCCGCCAGCTCGTACCCGTGCGCCTCCCACTTCGGCCCGTCGCACTTGGTCCCCACCACCCGCACCGGCGTCAGCTCGTTCTTGCCCGACCCCTTCGCGTCCCGGCGTCCGAGCTTCTGCTCGCGGAGCATCTGGGCGATCGCCTCGTCCTGCGCCGTGATGCCCGCCTGCACATCGATCGCGAAGAGGATCAGGTCCGCCCCGGACACCGCCGCGGCGATCTGGAACTCGATGTCCTTGGTCAGCGTGGCCAGGTCCTCGCCCACCTCGTTGTACCGCCCGTCCTGGGCCACATACACGCCGAAGCCCCCGGTGTCGGTCAGCTCCACCGGCTTGACCGGCCCCTCCTGGTCCGGCGGCTGCAGGTCCACGATCACCGACAGCCGGTCCCGCGTCACCCCCGGCGTGGGATCGACAATGGCGATCCGCTCCTGGGCGATCAGGTTGAGCAGCGAACTCTTGCCCACATTGGGGCGTCCGACGATGGCGACACGGGGGACTGGCATAGCCCCAAGTCTAGGCTTGAAAAGCGGATACGCAACCCGCGCTTTCCGCCCGCCTCCCGGCCCCGGAGGGGCCGATGTCAGTTGCCATGGGTGGAGCAAGCCGCCAAAGGCGGCGCCGCGCAACCCGTGGACAGATCACCCCCGAACCCATTTCACCCCGGAGGGGTGACGGCCGCGTGTTCGGATCGATCAGCCCCAATCCGTGATTGGATTTGCCGTAGCCCCTCCGGGGCAAAGATATGACAACGTTTCTTCTTCTACGGGTTTCGCTCCGCTCCACCCATGGCAACATCCGTCGGCCCCTCCGGGGCCGTCCCGAGCCCCCATGACCACCCCCTACCCCGTCATCACCGGCCCCACCACCGGCGGCAAGACCGCCCTGGCCGTCGCCATCGCCCACGCGCTCCAAGACCGCGGCATCCCCGCCGAGGTCGTCACCGCCGACGCCTTCCAGATCTACCGCGGCATGGACATCGGCACCGCCAAACCCACCCCCGAAGAACAACAAGGCGTCCCCCACCACCTCATCGACCTCGCCGAGCCCACCGAGCGCTTCACCGTCCACGACTGGCTGCAGCGCGCCGACCCGCTCATCGCCGATCTCCGCGCCCGTGCGGTGACCCCGATCGTGGTGGGGGGCACCAGCCTGTATGTCAAGGCCTTCCTCGACGGCCTCTTCGACGCCCCGCCCGTCGATCCCATCGTCGCCGACGCCGTCCGCGCGATGTCCCAGCCCGACCGCCGGGCCGAACTCGAGCGGGCCGACCCCGCCGCCGCCGATCGCATCCACCCCGCCGACAACCGTCGGACGATCCGGGCCCTGGAGGTCTTCCGCCAGACCGGCACACCCATCAGCACGCTCCAGGCCCAGTGGGACGCCGCCCGCCCCGCCCGCCCGGACGCCCTGCTCGTGGGTCTGGACTGGCCCGCCGAGGCGATCAACCCGCGCATCAACGCCCGGGTCAACGCCATGATCGAGGCCGGCCTCGTCGAGGAAGCCCGGGCGCTGTGGGCCGCCGACCGCCTCGGCCCCCAGGCCCGGGAGGCCATCGGCTACAAGCAGTTGATCCCCCATTTCGAGGGAACCCAATCACTGGAGGACGCCATCGAGCGGATCAAGATCGAAACCCGCCGCCTGGGCAAAAACCAGAGGACCTGGCTCAACCGCTTCCGGGCCGATCAGGCCCGCCGCCCGGGCCTGTGGATCGAAGCCCCGGACAAAACTTCCCCTGAGATCGCACAAATTATTGTCCGCCAAATGTTTACAACACCCCCGGGGGGGTGTTGAGGCCCCGCACGGCTCATGTCCGGCTTGACTCCGGGCCGAAATCCGTCTTCCCTGTCCACCCGGACCCCCGGCTCATGACAGCCGGGAGCGGGAGTCGCATGGCCAAGAAGACCTCCAAAAAGAAGACCACCAAGAAGGCCCCCACCAAGGCCGGCGGCGCCGCGCCGCGCCGCGCCGGCGGCGGGGGCAAGCAAACCTATAAAGCAGGCGAAGCCACCGGCAAGGACCTCGTCATCGTCGAGTCGCCCGCCAAGGCCCGCACCATCAACCGGTACCTCGGCGACAAGTACCATGTCCTCGCCTCGATCGGCCATGTCCGCGACCTGCCCGCCAAGAACCCCAAGGGCGACAAGTCCCCCGTCCCCGGCGTCAACCTCGAGAACCGCTTCCAGCCCTCCTACGAGATCCTCAAGGGCAAGGAAGGCGTCATCAAGGACCTCAAGCGCGCCGCCAAGGATGTGCAGTCATCCGGCGGCCAGGTCTGGTTCGCGACCGACTTGGACCGCGAGGGCGAGGCCATCGCCTGGCACCTCGCGCAGGAACTGGGCATCTCCTCCAAGGACGCCCGGCGCGTCATCTTCCCCGCCATCACCAAGGAAGAGATCCAGCGCGCCTTTGCCAACCCCCACCCCATCGACGAAGACCGCGTCAACGCCCAGCAGGCCCGACGCATCCTCGACCGCATCGTCGGCTACCAGGTCTCGCCCCTGCTCTGGAAGAAGGTCGCCCGCGGCCTCTCCGCCGGGCGCGTCCAGTCCGTCGCCGTCCGACTGATCGTCGAACGCGAACGCGAGATCCGCGCCTTCGTGCCCGATGAATCCTGGTCCGTCCAGGCCGAGTTCACGCTCGACAAGGCCGGCGCCGCCGCGCTGGGCATGTCCTGGCGTGAGTTCATCAACCAGCGGGACGAGAAGGGCGCCGCCCCGACCATCAAGAGCCGCAACGCCTGGCTCGGCAAGCACGACGCCATCCGCGCCGAGCTGATCGAGTTCGACGGCAAGAAGTTCGATCCATCCATCATCAGCGCCAAGGTCGTCCCAGAGCCCAAGGCCCTCACCGCCGACGCCGTCACCGAGCGCCTCGAGCAGATCGCCCGGGCCTTCGACGACAAGTCCGCCCACGATCTCAGCCCCGTAGTCGCGTCCGTCGCCGAGGCCTGCGGCCTGCGCGACATCGAGACCAGCACCCGCCCCGACAAGAACGGCCGCGGCCCCGCCCGCTGGGTCCGCACCGTCACCGGCGTGTGCGACCCCGCCACGCCCTACGCCGTCGAGTCCATCGAGACCAAGCGCACCAAGGTCCGTCCTTCGCCGCCGTTCATCACCTCCACGATGCAGCAGGCCGCCTCCAGCCGCCTCGGCTTCGGCGCCCAGCGCACCATGCGCGCCGCCCAGTCGCTCTACGAGGGCGTGAACATCCCGGGTGAGGGCCCCGTCGGCCTGATCACCTACATGCGGACCGACTCGACGCACCTCGCGCCCGAGGCCGTCAACGCCGCCCGCGCCCACATCGCCCGGACCTACGGCGAGAAGTACCTTCCCAACAAGGCGGTCTTCTACAAGTCCTCCAACAAGGACGCGCAGGAAGCCCACGAGGCCATCCGCCCCACCGACGCGGTCCGCCACCCCGACAAGCTCCGCAGCGTCCTCAAGTCCGACGAGCACCGCCTCTACACACTCATCTGGGAACGCTTCGTCGCCTGCCAGATGGTCCCCGCCGAGTGGGACCAGACCCAGGTCCTCATCCGCGGCGGCCAGGCCAACAAGGCCCTCTTCCGCGCCTCCGGACGCGTGCTGGCCTTTGACGGCTTCTACCGCGTCACCGGCGTGCCCGGCGGCGGCGACGAACTCAACCTGCCCCGCCTCCAAGAGAAGACCCCGCTCCACCCCTTCGGCATCGAGCCCGAGCAGCGCTTCACCTCGCCCCCCGCCCGCTACTCCGAGGCCGCGCTGATCAAGGTGCTCGAGTCCGAGGGCATCGGCCGCCCCTCCACCTACGCCGCCATCATCCAGACCGTCCTCGACCGCAAGTATGTCGAACTCGTCGGCCGCGCCCTCCACGCGACCGACCTGGGCGAGGTCGTCACCGACAAACTCATCGAGGGCTTCCCCCGCCTGATGGATGTCGGCTACACCCGCGAGATGGAAGGCCAGCTCGACAAGGTCGAGGACGAGCACCTCGACTGGATCCAGATGCTCGAAACCTTCTATGCGCGCTTCAGCGAATCACTCGCCCGCGCCCACGACTCGATGACCCACGCCAAGGCCGAGGTCCGCCCCGCGCCCGAGGAGTACCGCTGCGAGAAGTGCGGCTCCTCACTCGTCTACCGCTTCGGCAAGAACGGCCGCTTCCTCTCCTGCTCGCGCTACCCCGACTGCGAGTACGCCTGCCCCTGCGACCGCCAGGGACGCCCGCTCATGGCCGAGTTCATCGATGTCAAGTGCCCCAGGACCGGCCGGCCCATGATCCGCAAGACCGGACGCTTCGGCCCCTTCCTCACCACCCCGCTCGAAGACGGCGAGTCCCAGTCCGACGGCATCATCCTCAACATCGATAAAAAAGGCTTCGTCACCGCCCCCTCCGTCCCCGCGCTGCTCACGGACCTGCCCTGCCCCATCTGCGAGGCCCCGCTCAACCTCCGCTCCGGCGTCCGCGGCCCGTGGCTGGGCTGCTCGCGCTTCCCCAAGTGCCGCGGCCGGGGCAAGTGGACCGAACTCGACGACAAGGCCCGCGAGCAGCTCGAAAAGACGCTCGAAGCCCACGAAAAGGCCAACCCCACCCTGACCATCCGGCGCTTCAGCAATGACGCACCCCTGACCGACGCCAAGGGCAAGCCCCTGCCCGACGCGCCCAAGGTCGACGATCTGGCCATGCAGGGCGACCCCCGCGAGGTCGCCACCGCCTGAAACAGGTGCCCGGACGCCCGACCCGCGGCGTCCCTTATACTCATCCCATGCCCAACGACGCCCTGCAACGCCTCAAGGAAGGCAACGCCCGCTATGTCGCCGGCGAGCCCTCCCGCGTGCGCTGCGATCCCGCCCGCCTGCGCGAGATGGCCCGCGGCCAAAAACCCTTCGCCGCCGTGCTCGCCTGCTCGGACTCGCGCGTGCCGGTCGAGTTCGTCTTCGATCAGGGCGTCGGCGACCTCTTCGTCGTCCGCACCGCGGGCAACACCGCCGGCGGGCACGAGGTCGCCAGCCTGGCCTTCGCCGTGGGCGTGCTGAAAACCCCGGTCGTGGTGGTCATGGGCCACACCCTCTGCGGGGCGATCCGCGCCGCCGTCTGCCCGGACCGCATCATCGACGAGCTGGCCCCCATCATGGACGAGATCCGCCCCGCCGCCGACCGCGTCCCCGGCTCGGACCACCCCGACCCGGACCAGGCCGTCATCGACGCCGTCGCCCGCTCCCATGTCGGCGATGTCATCGCGATGCTGGCCGACCGCAGCCCGGTCATCTCCGACGCGGTCAAGGCCGGCACCTGCCGCGTCGTCGGCGCCCTCTACGACACCTGCACCGGCAGCGTCGAGTTCATCGAGGAAGACGACCAGGCCGCCGCCACCGCCCGGGCCGAAACCGCCCGCCGATAGCCCGCCGCCGTCGATGATGTTCCCGGATCCAGGCAACGGAGCATTGGCGGCCCTCCTCCGTGCAGGTGGCTCTGCGGATGCGTCATTTCCCAAAGCCGCCCGCTCGAAGGATCGAGATAGCGGATCGTCCAACCGTCCTCCGAATCACCGATCCGCTCGAGGTGCTCAGCGACCAAACGCTCGATCCGCCCACAGTTGTCGTCGGCCACCAGCTCCCCGTTCCGAGAGATCCAGGCTCCGATGATCTCGCGTTTGTGCTCGCCGATCGCCCTCACCCCGCCCACCGCACTTCCACCCCCCGCAGCAGTCCGAGCCCCGCCGCCTTGGTCAGGAACACGCCCACCGCCTCCCGCGCCCGGTCGTCCACCTCGAAGCGCAGCAGTTCGCCGATGTACTTGCGTGCCAGGTCGCCCGGCCAGCCCCGCCGGGCGGCCTCGGCGGTGATCACGCTGTCCAGGCGCATGCGGTTGCGGCGGCGCTGCCGGTCGATCAGGTCGGCCGCCGTCCGGACGGCCGGGTCGTCGGCCCGATCGGTCCGGCACATCCACACCGCGTACACGAACGGCAGGCCCGTCATCGCGTGCCAGGCCTCGCCCAGGTCGATCTGGTAGGGGTACCGCACGGCCGGGGGCGAGTCGGTCACCACCTTGTCGCCAATCAGCAGCATGGTCTCCGGCCACGCGTCCGCGTCGTCGCCCGAGCCGAGCTTCTCCCGGGCGTGGAAGTCCCGGACCTCGGGCCGGACCCCGTGCCGCTCGGCCAGCACGGCCTGGGCCAGGACCACTGAGGTGTGCGAGTCCGTGTCCGCGTGCAGGGTTGTGATGTGCTCGGGCGGCACCGCGGAGAACACCCGCACCGTCAGCGTCGGCCCGTCGCAGCCGATCATGCCGCAGGGCAGCAGCGTCAGCCGCGGCCGGCCCGCCTCGTCGGTCCCGGCCCGGGCGTAATCGGCCAGGGAGACCAGGCCGACATCCGCCCGCCCGTCGAGGACCATCCCGGCCAGCCGCGCCGGCACGGCCGTGATCAGCTCGGCCCCCCGCCAGGCGTCCAGCCCCTCGATCATGGGGGTGGTGTTGAGATAGGAAACCGCGGCGATCCGGGTGGGAACTTGGGCGGCATCGGGGTTTGTCTGGATGTTGTCGGCGGTGGTCGTCAAGTCGGTGTCCGGGTTGGGGTGGGGGGTGGAGCGGGGTTCGGTTTGGCGCGATTGACGGAATTGTGCGGGCGAACCGGGCGATTCGCTGGCCGAGTGTCCGTTTATCCGTACATTAAAGCAAGCCAATGGCCCGCACGGGTGGTTTGGCGTCGGAACGGTTCGGTGACGGGTTTGGAGGAGAGTCCCCCGGCTCACCGCAAGGCGGCCCATGCGGCCGCGCCGTCCCGCACGCCCCGTGCGCGGCAGGGCGGTATCTGGAGACGGGCCCACGCACCAGGTGGGTCTGAGGAGGAGCATGCTCCGTGATCGGCGGCCGATGCAGCCGCCAAACGCGGGCACCGAGCAAGCGGTCCGCTTCCAGATACCTACCCACCCGGCGTCGGGCTGCGCATACAGCCCGGCGTCGATTGGCAGGAGAGCCGACCTGATCCTGGGTCGGCTCTTCTCTTTTTGGCCCGGATTGGATCCGATTTTCGCCCCGGGCCGGACCGCGATGGCCGATGGAAGGACCATGAGCCGCATGCCGGTGATCCTGATCGGGGGCGGGGGCCACGCCGGGGTGGTGCTGGAGGTCTGCCGCGCCGCCGGCGTGCCGGTGGTGGGGGTGGTCGATGACGATCCGGACTGCCCGCTGGCCCGCGCGCCGGACGGGGTGGGCTGGCTCGGCCGCACGGATTCGTTCGTTATCCCGGACGGGGCGGGGTACCTGATCGCGATCGGGGATCTGGCGGCCCGGGCGCGGGTGCTTGGGTTGCTCGATGCCGGGCTGGCGTCGGGGCCGGTGGTCCATCCGTCGGCGGTGGTCAGCCCGGCGGCTCGGCTGGGCGACGGGGTCGTCGTGATGCCCGGGGCGGTGGTCAACCGGGCGGCGGACATCGGCGACCACGCGATCGTCAACACCCGGACCGTGGTCGAGCACGACTGCATGGTCGGGGCCAACGCCCACCTCGCGCCGGGGTCGGTGCTGGGCGGGGGGGCCTCGGTCGGGGCGGGGACGCTGATCGGCATCCAGGCGGCGGTGCTGCCCGGCGTGGGTGTGGGCGAGCGGTGCGTCGTCGGCGCGGGGGCGGTGGTGACGCGGAATGTGCCCGACGGGGCGACGGTGGTGGGGGTCCCCGCGCGGAGCGTCGGCGTGGGGGTGTGAGGGCGCGTGGCGGGTTTAGAGCTGCGTGAGGCGGGCTCGCACATTGTCGAGCACATTCATGAAGTTGATGTACCCGTCGTAGGGCGAGTCGTACGGGCTGAAGTACTTGTGGACATCGCCGTCGGCCCAGTACTTGGTGCACATGTAGTAGAAGTGGTCGCTGGTGGTCAGCTTGCGCCAGTCCTCGAGGATGTACGCGGCGTTCTTCTTGCGGTCCGAGTCGGTCGAGGTCTTGATCTCGGTCAGGCGGTCCTTGAGGGCGCGCTCGACGCGGTAGGTCTCTTCCAGGGCGTTCCACTGCATCGCGTTGCCGCGCCAGGCGGTCAGGTCGCGCTCGGTGTCCGCCCACGAGATGAACTCGGGCACATCATACACCCCCACCGGCTCGAACTGTTCGAGCGCCATGCTCGGCGTGATGAAGTGGTTCTCCGTGGTCCCGTCGTGCTTCTTGGCCACATCGAACACCGCCTGCGGCAGGTGCTTGAGGAAGTCGAAGATCCCCGTCTCGGACCACTGGTGCTCGCCGAAGGTCTCGTAGTCCATGAACAGGTTGCACAGGTACCCGTCGCCGTTGATCTGGTGGACCCACTTGGCGAACTTCTCGGTGGTCAGCGGCCACTCGCCCCAGCCCTTGTTCGAGAAGCGGAAGGCGATGTCGTCGGACAGCCGGTAGTTCTTGAGCAGCAGCCCGAAGGGCGACCCATCGGGCCGGAGCAGGGGCGAGCCGTCCTCCCCGGGCGGGGCGTAGAGGTAGTTGGGGCTGCGGAAGCCCAGGTGCCGGTCCACGCCCTCGCAGATCGCCCCCAGGAAGCGGGGGGAGCCGTCGGGGTTTTTCAGGCCCGCGACGAAGCGGGCCAGCTCGTTGGAGTAGATCAGCTCGGTGTTGCGGAAGACCTTGGGACGCCGGCCGAAGAGGTCCTCGATGCGCTTGGAGTGGGCGTCGATCTGCTCGACGAACTCCTCCTTGGAGTAGATGAACGAGAGCGAGTGGTAGTCCGTCTCGCCGATGAACTCGCAGCAGCCCGTCTCGGCCAGCTCGGCGAACAGGTCGATCACATCGGGCGTGAACTTCTTCCACTGGTCGATGACGGTCCCGGTCACGGCGTAGGACACGCGGAAGTTGCCCTCGTGCCGGCGCACCAGGTCGAGGATGAGCTTGGTGGCCGGGCGGTAGCACTTCTCGGCGACCTTGCGGCAGATCTGGCCGTTCTTGTCCTCGTCGAAGTAGAACGGGTCCGTGTGGAACACCGAGTAGGGCTTGAGCCGGTGAGGCTGGTGGACCTCGAAATAAAAGACGACGGACGCCATGGGCTTACCTCGTGGTCGGGCCGGCGCGGGAGGGTGGGGGCGCGGCCCGTGGTTTCGGGGTCGGACGCTGCATTGTGGCGTACCCGGGGGCGTGTTGGCAAGCGCACCGGCCCGAGATCACGAAAACAGCGCACAAATGTTGACATTCGGATCGCCAGACGCCTGCCGCGGCGGGTTTCGGGCAAGCGGGACGCCCCCCGCCCCCCGCCCCCCCCCGGCATCGGACGGTCAGGTCTTCAGCCCGCTGATCTGGGCCACCGCGACCACGGAGAGGATCATGACCGGCAGGAACACCCCCAGGGCCGCGGGGATGCCGGGGATGGCGGCCGACGCACCGAGGATGCCCCCGATCAGGGCCGCGATCGCGATCGGGGCGCACTTGAGCGACTGGACGACCATGTTCGTGGGCACGCGCTGGATGTAGAAGGGCATGGCGATGACCAGCGCCAGCAGGCCCGAGATCATCATCGCGAACCGGCCCCAGCGGATGCGCTGGAGCGTCTCGCGCTGGGCCGTGTCGGCCAGGGTGTCCCGGGCGAGCATCTGCCCGACCTGGCGGAAGCTTAGGGCGTGCTTGTAGGACTCGAACCGCTGCATCCGCAGCCGGTCGGGGTCCAACGAGGACTCCACGCGGTCGACCGGCGTCGGCCCGCCCGCGGGCGAGCGTCCCCGCGGCTCGGCGAAGCCGTTCTCCAGGTCCCACCCCCCGGCGCGGTAGACCCCCCGGTCGGCCCGGATCGCGCGCACGGCCCGCTGCTGGTCGTCGCGCTCCATGATGAACACGCCCTCGACCTCGCCGGTGTCGGCGTCGAAGGCCCGGGCGCGGAACAGCCGCCCCTGCCCGTCGTCGGTCAGGGCGACGGCGCTCACGCCCAGGCTGTGCCGGCCCGCGTCGTTGTGGTCACGCACCAGCAGCGGGGCGATCCGGGGGATCACCAGCTCCTGGTTGAGCATCTGCAGCCCGGTCAGGACCACCGCCACCACCAGCATCGGGCGCATCACGCGCTGCAGGCTGATGCCCGCGGCCATCATCGCGATGAACTCCCGCTGGCGCGTGAGCTGCGCCCCGGTGAAGCCCATCGCCGCCACCAGCACCATCCCCAGCAGGAAGTTGTAGAGCTGGAGCAGCTTGGGCCACCACAGGTCCGCGATCAGCATCGCCGCCACCAGCACCCGGCGCAGGCCCGTGGCCGGGTCATCCTCGGTCCCGCCGACCCGCTCGGCCAGGCGGAGGAACCGGTCCATGTTCATGATGACATCGATCACCACCACGAAGCCGCAGAGGATCACGAACAACGCCAGCGTGTTGACCAGGAACTGCCGGGCGATGTAGCGGTCGAGGATCGACATCGGCGGGATCGTAGGGATCGAGGTCCCGGGCCGGGCCCGAGCGGATCACCCCAGGAGGCGCTCGGCCGCGCGGCCCACATAGACCGGGCTGGCCGGGTCCACGCTGAACTCGGCGTGCGTGTCGGACAGCCCCGCGTCCTTGGGGGTCAGGTCCGCGCGCCGGTCGAAATCCTTGAGCTGGACGCGGTCCGGCCCGTGAACGATGGCGGCCAGGCGGGCGAACTGCTTCTCGCCGTCGGCGAGGAGTTTCTTGAGGTTGCGGGTGCTCTTGTAGGACACGCGGGCGTGCATGGGGCGCACGCCGCCGGAGCCGGGGTCGTAGCGGGCCGCGATCCAGGGCTTGCGCTCGCCGGCGTCGTGGTAGGCCTTGGCCTCCACGCCGCGGCGCAGGTCCGCACTCAGCCGCCGGACCAGCGCGTCGGACTGCTCATCGTCGGCGCCGACCACGAACACCTCCGGCCGGACCGACGCGGGGCGGCGGGAGACGGCCTCCATCAGTTCGGGGCCCTGCGGCATGAGGCCCTTGTCCTCGAGCAGCAGCGAGACGACGACATCGCCCATGGCGAAGCCCACGGCGGGCGTCGGCGGCCCGCCCATGAGTTCGATCAGCTTGTCGTACCGCCCGCCCCCGGCCACGGCCCGCTCGCCGTCGGCGAGAACCTCGAAGACGGTGCCGGTGTAGTAGGCGAGGCCGCGGACGATGGAGTAGTCTGGTTTCCACCAACCATTTTCCCATTTCTCATCACAGAGAATATCTAGCACACCATGAATATCACGCAAGCCTGCCAAGTAGTGTGTTAATTGCTTGGTACTGGCTTCGGGAGAGTAGACCTCTTCCACATTTGTCATTGCAGCATCGAGCTTCATAGAAAAGTCTCTTGGCAAACCCAAATTTTCTGCGCGTTCTTGAAACGCTTGTGGCGCCATTTTGGCTCTTCGATCTAGCAGCTGAAGTACCTCGTCCACTAAGACTGGTGCAACGCCGAGCCACTCCAGTATACCGTTTACCACCGACCGACTACTTTGGCGTATAACGCAATCACTTGGAGTGAGCCCGATGTCTTTCATTAGTGTTAAGCATGTCGTGATGACTTCTGCATCTGAGCGGGCGCGGCTGCTAGCTGTACCGTCATCTCCGATTACATCGAGATTCCACTGCAAAAACTCCCGCAGCCGCCCCCGCTGCGGCCGCTCCGCGCGGAAGTACGGCCCGCCCGTGAACCACTTGCACGGGCGCGGCAGGCTGCCCGCCTTGGCCGCGAACATCCGGGCCAGCGTCGGCGTGAACTCGGGGCGCATGGCGTAGGGGGCCCGCCCGGTGGCTTTGACCTGCTCGACCTCCTCGGGGGCCTTGCCGGAGTAGGCCTGGAACAACTCGCCCAGGATGCCCTCGCCGCTCTTGACGGCGTAGAGGTCGGTCGTCTCGAAGGTCGGGCCGTGGATCTCCTCGAATCCGCAGCGGATCGACGCGTCGCGCCAGGACTGCTCGAGGTAGCGGCGCTTCAGGGCGTCCTCGGGGTAGAGATCGCGGGTTCCCTTGGGGGATTGGATCTTTGAGACGCCTTGCTTCGCGGGGGGGGGCATGGGGGTAGGGTATTCAGGCTTGGGGCCGAACCGGGGGGCCTGCCGCGACGGATCGGGTGGGGTGTTCGCGGAGGTCCGGGGGGGCGGGGCGGCACCGGCGGCGGAAAGGAGCGTCCGATGGGTTCGACGGCTCGGGTGGTGGTGTGGTCGGGGATTCTGGCGGCGACCAGTTTCGCGGGCGTGCTGATCTTCGCGCCCGTGGATGTGCCCCGCCTGGGCATGACGGCCGTGACGCGGGACACCACCGTGGACCGCCAGGCCGCCCGGATCCGTCGGGCGCTCGCCGACGGGCGGACCATGGCCGCGCTGAGCATCGGCAACCAGACCGTCGAGTTGTTCCCCGAGGATCCCGCGGCCTGGCTGTGGAAGACCCAGGCCCAGTATGTGGCCGGCCACATCAACGAGGCGCGGGCCACCGGCGAGCGGATCGAGCAGATGGCGGCGCAGGCGCCCACCCCGGACAACCCGCTGGCGGGCGCGGCGTTGGCCTACCAGCTCGGCTGGGCGCGGTTCGTCCAGGGCGACCGGCCCGCGTCGCGGGAGCGGTTCCTCGAGGCGGCCGGGCTGTACGAGCCGGCCTCGGTCGGCGTGGTGGACGAGGCGCTGCGCCTGTACAACATGGCCTGCTACCTGGCGATGGGCGGCGAGATCGACCGGGCGGCCGAGCAGTTCGCCCTGGCCGTGGGCGCGGGCTACGGCGGCGACGCGGGGTGGTGGCGCGTGGACCCCGACCTGGAGGCGATCCGGGAACACCGGGTGTACCTCGACGCGTCGGTGGTGCTCCAGCGCGCGGAGGAGGAGCTGGAGTCCGAACTCCGCGAGCAGCGCGAGCAGGCCGCCCGGCGGGAGCGGGAGGAGCGAAGGGAGGGGGAGGAGGGGGACGCCCCGGCGAACGCCCGGCCGGAAACGACGCCCGATCCCGTGCCCGAGCGCACGGACACGCCGCCCGGCGACGGGGGCTGATGTCGGGGCTGATCGGGGGCTGATCCGGGCGGGGCGGGGGGGAAGCCCGGTGCTGCGAGGAGGCGGCTGACGCCCAAGAAACCCGCGGCGAGGGCCTACGATCGGGTTCTATGCCCACGATCAGCATCAACGGCGTGCGTTGCGAGTTCACCAAGGGTGAGCGGATCATCGATATCGCCAACCGCAACGGCGTCGAGATCCCCCAGTACTGCTACCACCCGGGGCTGTCCGTCCCGGCCCAGTGCCGCATCTGCCTGGCCGAGATCCACGCCCCCAACCCCCGCAACGACAACAAGCTCGAGCCGATGATGGGCGGCAAGCTGCTGCCGACCTGCGCCACCGAGGCGTCCGAGGGCATGGTCGTCTACGCCAACAACCCCAAGGCGGTGGCCAACCAGAAGGCCGTCATGGAGTACCTGCTCATCAACCACCCCGTGGACTGCGCCGTGTGCGATCAGGCCGGGGAGTGCTTCCTGCAGGACTACTCGTACCGCTACGGGCGGTCGGCCTCGCGCTTCCAGGAGCAGAAGGTCAAGCAGCCCAAGAAGGACCTTGGCCCCAATGTGCTGATCTACTCGGACCGGTGCATCATGTGCACCCGCTGCGTGCGGTTCGTGCGGGAGGTCACCGCCACGGGCGAGCTGATGATCGACGGGCGCGGCAACCGGTCCCAGATCGATGTCTTCCCCGGCATCGCGCTGGACAACGACCTGTCCGCCAATGTCATCGATGTCTGCCCGGTGGGCGCGCTGCTGGACAAGGACTTCCTCTTCGCCCAGCGTGTCTGGTTCCTCAAGACCACCCCGGGCATCGACCCGCTGACCAGCTCGGGCGACAACATCTGGGTCGAACACAACCAGGGCAAGGTCTACCGCATCAAGCCGCGAGAGAACTTGGAGGTCAACACCTGGTGGATCTCCGACGAGGTCCGCTACGGGTGGAAGTTCGTCCACGCCGAGAACCGCCTGAAGACCCCGATGCGCCGCGTGCACGGGTCGCTGGTCGAGAGCGAGTGGCCCTCGGCGTACCGCGACGCGATCGAGACCATGCGCTCCGGCCCGCTGGCCGTGGTCGTCTCGCCTTTCCTGACCTGCGAGGAGGCCTACCTGCTGGCCAAGACGGCCCGGCGGATCGACCCGGCGGCCCGCTTCGCCATCGGCCCCGTGCCCCGCCGCGGCGAGGATGTCGAATACCCCAACCCCGCCGCCGGACGCCCCTTCATCGTCCGCGCCGAGAAGGCGCCCAACGCCCGCGGCGTGAAGCGCGTGCTCGACGCCATGGGCGGCTGCGACGATTTCGACACCTTCCTCGACCAGTGCCGCGCCCGCCAGGTCGGGGCCGCCCTGCTCTGCGCCAACTACCCCAGCGAGTGGGCCACCGAGGAAACCCTCGCCGCGATGAAGGGCGTCCCGACCGTGCTGGTCACCGCCCACGAGGGATACGCCGAATCGCTCGCCCGCGTGGTGCTGCCCGGCGCCACCTTCGCCGAAAAAGCCGGCACCTACGAGAACCACGACGGCCTGCTCCAGGCCTTCCGCCAGGCCATCCCGCACCAGCACACCGCCAAGAGCGAGGGCCAGATCGCCCGCGACCTGCTCGCCCTGCTCAGTGGCGAACGCCTCAGCGAGCACCCGCCCGCCTTCGGCGCGGTCATCGTCGACGAGCAGCCCGGCCAGGTCCCCGGCTCGACCGATGTGGTCAACCAGTCCCGCGGCCCGCTGTTCGACGACGCCCAGACCCGCGCCGAGATGGCCGCGGAGATCGATTCGCTCGGCGTGTTCGACGCCGCCGTCCGCCAGCCCCCGCGGCCCGAGCGCGTCGAGTCCGACATGGTGATGGTCGAACTCTGATCCGGATCAGACTCGAACGCCGCACGCGCCCCGTCTGAACAAGCCGCGCCCGGCAGGAAGCCGGCCCCGCACCCGCAACGCCCCCCGCCCCACGCCCCGGCGCGGCCGGTTCGACCCGACCGCCAGCCCGACGCCGTGCTCTTGGCCCTGCCGGAGATGATCGTCGCGCTTACGGGCAGCCGGCGTTGAAGGCGTTGAGGTAGGCGGCGAAGTCGAAGAAGTTGAACAGCCCGTCGCCGTTCCAGTCGGCGATGGGGTCCTGGGCCTGGAAGAGGTTGAGGAAGGCGGCGATGTCGAAGAAGTTGAGTTCGCCGTTGCCGTCGAGATCCGCAGGACACGGATTTGCAGGACCGCACTGGTTCAACAGCACGCTGACGGTGTTGGAGTCCCAGTTCGCGACGGCGAGGTCGGGCACACCATCGCCGTTGAGGTCGCCGATCGCCACGAAGGTGGGAGCATCGCCGGCGGTGGCGAAGTCCTGGCGTGGCTGGAAGGTTCCGTCGCCGTTGCCCAGCAGCACGCTGACGGTGCTCGAAAATACCCTTGCTACGGCAAGGTCGGGAACGCCGTTGCCGTTCAGATCGCCGATTGCCACGGACCAGGGGTTATTGCCGGTGGCGAAGTCCTGGCGTGGCTGGAAGGTTCCGTCGCCGTTGCCCAGCAGCACGCTGACGGTGCTCGAAAATACCCTTGCTACGGCAAGGTCGGGAACGCCGTTGCCGTTCAGATCGCCGATTGCCACGGACCAGGGGTTATTGCCGGTGGCGAAGTCCTGGCGTGGCTGGAAGGTTCCGTCGCCGTTGCCCAGCAGCACGCTGACGGTGCTCGAAAATACCCTTGCTACGGCAAGGTCGGGAACGCCGTTGCCGTTCAGATCGCCGATTGCCACGGACCAGGGGTTATTGCCGGTGGCGAAGTCCTGGCGTGGCTGGAAGGTTCCGTCGCCGTTGCCCAGCAGCACACTGACGGTCCAGGAACTGCGGCTCATGACGGCGAGATCGGGAGCACCGTCGCCGTTGAGGTCACCGATCGCAACGGACCAGGGCCGGCTGCCAGTGGCAAGGTCTGTGCGTGGTTGGAAGGTTCCGTCGCCATTGCCCAGCAGCACGCTGACGGAAAAGGAGTGTAAGTTTGCGACGACAAGGTCAGATACGCCGTTGCCGTTGAGGTCGGCGATGGCCACGGAGATGGGATAGGTGCCAACGGCGAAGTCCTGCAGTGACTCGAAAGTGCCGTCGCCGTTGCCCAAGAGCACGCTGACGGTGTTGGAGGTCGAGTTGACGACGACAAGGTCAGATACGCCGTTGCCGTTGAGGTCGCCGATGGCCACGGAGTAGGGCTGGCTGGCGGTGTCGAAGTCCTGTGCTGGTCCGAATAGATCAGCCGGGTCGCACTGGGCGTAGGCCGTTGGTGCGGTCAACAGCAAGGCCACGAGGGTCTGGAGAGACCATCTGGCATGAACGACTCGGCTCTTCATCACTTAGCTCCTGGTCTGCGTTGACGGCAACGGGCCGGGGCGAGAGGGCCGCTCAGAGGCAGCCGGCATCGAAAAAATGGCGTTCGACGACCAAATCCACGAAGTTTTCAGCACACCACCCGCTTGATGTCCGCCGGGAACGGTTTCGTTGCGCGGACAAGGCTTCTGTGGGGGCTATACGGCAAACCGATTCCGCCGGTTCCAGAAAAGAAGCCCCTCGCGTACATCGCCGGAGCGAGCTGTCATCGAGGACCTTCACAGGATGGATCGATTCTGTTCAGCTTCGATCCATCAAGCCCAATCGCCCGCTCAATCCGCCATGTCAGCTCACCCGTGATGGTGCCGGCCCGGTTGCCATGCTCCTGGTCTTGCAGGAGCACGAGTGGGTGCGCGGCGGATCGGCGTGCACTTCGGAGACGAGGAGCACGGCACCGGCACGGGTCACGCCCGAGTTGCAAGGAAGATCGGACTTACAACGCGCCCAGCGCCTTCTCGACGGCCTGGCCGACCTCGCGGGCGAGCTGCTCGGGCGAGCGGTCGCCGCTGGGGTGGCCGGTGTAGGCGATGCGTCCCTCGGTGTCGATCACGACGATGGTCGGGTACACGCGGACGCTGAAGGTGCGGGCCAGGCTGTCCACGCCGAGCACGAGCCGGTGCTGGTACTCGTTGTCACTCAGGTACGCGCGCGGCGCGTCGGGGTCGCGCTCGCGGATGGCGGGGGCGAAGACATCCACCGGCGCGTCGGCGTGCCTGGCCGCCAGCTCGGAGATCTTCGGCGAGACCGCGCGGCAGGGGATGCACCAGGTGCCCCAGAAGTACAGCACCGTCACCCGGCCCTGCTGCGTGGCGTTGGTCACCTCGCTGCCGCGGTCGGGCGTGAAGGAGAAGCTGGGAGCGTTGGGGTTCTGCGGGCGCGCCGGGGCGGTCGCCCGCTCGGCCGGGCGCTGCTCCTCGGTCACGCGTTCCGCGTCGGTCACGGGGCGGGTCACGGTGCGGGGCTGCTCGGTCCGGGCGGCGGTGCGGTCGTCGACGCTGTAACCCTCGGGCCGGCTCACATCCAGCCGTTCGGCCGGCTGCGCGCCTGGCTGGAGGCCGGTCAGCTCGGTCACCAGCGAGAAGCGGATCATGCCCGCGTCGGTCACCTGCTCGAGCCGCCGGGGCAGCCGGTCGGACTGGGCGATGAACCACCGTTCGGCGGTGTGGCCGGCCTGGCCGGTGCGGGCCTGCCCGGGCTGCTGGGCGGGCAGGCGGACCATGATCACATCGCACGCCACGCCGCCGACATCGCGGACGCCCTCGTGCTCGATCGACTCGGCCCGCTCGAGCAGATCGGCGAAGGGGTTGTCCTTGAGCAGGCTGACCATGTGGAGCAGCCGGGCGGCGGTGGGGGCGTCGCGCGGCTCGGGCGTGGCCCGGCGCGTGGCGATCGCCTCCCGGTCGTGGTCGGTCCAGGTCAGTTTCTCGGTCGTGCGCACCACATCGAACGGGCGGGCCTCGCCGTCGGCCCGGTCCTTGGCCTCGCCCACCGCGTGCAGCACGCGCCCGTCGTCGGTCCGGCCGAAGTACAGCCGCCCGTCGATCGACGGCATGGTCGAGCGGATCATCTCCGAGCCCTCGCCGATCAGCCGGAACCGGGCCGCGAAACCCTCGGCCTCGCGGACCGCCTCGTCGCAGGCCTCGAGCACGGCCCGTGGGTCGGTGTCCTCGGCGAACGCGGGGCAGGTCAGGGCGGGCGTCGCCAGCAGGGCGGCGAGGACGGCGGTGTGCACACGCATCATGGTCTCAATCCTTCCGAAAGGGTCCCGGATTCAACGCCCGAACCACGCCGGATGTTGCCCGGATCCCGGGCGGGGGCTGCATCTGGATTGTTCTACCTAAACCAGAGCGCCCCGGTTCGGTCCGATGGGCGACCGAATGGCCGGCCCGCTCAGTCCACCCGCCCGAGCGTGGGGCGGAGCAGCGCGCGGAGGGCGTCGCCGGGATGGTCCTGTCGCATGAGGTGTTCACCCACGAGCACGATGCGCACGCCGTGGGTCCGCAGCCGGGCCAGGTCCTCGGCGGTCTTGATCCCCGACTCGGAGACGAGGATCGAGCGGTCCTCGACCATGTCCACGAGGCGCAGGGTGTGGTTCAGGTCGGTGGTCATGGCCTCGAGGTCGCGGTTGTTGATGCCCAGCAGGGCGTAGCCGGGGTGGGGGAAGCCCACATGCGGGCGGACCCGCAGCAGGTTGTCCATCGCGTGGACCTCCAGCAGCGTGGTCAGCTGGAGCTGCTGGGCCAGGATCAGCATGTCGACCAGTTCGGACTCGTTAAGGCACTCGGCGATCAGCAGCACGGCATCGGCCCCATAGGCCCGGGATTCCCAGAGCTGCCAGGGGTCGATCATGAAGTCCTTGCGCAGCACCGGCAGGGGCACGGATTCCTTGACCCGCTCGATGAACGAAAGATGCCCGCCGAAGAACTTTTCGTCCGTCAGGCAGGAAATCGCCGATGCGCCCGCGTCAAGATACTGTCGGGCGATGTGTTCCGGACGGAAGCCCTCGCCCTCGTACTCGGGACGGATCAGGCCCGCGCTGGGGCTCTGGCGTTTGATCTCGGCGATGACCGAGGTGTGCACGCCCGGCGGGTGCCTGGTGACGGCCCGGAAAAAGTTGCGTGGGGGCTCCGCCTGGGCGACCAGGGCCTCCAGTTCCGACATGGAGACTTCAGCCTTGCGCCGCTCCACCTCACCCCGCTTGTGCTCGACGATCTCGCGCAGCGTGGCGGGCATGCCCCGCTCGTTCGGTTCGCGTTCGGATCGGCCTGGGTCCACGGGGTTGTCATCGGGCGGTATGGGCATGGGGTTGATTGTTGCGCTGGCGATCGGCCTCGTCGCGGGCCCGGCGGCCGCACAGGCCATCGACACCGCGGGCGTGACCGATATGCGGCTCGAGGATGTCTTCGGGCAGATGCAGCAGCACAAGCTGTGGATCCTGCTGATCTCCAACGCCCTGGTCGTCGCCCTGCTCTTCGCCGGCGGGCTGCTGGTCCCCGGCGGGTTCGCCAAGGCGGGCCTGCGGGATGTCACGCCCATGCCGGCCGCCCTCTGGCTCTTCGCCGGGCTGGTGGTCTTCCTGGCGTGGCATTCGGCCGCCAGCGTGGTCGCGGCCAGCGGGTGGATCCAGAACAGCCAGCTCGACGATTTCCAGCGCAAGGTGGTGGTCCACCTGGCCGGCTATGTCTTCGGCATCGTGGCCGGGATCGGGATGCTGTTCATCCTCCGGCGCAGCGCGCCGGACGCGGGCATGAAGCTCAGCGGGCTGGATGTGCCGGTCGGGCTGGGCTGCTTCATGCTGGCCTACCCCTTCATCGAGCTGTCGGCGATGACGGGCGTGGCCCTGTACACGCAGCTCAGCGAGGGCGGCACCCCGCCGCGCATCGCCCACCCGGTGCTCCAGAGCCTGACCGAGAACCCCAAGGACATCTGGGCCTGGGGCATGGTCGCCGGGGCCGTCATCGGCGCCCCGTTCGTCGAGGAGCTGATCTACCGCGTGTTCCTGCAGGGCGCGCTGCTCCGGATCACCAAGAGCCCCTGGATCGCCATCCTGATCACCAGCATCCTCTTCGCCCTGATGCACCGCATGGGCGAGACCCCCGTGCCATGGCACGCCCTGCTGCCGATCTTCGCGGTGGGCATCGCCTGCGGCGTCGCCTACGAGCGGACCCGGCGGGTCGGGGTGCCCATCATGATCCACGCCTGCTTCAACGCGCTCAATGTGATCCTGGCCCTGATCATCGGGCCGGACGCCGCGGTCGCGGGGCTCTGAGCGTGTCGCGCCGGATGGCGCTTCAGGCGCGTGCGGATCGGTCCGATCATGCGGCCATGCACGCCGACACCTCCAACCCCCTGCCGCTGCGGACCGACGCCCCCGAGCCCGAGGTCAAGCCCGACCCCCTGACGATGATGGCCGTGGACGCCAACGAGCTGATCCGCGCCATCGGCGAGGGCCGGGGCGAGGATGTCAGCCGGCTGGTGACGGAGCTGCTGCGAGGCCGGGCGGCGTGAACGCATCTCGGCTTTGTGACTGGTTCGGTTCACCGCAGAGGATCGCAGAGTGACGCAGAGGTGCGCAGAGAGGCCCGTTCATACGGATCTTCTTTGAAACCCTTGCGACGATGCGGTGCCGTGCTCTTCGTCTTCGAAGAGCACGCGGCAGCGCCCCGCCACTGCGGGCGGCGCTGCGGGCGAAGGGCCGCTCCTTTCCAGTCGCGGCTTGTTCAGAGCGCCACACCCGGTTCTCTGGCGAGATCCGGACCGGGCTCGTTTCACTGAATCTCTCTGTGCATCTCTGTGACCCTCTGTGTGCTCTGTGGTTGATCCCCGCGCGTCGCGCGGAAGTTCGTCGCGGTGAGCAAGAGGAGGAACGCTCGGCCGATATTCGCCGCGCTCGGCCCCGTCGCTGACGCTCTGGGCTTTCTATTTCGCCGGACCGGTTCAGCCGGCTTTGTGGCCGGTTTGGTCAGCGCCCAGGTCGGCGCGCGCATCGTGGATGTCCGCGATCGCGCGCCCGGAGATGTCGCCGGCGTGCTTGAGCCACGACGGGTCCCACACCAGCGCCTCCGGCGTCGAGCACGCCACCGACGGGCCGGAGCCGACCGTCGACAGCGGCGAGCGTCCCGCGGCCCGCCCCGTGACGAACCGGGCCTCGAACAGCTCGCGCATCCAGTACATCTCGGCGTTGGCGGGGGTGGCCTCCGGGAAGCGTTCGGCGGCGGTTTCGAGCGAGCCCGCGGGCAGGCGGCGCTCGGCGATGGCGCGGACCGTGTCCACCCAGGCGTAGCCGACGCCGTCGGAGAACTGCTCCTTCTGACGCCACAGGGCCGAGTCGGGCAGCCACGGGTCGGCCGGGTCGTCGAACGCAGCGCGCAGCAGCCATTTCTCGACCGGGCGTCCGCCCGGCGTGCGCGCCCGGGGCATGCGCTCGGCGGGGTCGATCGACATCGCGTGGTCGATGAAGGTTCGGTCCAGCAGCGGGAAACGCAGCTCCAGCCCGTGGGCCATCGGGGCCTTGTCGGCCCGCATCACATCGTACTGGTGCAGGCGCATGGTCTTGCGGACGGTCTCGGCGTGGAACTCCGCCGGGCTCGGGGCCTTGTGGAAGTAGAGGTAGCCGCCGAGGATCTCGTCGGCGCCCTCGCCCGAGAGCACCATCTTGAACCCGGCGCTCTTGACGCGCTGGCCGAGCAGATAGGTCGGCACGCCCGTGCGGATCTGCTGGTCGCTCTCCAGGTGTTCGACCACCCGCGGCAGGGCCTCGACGGCCTCCTCGACCGTGAAGCGGAACTCGTGGTGGTGCGTGCCGAGGAACTTGGCGACGGTCCGGGCGTGGTCCAGGTCCGGCGAGCCGTCCAGGCCGATGGAGAAGGTGTGGATCGGCCCCTCGCCCCGACGCAGGCTCGCCCGCTGGGCGGCCGCGGCGACCAGCGACGAGTCCAGCCCGCCCGAGAGCAGCACGCCCCAGGGCACATCGCTCATCATCCGCTTTTCAACGGCCGCGATCACGATGTCCCGCAGCGCCCGCGGCTCGGCCGGGGTGGTGGGGGCGGTGTGCATCCAGGCCCGGTCGTACCAGCGGACCTTGCGCACGCCGGCCTCGTCGCGCACCCAGGCCATGCCCGGCTCGACGATCTCGACCCGCTCGCAGTCGTCGATCAGGCACTTCATCTCGCTGGCGAACCACATCGTCCCGTCCGCGTGGAAACCGACAAACAGCGGGCAGATGCCGATGTGGTCCCGCGCGGCGATCCAGCCGGGCGAGTCCTCGTGCACGACGACCAGCGCGAACTGGCCGTCGAGCATCGGCACCCCGTCCAGCCCGTGGCGACGGATGATCGGGCCGATGACGGCCGAGTCGGACATCGAGTCCGGCAGCGTGTCGCACAGCGGGCGCAGGGATTCGTGGTTGAAGATCTCGCTGTTGGTCACCCAGGCGGTGCGCCGGCCGGGCTCGCCCGCCAGGCAGGGCTGCTCGCCGGTCTCGGGGCTGACGATGGCCAGGCGTCGGTGGCCCAGCCAGGCGTGGGGCAAGGCCAGCGTGCCCCGCTGGTCGGGGCCGCGGTGAAGGACCAGGTCGATCAGGGCCTCCCCGCGCGGGGCGTGGGCGGCGGCCCTCTGGCCGGAGGCGGGGGTGTCGAGGATGGCAAGCAGGCCGCACATGGTCATGTCCTTTCGGCTGGTTCCCCCGCGGACCGCAGCCTTTCCCGTGCCTCCGGTCACACCCCGGCGCATGAACAAGGCCCCGTCCGCGGACGGGGCCCTGGTGGGTTCAACGCTCTGTAAGAGCCGTCAGCCCGACCACGACGCCCCGCCGCGCGGCGGATTGGCGTTGGGATTCGGGTTGTTGTTCAGACGGCTGGTCATGGCGATGAGCATACCGGCGATCCGGCCGGATGCAAGGCTTTTTTCGGCGATCCGCCGGCGAAGGTTGCGTTCAGGCCGGCCGGAGCGGCCCCGGGGAGGGCACAGAGGGGGCCCGGCGTTGGTTATGGGCACCCGGCGTTGAAGGCCGCGATGAAGGATGCCACATCGAAGAAGTTGAACAGCCCGTCGCGGTTGAAGTCGCCCATCGGGTGGCGGCTGTTGAACCGGCCCAGGAAGTCCGAGATGTCGAAGAAGTTGAGCACCCCGTCCTGGCGGAAGTCCGCCGGGCAGACCAGCCGCTCGATGGTGTACCGGCCGGCCGGCACATTGGGGAAGGTCTCGGTGAACCCGTCGGCGTAGCGGACGGTGATGTCGGCGTGGTCGGCGTCGCCGAGGCCGAAGTGGGCGGAGAGTTCGGACTGGGCCAGGTAGTTCGTCCCGCCGTCGATCTGGCGCTGCTGGGTCAGCGTCGGGGTGGTCAGGGTGACATGGGTCCCGAAGCCGTCGGGGGGGATGCCGGGGGCGAAGAGGGTGTTGAAGAACAGGGTGATGCTGGTCTGCGTTGCGTTGGGCAGCTCGTTGCGGTAGAACAGCATCGGCTGGCGGTTGTTGAAGATCACGATGTCGCGGGCCCCGTTGTTGTTGAAGTCCCCGGTCAGCAGCCCGCGTCCCTGGCCCGCGTCGGCGATGCCGCGGAGCGCGGCCTCCTCGGTGAAGGTCCCGTCGCCGTTGTTCATGAACAGCATGGTCGGGTCGTTGATGAAGCTGCCGTCGAAGCCGTTGGTGGTGACGATGTCCAGCCAGCCGTCGTGGTCAAGGTCGACCGCGTCGGCCGCCCAGCCCCACAGGCCATAGTTCACCCCCGCCGCCACGCTGACCTCCTCGTAGACATGGTCGGTCGCGGTCTGCATGTAGAGCATGTTGCCGCTGCCCGCCGTCTGGGTGTGGTTGATGCGGCTGGTGACATACCAGTCCAGCCGCCCGTTGTTGTTGAAATCGCCGTAGGCGTTGCCCATCCCGTTCGAGTCCAGCCCGGTCCCGGACGGACCGGTAAAGTTCGAGAAGGTGCCGTTGCCGTTGTTGACCAGGTAGCGGGAGGTGAAGAAATCGCCGACCCAGAGCAGGTCGCGCCGGCCGTTGCCGTTCATGTCCACGAACCGGGGCGCGAAGCCGCGGACGAGCACCATGTCCAGCGGCATGGTGAACGCGGTGACATCGGTGAAGGTGCCGTCGCCGTTGTTGCGGAACAGCCGGTTGCCCCCGTAGTACCCCGCCACCGCCAGGTCGAGCAGTCCGTTGCCGTTGTAATCCCCGAACGCGGCGCCGAACGCGTCGCCGATCTGGAAGTTGTTGAAGCGCACGCCCGCCTGCTGGGTGACATCGGTGAAGGTGCCGTCGCCGTTGTTGCGGTAGAGGATGTTGTGCCCCGGCGCCTCGGCCGTCGCCGTGCCGACGGAGGTGACGAAGATGTCCAGCCAGCCGTCGTTGTTGTAATCGCCCACCGCCACGCCGGTGCCGCGGTGCTGACGCAGCACGCCCGCGGCCAGCGACACATCGGTGAAGGTCCCGTCCCCGTTGTTGAGAAACAGCCGGTCAAACCCCGCCGAGCCGCCGAGCACGAACAGGTCCAGGTGGCCGTTTCGGTTGAAGTCGCCTGCCGCGCCGCCCGCCGCCATGAACTCGGTGTCCGGCGTTTGGCGCTGGGTCTGGTGCAGGTGCACGCACCCCACCTCCGCCGCCGACTCGCTGAACCACAGCTGAGCCGAAGCGGGCGCACAACACAACAAAAACACGACGAACGCGGAGGAACGACGGGCCATGGTGCTACCTCAGTTGTCGGCGGAGGGACCGCCCACGAGTGCGGACAGCGTACCGCATGACGGTGCCCCCGCACAAGCCCCATCCGCCCGATTAGGTCCGGAGAACGAAAAAAAACATCCGGGGGACCGCCGACGCCCGGGTCTCGGTCCAACCCGCTTGGCCCGGGGCCCAACCTGTGGTACACAAAGGGTCTGATGGACCGATCGCCCAAAGAGATCGCCACCCGGGCCGGGCAGCTGACCGGCCCCGAGCGCGACCGCTTCCTCCTGGAAGCGTGCGGCCGCGACGCGGCCCTGCGCGACGCCGTCCGGCGCCTGCTGGCGATCCAGGACTCGGTCACCCTTGACAGCGGCGCCGGACCCGCCGGGAACGGCTCCGACGCCGACACCCGCGCCGGCGCCCACGAGCCGTACCGGATCGAGGCCTTCCGCGCCGCCCGGGGCGCGGGCCTGCCCGACCGGGTCGGGGCGTACCGGGTCCTGGGGGAACTCGGCCAGGGCGCGATGGGCGTGGTCTACCTCGCCGAGCAGCGCCACCCCCGGCGCAAGGTCGCCCTCAAGGTCATCCGCCCCGACGCGATCACGCCCGAGCGTGAGCGGCGCTTCGACCTCGAGGCCGAGGCGCTGGCCCGGCTCCGCCACCCCGGCATCGCCACCATCTACGAGGCCGGGCGCGCCGACCTGCTCGGCCGGGCCCACCCCTTCTTCGCCATGGAGCTGGTCCAGGGCCGCCCCCTCGACACCCACGCCAACTACATCCCACCCCGCGAACGCATCGTGCTGTTCCTGTCCGTGTGCGAGGCCGTCGAGCACGCGCACCAGCGCGGCGTGCTTCACCGCGACCTCAAGCCCGCCAACATCCTCGTCGACGAGGACGGGCGCGCCCGCGTGCTCGACTTCGGTGTGGCCAGATCGCTCGAGGCCGGCGTCCGCACGGGCGAGCTGGTCGGCACGGTGCCCTACATGTCGCCCGAACAGCTCGCCGCCGAGCCGGATGTGGATGTCCGCACCGATGTCTACGCCCTCGGCGTGATCCTCTGCGAGATCACCACGGGCCACCGCCCGCACGAGGTCGACGGCATGACGGTCGACGAGGCGCTCGATGTGGTCTCGGTGCCCCCGGTCATCGACGAGCACGCCGCGGGGCCCGAGCTGGCCGCCATCATCGCCCGCGCCGTCACCCCGGACCGCGACGCCCGCTACGGCTCGGTCGGCGAGCTGGCGGCGGACCTGCGCCGCTTCCTCCGCCACGAGCCGGTCCACGCCTACGCCAACAGCCGCTGGTACCGCACCCGCAAACTGATCCGGCGCAACCCCGTCCCGTCGGCCCTGGCCGGGGCGGCGGGGCTGATCCTCGCGCTCGGCGCGGCGGGGACGGCCTGGCAGGCCGCCGTGGCCACCCGCGGCTGGAACCAGGCGCGGGCCGAGACCCAGCGCGCCGAGGCGGCCCTGGCCCAGGCCGAGGCCGAGCGCCGGCGCGTCCACGCCGTCAATATCTTCATGACCGACATGCTCACCTCCGCCGACCCCGCCCACGCGATGGGCGAGGAACTGACCGTCCGCGAGCTGCTCGACATCACCGCCCGCTCGCTCTCGACGGAGCTGCGCGACCAGCCCGAGATCGAGGCCACCGTCCGCATGGCCCTGGCCAACACCTACATCGCGCTGGGCGAGTACCCGTCCGCGCAAGAGCAGGCCATGGCCATGATGACCGGCGCCCGCGAGCGATTGGGCCCCGCCCACCCGATGACCGCCGACGCCGAGCGGACCCTGGCTATCGTCTACGCCGAGACCGAGCGCTTCGCCGAGGCCGAGGCCCTGATCCGCGACGCGATCCCGGCCGTCGACGCGATGGACGACCGGGTCGAGTCCGCCCGCGTCCGGGGCGAGCTGGCCCGCGTCCTGTTCGTCTCCGGCCGCCAGGACGAGGCCCTGGAACTCTGGCAGCAGGCCCACGCCGACCTGACCGAGGCCGTCGGCCCCGACCACGAGCACACGCTCGTCGCCGTGCACAACACCTGCCTGGCGCTCAAGCACGCCGGACGCTTGACCGAGGCCGAGGCGCTGGCCCGCGACCTGCTCCAGCGCCGGCGCGAACGCCTCGGCCCGAACAACCCGCAGACCCTCGGCACCATCGACCTGCTCGGGGGCATGATCATGGCCCAGGGCCGCGAGCGCGAGGCGTTGCCCTACCTGCGCGAGGTGCTCGAGGGCCGCTCGCGCATCCTCGGCGAGGACCACCTCGCCACGATGCTCACCATGGGCAACCTCGGCGCGACGCTCGTGCGCCTCGGCGAACTCGACGAGGCCGAATCGCTCACGCGCCGCTCGCTCGAGGCCCACACCCGCCGGCTGGGACGCGAGCACGCCCGCACCATCACGCTGCTGGGCAACCTCGCCTACCTGCTCGAGGACCGCGGCCGGCCCGACGAGGCCGCCGAGATCTACCGCGAGATCATCGCCATCCGCGCCCGCAACGCCACCGGCCCGGACCCCGAGTCGTGGGGGCCCAGGAACAACTTGGCCATGCTGCTGGCCGCCGCGGGCCGCCACGAGGAGGCCGACGCGATCTACGCCGAACTGCTCGCGGCGTGCGACGCGGCGCTGCCCCCGGGCCACTACCTCGCGGCGCTCTTCCGCAACAACCACGCGGACACGCTCATCGCACTGGAACGCCCCGACGCCGCCCGCGCCGCCCTCGACGCGTCTCACCCGGTCATCGAGGCGGTCTTCGGCGCCGACCACGAGCGCACGCAACGCAGCCTCGACCGGCGCGCCCGGCTTGAGTCTCTCCTGCAACGCTGAGGGCCGCGGGGTCAGCCCGGGTCGAACTGCACCGAGGCCACCGTCGCGTCGTCGTCCAGCGCCCGCTGCCCGGCGTGGCGCTGCAGCGCGTCGAAGATGCGCGTCACATCGGTCTCGCAGGAATCCGACGCGCGCACCGCGTCGCCGAGCCGCGCGAAGCCGAACGGGTCGTTCCGCGCCCCCGCCTGGTCCGGGATGCCGTCGGTGTAGCACACCAGCCGGTCACCTGGCCGCAGCGCGTGCCCGCACGGCTCGAACCGGGCGTCCGGGTCGATGCCAAGCGGCAGCGCGGTGGCCCGCTGCGGGTGCGTCGGGTCCGCCCCGTGCCGGGCGATCATCCAGTGCCCGTGCCCCGCGTCGATCATGCGCACCGAGCCGTCCGCGCCCAGCGTCGCGCCGATCAGCGAAACGAACCGTCCGCCCGTGGGGCGCAGCGCGATGAACCGGTTCGCCCGCCGGACGGCCTCGCCCAGCTCGGCGCCGCCCGCCAGCGCGCTGGCCAGGTGGCTCTGCACCAGCGCCGCCAGCATCGCCGCCCCCACCCCGTGCCCCGACGCATCGCCGAAGAGCACCGTCACCGACCCGTCCGGGTGCGGGATCGCGTCGAACAGGTCCGCCGAGACGAACAGCCCCGCGATCGTCCGCGAGGCGTGCCGGTACAGCCCGGCCCGCGCCACCGGCGGCGGGGCCAGCATCGACCGCAGCTCGCGCGCCCGTTCCAGCTCGATCCGTAGCGCCTCCTGGCGCCGCTTCAGGTCCGCCTGCTCGTCCCGCGTCAGCGCGAAGGCGTACAGCCGCGCGATGTCCTCGCAGTAGCCCGCCGCGTCCCGCACCGGAGACTCGCCCGACCGCGCGTCGAGGTAGATCAACGCCGTCACCCGCCGGTCGGGCGTCACGGGCACGCACACCGCCGAGTGGATCGACTGCTCCACGATCGAGTGGGCCGTGGCCGGCGCGTCCCCGCTCGCGCGGGATGCGTGCACCGCCGTCCGTCCGGCCCGGGCCTGCTCGATCAGCGAGCGCGACGGCGCGAACCCGTCGGCGTCCAGCTCCCGCACGCCGGCGGGTGTCCGCACCAGGCCCGCCAGCAGCACCGGCGCGTCGCTGTTGGGCGTGGGCAGCAGCACCGCCGCCCGCCCGAACCCGGTGCCGTCCATCGCCGCCCGCAGCGCGGCTGTCGCCAGCCCCGCCGGGTCCGAAGCGTGTTGCAACGCGTCCAGGCACGCGCTCAGCGCGTCCAGCCGGCGCGACGATATCGGCACCGAGGTCCCGGTCGGCTCGTCGAGCGTCAGGCCGACGGTCCGCGCCGCGGTGGCGTCGTCGGCCACGCGGAACAGCCACGGCCCGATGCCGATCCGGTCCCCGGGCGCCAGCGGCGCGGGCGTATCAGGCTCCAGACGACGCCCGTTCAGCGTTGTGCCCGTGGTCGAGCCCTCGTCGGTCAGAAACCAGCCGTCGGCCATCGACCGCAGCATCGCGTGGCGCCGGGACACCGAGGCCTCGGGCAGGCACAGCTCCGATTCCACCGCCCGGCCCACCGCCGCGTCGTCGTCAAACACCACCCGCGTGCCCACCGTCGGGTCGTCGGGTCCGTCGAGCCGGATGAGCGTCAGCGGGGTGCCCATGCCGACAGCCTATCGGCCCGCCGCCGCCGGCGGATGACGCCGCCCCGCCCGCCCGCCCACGAAAAAAACCGCACGCGCCACGAGGGAGCGTGCGGGTTGTTGTCACGGGCGGCGATCTCGCGAACGCCATCCCGTGCGACAGGGGGAGGACTTTGTGTTTCAGTTCAGCGGCGGCGACGGATTCCCGCCAGTGCGCCGAAGCCGAGCAGGGCCGCGGTCCCGGGGGTGGGGATGGTCACGATCCAGCCGGTGGAGAAGGCCGAGTCCGAGCGGCCCATGCCCCAGAAGGTCAGGCCGTCCGAGGACATCCCCAGGGGCAGCGAGAAGCGGAAGCCCGGGTCGGCGACCACCCCGAACGAGGCGAAGTAGTCGTTCAGGGAGGTCATCCCCCCGGTTTCGGTCCAGATCCAGCCCTCGCCGCCGGTGGGGAAACCGAACCCGCGCTCGAAGCCGAGAATCACCGACCCGTCGGCGTTGACATCGGTGGCGAAGCCGCGGCCGTTGAAGATCACGCCGAGGGCGCCGAGGTCCTGGTAGCCGGAGCTCTGGCTCCAGCGCCAGGCGTTCTGCCCGCCCGCCCCGTTGCCGATGACCCACTGGCCGTCGGCCGAGATCGCGCCGGCCTCGCTGACCTCCTGTCCGTTGTTGTTGAAGATCAGGGTCTGGCTGCCGTTGACCCACACCGCGCCCTGGCGGAAGCCGGATGGCCCGTCCTGCCAGCCGGCGACGACCGTGCCGTCATCGCTGACCCCGTTGGCGCGGGAGGATCTGTCGGCCACGGTCGAGCCCATGTCGGTCAGGCCCGAGCCCTCGTCCCAGCGGATCGCGTGGGCGCGTCCGGCGGTGACCCAGCCGAGCCCGACGACGTGCTGGCCGTTGCGCGACATGCCCCAGGCGGACGACGCGCTGCCGTCTGAGACCCCACCAATCCCACCCAGGGCGGTCCACTGGCCGGTCGTGCGGTCATAGATGGACATCTCGCGGTTCCCGCTGGCCGGGTTGACGCGGGTGCCGGCGATGCGCGTGCCGTCATCGGTGATGCGGAACTGCCCGACGGTTGACTCGCCGCCGATCCCGACGATGCCGTCCGCGGCGGTCCAGACGAAGCCCTGCCCGATGGCCTGGCTCTGGCCGACGACCACGGAGCCGTCGAAGTTGCCATCGGTGGGGGTGAAGCCGGCGCCCAGATTCCAGAACTGCTGGGCGGCGGCGGGGGGGGGGGGGCGGCCCCCCCCCCCCCGGGGGGGTGGGGGGGGGGGGTGGTGGTGGGGGGGGTGTGGGGGGGGTGGGGGGGGTGGGGGGGGG
>JAFIFX010000024.1 GCA_020831805.1 Planctomycetota bacterium | reverse complement strand
GACCGCTCAGCGACTCGCTGATTGTGTCGAAATTAATGGGTCACGGTACTAGGGCTCGCTTGGCGCTGTGAAAGCTATAGATGCAGACCGAGCCGATCAGCAGAAACGGCAGGATGCCCCAGGGGCCGGGCCAGTTGCTCAGGTCGTCGCCCGGCAGCATGATCGGCAACATGATCCCTGCGATCAGCAGAAAGAAGTTGATCGCGCTTTCGACCAGGCCGATCAGCGGTGCGGCAGCGGGCCAGCGCCAGGCTATCACTCCCAGTACCGTGCACAGCACATACCAGGACAGGCGAGCCCCCGCCCCATCGAGAAAGGCCGCGCGCAGGTCAAGGCCGAGACCGATATCCAGCAGCCAGAACAGCGGTGTCGCCAGATAATAGGCCCCGATCAGCCTCACAGCGCTGGTTTCTCGCTTAGTCATTGACCGTTTCCGTGACCAGGTGCTGAATGACCAGCTGCAGACTGACCTGGCCTCTCCAGCGGTTGAGTTCCGGACGATAGGTGACGTGCAGCGGGTCAGGCAGCTCCTGGTGACAGATTGCACCGGCCCGAAAGGCAATCGCATCGACGGCGGGACCGCCGTCGGGACTGCGCAGCGTCAGCTTGAGGTGGTGGGGGCCCCCCCCCCACACCGGGTACCGCCGGGGGCGTGGCTATCCGTCATCGAAGAGCACGGCCACCAACCACGCACGCTCGTGCTCTCGGAGGACCGAGAGCACGGCACCGACGCCGCTTGCTCACCCCGCACCATCGCGGGGGTCGTGGCGGGCGAGGGGCCGCTTCTTGCGAGGCGCGGCTTGTTGAAACAGGCCCGAAAATCAAGCCCCGGGGCCGGTTCGGACGAATGACGGGCCATGCCGCGCTCACGAATCGTTCCCCTGGTCGCTCTTTTTGCCGCCCTGCTCGCCCTGCCGCTGGTGGGCTGTTCCTCCTCCGGCAAGAAGCGGGACCCCATGGTCTCCACCGAGATCGTCAACGCCTCCACCCACACCGTCCGGACGAGCCTGCACATCGGCGACCGCGTGCGGCTGGAGGGCCGGCCCGTCCTGCCCCGCCAGGACGGCAGGCCCGTCGAGATCGCCCGGGGCAAGAGCGAGGCCCTGCGCATCCGGCGTCCGCGCGAGGCGGTGATCTTCGGCACCAAGCCCGATGAAGAGCTGGTCTACTGGCTCCGCACCGAGATCATCACGGCGAGCTGGGACGACGAGGCGGTGTTCTGGTTCGAGCTGCTCGGCCCGCCCGCCGAGCAGATCACCATCCGCAACGCCACCGCCCGGGGGGCGACCGGTCTGATCGCCGAGTCGGCCTCCGTGCCGATCAAGGCGCTCGCGCCGGAGCTGTACCCCATGCGCGACCGCAACTACGCCTTCGAGCTGCCCGGCGGGAACTGAGCCCGGCGGAGCGGCTCGGTCTCGCCCAGTGCGCCCGCGAGGACGGCCTCGGCCAGTTCCTCCGGCCGCTGCGTGCCCACCGTGCGGACCTTTCCGTCCGTCAGCGTGATCCGCACCGCGTGATCCCCCCAGACATTGAGCACCCGCCCGTGCGTGCGGCTGCCCCGCCAGCCATAGCCGCCGAAATCGCCCAGCGGGCTGACCCGGATGACCTCCGCCGACGCCACCCGCTCCAGGGGGATGCGCCAGCCCGGCAGGCCCATGAACCGCACGCGGATCGTCGTGGGCGTCACCGCTGTGACCAATCCCCAGACAAGAAACACGGCTGGGAACACCACGCACAGCCCGAGCCAGAGGGCCGCCATGACCGCCTGGTCCCGCGCCGGGGCGTTGTGGCCGAGGGCCAGGAACAGGCCGCCCAGGAACACCGCCTCGAACGGGAAGATGACCCGAAGGAAGGTGTTCAGCCACCACCGCTGGACTTCACGGAACAGAACGGGCTCGTGCATGGCCGGGATTCTTGGGCGAGATGCGGCTCCGTTTGCGGCCGGGGCTCGTCCGCGCCCGCCGTACCATTGCACATGACCCGTCCGGACAAGGACATCCCGATCTCCAGGGCCATCGGGCGGTTTTTCGGCCACCTCTGGCAGGCCGCCGCCAAGCCCGCCCCGCCGGACGAGCCGACGAAACAGACCGTCCGCAAGACGACCGAGGAAACCACGGGCGAACTCGGCGGGCGTCCGGTGGTGCTGCGCCGGACGACGATCGAGGAGATCGAGATCCGCGACGACCGCCCGGCGGACGATGCCCGTCCGGGTTGAGGCTGGCGTCTTGCGGGCGTCGTGGTAGAGTGTGGGCATGAGCGAACAAGCGGAGCGTCCGGCGGGCCGGCTGGTTGGAGTGTGCCACACGGTGTTCTGCTTCGATGTGGGGTTCCAGGTGGATCTGGACGCCCTGGAGCGCCGGCTGACCGAGGCCAGCCGCGTGCGGGCGATGCGCGTCCGACGCCCCTCGCCCGCCTGGTTCGAGTACGAGCCCCCGCCCGTCGGCGTCACGCTCAGCGGCGAGCCGGTGGCGGTGGGGGCGTGGACGGCCGAGCCCGCGGCCGAGTGCCAGGTCTACGACTTCGGCGGCGTGGTCCTGCGCTACCGCATCCCCTTCGACGGGCCGCCGGAGCAACTGGTCGCGCTCGGCGCGGCGCTCTACGACAACGAGGGCCTGCTGGCCGACGCCCGCGCCCGCGTCGAGCGGCTGCGCCGCGACGCGGGCGAGACGATCGAGCGGCCGGTGCTGTCGCAACTGACCGAGGACTTCGTGATCTACGCCGTGCGCGACTGGGGCGAGGGCCCGCCGACCGAGTTCGTCGACCGGCACGCCCCGTCCCTGGCCCGGATGCTGCAGGCCGAGCGGGGCGATCTCTCGCCGGAGCGCGTCACGCAGACCCTGGCCACGCGCATCGGCTACACCCCCGGCGACCTGTCGATCGTGGACTGGAACGCCGCCCTGCTCTTCGACCCCGAGCCCGACGACATCATCGCCGTGCTCACGCATGCCAACATCGAGCTGCTGGAGATGCGACTGCTCGACGGCCAGCTCGACCGCCTGCTCGCCGACGCCCACGGCCTGATGGGCCACCTGACCAAACGCTCGACCATCTGGCCCGGCTGGCGCACCGGACGCAACATCCAGCGCTTCGCCGAACTGCAGATGGACTCGGCCCTGCTGTTCGAGGGCGTCAACAACGCCATCAAACTCATCGGCGACCAGCACCTGGCGCGGGTCTACACGGTGGCCAGCGACCGGCTGAACCTGCCGCAGTGGGACACCAGCGTCCTGCGCAAGCTCGGCGTGGCCGAGAGCATCTACCAGAAGATGTCCGACACGGCCAGCACCAAGCGGCTGGAGATCCTCGAGTGGATCATCATCCTGCTGATTTTGTTCTCGATCATCATGCCGTTCGCGGGGTGGGGGTACTGAGTCGCCTCATGTGGATGCTGCGGGACGCCTTCTTCCGGCTGTTCCCAGCAATCCGACGCAGAGCACAACGCCCGCACCCGGCCCCGGCACCACCGTCAGCGAGACGCCCGTCTCCGCGTAGCCCACTTCGAAGAACAGCCCGCCCGATAGGGCGGGGAGCACGACCGTTTCGAACACGCCCATCGCCTGGTCGTGGGCGTAGAACGGCTGGTCGAGGATGGTGATGATGTCGAACGCGTCGCCGAACACCGGGTCGAACCCGGCGGCGAGGGCGATCTCGAGGGTGCCGCCGGCGAGCAGGCCGCCGACCGTCAGCCGGTCGTGCAGCGTGTCGGCCGTGCCCCCGAGGTCGAAGCGGAGCGTGCCGCCGCCGAAGCCGGTCTGGTTGTCGAGGAGGCGCTCGATCCGGAGGTGGCCGAACGACGCGCCCTCGCCCGGGTTGATCACTGAACCCTGGAGGTTGGTGACGCTGGTGCGCAGCTCGCCCGAGCCTTGGACGAGCGAGCCGTCGGCGAGGGTCATGCCGCGGGACGCGCCCGTCTGCTCGACCCGCCCGCCGTCGCGCAGGGTGAGCACGGCCGGCCCGACGGGCGGGTGATCCGGCGTGAGGGTGATGTCGCGTCCGAGGTCGAACCAGGTGTCCGGCGCGCCGCCGAAGCGGAAGGCCGAGCCGTCGCCCTCGATGGTCATCGAGCTGCCCGCGGCGGTCGTCGAACCGAGGATCGCCTGGTTCGTCTCCACGACCGCGCCGTCCGCGATGCGGACGGCCGCGGAGCCGTCCAGGCCCATGTGGATGCGTCCCTGCCCGGCCCCGGTGACCGCCTGGACCACCGTGCCCACGCCGGTAACCGTGAGATCCCCGTGCGAGGTGAACCCACGGGCCGGGGTGCGGTCGCCGCCGATGGTGAGGATCGGGGCGAACAACTGTGAGGCGCCGCCGATGACGCCCACCCCGGTCCCGTTGCGTCCGAGGGCGAGGGTGCCGCTCGACCACGACGCACCGTTGGTCAGGTCCAGCGTTCCGGTCGTGCCCTGGGCCGCCCCGAACTGCACATGGTTGGCCCAGCTGAACATGCCGCCGGACTGGACGAGCCCCCCGTCGCCGGATTGGGCGCCGAACGCCCCGCCGAAGATCGCGCTGTTGACACTCTGATCCACCCCCGTGGCCAGCGCGGTCCCGCCGTTGAGCACGAGCACGACGTCTCCGGCGCCCGGCACGAGGCCGTCGGCCCAGTTGGCGGGGTCGCCCCAGTCCCCGACGCCACCGACCCAGGCCCGCGGCTCAAAGCCCCCCGCCGCGGCCATGCCGGACAGGGCGACGAGGCATCCGATCCCGACGATCTGCTTCGCAATCATGGCGTTCTCCCGGGGTGATCCCCCATTGGGGTACGGGCGGGCTGGGGGGGGGTTGCCGGTTTTGGTGCGAATCGGGCGGCGGGGGGGGCGGGCCTCCTCCCGGCACGGCGAGTCGGCTTCACCCCCCTAGAATCGCCCCCGAGCCGCTGATCGAACCCCCCTCCGACCCCCGGAGCCGCCCCCGATGCCCAAGAAGACCTGGGAAAACACGCTGACCGAGCATGTCCTGCTCAAGCGGATCCCCACCGCCCCGTTCGGCAACATCCGCGACCGCCATGTGGTCGGGTACGACGAGTATGTGAAGACCGGCGGCTACGAGGGCCTGCGCAAGGCCGTCACCATGGCCCCCAAGGATGTGACCGAGGAGGTCAAGGCCTCCGTCCTGCGCGGGCGCGGCGGGGCGGGCTTCCCGACCGGGCTGAAGTGGACCTTCCTGCCGGCGCCGGACGAGGGGCACCGCTACCTGGCCATCAACGCCGACGAGTCCGAGCCGGGGACCTTCAAGGACCGGCTGCTGATGGACTTTGACCCGCACCTGATGCTCGAGGGCATCGCGATCTGCATGTACGCCTGCCGCCTGGACCGGGCGTACATCTTCATCCGCGGCGAGTATCACCACCAGGCCCATGTGCTCGAGGAGGCCCTCAAGGAGGCCTACGCCAACGGCATCTTCGGCGAGAAGGGCCTAATCAACCGGGGCTCCAACGCCTCGGGCGACGCCTTCGTGGCCGATTGCTATGTCCACCGCGGCGCGGGGGCGTACATCTGCGGCGAGGAGACCGCGCTGCTGGAGGCGATCGAGGGCAATCGGGGCTGGCCGCGGATCAAGCCGCCGTTCCCGGCGGTCAAGGGGCTGTTCGGGCGTCCGACGATCATCAACAATGTCGAGACGCTGTGCCACCTGCCGTTCATCATCGAGCGCGGCGCGGCGGCCTTCGCCGAGCAGGGCGTGGAATCCTCCGTCGGCGGGCCGCCGAGCTTCGGAACGAAGCTGATGGGCGTCTCGGGCCATGTCAACAAGCCCGGCTGCTACGAGCTGGAGCTGGGCATCCCGCTGCGCACCCTCGTCGAGGAGTTCTGCGGCGGCATGCGGAACGGCAAGAAGTTCAAGGGCGCGATCCCCGGCGGGGTGTCCATGGGCATCCTCGGGCCGGACCAGTACGAGGCTGAACTCGACTTCGACATCGGCCGCAAGTACAACGTGCTCGGCCTGGGCACGGCCGGGCCGACGGTGTTCGACGAGGACACCGACATGGTGGCCGTGGCCCGCAACATCGCCCGGTTCTACAAGCACGAGTCCTGCGGCCAGTGCACCCCCTGCCGCGAGGGCTCCGGCTGGCTTTACCAGTTGCTGTGCCGCATCGAGGAGGGCGACGCGAACACCAAGGACCTCGACCTGGCCCTGGAGATCGCCACCAGCATGGGCTCGATGCCGGGCACGACCATCTGCGGCCTGGCCGACGGCAACAACTGGGCCACGCGGACCATCATGAACAAGTACCGCGAAGAGTTCGAGGCGCGGGTCAAGCGGACCTACATCCCGGTGAGCATCGGCGTGAGCTGACCCTCACCGCACCAGCCGCAGCAGCAACGCCAACGCCGCCAGGTGGACGAACACCGTCATCGCGAACACCCGCGTGAACGCCTGCTTGCGCCGCTTGTGCTTGAACACCCGCATGGCGACCAGCCCGCCCGGCCAGCCGCCGAGGGCGTCGACCAGGTGCAGGCGTGATTCTCGGACCCGGCGCCCGCCGCGGACGGACCGGCGCTTGTCAAAGCCGTAGAGCGAGAACGACACCAAGGTCGCGACGATGTGCCAGAGCAGAAACGCGGCCGGGCCGGGGTGCTCGATCAGCAGGTGCATGCCCGATCATTGCCCGCGCAAACGGACGCAGGCCAAGGAGGGGGCAATCTGCCTATGGTCGTCATTAAGCACGGAATCGGCCATTTCAGCATGGAAAATTCCCCGTTTGAGGGAAGAAGCCCCACAAACAGGTCACTTGCGGACATCGCCCGGTCCGATTGAGAGGGCGCATGTTTCGCGCCAAGATCGGACCAATCTGCATGGCCCTGTTGGTCCCCGGCGCGGTCGCCGTGGGCTGGTCAATGCGCGGCTTGGATCAGGAGCCCGGCCGGGGCGGGACCACCGTGTTGACATCCTGGCCGGCCGACGACGGCTGTGCGTCGTTGGCCGCGGCGGGGGACCCTGGGGTCCTCGGATCGCTGTTCGGCTTCTTCACAAATGATGGATCCTACATGCCCCGGACTGACTGCATGGTCACCCAGACCGGCGAGACGGACTGGGCGTGGGTGTGGCTGATCATCGGGTTGAGTGTCGCCGTGATCGCCGGCTACCTGCGGATCTTCGCCTTCTGGCGCAAGGCGTACCGGGCCGAGCAGCCGCGCGACCGCAACCACAAGCTCATGGACCTGGCGTGGATCTTCATCCTCTGCGCCGTCTGTGGCTATGTCTCCTCCATCGTCCTGTTTGTCTGGCCGGCCTACCGCCTGCTCGGGCTGCTGCTGATCCCGCTGGCGTTCTTCACCTGGCGGTTCACATGGAACCTCGAGAGTTTCCGCTCCGCGCTGTCCGCCAAGCGCCTGGAACGCGAGCTGCGTGAGTCGCTGGAACGGCGCAACGAGCAACTGGAAGAACTCGTCCATCTCGCCACCGAGGAACTGATCGCCGCCAAGGTCGAGGCCGAGCAGGCCAGCGAGGCCAAGAGCGCGTTCCTGGCGAACATGAGCCACGAGATCCGCACGCCGATGACCGCGATCATCGGGTACACCGACCTGCTGCTCGAAGAAGACTGCCCCGAGCCGGACCGGCAGGGGCATACCGAGACCATCGCACGCAACGGCCGCCACCTGCTGGGGCTGATCAACGACATCCTCGACCTGTCGAAGATCGAGTCCGGGCGCATGGACCTGGAGCAGACCGGCTGCGAGCCGGCGCAGATCGTCGCCGATGTGGTGGATCAGTTCCGCCACCGCGCCGCCGACCGCGCCGTCCTGCTCCGGACCGAGATCGCCCCCGGCCTGACCGAGCGGATCACCACCGATCCAACCCGGTTCCGCCAGATCGCCACGAACCTCGTCGGAAACGCCGTCAAGTTCACCGAGCACGGCACGGTCACCGTCCGCCTCTTCCCCGGCGAGGACGGCCCCGCGACCACCCTGGTCCTCGAGGTCGAGGACACGGGCATCGGCATGACGCCCGACCAGCAGGAACGGTGCTTCGAGCCCTTCGCCCAGGCCGACGCGAGCACCACGCGCCGTTTCGGCGGCACGGGCCTGGGCCTCTCGATCTCGCGCAAACTCGCACGCCTGCTCGGCGGCGATGTCGTCGTCCGTTCCGAGCCCGGCCGCGGGTCGGTCTTCACGGCCTGGGTCGCGCCGGGCGCCGCGCCAGAGTGCGTGCGCCAGCCCGCCCGGCAGGATCCCGACGCCGCAACCATCGGACACCGGCGCGATGCGCTCCGCGGCCTGCGCATCCTGCTCGCCGAGGACGGCGACGACAACCGCCGCCTGGTTCGTTTCCACCTGGTCCGCGCGGGGGCGGAGGTCTTCCTAGCCAACGATGGCCGCATCGCGGCCGAGATGATGGAGCGCGAGCACGCCGCGGGCCGTGCCTTCGATGTGGTGCTCATGGACATGCAGATGCCCAACATGGACGGGCTGGAGGCCACCCGCCGGGCGCGTGCCGCGGGCGTCCGCTCGCCGGTGGTCGCGCTGACGGCCAACGCGATGCAGCGCGACGCGGACAACGCGCTCGCCGCGGGCTGCGAGGCGCATGTGCCCAAGCCACCGGATTTCCCGGCGCTGATCGCCCTGTGCCACCGCCTCGCCCACCGACCCGACGCGTCCCGCGCGGCCTGAAGCACCATGCAAAAGCGACCACGCCCCGGGGCGGACCCCGGGGCGTGACGCGGTCACCAGATGTCGTTCCCGATCAGCCGCCGTCGCGGCCGGGGCGTCCTTCGCGTCGTTCACGCTGGGCGGGTCGTTGCGCGGGCTGCGCGTCCGCCGGGCGGGCGCCGGGGCGCTGGGCCGGCCGGGCCTCGGGGCGCTGACCCGGACGGGCGTCCGGGCGTCCTTCGCCCTCCCCGGCGCGCTGCATCCGGATGCGTGCGGCGATGGCCGCCTCGACGCGCTCGCGCTGGGCATCGGTCAGGACGCCCATCAGCTTCTCGCGCATGGCCTTGTCCCCCGGCGCGCTGGCCATCAGAGCGTGCAGCTTGTCGCGGGCCTCGGCGCGCTGCTCGGGCGTGTGGGTCTCGCCCGCCTGCCGACGCTGCTCGCGATCGGCCGGCTGCATCGTGTCGCGGGTCTGCTCGCGGTCGCGCATCCGCTGGGGGCGATCGGCGTCCCGCTGCGGCCGGTTCTCACCGTCCGCGTCGCGTCGCTGGTTGGGGCGCTGCTGGTTCGGGCGTTCCTGATTCGGTCGCTGGTTCTGCCAGCCTTCCGCACGCTCGCCGGAGATCTGGCGCAGCTCGCGGATCGTCTCGCGGTGCTCTTCCATGAACTCCCGCATTGCCTCGCGGTGCTCCTGGGCGAGGGTCCGGACCTGCCGTGCCTGCTCCGGGGTCAGGCGGAGGCTCTCGTCCTCGCCGCGCTCGAGCGAGCGCAGGTGCGCGACATAGACGGAGAAGGGCAGTTCGACGCGCCGGGGCGACATGGCCTCGTCGCCTTCCTTGTCCGGGCGGCCCGCGTCCTGGGTTTGTGCGTCGACCTGCGGCCCGCGCAGCACGGTGCGGTCCGCCTCGCGTGCCTGCTGGCGTTCGCGCTGGGGCTGGTGGGCGAGGGCCGATCCGGCGGCGAGCAGGAGCGTCGCGGCGGCGATCATCGGGGTGGGGTTTCGCATGGTGGTCTCCTTGTGCGGGCGAGTGTCCCGCGGCTGCCAGCCCAACGCCGGCGGCCCGGCCCCGATTGCACGCGGGCGAACGCGGGGACGCCCCTACCATCCCAACAGGGCCCCGGAATCGCCGCGAAACCGCGCCACGAAACCCCTTCTGGGACCCCCGGGGCCCTTCCCAGCCCCACACCCCGACCGATCGGAGGACCCCCCATGGGCCTGAGCAAAGACCAGATCCGCCAGTGGCTCACCCGCGTGCCCCACCCCGAAGGCGGCGACCTCGTCGCTCGCGGCTGCGTCGTCGGCGTGGCCGCCTGCGACCAGCACGCCTCGATCAAGCTCAGCCTCGTCTCCGGCCCGAAGGACCCCGACCCCTCTCCCGAGACCATGCAGTCCCTGGCCCGCAAGGTCGAGCAGGTTGTCAAGGCCGCCGCCATGGCCTCCGGCGAGGAGCAGGTCGTCCTCGGCGTCGAGTTCATCAACCACGCCGGCAAGACCGTCGCCCGCTTCGGCGCCGGCGAGCCGCCCGCGTCCGAGCCCAGGCAGGCCGCCCAACCCACCCAGCAGGCGTCCGCCTCCGGCATCGACGGCGTCCGCCACATCATCGCCGTCGGCGCGGGCAAGGGCGGCGTCGGCAAGTCGACCGTCTCGGTCAACCTCGCCGTCGGTCTGGCCCGACAGGGGCACGCCGTCGGCCTGCTCGACGGCGACATTTACGGGCCCTCCCTGCCCACGATGCTCGGTCTTGACGCCCTCGACCAGACCGTCCTGGACGGCGCGCTCCAGCCCTTCCATGTCCACGGCGTCAAGGCCGTCACCATGGGCAAGCTCGTCGACCCGGAAAAGCCGCTGATCTGGCGCGGCCCGATGGCCCACGGCGCCTTCACCCAGCTCACCGAACGCACCAGTTGGGGCGAGCTCGACTACCTCGTCATCGACCTGCCCCCCGGCACCGGGGATGTGCCCCTGACCATGGCCCAGTCGCTCAAACTCACCGGGGCGGTGATCGTCTGCACGCCCCAGAAGGTCGCTCAGGACGACGCCGTCCGCGCCGCCAAGATGTTCCAGCAGCTCGGCGTCGAGGTCCTCGGCGTGGTGGAGAACATGAGCTTCTTCATCGGCGATGATGGGAAGGAATACGACATCTTCGGCCGCGGCGGGGCGGAGAAGATGGCCCAGCGCCTCGGCCTGCCCTTCTTGGGCTCCGTGCCGATCAACATGGCCCTGCGCAAGAACTCGGATTCCGGCGACCCCCTCGGCAACTTCGACCCGGCGGCCGCCGGCGGCCCCGCGCTGCCCAAGGCCCTGGAAACCCTCGTCCGCAACCTCGAAGGCCAGGTGAATCTGGCGAGCCTCAAGCAGGGCAAGTCCCGCCCGTCGCTGACCGTGCGGTAAGCCGGCGCCGCCGCTGTTGACAACCCGCCAATGCCGTCCTTGGCTCTTGCACCCACCGGCCGGAGCCGGTGCACCACGCGCCCACACCGGCGCGATGCCGGAACACGCCACCACAAGGACCCCACCCCATGGCCAAGAAAGCCGCCCGCAAGACCGCGAAGAAGACCACCAAGAAGGCCGCCAGGAAGCCGGCGAAGAAATCAGCCAAGAAATCAGCAAAGAAGGCCGCCAAGAAGAACGCCGCGAAGGCCGCGAACAAAGCCGGCAAGAAGCCCGGTAAGAAGGCCGCCAGGAAAACCACCAAGAAGTCCGCCCGCAAGCCCGCCGCCCAGCTCCTCAAGCCCAAGCGCGTCACCTCCGGGCGCGGCCGCACCCCCGCGGAACTCGGCAAGATCGTCGTCGATCATGTCAACGCCATGGCCGTCTCCGACATGGAGTTGTGGCGCAACTACTTCCACCCCAAGTTCATCTCGATCGAGGGCGACGGCCAGGCCTGGTCCGGCCGCAAGGCCGTCGACGCCAAGTGCCGCGCCTGGATGGACGCCCACACCGTCTACGCCTGCCGCGCCACCGGCCCCTTCGCCGGCGCGACGGGTTTCTCGGTCGTCTACGACATGGAGATCGAGGCCAAGGACGGCTCCTTCCCCCGCATGCAGATGCGTGAGGTCGGCGTCTACACCGTCAAGAACGGCAAGATCGTCCAAGAAGAGTTCATGTACGCCGGGATGTGAGCGTTCCGGCGTTTTCAGCCCCGCGGTGCGGTTGCCGCAGCCAGGCCCGACGGAAGCCCGGCGGTCTTTAGACCCCGGGCTTTTCTCCGCGCCCCGCGCGGGCCGCCCGCGCCGCCTTGACTGTCGAGACCGCCTCGGCGATCGCGCGGTCCAGGTCGTCGTTCACGATGAACGCGTCGTACGCGCCGCAGCGCTGCGCCTCGCCGATCTCGCGTTGTGCTTCGGCGAACCGCTTCTGGATCAGGGCCTCGTCCTCCCGCTTGCGGCTGTGCAGGCGGCGCAGCAGCTCGGCCTCGCTCGGCGGCAGGACGAACACGCCGAACGCCTGGGGCATCGCGCTCTTCACCTGCTTGGCCCCCTCGACATCGATCTCCAGGATCACCAGCCGCCCGCGCGAGAGCTGCTCCTCCACCCACGCCCGCGGCGTGCCGTAGCGCTTGCCGAACACCCCCGCCCACTCCAGGAACGCCCCCTCGCGCACCATCCCGTCGAACCGCGCCTCGTCCACGAAGTGGTAATCCACGCCCTCCACATCCGCGTCGGTCTTCGCCCGCGTCGTCGCGCTGACCGAGAACACCGACCCCGGGATGGACCGCTCGACCGCGCGGGTGATGGTGGTCTTGCCGACGCCGGAGGGGCCGGAGATGACCAGCAGCATCCCGTCGTCGGTGTCGGTGGGCAGTCGCGGGTGGCCGGGGCTCATGGGTCGAGGGTAGGCGCAACCCGCTCAACGGGTGCTCCGACGACGGGCGCCACCGGTTGACCCGAAGGGCAACCGGTGTTCCTCATCCCGAACGCCGCATCGCCTCTTCCAGCACCGCCATCCGCACCCGCACGCCCGCCGCGACCTGCTTGCGGATCAGCGACCGCGGCCCGTCGGCGACCGCGCCGTCGATCTCCACCCCGCGGTTCATCGGCCCGGGGTGCATCACGACCGCGCCGGGCTTCATCCGCTCGGCCCGCTCGCGCGTCAGCGCGAAGCCCGCCCGGTAGTCGTAGCCTTCCGGCAGCAGCGTGCCGGCCCCGCGTTCGAGCTGCATGCGCAGGGTCATCACCGCGTCAGCCCGCCCGATCTCCGCGTCGAGATCGTGCGACACCGCGCAGCCCAGCGCCTCGCCGAGCGCCGCCGGCGCCATCGGCTCCGGCCCCACCAGCGTGACCGCCGCCCCGAGCACGCCCAGCAGCCCGGCGTTCGAGCGGGCCACCCGAGACGACACGCAATCGCCCACAATCGCCACGCGCAGCCCCGAAAAGTCCCATCCCTGCTCGCGCCCCAGCGCCTCGCCGAGGGCCAGCGCGTCGGTGAGTGCCTGCGTCGGGTGCTGGTGCGTGCCGTCGCCGGCGTTGATCACCGCGCAGTGCGCGTGGTCCGCCAGCAGCCGCGCCGCGCCGCTCTCGCCGTGCCGCACCACCACGATGTCGAACCCCATCGACTCGATCGTCCAGAAGGTGTCCGTCATCGTCTCGCCCTTCGAGATCGACGACCCGCGGCTGGACCAGTCCACAACCCGGGCCCCCAGCCGCTGACCGGCCAGCGAGAAACTCACCCGCGTCCGCGTCGAATCCTCGAAAAAGACTGTCGCCACCGCGCGGCCGGCCAGCGCGTCCGGCTCGAACGACTCCTCCCGCGCCCGCTCGAGCAGGGCGCGAACCTCGTCCCCGTCGGGGTCATGCGTGGTCAGCAGGTGCGGGCCGTCCCACATCGATCAGTCCCCGCCGCCGGGGGGCACCTCGCGGTACACCGTGCCGGGGTCGTCGGCGGGCGGCGGGACGGGTTCGGGCGCGGGCCGCGGCTCGGGCTCGTCGCGTTCGGGGGCCGGCTCGGCGGGCTCGGGCCGGGCTCGACGCTCCGTGGCCGCCGCCTGGCGGGCCTCCCGCGCCGCCGCACGCTCGGCCTCGGCCTGCGCCCGCAGCTCCTCGGCCGGGATCGGCACCCAGATCTCCGGCACCGGCACCGTCCCGGGGCTCCAGTACTGCCCGCGCGACACCCGCCACGGGCGCACGCCGGCGTTCATCCACACCGTCACACCGCGGTCGATCTCCCGGCCCAGGCCGTCCTTGGTCGGATAGACCACATCGACCTTCCCGTCCGACATGCGGATCCACACCCGTGGGATGTGGTACACGGGCAGGTCGGTGGACTGGGAATCGGGCACCCGCGCCATCGGCCCGAGGGACTCGGCGATCGTGGTGGCCGTCTCGGTGGAGGTCCCCACCGGCAGGTTGATCAGGAAGGGGCCGTCGACCGGGTGCCGTCGCACGGTCCACTCCAGGGCCGCCTGCACCGCCCGGGACGCCTGCCGGGCGTTGGGGTCCTGCATGGCGATGGCCGCATCGGGGCCGGGGACATTGGTGTAGCTCGTGCAGCCGGTCAGGCCGGGCAAACCCAGCATCCCAGCCGCCGCAATCACCGAAACCAGACGGAACGCACCCATGCGTCAACCTCCCCGGGCGTCGGTCGCAACGCCCTGTTGATAATCACCGCCAGACTCTAAGCCGCCTGCCGGCCCGGGACCGCTCCGAAGGCCGCGAATCGCCCCCAACCCCTTGCCAACCCGTAGGATGCCCGTCATGCCGATGTCCGTGCCCCGTTCCGCCGTGCCCGCCGCCGCTCCCTCCGACTCGGGCCGGGTCTTTGTCGTGGGCGTCTCCGGCGCGTCCGGCGCCGCCTACGCCGTCCGCACCGTCGAGCAGATCCTCCTGGGCGGCCACGCCATGCATCTGGTGGTGTCCGAGTACGGCCGACGCCTGCTCTTCGACGAGTTGGACATCCGCGAGGTGAACCTGGAGTCCTTCTGCCCCCACCTGGCCGAATCCGACCACGCCGAGACCTACCGCGCCCGCCTGACCCTGCACCCCAACAAGGATGTCGGCGCCGTCATCGCCAGTGGCAGCTTCCTCCACGACGGCATGGTCGTCGTCCCCTGCTCGTCCACCTCCCTGGGCGCCATCGCCACTGGCTCGGGCAGCAACCTGCTCACCCGCGCCGCCATGGTCACCCTCAAGGAACGCCGCCCCCTCATCATCGCCCACCGCGAGAGCCCCCTGAGCCTGATCGACATCGAGAACATGCGGACCCTGACCCTGGCCGGCGCCGTCATCTGCCCGACCAACCCGGGGTTGTACCTGCTCCCGAAGACGGTCGATGAGATCGTCGACTTCGTCACGGGCAAGTTTCTCGACCTGCTGCGGATCGACCACGAACTGAAAATCCGCTGGGAAGACCACGCGTAACAACCCGCGCGAGCCATCCACGCGCCCGCCGACCACCCCGACCACCCACCCCGCCCGGATATTGCCTGAAGTGCGCCTACGACCTGACCGGCGCGGCAACACCCGTCTGCCCAGAGTGTGACGCGCCCGAACCCGGCGCGAAGGACCTCACCGGCCCTTGACGCGTCCCGGCGCCGGTCGCCGCTCAGCCCGACCCCACGCCCGCGGCCTCCCGCACCCGGTGCAGGTCCTCGGGGTGATCCATCGCCGCCTCGGCCCGGGCGAGGGCCTGGAGGGCGTGGTCTCGTGCGGCCGCGCGGACCCGCGGGCACGCCAGCGTGGCCAGCGACACCAGGGCCTCGAGCAACCGCACCATGACCTCCACCGTCCCCGCGCCGTCGCGGGCGATCGTGACGAAGGCGTCCTCGAACATCCCTTCGACCGACAGCTCGGGCATCTCGACCCGGTCGTGCACGATCGGGGATCGGTCCGCATCGGTGTCCGGCGGCCCGGCCCACTCGGACAGCAGACGGACATGCGCGCCGATGACCTCGATGGCGGTGCCGGGATCGTTGATGCCCGGTGACAGCGCCTTGCCCGCGACCTCGGACAGCACCACCAGCCCGAAGCGCGGGTCCTCGTCGAAGGTCCGGCGGTCGCCCACGCGGAACGCGGCCCGCACCGCGTCGGCGTGGGCCCGGGCGTCGCCGCCGCCCTCGGCACGGACGGTCGCGAGCGTCCCCCCGGGCCCGGCGAAATCACCCGCGATAGCGTGGACCCGGACGCGCAGGCCGTATCGACTGGCCAGGTCCTGCAGGTCCGCCGTCGCCACCTGCTGGACCCAGCCGACCGAATCACCCAGGACGGCCCACCCGTCGTCCGCGCCCACGACGGGCGCGCACCCCAGGGTCGGCGCATTGCGGCGCTCGGTCAGGCCCTCCGATGTCTTCGTCTCAGCCTTGCGGATGATGGTGCCAAGGAGCCCCAGCCGGGCGATGCTGTCAACCCAGCGCACGAAGGTCAGGATCACCACCGCGATCACCAGCACCGTGATCCCGAGCAGGGCGGACTCACCCTTCTCGGTATAGAAGCCGTTTCCGTAGAACAGGAGCGAGACGAGGCTGAAGATGAACGCCCCGACAAAGATCGACAGCGCGTTCTGCGAGGCGCCGTCGGACACGATCAGCGCGAAGGTGCGCGGCGTGGCCTGGTTGGCGGCCGACGAGTACGCCGCAACCATCGACCCGACGGCGAAGGTCGCTATGACCAGCATGCCGCCGGAGAGGATCGTGAGCAGCTTCTCGATCGAGTCCGGCTCGAAGGTCGGCGCCCACCGGGCCAACGCGGTCCCCTCGAACCCCTTGGCGAGAAACGCCGCGGCGATCGAGAACAGGCACATCGCCAGCGGCCGGACCCAGAGCCGCTCGGTCAGCCGGTTGTAGTAAAACCTGATGCGATCGATCATGGGTGGTGCTCCGGCGTCGCGGGCCCAATCCCGTCTCTTCCCAAACGGCCCTGCCTGTGCGGTGGATCAACGAACCAAAGCAATGTCCAAGCGCTTCGCTCCGTTGGATCCAAAGACCAGCGCACCCGGGTCCTTGAACCTCACACAGGCCCCCGAACAGCCCGGTACTCTTTCGCGCCGTCAGTTCGCTCACGCCCGGACGCTGCCGGCCCCGGACCGGGCCGCACCCACGCAAGCGGGCATCGGAAAGGTCACCCATGATTGAAACGATCCCGGTCTGATCTTTCAACCCGACGCCCCGAACACAAAACCACGTACATTCAGCCGCGCAATGTCTGTAGATGGGCATGGATACCGTACGGTTTCCCCATCACAAAGCCAGAACCCCTGCTTTTTCGCGCGGAGGTACTCCAGAGAGTTGAGCACGGCCCAGCACGCGCGGCGCGATCCGGTGTGGCTCATGGGTGATCAAACACGGCGTGTACGCTCCATAGTCGGTGGCATGATCCGCTCGCGACCCGTGCCGCGTTGCATTGCGACCGAAGGGCCGCTCCTTTCCAGTCGCGGCGTGTTCAGAGTGCGACGCCCGGTTCCGGCGTGATTCGCATGAACCCAGTGCGCGATTACTCCGTGCGCGTTTGCTTGGGAGATGAATCGGCAGGAAAGGGCGCGCGCACCTCGGCTCAAAGTGTCATATAGGTCAGTTTCTCCGCGATCATGCCGTCGCGCATGCGGAAGACGTCCACGCCCCGCGCGTGGGCCCGGCCGCCGTCGGGGCCGTCCCACTCGATCTCCCACCGGCACGTCGCCCGGTCGCCTTGGGCGAAGATCTCCGTCGCGCGCAGGTCGAAGTTGGGGAAGTGCTCATCCAGCGACGCGAACACGGCGCGGACCGCGTCGCGTCCCTCGAACCGTCCGATCGACTTGCCCGGCGGCGCGACGTGCTCGAACACCGCGTCCTCGGTCATATCCGCCATGGTGGCGTCGAGGTTCCGGGCGTTGAAACCGTTCTCGAAACGGGTGACGACGGTCAGCGTCTCGTCGGTCCGGTCGTTTTGCGTGTTGATGCTCATGCGTTGACTCCTGTGCGTGGCGGGTTCAGCCCCGGGCGTACTGTTTGCGCCGGTCGTCCTTGTTCAGCTCGATCGACACGCCCCCGGCCAGGCGCACCGAGTCGTCGCCCAGCTCGCGGCAGAGCGACCGGACCAGGTCCGGGCGCAGCTGCGCGTGCTTGATACCCCTGGGCTCGATCAGGATCCACGCGTCCTCGGTCTCGATGATAATCTCGACCGGCCGCGGGCTCTTGGCCAGGGCCAGGTCGGCGGGGTCGGGCGGTTGGCTGAGGATCTCCCGCGCCGCGGCGACCTTGGCGGGGGCCGAGCCGTTGAGCCGCTGCGATCGGAGCATCACCTGGATCGTCCCCTGTTCGAGCGGGTGGCCGTCGATGGGCACGATGCGATCGACGACAATCTGCGCATCGCCGCGGGAATGGTCGAGGCGGCCCATGAAGAACTTGGGCTGGTCCGACTCGAACAGGTGCCCGAACTGCAGGTAGACATTGGCGAACATCACCGCGTCGGTCGCGCCCGTCGCGTCCTCGACGGTCAGGATCGCCATCTTCTGGCCCGCGCTGCGCCCGTTCTTGACGATGATCGTCCGCAGGCTCTGCACCATCGCCGGCACGATCACCCGCTTGTCCTGGGCCAGGTCCTTGAGCGACGACACCGTCAGCGGCGTGAACGCCCGCGCCCAGTTGCCCCACTCCTCCAGCGGGTGGCTGGACACATAGAACCCCAGCGTCTCCTTCTCCTGGCGCAGCGTCTCGGCCTCCGCCCACGCCTCGACCTTCGCCAGCGGCGTGGCGTCGCCCGCGTCCGCGGCCGGCTCGGCCTCGGCGAACATCCCGCCACCGAACAGCGCCCCCTGGCCCGCCGCCTTGTCCGCCGCGATCTTCTGCCCCGCGCTGACCGCCTGCTCGATCGTCGCGACCATCGCCGCCCGCGCCTCGCGCCCGTGCAGCGAATCGAACGCCCCCGCCTTGACCAGCGCCTCGATCGTCGCCTTGTTCACCACCGCCGACGGCACCCGCTCACAGAAATCGAACAGCGATGTGTACGGCTTGGCGTCCGGCATCACTCCGTCTCTTCGTGGCTCCGTCTCTCCGTCTCTTTCCTTGACAATCGCCTCGATCGCCTTCGCCCCCGCCCCCTTGATCGCGCGCATGCCGAAGCGGATCCGCCCCGCGTCCGCCCGGCGCGGCTCGCCCTTGCCGTAGACCACGAAGAAGTCCGACTTCGACTCGTTCACATCGGGCGGCAGCACATCCACCCCCGCGCGCACCGTGTTGCCCGTCGCCGGGTCGATCGAGCGCGTCCGCCGGCAGTCCTCCAGGTACGGGATCCAGTCGCTGACCTTCTGCGCCTGGCTCTCGTAGGTCAGGAACGCCGCCATGTAGTGGGCGGGGAAGAAGGTCTTCAGGTACGCCGTCTGGTACGCCACGATCGCGTAGCCCGTCGAGTGCGACTTGTTGAAGCCGTAGCCGGCGAACTTGAGGATCAGCTCGAACAGCTCCTCGGCCTTGTCCTTGGGCAGCCCCTGCTTGCCCGCGCCCTCGACGAACTTCGGCCGCTCGGCCGCGATGATCTTCTCCTTCTTCTTGCTGATCGCCTTGATGAGCCCGTAGGCCGAGCGCAGCGGGATGCCACCCAACTCGTGGACGATCTGCATGACCTGTTCCTGGTAGACCATCACGCCGTAGGTCTCGGCGGTGAACTTGTCCACGATCGGGTGGACCTGCGGCACGGTGTCCTGCCCGTGCTTGCGCCGGTTGTAGTCGGGGATCAGGTCCATCGGGCCCGGCCGGAACAGCGCGTTGGCCGCGATCAGGTCCTCGAGCCGGTCCGGCTTCATCTCGGTCAGCAGCCGGCGCATGCCGCCGGATTCGAACTGGAACACGCCGGTCGTGTCGCCCCGCCGGAACAGCTCGAACACCCGCTGGTCGTCGTACCGCAGGCGTTCGAGGTCGAGCGGGTCGTCGCCCCCGTCGCCGATCGTGCGCCCGACCGCGCGGTAGAACTCTTCCTTCGGCAGCGTTTCGCGGATGAGCAGCTTGGCCCGCTCGATCACGCTGAGCGTGCGCAAGCCCAGGAAGTCCATCTTCAGCAGGCCCATCTTCTCGCAGGTCGGCCCGTCCCACTGCGTGACGATCTCGTTGTCCGCCGCCTGCGGCGCCTTGTACAGCGGCACCACCTCGTGCAGCGGGATCGTCGCCACGATCACGCCCGCCGCGTGCACCGACGAGTGGCGCGCCTGGCCCTCGAAGGTCCGCGCGGTGTCGATGATCCGCCGCACCGTCTCGTCGCGGTCGTACCAGTCTTTGAGCTGCGGCTCCTGCGCCAGCGCCTTGTCCAGCGTGATGTTCAGTTCCTCGGGCACCAGCTTGGCCAGCTTGTCGGCCTCGCCCAGCGGGAACTCGAGCACGCGGGCCACATCGCGGATCCCGGCCCGGGCCTTGAGCGTCCCGAAGGTGATGATCTGCGCCACATGCCCGTACTTTTCGCGGACATAGTTGATCACCTCGCCGCGCCCGTCCTGGCACAGGTCGATGTCGATATCGGGGTACTCCGACCGGTCCGGGTCGGTGAACCGCTCGAACAGCAGGCCGTAGTGGACCGGGCAGGCGTTGGACAGGCCGAGCACGAAGCCGACCATGGTCCCCACGCCCGAACCACGCGCGTTGGCCGGGATGCCCCGCTGGCGCCCCCAGTTGACGAAGTCCCACACGATCAGGAAGTACGCCGAGATCAGCTTGTCCGCCAGGATCTTCAGTTCCCGGTTCAGCCGCGCCCACTTGTCAAAGCCGGCCCTGTCCTCCTCGGTGGCGCAGGCGTCCCGCCTGTGTTTGGCCTGCTCGGTCCCCTCGATCTCGTCGTGCCAATGGGCCGTGATCCCCGGCCCGTACCGCCAGACCATCCCCGCCTCGGCCAGCAGGCGCAGGGCCTTGTCGCAGTCCTTTTTGAGTTCTTCCTGCTTCAGGCCGGGGTCGGTGGCCGGCTCGAGCGTGAACCGGGCGCAGAGGTCGGTGAACCACGCCGTCAGGTCGCCGCCGAAGGCCGGGTCGTCGTGCCTGGGCAGGGCGCTCTTCTTCGGCGCCTTCACGATCACGACCGGCGCGTAGTTGGCCCCGATGTCGAGCGGCACATCGCAGCGGTCGGCGATCGCCACGGTGTTGGCCATCGCCTCCCGGCCCGCGTCGCCGAACGCGTCGTTGTTGTACTCGTCGGCGTGGAAGATCGACTCCATCTCCTGCGGGCCCTTGACGAACAGTTCCGTCGGGTACCGCATCCGGTCCGGGTCGTTTTTGACCTTGCCGGTGGAGATGCAGATCAGCGTGTCGTGCGCATCATGGTCGGACTCGAGCAGGAAGTGGCTGTCGTTGTCGCACACCAGCGGCAGGTCCAGCTCCCGCGCCAGCCGGATCAGGTGCGGGTTGATCGAGTTCTGCAGCCCGATGTGGTGCTGGATCTCGACAAAGAAGCGCGGTCCCTTCTCCGTGCCCTTGAAGACCGAAGCGTGCCATTTTGCGACATCCACCGCCGCGTCCCAGTGGGCCTTGTCCCGCGTCTCCTCGTACTTGACCAGGTGGAAGGCCAGCTCCGAGCCGAGGTGGCCGTTGATCGCGATCAGGCCCTCGCTGTGCTGTTCGAGAATCTCCCGGTCCATCCGCGGCTTGAAGTAGAACCCCGTCAGGTACGCCTCGGAGCACAGGTACAGGAGGTTCTTCCAGCCGGTCTCGTTCTCGGCCAGCAGCACCAGGTGGTGCCCGCCGTCCGCCACGCCGGTGTAGGTCCGGTCCCGCCGGTCGCCCGCGGCCACATACGCCTCGACGCCGAGGATGGGCTTGATCCCGTGCCGCCGGGCCGTCTCCCAGAAGGACACCGCGGCGTGCATGTTGCCGTGGTCGGTCACCGCCACGGCGTGCATCCCCAGTTCTTTCACCCGCTTGACCAGCTTGTCCACCCGGTTCCCGCCGTCGAGCAGCGAGTACTCCGAGTGGAGGTGCAGGTGGACAAACGAGCCCCGGGTCACGCCCTCAGACACAAACAGACCCCTTTCCTCTTCCGGGCGGCGGGCCCCGCGGGCCGCCGGAACGCGATCATAATCGAACACGCCTGTCGGTTCGACCACGCCACGGAAATCCACACCGGATCAGGTCATCTCCCCGCCCCGCATCACGCCAAAGCAGGCGCCCCCGAAATCCGATCGCCGCGCCCCGGTACCATTGGCCGATGGATTCCCACGGCCCCCAGCCCCCCGGCACGGTCCGCGTGACGATCACCGAACAAGGGCGGTCGGTGCGTGTGCCCGCGCTCCTGGCCCAGTTCCTCGCCCTGGTGTTCTTCCTTGGCCTGCTGGTGGTCGGGCTGATCGTGTTCATCCCGCTGGCGATCATCGCCGGCGTGGTGTTCCTGATCACCCTCGTGGTTGTCTGGGTGCGCCTGAAACTGGCCCGGGCCCGCTCGCCCAACGGCCCGCTCGACGGCCGCCGCAATGTCCGGGTGCGCCGCTGAACGCCGGCGCATCGCTCACCGGTCCAGTTCGGCCGCCACCACATTGATCGAGCCGATCACCGCCACGATGTCGCTGAGCAGGTGCCCCTCGATCATCTTCGCCACCACCGCATAGTTGATAAAGCTCGGCGGCCGCGTCTTGACCCGCCACGGCACCTTCCCGCCGTCCGACACGATGTAGTACCCAAGCTCCCCGTTGGCCGTCTCGTTCGCGCCGTAGGACTCGGCGATCGGCGGCTCCCACCCCCGGTTGGTCATGATCAGCTCGAAGTGCTGGATCAGCCCCTCGATCGAGCCGTACACATCCTTCTTGTTCGGCTTGACCATCTTCGAATCCGCGAAGGTGTCGATCGGCCCGCCGGGGATCCTGTCGATCAGCTGATCGATGATCCCGATCGACTGCTTGATCTCCTCCACACGCACCAGGAACCGGCAGTACGCGTCCCCCTCGTACGCCAGCGGCACGCTGAACTTCACCGCCTCGGCCCCCTCGTTGTCCCAGTTGTCCGCGTAGCACAGGTACGGCTCGTCCTTGCGCAGGTCCCGCCGCACCCCCGACCCCCGCGCGATCGGCCCGGAGAGCGACCACGCGATCGCCTCCTCCCGCGTGAAAACCCCGATCCCCTGCGTCCGGTCCATGAAGATCCGGTTGCGGCAGACCAGCCCCTCCACATCCTTGAGCGCCTGCGGCAGGTCGTCGTGGATGAACGACTTGACCATCCGCTTGAACACCGCCTCATCCGGCAGGTCCTGCATCAGCCCGCCCACCCGCGTCCAGTCCGGGTGGAACCGCTGGCCGGAGATGTAGTCCATGATGTCGTAGATCCGCTCACGCGGGTTGAACGAGTACAGGAACGCCGTGAACGCCCCGATGTCCAGCCCCGCGGCGCCGATGCACAGCAGGTGGTCCTGGATCCGCGCCAACTCCGCCATGATCGTCCGCAGCACCTTGCACCGCGGCGTGATGTCGATCCCGAACAGCGACTCCACCGCGTGGTGCCAGCAGATGTCGTTTGCCACCGGGCTGAGGTAGTTCATCCGGCTCACGATCGTCACATACTGGTTGTAATCCAGGTGCTCGCCCAGCTTCTCGAAGCCCGAGTGCAGATACCCGATGTGCGGCGTGCACCGCGCGATCCGCTCCCCGTCCAGCTCCAGCACCAGCCGCAGCGTCGTGTGCGTCGCCGGGTGCTGCGGCCCAAAGTTGAGCACCCACCGGTCCCCGGTGTCAATGTGGTCCGACAGGTAGTTGATGTTGTCCGAGTCGGGCGTGATGCCCTGGTCGGGCTTGAGCGTGTACGGCATGGTCGGCTCCGAAGACGGCTCGTCCGGGTGCTTCGCCCGATCCGCCAGAGCGCCGGATCATGGGCGGAAGGATCATAGCGGGGGCCTCCCACCCTTCGCCCTAGAGTCCGTCATGGAGGCGGTTTCCGCGTTTCTGTCGACCTTCTGGTCCGAACTCTGGCACATCCTGCTCGAGTCCGGCGTCTGGCTCGTCCTCGGCCTCGCCCTGGCCGGTCTCGTCCACGCCTTCGTGCCAAGGTCCTGGTTCACCCGCCACCTCGGCGGGCGCGGCGTCGTCCCCATCGCCAAGGCCAGCCTCCTGGGCATCCCCATGCCCCTCTGCTCCTGCTCGGTCATCCCCGTCGCCGCCGGCCTGCGCCGCCAGGGCGCCGGCAAGGGCGCCACCGCCGCCTTCGCCATCTCCACTCCCCAGACCGGCGAGGAGTCCATCCCCATCACCTGGGCCCTCTTCGGACCGGTCTTCGCCCTGGCCCGCCCGATCATCGCCGTCATCACCGCCTTCCTCGCCGGCCTGGCCATCAACGCCGCCGACCGCGAACCCCGCACCCCCCCTGAAAAGACCCAGCCCGCCCCGCCCCTGCCCGAACCCCCGTCCCCGCCCCCCCCACCCAAGCCCCTCGGAGAAAAACTCCAGACCGCCCGCGTCCACGGCTTCGGCACCATGCTCCGCGACCTCGCCCCGTGGCTCGCCTGGGGCATCCTCGCCGCCGCCCTGATCGGCGCCGCCGTGCCCGAGGGCTGGATCGCCGAGCATGTCGGCACCGGCCTGTGGCCCAAGGTGCTCATGCTCTTCATCGGCATCCCCATCTACATCTGCGCCACCAGCTCCACCCCGCTCGCCTGGTCGCTCGTCATGGCCGGCCTCTCCCCCGGCGCGGCCATCGTCCTCCTCCTCGTCGGCCCCGCCGTCAATGTCGCCACCATGAGCTGGGTCATCAAGGACCTGGGCGTCAAGGTGCTGGCGATCTACATCAGCGTCATCGCCGCCGTCGCCCTGGTCGCCGGCACGATCTTCGACGCCTTCTTCGCCCACGCCATGGTCCTGGCCGAGGGCGCGGGCGCCACCCACGCCGCCGGAGGCCCTTGGGCCTGGGCCAAGGCGATCGGCGCCGTCCTCTTCCTCGCCCTGCTCGCCAACGCCCTCTACACCCGCTTCGCACCGAAGAAGACAGCATCCTGCTGCGCCGCCGAACCCGCCGCCCCGTCCTGCTGCGGCACGCCCAAGCCCGATGTCCCCCTTCCCGCCGCCCCCTGCTGCGGCGGTTCCAGCGCCCCGTCCTGCGGGTGCCCCAAGGATTGAACTGCTCCCATGATCGCCCCACCCACCAAACACGCCGCCGGACAGCGCAACGCCCTCGGCGGCCCGCTCCAGACCTGCTCGCTCGACCCCAAAACCGGTTTCTACCGCGACGGCTGCTGCACCACCGGCCCCGACGACGCCGGCTCCCACACCGTCTGCGCCGTCATGACCGCCGACTTCCTCGCCTTCTCCAGGTCCCGCGGCAACGACCTCTCCACCCCCCGCCCGGACTGGGGCTTCCCCGGCCTCAAGCCCGGCGACCGCTGGTGCCTCTGCGCCGCCCGCTGGCTCGAGGCCTACGAGGCCGGCATGGCCCCCGAGGTCAACCTCCACGCCACCCACGAACGCGCCCTCGACATCGTCCCCCTCGATGCGCTCAAGGAGCACGCCCCGTGATCGGCGACAACTGGACCGACACCAACGAGCAACGCGCCCGCGACGCCCGCCCCACGCCCGACCGCCCCCGGCGCATCGCCGTCGTCACCGGCACCCGCGCCGAGTTCGGCCTGCTCACGCCCGTCATGCACGCCGTCCGCGACCGCCCCGACTGCGAGCTGCTCGTCATCGCCGCCGGCGCGCACCTCGTCCAGCCCGCCCTGACCTTCCGCGAGGTCAAGGCCAAGTTCCCCGTCGCCGACTCGATCCCCATGCAGACCGCCGGGCGCGTCGGGCGCGCCCACGATGTCGAGTCCCTCGGCAAGGGCATCGCCCGCTTCGGCCGCTCCTTCGACCGCCTGCGTCCGGACTGGGTGGTCGTCCTCGGCGACCGCATCGAGGCCTTCGCCGCCGCGTCCGCCGCCTCGGTGGGCGGGTTCGCCGTCGCCCATCTCCACGGCGGCGACCGCGCCGAGGGCGTCGCCGACGAGGCCATGCGCCACGCCATCACCAAGCTCGCCCACCTCCACCTGCCCGCCACCGAGACCAGCGCCGACCGCATCCGGCGCATGGGCGAGCCCGACGCCCACATCATCGTCGTCGGCTCCCCGGCCATCGACGGCCTCGACGCGATCGAACCGATGGACGACGCCGCCTACGCCGAACTCGGCTCGCCCAGGGCCGTCGTCCTCTTCCACCCCATCGGCCGCACCGACGAACCCGAGGAGCACGCCGCCCACGCCATCTTCGAAGCCCTCGAAGGCGTGCCGACGATCGCCCTGCACCCCAACCTGGACCCCGGCCGCAACGGCATCATGCGCGCCCTCGCCGACGCGCCGTCGCACATCCGCGTCCAGCCCCACCTCGAGCGCACCCGCTTCGTCGCCCTGCTCAAGCGCGTCGCCGCCGAAGGCGGCGGGCTCGTCGGCAACTCCTCCGCCGGCCTCATCGAGGCCGCCGCCCTCGGTTGCCCCAGCGTCGACATCGGCGACCGCCAGGCCGGACGCGAACGCTGCGACGCCCTGACCGCCCACGCCCCCGAATCCCCCAGCGCCATCCGCGCCGCCTTCGACCGCATCACCGCCGCCCGCCCGGCGCAGTGGACCCACCCCTACGGCGACGCCCACGCCGGCCCCCGCGCCGCCCGCGCCCTCGCCGAACGCGACCCCCACGCCGCAAACCTCCTCCGCAAACACTGCACCTACTGAGCCGCGGGCTTCAGCCCGCGCGGTCGCCACAAAAAACCATCTATCCGGCAGCCCCCCTTCTCGGACCCCCCGCACCCCAACCCACCCGCACTACCCCAAAAACCGGGCACCACCACCATCAACCCCCCGCCCCCGCTGGCACGCGGCCTGCCCGTTTCCCACCTTCTCAAGGGCGAACCCCGCCCCGACAGAAGGAGATCCCATGCACCCGCGCGCCGCACTCGCCATCGCCGCCATCGCCGCCGCCGGCACGGCCCACGCCGGCCCCATCACCTTCCAGGCCTTCGAGAACGCCAACGCGATCTCCCTCGACGGCCTGAACTTCACCGTTGACCTGGTGGACCACGGAAGCCTCGTCGACCTGGTCTGGCGCAACAACTCCACCGCCCCCGCCCACCTCGTCAACCTCTATGTCGAGGCCACGGACTTCTCCGTCGCCGCGCTGTCCAACCCCGTGCTCATCGGCGGCGACTTCGTCGCCTACGCGCCCGGCAGCGCGCCGCCCAACCCGCCCGGCTCCATCGGCTCCTGGTCCGGCAACCTCTTCAGCGCCGCCCCGCTCACCCCGAGGCCCAACCACAACGCCGTCAACCCCGGCGAGTCGCTGACCATGCGCTTCGACCTCCACGCCGACTTCAACGACCTCACCCTCGCCATGGCCGACCCGCAGACCATGCGCCTCGCGGCCCATGTCCGGGGCGTCGGCCCCGACCAGGAAAGCTCCATCTGGATCGTCTCCACCGCCGCGATCCCGGTCGTCCCCGCCCCCGGCGCGATCGGCGTCCTGATCCTCGCCGGCCTCGGCGCCGCCCGACGCCAACGCTGACCCTCGCACCAGGACCGTCCGCACCAGGCGTGCCCCCCGCGGCACGCCTTTTTCCTGCGCGCCCGATCGTGGACATCCACGATGCGCGCGCTGTTTTCGTGACATCCCGATTTCCCGCTTGGCACGCACCGCTCCCCGCACTACCTTACCCGCATGAAAACCGAACAACTCACCGCCGCCGTCTTCACCGACCTGCTCGACCCCGCCGTCACCCTCCTCGATGTCTGCCGCAGGCACGCGATCCCAATTGAGGATCTGCCCGCCATCCTCGCCGGCGATCAGTTCCAGATCGCCTCCCGAGCCCTCAACCAAGCCATGGAACTCCGCGCCCAGGCCCTCGCCCCCGAACGGGCCGAGCGCGCCCTGGCCACCCTCGAACGCATCATCGAGCAGGAACCCACCACCACCAGCCACGCCGAGTGCATCCGCCGCGCCGCCAGCACCCTCCTCCGCGCCACAAAGCCGGAGCCGCGGGCTTCAGCCCGCGCGGATGCCACAACCCCCGAAAACCCCACGCCCACCCCGGCCCGCACACCCGCCGATCCTGCCGCCGGTCGCCACCGCGCGCACCACGACGACCCCGCCCCCAAACCCGGCCCCGCCGACAGGCCCCACAATCCGCTCCCCGACCGCCCAACCCCGCCGGACCCCGACCACAAGGAGCACGCCCGCCCGCGCGCGGATCACGCCGCCGCGCCAAACGCGCCCGCGTAGGGACGCCGCCCGGACCGGGATCCCGCCGTCCCACCGGCCCCGCCGCCGGTTATCAGACCACCGACGCAGATCGGGCCCATCTCCCGGACAAGTCGCGCCCCGCGATCGCCGATGTCGATGGCGAAACCACCAGCCACAAGGAGCGTGGGATGCCTGTCACCGAAGAACAGCGTCAGCAGGTCGTCGAGAGCGCCATCCGCGAAATCTCGCACATCGCCACCCTCCCGGAGGTCACCCTCCGGATCATCGAGCTGGTCGAGGACCCCACCTCCACCGCCCAGGACCTTCACGCCGTCATCTCCAACGACCCCGCGCTGTCCAGCCGCATCCTCAAGGTCGTCAACTCGTCCTTCTACGGCCTGCCCGGACAGATCTCCTCCATCAACCGTGCGATCGTCATGCTCGGCCTCAACGCCGTCAAGAACATCGCCATCGCCGCCTCGCTCGCCAAGCTCTTCCGCGGCGGCGAACTGACCCCCACCTTCTCGGCCAAGGAACTCTGGAACCACTCCAACGCCACCGCCATCGGCTGCAAGCTGCTCAGCGACACCATGGGCATGGGCCTCGGCGACGAGTCCTACCTCGCCGGCCTCATCCACGACATCGGCATCATGGTCGAGATGCAGTACGACCGCTCCAAGCTCATCGACGCCCTCGACAAGACCGGCGCCGGCCCCGACGGCATCCCCACCACCTCTCTCCTCGTCACCGAGGAGCAGGTCTTCGGCGCCAACCACCAGCACTTCGGCCAGGGCCTCTGCGCCAAGTGGAAGTTCCCCGCCCCCTTCGCCGCCGCCACCGGCTTCCACCACAACCCCACCGCGGCCCCCTCCGAGCAGTCCAAGCTCGTCGCCGTCGTCCACGCCGCCGACTGCCTCGCAGGACGCATCGAGCGCGGCTTCCGCCTCGACAACCCCGACTGCAACATCCACCGCGAGGTCCGCGAGGTCCTCAAGCTCAACGACGAGAAGATCAACGAACTGACCGAAAAGCTCCAGTCCATGGTCGCCGACTCGGCCAACATGATCTGATCCCACCGACGCCCCACCGCAACGGTCCCGGTCCGTTTCCACGGACCAGGGGCCGTTTTTTTACGCGCCGTTCACCCGTTCCCGCCAGAACCCCAGCCGGTCGTGCCGGGTCAGGTCGTAGGCCAGCGGCGTGACCGTCACCTTCCGCTCGAACAGCTCGTGGACATCCGTCCCCTCGTCCGTGCCGCGGAAATCCAGCCCGTGCCCCGCCGCCCAGTAATAGATATCCCCCGACGGCGAAACCCGACGCTCGTACCGGTCCACCAGGGCGTGCGTGTTCATCGGGCACACGATCAGCTCCGGCTCCTCCGGCAGGTGCTCCGTCGCCGGGATGTTGATCGACAACGCCTCGTGCTGCGCCGGCAAGCCCCCCGCCAGCAGCCGGTCGATCGCCACCCGCGCCGCCCGCGCCCCGCGGTCATAGTCCGGCCGCGACCCGTCCAGGTGCAGCGACACCGCGATCGAGGGCACCCCCAGGAACGCCGCCTCCAACGCCGCCGCCACCGTCCCCGAGTACAGCACATTGATCCCGCAGTTCGCCCCCGCGTTCATGCCCGAGACCACCAGGTCCGGACGCGAGCCCTCTCCGTACCGCTCCGGCCACAGGTTCGTCAGCGCCAGCTTCGTGCAGTCCGCCGGCCGCCCGTCCACGGCCATGGCCTCCTGATCGTTCAGCCGCGTCGGCCGGCTCATCAGCGGCTGGTGAAAAGTCACCCCGTGCGAGGTCGCGCTCTGCACCGTCAGCGGGGCCACGGTGTAGACCTCGCCCAGGGGATCGTCCCCGAGCAGCGCCCGGTGCATGGCCGCGATCCCGGGAGCGTGGATGCCGTCGTCGTTGGTCAGCAGAATCCGCATGGACCGAGAGGGTAGCGCGGCCCCGACGCTCAGCGACGCCCCATCGCCCCGGCCAGGAGGAACGCCAGTTCCAGGGACTGCTGGTAGTTGAGCCTCGGGTCGCAGGGGCTGGCGTAGTTGCGGGTCAGGTCGTCTTCGCCGACGCCGGCGGCGCCGCCGATGCACTCGGTGACATCCTCGCCCGTCAGCTCGAAGTGGACGCCGCCGAGGTGGGTGCCTTCGGCCTTGTGGGCGTCGACGGTGCGTTCGAGTTCGAGGAGGATGTCGTCGAAGGAGCGTGTTTTGATCCCGGCGCCGGTCTTGATGCCGTTGCCGTGCATCGGGTCGGACATCCAGAGCACCGTGCGCCCTTCGCGCCGGACGGTCTCCAGCAGCGGCGGGAGGGCGTCGGCCACCCGGCCCGCGCCCATGCGGGCGATGAGCATCAGCTTGCCCGGCTCGTTGTGCGGGTTGAGGGTGTCGATCAGGCGGATCAGCTCCTCACCGGCGATCTTCGGGCCGATCTTGACCCCGACCGGGTTGCGGATGCCGCGGAAGAACTCCACATGCGGCCCGTCGATGCGGCGGGTGCGCTCGCCGATCCAGGGCAGGTGGGTGGTCAGGTCGTACCAGCCGCTGCGGCGCGGGACCCGGCGGGTCTGGGCCAGCTCGTAGTGCAGGTTGAGCCCCTCGTGGGAGGTGTAGAAGTCCACGCGGGTCGAGTCCTCGATCTTCTGCTCGCCGAGGTTTTCCATGAAGGCCAGGCCGTCGGCCAGGGTGCGGGACATGTGCTCGTACTGGGCCTTGCGCTTGGGTGACAGGTCGGCGTTCTGGAGGAAGGAGAGGTCCCAGTACTCGGGGTGGTGCAGGTCGGCGAAGCCGCCGTCGAGCAGGGAGCGGATGAAGTTGAGGGTCAGGGCGGCGTGCTGGTAGCCCTGGACGAGCAGGCCGGGGTCGGGGGTGCGGGCGTCGGGGGTGAAGTCGGCGCGGTTGATCAGGTCACCGAAGTAGCTGGGCAGCTCGACGCGGGCGCCGTTGAACTCGCCCGGCTCGGTGGGGCTGGAGCGCGGCTTGGCGTACTGGCCGGCGAACCGCCCGATCCGGGTGACGGGCATCCGGAGCCCGTGGATGAGCACCAGGGACATCTGGAGCAGGATCTTGAGCTTGTTGGTGATCGAGTCCGGGCGGCAGTCGGTCAGGGTCTCGGCGCAGTCGCCGCCCTGGAGGATGAACCGCCGGCCCTGCTGGGCCTGGGCGATCTGGTCCTTGAGTTTCTCGATCTCCCAACTGGTGACCAGGGGCGGTAGCTCGGCGAGCCGGGCGGTGGCCCGGACCAGGGCCGTCTCATCGGTGTAGGCGTACTGGGAGCCGGCGACGGAGGAGAGCCGCAGCCAGGAGTCCGGTGACCAGTTCTCGGTCGTCGGGGCTCGGGCGTCTTGGGGAGGGTTCCCGGGTCGGTCGGTCATTGGCGTGCTCATCGAACGGATCGCTCCCGTGTTCCCTCGGGCAATGGTAGATCTCGGCCTTTGGGGCCGATGCGTTGACCGTGTTTGGGATGCGGGGTTCAACGGGACGGGCCTGGCTGATACAGTCGTCATCATGGCCGAGCCGTCCGAGCCCCGTTCCGTCTCCTTGCCCGTCGTGCAGACCAAGCCGGGAAAGGCCCCACGCATGGGCTCGACCCGTCGTGGGCGCTGGCGGACCTGGGTGCTGGTGGCGGTCCATGTGCTCATCGTGGCCCACATCATCCAGTGGCTGATCATGGGCACGACCCTGTCGCCGATGGAGCCGTCGGAGTCGATGAAGACGCTCGAGCTGGGCCTGGTCAACGCCGGGGCGATCCTGTTCGGGCTGGCGATCCTGTCGACGCTGATCTTCGGGCGTTTTTTCTGCGGCTGGCTGTGCCATGTGGTGGCGTTGCAGGACGCGTGCGCGTGGATGATGAACAGGGTGGGCATCCGGCCGAAGCCGTTCCGGTCGCGGCTGCTGGTGTTCGTGCCGCTGGCGATGGGCTTTTACATGTTCATCTGGCCGAACTTCAAGCGGTTCGCGGTGGCCCCCGCGCTGGGGGCGATGGACATCGCGTGGCCGGCGTGGCTGCGTCCGGTGGCGCCGATCAATGTGTGGCAGTCGGAGATGATCGTCGAGGACTTCTGGGCGACCTTTCCGGACTGGTACATCGCGGTGCCGTTCCTGCTGATCTGCGGGTTCGTGACGGTGTACTTCCTGGGGGCCAAGGGGTTTTGCACCTACGCCTGCCCGTACGGGGGGATCTTCGCGCCGGTGGACAAAGTCGCTCCGGTGCGGATCCGCGTGACGGACGCGTGCACGCAGTGCGGGCACTGCACGAGCGTCTGTACCTCGAATGTGCGGGTGTCGGAGGAGGTGCGCGACTTCGGGATGGTGATCGACCCGGGCTGCATGAAGTGCATGGACTGCGTGGAGGTCTGCCCGAACGACGCGTTGTACCTGGGGGTGGGCCGGCCGGCGCTGGGCGCGCGGCCCCGGAACAAGGAGACGGCCAAGGCCGCCAAGGCGAAGCGGGAGCGGCGCTACGACCTGAGCCGGTGGGAGGAGGTCGGGGCGGCGGTGCTGTTCGTGGCGGTGTTCCTGGGGACGCGGGGGATGCTCGACCAGGTGCCGATGCTGCTGGCGGGCGGTCTGGCGGCGATCGTGACCTTCCTGATCATCATGTCGTGGTGGATCCTGGTGCGCCCGAACACGCGGCTGTACGGGCTGGTGCTCAAGCAGAAGGGCCAAGTCCGCCCGGCGGCGTTCGGTTTCCTGGCGTTGACGCTGGCGCTGGCGGGCGTGGTGGCGTGGGGCGGGCAGGCGCGGTACCCGCGCTGGCGGGCGGACATCGCGTACAACCAGGCGGTGATCCCGGCGGGGTTCGTGGTGCGGCCGGAGTTCGCGGCCGGGCCGGACTCGCGGGCCCGGGCCGAGCGGGGGGCGGCGTGGCTGGCGCGGGCCGACGGGTTCGCCAACGGGGGCACGGGCTGGCGGCTCAACGCCCAGCACCGCACGCACCAGGCGTACTTCCTGGCGGTCAGCGGGCGGCTGGACGAGGCCGCGGAAGCGCTCGAGGAGGTCATCGAGCACGGCAACCCCGGCGACGGGCTGGTGGCGCAGTTGATCCGGCTGCGCCAGGCGGGGGGCGCGACGGAGGCCGAGATCAACGACCTGCGGCGGCGCGTGCTTGAGCGGCACCCGCGGCTGCACCGTGTCCGGTTCGAGCTGGCCATGTCGGTGGCGGAGGAGACCGATGCCGAGACCGGCGGGGCGTACTTCCGGACGGACGACGCGGACCTGCTCGATGATCCCGGGTTCCTGTTCAACCGAGTGTCGTACTGGCGTCACAGCGGTCGGGTGGATCTGGCCCTGGAGGGGCTGCGCGAGGCGATCCCGGTGTTCGAGTCGCAGCGTCGGTCGCCGTCGGGCTGGCTGGCGGACGCGTCGGGCGCGGCGATGCGGCTGGGAGAGGCGGGTCTGTCGCTGGACCTGATCGACCGGGCCGTGGAGGCCCGCGGGGTGCACCCGGGCGTGCTGTTCGCCCAGGCGGAGGTGCGGGCAACCTTCGGCAACCCGGAGGGCGCGCTCGAGAGCATCGACCGGGGGCTGGCGATGCGGGGCGGGGATTCGGTGGCGTCGCTGACGCGGGCGGCGGACCTGCTGATGCGGCTGGAGGAGAGCGACCGCGGGGCCGCGCTGTACCGGCGGGCGGCGGAGCGGTCGGTGCAGCCGTTCGAGCGGGCCCAGATCGGGCAGGCGATGGTGCGTGCGGGGCTGGGGCTGCGTCGGCCGGGGCTGGTCGAGGCTGGGGTGGAGGTCATGCGCGGGGCGGCGGAGTCCTCTCGGGAGCCGATGATCTGGCACGACATGGCCCCGGTGCTGTACCAGGCGAACCGGTGGGGCGAGGCGGCGGACGCGATCGTGCGTGCCGCGGAGTTGGCGCCGGAGAGCGTGGTGCTGGCGGAGCGGGCGTCGGAGCTGTGCATGATGGTGGGGGACTCGGCGCGGGCCGAACGGTGGCGCGAGGAAGCGCGCCGTCGGGCGACGCCCTGAACCGGCCGGTGGTCATGATCGGGGCACGGAACCGCGCGATCTTTGCGCAGACGGCATGATCCCAACCGAAAAAGCGCGACTTCAGACAAAACTTAAGGTTCGTTGTTGATATCCGAGCGCGGACTTGACGATTTATGCCGCGCAGACGGAGGACGGATCCTCCCGGCCGGGGCGCGTGCCCCGGGACCATTCGGGACGAGTCGGGCATTGACGCCCACGCCCGAGAACACGCACTCAACGCCGGGCGAGATCCCCGGCACCCCAGGAGATCGAACCATGGCAACCAGGACCACCAAGCACGGCGCCCGTAAGACGGCCCGCACCACCACCAAACGCACCGCTCGCAAGAGCCCGGCCCGCAAGCCGGCGGCCAAGAAGTCCACCCGCAAGCCGGCCGCCCGCAAGACCGTGGCCCGCAAGCCGGCCGCGAAGCGGACCACGGCCAAGCGGACCACCGCCAAGAAGCCGGCCGCCAAGCGGACCACGGCTCGCAAGACCGCCACGGCTCGCAAGCCCGCGGCGAAGCGGACCACCGCCCGCAAGACCACCACGGCTCGCAAGCCCGTCGCCCGCAAGAGCGTGGCCCGTAAGCCCGCGGCGAAGCGGACCACGGCCCGCAAGACCACCACGGCTCGCAAGCCCGTCGCCCGCAAGAGCGTGGCCCGTAAGCCCGCGGCGAAGCGGACCACCGCTCGTAAGACCACTGTGGCTCGCAAGCCCGTGGCTCGCAAGCCGGTCGCTCGCAAGGCCGTGAGCAACAAGCCCGCCGCCCGTCGCACCACCCCGCGCAACCCCATCGCCAAGATCGGCCCGAAGCGCACCACCGTGCGTCGCGCCATCCGTCGCGCCGCCTGATACCAGGCTGAACCGACAACCAGACGGCCGCGGCGTCACCCCCGCCGCGGCTGTTGTTGTTTTTGGCTGTCGGCGTTTCGGGCGGGCCGCGTCATACGAATCAGCCTCGAAACTCGGGCGTGACCGGTGCTGTGCTCTTCGTCTCC
>JAFIFX010000003.1 GCA_020831805.1 Planctomycetota bacterium | reverse complement strand
CGCAACTGCTTCCGACACTGCGGCTACACGCTACATCCGGCGTAGAACCGCTCTAACCGAACGCGCCCTGAGAGATCTTTCAAGCATCCGCAGGTACTCGGCAGAGAAGTTCGGTGAGCGCGTCGCCCGGCTTGCTCCGGCCACGCCCTGCGATATCCGGTCGCCTCCTGTTCCACCGCGTCGAACAACATTGGATAATCTGTGATCGCATCGAGGGCGTGATCTTCGTGCTTGCCGTTTTGCACGGCGCCATGGACATTCAGGAACGGACCGCCGAGCTCGAGCCGACGCTGATCACGGAAACTGAGCTTCTTCGCCGCAGCATCTTCCGGGATGCGCCGCCGGACCGGCCCGATTCGTGAGGCCGACGATCACATCTCGCTGGGTTAGCGTCCCGCGTCCTGCTCGATGACCAGCTCGAAGATCTCCTCCGGCGTCTCGGCCGCGTAGATCTTCTCGCGGAACGATTCGCTGGACATCAGGCGGCTGACCCGGGCCAGGGCCTGGATGTGGTCGCTGGTCCGGTCGGGGGGTGAAGCCAGCAGGACGACGAGCTTGACCGGCTGGTTGTCGATCGCCTCGAAGTCCAAAGGCTCGGCGGGCTTGCCGATCGCCATGGCCAGGCTCTTCATGCCCGCGTTCTTGCCGTGGGGGATGGCCAGGCCGTGGCCGATCCCGGTGGTGCGGGTCTGCTCCCGGGTCCAGACGGCCTGCTTGAGGCCCTCGGGGTCCTGGACCTTGCCCGCGTTGGTCAGAACATCGACCAGCTCGCCGATGACGGCCTGTTTCTCGGTGCCCGCCAGGGGCGACCGGACACATTCCACGGACAGAATCTCGCTCAGCTGCATCCGCACCGTCCTACGACCGACGCCAGAACCCGGTGGAGCCACACGCCCGGACCCGGGTGGCAATGGTACCCCCTTGGCCCGGGTGTGGGCCGGGGGCGAAGGGGCGGCCCGTCAGGCCCGCAGTTCCGCGGCATAGGAACCGTCCCGGTACGCGCTGTCCGGGCCGCCGGGCTCGCCGGCGGGCAGTATGGCCCGTTCGCGTTCGAGGGCCAGGCCGAGTTCATGTGCGGCCCAGGCCGCCTGGTCCTGATTCTCTTCCCGCTCCAGGCTGCAGGTTGAGTAGACCAGACGCCCGCCGGGCCGGAGCATGGCCCGCGCGGACCCGAGGATCTCCCGTTGGGTTGAGAGCATCCGGTCCATCGCGACCGACCGGACGCGGTAGCGGGCCTCGGTCCGCCGGGCCAGCACGCCCGAGTTCGAGCAGGGCACATCGGCCAGCACCAGATCCGCCCAGCCCGCGCCGCGCTCGGCGAGGTGTTCCGCGTGGGCTACCTCGACGCGTGGTTCGTCCTTGAACGCGTGCCGCAGCGCGTCCATCCGGTCCGCATCGACCTCGGCGGCCACGATGCGGGCGTGCGGAAAGGCCCGGAGCAACTGGCGGGTCTTGGTCCCGCGACCGGCGCAGAGATCAACCACAACGGTCTCACCCCCGGGCTCGAGCCCGGACACGACGCCGGATGCCGCGGCGTCCTGCACCCAGATCCTGGGGTGCTCCTGAAGGGCCCGGCCGAGTTCGGAACGCTCGCCGATGAACACCGAGTGGCCGGGGGTGTCGTGCGGGATGAACCGAGGGTCGTCGCCGATGCCGGGGTCGTCGGCGGTCAAGCAGACGGTGGGGGGGTGGATGAGCGTGTGCAGGGCCAGCGAGCGGAGATCGGCCCCGAGCGATGACCATGATTCGAGCAAGCCGCCAGGCAACGAGCAGGCGATGACCAGCCGGTAGGTCGGGTCCTCCGGCAGGCGGATCTCACGCAGGGTCAGGGCGTCGCCCCCGGAGAGCGGGATGGCGTCGGGGCGGTCTTGCCAGTCCGGGATCACCTCGCCCCGCACCCCCGCGATCCGACGGAGCACCGCATTGACCATGCCCGCGGCTCCGGGCCGGATGCGACGCTTGGCCCATTCGACGGTCTCATCGATCGCGGCGTGGTCCGGGATGCGATCAAACAGCAGGAGCTGGGCGGCCCCGGCGACCAGGGCGGCCTGCATCCTCGGCTCGGTGTCTCTGATGTCCCGCCCGGCCGCTTGCTCGATCAAATACGACAGGGTGAACCACCGTCGCAGCGAGGCGTCGATGACCGCATGGCACAGGGCGGCGTCACGCGGATCCATGCCCGCGGTGTCCGGGTCAACCGGGGACAGGTCCGGCATCCGCTCGGCGTGCCGGGCCAGCACACGCATCGCGGCGTCCCGGGGGTCGGTGGCCCGCCGGGCCTTGGGGGTGTGCTTGGTGTGGCGTTGTTCCGCGCGCATCCCCTACGGTACGCATTCCCCGCTCTCGCCATGCCAGACGCTGTGATCCAACCCGACCCGCCCGACGCCCCCCGACCGAAGAAGGTGCGGCGAGGCATCCTCTCGGGCTTTCGGATCCGGAAAAAGCTCATTGTCCTGCACACCTCATTCTCCCTGGTGTTGGCGGTTCTGCTCCTGGTGGCGTTGCGCCCGGCGTTGAGCAAGGTCATCGTGCAGGGCGAGCAGGCCCAGGCGGCGGTCGCCCTGGAGCTGATCCGGGCGGACGGCCCGGTGCGTCCGCTGGCGAGCCCGCAGCGTTTGCGGGAGGACATCGGCCGGGTCACGGTGATGGTCGGGGACGCCCGGTCGGTGGGCCTGACCGACGCGCAGGCGACCCGCGTCCGGGAGACGGGCGAGCTGCCGCTGAGCGACACCCGGGACGGCGCCGGCATCGCGGTCCTGATGGGGGTTGACGAGTTCGCGGTCGTTCGGGCGCGGAACAACGCGACCCGCAAGGCGGTCAACCTGGTGTACATGCTGCTGATCGTCTCGCTCCTGGCCGGCTACGCGTTCGTGGCGGGCGCCCTGGAGGCGCTGGTCCTGCCCAGGCATGTGTACACCCCGATCCGGGCCATGCTCGACGCGGACGAGGCGGTCCGGCGGGGGGACCGGCTCGCCGAGTTGGTGCCCGAGTCGCTGATCCCCGCGGACGAGCTGGGCGAGATCATGCGGTCGCGCAATGTCTCGGTGGCTTCGCTGCGTCGCCACGAGGACGAGCTAGCCACCGCGCTGACCATGCTTGAGTCCACGGCGGTGGACCTGCGCAAAAAGAATCACCTGCTGGAGGCCGCGCGCCGGAACCTGGAGGGTGCGGACCGGCTGGCCTCGCTCGGGATGATGTCGGCGGGTATCGCCCACGAGCTGAACACTCCCCTCGCGGTCGTGAAGGGCCTGGTCGACAAGATCGCCTCCGGGCAGGATCTCAGCCCAACCGAGCGTGCGTTGCTGGCGCGGGTCGTGGCCCGGCTGGAAAAGCTGTCCGACGGGTTGCTCGATTTCGCGCGGGTCCGCCCTCCGAGGCTGGTCACGACCGATCTGCACCAGGTGGTGCAGGAGGCGTGGACGCTGGTCCGCCTGGACCGGAGCACGATGGCCCCGGGGCCGCGGATCGACCTGACCAACGAGGTGCCCGAAGCGACCATGCTTCGCTGCGATGCGGATCGCCTGATCCAGGTGTTCGTCAACCTGATCCGCAATGCGGTGGGGGTGATCCGGGAGACGGGTGTGAACCCGGGAAGGGTGGTGGTTTCTTCGCACCCGATCCTCCGCGAGGGCGAGGACTGGCTGTCGATCACGGTGGCGGACAACGGTCCGGGCATCGCGCCGGAGGTCATCGACCGGCTGTTCGAGCCGTTCGCGTCCACCCGACTCGACGCCGAGGGCACCGGGCTGGGCCTGGCGGTGTCCAAGGGCATCGTGCACGAGCACGGGGGGGTGCTGGTGGCCCGAAACGCTTCAGAGAAGGACCCCAACGCCGACCCGGACCCCCACGGCGCGGTCTTCGAGATCCTCCTGCCGAAAGACCCGGCGGGCCTGTTCGGAGATATCGAGTAAGATGGCCACGATGACCGACGCGCCCGAGCCCACCACCGACGCCCCGCCGCTGAACATCGTCGCGCTCGACGACGACTCGGACTTCCGCGAGTACCTCGCGGGCGTTCTCGAGAACGAGGGCCACGAGATCCGCACCGTCGCCACCCCCGAGGCGCTCATCGAGGCGTGCGAGGCCGAGCAGCCCGACATCATCCTGCTGGACATCAAGATGGGCCAGCACAGCGGGGAGCAGGTGCTCGAGGGCATCCGCCGGCGGTGGCCCCGCCAGTGCGTCATCGTCGTCACGGGTTACCCGTCGCTCGATTCGATGCGTCAGACCTTCAAGCAGGATGTGTTCGACTACCTGACCAAGCCCTTCCGGGTTGAGGACCTCCGGCGCGTCATCGCTCAGGCCGCGGAAGCCTTCGGCCTTGGCCAGCGTCCCCAGGACCGTCTTCGAGCCGAACTCGGGCGTCAGATCCGTCTGGCCCGGACCGAGCGTGGCTGGACGCTGCGCGAGCTCTCCAACGCGTCGAGCGTGTCGGTTTCCCAGCTCTCCTCGATCGAACGCGGCACCCACCTGCCCAGCATCGAGTCTCTGGTCGCCATCTCGGGCGCCCTCCGCTGCACCCCGAGCGCCTGGCTCGCCGCGGCCGGGTTCTGATCGCGCGTATCTCCCGCCCGGTTCGGGAAGCCGTCCGGGCGTCCTCCTAGGCTTGCACCCAGTGTCGCAGGACCGCCCGATCATCCTGTTTACCGCGTTTGAACCGTCCGGCGATGATCACGCCTCGGCGGTGATCGAATCACTGCGCCGGTCCTGCCCCGAGGCGGACATCCGGGCCTGGGGCGGCCCCAAGATGGCCGCGGCGGGCGCCGATCTGATCGCCCGCACGGGGGACGATGCGGTGATGGGCATGCCCGGGCTGGCCAAGATCCGGGAGCACAAGCGGATCAACGCGGACATCGCACGCTGGGTGGCCGAGCACCGGCCGGTGGTGCATGTGCCGGTGGACTCCCCCGCGGCCAACTTCCCGGTCTGCGCGATCACCAAGAAGGCCGGCGCGAAGGTCGTGCACCTGGTCGCCCCCCAGCTCTGGGCGTGGGGTCCATGGCGGATCAACAAGCTCCGGCGGCTGACCGACCATGTGCTCTGCCTGCTGCCCTTCGAGGAGGAGTGGTTCCGCCAGCGGGGCGTCCGGGCGACCTTCATCGGTCACCCGCTCTTCGACCACGCCCCGGACACCGAAACGCTCGACGAAGCGATCCGCGGCTGGCCCTCCGGCCATCCGCGCGTCGCCCTGATGCCCGGTTCACGCCCGGCCGAGATGCGGGCCAACTTCACGCTGCTCCTCGCGGCCTACAACCGCCTCGCCCGTGAACACCCGGGCATGAAGGGCGTGGTCGCGGCCACGCGGCCCGAGGTCGAGCCGGTCCTGCGTCGGCTCGCGGCGGACGCCCACCTCGAATGGCCGGAATCGCTCTCGATCCGATTCGGCTCGACCGACGCGGCCATCCGCTGGTGCGAGCTGGCGCTCGTGGTCTCGGGCACCGTCACGCTTCAGATCGCCCGCCAGCACCGGCCCATGGTGATCGTGTACAAGTCCAACCGGCTCCTGTGGTCGCTCGTCGCTCGGTGGGTCATCCGGACCCCGTTCTTCACCCTGCCCAACCTGGTCGCCGGGCGCGAGATCGTGCCGGAGCTGGTCCCGCACTTCGGCGGGGCGGATCCGATCGCGGATCGTGCGGTGGCGTTATTGGAGAACCCCGACACCGCGGCCGCACAGCGTCGGGAGTTGTCGGTCATCGCGGACAAGTTCCGCGGGCACCACGCCGCGACCGAAGCGGCCGCCGTGATCGCCGAGTACGCGGGGCTGTCGATGGTCGAGGCGGCGCCGGCCGATCATCCGCAGGCCGATGCCGCAGGCCGGGGCGTCCCCTAAAGGTCGCCTCAGCCGCCGACCCGCACCGGGTACAGGCCGATCCCGCACCATCCGTTCCCCACGCGGTCCTCGATCGGCACACCCCCGATCACGGGAGTGGCGAGCGGGAGATCGGCGTCGAGCAGTCGGTGGGCGGCCGCGTTGAGGTCGTGCTCGGCCACCGGCTGGGATTCACAGAACAGCAACACCACCGACGCGCCCGTCCAGATCGATGGATCCCGGGCGAGCTTGACCAGATCGGCCATCGGCCCGCGGACGATCTGGTCGGCGTACGAGCGGTTGGGACCCGGCACCCCGTCGACGAACGCGTGCTGCGCGACGGACTTGACCTCCAGCCAGCAGGCGTCGCCGGGGCGAACAAGCCCGCCGGCGGGCTCGGAATCGGTCGCCAGTTCGGCCGCCAGTCCCGCGAAGAGCGTCTGCTCGGCGGCGTCGAGCCGGGCCTGCTCCGCGGCGGGGTCTTCGAGGGCCATGCCGGGCTCCGGGAGCACCACCAGGTCGCACCGAGCCCGGGCCGAGCGACGCACGCTGGCGGCGTGTTCGCCGGGGTAGACAACCTCCCGGATAATCCCAAATCCCGCTATGGACAGGGCTTCCGCGAGCACGGGGTGCAGGGCGACCTCCTCGAGCGCATCCACACCGTGGACGGCCTGCTCGTCACGGAGCCGCAGGTCGAGCGCGGCGATTCCGTCCGCCAGGGCAGAATGGATGTCGGACATCCGCCACACGGGGTGCTAGCCTCCCCCTTCGTATTTCCCGAGACGATCGGGCGGGCGAGTTGCAATCCCGCCCGGAATCCGCGAAGATCCGGAAGAGTACCCCTCCCGACCGGGCCCGCATGGTTCCCGGTGGCCTCCAGGAGACCACGCCGAATGGAACAAATCAACAGTTTCGTCAACGGGCTCAATGACATCCTCTTCTCGATGGTGACCATCTACACGCTGGTCATCACCGGGATCATCTACACGATCTGGTCGGTTTTCGGGCAGTACCGGGCCCTGACCCACGGGGTGAAGGTCGTCCGTGGCGCGTATGACGACAAGGACGACCCCGGGGCCATCAACCACTTCCAGGCGCTCTCGGCCGCCCTTTCGGCGACGGTCGGTCTGGGCAACATCGCCGGCGTGGCCGTGGCGGTCGCCCTCGGCGGGCCCGGCGCGGTGTTCTGGATGTGGATCATCGGGATCCTGGGCATGGCCCTGAAAATGACGGAAGTCACCCAGTCCATGCTCTGCCGTGATACCACGGACCCCGAGCGTCCCAAGGGCGGGCCGATGTTCGTGGTGCAGAAGGGCTTCGCCGAGTGGGGGCTCAAGCCCATCGGCACCGCCATCGGCGGGCTCTTCGCCGTGACCGTGATCATCTCGGCCATCACCGGCGGCAACATGTTCCAGGCCTGGAATGTCGGCGATGTGACCTTCACCTACTTCGAGGTGCCCCAGGTCGTCTCGGGCATCATCCTGTCGGTCGTGGTCGCCCTGGTCATCATCGGCGGCATCAAGCGGATCGGCGCGGTGGCCGGCAAGATCGTGCCGCTGATGTGCGGCCTGTACATGCTGGCGGCCTTGGTCGTGCTGTTCGCCAACTTCACCGAAATCCCGAGCATGTTCGGCCTGATCTTCCGCTCAGCGTTCTCGACCGCCGAGGCCAGCGGCGCGTTCCTGGGCGGCACCTTCGGCTACGCGATGGTCTGGGGCATCAAGCGGGCCCTGTTCAGCTCCGAGGCGGGCCAGGGCTCCAGCCCGATCGCCCACTCGGCCGCGAAGACCGACGAGCCCGTGCGTGAGGGCGTTGTGGCCGGTCTCGAGCCGTTTATCGACACCATCGTCGTCTGCACGCTGACCGCGCTTGTGATCCTCTCCAGCGGCGCGTACAACCGCGACTCGGAGGCCGGCTTCGGCACGGAAGCGGAGATCCGCATCGTCCAGGCGACCAACTCGGCCGGCGACCCGATCGAGAACTCATGGACGCTGGAGACTGACGCGCTGCCGCCGATGTCACCCGACGCCCGCCGGATCCGTCGCACGGCCGAGGGCCAGAGCGGCTGGCGCAACGGCGAGACCGTGTTCGTCGTCGTTCGGGCTGAGTTGGACTCCAATACCGGGCGTGATCTGCGTCGGATCACCGGAACGGTGAACCGTGACCAGGAAGCCGGCGAGTGGCTTGTGAGCTGGAATACCCTGTCCAGCGAGATCCGGCCGGAGTTCCGAGAAGCGGAGGACGGAAGCCCCGACTTCGGCATTTACGGCGACTACGCCGGGGCCTCGCTGACCGCGTATTCCTTCGACCGGGTCATTCCCGGGCTTGGCATGATCCTGGTGACCGTGGCGGCGTGGCTGTTCGCGGTGTCGACCATGATTTCCTGGTCGTACTACGGCGAGCAGGCGGTCCAGTTCCTTTTCGGGAACCTGCGGCAGAAAACGCTTGATAAGGTCGTGTTCTTCTACAAACTGTTCTACTGCGCCTGCATCCTGCTGACCACCGTGCTGGCCATGCCCCTCTTCACCGCCTCGGACGGCAGCAAGCGGGCGGTCCTCTCGACCGACGCGGAGCTGGACATGTGGACCACGCTCGGCCTGGGCGTCATGCTCGTGGTCAACATCCCGATCATGCTGCTCTTCGGCCACAAAGCCATGCGAGCGTACCACGACTACTTCAGGCGGATGGAGTCCGGCGGCGATGACGCCCACGAGATCCCGCCGATCACCGATGTGGTCGAGGGCAAGGATGTCAAGTAATCCGAGCGTCCCCTGAAACCCCCCTCACACGCCCGCCCCCGCGGGCGTGTTTTCTTTGCGTTCCTACCATCCCGGCCCATGCCGATCCTGGCCGCCACCAACCTGACCCTCGCCCACGGCCACCACACGGTGCTCGACGGCGTGTCCCTGTCGATGGAGGAGCGTGACCGGATCGGCATCGTCGGGCGGAACGGCGCGGGCAAGTCCACCCTGATCAAGCTGCTCGCGGGCACGACGCGGCCGGATGCCGGGCAGGTCGTGCTCCAACGCGGGGCGAGGCTGGGCTACCTGGACCAGAACACCACGCTGGACCCTTCCGACACCGTTCGCGCGGCGGCCGCCCGGGCCTTCGAGGGCGCCCACGCCCTGCAGGCCGAGCTGCACGCGGTCTTCGAGCGGATGGCCGACGCGGGCGAGGCCGAGCTTGAGCGGCTGCTCGCCGAGCAGGCCAGGCTGGAGGCCGCCATCGATGCGGCCGGCGGCCTGACCACCGATCATGAGGTCGGAAAGGTCCTCCACGGCCTGGGTTTCAGCGACGCCCAGTTCGACCTGCCCGTCTCGGTGCTCTCCGGCGGCCAGCGCGCCCGCCTGGCACTGGCCCGTCTGCTGCTGGAAGAACCCGACATCCTGCTGATGGACGAGCCGACCAACCACCTGGACATCGATGGCCGCATCTGGCTGGAGGACTTCCTCGCCGACGAGTTCAAGGGCGCGGTGATGCTCATCTCCCACGACCGGTACCTGCTCGACCGGGTGGTCGGACGGATCATCGAGGTCGAGCACGCCCGCCTGATCGACTATCCCGGCAACTACGCGGCGTTCCGGCGCATCCGCGCCGACCGCCGGTTGACGCAGCACCGGGCCTGGGAGAAGCAGCAGGCCGGGTTCAAGAAGGAAGAAGCCTACATCCGCCAGTACAAGGCCGGCCAGCGGTCCAAGCAGGCCAAAGGGCGTGAATCGCGCCTCGACCGGGCCAAGCTCGGTGCGCTTGAACGCCCCATCGAGCTGGCCGAACTCCGGGTCACCCTGCCCAAGCCCGAGCGATCCGGCGATGTCGTCGTCTCCGCCCGCGACATCACCAAGTCATACCCCGGCGACGCCGACCACCCGCCGAAGCTCCTCTTCAAGGACCTGACCGTCAAGATCCAGCGCGGCGAGCGGTGGGGGATCGTCGGCCCCAACGGCGCGGGAAAAACCACCATGGTCCGCTGCATGCTCGGCCAGATCCCGCTGACATCCGGCCAGGTCTCCCTGGGGTCCAAGCTGGACATCGGCCACTTCGAGCAGCACCGCCACATCGACGACCCCGCCCGCACCGTCACCCAGCACATCCAGGCCCGCGTCAAGAACTCCACCAACCCGCCCATCCTGATGTCCGAGCAGGATTCCCGCAACCTCGCCGGCGCGTTCCTGTTCTCGGGGGAGGAGCAGGACAAGCCCGTCTCCGTCCTCTCCGGCGGGGAACTGGCCCGTGCCGATCTGGCCGCCCTGCTGGCCAGTTCCAAGAACCTGCTGATCCTCGACGAGCCGACGAATCACCTGGACATCCCCGCGGCCGAACGCCTGGAAGCCATCCTCGCCCGCGCGACCCACGACCCCAAGACCGGCGAGACCACCGAGGCGGTGTTCCCCGGCACGGTGATCCTGATCTCGCACGACCGCGCGTTGCTCGACGCGGTCTGCGATCACCTGATCGTGCTGGACGCGAGCGGGAAGGGTACGGTCTATCCTGGGACCTATTCGGAGTTCAGCCGGCACCAACAGCGTGGGTCCACCGCCACCCCGCAGGCGGCTTCGAAACCGGCGCAGGCCGCGACCGCGCCGGCCGCCAAGCCGGAGAAGAAAAGCCGGTTCTCATGGATGCCGCTCGAGGCGGTCGAGCAGCGGATGGCCGAGGCCGAATCGAAGCTCAGGTCCCTCGATGCCCGCCTGGCCGACCCGGACATCTGGAAGGATGTGGACCAGGCGAACAGGCTGACGGAAGACCGCGACGCGCTCCGCGCCGACATGGACGAACTCGAGTCCGAGTGGATCCGAAAGTCGGTCTGACGGCCCTGCCCTTGCCCAGGATCAGGATCCGGCCAGCACGGCCCGCACCCGCTCGACGGTTTCCCTGGCGTGCTCCATCGAGGTCGCCCGGGACTTGCGCACCGCGCCCAACCAGGCGAACGGCGCCGGGATGACGGTCAGCGGCAGGTACCACACCCAGGTCGACAGCCACTCCGCCGAGCCCATCAGGTTCTCGTACCAGACGAACGAGTGCATGAACGCTTCCGTGATCGGCAGCCCGGGCCAGACCGTCAGCACCAGGATGACCGCGAAGATCACGGGCATCTTGCGGGGCATGGACAACTCGAAGTCGGCCCGGCCCTGGCCAGCGCGGACGAGCACCACGCCGTCGAAGGGCGAGCCGTGCGCCGCGAAGGAGGCGTCCGAGCCATCGCTTGGGGTGGAGGGCCGCTCATAGCCCGCCAGCTTGCCCCGTTTGGACATGCCTTCGAGCCTGGCGAGTATCTCCTCGCCGGACAGCGCGGTCTCAATGGTCGCGATGTGGTTCTCGGAACTCGGCACCGGGCCTCCTCTCGGGGTGTGCATTCTCGCCCGCGGGGGGCCCTGGGTCCAATCGGCACGGGATATGCACCCGTTCGATGAGGAGTGCAGCAACCATGAATCCGATCCCCATCCAGTCGGCGCAGCGGGCACGATCGGACCTTCCGAGGGTTCCGGGGGCGGAGAAGGTGTTGCCCGAGGGCGACACGCGTTGGGTGCTCGCGGCGCGGGCGTGCCTCGCGGCCGACGGACCCTCACAGATGGAACACGACGCACGCGAGCGCCTGAAGGCCTGGGGTGTCCGGCGGGGGATCAGCCCTATCCACGCGGCGGCGATCATCGCCATGGGTGAGATGGCGGCGGCCTCGGGCGGCCTGTCCCGGGCCGACGCCGAACGGCTCGCGACCTTCCCGGTGCCGACCCCGAGCCCCGTGCCGGAATCGGTCGGCCGATTCCTGGCCATCTCGATCGTCGTGCTGACGGTCGCGGCGGGGGTGTTGTTCGTGGTCCGGTGGATGTAGGCCGATCGCTCGGAGCGAGTCAGGAGGGGGAGAGATTGACCCGGATCTCGCGCTGCTCGCCGTCCTCACCGACCACGGTCATCCGCACCCCCATCCCGGTCAGCAGGCCGGCGTCCGCGGCCGTCACATAGAAGTCGTCCAGCCCCCGCACTTCCTTGTTGTCCACCCGGACGATGCGGTCCCCGACGCGGAGCCCGGCGTTCCACGCCGGCATGCCCTCCCAGACCTCGCTGATGCGCACCCCCTGCCCGTCATCGGAGCGGATCAAGGCCCCGAGCCGCATCTGGGTCGGTCGGTAGAGTCGCTGGGCCAAGACCTCGTTGCGGATGCGGTCGAGTGTCACGCTCAGGTCGAGCAGTTCGCCGTCGCGCCAGACGCCGACTTCGACGGTGTCGCCGGGGCGGCTGGAGCTGACCAGCGAGCTGAGCGACTCGGTGTTCAGGATCGGGCTGCCCTGGATGCTGACGATCACATCGTTCCGCCGGATGCCGGCCCGCTGGCTCGGGCCGCCGTCCTCGACGGCGTCCACACGGATGCCGGTCAGCACACGCCCTTGCTCGGTCGTCACACGGTCGATCCCCCCCTCGCGGCCGAATGTGATGCCCATGTAGCCGCGGGAGACCGAGCCGAAGCGGATCAGCTGTTCGACGATGGGCTCGATGGTGCCCAGCGGGATGGCGAAACTGATGCCGGCCGAATCGCCGCCCGCCTCGTTCGGGGACGCGCCCAGCGAGCGGGAGGTGGCGATCGCGACATTCATCCCGACGACATGACCGTCGGTGTTCACGAGCGGCCCGCCCGAGTTGCCGGGATTCACGGCCGCGTCGGTCTGGATGTAGTTCGTGTACCCGCCCGGGATCGAGGAGCCGGGCGCCTGGCGGCCCAGGCCGGAGACGATGCCCTCGGACATGGAGAACTTGAAGCCGAACGGCGAGCCGAAGGCGAAGACGCGCTCGCCCACCCGTGGCAGCCGGATCGGGCTCCGCACCGCCGGGAAGAGCTGCGAGCCGGGCCGATCGACCAGGATCACGGCGATGTCGGTGTAGACATCGGACCCGACGAGCGTACCGCTGGCGACCACGCCGTCGGAGAACTCGACCATGATGCGCCTGGAATCTCGCACCACATGGGCGTTGGTCACGATGTGGCCCTGATCGTCGTACACCCAGCCCGCGCCGGACGAGCCGGACATGAAGCGGCGATCGCCCGTGGTGTCGAGGTGGACCACGCTGGGGCTGACCGAGTCAGCGATCGCGGTGACCGCCCGGTCGATCCGACGCAGGATGTCGTCGGACTCGAGCACGCCCCGCGCCAGCACGATCCGCGCGGACTGCTCGGCCAGGGTGTAGTGACGCAGCAGCCGGGGGCCACCGACGACGAGCAGCACGCCGACGACGATCACCATCAGAAGCGGCACGAGCGATTGAAACTGCCTCACGGTTGCCCTCCTGGCCCTTGGGTGCTGACGCGTCCGTCATGCTTTCGTTCGTCCGGCAGGGCCGGTTTCGCGGGATCGGTCCGTGCTCCCGCACCATCACGCATGCTGTACCGCACGCCGCCGATCCGGTCTGTCCGGACCCGCTCGGCCCAATCAGCCCCGGCCGCTCGTATCCGTTCGCCCAGCGTGTCGACCGGTTCGGCGAAGCGTGGCGGCCGGTCCGTCAGCCCGAGCAGATCATGCACGACGAGAATCTGACCGTGGCAGGCCGTGCCCGCCCCGATCCCGATCACGGGAACGGACACGCTCTTGACGATCCGCTCGGTGACCTCGTCCGGAACCGCCTCGACCAGGATCAGCACCGCGCCGGCCCGCTCCATCGCCACGGCATCGCGGACGAGTTGCTCGAGCGTCTCCTCGGTCCGTCCCTGCGCGGTCGGCCCGCCGAGCACCGCGGTCGTCTGCGGCCGAAACCCGACATGGGCGCACACCGGCACGCCGGCCCGGGTCAGCCGATCGACCAGCGGTGCGAAGGTCTCATCGACCTCCAGCTTGACCACATCGGCCAGCCCTTCGCGCATGAACCGGGCCGCGTTGGCCATCGCACCCTCGACGGAGGCGTGGTAGCTCATGAAGGGCATGTCGGCCATCACCAGCGTCCGCGGGGCGCCGCGTTTGAGGGCCGCCGTGATCTGGATCAGGAAGTCGATCGGCGCGTCGATCGTCCGCTCGTACCCCAGCACCACCTGCGCCGCCGAGTCGCCGGCGAGCAGCACATGCACGCCCCCGCGTTCGAGCCAGCGGGCGGTCGTCGCGTCGTAGGCGGCCAGGCAGGCGAACTTCTCGCCGCGGGCGGCCATGCGTCGCAGGGTTTTGAGGGTGACCGGCTCCCGCGGCCGCACCTCGGGTGAAGGGGCCCTTGGGTCCGCCGGATTGCGCTCCGGCCCGTCCGATGCCGATGGGGAAAGGCTCACGGGGGCAAGTATAGGTCGGCCGCGGGGGTCAACCCCACCCAAACCTCGTCAAGCAAATGCCTTATCCCCGCCCGCACCCTGCCCGAAGAATGCCCGGTGGTGGGCCAGGATCTCGGCGCAGATGGCCTCGTCCGGCGTGTCCCGCTCGTCGTGCTCAAGGAAGCAGCCGCCCAGAACCAGCGCGTCCTCCCGCGGGAACATGTACTTGTACCCGTCGTGGATGATGTACCCCAGTTTCTGCGGCTTCATGAGCACCAGAATCCCACGGGCCGGGAACATCGCGGAATCGCCGAACAGGTCGCGCGAGCCAAGGGCCAGGCAGTTCACCGCCACGGGTTCCTCCAGGCCGCCGATGTCCTCGACACGCCCGATCCGGCGCCGCTCGAAGACGGCCCCCTTTGATTCCAGCTCGGCGAGCAAGGCCTGGATGAGCCTGGGTGTGTGCATGAACAGCGTGCGGTAGGTCCGCCCGGGACGGTGGCCTGACCCGACCGGGAGGACATCCAGCTCGGTCGGCGTCTCGATCGTTCCGTTGTCGAAGAACTCCGGGCTGATCGGCGTCTGGGCCGACTCGTACACCGGCAGCTCCTCGATCCCGAACCGCTCCGGCAGCGCCCGCAGGCCGTTCATTGACCGGCGAAGAATGCGATGGAACCACGCGACCCGCTCGGGCGTGTCGCCGAAGTCGATGCCCGTCGGCAGCCAGACCGCGCCGGCGACCACGCTGACGGTCTCTGTTCCCGGTTTCTCGGCGATCAGCCGGACCGGGTGGCCGGCCTCCAGCAAACGCAGGGCGGTCATCAGGCCCACCGCGCCGGCCCCCAGCACGGCCACCGGCGTGCCCGGACCCGTGTGCTCGCGGACCAGCCGCACCACCTCATCGCCCGTGCCCAGGCCGATGGTCACACCACAGCCGCCGTGGCCGTAGTTGTGGATCAGGAGTTTGCCCCCGGCATCCGCGCCGAGGCGTTCGGCCTCCAGCCTCAGGCCGCCGCGCCGGCACGGCCGAACCCCCGCGACGGTGCGCAGGATGTTGGCGTCGCTCAGGTCCGGGGCGGGCAGCGTTTCGACCATGCGCAACGCTAGGAGGGCTCGTCGGTCTCTTCGCCGGGCTTGGCGTCCTTGGGCTCGGTTTCGAGGCGTGTGATCCGAACGACCACCGGGGTTCCGAACGCGGGCACGCGGTCCTTGTCGACGATCCAGACCGGCTCGTCGATCGCGGAATGGGGGCTCAGATCCCACGCGGCGGCGATCACCTCGGTGCCGAAATCGGTCAGGCCGATGATGGTGCCGGTCATGTCCGCCGCGTATCCCTGCTGCTCATCGAGCATCGAGCCGGCGAACACCAACCCCCAGCCCTCGGCCTCGGTCAGCCGCCGCTCGGTCTCCTTGTTGATCGCCCAGGAAGCAAGGTCCACGAACGCGCCCGGTTCGCCGTCGTCATCGAGCATCGCCGCCTCGACCCGGACCCGCTCACCCTCGGCCGAGTGCGCAACCTTCGCCCCCCGCCAGGCGACCGGACGCCCCGGCTCCAGACCGGCGGCCAGCAGCCCGGCGTGGAGGTTGGAGGGCTTGACGCCGCTGACCACCAGCGATTCATGCTCGCGCGAGTCCGGCCCGGTCACGAGCAACTCCAAGTACACCACCGGGGTCTGCGGGTGGCTCAGGTCGGCGCAGACCGTGCCGCGGAACTCGACGAACCCCTCACCGACCCGCACGCCCGGCAGCAGTTCACGGATGTCGGGCGGGGTTGCCGGGTCCGCCTCCGCCGGTTCGACAGACAGCACAAACGCAAGCAGCATCGTTGTGATCATTACCGCACCACGCTTTCCGTCGCCCGACGGGCGAAATCCTCGAACGCACGGCCCCGGGCCTCGAAGTGCTCGAACTGGTCCCAAGATGCGCATCCCGGGCTGAGCAGCACCGCATGGCCCGGCTTGGCCCGGGCCGCGGCCTCGCGGACGGCGACATCCAGCGTGCCGCAGCGGACGGCCCTGTCGCCTGCTCCGGCCGCGATGGCCTCGCCGGTGGCCCCGATCGTGTACAGCCCTTGTACCCGTCCGCCGAGGCCGGAGATCGCCGAGAGATCCACCTTCTTGTCGTACCCCCCGCAGATCAGGTGGACGCTTTCCGGCCCCAGGGTGTGATCGAGCGCGTCGACCGCGAGCACGCAGGCCCGCGGGACGGTGCTCTTCGAATCGTCGTAAAACCGGACCCCGCCCGCCTCGTGGACCAGCCGCAGGCGGTGGGGGAGCCCCGGGAACGACCGCACCGCGGCCTCAAGACGCGATGCATCGAGCGAGACTCCAGCGATCCGCTGCGCCGCGAGTCGCGCGGCGACGACCGCCAGCCGTGCGTTCCATGCGTTGTGGGCCCCGGGCACCAGGCAGCCGGCCACGCCCTCATCAGCGCCGACAATGGTGCGATCGACCGCCGCGCCCACCGGCCAACGGGCCACACCCTCGCCGAGCACCGCCGCATCACCCGCCCGCTGATCGGCCAGGATCTTCTGCTTACTCTCGCGGTAGTGCGATTCGTTCCCGTGCCAGTCCAGATGATTCGGCTCAAGGTTGGTCACCACCGCGATCCGGGGCGACCACTCCTCGATCCCCAGCCAGTAGAGCATCGCGCTGGACACCTCCAGCACCACCACCGTCTTCTTGCCGATCCGCCCGGCCTGCTCCAGCAGCGACCCCCCGATGTTCCCGCCGAGCACGCAGTCCACGCCGCACGACCGCAAAGCGTGATCGATCATCGCGCAGGTCGTGCTCTTGCCCGCCGACCCCGTCACGCCCACCACCCGCTCCCGCCCGATGAGTTTGGCCACCAGCCCGATCTCGGTCGTCAGTTCGATCCCCGCGGCCTGCGCCGACCGCACGAACCGATCGTCCCAAGGCTTCGGCACCGCCGGGTTGACCACCACCAGGTCTGCGGTCGTGAAGTCGTTCACCCGGTGCTCGCCCAGCCGCAACTGCACCCGCCCCCCCGCAACAAGGTCCTTGATCTTCGCGACCGAGTCCTCCAGACGTTCGCCCGGCTCCTTGTCGGTCACCAGCACATCCGCCCCACGCTCGGCCAGCCAGCGTGTGACGCCCACCCCTCCGCCGAAGCGTCCCAGCCCCATCACGACCACTCGCCGACCCTCGAACGATTCCATTCGCGCTCCTTCATCCCATCCTTGGAGCGGAGGGCTTCCAGCCCTCCGACCGTTCCTACATCATCGCCACGGGGTCCACATCCACCGCAGTCGCCGCGTCGCTCTTGACCAGCCCGCGCGCCCGCAAGGCCGCCAGCACCCCTTGGATCACCCGCGGATCGCCCGCCACGATCTCCACCCCCACCCGCCACTTGTCCGCGATCCGCGCGATCACGCAGTCCTGCGGCCCGTCCACCCGAACCTGGTCCCCGCCGGCCCCCCCAACCTCCCGCAGCAAACCCACCAACTCTGCCGCCCGCGCCCACGCTTTGGCGTGGTCCTCATCCCGCACCACCACCCGGGCCATCCGCGTCGCAGGCGGCAGGCTCGCCCGCTTGCGATTGGCCAACTCCTTCTCCGCGAACGCCGCGTAGTCGTGCCGCCCCGCCAGCACGATGGCCGGGTTCTCCGGGTTGTAGGTCTGCACGACCACGGCGCCCGGGCGCTCGCCGCGTCCGGCCCGCCCGGCGACCTGGGCCACCAGTTGGAAAGTCCGCTCCTCCGCCCGGAAGTCCGGCAGCGCCAGCGCCGTGTCCGCGCTGAGCACGCCCACCAGCGATACCCCCGGAAAGTCCAGCCCCTTGGCGATCATCTGCGTGCCCAGCAGCACCCGCAACTCGCCCCGCCCGAACCGACCGAGCACATCGAAGTAGTCCGCCGCCCGCTTCATCGTGTCCGCGTCCACCCGCTCGAACCCGCCCGGCTGTCCCCGCACCAGCCCGTGCGACGCCCCAAACCGGCGCTCGATCTCCTCCTCCACCCGCTGCGTGCCCGTGCCAAGCTCGATCACCGGCTTGCCCGTCATCGGGCACTTGGCCGGGATCAGCCGCTCGTCCCCGCAGTGGTGGCACCGGACATACCGGCGGCCCGCCTGCTCGCGCACGCTGCCCCGGTGGACCACCATCGTCGCGTCGCACCGCTCGCACTCCAGCTTCCACCCGCTCGTCTTATCCGAACTGACCACCACCGACGCGAAGCCGCGCCGGTTCAGAAGCAGGATCGCCTGCCCGCCCGAATCCAGCGCCCGTGCCAACGCCTTGCCCAGCGTCGGCCCGATCGCCTCGGACTCTGATGCTTTCCCCCGCTCGGCCCGCATCGCAAGCCGCTCTTTCGCCATGTCCACCACGGTCACCCGCGGCATCCGCCCGCCGCCAACCCGATCGTCCAGCCGCCAGAGCCCGTACCGGCCCGACCGTGCGTTGTGCCAGCTCTCCAGGCTCGGCGTGGCCGATCCCAGCACCACCGTGCAGCCCTCGATGTGCGCCCGCTTGATCGCGACATCCCGCGCGTGGTACCGCGGCAACTGGTCCTGCTTGTACGACGAGTCGTGCTCCTCGTCCACCACGATCACACCGAGGTTCCTGACCGGCGCGAACACCGCCGACCGCGCTCCGACCACCACCCGCGCCTCGCCGCTCGCCGCCGCCTGCCACTGCTTGTGCCGCGCCGACGCGGGCAGCCCCGAGTGCAGCACCGCCACACCGAACTCCCGGAACCGCGCCACGAACCGCCCGGCCGTCTGCGGCGTCAGCGCGATCTCCGGCACCAGCACCACCGCGTTCTTCCCCGCAGCCAGCACACGCTCGAGGACCCGCAGGTACACCTCGGTCTTGCCCGACCCCGTCACCCCGTGCACCAGATGCACCCCGAACCCGCCCATCGTGCCCGAGATCCCGTCCACGACCGACGCCTGCGCCGGCGTCAGCTCAACCGCACGCAGCGCGCCCGTCTCCGCATGCTCGAACAACTCCGGCGCCAGCACCGTGCGTTGCTCGACCCACCCCAGCACGCCCATCGCGATCAGTTTGTTGACCGGCCCCGCGTTGGAAGCCCCCAACTCCGCCGCCAGCACCCGCGGGTCCATCGGGAACGCGCCCGCGTCCATCGATCGCAACGCCTCCCACGCCGCCGTGACGGACTTGGTCAGCTTTTCCGCTGGCTCGACGCCCTCCACCCGCGTCACCAGACGCAGCGTCTTCGAGCCCGTCCCCGCCTTGACCGCCGCCGGCAGCATCGACGCCAGCACCATCCCCACCGGACAGCAGTAGTACCCCGCCAGCCACCGCCCCAACTCCACCAGCGACGCGGGCAGTCGCGCCCCGGTCGCCCGCAGCACGGCCTTGACCCGCCCCGGCTCGAAATCGCCCAGCATCTCGGCCCCGCCGACCTCCAGCACCACCCCGCCCACCCGCTGGTCACCCCGCCCGACCGGCACCTCCACCCGCTCGCCCACCGCGATGCCGCCTGCGGCCCCCTCGAACCGGTAGGTCAGCCCCTCGTCGCGGTCGACGCCCCGCTCCACCGCCACGCGTACGAACACCGTGCCCGCCGCCACATTGTCCACGCCCTGGAACGGCAAAAGCGCCATGACCCACCATACACTCTATTTTGATGACCAACACACCCCCCGCCCCCCCCATCCGCCCTGCTCGCCCCGCTCCGCCCGCCCGCCTGGCACTCGCGGACGGCACGGTCTTCCAAGGCCAGGCCTTCGGCGCCACCGGCCGCCGGATCCGCTCCGTCGGCGAAGTCGTCTTCAACACCGCCCTGACCGGCTACCAGGAGTCGATGACCGACCCTTCGTACACCGGCCAGATCCTGGTCCAGACGACCCCCCTGACCGGCAACACGGGCGTGAACACGGAAGACCTCGAGTCCGCCCGGGTGCAGGTGGCAGGCTTCGTCATCCACGAACTGACCCGGACCCACTCCAACTACAGGGCCACCCAGAGCCTCTCCGACTGGCTCGCCGATTCCGGCGTGCTGGGCATCGCCGATCTGGACACCCGCGCCCTGACCCGCCACCTCCGCTCCGCCGGCGTGACGATGGGCGTCCTGACCGACGACCCGGAGCCCTCGGACGCCGACCTGGTCCGCATGGCCCGCGACGCGGCCCCGATGGAGGGCCAGAACCTCGCCGCCATGGTCGGCTGTTCAACCCCGTTCACCTGGGACGAGACCCTGGGCGATTGGGCCCCGCAGTCCGACCCGTCGGACGACAGTCCGGTGGTGCTGGCCTTGGACTGCGGCGCCAAGCGGAACATCCTCCGCAACCTGGCCGCCCGAAACTGCCGCGTCCGCGTCGTGCCCCACACCGTCTCCGCGGCCGACCTCAAGGCCGAGTTCACCTCCGGCGCGGCCCACGCACTGTTTCTTTCCAACGGCCCCGGGGATCCGGACGCCGTCGAGGGAACGATCGCCACACTGCGGGCGTTGCTCAACGATCCGGACCTGGCTGACCTGCCGATCTTCGGGATCTGCCTCGGCCACCAGCTCCTCGCCCTGGCGATGGGGGCAAGGACCTATAAGTTGCCCTTCGGCCACCGGGGCGCGAACCAGCCGGTCCGGGATGACACCACCGGGCGTGTGGAAATCACCAGCCAGAACCACGGATTCGCGGTCGATCCGGACTCGCTGCGGCAAGCCGGGGGGGAGCCGACCCACATTCACCTCAATGACCACACCCTTGCCGGGTTCCAAATCCCTGGCAGACCTGTGTTTTCGGTCCAGTTCCACCCCGAGGCGTCGCCCGGTCCCCATGACGCCTCGCACCTCTTCGACCGGTTCGTCGCCTTCGCCCGAGAACGATGCCAGAGGGGCGTTCTCGCGTGAACGGGCTAGGTGGTTGCACTTAGTATTCGACAATAGATCCGTTTTTCTGGGCATTTCGCCAGCCAGCCCCTTGCATGAATTCCTCGTCGCGGTATATTGAGGTAGAACAGTCCGGTCCGCCCGGGCTCCGACATCCCGGTTTTGACCGCACTGCGGTCAGCCCGCACGAAGTGTCGCGAACATCACGGCCGACGAGAGTTGACCAGATGGCTGCGAGAGAGAGACTCCGAGCGGATCGAGATTTGTAGGTGACCTCTCTGGATTGAGAAATCCCGGGACGGCTTCGTGTGTTTCCGTTCCTGTTTGCCCCTGTCTGGGCAACTTCGAAGTAGTTCTGAATAAAGAGGAGCATGTTCCATGAAGGCCAAGAATGCACTGAGCCTGTTGCTCGCTGCCGGTATGGTCACCCCGGCCATCGCCAGCGATCGCACCCCGCAGACCTTCCACCGCGCGCCCGTCGCCGGTGCCCAGGTCGTCGGTCACGTTTACTTCAACATCGCCACCGGCGAGAAGATCGTCAACTACACCAACGCCAAGAGCCAGGTCGCTCCCCGCGGCACCGACCCGGAAGTCTGGGTCACGGACAACAATGTTCCCTGCGCGGACATCGACCCCGTCCTCTACGCCGGCGGCTTCGTCGGCGTCGTCGATGACCCGGCCGACGTCGGCGACCCCGACTTCGGCGACATCGCCTTCAACGCCGAGTACCTCGACTGGGGCGATGTTCCCCCGGACACCGTCATCGACGGCGTCTCCGGCAGCTGGTGGACCGAGCACGCTGACCCCGACGAGGAAGGCGTGGAAGGCTTCGCCGCGACCTGGAGCTTCTACGAGGGTGAGAACGGCTTCAACAGCTGCCTGACCCGCACCGGCATCGTCGCGTTTACGCTGTTCAACCTCTTCGGCGATCCCGATCCGGGCGCCCCCGGCATCCGCGGCTGGCGCTTCACCGTTGACCTGACTGACTTCGGCGATGCCGACCTCTCCTTCGAGATCGGCGACACCGACGGCGACCCGCAGTCCGCCGCCATCCACAACCCCTTCTTCTTCGTCACCGACACCTCGGGCGACGGCTTCCCCGACGGCGACCTGGACGGCGACGGCCTGGCCGACTTCGGTCACTCGCTGTCTTACATCCAGCCCGGTACCGTCGACTTCAACGGCGACGGCACCCCGGACGGCGACCCCACCAATGTCGCCCGCACCTTCATCGACCTCGTCGCCCCCCGCGGCAGCGTCGATCCGACCACCGGCGCCTTCACCATGGATGACTCCTTCCCGGGTGGCTCGGCCGGTTCCGAGGATGCCTTCGACATCCTCTACGAGCCGTTCCCCGACTTCACCCTGACCTTCGGTACCTTCTGGTACGGCGGGTTCACCTGCGACGCCAACGGCAACGGCATCTTCGAGGGTGACTACCGCCCCTGGTCCGCCTTCGGCATCAGCCTGCTCGGCCCCGACGGCGATACCGGCCCCGGCGGCTGCCCCGTCGACCTCAACGGTGACGGTCTGGTCAACTTCTTCGATATCCAGATCTTCCTGGCCGCGTTCAACGCCGGTGATGCCTCTATCGCCGACTGGAACAACGACGGGCTGATCAACTTCTTCGACATCCAGCTCTACCTGGCTGACTTCAACGCTGGCTGCCCGTAATCCTCGGATTCCGACAGCCACGCTGAATGCGTAGTTCGACGCCCGGGGCCGCAAGGCCCCGGGCGTTTTTTCTGGAATGCATCCTTCGGCGGGCACGGTTCAGGTTATATTGGAGAAACCCACCAGGGAGACCGGCCGTATCGGATCGACGCCGGGCCGACTCCCACACGCGCCCGACAACGCAACAGCACGCAGGAGATCGACATGTCTACCCCAAACACCCTCTCGCTGGCCCTGTGCATCGCGGTGGGATCGGCTTCGTCCGTTGGCCAGGCCGCGACGGACCCGACGCCGCAGCTCTTCCACCGCGCCCCCATCGCGGGCGCCGAGGCGGTGGGGCACATCTATCTGAACCTGGCCACGGGCGAGATGATCAAGAACCGTTACCCGCAGAGCCCAGCGCCCAGGGGGAACACTTCGAGCGGCGAGATCTGGGTGGTGGACAACAGGGTGCCGTGCGCGGCGATCGATCCGGATCTGTACACGATCAGCTTCGTCGGCATCGCCGATGACCCGGGAGACATCGGCGATCCGGATTTCGGCGATATCGCGTTTGGTGCGACCTATTCGGATTGGGGCGATGTCCCGCCGGATACCGTGATCGATGCCATCCAGGGCAGCTGGTGGACCGAGCACGCTGACCCGGAGGAGCAGGGCGTGGAAGGCTTCGGGGCCACCTGGTCCTTCTGGGAGTGGGACAACGGGTTCAACAGTTGCATGCCGTTGCATATCGTGTCTTTCACGCTGTTCAATCTGACGGGGGATCCGACACCGGGCGAGCCCGGCATCCGAGGCTGGCACTTCACTGCCGATCTGTACGATCTGTACGGTGACGGCACGACGGATGTGAGCTTCGAGATCGGTGACACCGACGGCGATCCGCAGGGCGCGGCGTTCCACAACCCGTACAGCTTTATCACGGATACCTCCGGTGACGGATTCCCCGACGGGGACCTGGACGGCAACGGGCTGGCTGATTTCTCGCACCGCTTGCAGTACCACCAGCCTGGCACGATGGACTTCAACGGCGATGGACAGCCCGACGGCGACCCGACCAACCTCGCACGGACCGCGATCGCGCTGTGGGCGCCCCGGGGCGAGGTCGACCCGCTCACCGGTGTGTTGACCATCGATCAGTCGATCGGTGGCTCCGCGGGCATCCAGGATGCATTCGATATCTGGTACGAGCCATTTCCGGATTTCTATCTGAGCTTCGGCACCTTCTGGTACGGCGGGTTCACATGCGATCGCAACGGCAACGGCGTGTTCGAGGGCGATGTCAACAGCGACGGCGAGAACGACTACCGCCCGTTCTCGTCCTTCGGGATCGGGCTGCTCGGTCCCAGCGGCGTGCATCCGCCCTGCCGCGTGGATCTCAACGGGGACGGCAGCGTCGATTTCTTCGACATCCAGGCGTTCCTGGCGGCGTTCAACAGCGGCGACCTGCTCGCGGACTTCTCCCCGCCCGACGGCGGTGACGGCGAACTGAACTTTTTCGACATCCAGCAGTTCCTGCTCGAGTTCAACGCCGGCTGCCCGTGAGTTGTGCGGTGGTTCAGTAGCGCGGCACGGACGGGTCGATCCGGACCGACCACCACTCGATGCCCCCGGCCACCGACCGGGCCTCGTCGAGGCCCATGCGTTGCAGGGCCATGGCCGCGGCGAGCGACCGCCGGCCCGTGTGGCAGATCAGCGCGAGGGTCTGGTCCTCTTCCAGACCCATCTCGTTGGCACGGGCGGCGAGCTGGTCCATCGGGATGTGGACCGCGCCGGGGACCGAGGCGATGGCCAGTTCCTCCGGTTCGCGGATGTCCACGAGCACCACGCCGCCGCCGGCCAGGCCGTCGCGCGTGTCCGTCACGGAGATCTCCAACTCGGGGTTGAACGGCCAGCGGGGCGGGTTGTCGGGCAGATCACTCGGCTGGGTCATTCGGCGGCTCCTGTCGTCTCACCCCGCCGACCGAGGCGGAGCGGTCCCGGTCGGCCCGGGTGCGTTTCCAGATCTGCATCGGGCTCCAGGTCCACCAGCCGGCCCGGACCGCCCGGACCAGACGGTACGGCATCAGCACCGGTTCCAGCGTCGCCCGGCCGAGCGGGCCGAAGGATTCGCTGAACTCGTTGCGCGGCCTGGGCGCGACCGGCGCGGCGATGGGGGTCGTCAGCGGGAACATCCCGACGCGGTCGGCATCGGCCCGCCGGCCGACCGGACGCAGGGTGCGCAAGGGTGGACCATGGACCACGCCGTCCACCGGGGCGACGATGACCATGGTCCGCCAGCGGGACCGCTGGAGCGTGCCCGGGCCCGCCATGCTCAGGGCGGATCCGCCGCCAAAGGTCGGGGTCGCGCGGGTGCCGATCGCCAGGCGTTCGTTCTGATGGCTCACGCACCCCCCGGTCCCCAGGGCGGCCAACATCAGGGCCAGCGCGAGCAGACCGGGCCGGATCACCGGGCGGCCCCGTTGAGCACGCTGTCGAGGACCCGGCGGATGGTCTCGGGCCCGAATCCCCGCCGGGCCAGGCGTCCGGCGATCCGGCGGCGGGCGGCTTGGGGGTCGCAACCCGGCCGCAGGGAGCGGGCGGCCGACTCGGCCACGGACCTGGCGTCGGCCTCCTCATCCCGATCGAGGAGGGCGTCCTTGATCGCCGACTCGGCCAACGACTGGGGCACGCCGTGCGAGCGGAGCTTGGCCTCCAGCAGGCGTCGGCCGGCGGGTCTGCGGCTGAGCTCATTGCGGACCAGCACTTCCGCGTAGCGGGCGTCGTCGAGGGCTCCGAGCGATTCGAAGTGCGCGGCGCAGGCCTCGGCGTCGGGCCGGGCGTGCCCCCGGTTCATCAGGGCGCGGACCAGCCCGGCCTTGCACCGCATGCGGGCGGCGAGGAGGCGCTCGCCGGAGCGTTTGCAGAGGCGCTCGCGGACTTGCGCGTCCAGGTGGTCGTGCCAGGCGGGATCCCACGGCTTCTGATCGGCCGCGGCGGACTCGAGGCGGAGCGACGCCGCGGACGCCCGATCGACCAGCCCGGCCCGCTGCCCGTCGAGGATGATCCAGACGCAGCCGGGATCGTCCCGGACGGGTCGGACGCCCGTCAGACGGACATCGTCACGCCCCGCGGCCTGGCTCCAGACCCGGATCGGGATCTGTTGTTGGCGTGGGCGCGGGGTCATTCCAGCTCGTCCAGGTACCCGGCCAGTTCCGACCACGCCTTCTGGTCGCCGGTGTCCCGGGCGATGACGATTCCGGCGCGGATGGACTCGATGGCCTGCTCGCGCCGGTCGGCGGCTTCGTGGGCGCGGGCCTTGTGGAAGTAGGCGTATGCGTGCTTCGGGTCGGCCGCGATGGTCCTGTCGAACCATTCGATGGCGGCGTCGTGATCGCCGTTTTTCAGGTGCTCCTGCGCGATGCCGTAGAGCAGGAACGGGTCGTTCGGCTCGGCTTCGAGCAGCCTGGTGAGTTGTTCGATGCTGGGCATGCCACAGCCTATCGGATGCGGGCGAGCGTGTCACGCTCGGATCAGTTCACCATGGCCACGGCGACGATGTCGCGGTCGGACACCACCACGCCCCCGGGCGGCTCGACGGTGACGGCGAACACGGCCGCTTTGCCGACGGAGAGCTTGGGTGTGATGGGGACCACGACCCGCCCGTCGGTGGGGATATCGAACACCCCGCCGTCCACGGGACGCTGGGAGAGGATGCCCTCTCCGTACTGCGGCAGCTGGCCGGTGGGGCGGTCGGCGTCGAAAATCCAGAGCTGGTACTGGAGAGCACTGGGGTCGTTGGACGCGAGGCCTTCGAAGACCATGTAGCCCTCGTTGGTCTGCGGATCCCACACGATCTGACCCTTGAGGTTCTTGTCGTAGGCGTGGGGCGACTCGGAGAGGCCGGCCGCGTCGAGGCTGAGCCAGTCCGTCTTGACGACCCCCGGCTTCATCTCGAGGGCGGCCAGACGGGCATCGATGCCGGGCTCGGGGGTTCGTGGCGGGTTCCAGACGACGACCGCGAGGATCAGGCAGGCGGCGGCCGCCAGCCATCCGGCGGAGGCCATCCACGGGACCCTCGCCGGTTCCGGACGATGGAGCGTTCTGGAGGAGGCGGTGGAAACGATGGGGGCGGGCGCGGGCACCGGGGTGGCGAAGTCCTCGGCGAGGGCCTCGAGGCGCTGGCGGAGCATGGGGGGCATCGGCTCGATCCCGTCACGGGCGGTCATCCCGATCGCCAGGACGGCCGCGGCGGCGTCGAACACCCCGGGGTCGTCCAGCGAGACGGCGTGGACCTCGTCGTCCCGGTCGAGCCCCTCCGCCGCTCGCAGGGCGAGCAGATCGAGGATCTGATCATCGGTTGGCAGATTCCGAACGCTCACGCTTCAACACCTCTGCCCGTGCGTTCCCGTTGTTCTTCGAGCAGCGAGCGGACTCGGATGAGGCCGCGTCTGATATGGGTCTTGACCGTGCCGAGCGGGATGCCCGTGGCCTCGGCGATCTTCTCGTGGCTCAGACCGTGCCCGATCGACATCTGGAGGACACGGCGTTGATCCTCGCTCAGTTCGGCCAGGGCCCGGCTGGCGATCTGGACCTCTTCGCGCAGTTCGGTCGGGGCGGCCACCTGGTCGTCGGAGATCGCCATGCCTCCACCGGCTTCGATCGGCGCCTCGTTGGGCCGGCGTCCGGCCTGACGCATGCGATCGATGAGACGCCGGCGTGCGATGGTCGCCACGAAGGTCACTTCCGATCCTCGCTCGGGATCGAACCGCGCCGCGTTCTTCCAGATGGAGACGAAGATTTCCTGGACGGCGTCCTCGGCGTCCGCTCCGGAACGGCAGGTGCGCCTCGCGAGGGACCAGATCAACGCGCCGTACCGATCAAGGCAAGCCTTGACGGCCGAGGCATCGCCACGGGCAACTGCCGGCAGCAGGTCTTCTGGGGTGGAGACAGTATTCGACACGCTGGGGGACCGATCCTTTGGGCAAGATCGTACACCACGAAACCCGGCCGGGCGATCGGATCGATCGAGCCGGCCGGGGTGGTGGTTCAGTTGGAGGGTCAGCAAACCAGTCACAGTGATGATGGCCTCGGGTCCCACGCGGGGAGCGTCGCTCGTTATTCGGGGATCAAGACCGAACCGATGACATGGATGACGCCGTTGCTGGCTTCGATGTCGGCCTTGACGACCTCGGCGCCGCCGACCATGACCTTGCCGTCGCGGCTCTCGATCTTCAGCGTCGACCGGTTGACGGTCTGGGCTTCGCTGAGCTCCTTGGCCTGGTCGGCGTACACGCGGCCGGAGACGACATGGTGGAGCAGGATCGAGCGCAGGGTGTTGCGGTTCTCGGGCTGCAGGAGGTTCTGCACGGTGTCGCCCAGGGCGGCGAACGCCTCATCTGTCGGGGCGAAAACCGTAAACGGACCCGGGCCCACGAGCGTCTCGACCAGGCCAGCGGCTTCGGCGGCGGCGAGGAGCGTGGCGAACGAGCCGGCGCTCTCGGCCACCTGCGGGATCGTCCGCAGCTCGGGCAGGATCACCGAGTCGATGACATGGATGACGCCGTTGCTCGCCTCGATGTCGGCCTGGGAAACACGGGCCTTGTCGATCATGACGCGGTTGTAGCGGGTCGAAACCTCGATCCGCTGGCCGTTGAGCGTGGCCCAGGCGTTCTTGCCGGTCACATCCTCGGCCTTGGCCTTGCCCGCGACGACATGGTACAGCAGCACGGCACGGAGATGGTCGCGGTTCTCCGGCTTGAGGAGGTTCTCGACGGTTTCGGTCGGCAGCTTGGAGAACGCCTCGTCGGTGGGTGCGAAGACGGTGAAGGGCCCGCCGTTGGCGAGCGTGTCAACCAGGCCCGCGGCATCGAGGGCGGCGGCCAGGGTCGAGAAGGAGCCGGCCTCGATCGCGACCTCGACAATGTTCTTCTTGGCGGTGTACGCGACGGTGGTCAGCGAGGTCTGGGGCGCTGCGTAGGTGTCGCCGGTGCAGGCCATGGGGCAGGGCTCGGCGATTCCCGCGGTCAGGGTCAGTGCGATGGCGGCTGTGGTCATCATGGATGTTCCTCCGAAAGGTCTGGGCAGTTGTGGGGACTGGTCCGCCTCACGCGGGTGGTGGCCCCCAGCTTCGCGGCGGACATCCCGCCGCAATGCCACAGTCGTTCGGAATGCATCCGAAAATCAGATTCGAGAAATCTGGTGAAGTTGTGAACTCATCTTCCACCGCATCCACGCCGGGATCCGCGGCGAAAGCATGTGACCAGCCGTGAGGCCGTCGTGCCTGTCCATGCGCACCAGGCGTGCGTTCATCCTAGAAGTTCGTCGAGCAACTCGGGCACGCCTTGGCCGCGTGTGGCGATGGTTTCGAAGATCGGGCGGCGTCCCGCGACATCGCGCAGGTCGCGGACCAGTTCGTTCTCGCCCGGGTGGTCGGCCTTGTTGCAGACGAACAGGTCGGCGATCTCGAGAATGCCGGCCTTGTCCATCTGAACCGCGTCGCCCATGCCCGGCGTCAGCACGACCATGGTGCGATCGACGTGGTCGCGCACGCGGGTCTCGTTCTGCCCGGCCCCGACGGTTTCGATGAAAACGGTTACGAACGGGGCGTCGTCGACGCCCTCGTGGGCGCCGCCGATCAGATCGACGATGCGGTCGAGGCCGTGGTAGTCCTCGCCCCGGATCGCGAGCGAGCGGTAGAAGACGCGCTCGCCGAGGTTGTTGAAATCAACCCGGAGACGGTCGCCGAGCAGGGCCCCGCTGGTGATCGGGCTCTTGGGGTCGAACGCGACGACCGCGCAGCGACCCAGGCTCGGATCCGACTCGGCGCGGCGCGTGTACTCGCCCGCGAGCTGGGCGACGAGCGTGCTTTTGCCGGCGCCGGGCGAGCCGGTCACACCGATGACGCGTTTGGGGCGTCGCAGCGGCGTGTCGTCGGCGATCGGACGCTCGTCGTGGACGAGCGAGATGTTCCGTGCGAGCTGGGCCGTGCGGTGTGACCCCTCGATCCGCTCGCCGGTGGGCACGACGCAGGACTTGACCGCGGCGACCACATCCAGAAGCCCCGTCCCGGTTGGAAAGCAGGCGCGGACGCCGAGTTCCTTGAGCTTGGGCACATCCTCGGCGGGCAGGATGCCGCCCATCAGCACGGGGATGTCGCTACGCCCGAGGCGTCGGAGTTCTCCGATGAGCCGGGGGGCCAGGGAGAGGTGGGAGTTGCTCATCATCGAGGCGGCGATGCAGTCGACATCCTCATCACGGGCGGACACGGCCAAACTGGCCGGGGTCTGCCAGAGGCCCGAGTAGATGACGTGGATGCCCGAGTCGCGCAGGGCACGGGCGATCACTTTAACGCCGCGGTCGTGGCCATCGAGGCCCATCTTGCCGAGGAGCACGCGCGGGCGGTGGTCCAGATCCGCGCACCGGTCGGTTTTCTCGAACTCACTGGTGGCGGCGCCGAGCTGCTGGGCCATGGTGGTCTCTCCCTCGTCCGGGACCGTCCCCGGGCCCGAATCATAGGGTCCGGCCGCCGAACGCGGCGTGCGGGCTACTGTCGGGCATGCGGCGTTCGGAGCCGCCCGGGAGCGTTGGGTTGCCCAGACCGAGACCAAGGATCATCCAGCGGGCCGAGCCGAGACGGGATGACCCGCGCGCGCGATTCCTGATCGAGATGGCGCGGGCGCTCGGGACCCATGGGATGGCCGCGCACCGGCTGGAGGAAGCGATCGACCTGGCCGGTAATGCGCTCGGTGTCAAGACCCAGTGCTCGTCCACGCCGACCTCGGTGCTGGTTTCGATCGAGATCGGCGAGAAACGGGACACCTATCTCTCGCGCGTGGACCCGCGGGGAACGGACCTGTCGAAGATCGTCGCGTTCGATGAGTTGTTGCGTCGCGTCGTCGAGGGCCGTATCCGCCCCGCCAAGGCCACGCGGATTGTCAAGCGGATCGTGGCCCGCCGCCAGCGGTATCCCGCGTGGCTGCACATCATCGGGTTCGCGGTCGCGGCGGCCGGTGTGGCGCGTTTCTTCGGCGGGGGCGGGGTCGAGATTCTCGGGGCGGGGGTCACCGGGCTGGGCGTGGGATCGCTGGCCCACGCGGCGGCACGCCAGCGTCACGCCGCACGCCTGCTCGAGTTCGCGGCCGGTTTGGCCGCCGCGGTGCTCGCTTCGCTGGCGACGGTCGTGCTGGGGCCGGCCTCGATCCCGCTGATCACCGTCGCGGGACTGATCGTGCTGATGCCGGGCATGACCATCACGACCGCGATGGCCGAGCTGGCCACACGCAACCTGGTGTCGGGCACGGCCCGGATCACCGGGGCGATCACGGTGCTGCTCTCGATCGGGTTCGGCGTGGCGGTGGGCAAGCGGATCGCCGGGCATCTGCCCGGGGGGTACGACGCGCCCCCGACGCCGCTGCCGGGCTGGACCGAGGTCGTCGCGGCGTTCATCGCGCCGCTCGGGTTCGTCGTCCTGCTCAACGCGCGGGCGAAGGACGCGTGGGTGATGGTCCTGGCCGGCGCGGGCTCGTTCAACCTGTCCCGCGTGCTCACGGCGGAGATCGGGACGGATCTGGGCGTGTGCGCGACCTCCGCAACGGTGGGGGTGCTCGGGAATCTCTACCAGCGGAGCCGCAACCGGCCGGCGTCCACGATCATCTTCCCGGGCCTGCTGATGCTGGTGCCGGGGGTGCTCGGGTACCGCAGCTTCGAGTTCTTCCTGATCGAGGACACGGTGACGGGGATGCAGACCGCGTTCCGGGTTCTGATCACGGCGTTGGCGTTGGTGGCCGGGCTGCTGCTGGCGAATGTCGCCGCGGCGCCCCGCCGGTCGCTCTGAACCCCTGGTGCGGGTTCAGCCGCCGAAGGTCGGGTCGATGGTCAGCCCGCCGCCGGTGGTGCCGGGCCGGAAGACGATGCCGAAGCTGGTCTCGCCGCGGATGTTGTCGTAGTTGATGCTCACGCCGAGCGTCCCGACCTGGAATCGGCGCTGGATCAGGGCGCTGAAGAGCTGGAAGTCGTCTAGATCGAAGTTGTAGGTGACCCGGGAGTTGACGGCGTACTTCTCGGTCATGCGGTAGTTGGCGGCAATTGACCCGTAGGTCGCGTCGAGCGGGTTGATCCGCCGCAGCTCGAACCAGGTCTGGAATCCGGGGCGGTGCTGGATGATGAAGCCGCCGGAGCTTCGGGCGAAGTCGTCCTCCTCCAGGTCGTAGATCGTCTCGCCGGCGATGGCCAGTACCTCGGTCGGTTTCCACACGCCGCTGAGCCCGATGTACTCGCCTGGGTTGCTCAGTTCGGGCCGTGACGAGAAGTAGCGGGGGATGGGCGATGTGCCGGCCCGGTCGGAGGACCAGACATACTCGGTGCGGATCTTCAGCACATCGACATCCCGCCAACGCCCGATCCCGCCCCGCTTGGTTTGCCAGGTCTGATCGACGGCGGCGCGGACCGTGGTGCCCGCCAGCAGATTCTCCACATCGTCGTCAAAGACGGGCAGTTCGTCGCGGGTGATGTTCGTGTCGGCGGTCCAGAGCGTCACCGAGGGCTCGACGATGTGGCGGAGGCGGTGGATGTCCAGCAGGCGTGACTCCGCATTGTTGTCGACCTTCTGGAGCACGGTGGAGAGCGTGACGCCGGCGGCGCCCCAGAGTCGCGTGCGGTCCTCTTCCTGCGGGCTGAAATCGGAGAAGTTGGTGTCGTAGGCGGTCAGCCGGCCGACCATGAACGGGGTGACGCGCAGCGGGCCGAGGGACAGCGTGCCGACAAGCTCGTGCCGGGTGTCGAGCCGGGTGACCGAATCCTCGTCCAGCCCCGCGGCCCGCAGGACGTCGCCGAGCGACTCGTCGGGGAGTGTTCCAAACGCGGTGTCGGCCAGGCCGGGGGTGTTGAATCCGTACGAGGCGGCGGTGGCGTCGCTGAACTTCATCCGCAGCGATCCGGCCCTTGCTTCCCAGCCGTAGGCCAGCACGCCGGGCATGGTCTCCTCGAACACATCGCGCATGCCCCAGGCGAAGCGTGCCTCGGGCAGGCGCTCGACGCGATACCCCTGCGACTGGATGATGTGCTCGGCCGCGATGAAGTCGCCCTGGGCCAGCGATGTTTCGAGCGCGAAGTGCGTCTGCTCGCCGGCTCGTTCGAGGATCAGGCGGTTGCGGAAGTCCTCGGTCTCCTTGGCCATGTCGGGGAAGAAGGCTGGGACGAACGCTTCGTCAGAGATGTAGCTCAACTCGGTGACGAGGTTCCAGTTCTCGCGGAAAGCCCAGAGGTCCTGGAGCTTCGCCATGCCGCGCGTCTCGCCGTCGCGATCGATGCGCGTGCCGCGGGGCAGCAGGTCACGCCCGGTGTCATCGGGCAGCAGGTAGGCGAACAGGGAGCCGCGATGGTTGTTAACATTCCAGTCCGCATCGAGGCCGAGGGCGACGCCGCGGTCGGAGTAGTAATCGAGCAGCAGGCTGACATCCGCGCCCGGCCAGTCGCGGTTGAGCAGGGAAGCGAGGTTCCAGGTCGTCCGGACGGCCAGGCCGCTGCGGTTGGAATCCTCGATCCGGACCTGACGCAGCGGGAAGTCCTCCGGATCGCCGGAGAAACCTGGCAGCCAGAACACGGGCACGCCCAGCGCGTTGAGGGTGACATTGCGAGCACGGACCCGGACCCTCTGGTCCTCCGCCGGGACCTCCGCCCGATCGTCGCCCTCGAGCCGGACCTCCAGGTCGCGGATCCCGATGAAGAAGTCCGGCTCGAAGAACGGGCTGTTGGCCAGGCGGGCTCGTTCGGCGCTGAACACGCGGTCGGATTCCTGCCGCACGGCCCGGGCCCGGACATAGACCGGCATGCCGGTGCGTGCGTCGGTGGTCCAGAAGACCGCGTCGAGCATGAGCGCGCGGCCGCGTTCGACATCGAGGTAAGCCCGGGGGGCCCGGACGGCCCATCGCTCGTCGCCGCCCATGACCCCGCCCTCGAGGTAGATGCCCTCGACCTGGCCGGCGTCGAGCCGGGTCAGGGTGCGGTCCAGGGGGCCTTCCTTGAGGAACAGGACCGCCCGCTCGGCTTTCATCTCCAACGCCCGCCCCGTGGCGGGTTCGTGGTACTGCAGGACCACGCCCCCGGTCGCGGTGATCGTGGAGGGCTGGCCCTCTCCTCCCTCGATGACGATGCGGTCGCCGACGGAGAGCGAGAAGATGCCGGTGGGCCGGAAAACCGGCTCGGGCGCGGGTGCTTCCGCTTCACGGACGACCGCGGGGGTCTCGCCGGGTCGGAAGACCTCCCCCGGCCTCGGAGCGACCGCGTCGCGGACCACGGCGGGGGTGTCCGGCGGGGTCTCGCCCAGCACGCGAGCCGCGAACACGCGGTTTGCCTGGGCGTGGAACCCCGCGGCCGCGTCCCGGCCGGCCGGCGGGCCGTCGAAACGGGCGTCGATCCGAACCCGGACCGGCTCGCTCGCCCGGACCACGCCGCGGACGGGCAGGGTCTCGGCCCGGATATCGATGGCCCCCGCGTCGGCCCGGACGCCCCGGAAGACGCCGAAGACCTGGTACTCGCCGTCGCCGAGCGGCTGGAGCCAGAGCGAGGCGGCGTTGGCGTGGAAGAGATCGCCCCCGAGCACCACGCGGACATCGGTGTCCAGCACGATCCGGTGGGTCGACCCCTCGCGCCAGAACCAGCCGGAGCGGCCGGCCAGGTCGATGATCCCGTCGGCCGCCTGGATGGGGAAGCGGACCCCGCCGAAGGCGTCCTGGGCGTCCTGCGCGATGGCCGGGGTGTTCAGGCCGGCGGCCGCGATCAGCGTCGCGGCGAGCAGGTTCCGGATGCGCGGGGCGGGTCGGGTCAAGGTCGCGTCCTGCGGCGTGGCCGGTGGGGTGGGCCGGTGCGATCGCCCGCCGGGGGTTCGGCTGGGCCCTACAAGGTACGCGTCCCGAGCCCGCCGCACAACCTTCCCCACGATCGTGTGTTTCCCATGCGCCGGAAGCCCTTTCGGGCGGGCCTGACCCCCTATCCTCCGCGATGACCATGACGACCACACGCAAGCCGATCGCCCAGATGGTGCCCTCCGAGCGGATCGGGGGTCCGTTCTCGATCACCAACGCCCAGATGGGCATGACCGTGAAGGGAAAGCCCTATCTGCGTTGCCTGCTCGGCGACAAGACCGGCTCGGCCCCGGCGCGGATGTGGTCGATCGAGGAGTCCACCTTCGCCCGGCTCTCCACCGACGGGTTTGTCCATATCGAGGGCGAAACCCAGGCGTACCAGGGCGAACTGCAGATCATCATCCACCAGATCGACCCGATCGAGCCCTCCCCCGAGCAGCTCCGTGAGCTGATCCCCGCCTCGGCCCGGGACCCCGGCGAGATGTTCGCCGAGGTCGTTGCCCTGCTCGGAACGCTCGAGCACCCGAGCATGAAGGCGCTGGCCCAGACCTATCTGGCCGACGAGCATCTCATGGACGCATTCCGCACCTGCCCGGCCGCGTCCAAGCTGCACCACGCGTACCTCGGCGGATTGCTCGAGCACACCCTGACCCTGATGCAGATCGCCGACCGGGTCTGCCCGCTGTACCCGCGGATCAACCGGGACATCGTCATGATGGGCCTGTTCCTGCACGACCTGGGCAAGACGCGGGAGCTGGTCTTCGACCGGACCTTCGGCTATTCCGACCGGGGTGAACTGATCGGCCATCTGGTCGAGGGGGCGATCATGCTCCACGACAAGGCCCAGCAGATGATGCGCGAAACCGGCCAGCGCCTGCCCGCCGGCGCCCTCACGGTGCTCCAGCACATCATCATCTCGCACCACGAGAAGCCCGAGTTCGGCGCGTGCAAAATCCCCTCCTCGCCCGAGGCGGTCATGGTCTCGCTGATCGACAACCTCGACGCCAAGACCGTGCTGACGCTGGATGCGGCGCGGCCGGATCAGGCCGCGGCGGACCTGGGCGGGAACTTCACCGAGCGGAACTGGGCGATCGGGACGAAGATCTACAAGCCGGATCCCCTCGCCGATTAACGAATCTTGGAGCGGGGGGTTTCCAGCCCCCCGTCGGCCCGCAGGGCCCAACCAACTCGCAACTCCGGGCTCGGCCCGAACGGTGGGTTGGAAGCCCACCGCTCCAAGAACTTCATGCACCTGACCCTCGCCAGCGTATCGCCCCGCCGCCGCCAGTTGCTCGAGGCCGCGGGCGTGGCGTTGGATGTGCGTCCGAGCGGCATCGACGATGGGCGCTTGTCGATGGGCCGCTGCACGCCGGCGGAATGGGTCATGGCGCTGGCCTACCTGAAGGCGGCCGCGACGGCATGCCAGCCCGGGCTCGGGGATGGCACCCTGGTGGTCGGGGCCGACACGGTCTGCGTCAACGCGGGTGAGATCCTGGGACAGCCGCGGGACATCACCGACGCGGGGCGCATGGTCCGGGCGATGGCGGGCACGACGCACGAGGTGCTGACCGGGGTCGCTCTGATCGACCCGGCCGTCGGGCGGCGTTCCATCTTCGTGGATCGGTCGGTGGTGACGGTGGGGGAACTGTCCGACGATCAGGTCGCCGGGTACCTCGAGACCGGCCTGTGGCGGGGCAAGGCGGGCGCGTACAACATCGCCGAGCGTCTGGACGCGGGCTGGCCGATCCGGTTCGAGGGTTCGATGGACTCGATCATGGGGCTGCCGGTGGCGCGGACGATCGACGCGGCTCGTCGTGGGTCGGCATGCGAGCGGCCGTCAGCGGGCGGCTGAGTTTCAGGCCGCCCGGAGGCGTCCCTTGACCGCGAACTCCCGGACCGGCTCGGCCGCGGGCTTGGCGATCAGCCAGCCCTGGATCAGGTCGACGCCGAACTCCTGCATGACGGCGAGCTGTTGCTCGGTCTCCACGCCCTCGGCGATGACGGTGATATTGCGCTGCTTGGCGTACGAGACAAGCCCGAGCAATAGGCCGTACTGCTCGTTCTCCACGGCCGAGACGACGATGTGCTTGTCGAGCTTGATGTAGTCGGGCTGGAGCAGGTCGATGTAGTTGATGGCGGTGTTCCCGCTGCCGAGATCGTCGAGGGCGACGCCGCAACCGGCCTCGCGATAGACATCCAGGATCCGGCGCAGGTGGTCGATGTCGGGGTATTCCTCGCTCTCGACAACCTCGAAGACGAGGCGTGAGAAATCGACGCCCGCGTCCTGGGCCGCCTTGATGGTAGTCCGAAGGCAGACGCTTGGATCGTAGACGGTCATCGGGAGGAAGTTGATGAACAGGCGCTCGCCGGCGAGGAGCTTGGGCGCGCCGATCTCGATGGCGCGACGCCGGGCGATCTGGTCGAACTTGAGCAGGGCTTCATGGGACTTGGCCGCGTGGATGATGTCTCCGGGCGACTTGTTCTTGTGCTCCCCCGCACCGCGGACCAGGGCCTCGAACCCGTGGATCTCCATCCCAAGCGAGCCCACGATGGGCTGGAGGTGGAAGGTGAGCTGTTCGTTGTTGAGCAGCCCGGGGAGCCACGCGGTGTTGATCCGGTCGAGGATCCGTTCGATCGGCGCGGAGGCCCACGCATCAAACCGGCCGTCCTCGCCGATCACGACGGCGCGGGTGTTGGCCCGCTCCATGGCCGAGAACCCGGCGATGACCTCGCGCACCCGCGTGGAGAAGCCCGGTCCCTCGGCGATAAAGACGCCGGGCCGCTCGCGTGATTCCGGGAAGCTTTGGCGGAGCGCGCTGACCACCGGGGGCGCCTCCGACTGCAGGGCGACGCCGCGGGCGTTGAGCTCGGGGACATGCTGCTGGCAGGAGCAGGGATGGTTGTTCTGGCGGACATCGAGGCGCATCGGTGGTACTCCTGAGATTTGGGTCCGCGGAGGATCGGGCGGAACGGTCCAGGACTACAGCTTTCGGGCCTCTGAAGGCCCAGAATGGCCTATATACCTCTGTTTCAGAGTGGTGTCGTCATACTTTGCGGGCCGGTCGGGGCTCGATCAGTAGGTAAAATCCCCGTGATCGGTCTTGTCGCTAAGCTGTCCGGCGGTCACGAGCTGCTTGAGCAGCGGGCAGGGCCGATACCGGTCGTTGCTATAAGCCCGGTGCCGTGTTTTTCGTCCCCGAAGAGCACGGCTAAGTCATCATCCAAAGACAGCCGGAAACTACCGGTAAACCCGCAACCACCCCGACTCAAACAAGCAATCGAACATGATGCTGACCTCGGCAACACAGGCCGGTTCGTTGGAGCGGAACTGAACTTCGACCTCCACAATCAGCTCGATAGTGTCGCCCGGTCGGACCGAATCGAGTTCGCCCAAGAGCACCGAAGCACCGTCATACATCTCGACCGATTCCATCAGGGGATGGGCCGTGGGTTCACCGGTCACCGGTCCGCTGCCCGTCCCGGTGAAGACGGTCTCATTCGCGCGGCTCGACGCAACAACTTTCACAAGCTTGATTTCCCACGATTCGATTTGCCTGTGATCGAGTGACACCGGGGTCAGATGAAACCGATACTCGGGCCCGGACTCGTACCTGCTCTCTTGTGTGCCAGTGATCGTTGAAGACCACGCCAGTCCACAAGCTGAGGCTTGGGACGCCAATCGCTCCCTGTCGGGGTTGGCTTCCCAGACGCTGATCGGATCTGTCGGCCGAAAGTACCGCTTGCTCCACGGGATGGGCGGCCCGATCGCGAGCGTCCAAAGCGAGCAGCACGACACCGCGATCAACCCGAAGCCGAAGCCGGCAATAAGCAAGATTTTTCGAGTCAAAGGGCCTCTCGCATGGGGGTCCGGATCCGTCATTCGTACCTGAAAACGCCGTGCTTGGTCTTGTCGCCAAGCCGTCCGGCGGTCACGAGCTGCTTGAGCAGCGGGCAGGGGAGGTACCGCGGGTCGCTCAGGCCGTCGGCCATGACCTCCATGATGTGAGCGCAGGTGTCCAGCCCGATGAAGTCGGCCAGGCGCAGCGGGCCCATCGGGTGGGCCATGCCGAGCTTCATGATCTCGTCGATGTGCTCCGGCTCGGCCACGCCCTCCATCCAGGTGTAGAAGGCCTCGTTGATCATGGGCATCAGGATACGGTTGGACACGAAGCCGGCCCGGTCGTTGGCGGGCACGGCGGTCTTGCCCATCGCCTCGGCCAGGGCCAGCACGCGCTCGGTGGTTTCCTTGGAGGTGGCCAGGCCGTTGATCACCTCGACCAGTTTCATCACGGGCACGGGGTTGAAAAAGTGCATCCCGATGAACCGGTCGGCCTTGTCGCCGACGCTGGTGGCCAGGTCGGTGATGGAGATCGACGAGGTGTTGCTGGCCAGGATGGCGCGGTCGGAGACCGAGCCGGCCAGACCCTTGAAGATCTCCTTTTTGACCTCGGCTTTCTCGACCACGGCCTCGATCACGATGTCGGCCGGGTGCACATCGGTGAGCTGGTCGGAGTAGGTCAGCCGGGCCTTGGTCTCCTTGACCTGGTCCTCGGTCATGCGGCCCTTCTCGACGGCCCGGGCGAACAGCTTTTCGTGCAGGGACTTGCACTTGCCCAGCGCCGCCGCGTCGAGGTCGTAGACGACCGTTTCAAACCCGCTCTGGGCCGCGACCTGGGCGATGCCGCCGCCCATCTGGCCCGATCCGATCACCCCGACGCGTTCGACTCCGTGCATTGGTGCTCCCTTCGGTTGGCTCCCGCCTCCGGCGGGGCTGGAACCCTAGGGGCGGACCCCGCGCCCGGTCATCGGGCCATCTCGTGGCGTCCTGCCTGATTGCATCAGGGACGCCGATCCCGTCGGAACGAGGGCCTCCCCGATCCCTACCATCGCGGTTCGGACCCGTTATGCCGACCCAGCCACCCGACAACATCCAGGATCAACCCGACGAGGACTCGTTCGACCCCAACGGCGGGCCCACACGCCCGGACGAAGGCCCGTCGAACGAGGAGGATCAGCAGCAGTTGACCGTTGTGCCCAGCACGGCGCCCGCGCCGTTGCCCCGCGATGGGCTGACCCCGGACGGGCGGTTCAAGTCCGGCCGGCTGGCGGGGCTGACGCTCGGCCCGGCGTTGTGGGTGCTTTCCTGGCCAATCATCACCGAGTCGTTTCTCAACTCGCTCGTCGGGCTGGTGGACACGATGCTGGCCGCGGGCCTGCCCGGGGGCGAGGCCGCGACCGACGCGATCGGCGGGGCGTCGTACATCATGTGGTTCATCGGACTGGTGATCATGGCGATAGGTGTCGGGGCGACGGCCCTGGTGTCCCGGTCGGTGGGCAAGTCCCGGATGGCGGTGGCGGGGGTGATCGTCGGTCAGACGGCCACCCTGGCGCTGGCCGTGGGCGTGCTGGTGGGGATCTTCATCTATTCGGTGTCCCCGCTCGTGACGGACATCCTTTCGATGTCGGAAGACGCATCCGAATCGTTCAACCGATACATGCGGATCATCGCGCTGGGTGTGCCGAGCTCGACCATGCTCTTCGCCATGATCGCCTGCGCCCGGGGGGCGGGCGATTCGATCTCGCCGCTGTGGGCGATGATCGTGCGCAACATCGTGAACATCATCGTTTCTTGGACAGCGTCCGGGGCGAACATCCTGGGGTACGCCCCGCCGGTGTCGCTCGACATGGGCGTGACGGGCATCGCCATCGGCACGGTTTGCGGCGATGTCGCGGGCATGCTGGTCGTGCTGCACCAGGCCCGATCGGGGCACTGGGGCGTGCGCCTGCGGCTCAAGCGCATGCGTCCGCACTGGCTGACCGTCTGGCGGATCGTGCGGCTCGGCGTGCCCAACTTCCTGGAAACCCTGGGGATGTGGGTGGGCAACTTCTTCATCGTGGCTTTCGTCGGGTCGCTGGCGCTCAACTCGGCGCGTGAGGGCTATCTGGGGGCCCACATCATCGCGATCCGGATCGAGGCGTTCAGCTTCCTGGCCGGGTTCGCGATGGGCTCGGCCGCGGCGACCCTCGCCGGCCAGTACCTCGGCGCCCGGCGGCCGGACCTGGCCAAGAGGGCGGTGCTGCTGGCGACCGGGGTGGCGGTGGTCATCATGGGCTGCTTCGGGCTAGCCTTCATGCTGCTGCCCGAGACCATCACCGGCCTGCTGTCGAGCCAGCCCGCCCACCAGCGCCTCGTGCCTCCCTTGCTGATCATCTGCGGCGTGGTCCAGGTGCCGTTCGCCTTGGGCATCGTGCTCCGTTCGGCCATGCGTGGGGCGGGCGATGTCAAGGCGGTCATGGTGATCACCTGGGTCACGACCTACGGCGTGCGTCTGCCGCTGGCGTACTTCATCTCGGGCGTGGATCTGCGTCTGCCCGAGTTCCTGGGCGGGGCGATCATCACGAACCCTGCGCCCTGGGAGGGCAGCCTGACCCTGCTCTGGGTCGGGCTGTGCAGCGAGCTGGTCATCCGAGGTTTGGCCTTCACGATCTACTTCATGAAGGGCCGCTGGATCCACGCCCGGGTGTGAGCCAGTGTCAGTGCGAGGGCATGTAGATCGTTTCGCCGGGCTTGGCGTCGGTCTCGCCGGTCACACACGCGACGATCGCTTCGGCGACCTGATCCGGGTCCAGGGTCTTGTCCTTCGGCAGGATTTTCTCGTTCCACATGGAGCGGAGCATGCCGGTCTCGATCGCGCCCGGGGCGACGGCGTAGGCACGGAAGTCGGACTTACCCTTTTCGTTCATGATGGCCCGGCAGGCCGCGTTCAGGGCCGATTTTGCGCAGCCGTAGACGCCCAAACCGGGGAACGGGTCCTTGGTGGACATCGAGGAGGTGAAGACGACGACCCCGCCCTGCGGGTCCATGACCCGCAGGCAGCGTGCGGCCAGATCGATCGGGCCGAGCGCGTTGACCTCGAACTGCTCTCGGAGGTCCTCGATGGTGAAATCCTTGAGCTTCTTGAGACCGGCAGCGCCCGCATTGTTGACCAGCGCGTCGATCCGGCCGAAGGCGGCCTGCGTTTCCTCGACGATCCGGGCCCGGTCGGCATCGCTGGTGATATCCGCGGGGATCGCCTTCCAGCACATGCCCTCGGGGCCGAGCAGTTCCCCGGTTTCCCGCAGTCGGGACTCGGTCCGCCCCACGAGCGCGACCCGGTACCCGGCCTCGGCCAGGTGTTTGGCCACGCATCGACCGACCCCTGACCCGGCGCCCGTCACGATCGCCACTTTCGCCTCGCTCATGCGTCCGCTCCTTTGCTGCTGGACCCGGGTGTTCGCTCCGGATCCTTGGCCGATGCATAGGCTCCGGTTGTATGCCCGGCACGACCACCCTGACCCTGGCCCATTCCCCCGACGCGGACGATCTGGTCATGTGGTGGCCGCTGACCGGCCAGAACCACCCCGATGCCGGGCGGTTTTCATCGCCGCAACTGGATGCCGGAGGTCTGGCTTTCGCCCTGACCGCCCGGGATGTCGAGGAGCTCAACAAGCTTGCACTGACTGGCGAGAGCGTGTACGACATCACCGCGATCTCCGCGGCGGCCTACCCGGCCATCGCCGACCGGTACGCGATCACACGGGCCGGGGCGTCGTTCGGTGAGCACTACGGGCCGAAACTCGTGGTCCGGAAGGACTCGGCGATCGAGACCTTCGAGGACCTCGCGGGCGATCTGGTGGCGATCCCGGGCGTCAACACGACCGCGTACATGACGCTGCGGCTCGCCCGGCCCGGTGTGCGTGTGAACGAGATGCTCTTCTCGGAGATCCCCGAGGCGGTCGCGTCGGGCGAGGCCGACGCGGGGCTGCTGATCCACGAGGCGCAGCTGACGCTGGACCACCACAACCTGCGGGCCATCGCCGACATGGGCCAGTGGTGGGGGACGCAGACGGGGTTGCCGCTGCCGCTGGGACTGAATGTGATCCGCCGCGACCTGCCGGATCTGGATGCCATCTGCGATCTGCTGGCCCGATCCGTGGCGATCGCGGCGGAGGAGCGTGAGGCGTCCAAGGCGTTCCTCCGACGCAACAACGCCGGCAAGCCGGAATGGGACGACGACGCACTGCTGGACTGGTACCTGGACATGTATGTCAGCCCGATGACGGTGGACATGGGAGAGACCGGCCGGCGTGCTCTGGGCGAGTTGTACCGCCGGGCGCACGACGCCGGGCTGATCGACGCCGTGCCGGAACTGGACATCCGCTGAACGGAGCCGCCATGAACGCATTGGAAAAACTCCGCGAGGTGACCGACACGATCGGGACATCAACCAACGGCCTGCAGATCGTCGACGCCTGGGCGCTCGCCGGGCGGTTGCTGGGCCGGTTCCCGGTCAATCCGGCCGAGTCCAAGCGGGTGCTGGCCGTGAAGGATCACGCGGGGCTTGACGCGATGGTCCGGTCGCTGGAGAACCCCGGGTCAGAACCGCCGGCGAGGATCCCGGATTCCGTCACCGAGGGCGACATGATCGCGGCATTGAAGGCGTTTCGCAAGCGACTCAAGCTGACGCGGCTGGATCAGGAATCCAAGCTCGGCGGGCGGTACACCTCGGGCGGCAAGCAGTCCGGGATCAATGCGATCAAACCGCCGACCGAGTTCCCGCCCGAAGTCTGGAAGGCGCTTGTCGCGTCCGGCAAACTCCGCGACACGGGCGGCGGGCTCTACGCCGAAGTCTGATCATGACGCCCATCGAAGCATCCGAGGCCTTCCGGGAGCATCCCGGCATCCCGCGCTCGCTGAAGTTGGCGCGGCTGCTCGACGCCAAGTACCGATTCCCCGGCACCAACTTTCGGTTCGGGATCGACCCGCTGCTCGGCCTTTTGCCGGTGATCGGCGACACGATCTCGTTCGGCATGGGTCTGGTCATCATCTTCGACGCCCGGCGGCTGGGCGTGCGCCGGCTGATCCTGCTCCGCATGCTGTTCAATCTGACCGGCGACTGGATCATCGGGATGGTACCGGTCGTGGGGAATCTGCTGGATTTCTTCATGAAACCCAACCGCGCCAACGCCCGAATGCTGATGGAAGAGCACGCCGCGGGGCGCTTGGGCCGGCGGCGATGGTGGCTCCGCTGACGCAGAACCCATGACTTACGATCGAACCGTGCCCAATATCGCCGTCCAGCCCGCGAGCCTGACACCCTGGCGTGCCGTGTGGCGTTGGACGGAGTTCTCCCTGCTGTTTCTGCTGCTGCCGGCGGTGCTCGCCGCGGCGGTGGACCGCAATGGCCATCTCCATCCGTTCATGCGATCCGTCGGGCTCGGGTGGCTGGTCGAGATAGGCGCCACGCCGGGCCGGCTGGTCTTCCCGGTTCTGCTCGGCACGACGGTGCTTATCGTCGTCTACCTGCTGCTCGATCGCGGTTTCGCCAATACCTGCCTGTGGGGTTGGCGCCGGGCCCGCGCGGACCTGGGTCGAATCGTCGGGCTCTGGGCCGTCGCCGCGATCCTGCTGCTCGGGCTGACCGCGTTGATGGCGTTCCGCACACCGCTGCTGCCGGAGACCGGGTTCCTGCGGCTGCCCCGTGAGCGGCCGGACATCCTCGTGATCCTGTGGATCGTCTACCCATGGCTGAGCGCGTACCCCCAGGAGATCACCCATCGGGTGTTTTTCTGGCACCGGTACCAGGTGCTGTTCCCGAAGCGGGCGGTCCTCATCGTCGTCAACGCGATGGTGTTCGCCTGGATGCACGCGTTGTTCTGGAACTGGGTGGCGCTGGTCATGACCTTCATCGGCGGACTGCTCTTCGCGTACACCTACGACCGGACCCGCTCGGCCCTGGCGGCCGGCATCGAGCACGGGCTCTACGGGGCGTGGTGCTTCACGATCGGGCTGGGCTGGTTCGTGTTCGCCGGGCGATGATCGCGCGAGATCATGCCGTCAGGCGTTGCTCGGCGGCGGCGATGACCTCTGCGGTCGTGATGCGTTCCATCATGGCGGCGTTGGCGTCGTTCTTGTGGTCGAGCCGGTCATCCGGCCGGCGGTGCTGGATCACATCCGCCTCCCGCCGGTAGGGCCCGACCCGGCCGACATCCGTCGGCCCGTAGAGGGCCACGATGGGCTTGTCGAATCCGACCGCCATGTGCACCGCGGCCGAATCGTTGGCGAGCACCAGGGCGGCCCGTGAGATCAACGCCATCAGCATGCCGACCGAGGTCGAGCCGACCCGGTCCGTGACGCGGGGGTGCTCGGCGGCCAGGCCGAGGCATGCCGGGCACTGGTCCCGTTCACCGGGCGCGCCGACGATGACGACCCGCTCGACGAGCCTGCGGTCGAGCATTGCCCGGGTGGCCGCAGCGAACCGATCGTCCGGCCAACGCTTCGAGGCCCAGCGGGAGGTCGGCGCGATCAGGGCGAACCGTTCCGGATACTCCACGATGACCTGCGAGAGATCGTCGGGCGCGGCGACAAGGCTCATGTCGGGGCGGGCGGTCTCGCAGCCGGCCGCCGCGGCCAGTCGCAGCATCCGGTCCACGGTGTGTTCCGTCCTGGGGGCGTCCGCGCGCCGGTTGGCCGCGAGCCAGGCGAACTCCTGGGCCTGCCGGTAGCCGATGCGAACCGGAGCCCGCGTGGCGAACATGAAGATCCCGCTGCGTGCCAGCCCCTGGGCGTCGATGACCATCCCGTAGCCAGCCTCGCGGAGCGACCCGAGAAACGCACGGGTCCCGCCGAGACGCCCTCGCAACAGGTCCCGCCCGAGCGCCTTGCGCGGGAACGGCACCACGCGGTCCACCGCCGGGTGGTGTCGGATCGCGTCCGCGAAACCGTCCTGCACCATCCAGTCGATCCGGGCGTCGGGATAGCGTCGGCGCAGGGCCGCCACGACCGGAACCGTGCGGCAGACATCGCCCAAGGCGCTGGGCCGGATCAGCAGGATGTGCTTGGGATCGGTCAACACCACAGCGTAGGAATCCACCGGAGGGTCGTGGATTTCAGGCCGGGAAGGTGCAGCTCGTCCGATCCGTTTCCCAGACGGTCACGCGGATCAGTTCCGCCCCATCGACCAGCTCACGGATCGGGCCCGCCAGGCGCTGGTGGCAGACCATGGCGATCCGCTCAACGGAGGGGATGACCCCGCCGCGGGATTGATCGAAGTCGGTCGTGTCGGTGTTCAGGTGCTTGTGGTCGAACGGCTCGATGACGGCGGACTTGACGATGGCTTCCAGGTTCGCCAGCGAGAAGCCGTCCGCCCGTTCCGCGGGGATGGACACCGTCGGCTCGATCTGGTAGTTGTGCCCGTGACCGCTGGGGTTGTTGCATTTGCCGAAGACGCGGCGGTTGTCCTCGTCGCTCAACTCGGGGCTGTGGAGGCGGTGGGCGGCCGCGAAATCGAACTTCTGTCGGATGAGCACCCGGTTGGCTTGGCGATCGGTCACGGACATCTCTACCTTGTACGTTGGGGTGAGATTCCAGGTCAGGCGTTCCAGCGGCCGGGGCACGGCTTTTTCCGCCTGATCCCAGAGATCTTGCAGTAACGCCGCAGGCTCGCGGCTGGGGGAATACAGACAGGCCCGGTCGATCAGAGGGAGCACGGACTCTCGAATCGGGACATCGATATCGTGAATACTGATGATGTACCCGGTCCGCGGGTCCGGCTCTCCGCTGACGGTCGCGGTGATCTCGTAGTATCGGCCGAGCCCTCGCATGGCCGGACGCCCGGCATGGCCGTTCGGGCCTTCCCGGGAGCCGTCCGGGTTGATGCAAAATCGCACCGTGCGTGAAAGCATCGCCGGGGCGACGCGGTTCGAACCTGAGACTGGAGCCGCCGTTTCGCTCGGCGTGACCGGATTCATGACACAGGATACGAACGTTGGAGGTTGACCGATGCCCTGCCCTTCCTGCTCACTCCGGACCGGATTGATGGCCGCCCTCCTGCCTGTTGCCGTGCTCGCGGGGGCCGGCCTGATCGGGGGCTGGGCGTTCGCAGAGCCGCCCGCGGCTCAGGAGGAGGCGCCGGTGTCCCCGAATGTGCTGCACCACGGTTTCGAGTTGATTGACGGCACGCCGACGACGCTGCAGGCGTACAAGGGCCGGGTGGTGATGCTCGTCAACACGGCCAGCCGGTGCGGGCTCACACCCCAGTACGAGGCCCTTGAGAAGCTGCACCGGGCCCACGAAAAGGAAGGATTGGTCATTATCGGGTTCCCGGCCAACAACTTCATGGGTCAGGAGCCGGGCACGAACGAAGAAATCCTGGCCTTCTGCACCGACCGGTTCGATGTGACCTTCCCGCTCGCGAGCAAGATCAGTGTCCGGGGGGACGATGTCCACCCGCTGTACCGGCACCTGGCCCGCCTGCCCGAGCCGCTCGGGGGGGAACCGGGTTGGAACTTCACCAAGTTCCTGGTTGATCGGGAGGGCAATGTGGTGGCCCGGTTCGAGCCGCGGGTTCAGCCCGACGACGAGCGGGTGGTCAGCGAGGTTCGCAGGCTGCTGGGGGTCGGGGCCGAAGGCTAGGTGGATACACTCATAAACATGAGCTTCATGAAGATCTTTACAAAGTCTTCACGGCTACTTCACGCGCTTTCCGCTCCGGGGCTGCGACCATTCCGTTGGTTGCATCCCACACCAAGAACGGAGCTGCTGACATGCTTGGAATGATGAAGCGAGTGTTCGCCGCCGCCCTTCTGGCCGGCCTGATGACTCCCGCGGCGATCGGGGCGGGCGACATTGACCCTGATCTGGCCACATACCGGGCTGCCAGCGCGGTGTCAGGGAGCGTCAAGAGCATCGGGTCGGACACCATGAATAACCTGATGACGCTCTGGGGCGAAGAGTTCAAGGTATTTTACCCCGCTTCCCAGATCGAGGTCGAGGGCAAGGGCTCCTCGACCGCACCCCCCGCCCTGATCCAGGGTCAGGCCCACTTCGGCCCGATGAGCCGGCCGATGCGGTCATCGGAAATCGACCGCTTCGTGGCCAACTTCGGCTACGAGCCCGTCGCTCTGCGCCCCGGGATCGACGCGCTGGCGGTCTTTGTCCACCGGGACTGCCCGCTGGATGAGATCTCCATCGAGCAGTTGACCCAGGTCTTCTCCGTGACCAACCGGGACATGACCTGGGGTGATCTGGGGGTGAACGACCCCGCGTGGCGTAACCGGCCGATCGGCCTGTACGGTCGCAACTCGGCTTCGGGCACCTACGGCTTCTTCAAGTCCGTCGCGCTGCAGGGCCATGACTTCAAGGACACCGTCAAGGAGCAGCCCGGTTCGTCCGCGGTGGTTCAGGGCATCGCGACCGACCGCTACTCGATGGGTTATTCCGGCGTGGGGTACGCGACCGCGGACGTGAAGATGCTCCGGATCTCGGTGGACGGCGGCGAGGCCGTGCCCCCGACGGCGGAGTACGCGAACACGGGCGAGTACCCCCTGGCCCGGTTCCTGTATGTCTATGTCAACGCCGATCCGATCAACGGGCTGGACCCGCTGCGGGCGGAGTTCGTCAAGCTCATGTTCAGCCGCCAGGGTCAGGAAGTGGTCCTCAAGGACGGGTTCTTCCCGGTTTCCGCGCATGTGGCTCGCGAGGACCTCAAGGCCTGCGGGATCACCCCGGACTTCTGATCGCCGGCGGTTCACCGACGCTCATTCCACGGCTATCGTCGGGGCGTCCGCGGACGCGGGCGTCCCGGTCTTTTTCCTCCAGTACCGATCTTGAACCCGCAGGATCACCGCGCGATGGACCAACCGGCCCGACAATCGCCACGACGGGTGAGCCGTCGGGTGCACGCGACGGATCGGCTGGCTGAGCTGGTGATCAGCACCGGCGGGTTCCTTGTCATCGTGGCCGTGCTGGGCATCTGCGTCTATTTGGCGTATGTCGTCCTGCCGCTGTTCACGCGTGGCACGGTCGGGGAGCGGGCCGAGGTGGCCGCGTCGGTCCCGGCCGGCCCGGTCGTGCTGGACCAGTACCGGCTGGCGATGGCCGTGGTGGATTCGGAGGGCACGGTCCGCGCGTACCTGATGTCCGACGGTTCGCCGCTCGGCGAGCCGGTGGGCCTGACGCGCGACGCCGCCACCACCGTGATCAGCGTGGCCCGCAACGGCCAGTTGGTCGCCACGGGTCACGAGAACGGCACGGTCCGGCTCGGCTCGATCGGATTTCGCTCCACCACGGTCCGGGCGGATCCGGCCCGGCGCCCGGGGGAAGTCTGGAGCGAGAACGGGGACATCTTCGAGGTGACCGAAACCGGCCGGGCCCGCCGGACCACGATGTCGGTCGAGATGGGGGCCCCGGTCGCGCTGGCTGATGGTTCCGGGGCTGTCGTTCGGATCGACTACCGCATCGACCCGACCGGACGGACGGTGCTGCTGGCCGTTCGGGAGGACGGGACGGTCGCGGTGAACACCGTGCGGACGATCCGGCCGCTGGGCGGCGGGGCGCCGACGACTCGACTGAGCGCGAGCACCTTCTCGGTCGAGCCGGACGCCGTGCCCCGATGGGCGTTCGTGACGGCCGACTCCGAGCATGTGCTCCTGGTCGACCCGGACGGGACCGTGCGCCGATACGCCCGCGCCGGCAGCGCGTACGAGCGGGCCGAAACCATCCGGGGGGTTCCAGAAGGCGTGACGGTCACGGCGGCGAACATGCTGCTCGGGGCCCAGACGCTGTTGCTCGGCGACGAGCACGGCATGGTCCGTTCGTGGCATGTGGCGGGCTTTGACGAGGAAGGGGCGTTGTCCCGGGTTCGGCGGCTGGTCATGTCGCACGAGGTCGAAGGGGCGGACTCGGCCGTGATCGAGATGTCGCCCAGCGTGCGGGACCGGTCCATTGTCATCCTCGGGGCCGATGGCGGCGTCCGGGTGCGTCACATGACCTCGGAGAAGGTCGTGACCTCGTTCGACGCGGGCTTGCCCGGGGCCGCGGTCGCCCGGCTGTTCCCGCGGAACAATGGCCTGCTCGTGCTGGGCTCTGACGGTTCGTACATGCACCGGTCGCTGGCCCCCGGGTTCCCGCAGTTCTCCTTCAAGGCGCTGTTCGGCAGGGTCCACTACGAGGGCCTGGCCGAGCCTGAGTTCGTCTACCAATCCTCGGCCGGCGACGACGCATCGGAGACCAAGCTCAGCCTGGTGCCGCTGATCTTCGGCTCGCTCAAGGCGACCGTGTTCGCGATGCTCTTCGCGGTGCCGATGGGCGTGCTCGCGGCGGTCTACACGAGCGAGTTCCTCAGCCATCGGGTCCGGCGCGTGGTCAAGCCCGGCGTGGAGATCATGGCCTCGCTGCCTTCGGTCGTACTGGGCTTTGTCGCCGCGATCATCGTCGCACCGTTCGTGCGGGAGTGGCTGCCTTCGGTGCTGGTGGGGATCGGGACCATCCCGGTGGCGGTCCTGCTCTCGGCCCATCTGTGGCAGTTGGTGCCGCTCTCGCTGCGCAAGCGGATGCGGTCGGGCCAGCACCTGCTGCTGGTGCTCGCGGCGTGCGGCTTCGGCGTCGCGGCCGCGGTCGCGATGGGACCCTGGTTCGAGCGGGCGCTCTTCGCGCCGCCGGAGTCGGCGGGCATCGGCTTGCAGGTCGACATGCGCCGGTGGCTGGCCAGCGAGTACGGCCCTGGCTGGCCGGGATGGTTCGTGGTGTTGCTCGGGCCGGCGGCCATCGTCCTGGCGGTGATCCAGTCTGTCTTGTTTGGCCGGCGCATCGACGCGCTGCTGCGTGGACGGACGGCCCTTTTCGGGGCGGTGTTCGTCCTCGCACGCCTGCTGGTGATGCTGTTGCTGGTCGGCTTGGCTTCGTTCGGTCTTGCGATCGGATTGGACAGCATGGGCTTTGACCCGCGCGACTCGATCTTCGGCCCGTTCTCGCCGCGCAACACGCTGGTCGTGGCGATGATCATGGGCTTCGCGGTGATCCCGATCATCTACACCATCTCCGAGGACTCGCTACGGGCGGTGCCGGATTCGCTCCGGGCGGCTTCGCTCGGTGCGGGCGCGACGCCCTGGCAGACGGCGATGCGGATCGTCATCCCGGTCGCCGGCTCGGGCATCTTCTCCGCCTGCATGATCGGGTTCGGCCGGGCGGCGGGGGAGACCATGATCGTCCTGATGGCCACGGGCAACACACCCGAGATGAGCTGGAACATCTTCGGCGGGTTCCGGACGCTTTCGGCCAACATCGCCGTCGAACTGCCCGAGGCGCCGAAGGGCGGCACGCACTACCGCGTGCTGTTCCTCTGCGGGCTGGTGCTCTTCCTGATGACCTTTGTGATCAATACCTGCGCCGAGGTCGTGCGGCAGGTGGTCCGGTCAAGGACGGCGGGACTATGAGCCGGATGGTGGGCGATCGAGTGGTGCCTGCTGCCAACGGCGCGAGGCCTCCCGGCAAGCCGCTGGAGATGCGGAGCACCCCCCTGAGCGCGCGGGGCGAGCCGATGATCTGGCTGACCGGGGGGGCCCTGGTGGTCTGCCTGGTCATGATCATCGGGCTGGTGGGGATGATTGTCACGCACGGCATGACCACCTTTTGGCCCCGTCCGGTCGAGCAGGTCACGCTCCAGGATGGTTCGGTCTTCCTGGGCATCCGGACGGCGGAGGACGACGAGCCGGCCAGAACCCTGTATCGCACCGGCAACCGGGACATCGGCCGGGAGCCCTTCCGCTGGGTGTCCCACGCCGACATCGCCTCCATCGAGACGCCCCCGGGCGCGGTCATGGTGGAGCGGGAGGCCTGGAGCGTGTGGTTCGGCGTGCCAGAGCGTGCCGTCGAGGTGATCGACGGGGAGCAGCGTGTTGTGGCCGAGGGTTACGAGGCCGTGATGGCGTACTACCACGCCGAGCACGCCTCGGCCCGCCAACGACGCGCCGAGGTCGAGCGGCTCATGCGTCAGGACCTCGGACGCGTCAATCGGGAGATGGAACGCCAGCGGCTCCGCGTCCGCAGCGTCGAGCTGGACATGCAGCGGACCGATCGCATCGGTTCGCCGATGCCGCTTCCGGCGTTTGTTGGGGCCGCGGCGGCGGTGCTCGGCCTGCTGGGCGTCGGCGTGGCGGTCGGCCGGCGTGCCAACGGGCACAGCGTGTCGGGCCGGTGGGTGCGTGTGGTCCGCCTGTTCTGTTTCCTCGGTGCGTTCATCGGGATCCTTGGGTGTCTGCTCCATGCCCCGTGGCGTGGCGCGACGATGACCGAGGCCGAGCTGGCGTCCCTCCGCGACCGCACCGCCCAGCGTGAGGTTGAACTCCAGGCGGAGTACGACCGGATTCTCGCGACGATCCGTGAGAAGGAGGCGTTCGACGCCCGCCAGCGTCTGATCATCGTCGAGCCCACCGAGGGACGATTCGCGCCGGCGCGCCAGATCGAGCCCGACAACCCGATCCAGCTCTCTCAGGTCGTCCGCATCGTGGACACCAACGCGATGGGCACGGGTCAGAAGGTCGGCGTGTTTCTGAGCCGCTGGTGGGAGTTCCTGAGCACCCGGCCGCGCGAGGCGAACACCGAGGGCGGCGTCTTCCCGGTCATCGTGGGCACGGTGATGCTCACGCTGCTGCTGACGATCACGGTGACCCCGCTCGGCGTGATCGCGGCGCTCTACCTGCGCGAATACGCCCCCCAGGGCATCATCACGAGCACCATCCGCATCGCGGTCAACAACCTCGCCGGTGTCCCCAGCATCGTCTACGGCGTGTTCGGGCTGGGCTTCTTCTGCTACACCGTTGGGGCCTTCGTCGACGCGGGGCCCGCGCCCGAGGTCCGGCTGCCCCCGGTGTGGTGGTGGGCCGGGCTGGGCACGACCGTGGCCGCGATGATCATGGCGTATGCCTGCGGGGTCTGGTCCCGTCCCGTGCCGGGCACGGAGCCGAGCAAAGCGCAGATCGTCCTGCGTCGTTCGGGCTGGGCGTTGTGGACGATGACGCTGGTCCTCGCGGTGACGCTGGTGGTCCGCACGCCGTACTTTACTGGCTTCTTCGAGGCCCGGGCCGCGGACGGCTCCCCGACCTTCGGCAGCCGCGGGATGCTCTGGGCCGCGCTGACGCTGGCGTTGCTGACCCTGCCCGTGGTCATCGTGTCCACGGAGGAAGCGATCGCCTCGGTGCCCAACTCGATGCGGGAGGGCAGCTACGGCTGCGGCGCGAGCAAGTGGCAGACCCTGCGCCGGATCGTCATCCCCGGCGCCCTGCCCGGCATCCTGACCGGGGCGATCCTGGCGATGGCCCGCGGGGCGGGCGAGGTCGCACCGCTGATGCTGGTCGGTGCCGTCAAGCTGAATCAGGATCTGCCTGTGTCCGGAGAAGCCCCCTATCTGCATCTGGATCGCAGCTTCATGCACCTGGGCTTCCACATTTATGACCTGGGGTTCCAGAGCCCGGACTCCCAGGCGGCCCGGCCGCTGGTCTGGACGACCACGCTGCTGCTCTTGGCGATCGTGCTGGCCCTGAACCTCGTGGCCATCATCATTCGTGCCCGACTCCGCGCCCGCCTGACCGGATCGACGGTGTGAGGTCCCGATGCCCTACGCTGGTACTGAAATGAGTGAGAAACCGACCCAGGGCCTCCGTCATGTGGCCTTCCAGACCGAGCCCGAGAAGACCCAACGGGTCGAGTATCGGGTCATCGAGGCCATCCGGCGCGGCGAGCCGGTGGATCCGTCTGTCCATGCGTCGCTCAAGGACTGCGACGGGGTGATCGAGATCGACTCGTTCAACCTGTGGTACGGTCAGGCCCAGGCGATTTACGACATCAACATGAAGATCCCCCGCGGTGAGGTCACCGCGCTTATCGGCCCGTCCGGCTGCGGCAAGTCCACCCTGCTCCGATCGATCAACCGGATGAACGACCTCATCGGCGGGGTCCGCGTCGATGGCCGGATGCGGCTGAACGGGTCGCCCATCTATGCCCCGGATGTCGATGTCATCGGGCTTCGCAAGCGGCTGGGCATGGTCTTCCAGAAGCCCAACCCCTTCCCGATGTCGATCTACGAGAATGTGGTTTACCCACTCCGCATCGACGGCGAGAACCGGCGCCGGGTGCTCGAGGAGGCCTGCGAGCGGTCCCTCCGGTCGGCCGCGATCTGGGACGAGGTCAAGGACCGGCTCAAGCAGTCCGCCCTGGGCCTCTCGGGCGGTCAGCAGCAGCGGTTGTGCATCGCCCGGGCGATCGTGGCGGACCCGGAGGTCCTCCTGCTCGACGAGCCCTGCTCGGCCCTGGACCCCATCGCCACGCTCCGCATCGAGGAACTGATCACCCAGATCGCGGAAAAGTACACGGTGCTCATCGTGACCCACAACATGCAGCAGGCCGCCCGGGTGAGTAAAAACACCGCCTTCATGTATCTGGGCCGGCTCGTCGAGTACGGGCCGACGGCGGACATATTCCAGACCCCGGCCCTGCCCGAAACCGAGCAGTATGTGACCGGACGCTTCGGCTGAGTGAAGCCCCGAAAGCTTGCCGGATGTGTGCCTGCGCCGTCATAGACCGATCGGTCTGGTCCGCAACCGGCCATCGGCCGAAATTGCAGGCACGGGGCCGGGAAAGGGGCCCAAGCTGGGTATTTGGGATGGATTGAGGGGCGCAAAGGACGATAGTGGTGACTAGAGTTTGGCTGAGGGCGCTGTGCCCTGATGTGTATCCGGAGAATCCCCGGCTCCCGCCGGCGAAAAAGCGGGGCCGTGGGTCGGCTGAGGATTGCCATGAGCGCCGCGCCTCGACCCGTTGTTCCTGCCGTCAACCAGTGGAATCCTGAGTATCTGGAAGGGCAGTACGAGCTGTTCCGGAAGGATCCGTCGTCGGTCGGTCCCGAGATGCAGGCGTTCTTCCGGGGCTTCGAGCTGGCCCAGGCCGGGGCTCTGAAGCTCTTCGGCCAGAACGGCGTGGTCCAGATGCCCGAGGCGTCCGCGGCCCATCCGTGGGCGACCACCGGCCCTGTCCGTATTTCCCCGACCATCGGCCGCCCCGCCGGGCGTGCCTCCCCGTTCGAAGCGGTCGTCGATGACCTGATCGGCGCGTACCGGGACCAGGGCCATGTCCACGCCAGGATCGATCCTTTCGGCCGCGAGCGGGAGCGGCCTTCCGCGCTCGATCTCGAGTACCACAACATCACCGAGCGCGAGCTTGTGCGGGTCGTCGACGGCACGGCCATGGGGCTGGGCGAGTCGGTGACCGTGCGCGAACTGATCGACCGGCTCGAGGCGATGTACTGCGGCTCGATCGGGGTCGAGTTCATGCATGTGTCGGATCTGGAGCAGCGGGCCTGGCTGATCGAGCGGTATGAGTCGGGCGGCGGCCGGGTCGAGCTGCGCCGCCAGGATCGGATGGCCATCCTCGAGCACCTGACCAAGTCCGAGACCTTCGAGAAGTTCCTCCAGAAGCGGTACCCCGGCGACAAGCGGTTCAGTCTGGAAGGCGCCGAGTCGTTGATCCCGCTGTTGCAGCGTGTCATCGAGGCGTCCGCCGCGCTCGGCGTCGAAGAGATCGTGCTCGGCATGGCCCACCGCGGCCGGCTCAATGTGCTCAACAATGTGCTGGGAAAGACCTACGAGCAGATCTTCACCGAGTTCGAGGAGAACTGGACCGAGGGGTTCGCCGACGGTTCCGGTGATGTGAAGTACCACCGCGGCTACTCCGGCACACGCCGCCTGCCCGACGGTCGGATGATTCACCTCGCGATGGCCAGTAACCCTTCGCACCTCGAAGCGGTCAACGGCGTGGTCGAGGGGCGTTGCCGGGCCAAGCAGCGGCTCCGCGGGGACAAGGACCGCCGACGGGTGATCCCGGTCCTGATCCACGGTGACGCGGCCGTGGCCGGCCAAGGGGTGGTCCAGGAGGTGCTCAACTTCTCACAACTCGAGGGCTACACCACGGGCGGCACGATCCATGTGGTCGTCAACAACCAGATCGGGTTCACCACGCTGCCCGAGGACGCCCGGTCCAGCCGATACTGCACCGATATCGGCAAGTCCATCGATGCGCCGATCTTCCATGTGAACGGCGAGGACCCCGAGGCCGTGGTCGCGGTGGCCCAGATGGCGGCCGAGTTCCGCCAGCGCTTCAAGCGGGATGTGTTCATCGATCTGGTCTGCTACCGCAAGTACGGCCACAACGAGCAGGACGAGGCCAGTTTCACGCAGCCGCTGATGGCCGCGAAAATCAAGAACAAGACCTCCGTGCTCGATGTGTACGCCGACCGGCTCCAGAACGAGAGCGTCATCAACGACGCCGACCGCCAGGCCATCCAGGGCCGGCTCGACGAGGCCCTGGAAAAAGCACAGCAGGCGGCCAAGAAGCAGCCCAACGACCCGACCATCGACCCGGGCAGCGCACGGTGGACCGGCCTGACGCACTCGTTCAGTTTCGACCCCGGCGAGACCGCGACGACGATCGAGGCCATCCGCGAGGTGTCCGAGGCGATCGGGCGCATCCCGGACGGATTCAACCTCAACCCCAAGCTCAAAAAACTCTTCAAGGAGCGTTCCGCGCTCGCGGACGCGGAGTTGATCAGCTACGCGGACGCCGAACAGCTCGCGTTCGGCACCCTGCTGCTGGAAGGCCACCCGATCCGCGTGTCCGGGCAGGACAGCCGGCGGGGCACCTTCAGCCACCGCCACGCCGTGGTCCGTGATTTCGAGACCGCCGAGCCCTATACCCCCCTGAACCACATCCGCGAGATTGGCGAAGAGGGCACCGATACACCGCCCGGGACGCCGGGATCGGACGGCAAGCCCCGCCAGGCCCGGTTCTGCGTCTACGACTCGCCGCTGAGCGAGTACGGGGTGATGGCCTTTGACTACGGCTACTCGCTGGGCGACCCCAAGATGCTCGTCTGCTGGGAAGCCCAGTTCGGCGACTTCGTCAACGGGGCGCAGGTCATCATCGATCAGTTCGTCGCATCGGCCGAGACCAAGTGGGAGCGTTGGTCCGGGCTGGTGCTGCTGCTTCCTCACGGGTACGAGGGCGCCGGCCCGGAGCATTCGTCGGCCCGCATGGAGCGATTCCTCAAGCTCTGCGGCAACGACAACATGCAGGTGGTCTACCCGACCACGGCGGCGCAGTGTTTCCACATGCTCCGCCGCCAGCTCAAGCGCAACTTCCGCAAGCCGCTGATCGTCATGACGCCGAAGAGCCTGCTCCGCGTGCCGACCAGTCCGATCTCGGAGCTGACCGAGGGCCGCTTCCGCGAGTTCATCGACGACCCCCGCTTCGAGAAGGAAGGGTCCGAGCGTTCCGGCGTCAAGCGGGTCGTCGTGTGCTGCGGCAAGATCTACTACGAGCTGGATGAGCGCCGCCGAGAGAACAACCGGGACGACATCGCGATCATCCGCATGGAGCAGATCTACCCGTTCCACGCCGAGATGATCCGCGAGATCCTGTCGGCGTATCCGGCGGACGCCGAACTGGTCTATGTGCAGGAAGAGCCGTACAACGCGGCGGCCTACCTGTTCTTCGCGGACCGCGTCCAGGCCCTGCTCGGGCGTGAGCGTCCAGTTTTCATCGGGCGCCCGAGTTCGGGCTCGCCGGCGACGGGCTCCAAGAGCCAGCACAAGTACGAGCAGGAAGCGATCATCAGCAAGGCGATCGGGCCCAAGCCCGAGCAGAAACCCGAGCAGCGGCAGGTTGCCGCCGCCGGCGCATAAGAGAACCGAGGCGGATCCATGGGCACGAAGATCGTCATCCCGAATATCGGCGAATCGGTCACATCAGGCGTCATCGCCTCCTGGTCCGTCAAGGACGGCGAGTATGTCGAGCGTGACCAGACCGTTCTTGAGCTCGAGACCGACAAGGTGACCATGGAGGTTCCGGCGCCGGCCGCCGGCGTGGTCAAGCACGGCGCCTCCGAGGGCGACGAGGTCGAGGTCGGTGCGGTGGTCGGCGAGATCGATGAGTCCGCAGCCAAGTCCGACTCCTCCGGCTCTTCCAAGGAGTCTGAGAAGTCCGAGAAGAGCGACGGCGGCGACGACAAGTCCGACGGCGGCGGCACGGCCACCGCCGCTCCGCCCGAGGAAAAGCCCGAGGCGAAGAAGTCCAAGGAAGAGAGCAAGCCGAAGCCGGACAGCGGCTCCGGCGACAAGCCGCCGGCCACGGCCGGCTCGCACAAGGCCACCCCCCTGGCCCGCAAACTGGCCGATGACAACGGCATCGATCTCGGATCGGTTTCCGCCACCGGCGCGGGCGGGCGTATCCGTGAGCAGGATGTCCTCGCCTACATCCAGACCCGCAGCAACGGCGCGGCGTCCAAGCCTGCCGGTGAGCAGAAATCCGCCTCGGGTTCCCGCTCGGTCCGTCAGGAGAAGATGACCCCGCTCCGCCAGCGCATCGCCTCTCGCCTGGTCGAGGCCCAGCAGACCGCCGCGATGCTCACCACCTTCAACGAGGTGGACATGGGTGCGGTCATGGACCTGCGCAAGCAGCACAAGGAAGCCTTCGAGAAGAAGCACGGCATAGGGCTCGGCTTCATGTCCTTCTTCGTCAAGGCCGCCACGCAGGGGCTGCAGAAGTTCCCCCTGATCAACGCCTACATCGTCGCCGGCGACGACGGCAAGCCCGCGATCGAGCGGCACGAGTACCAGGACATCGCCATCGCGGTCGCCGGGCCCAAGGGCTTGGTCGTTCCCGTGATCCGCAACACCGAGGACATGAGCTTCGCCGAGATCGAATCGGCCATCAAGGACTTCGGCGCCCGCGCCAAAGACGGCAAGCTTGAGCTGTCCGAGATGACCGGCGGCACCTTCACCATCACCAACGGCGGCGTGTTCGGCAGCCTGATGTCGACCCCCATCCTCAACCCGCCGCAGTCGGCGATCCTTGGCATGCACACCATCAAGAGCCGCCCGGTCGAGTACCCGGAAAAGTCCGGCCAGGTCGCCCTGCGGCCCATGATGTACCTGGCCCTCAGCTACGACCACCGCATTGTGGACGGCGCCGAGGCGGTGCAGTTCCTGGTGTCGATCAAGAACGCGATCGAGGACCCGGCCAGGCTGATGCTGGATCTGTAATCAACTTTTCAGTGTCCGTAACAGTGCTTTGCACGCGGCGATGAGCCGTAAATCCGTTTTGCGTTTTCGGTCTGGTTCGGAATACGGGTCGTAGGGATGCGTTTGCGAGTCGTACTCCCAGCCGAAGTCGACACGTATTTGGAATATCGGATCCGAATAAGACGGGTCGTAAACGGGTTCATTGCTCCACTTCACGAAGGTTGGATACGGGTCCTCTGCTGAAACAACTTGTGTCGCGTAGAGACGGGCGATCTCCCTCCAAGCAAGGCTGGGGTCGCCATAGGCTTTGTACTCGTGCCCGAGTTCCCGGAGGATTTCGCGGACTCGGTTGGGGATCGAGAAGCGAAAGTCATCGTCGTACTGATCGATCGAAAAACGAATCATTGCGGGCGTGCTATCGCCTTGATTCAGCCTCGCTTCGATCCAGTCAGTCGCTTGAGACTGCCACTGCAGGTCGTTCGGCTTGATGGCCAAACGCAGCGCTACGAGATGCAGCTCCGCCGTTTCGTCAGGCGAAATCATCCAATATTCCCTCGCACGCCACCCTGAGCATCTCGTACACCTTGTCGAACCCGTCCGGCCCGCCGTAGTACGGGTCGGGCACCTCCTCCACCGGCGGGTCTGGGTGGAAGGACATCATCAGGCGGACGCGGTCTTTGGGGGCGCCGGCCTTGATGAGGTTGTGTTGGTTCTGCCGGTCCATCGCGATGATCCAGTCGAACTCAGCCGCGTCGCGCCGGGGGTCGAACTGGCGGGCGATCGAGGGCAGCTCGATGCCGTGCTTGGCCGCCACCGCGACCGACCGCGGGTCGGCGGGTTCCCCCGCGTGCCAGGCGCCGGTGCCGCAGGAGTCGACGCGGAACCGGTCGAGCATGTCGCGTTGGCGTGCCTGGTGCAGGAAGATGCCCTCGGCCAGCGGGCTGCGGCAGATGTTGCCAAGGCAGACGAACAGGACGCCGGTGCTCTCGGGGTGATCGGCTCGGTCAGGCATGTGCGGGCTCGGCATCGGATGGGGCTTGGTGGGCGGGATCAGGGCGATCGGCCATGATCGCGTCGAGGGTTTCGAGGATCGGTGCGACCTCGCCGGGCGTGCTCTTGAGCCCGGCCTTGCCCCGGTGACTCAGGCGGATTACGCGGCAGCCACGCGCCGTCGCCACTGCTTCGAGGATCATGCTCGCGCCTGTCTTGTCTTCCTCCGGCATGGTGACGACATCGATCTCGTGGAGATGATCGATGATGGGGCGCTCGGTGACCAGCAGGGGATAGCGGCTGACCAGGCCGCGGATGTGCCGTCGGGCCGCGTGGGCGTTGGCCGAGATGGACGGCACGAGGCCGCAGACGGGGTAGCCGGTCGTGTGGAGCACGCTGAGCAGGAACGCGAGCCCGCGTGCGTCGGTCATGCCGGGGTGATCGGTCAGCGCGGCGATCAGCAGGGGGCTGTGGCCGATCCCGGTCGCGGCTCGTACCGACGGCGCCCGCGGTGCATCGGTCGGCTCGCGCAGGGCGTCGATCCAGTCCGGCGCGACCTCGGGGCTGCCGCCTCGGATGCGCCAGGCGATCGCGTCGTGTTCGGCGACGGTCAGCACCCGGGCGAACTGACGCGGTCCGAGCAGGCAGCGGCCGGGCCGCGTGGAGATCAGATGGACCTCCGGGGCCATGCGACGGGCCAGGGGAGCCAGCTCGTCGGACCAGCAGACCAGCCGATCCAGTCGCCTCGCGTGCCGGCGCAGGGAGGGCCTTGCCAGCCAGGGCTCGCCGATCGGGGGTGCGATCCGTTCGTCGGGTGTGAGGCCGCAGGATTCGGCGGCGGCGGTCGCGCCGGCGGGGCCGACAATGACAACCGGCCCCCGGGGCGTCAGCCCGTGGCGGAGCGCGGCCGCCAGCAGCAGGGGGGGGGCGAGCCGGCCGTGGTCATAGATCGTCGGCCGGTCGGTGCCGGGCACACCGACGAGGTGCAGGGTGGCGGGTTGGCTGGGCAGCGCGTTCACCGTCCGCGTGCGGCCGATTCGGTGATCTCGTGGCGGTAGAAGAGCTGGGCCAGCGCCACGCCGCTGCGTTCGGCCAGTTGGGCTTCCATGTTCAGGCGGGCGCGATCCTGGGTCAGCGAGCTGGGGCGCTGGGGAAGGCGGACCTCGAGCAGGTAACCGGCTTCCGAGGCGGGCCAGACCCGCTGGCCCTGTGCCACATCGATGATCTTCACGCGCATGGTCGTGGTGGGGACGAAGGTCCCTTCTTCGGCCGTGAGGGAGAAGTTGGTCACGACCGCGTAGATCACGACATCAGCGCCGGCGGCCCGGCCGAGTTCGGTGATGCTCATGCGGTCCCCGTGACGCTCCTTGGAGGCCGCGTTGAGGATGGTCCGGGAATCGATCACATCGTTGACGACCTTCTTCTGAAGGAGGGTGCGCGACGCGGTGTCGGCCATCGAATGGCGGAGCCGGCGCTGCGCGACCTTGCTCGAAGGATCATCGATAAAAATGACCGCGGTGCGCTCCTTGTCGAGGGCAAAGACCGGGTCGACCTTCCCGGGGCCGTGGATCGCGTACGCGGCGGGGGCGACGATGTTGCAACCGGGCACACCGGCGACAAACGCGAAGAGCATGGCGAGGAAGACGATCGGGACGCGAGAGAGGTTCATCATGGCGGTTCCTCGGCTTTCGAGCGGCTCAGTACGGCAGGGCGTTGGGTTCCATGTGGTCGTAGAACAGCCACGCGATGCGGTTGACCAGCCGGTTGGACAGCTCGGTGGTCACGACCTCCTCGGGGATATCGATCCGCATAAAGCCGCGGGCGTCCGGGAAGGCGACGCGGATGGCCCGCTCGAAGATCGGATCATCCGGCATGCCCGAGTCGGCTTCGTAAACCGAGACCATCGCGGAGGCCACGCCGTCCCAGAGGTACTGGTTGCCGGGTTCGTGGAGGCTGTAGTCAATGATCTCGATGACGACGAGCCGTTCGACGCCGAGCATCTCGGCCACCTCGCCCCGCGTCATCGCGGGCCACTGGGGCGTGTTGAACAGCACAGTGATCAGATCCCCGCTGGGGATCGCGTACGACGGGTTGGCGTTGATGATCAGGCGGTCGTTGACGCGTTGGATCAGGCGTGCGGTCAGCCCGGCGTGCTCGGCCTCGATCAGGCGGCTGGCGGTCGCGACCACGGCGAACGACTTGCCCTCGATCCCTCGGTACTGGGCCTGCACCTTGCTCGACCCGGTGCGGTGGTAGGACTCGGCCATGCCGCCGATCGCGGCGGGGATGACGCAGCCCGGGACGCACAGCACGCTCAGGCCCATCAGCAGCGTGGCGGCGACGGAAGGCCAGAATCGCTTGGCAATCATCATGCGCGGTCCCTTCGTGGGTCCAGTGGGGGGAGAGGCGGGATCAGACCGGGTTCCAGCTCAGGATCTTATAGACCCAGGCCAGCAGAAGCCCGCCGATCAGGATCGCGACCGTCCGGGGCCGGATCAGCCAGGCGGTCATGGGCGACAGGCGGCTGCCGGTCAGGGCAACATGGGCCGCGAGCCAGAATGCGGTCGCGGTCATCAGGCTCAGGATCGCTCCCGCGGGCTGGGTGAGAAACGCGGTGATCCACCGGCCTTCACCCGAGTACGAGAACGCCGTGGTCATGCCGCAGGTCAGGCACGGCTTGTCGAACCAGATCGCCCACGAACAGGGGGGCAGGCCGATCTGGGTGTGCGTGCCGTGACCGCGTTCGGACGGGTTGAGCCACGCGGCGATCGTGAGCACCGTCAGGCTGCCCAACGCGATCGCTCCGGCCAGCATCCGCTCGCCCGGGTGGGCCCTCAGCGGGGTCGTCCGCTCGGGTCGGCTGGGGATGGCGGCTTCCATGGGTCAGTGGCTGTACGCAGCCCGCCGGCGTCGAGATCCCGGCGGGCCGACAGCGGCGGAGGCGCGGGGGGTCAGTCGAACTTGAACACACCCTTGCGGTAGCCGTACAGGTAGGCCACCACCGTGGTGAATAAGAAGAACAGGATACGGCCCAGCCAGACGAGGCTCTGCTCGCTTCCCGGATCCAGCAGGGTGTAGGTCGCCGCCCAGGGGTAGAGGAAGATGATTTCCACATCGAAGACGAGGAAGACCATCGCGATGAGGTAGAACCGGACATTGAACCGCTTGCGGGCCGTCCCGATGGGGGTCATGCCCGACTCGTAGGTCTCGCCCTTCCGGTCGCCGAGCCGCTTCGGCCCGAGGATGAACGAGCCCGCGATGTTCAGGACCGCGAATCCGATCGCGGCGAGAATCATGAAGAAGATGGGCAGGTACGGGGACGGGTCCGCGTAGGCGAGGGTGGTCATGAGGCCGCGCTCCGGGTGGTCCTTCCTTGGACGGGTGGCATGATAGCCGCCGGCCCGGTCCGAGTCGGTTTTTCGTGGCGTGGGGCGGGATCTGGCCGCGAAGGGGGTGCGACGCCGGCCAGACTGCCGGATTGGCAGGCGGCCGGGCCTGCTCGACGCCGCCCGGCAGCCCCCAGGGCCGGGGGAGCGTGCGGCGGTCGGGATGGGGGCGGTTTCATTTGGCACAGGGCTTGCCTCTCTTCTTGGCCCGCGGTCCGCTCGGACCCCGGGTTCAACGACGACGCACGCGGGCCGGGCAAGGCCCGCCGCTTCTGGAGAACAGCCCATGGCATCCAAAGAACTGACCTTCGATCTCGAGGCCCGGCAGGCCCTGCTCGCCGGGGTGGAAAAACTCGCCGCGGCCGTCAAGGCCACCCTCGGCCCCCGCGGCCGCAACGCGGTCATCGACAAGTCCTGGGGCGGCCCGACCGTGACCAAGGACGGCGTGACCGTCGCCGAGGAACTCGAGCTGTCCGACAAGGCGGAGAACATGGGGGCCCGCCTGGTCAAGGAGGCCTCCAGCAAGACCTCCGATGTGGCCGGCGACGGCACCACCACCGCCACCGTCCTGGCCGAGGCCCTCTTCAAGGAGGGCCTGCGCTACATCGCCGCCGGCGTGGACGCCAACGGCCTAGTCCGCGGCATGAAGAAGGGCATCGAGCTGGCCAGCGCCTCCATCGACGCGATGGCCAAGCCCGTCAGCGGCAAGAAGGACATCCAGTCCGTCGCCAGCATCTCGGCCAACAACGACCCCGAGACCGGCAAGATCATGGCCGACGCCTTCGAGCGCGTCGGCAAGGACGGCGTCATCACCGTCGAAGAGGGCAAGGGCCTCGAGACCGAGGTCACCGTCGTCGAGGGCATGCAGTTCGACCGCGGCTACTTGTCCCCCAACTTCGTCACCGATGTCGAGGACATGACCGTCGCCTTCGAGAAGGCGCTCGTCCTCGTCCACGAGGACAAGATCGACAACATCGCCAAGCTCGTGCCCCTGCTCGAGAAGGTCATGGGCGCCAAGAAGCCCCTGCTCATCATCGCCGAGGACATCACCGGCGAGGCCCTGAGCACCCTGGTCATCAACAAGCTCCGCGGCACGCTGCAGGTCGCGGCCGTCAAGGCCCCCGGCTACGGCGACCGGCGCAAGGCCATGCTCCAGGACATCGCCACCCTGACCGGCGGCACCGCGTTCATGAAGGACCTCGCCGTCGAGCTGGACAAGATCGAACTCAAGCAGCTCGGCTTGGCCAAGAAGATCGAGGTCACCGCCGACACCACGACCATCATCGAGGGCGCCGGCGACACCAAGGACATCCAGGCCCGCATCGAGCAGATCCGACGCGAGATCGAGACCTCGACCTCCGATTACGACCGCGAGAAGCTCCAGGAGCGACTGGCCAAGCTGGCGGGCGGCGTCGCCCAGATCAGCGTCGGCGCCGGCTCCGAGGCCGAACTCAAGGAGAAGAAGGCCCGCGTCGAGGACGCCCTGCACGCCACCCGCGCAGCGGTCGCCGAGGGCATCCTGGCCGGCGGCGGCGTCTCCTTCATCCGCGCCCGCAAGGCGATCGAGAAGAACAAGGAGTGGAACGCGGTGTTCGGCAAGGACACCGAGATCACCTCCCACGACATCGGCCAGGTCAAGTACGACTTCGCCGCCGGCCTCAATGTGGTCTACAAGGCCTTGGCCGTCCCGACCATGACCATCGCCGACAACGCCGGCGCCAAGGGCTCTGTCGTCGTCGCCAAGATCGAGGCCAACGACAGCGACTCGTTCGGCTACAACGCCCTGACCGACACCTACGAGGATCTGCTCAAGGCCGGCGTGATCACCCCCGCCAAGGTCGACCGCAGTGCTCTGCAGAACGCCGGCTCCGTCGCCGCGATCCTGCTGGCCGCCGACTGCATCGTCACCGAGAAGCCCGAGCCCAAGTCCGCGGCCCCCGCGGGCGGTGGCGGCGGGATGGGTGGCATGGGCGGCATGGGTGGAATGGGCGGCATGCCGGGCATGGGCGGCATGGGCTTCTGATTCGGAACAACATACACACCACGCGCATCAGCGTCATCGGAGAACAAACCAATGGCAGTCAAGCCTCTCGAAGACCGTATCCTCGTCAAGCCCGTTGAACCGGCCAAGCAGACCGCGTCGGGCCTCTACCTCCCTGAGTCGAGCACCGAGAAGCCCATCCAGGGCAAGGTGATGGCCGTCGGCCCCGGCAAGCGCCTGGACAACGGCACCATCGCCACCCTGAGCGTCAAGAAGGGTGACACCGTGGTCTACGGCAAGTACGCCGGGACCGAAGTCGAGATCGAGGGCGTGGACCACCTGATCCTGCGGGAGACGGAAGTCCTGGGCGTCGTCGGGTAAGAGAAGGCACTGGGCACTAGGCATCAGGCACTAGGCCCGGACGGGAATACGCGAAAACCTTCGGCCTAGACCTAGTGCCCAGCGCCTAGTGCCTAGTGCCTCCACTCCAAAGGAGTGAACCATGAGCAGCAAGCAGATCATGTTCGAGGACAAAGCGCTCCTTGAGATGAAAAAGGGCGTCGACAAGCTCGCCGACGCGGTCAAGTGCACCATGGGCCCCGCCGGGCGTCATGTCGTGCTCGAGAAGTCCTTCGGCGGGCCGCATGTCACCAAGGACGGCGTGACCGTCGCCAAGGAGATCGAGCTGCCCGAGCGGTTCGAGTCCATGGGCGCCAAGATGGTCTACCAGGTCGCCAAGAAGACCGCCGACATGGCCGGCGACGGCACCACCTCGGCCACCGTGCTGGCCCAGGCCATCTTCACCGAGGGCCTCAAGATCGTCGCGTCGGGCGCGAACCCGGTGCACATCCAGCGCGGCATCAACGCCGCCGCCCAGGTCGTCTCCGAGACCATCGACAAGATGGCCGTCCCCTGCAAGGGCAAGGCCGATTACAAGAAGGTCGCCACCGTCAGCGCCAACCATGACGAGGCCGTCGGCGAGCTGATCGCCGAGGCCATCACCAAGGTCGGGGCCGACGGCGTGGTCGAGGTCGAGGACGGCAAGTCCAACGAGACCACCCTGGAGTATGTCGAGGGCATGCAGTTCGACAAGGGCTACCTCTCGCCCTACTTCATGACCGACCCCAAGACCGGCGAGTGCATTCTTGAGGACGCCCTGATCCTCATCCACGAGAAGAAGATCGCCAACCTGACCGACTTCCTCCCTCTGCTCAACAAGGTCGCCACCTCCGGCAAGCCCCTGCTGATCATCGCCGAGGACGTCGAGAACGAGGCCCTGGCCGCCCTGGTGGTCAACCGCCTCCGCGGCACGCTGAACATCGCCGCCGTCAAGGCCCCCGGCTTCGGCGACCGGCGCAAGGCCATGCTCCAGGACATCGCGATCCTCACCGGCGGCACCTACTTCTCCGAGGACCTGGGCCGCAGCCTTGAGTCGATCGAACTCAAGGAACTCGGCAGCGCCAAGAAGATCGTGATCAACAAGGACTCGACCACGGTCATCCAGGGCGCCGGCAAGAAGAAGGACATCGAGTCCCGGGCCGCCCAGATCAAGGCCCAGCACGACAAGTCCACCAGCGACTACGACCGCGAGAAGCTGATGGAGCGCCACGCCAAGCTCACCGGCGGCGTGGCCATCATCTCCGTCGGCGGCGCGACCGAGCAGGCCATGAAGGCCACCAAGGACCTCGTCGACGACGCCCTGCACGCCACCCGTGCGGCCGCCAAGGAGGGCTTCGTGCCCGGCGGCGGCGTGGCCCTGCTCCGCTGCATCGACGCCGTCCAGGCCGCGGGCAAGAAGGCCAAGGGCGACGAGCGCTTCGGCTTCGAGATCCTCGCCCGGGCCCTGACCGCCCCGGCCTACCAGATCGCCGCCAACGCCGGCTACGACGGCGACCTGGCGGTCGAGACGGTGCTGGAGGAGTCCGGCTCGGTCGGCCTCAACGCCGCCACCGGCGAGTATGTCGATCTGGTCAAGGAAGGCATCATCGACCCGGCGCTGGTCGCCAAGAGCGCGGTGGTCAACGCCGCGTCCGTGGCCGGCCTGATGCTGACCACCGATGTCATGCTGACCGAACTGAAGGAAGACACCGAGCCCGTCGCGGGCGCGGTGAGCTGAGGTAGGACGGCACTCCGTGCCGTCTCTTGAAACACCGGGCCCTCGCCGGACACGGCCAGGGCCCGATTCATGCCCACCACCCGCGACTACTACGAGATCCTCGGGGTCGAGCGCTCCGCCAGCGCCGAAGACATCAAGCGCGCCTATCGGCGCCTCGCGATGAAGCACCACCCCGACCGCAACCCCGACGACAAAGAGGCCGAGGTCAAGTTCAAGGAGGCCGCCGAGGCCTACGAGGTGCTCTCCGACGAGGAGAAGAAGAAGATCTACGACCAGTACGGCCACGAGGGCCTGCGCGGGCGCGGGGCCGCCGGGCACGACTTCAGCCGCATGAATGTCGACGACATCTTCTCGATGTTCAACGACATCTTCGGCGGCAGCGGCGGGGGAGGATTCGGCGGGTTCGGCGGCGGGCCGCGCGGCGCCGCACGCGGTCCGGCCCGCGGGTACGACCTGGAAACCGAGGTCACGCTCGACCTCAAGGATGTGCTCGACGGCTGCTCCCGCGATGTCGAGTTCACCCGCATGGATGTCTGTGACACCTGCTCGGGCAGCGGCGCCAAGCCGGGCACCAAGCCCGAGACCTGCGCCACCTGCGCCGGCCAGGGCAAGGTCCAGCAGGCCGGCCTGGGCGGCATGTTCCGCATGGTCACCAACTGCCCGTCCTGCCGCGGGCGGGGCAGCGTGATCAAGGAGCGGTGCGCCAAGTGCCACGGCCGCGGACGCGTCGGACGAAGCCGCAAACTCAGCGTCAAGATTCCCGCGGGCATCCACGACGGCCAGGCCGTCCGCGTCCCCGGTGAGGGCGAACCCCCCTCCCCGGACCGCTCGCCGACCGGCGAGGGCGTCCGCGGTGACCTGCATGTGGTCGTCCGCGTGCGGAATCACGACCTGTTCCAGCGTGACGGCGACCACCTGCTGATGGAGATGCCCATCTCCTTCACCCAGGCCACGCTCGGCGCGTCGGTCGAGGTCCCCACGCTCGACGGCAAGCGCACGCTGGAGATCAAGAAGGGCACCCAGTACGGCGACCTGTTCCGACTCGCCGGCACGGGCCTGCCCAACCTGCGCAGCGGCCAGCGCGGCGACCTCGTCGTCGTCGTCAAGATAGAAACGCCCAAGAAACTCAGCGCCAAGCAGGAGCAGCTCCTGCGCGAGTACGCCGCGACAGAGGACAAGAATGTCAACCCGGAATCCGCCGGGTTCTGGAAGAAGATCACCGACCGTCTGGGCGGCTGAACGATGGGGCCGGCTTCCAGCCCGCCACTTCCGAGGCGCCGTTCACTGTGTGAGCAAGCACCATGGCCAGCGACACCGAACAGAACGACACCCGCCCGCGGGCGAACCAGGCCGAGGGCCGCCCCGACGCCGAGCGTGATGCGCCGGTCGAGCAGACCGCCGACCAGCGGGAAGCCGCCGAGCGATACGAGGCGATCCGCCAGCTCGCCCTCGCCGGCGAACTCGAGCACCCGCCCGAGGCCGAGGAGATCGTCGAAACGCTCCTCGACACCATCGCCCAGCGCGACGAGATCCAGTCCCGGTTGCTCCGCGCCGCCGCCGATCACCAGAACTACCAGCGCCGCGCCGCCAACAACGAGCGGGAAGCCCGGGAGCTGGGCGTCCGCGGTGTGGTCAGCTCGCTCATCCCCCTCATCGACCAGTTCGAGATGGCCATGGCCCAGGACCCCGCCCGGGTCTCCGGCGAGACCATCGTGCTCGGCGTCAAGATGATCCGCGACGAGTTCCTCCGCGTGCTCGCCGGCTACGGCGTCGCCCCGATCGCCCCGGACATCGGCGACGAGTTCAACCCCGGCGACCACGAGGCGATGATGCAGCAGCCCGCCGAGGGCGTCGAGCCCGGCTGCGTCTCGATGGTCATGTCCACCGGCTACAAGCTCGGCGACCGGGTCGTCCGCCCCGCCAAGGTCGGCGTCGCGCCCCAGCGGGAAACCGGCCCGGCCCCTACCAAGAGCGAGGACGCGTAAATGCCCACCTACGAATACCGCTGCAAGGCCTGCGGCCACGAGTTCGAGGAGTTCCAGTCCATCACCGCCAAGCCGCTGAAGAAGTGCCCCTCGTGCACCAAGCTGCGGCTCGAACGCCTCATCGGCACCGGTTCGGCCGTCATGTTCAAGGGCGGCGGGTTCTACGAGACCGACTACCGCAGCGACTCCTACAAGAAGGCCGCCAAAGCCGACGCCGACGCCGCCAAGCCCAAGACGGAATCGTCCGACTCAGGCAAGAAGACCGACGCCAAGCCGGACCACAAGCCGGACACGAAGACCCCCGCCAAGAAACCCGAATCCAAGCCCGCCAAGTCGGGGGCCAAGGACTGACATGCCCGTCCTCGGCCACGGCATCGACCTGACCGAGATCGGCCGCATCGAGTCGATGCTGGCTGACCACGCCGACCGCTTCCTCGAACGCTGCTTCACCCCGCGCGAGGTCGCCGACGCCGGCGAGGGTCCCCGCCGTGCCGAGCACCTGGCCGCCCGCTTCGCCGCCAAGGAAGCGGCCCTCAAGGCCTTGGGAACCGGCTGGGCCCGGGGCATCGGCTGGACCGACATCGAGGTCGTCCGCACCGACTCGGGCAAGCCCGAACTTTTCGTCACCGGCCGGGCCGCCGAGATCGCCGCCGAGCGCGGCATCGCCTGCTGGCATGTCTCCCTGACCCACACCAAGGACCACGCGGTCGCCTCGGTCATCGCAGAGGGATAGCCTCCCGCCGATGCCCCTGCCCACCGTCCTGATGACCGATGTGATCCGCTCCGCCCAGCAGGGCAACGCCCACGGCGGGGCCTATCTGATCAACCTCGAATCCGGCGACTTCACCAAGGTCCTCGACTGGAACCGGGTCGATATCGAATGGGAAGGCCGCGGCATGGGCCGGGGCCTCCGCGGCATCGTCTTCCTAGGCGACGAGGTCTGGATCGCCGCGTCGGACGAGCTGTTCGTCTTCGACCGGTCCTTCAACATCCTCCGCTCGTACAAATGCCCCGCCCTGCACCACTGCCACGAGATCACCAGGGACGACCAGGGCCGCATCTACCTGACCTCGACCAGCTTCGACTCCATCCTCCGCTTCGACCCCGCCGCCGAACGCTTCGACGCCGCGTGGTACATCGCCCCGGCGACCCGCACGATCCAGGGCAAGCCCGCGACGGTGCTGGCCGCCAAGGCGTACGACCCGCACGCCGAGCGACTCCCGCCGAAACAGGACCGATTGCACATCAATCAGGTCTGGTGTACCCCCCAGGGCGTGCTCTTCAGCGGCCTGCGGTTCAAGGCCGTCTGCGTCCTGAATACCGAGACCGCCGAGGTCCGCCCCTACGCCGTGGTGCCCGAGATGACCCACAACTGCCAGCCGCACCAGGGCCGGATCATCTACAACTCAACCGGCGACGATGCGGTGGTCATCGCCGGCCTGAAGGGCGCGGTCATCCAGCGGATGCCCATCCCCCGGATCGACCCGAAAACCATCGAGAACCCGGGCGTCCCGGGCGACTACGCCCGCGCCGGCTTCGCCCGGGGCCTGTGCGTCGACGAGCCCAGCGGGACGATCATCGCGGGCCACTCGCCCGGCTCGGTGACCGCCTTCGACCTGCGGACCGGCAAGCCGGCCCGGACCGTGACGGTGGCCCGGGACATCCGCAACGCTCCGCACGGGCTCGAGGTGTGGCCCCACGGCGACGCCGTGCCATGATTTCGGATAGGCTCTACCCAGACAGAGGAGGTGATCCCGTGCTTGCCTGGCGTGCCTTTCGCTCCATGGCCCGGAATCTGCGGCGGGAGCTGTTCGTCGACGATTTCCGCACCTACCGGGGCATCGACCTGCTGGTCGTCTCGATGCATATCGCGAACATCGTTTCGTCCACGGCCAAGGCCCCCCGGGTCGCCGTCATGCTGCCGACCTCGGGCGTGTTCGCCGGCGTCGCCTCCGGCGTGTGGTTCGCCGGACGAACCCTGGTGCCGCTGAACTACCTGCTCAAGTCCGAGGAACTCCAGTATGTCATTGATGACTGCGGGGCGGATCTCCTGATCGCGTCGCGCAAGCTGTGCGAACATCTCAAGCTGGAGCCGAAGGCCAAGCACATCATCTGGATCGAGGACATCAACTTCAAGAAGCTCCCAAGGCCGCGATGGCCCAAGTCCGCCGGGCCCGACGACCTGGCCGTCATGCTCTACACCTCGGGGACAAGCGGGCGTCCCAAGGGCGTCATGCTGACCCACAAGAACCTGCTCTCGAATGTCCGGCAGACCCGCCAGCACATCCATTTCACGAAGGAGGAAATCTTCCTCGGGGTCCTGCCCCAGTTCCATTCCTTCGGCCTGACCGCATTGACCCTGATCCCGTTCCTGTCCGGTGCCCGGGCGGTTTACCAGGCCCGATTCGTGCCCAAGCAGATCATCGAGGCCTGCCGCAAGCACCGGCCGACGGTGTTCATGGGTCTGCCGTCGATGTACAACGCGCTGCTCACTGTCAAGGACGCGACTCCGGACGATCTCAAATCCATCCGCATCGCCGTCTCGGGCGGAGAACCGCTCCCGGAGTCGGTCGCCAAACGCTTCCAGGAGCGATTCGGCATCCAGATCTGCGAGGGCTTCGGCATGACCGAGAGCGCCCCGGTCACGCATGTCCGGCTTCCGGATGAGCAGGCCCCCGGCTCGGTCGGCAGGCCGCTCCCGGAGGTGAAGCAACGGATCGTGGATCCGGAAACAAACAAGGACCTGCCCCCGGGGCAGGACGGCGAGCTTCGCATGTCCGGCCCGAACATCATGAAGGGCTACCACAACCTCCCCGAGGAAACCGCCGCGGCCTTCGACGAGGAGGGCTACCTCCGCACCGGCGACATGGCCCGCGTGGACGAACGCGGCTTCCTTTGGATCACGGGCCGGATCAAAGAGATGATCATCGTCGGCGGCGAGAATGTCTTCCCGCGTGAAGTGGAGGAGGTCCTCGACGCCCACGAGGATGTCTTCGCCGCGGGCGTGGTGGGGGAACGCGACGATATCCGCGGCGAGACCGTCGTCGCCTTCGTCGAGGCCGAGGAGGGGAAGACCCCCGACCCGGACGCCCTCCGTGCCTGGTGCCGCGAGCGGCTCGCGGGCTACAAGGTGCCCCGCCGGATCGTGGTGGTCGACAAGCTGCCCCGCAACCCGACGGGCAAAATCATGCGTCGGGCGCTCGTCGAGCGGATCAAAGAGGAACAGGCCGAGTCACCGAAGGCCTAAACTCCCGCCCCTGATCCCCGCTCATCCCACACCGATCCCCCGGAGGCCGCACCGTGGAGCTGTACATCGACACCGCCAACCTCGACGAGATCAAGCAGGCCCACGACCTGGGCGTGCTCGACGGCGTGACCACCAACCCCTCCCTGATCGCCAGGGAGGGCATCGACTACGGCCAGCGGCTCGCCGAGATCTGCGCCATCGTCTCCGGCCCGGTGTCGGCCGAGGTCATCGCGTTGGAGGCCGACGCCATGATCGCCGAGGGCAAGGAACGCGCCGAGATCGCCGAGAACATTGTCGTCAAGCTCCCGTGCACGGTCGACGGGCTCAAGGCCTGCAAGGCCCTGACGGAAGAGGGCATCCGCACCAACATGACCCTCTGTTTCCAGCCGCTCCAGGCGATGATGGTCGCCAAGGCCGGGGCCTACCTCGTCTCGCCATTCATCGGACGCCTCGATGACATCGGTGAGGACGGCATGGACCTGATCCAGCGGACCCGCCAGATTTACGACAACTATGGCTACCAGACCAAGATTCTGGCCGCCTCGATCCGCCACCCCAAGCACATGCTCGACTGCGCGATGCTCGGCGCAGATGTGGCCACCGTTCCGCTGTCGGTCATCAAGCAGCTCATGGGCCACCCGCTGACCGACATCGGCATCGACAAGTTCCTCGCCGATTATCGCAATGCGTTCGGCCAGACCGCCGCAGTTTAAAGATCAACTTCGAAGATGAACTCGACCTCGACGGGCGCGTTCAGCGGGAGCGACGCCACGCCCACCGCGGCCCGGGCGTGCCGCCCGGCTTCGCCGAAGATCTCGACCAGCAGATCGCTGGCCCCGTTGGCGATCTTCGGGTGCCCCCCGAAACCGGGATCGGACGCGACAAACACCCCGACCTTGACCACGCCGCGGACCCGCTCGATGGACCCGACGGCCTGCTTGAGGCAGGCCAGGGCGTTGATGGCGCACTGGCGTGCGTCCGCCTGGGCATCCTCTGGGCTGACCTTGCTGGGCACGGCGCCTTCCCGGGCGAGCTTGCCGTCGATCAGCGGCAGCTGGCCGCTGACATAGGCGTGAGAGCCCTCGATCCGGACCGGGACATAGGACGCCACGGGCTTCGGGGCCTCGGGCAGTTGAATGCCGAGCGTGGTCAATCGGGCGGAGGGGCTCGGTCGGGCTCCGGTGGTGGATGCGGTCTGGCTCACGGCAAACTCCTGGGAAGATGGGCAAACGCGGCGATCCGGGAACCGTTCAGGCTTGCGTGACGAATCGCTTCTGGTACGCTATGATCGTACTTGGAGCACCGGCGGAGTCCATAACCATATCCGCACTGATTCCGGGGCGTTTGCCCCACTTTGATTCCGACTTCTGACCGTTGCCCGACATTCCGACCCTGTGCCCGGCTCAGCCGGGCGGTCTGCCGCGATCCGGTGTTCGGTTCACGGTATCAACGGTCAATGGGCCGGAGCGGCCCGAAGTTTGGAGTCAGAGCCATGAAGAAGAATCGTGCATTCACCCTTATTGAGCTGCTGGTGGTCATCGCGATCATCGCGCTGCTCATCGGCATCCTGCTGCCGGCCATCGGCAAGGCACGCCGGACCGCCAACGAACTCAAGGACGGGACCCAGACCCGTTCGATCGTTCAGGCGATGAACGTGTTTGCGGTCAGCAACCAGGACAACTACCCCCTGCCCAGCCGCCTGGACCGCAATAACAAGACCCTGAACGGGGACTCGCTGAACAATGTCATCCAGAAGGATCGCACCCGCCACATCTTCGCCGCCCTGATCAATCAGGGTCTGATCCAGACCGAGATCTCGGTCAGCCCGGTCGAGGTGGGGCTCTACGAGCAGTATAACGACTACGAGGCCGACCGGCCTCAGGGTGCGACCGGCCCCTCCGAGGAGGATCGTGCGCAGGCCCTGTGGGATCCGCGTTTCCGCGCGACCCCGCTCGACGGTCTGGTCAACAACGGCGTTGATCAGGGGCCTCAGCCCCAGCCGGGCGCCCAGGGCGCGGGCGGTTTCTCGTACGCTCACATGACCCCGTTCCTGCTCCGCCGCCAGAACTGGCAGTTCACCACCTCGTCGGTCATCCCGGTGATCTCGACCCGTGGCGCCGCCTACGAGCTTGACGGCAATGCTCAGAGCGGATCGTGGCAGCTCAAGAGCACCCCCCAGGCTCAGAGCAACGGGCGTACTCCCCTCGGCACCAGCTCCATCACGCTGGCGATGATGGGTTCCCGTTCCGACTGGCAGGGCAATGTGGCCTTCGCCGACGAGCATGTCGAGAAGCCCAACCGCCCCGATCCCCAGACGGTCATCTGGCAGTTCTCGGGTCTCACGGCCGAAGGCCGCGCCCAGGCGGACAACATCTTCGTCAACGAGAGCGACACCATGCGTACGCCCCAGCAGGAGCTGGCGACCACGGTGAACCTCACCCAGGGCAACAACCGCAACGCCTTCCTCTGGCAGTACTACGCGATCGATGTCACGCCTCAGGGCACCAACCTGACCATCTCGCCCTACTACGACTGATCGATCCGGATCATCATCTTCTGTGAATCCAGACAACGCCCGCGGCAACGCGGGCGTTGTTCTTTGCGTCCGCGGTGTACGATCCGGCCATGGGCGCGCGAAGCCACAGCCTTCCGGTCATCCAGCGTGCGGAAGCGTCGACTCCCGACCTGTCTGGTCTGGCGTCCGCCCTGCCCGGGCGCGTCCGTGTCGGCTTGCACGACCGGATGCTCTACGCGACCGATGCTTCGATCTATCAGGTCGAGCCGCTCGGCGTCGTGCTGCCGGCCTCGATCGATGAGGCCCGGCGGGCGATCGCGTGGTGCGGCGAGCGGCGCATCCCGATGCTGGCCCGCGGCGGGGGGACGAGCCTGGCCGGCCAGGGCGTGAACCGGGCCGTGGTGATCGATCTGAGCGCCGGCTGCCGCACGCTCCGCTCGGTCGATCCGGAGGCACAGATCGCTGCGGTCGACCCGGGCCTGACCATCGACGACCTTAACGATCAGATCCAGGGGCACGGGCTGTTCTTCGCCCCGGACCCGTCGACGGCCCGGCACGCGAACATCGGCGGGTGCATCGGCAACAACGCGGCCGGCGCCCATTCGGTGCTCTACGGCCGGACCAGCGACAGCGTGCTCGGGATCGAGGCCTGCCTGTGGGACGGAACAACCGTCACGCTCGATCAAGGCGCGGCGACGCGGGATCCGACGGCGAGGCGGCTGGCCGAGGGCGTCGCCGACATCGTGCGCCGGCACGAGCGATTGATCCGGGAGCGCTTCCCCAAGACGCTCCGGCGCAGCGCGGGCTACCAGCTGGATGTGATGCTCAAGCAACTCGACGAGTCCGGCGGCAACCCCGATGCGCTCAACCTGGCCCACCTGCTCTGCGGCTCGGAGGGCACGCTGGCCTTCACGCTCGGGGCCACCCTCCGGCTGCACACGATCCCGAAGGCCAGGGGGCTGGCGGTGCTGGCGTTCGCCTCGGTCGAGGCGGCGATCGACGCGGTGGTGCCGATTTTGAACCTGCGCCCGAGCGCGGTTGAGCTGCTTGATGATCTGATTATCGATCTGGCCCGCCAGAATGCGGAGTACCGCCGGTATGTCGAGCTGTTGCCCCGGACGCGGGACGGGTCCACCGTCAAGGCGGTGCTATATGTGGAGTTCTTCTCGGAACGCGGGCTCGATGAGGTCCGGGAGCGGTTCGCCAGCCTGCGGGATCTCCTGCCGGATTCTGCGATGGAGACGCACACCGAGCAGGACGCGATGGCGAACGCCTGGAAGCTCCGCAAGGCGGGCGAGCCGCTGCTGCACGCGATCCCGGGCAAACGCAAGCCGCTCGGATTCGTGGAGGACAACGCGGTCCCGCCCGAGCGGCTGGGCGAGTTCGTCCGCCGGTTCCGCAAGCTGGTCGAGGACGAGGGAACGATCGCGTCATTTTATGCCCACGCGTCGGTGGGGGTGCTGCATGTCCGCCCGCTGCTGAACCTCGAAGACGCCGAGGACGAACGGCGGATGCACCGGATCGCGCTCGGCGCGGCGCACCTGGCCAAGGAATTCGGCGGGGTGATGTCCGGCGAGCACGGCGACGGGCGTGCGCGGGGGCCGCTGCTCGAGGACTTTTTCGGCCCGGAACTGATGGGCGCGTTCCGAGAGGTCAAGACGCTGTTCGATCCGCACGGGCTTCTCAATCCGGGGAACATCATCAGCCCGGACCCGCTCGAATCGATCTCGCTACGGACGCGCGTTCGTCCCGGGGATCGGCCGCTGGCCCACCCGGAGGTCGAGACGGCGTTTCTGTTCGCGGACCAGGGCGGCCTGTTGCACGCCGCGGAGATGTGCAACGGCGCGGGCGTGTGCCGGAAGAAGCAGGGGGGGACCATGTGCCCGTCCTACATGGCCTTGCTCGAAGAGCGCCACGCGACACGGGGTCGCGGCAACGCGCTCCGGCTCGCCGTCACCGGACAGGCCAGGCCCGGCGGCGATGATGCGGACTGGGGGGATCCCGAAACCCTTGAGACGCTGCGGCTCTGTCTGTCCTGCAAGGCCTGCAAAACAGAGTGCCCGAGCAATGTCGACATCGCCCGGCTCAAGGCCGAGTACCTCCACCAGACCTACCGGGCGAAGGGGTCCGCGCCGCTCCAGTCAAGGGTGTTCGGGTCCATCCACCGGCTGAACCGCATGGCGGCCCGGACCCCCGGGCTGGTCAACGCGATCAACCGCTTCGGGCCCACACGCGGGCTGATCAACCGGGTGCTCGGGATCGATCCGCGCCGCTCGCTCCCGGTCTTCGGCAGGCCGGTTCGTCGGCGCACGCTGGCCGGGGCCGGGGGGCCGACCGTGGTGCTGCTCTCGGACACCTTCACGACGCACAACGAGGCGTCCATCGCCGAGGCGACGGCGCGGGTTCTCTCCGCGTTCGGGTATTCGGTCGAGGTCATGCCGGTCTCGGACCTGGGCAGGGCGGCCGTGTCGGTCGGGCTGCTGGATCGGGCGATCTCCGATGCCGAGCGGACACTGGACCGGCTGCGTCCGTGGATCGAGAACGAGGCGGTGGTCGGCTTTGTCGTGCCCGAACCATCGTGTCTCTCCTCGATCACGGACGACTGGCTGGACCTTCGCATCGATCGGCCGATCGAGCTTCGCAGGTCGCTGGCCGCGCGGGCGATGTTGCCCGAGCAGTTCCTTGCACGCCGTTGGGACGAGCACCCTTCCCGGCCCGCGTTCGACACGCCGCCGGGCGATCTGGTGGTCCACGGGCACTGTCATCAGAAGGCTCTCTGGGGCATCGGCTCGACCACGGCGGCGCTGGAGCGGATCGCGCCAGGGAAAGTCCGGGCGCTGGACACGGGTTGCTGCGGCCTGGCCGGCTCGTTCGGCTACACCGCGGACCGGTACGACCTGTCGATGCGGATTGGCGAGCTGGCCCTGTTCCCCGCGGTGCGCGGGGCCGCGGCGGGCGACTGGCTGCTGATGGCGGGGACTTCCTGCCGCCACCAGGTCAAGGACGGGACCGGGCGGGTGGCCATGCATCCGATCGAGGCGATCGACCGGCTCATGCGGAAGGGTTGAACCGAACTTCAGACCGGCGCCGCGACCTCGGAGGTCACCTCGGCGAGCAGCTCGGCGGCCCGGTCGTGGTCGGACTGGGCCCTGGGATCGGCGGGCACGGTCCGGTGGGCGCAGACGGGGCCGAGCAGGGCCAGGACATCGTCCGGGACAACATGATCCCGGCCGTCGACCCACGCCGATGCGCGGCAGGCCTGGGCCAGGGCCAGCGAGCCGCGGGGCGAGATGCCCACCGTGAAGACCCCCGACTCGCGGGTGGCACGGGCGAGTTCGACGATGTACTTGCGGACGGCCTCGGAGAGGTGGACCTTGTCGACGGAGGCCTGCATCTCGATGACCACCTCGCCGGTGAGCGTGGCCCGCAGGTGATCGAGCACGGTCGCCGCCGGGCGGAGGTCGAGCAGGCGCGCTTCCGCCTCGGCTTCCGGGTAGCCCAGCGTGATGCGCATCAGGAACCGGTCGAGCTGGTTCTCGGGCAGCGGGTAGGTGCCCTCGAAGCCCAGCGGGTTCTGGGTGGCGACCACCATGAAGGGCTTGGGGAGCGGGTAGGTCATGCCGTCGACCGAGACCGAGCCGTCGCTCATGGCCTCGAGCAGGGCGGACTGGGTCCGCGGGGTGGTCCGGTTGATCTCGTCGGCGAGCAGGATGCCGGTGAAGAGCGGGCCCTTCTGGAACCGGAGCTCGCGTCCCTCGCGGTCGAAGATGGTCACGCCGATGATGTCCGCGGGCAGCATGTCCGGGGTGAGCTGAACCCGGCTAAAGGGGCAATCGATGGACCGGGCTAGGGCCGAGGCGAGCACGGTCTTGCCCACACCCGGGACATCCTCCAGCAGGGCGTGGCCCCGGGCCAGCAGGCAGCAGATCAGCTTGTCGATCACACGGGGATCACCCAGGTAGACCCGGGCGATCTGGTCTCGGAGCGTGCGGATCGGTTCGTTCATGCGTCCCCGTGGGTTTTCGGTCGCTCGGCCGGGCCTGGGGCGGAGTATATCGGCCAGGGATCGCACGGGATGCCATTCGGACCGGGCACAGAGCGGTTCCCTGTGATAGGCTTGGGGGCCCTCGCCAGGGAGTCTCGGTCCGGCGTCGGTGCATGAAAGAAGAGCGAAGCGTCAACCCGCAGGATCCCGCAGCGGGGCCGGAAGCCTCGCCGGTGATCGCGCGCCAGCTGACCGGTGATCTGTGGTGCATCGGCTGCGGGTACAACCTCAGGGGGCTGTCGATCCGCGAGCCGTGCCCGGAGTGCGGCGTGCCGGTGCGGGCGACGATTCTGGCGGTGGTTGACCCCAAAGCCCACGAACTGGTGCCCCTCAAGCGCCCGAGGGTTGTCGGGATCGGTCTGATTGTCTGGGCGGCTGGGCTCTGGATGGCGGTGATGGCCGTCGCGTTGATGCGCGGGTCCGAGGTCATGCGCGAGTTGCTCGGTGTGTCCTGGTGGTCGCTGGGATTGGCATACCTGGGGCTGCTCGGGCTGATCGCGTCGGGCGTGGCGGCGCTGGCGCTGATCCGGCCGCACGAATCCGTGACGAGAATCGGCGCGCTCCGTGCGGCTGCGGGGGTCGCCTCATACATCCCGCTGGGTCTGATCTATTTCCACATCTACGCCCGGCTGGATCAGTCGTACCGGGCCCCGTTCATGCGGCCTGGTCCGCTGGAGCTGGAGCGTTCGCTGCTCCGGCTGGGGTTGTTTGTCTTTATCGCCGTCCTGATCCTCGGATTGCATCAGAACGCCCGGTCGCTGGCGGTCCGATCGGTCGTGGTGCGGACCGGCCGGGTGGATCGGCAGTCGATGATTGCGGTGCTGGCCAGTTTCGCCGTCGCGGCGTGCGGGGACTTCCTCCATGTGGTCGCCGCGACGCTGGGAAACGGGTATGCGGATCTGATTTCGACCCTGGGCACGGTCCTGCTGGCGGTCGGGTCCATCCTGGTGATGGTGGGGGTTTCCAACATCGTCTTGGACACCCTGCGGCTGTGGCCGGTGGTGGTCCGGCCCGGGGTGGGGCTGGTCGATGTGCTGGAAAACAACGATCAGCGGGCCAGGCGTGCCGCCAGGCAGGGTATGGAGCGGGGCTGAAACCCCACCGGGCTGAGCCCGTACAATGGTCAGACTCCGCATTCCGCGGGAGGAGACCAGAACTATGTTCGGATTTGATCACAGCAGGGGGCTCTGCGGGCTCCTGGCTTTGGGTGCGGGGGCGATCCTGTCGGCCGGTGCGACGCCGGTGCTCGCGGCCCCTTCGGTGGCGGTGATAGAGATCAAGGGTTCCCCGGCGGAGATGGATTCCTCCGGGATGTCGCTGTTCGGGGGGAGCCGGCAGCAGACCCTTCTCAAACTGGTGGAAACACTGGACACACTCGCTGCGGATGATGACTTCGCGGGCGTGCTCATCCGGCTGCGTGACCCGACCCTGGGTTTCACCCAGGTTGAGGAGATCGGCGCCGCCATCCAGCGCGTCCGCGACGCCGGCAAACGCGTCGATCTGTTCGCCGAGGGCTACGGGACCACTTCGCTATTGCTGGGGTCTTACGCGGATCAGATCCTCATGCAGACCGGGGGCATGGTCAGCTTCCCCGGGATGTACATGGAGGAGATGTTCCTGGCCGACACGCTCAACTGGATCGGGCTGGAAGCCCAGTTGGTCCAGGTGGGCGACTACAAGGGCGCGAACGAGCAGATGACCCGCACCGGGCCCTCGCCCGAGTGGGACGAGAACATCAGCGCCCTGCTCGACGGGCTGTACGGCAACATGCGTTCGAAGATCATCTCCGGGCGTTCGCTCGACGATGCCGGCCTGGACGAGGCGATGCAGATCGCGTGGATGGCGTCTGGCGAGGAGGCGATCAAGGTCGGCCTGATCGACGCCGAGGTGGACCTGCCCACGCTGCCCGACTTCCTGCGGACCGCCTACGGCGATGGTGTCCGCTGGGTGAACAATCCCTACGCCCGGCGTGAACGTCGCACGGACTTCTCGAACCCGTTCGCGATCCTCAGTCAGCTCAGCAAGCCCACCGAGGTGCGCGTCGATCGCCCGACAATCGCGGTGCTGCACATCAACGGCGCGATCGTCGACGGCGACTCGTCCTCGGGTGGGCTGTTCGGCGGCGGGGCGACCGTCGGGTCGCGCACGGTTCGCAACGCGATCGAGCGGATCATGAAAGAGCCGAACATCAAGGGCGTGGTCGTCCGCGTGGACTCGCCGGGCGGTTCGGCCATCGCGTCCGAGGTCATGTGGCAGGGCATCGAGCGGCTGAAGGCCGAGAAGCCGGTGTGGGTGTCCGTCGGATCGATGGCGGCCTCGGGCGGCTTCTATGTGCTCTCCGCGGGCGACAAGGTGTATGTCAATCCCTCGTCGATCGTCGGCTCGATCGGTGTGGTCGGCGGGAAGATCTCGATGGCCGGCCTCTATGACAAGGCGCGCGTCCGTGTGGTCGAACGGTCGCGCGGCCCGATGGCCGGCCTGTTCGGCTCATCGGAGGCGTGGAACGATTCCGAGGTGGCCGCCGTCCGCGACCGCATGAGCCAGACCTACGACCTGTTCGCGGCCCGCGTGGTCGCCGGACGGCCCGGGATCGACCTGTCCAAGACGGCCGAGGGCCGCCTGTTCGTCGGCTCGGAGGCCGTGGGGCTGAAGATGGCCGACGAGGTCGGCGGGCTCGACGACGCGATCAACACCCTGGCCGCCGAGGTCGGGCTTGTTGATTTCGATCCGGTTCACTTCCCGCCGCCGCCGACCTTCGAGGAGATGCTCGAGCGGCTCTTCGGCGGCACGGTGCAGGCTCCCGTGGTGTCCTCCAGCCCGTTCGGCCCGCTCGGCGAGATGCTGACCGGCCTGATCGGCGAGGAACGCTACCGCTCGGTGGTGGACTCGCTCAACGGCATCATGCTGCTCCAGCGCGAGCCGGTTCTGCTGATCAATCCGCGGACCATCATCGTCCGCTGAGCGGACGACGCATCCGGCCAATCTACAAGAAGACGCCCGGCTTTCGCCGGGCGTCTTTTTCGTCTGTGTTTGTCGGTGCGTTTGGCGGGACTCAGATCTCGCGGATCTCGGCGGACTTCTTGGCGACCGAGTCGTCGATCTTGGCCTCGTACTTCTTCAACAGCTCCTGGATCTCCTGGTGGAGCTGTTTGACATCGTCTTCGGACACGGGGTTGGTTGTCGACTTGCTCAGGGCATCGGCGGCCTTGTTGGCGTCGCGGCGGGCGTTGCGCATTACGACCTTCTGCTCCTCGCCGGCCTTCTTGGCCTGGGCGACGAGCTGCTCGCGACGCTCGGCGGACATCATGGGCAGCATGATGCGGATGGCCTTGTCCTCGACCATGGGATTCACGCCCAGCTGGGCCTGTTCGATGCCCTGCTTGATCGCGCTGAGGGTGCTCGGATCGAACGGCTTGATGAGAATCTGGGTCGGCTCGGGCACGGAGATGGCGGCCATGGATTTGAGGTCGGACTGTGAGCCGTAGCAGTCGACCTTGACATACTCGACCATCGCCGTGCTGGCCCGGCCGGCCCGCAGGCCGCGGAGTTCGCTGTTGAGGTAGTCAACGGCCCGCTGCATGGCGTCCTCGGCCTCGAGCAGAATGGTGTCCGGATCGGTGCTCATGGTGTGTTCCTCCGTCGGGCGCCCTCGGGCGCGGGGACCATGATATGCGCCGGGGCCGGCCGGCCACCGGATCGGGCGGTCAGTCTTCGTGGCGGTCGCGGGTGACCAGGGTGCCGATCGGGTCGCCCTCGATCACCCGGCGGATGCTGCCGGGCTGCTTGAAGTCGAAGACCAGCACCGGGATGTTCTGCTCTTGGCACATGGCCAGGGCGGTCATGTCCATGATCCGGAGCTGCTTGGCCAGGGCCTCGGAGAAGGTCAGGCGGTCGTAGCGGGTGGCGGTGGGGTCCTTCTTGGGGTCCGCGGTGTAGACCCCGTCGACCTTCGTCGCCTTGAGGAGCACGTCGCACTGCAGTTCCGTGGCACGCAGGGCGGCGCAGGTGTCCGTCGTGAAGAACGGGTTGCCGGTGCCCGCGGCGAGGATGACCACGCGGCCCTTCTCGAGGTGGCGCATGGCCCGGCCGCGGATGAACGGCTCGGCCAGGGCGCGGATGTCCAGGGCGCTGAGGACCCGCGCGTCGGTGCCGAGCTGAATGAGCTTCTCGCGCAGGGCGACGGCGTTCATGACTGTGCCGAGCATGCCCATGTAGTCGGCGGTGGCCTGCTGGATGTCCCCGGAACGGGCCAGTTCGGCTCCCCGGATGATGTTGCCCCCGCCCACCACCACGGCGACCTGGGCCCCCGCGGAGGCGGCGGATTTGACCTCGTTGGCGATGACCGCGAGTTCCTCGGTGTCGATCCCGAAGCCGCCGGGCTTGCAGAAAGCCTCGCCGGAGAGCTTGAGGAGCACCCGCTCGGGCTTGGGTCGCCGGGCGGCTTGCGGCTCGGAGCTGGTCTGGGCGGCGGTGGGCATGTGGAATCTCTCCGGGCGTGGCGGGGGACGATTGGCGGAGGATAGGCTCCGTGGAGCCCGATTCACGCGCCCCGTCCGCAGGTTGGGATCGACAAACGGGCCGAACCGCGGGCCGCGGGCGGACGAACCGGGTGTGGCGAGTGGACCCCGGCTCGCGGACGCGCCGATCTTCAGGAGAGCCATGCCGGATCCGAGCCAAAACATCCCGCCTGCCCACCTTACTGCGGGGGCCGCCGCCTCGACCGCAGAGGGTGGAATCTGGGGTCGCGGGCGTCGGCGGCTCGAGCGGGCGACCCTGGCGGGGTTGGGTGGTTCGCTCGTCATTCACCTGCTGATCGTCCTGCTCGCGGCGATCGTCTCGATCCGCTTCCAGACCGGGGATGCCGGCGGCGCGGGTGACGGCGGGGTGGAGTTCGCCATCCTGGACTCGTCCGCGCTGGCCGAGGACAGCCGCCCCTATCTGCAGACCGCCCGCGAGACGGTGGATACCAGCCCGGCCGAATCGCTGGTCGTCTCGGACCTGCTGGCCGAGACCGCGATGGAGCGGTCGGTCGACGACCTCTCCGAGTCGATCGCGCCGTCCCTCGATCCGGGCGGCGGCGGGATCAGCGCCCTGGACGCGGAGACCGGCTCGGCGGGGGCGGGGTCGGGCGAGGGAGGCAGCTTCTTCGGTCTCGAAGCGAGGGGGCGCCGGTTCGCCTACATCGTGGACATCTCCGGATCGATGAATGTGCTGGTCGGCGGGGGCCGGACCCGGTGGGAGCACACCCGCGACGAACTGCTGCGTTCGATCCGCTCGCTGGACCCGGACGCCGAGTTCCATGTCCAGTTGTTTTCCTCGGGTTCGTATTCGTTGTTCGGCGTCGATGCCTGGACCAAATCGACCCCGATGAACAGGCGGCTGGCAGCCGATACGCTCTACGGCACGCACCCAAGCGGGGGCACGCTGCCGATGTCGGCCTTTGAAACGGTCTTCCGGCTGGATCCCAAGGCGGACGCGATCTACTTCATGTCCGATGGCGAGGTTGCGGGGGCGGACGCGTTCCTGGCGAATGTCCGCCGGCTGAACAGCGGCAGACGCATTCCCATCCACTGCATCTTGGTCGGCGATCTCGGCGGCAGCGACGCGCTCCGGCGGGCCGAGAACATGATGCGGACGCTGGCGAGCCAGTCCGGCGGGCGGTATGTCCGGATCCGCGAGGGACGCCCGTGATGTCCTGGCTTGTCGCGTTGCTCGTGGCGGTGGCCTCCGGCCCGGTGCTGCTGCGCTCGGGCGAGTCGCTGACCCCGGAGCAGGTCGACGGGTATACCAAGCAGGGCGTGGTGCTCAGCCCGTCGTTCCGTGGCGGCGCGGTCCCCGGACGCAGGGTCGTGCCTTGGGCCGAGGTCGGACGAATCGAGGGCGGGTGGGGCGAGGCGCGGGCGTACCAACCGATCGCGGATGCGATGTGGCGTGCGGAGCGCCGGCTCGCCCGCGGAGACGCGTCCGGCGCGCTGCAGCTGCTCGAGCCGCTGGCGGGCGAGTACCTCTACGAGCACGGGCCGACATCCGGCGCCGTCGCGTCCGGACTGGCGGCGGCGCGGATGCTGCGTGGCGACCGGCCCGGGGGCGTGCTGGCCTGGCTGGCCTGGCGGGATCACGCGGCGGGCCCGGACCGTTCATGGATCGATGGGGAGACGGGGCTGATGCCCGGGCTGCCCCCGGTCTGGACGCAGCGGTCGGCCAGGGCGTTTCTGGCGTCCTTGCCGGAGGCTTCGGAGCACGGGCTTTCGACGGAGCAGGCCTCGGCGCTGGCCGGCTTGTACATCGCGGCCGCACGCCGGGCGGCGGGGCAGGATGATGACGGACTCCCGTTGGCGGCGCCCCCGCCGCGGCTGCGGGCGGACCCCGGGGTCCGGCTCGTCTGGGACATCGTGCGGGCGCAGTGCGAAGAGGACGCGGAATCGCGTGCCTCGGCACGCGATCGCCTGCGCCAGCGCGTCGGCTCGGGCCGGCTCGGCTGGTACGAGGCGTGGGCGCGGCTGGCGGTGGGGGCCTCGATGCTGCGAGAGGCCGATACGGTCATCGCCGACGCCGGCGCGGCTGAGTTGATCGGGGTGGTCCTGACGCACCAGGAATCCGGCCCGGGGCTGGCGTCGTTGGCGGCTGAGCTGGCGATCGGGTACTTTGAGGCCACCGCCCGCCCCGAGCATGCGGCGACGGTGCGCACCATGGACCGGGCCGCACGGGTGACGCCGAGCGGCGCGGTCGGGCTCCCTGTCTACGCCGGAACAGTGACGGATCCCGAAGAGGAGCAACCATGACCCACATTTCTTCACCGGTTCTCCTCGCCCAGGGCGAAACGAGCCGGTCCCTGCTCGACTACATCGCCCGGGGCGGCCCGGTCGGGATGGTCATCATCATCATCTCGATCGGGGCAATCGCCATGATCGTCGCGCAGTGGCTCCGCGTGCGCCGCGAGGTGCTGGCCCCGCCCGGACTGGCGGCGGACCTGCGGAAGATCCTCGCGGGAGGCGATGTGTCCGCCGCGATCGAACGCTGCAACGCCGAGGAAAGGCCCAGCTTCCTTTCCAGGGTGATGGGCCAGTCGCTGACCCGGGCGTCACGCTCGCCCTTCGGCATGCTCGAGATCCGAACGACCGTCGAGGAGGCGGGCCGGCTGGAGGTGGACCGGCTCTATCGGCTGACCGACGGCATCGGCCTGGTCGCTTCCGTCGCCCCGATGCTCGGGCTGCTGGGTACCGTGATCGGGATGGTGGGGGCCTTCGACGCGATCATGCTCACCGAGGGCCCGGCCCGTCCCGACCAGCTGGCCGGGAGCATCTCGCAGGCCCTGATCACGACGGTCCTCGGCCTGATCGTGGCCATCCCCTGCACCGCGGCGTACACCTACCTGCGCAACCGGGTGGATCACCTGACCACCGAGATCGGCGAGACGATCGATGAGATGATCGCCCCGCTGGAGTCCTCCGGGGCGGAGGGCGGCGCGGCGTGATCGGTTCCGGCGCTTCATCCCGGCACATGCTCGGCGTCGACCTGACGCCCATGATCGATGTGGTGCTCCAGTTGATCATCTTTTTCATGCTCACCTCGAGCTTTGGGGACATGCGACGCACGCCGGTGGACCTGCCGCGGGAAGCCGGCGAGAGCGCCGCCGCCCGCGGCGAGCCGGCCCTGATCGTCGATCTGGACGCGCAGGGCCGACTGCTGGTCGATTCACGCGAGATCTCGCTGGTCGAACTGGAACGCATCGCCAGGGCCGGTGTTTCCGGGGCGGCCCAGCCGACCGATTTCGATGTGCTGATCCGCCCGGATCGTATGGCGACCGCCCGGGATCTTGATCTGCTGCTGGAGCGGCTCGCCCGCACGGGTGTCACCCGCTGGAAGCTGGCGACCACCGAGCCGGACGGCCCCGGGGGGGTGTTGCCGTGACGAGCTTCATGCGGACGAAAGGCAGGCGTTTCCACCGACTCGGCGCGCTCCCCCTGATCTCGATGATCGATGTGGTGTTCCTGCTGCTGATCTACTTCCTGATCACCTCGGACTTTTCCCAGGTGGAGCGTCGCCTGCCCAGCGCCTTGCAGACCCAGGGCGGGGGCGCCCGTTCGGTGGAACTGCAGCCGCAGATCGTCGAAATCAGTGTGGACGAGGAGGGGGTGCGGTTCATGATCGGTCGGGTGCTGGTGCGGGACCGGGCCTCGTTGGTGGGCGTGCTCGAGCGGCTCCCGCGCGAGCCGGGTGTCGCCGTGCGTTCGAGTCCTGATGCGCCGGTTTCCGCGGTCGCCACGGCGTTGCAGGCGGCGTTGGACGCCGGGTTCGAGAAGCGGAGTTATGTGCCCCGTGCGGATTGATCGCGTCATCCCGGTATGGATCTGCCTTCTGCTGGCGATCGGGGCGGTCCCGGGCGCGGTCCGTGCCGACCCGGTCGAGCAGGCGCTTCGGGACGCGGGGCTGTTCGATGTGCTGGAAGCCAGGCTGCTGGACAGCCTCGGCCGGGCGGAACGCGACTCGGATCGCGATGCGATCATCGAGCGCCTCGCGGGCCTCTACGAAACGCGCATGCGTGACCAGGAGCTGGATCAGGATCAGCGTGGGCAGATGCTCATCCGCGCCTGGGCGCTCGTCGACAGCGTCGGGCAGTCCAGGGCGGTTGGCTTGCGTTTGGCGCTGCTGCTCGAGGATTACCTCCCGATCGAGCGGGCGTCGGAGTTGCACGAGTTGGGCCTGCTCTCGGAGGCGGACCGTCGGCGCGACGCCGCAAGGCTGCGCGAGCTCCACACCCGGTTCACCGCGATGGCCCGGTCCGCCGTGACGGAAGCGGCGGCCGCCCAGCGTCGGACGGGCCCGAGCAGCGACGACACCCAGATCGCGGCCCGCCGCCGCTCGTACCGGGACCGATCGCTGACGAACTACTACGCCGGCTGGTCCGGGCTGACGCTGGCCGTGCTCGAGGATACCACACCGGGGCCGGAGGTGCTGCGTGCGTTCGGCTGGCTGCTGGGTTCAAACGGCGAGATCCCGCGGCTGGACGATGTCGCCCGGGGCAGCATCGAACTTGAGCATGTGGCCCGGTCGGCGATCGGGGTGGGGCGGACGCGGGCCCGGTCGGGGGAATGGCTGCTGTCCGAACAGTGGCTCCGGTTGGTCGCCGAGAGCGAGCAGGCCGATCCCGGCGTTCGTTCCCAAGCGGCGGCGCGGCTGATCCGCCTCAAGGCCGACCAGGGATCGTGGCGGGATGTCCGCGAGTTGATCTCGCTGAGCAGGGCGAAGACCGATGACGAACCGTTGCCGGTGACGGAGGCACGCTATTTGGCGATGCGCGCCATGCCCGATGCGACCAGGAACGACCAGATTGCGGAAGCAGTCGCCCGGATCGCCCTGGCAGCCCTCATCACCCGGGGCGAGATCGGTCATGTGCTCGATCTGAGGGACCGTTACGGTTCGGTCGGGCTGCTCGGCACCGGCTTCGTTGGTCTGTACGCGGCCGGGCTCGACCGGCTCGAAGAGGCGGAGTCCGCCGGCACGCCCGGCCTGTACCGCAGCGCCGCGGCCGATCTGCTCAAGGCGGCCGGTGCGGACGACGCGCACCGCTTCCCGCTTCAGCGTGACGACGCGCGGCTCAAGGCCGCGTACGCGGAGATCCGGGCCGGGCATCCGCGACCCGCGCACGAGATCCTGAGGATCGTGCTCCGCGAGCCGTCCGGACCGGCGGCGGAGGAGGAAGCGCTCTGGCTGCTGATCATTGCGATCGATGAGCTGGCGGATCCGGCCGAGCGTTCCAATCTGGCCCAGGCCGTCCGGAACTACCTCGCGCGGTTCCCGGGCACCCCGCGTGCCGCCCGGCTGCTGGTCCGGCACGCGGGCACGGGACTGCTGGACCCGGAAGCCGCGGCGGACGGGCTGCGCGCCATCGCCGAGGACGATCCCGTGGTGATCGACGGGCGCCGGGTCCTCGTGCGGCTGATCTACCGGGGCTGGGCGGAGGGCCGGCGCTCCGACCGCGAGGCGCGTTCGGAGTTGGTCCGTCTGATCGAATGGGTCTGGTCGCGCCAGGGACCGGGAGATGAACGCACGCGCTGGCGCGAACGGCTCGACACGGACCGGATCGCGATGGATGTCGCGCTGGGCGCCGAGCCAGTCCGGGTCGAGATGGCGCGCCAGGCCATCGAGCAGGCGGAGCAAGCGGTCCGTCAGGAGCCCGCGCTCGAAGTGTTCCGCGATGAGCTGACCCTGCGCAGGGCCGAGACCGCCGCGGCCGCGGGGAATCTGCGGGAAGCGGCGGACGCCGCCGACGCGTTGAACCAGGCCGCGAGCCGGCACGCCCAGGCCGCCGATCGTGTGGTGCTGTCTGCGGTTTTCGTCAGGCTCGAACGCGAACCGGGCGACACGCTCGCCGGTCGGATCGGGGTGCGGATCGGCGCCCGCGTGTGCGGCGAGATGATCCCGCCGGCCCCGCAGCGGCTCGGCTCGGAAACCAGCCGGGTGGTCGAGCGGGTCTGGAGACTGGCCGCGGCGCAGGCCGAGACCGAAAGCGACGATGACATGCTCGCGCTGGCCGCCCGGCTGGCGCGCGTGGTGCTTGATCGGGGCATGCCGACCGCGCAGGGCCTGCGTGAGACCGCGGCGCTGGCGGAGCGGATCGACGACCCGGAGGCTGAACTGTCCGCGTGGGCGGCGTTGCTGGGCGCTTCGAAGGATGAGGAGCCGGCCTGGTGGGAGGCCCGCTATCACTCCCTCCGCCTCATGCTCGAGATCGACCCGGGCATGGCCCGGCGTGCGTACGAGCAGCACAAGGTCCTGTACCCGATGCCCGGCCTGCTGCCGTGGACCGTTCAGATCGATGAACTCTTCCGGACCCCGCCGAACGGCGGCTCTGCGGAAGGGGGTCTTCCGTGACACCCCCCGGCCTCCAATCCTCTGCCGACCCGCTGGCCGCCATGTTCCTGGGCGATGACGCCGCGGCGGGCGGGCCGTTCGCGCTGCTCGGGATCACGCATGAAACCAAGCAGCCCCCGGTGGTCTCGGCCGCGCTCCACCGCCGCTTGGCGCAGGTCGACAGCCATCCGCTCCGGCTGACTCCGGAAGCCGACGAACTCCGCCTGGCCCTTCACGCGGCGGCCGCGCAGGTCATGAACCCGGCGTTGCACGCCGAACTCGTCCGGCACTGGCCGGAGGGAACGCCCGCGCCGTTGCCAGCCGCCTGGCGCACGCACCTCTCGGCCGTGTCCGACAAGCTGGTCGGCCGGGCCCGGCTGATCGTCGGCGCATCGGGCGGCTGGAACCCCAAGGCCAGGACCCGGCTGGCCCATCTCGCCAGGATTCACCGCGTCAGCGCGCCCGACCTGATCCGAGCGCTGCGTCCGGCGGTGCCGGCGGTTCAACGGTCCGGGGCCATCCGGAGGGCGGTCATCGAGATCATTCCGCCGGGTTCGACCGGCAAGCTCTGGGCCGGCATGCATGCCGTGCTGGGTGTGATGCTGCTGGCGCTGCTCTTGATGCTGCTCGTCGAACTGTCGGCCGAACGCACGCCGACGGTCCAGGCCGTCGCGGATCCGCCGACCGCGCCGTCGGGCGCCCCACCCCGGACCGAGTCGACGCGCAGCGTCCCCGGTCCGCGCCGGGATCTGGATCACCACACGCTGATCGAGCAGGAACTGCGCAACGCCATGGCCCTCGGGCCGACCCAGCCGACCGACGCCGCAAGCCGGACCGCACGGGCGATCGGGGTGTTTCTTCGTTCCTGGACGGCCATGCCCGGCGAAGCAAGAGAGCGGATCGCCGCCCAGTCGGCACGGGTCCTCCTCGCGGTCGCCCCCTCCGAAGAGGCGGTCTCGATCGTGCTCGATGCGGTCATGGCCCGGCGTGAAGCGTCAGACCCGGCGGAACGCGCGGCCGCCGAGGCGCTCGCCGCATGGTGGCAGGCTTGGCCGGACCTGCCCCGATCCGTCCGCGATCAGATCCCGGCGATCACGGCGGACCCGGTGACCGGCCGTTTCGACGCCGTGCTGGCATCGGCCTTGAACGATTGGGTCCGGAGGGGTCTGGCCAAGGACGCGTCGGACTGGGCGCGTTGGTCGGAGGCCCTGGCCGCCTGCGGCGGTGCGCACGGGTCCGCCCGGATCCAATCGCGGCTGGCCGCGCTCGAAACCATGCTTTCGCCCTCATCGCCGCTGTCCGGTCCCGGTCTGAGCCGGGCCATGGAGTCGGTGGCGGGGGGGTTGTCGTGGCGATCCGGCGAGCCGTCACGCTCGTGGCTCATCGAGCAGTTGGAGGAACCATCGATCCCGTCGGACCGATTGGCCGTGCTGACCGATGTCCTCGCCACGCGGCTGTCCGTGCCGGGCGTTGACCCGAGCATGGTTCTGGCGGCAGGCGCCGGCGAGGAGGCCAGGATGAGCCTCTCGTCGTCGTACCGTGCCGCCTGGGTCGCGATGTCCGGCGTTGATGCGGCCGTGCGCGAAGAAGTGCTCTCCGTCTTGACCGCGGCCCTCGGCCGAGGGCCGGGAGGAAGCGAGAAGGACCGGCTGAGCACGCTGCTGGCGCTGGCTCGCGCCAACGCGGCCGCGGCGGCCCTGTTCATGGACGACCCCGCGACGGCTGCCGATCTGCTGATCGTGCCGCCGGACCGATCCGACCCGGGCCTGACACCGCAGCAGGGGGCCTCGCCGCTCGACGAAGTGTGGGCGTCATCCGTGCTCGCGATGGACAACCCGGAACAGATCATGCAGGCCCTCCGGCAGGCGAGAGGCGTCCGGGGTCGGATCGATCCGGCCGCGGCCGAGGCCATCCTGCTCCAGGCGACCCACGGCTCCGGCCGCGAGCTGCGCGAGCTGGCGCGCGACACGGTGATCACCTCCTCATGGAATGAGCAGATTCTGCTCGCATTGGAACGGGCCGCGATCCGCCGGCCGAGCGTCGCGGTCGGCCGCCTGATCACCGAGATCACCGGAGCTAGCATGCCCCCGGCGACGGATCCGGGCTGGCACCACGCGGTGCGTTCGGCCCTGCTGCCCCTGATCGTGGAGCGCATCAGCGCCGATCAGCCCGGCGATCTTGTCTACGCCGAGCTGGAACTGGCGGAGCTGGCGCTCCGGCGGGCCGGGGGATCCGGCGAGAAGCCGCTGCTCGCCAGCCTGGTGGCCGAGACCGACGCGTGGCTCCGGCGCAACACGCTGCCCGAAACGGACCGGCTGTCACCCCGCGCGATCGAGGCACGGCGTGCGGGGCGGGCCGATGGCATCCGCGCATCGACCCAACTCACCGCGATCCAGCACCGGGCCATGGTCGAGGCCGTTGGCGGCACCATGGCGGCCCAGGGCATTCGCCCGCGATCCTCGGTCGACCGTGAGATGGAGCGGCTGGCGCAGTCCTGGGCCGACGCGGAACGCGTGACCGATCAGCTCATCGCGAGTTTCCAGGCCGAGGCCAGGCTCTGGCGTTCGCTGCTGGAGGGATCCCTGTGAACTGCACTCTCCCGCTCGCGATGGCGGTCCTCGGCGTCCTGCTTCTGGGTATGGCGCCGCGCTTTGATCCGGAGGCCGTCCTCCGATCGCTCGACCCGTCCGACCCGGCCAGCTACCTGCGTGCCGCCGAGGAGCTGATCGAACACGAGGCGGCGATCCGGCTCGGCCGGGAGACCCTGGCGATCGGGGCTTTGCTCTCGGCGGAATCTGACCCGGCCCTGAGCGCCGGCATGCTGATCACGCTGGCGTCCGTCGCGAGGACCGGCGCGGAACGCCACGCGTTGTGGGGGCTCGCATGCGAACTGGACCCGACGCGGTCGGAGGACCGGCGGTGGCTGGCCGGATCCGACCAGCACGCCCCCGATGATCCGGCTCGGGCCGCACGGGCGTTGATGCTGCTGCGGCTCGGCGACCCCGAGGCCTTGGCCTTGTTCGAGAACGCCGGCGGGCCGCGCCGGATCGTCATCGAGGAGGGCGAACGACTCGGGCACGACAGCGTGCTGATCAATGCGGTGCTCACCAGGTGGCTGGGCAATGTCCGAGACGACCCCTGCCGGGGCCGCCTGGTCATCCGCGCCCGTGAGGGCGGCGTATTCCGCACCCGCCCGTGCCAGCACACGCAGTTCCACCACGGCGTGAGGACCGACCGTGAATGGACCATGATGGTCGGCATCGAGCTCTCGCTCGCCGGCAGCACCCCCGACACCTGGCCGGCCCAGGCCCGCGTGGGCCTCGACGCAGCTGTCCCGGCCTGGACCCTCGACCGGCTCGCACGGGTCTACCAGATCTCGCCCGACCGCCCGGTCCGCAGGGCCGGGGGCTGGACCGCGCCCTGAGCGTACGATCCCACAGATCACACGACCCCCAACCAGCGAGCCGATCATGAGCGAAGCCAGCAACGCCCCCGCGACCGTCACCGCCAAACCCGAGATCACCTTCGACGATTTCGCCAAGGTGGACCTCCGCGTCGCGCGGATCACCCACGCCGAGAACCATCCCAACGCCGACAAGCTGCTCAAGCTTCAGCTCGATGACGGCTCGGGCACGCCACGCCAGATCTGCGCCGGCATCAAGTCCCATTACACGCCCGAACAACTCGTCGGCAAGCACATCGTGATCGTGGCCAACCTGGCGCCGCGTCAGCTCCGCGGCGAGGAATCCCGGGGCATGCTGCTGGCCGCCTCCGACGCCGAGAAGGGCGCCGCCGAGCGATCCGTGGTGCTGATCAGCCCGGGCGTCGATATCGCCCCCGGCGCCGTGGTCTCCTGATAATCTTGATCAGGGCCGGCCGGGCCGCTCGGGGTTGTTGCCGCCGCGCTGCGGGGGCGTCCAACGATGGGCCGTGATCGAGTCGAACACCCGCTCGATCTCATCGTCGCGTGTCGCCTGCTCATCGCGGATCTGGCGGTGCAGTTCGGTGAGCCGGTTCGCCAGGCGTTCCAGCTCGTGCTCGCGCAGCCGTATCCGCGCGTCGAACCGGGCGGAGATGGCCTCGCGGAGGTTTTTCTCTGCCTTTGCGCGTTCGGATTCGGCGGCGTCCGGTCCGAGCATCCGAAGGCGCTGCGTCGCGTCCACAACGGCGAGGCCCGCGCGGAGTTCCCTGAGCTTGAGCCGCCCATAGTCCGGGTCCCGGTCCATGTCTGACGCCACTTCGCGGATCTGCGGCGCCAGCCGCTCGAACAGCCGGTCCGCGGCTCGCTCATCGACCGCTTCGACCTGCGTGAGCTGCGTGTCCATGCTCGGCAGGTGCTCCTTGAGAAACTGACGCAGCCGGGCCTTGGCTTCCGGGGTCAGCTCGGGGGATCGCCGTTCGACCCGCGGGGCCTGCTCACGATCCGGACCCGACGCAGCGCGCGTCCCTTCGCGGGGTCCGCTCCGCCAGCGGAGCATGCGCAGCACCTCACGCGGCGATTCCCCCGCCGTGAGCCGCTCGAGCGCCTCGCGATGGCGTTCGAGCATCGCCTCATTCCGCTCGATCGTGCGTTCGAGCCGCTCGCGCAGGGCGTCCTGTTCGTTGGCGGCTTCCCGCGCTGATTCGTTTTGTTCGTTGGGCGGCGGCTCGGCCATCGCCTGCAGCGGCGCGGCGAACAGAGCCAGTCCCAGCATGATGCCGCACACCTTCATCAGAAGATCCCTCCGCCGATTTCCGGATCACCCAGGTCGCTTCCGATCCACGCCGATGCGTTTTCCGAGCCGAGCGCGTCGGCCCAGAGTTCCAGCGAGGCCAGCTGCTCGGCGAAATCGTCCCGGTCCCCGAGCATCGCCAGCAGGCCCTCGATCCTGTCCTCGGCCAGCGCCACGCTGACCACCTCGGCCGAAGGTGGTGGGGGGCCGGGACTGGTATAGATCAACGCCGCGACCGAGCCGAGCAGCGCGGTCACCGCCGCCGCGCGGAGCGGTGCGGACCGCCACCACGGCGTGGCGGCCCTGTCCATGGGAATCGGGCCGGGCTGGTAGGTCTCGGACACCGCATCGAGGATGCTCGTTTCGAGGCGCGGCGACGCGCCGGACGCCTCGGCCTCGCCCAGGGCGTCCAGCCGCTCGGCGATGGCCCGCAGGGCGGCCTCATCACTCGCCGGGTGGTTCGGGTCGCGGTGGTTCATGACGCATCTCCGTCCTGAGTGGTATCCGATTCCAACACGCCGCGCAGCTTGCGCAACGCACGGTGGTGTCTGGCCAGCACGGTTCCGACCGGTTCGCCGAGCAGCTCAGCGATATCCTTAAATCCCATGCGGGCGTGATGCCGAAGCTCGATGACCTCCCGGTCCGCGTCGCCGAGTGTCGCCAGCGCCAGGCGGAGCGAGCCGATCTCATCCGACAGGTCGTCCCCGGTGGTCGCCGGCGTGCTCGTGTCGGCGATCGAGGCGATGACGCCCGGCTCCAGCGGGTCGGCGTGCCGCTTCATGGCCCTTGCCGTGTCGCGTACCCGGTTCATGGCGACGCGGAACAGCCACGACTCGAAGCGTCCGACCTCGGCGTACTGCTGGTCCTTCAGTTTGGTCGCGACGGTGACGAACACGGACTGGGTGATCTCCTCGGCCAGGTCAGGCCGACGCAAACGGGACTGGGCCAGGGCGTACACACGCCTGGCGTACAGATGGACGAGGCGTTCCCACGCGGCCTCCTCGCCGCGCCCGGCCCGCGCCACCAGCGCGGCCAGTTCGTCCCCGGCGTCGGGCTCACTCGGATCGCCGCCGGTGGTCAACGCCGCCTCCATCTCAGTGCCAAACGCGTCATCAGGGGTCCCCATTGCACCCAACATCGGCCGGACGACCGATTCAGACCGTACACTGGGTGAACGAGACACCCCGGTCCATTGCTTCCACCGACCGAACCGGCCCGCCCCTGATCCCGTACGATCCCCAACCTCGCGAGGAACCCCGTTTGAGCGACCCGGTCCAACCCTCCGACGAAGCCGTTTTCGAGCGGTTTTTGGATGGCGACGCCGCCGCCTATCGGACGCTCATTGAACGGTATCACGACGATCTCCTGCGGTTCCTGACCCGACTGGTCGGCGACCGTACGGCCGCGGAGGATCTCTTCCAGGAAACCTTTCTCCAGATTCACCAGTCGGCACACACATTCGACACCAGCCGCCGATTTCGCCCGTGGTTGTTCACAATTGCCGCGAACAAGGGGAGGGACTATCTCCGTAAGCGTGGGAGACAGCGGACCGTCGAACTCTCAGCCCCGATCGGTGGCTCCGACGGCTCCGCCTCGTTTGTCGATCTCTTGGAGGTTGATGTGCCCAGCCCGGATGCCGCCATGGATGCCACGGAACAGGATCGGATGGTCCAATCCGCCCTGTCCCGGCTCCAGCCCGCCCTGCGGGAGGTGCTCCTCTTGGCGTATTTCCAACGGCTGAGCTACCAGCAGATCGCGGACGACTTGGGTATTCCCCTTGGTACGGTCAAGTCACGGATGCACGCTGCGGTCGCAGCGTTCGCCCGTTCGTGGCAGGCCGTCACCCGGGAGAAACCGGAACGGGCCGACTGAGCCCGATGCCGCACGGAGCAACGGACCATGAGTGAACTGGACAACCACAACCCGACGCCTCGCCTGAGTGAAGCCGATGCCGCCGCGCTGGACCGCCTGATGGATGGCCGGTCCGATGACCGCGCCGAAGAACGATCCCGGCGCCTCGCGGACCTACTCGGCTTGCTGGGAACGGCCGTCGCCGGCGAGTCCGACCGGGCCGCCCGCGTCAGTGTGACCGACATCCGCGCCCGGCGCGAGGCGGTGCGAGCCGCCGAAGCCGGCGACCAGAGCATCCTCTGCGACGCGGATGCCGCGGCCTTGGACCAGTGGATGGGCGAAACGGGACTGCAGGACGCGGAACTTGCCCGGTTGGACCGGCAGGAATCCCTGGCCACGCTCGCGATCCGGGGCCCGGCCGCGGAGGCCCGTTCCCGGGAAGCCCTGATCGAACAGACCCTGGCGGCCATCGCCTCGGCCGAGTCCGGCCGGGAAGGCCGGATGCGGATGGATGATTACCCCGAGGCGGGCGGTTCACGATTCCGCATGTCCGATCTGATTTCGATTGCGGCGATGCTCTTGATCGTCGCGTCGGTCGCCCTGCCTGCCATGCAGGGTGTTTCCCGATATCGTGAGCAGGCCGCGTGCCTGTCGAACATGCAGGTCGCGGCCCGGGCGTTTGGCCTGTATGCCGGCTCCAACGCCGATATGCTGCCCATGGCGGCCGCCGGTTTCGGCGGGTCGTGGATGGATGTGGGCCAGCCCGGTCGGTCGAACTCCGCCAACCTGTTCACCCTGCCCCGCGAAGGCTACACCCGGCTCGACGACCTCGCCTGCCCGACCAACCCATACGCCCTCCGCGGCAATCCCGAGGCCGGGATGATGGACTGGTCCTCAATGAAGGAACTCTCCTACTCATACCGCGTCATGCCCGACGGCGGGCTGCGGATGACCATCGCCGTCCCAACGACCACGCGGGTCGTGGTCATGGCTGACCGTTCGCCGGTCACGCTCCGCGCCTCCCGTGGCGAGGTGATCTATCCGGAAGAGAACAGCCCGAACCACGCCTCTCGAGGCCAGCATGTTCTCCGTCTGGACGGATCAGCGAGCTGGGCCACTTCCCCCGTGATCGAGGGCGACAACATCTGGCTGCCCCGCCACATTGAGGAAATGCTCCACGAGGTGCGGTCCCGTCTGGGCCTGATCACGGGCACCGAGATGCCCGCCTCCGAGACCGACGCCTTCGTCGGACCGTGAGCGGGGGCATCCGCCCCAGATAGCCGAGATGGTTTCAGGCTTGTCAGGGTCTGACGGCGGGCCTATCCTTCCCGCCCGCTGCGTTGCGGGCGACACCTGCTTTGACCCGGAGTTCCCGGCCATGTCCAAGAACAAGCCTCACAAGGGCGTGCTGAAGCGCATCCGCGTCTCCAAGACCGGCAAGGTGCGTCATCGCTCCGCCTACCACAAGCACCTTTCGAGCCACAAGTCCGGCAAGCGTCTGCGTCAGCTCCGCAAGGACCGGATGCTGGTGTCTTCCGAAGCCAAGCGCTTCGAGAAGCTGCTGTTCCGTCGCCTGCGTGGACGCAACCAGCCCCGCGCCGCGTTGCGTCGCAGCCCCTCGCCCGAGCAGCGTCGCGCCGCCAAGGCCGAGTCCTGAACCAATGACCCAACGCGGGCCCCGCCCGCACGCCAGCGGCCCAGCGTGGGCCGCGGGAGTCCAGCCCCGCCTGCCGGGAACCAAGACCGGGACAGACCGGCTCCGTCAGGCAAACTTGGAGATCTGATCCATGCCACGCGTTCGCAAAGGTGCCGCCCGCACCCAGGCCCGCCGCAAGCTGCTCCGTCAGGCCCGCGGTTACTACGGCGCCCGCTCCCGCCACAAGTACAAGGCCAAGGACGCCGTCCGGCGCGGCCACCTGTTCGCCTACCGCGACCGGCGCGCCCGCAAGCGGGACATGCGCCGCCTGTGGATCACCCGTATCACGGCCGCCTGCCGGATGCGCGGCACCCGCTACAGCCTGTTCATGAACGGGCTCAAGCTCGCCGGCGTCAACCTCAATCGCAAGATGCTCAGCCAGATCGCGATCGAGGACCCCAAGCTCTTCGACCAGATCTGCGATCAGGCGGTCAAGGCGGCCAAGGCCGTCCCGGCCAACGCCTGATCCGCCGGTTCCACGCCCTGACACCGGAGAACCCGCATGGGATGGTGGGTCGCCATTGTCTGGAACGATCCGTCCCGTGGGCCCGTTTGGGTCGTCTCGTGGCTGGTCTGGGTGGTCGCTTCGATCGTTCTACATGAACTGGCCCACGGCTGGGCGGCCCTGTACCACGGCGACACGACCCCGCGTGACACCGGGCACATGACCTGGAACCCGCTGATCCACATGGGTCACTTCTCCCTGATCGCGCTGGCCGTGTTCGGCATCGCGTGGGGGGCCATGCCCGTGGACCCCAGCCGCATGCGGGGGCGTCACGCCGACGCGATCGTTTCCGCGGCCGGCCCGGCGATGAACCTGGTGCTCGCCTCGATCGCGTTGATCTGCCTGATCGTCTGGCGTCCCCTCGCGGACGGCAGTTTCATCTCGGGGATGACCATCGGCGAGCCGCTCGGCGGCAATCTCACGGTGTTCTTCTTTATCGGCGCGTTCATCAACCTGCTGCTCTTTCTGTTCAACCTGCTACCCGTCATGCCGCTGGACGGCGGGCGGATCACGGCCCACTATGTCCGCCCGTACCGCGAGTTCGTGCAGACCGAGCACGGCATGTGGATCAGCCTCGGCGGCATGCTGCTGTTCTTCTTCTTCGCCTTTCGTTTCATCTTCCCGGCGGCGATGGGCGTGATCGACTTTGTCAGCGGCACCGTGTGGTCGGTGCTTGGGGTCTGATCCCGGCAACGCATATCCTCGGGCCGTGAAGTATGTCGTGATCATCCCCGACGGTGCCGCCGACCGGCCCATCCCCGAACTCAACGGGCTGACCCCGCTGGAGGCGGCCGAAACGCCCAACCTCGACCGGCTGGCCCGGCGCGGCCGGGTCGGCACCGCGGCCACCACCCCGCCGGGCTTCGGGGCCGGGTCCGATGTCTGCACCATGGACCTGCTCGGCTACGACCCGGCGAAGTACCACACCGGGCGGGCCCCGCTTGAGGCCGCGGCGTTGGGTATCGAGACCACGCCGGCGCAGTGGATCTTCCGGCTGAACCTCGTGACGGTCGGGGAACCGGGTACCGACCAGGACGGGCTGATGCTCGACCATTCGGCCGGCGGGATCTCCGACGACGAGGCGAGGACGCTCGTGGCGGGGCTGGCGGACCGTTGGCGTCAAGCGGATCCGGAACTGGCCGCTGATTTTGAGCTGACGCCGGGTGTCGGCTACCGGAGCATCCTGGTGGACCGCTCGGACCGTTCGTATGCGGGCATCCGGACGACCCCGCCGCACGAGATTCCCGGGCGGCCGTGGGCGGACCACCTGCCGGAGGGCGACGCCCCGGCCGGGACGGTCGCACGGCTGATGGAGATCGCGCAGGCGTACCTGACCGATCACGAGATCAACCAGGCCCGGCGTGAGCAGGGTCTGCGGCCGGCCAACGCCGCGTGGATCTGGGGCCAGGGTACCCGTCCGCGGCTGCCGAGTTTCGTGGAGCGGTTCGGGCTCAAGGGGGGCATGATCACCTCGGTGGACCTGCTGGCGGGAATCGCCCGGCTGATCGGCTGGGACCTGATCGACTGCCCCGGCCTGACGAGCTATCACGACACGGATTACGAAGCCCAGGGCCGGGCGACCATCGCGGCCCTGGACCGGTTCGACATCGTCTGCTGCCACATCGAGGCCCCGGACGAGGCGAGCCACCAGGCCGACTGGCAGACCAAGGTCGCTAGCCTGGAGACGATCGACCGGGCGATCATCGGCCCGGTGATGGAGGCCCTGGATCGGTACGGCGACCCGGAAACAGACCCGGGGGCGGAGGGCTGGCGGGTGCTGGTCATGCCGGACCACTACACGCTGTGCTCGACCCGCAAGCATGACCCGACGCCGGTGCCCTTCGCGATGGCCGGGGCATGGGTCCGGTCGGTGGTCGAGCGGACGCTGACCGAAGCCCAGGCGGACGCGTCGGACCTCCACATCGATCCGGGGCACGACCTGATGGAGTATTTCCTGCGGTCAGGGCTGGCCCGCGGCCCGGGCTTCCGGCGCGGCTGAGCAGCCCGGGTTGCCATTCCGGCCAGGTTCGGCGACACTTGGCCCATGCCGAAACAGAAGAAAGCAGATGTCAAGGAAGGGGCCGGGCGCCTGGGTGCGATCCTCAACGGGATCGAGTGGCTGGGCAACAAGCTGCCGGACCCGGCGATCCTGTTTCTGATCGGGCTGTTCGTGGTGCTGGGCGCCAGCCACTGGGCGGCGCCGACACTGCCGGACGGGTTCGAGGTGCGGTGGTCCGAGGACAAGGCCCGGGGCGGGGTGGACCAGCAGGTCGCGACGATCGGGCGCGTGACGGTGGATGACGAAGGCGAGCCCGTGTTCGAGCCCGCCGAGTACCGGGTCCACACCGCGCCGGACGGGAGGCTGGAAGCCCACCTGGTTCTGGTGGACACCGGCGAGCCGGTCGCGGACCACGCGGGGCGCCCGATCGACATGGCCAAGCGGGGCTGGGCTGTTTTCGCCAAACGCCCGGTCGAGCGTGAAGACCCCGAGACGGGCGAGATCACCCTCGATCTGGTGCCGACCGGGGATGTGACCTTCTCGAACTCGCTGATCTCCAGCAACGGGTGGTACTGGTTGCTCTCGAGCCTGGAGGCAAACTTCCTGGGGTTTGCGCCGCTGGGCGTGGTGCTGCTGGGGATGCTCGGCATCGGGCCGATGGAGAAGGTCGGACTGATCTCGGCGTTGCTGCGCACGGCGCTGGCCCGCGTGCCGGATTTCCTGCTCACGCCGGCGATGATTTTCCTCGGGATCATGAGTTCGCTGGGGTCGGACGCGGGGTATGTGGTGCTGCCACCGCTGGCGGCGTTGGCGTACCTGGCGTGCGGGCGGTCGCCGCTGGCGGGGATCGCGGCGGTGTTCGCGGGGGTGTCGGCAGGTTTCAACGCGAACCTGCTGATCACCAGCCTCGAGCCGCTGATGAGCAACCTGTCGCAGATGGCGGCCGAGACGCTCGACGCGGACCGATCGGTCGCGGCGACCTGCGCGTGGTATTTCATGGCGGTGTCGACCTTCGTGCTGACCTTCGCGGGGTGGGCGACGACCGCGATGTTCGTCGAGAAGCGGCTGAGCCGCAAGCCGGCGGAGGAGGGCGGGCCGGACCCGGCGATGATCGGGATCGAGTCCAGCGGCCCGATCCTCAAACCCGAGGAGCGCAAGGGCCTGCTCTGGGCGGGCGCGACCTTCGCGGTGGGGCTTGGGCTCACGGTGCTGATGATCTTCTGGAAGGGCTCGCCGCTCCACGGCATGGACGGCCCGTTCCCGCGTTGGGTGGCGGTGATCGTGCCGCTGATGTTCGTGCTCACAATCCTTCCGGCGATGGCGTACGGCATCGCGGTGGGGGTGGTCAAGTCGACGAAAGACGCCACGAAGACGATGATCGACTCGATGGCGGCGATGGCCCCGATCATCGTGCTGGCGTTTTTCGCGGGTCAGTTCATCGCCGCGTTCGACGAGTCCGGGCTTGGGCGGATGCTGGCGTTTTCCGGCGGGGAGTGGCTCTTCGAGCGTCAGTTCTCGGCGGCCGGGCTGATCGTCGCGTTCATTTTGGTGACGATGGTTTTCAACCTGTTCGTCGGCTCGATGAGCGCGAAGTACACCCTCTTCGCGCCGATCTTCGTGCCCATGTTCATGCTGGTCGGCATTCGTCCAGAGATCACCCAGACGGCCTACCGCATCGGCGACTCGGTGACGAACATCATCACGCCGCTGAACGCGTACCTGATCATCGTGCTGATGTATGTGCAAAAGTACGCGCCGAAGGCCGGCCTGGGCACGCTGATCGCGATGATGCTGCCCTACACGGTGGTCTTCACGATCGTGTGGACCATCATGATCGTGCTCTGGCAGTGGCTGGGCATCCCGCTCGGGCCCGGTGACCCTGGTGTGCCGTTCAGCGAGGCGTACATGGAGACGCAGGCCGCGATGCCGTGAGGCTCGTCATCCGTCGTTTCGGACGATGAAATCCGCGCGGGCGAGGTAGGCGGGGCGGTGGCGTTCGAAGGTCGGGTCGGCGACCGTTTCGAAAAAGGTGCGGGCCTTCTCGACGCCCCATCCACGCTGGCCGGATGACTCGAGCGCTTCCCAGCGAGCCCACCGCGTTTCGCGGCCGGCCTCGACCAGCACGCCCACACGCCGGACCGGATCGAGGCTGTGGTGCAGCGCGTGGATGCCCTCGACCAGGATCAGCCCGGTCGGCTCCGCCAGGCGCAGGCCCGTGCGGCGGTGTTCGTGGAACGACCAGACCGGGAGGCTCACGGCACGCCCGGCCAGCAGTTCGCTCAGGTGGTCGGCCAGCTCGGGCAGGTGGGCCGAGCCGGGCTCGTCCCGGAGGTGCTCCGGGATAGCGTCATAGTCGGGTAGGTAGTCGTCGGTCGAGATCAGCAGGCAGTCGCCGTGCTCGGCCAGGCGCCGGGCGAGGGTGCTCTTGCCGGACCCGACCGGCCCCGCGATGCAGACCACGCCGGGCATGCCCGGTCGGACTGCTCGTGTGCGGATCGCCTCCGGGGCGTTCACCCAGTCGAGGCGGACGGGCTGAGGGCTCTGCGGAGACACCGGACAGGGTAGTCGCGGGCGGGAGCGCGATTCGTTAGCATGGCCGCTCGGAGGTGCCCATGGAGCGGATGATCGGCGTGCTGGGGATCGTGGTGCTGGTGGGTCTGGCGTGGGGGATCTCCATCGGGCGTCGCCGGTTTCCCTGGCGCCTGGTGCTGGCCGGGATCGGGCTCCAGGCGGGGCTCGCGGTGGTGATGCTGCGGGACACGCCGCTGGTGGGCCTCGTGGACGCGGTGTCACGGGCGATCACGGCGGCCATCGACGCCTCTCAGGCGGGGATCGAGTTTCTGTTCGGTCCGGCGGTCGCCAGCCCGGGGGCGGGGTCGTGGGGGTTCATGTTCCTGGTGCATGCGCTTCCGAAGATCATCTTCATGGCGTCATTGATGGCTGTGCTGTACCACCTGGGCGTGATGCAGCGTCTTGTGGCCGCTCTGGCGTGGCTGCTGCAGAAGACGCTGCGTGTGACGGGGACCGAGGCGCTGGCTACGGCGGCGAATGTGTTCATGGGTCAGACCGAGGCCCCGCTGTGCGTCAAGCCGTATCTGGAGCGGATGACGCGCTCGCAGTTGAATCTGGTGATGACGGGCGGGTTCGCGACCATCGCGGGCTCGGTGCTGGCGGCGTACATCGGCATGCTGGGCGGCGATGACCCGGCGCAGCGGGCGATGTGGGTCAAGCAACTGCTGACCGCGAGCGTGATCTCGGCGCCGGCCGCGTTTGTGCTGGCGAAGGTGATCGTGCCGGAGACGGAGGATCCGCCGGATGAGTCGGACCTGCGGATCGCGGAGGTGGAGGAGCCCGCGGCGAACATCTTCGACGCCGCCGCCCGCGGCGCCACGGACGGGATGAAACTGGCGATCAATGTGGCCGCGATGCTGGTGGCGTTCGTGTCGCTGCTGGCTCTGATCAACATGCCGCTGGGTGCCCTCGGGCGGGTCGGGCCGGTCGAGGGATGGCTCGCCGGTCTGGGGATCGAGCGGCTGAATCTTGAGGCGGTCTTCGGGCTTGTGTTCGCGCCGCTGGCGTGGACGATGGGCGTGCCGTGGGAGGAATGCCGGTTCTTCGGGCGGCTGATGGGCGAGAAACTGGTGGTGACCGAGTTCCTGGCCTTCCAGACGCTGGCGGAGGGCATCCACCCGCCGGACGGCGGCCCGGGGATCAGCGATCGGACGGCCCGGATGGCGGCCTTCGCCCTGTGCGGGTTCGCCAACTTCGCGTCGATCGGGATCCAGATCGGCGGCCTGAGCGCCATCGCCCCCGGGCGGCGCAAGGACCTTGTGCAACTGGCGATGCGGGCCATGATCGGCGGGGCGTTGGCGTGCTGGCTGACCGCTTCGATCGCTGGCATCGTGATGCCCGCCTAATCTGAGCCATGACCGACACCGCCTGGAACCTGACCGCCCGCGGCCCGAAGAAACACATCGGCATGGTGCACCTTGGCGCCTCGCCGGGAACGCCGTTCGCGCGGCACACGCCGGACGAGATTGTGCGGCAGGCGGTTGCGGAAGCTGGGATGCTGGCGGGCGCGGGCTTCGACGGGATCATCCTGGAAAACATGCACGATGCGCCGTATGTCCACGGCGAGGAGCTCGGGCCGGAGGTGGTGGCGGTCATGGCCCGCACGCTCGCGGCCGTGCGGGCGGCGACGCCTGTGCCGATCGGGGTGCAGATCCTCTCCGGAGGGAACCGGGCCGCGCTGGCCTGCGCGCACGCCTGCGGGGGGTCGTTCATCCGGTGCGAGAACTTCGTGTTCAGCCATGTGGCGGACGAGGGCTTGCTCGCGAAGGCCGAGGCGGGCGGGCTGCTACGGTATCGGCGGGCGATCGGGGCGGAGGGGATCCCGGTCTACTGCGATATCAAAAAGAAACACGCATCACACGCGGTCACTTCGGATCTGGATCTGGGCGAGGTGGCCGAGGCGGCGGCGTTCTTCGGGGCGGACGGGGTGATCGTGACCGGGTCGGCCACCGGCAAGCCGGCAGCCGTGGCTGATGTGCGGGCGGTTCGAGAAGCGTGCGATCTGCCCGTGCTGGTCGGGTCGGGGGTGACGCCGGAATCGGCCCCGTCACTGCTTGCCCACGCGGATGCGTTGATCGTGGGGTCCTGGATCAAGGTGGACGGTAGTTGGAAGAACCCCGTGGATGCCGAGCGGGCCGCGGAGATGGTCCGCGCGTTCCGCGGTTCGTAGCGCCCCGGGTGTTGGGCGCGGGGGGCCGGTTCATCGCTTTTCGTTTTGGGCGTGCGTGTTCCCAGGGAAGCATGCCGCGATTTCGCACGGCGCGAAGCCAATGCAGGGGTATTTTCCTCTTTTGTGCCACTTTGTCTGTAGACTGTGCTGATGAGCGAGCAGGACCGATTCCGACGCGTTGAGTCGATTTTCGAACGCGCGGTCGTTCTGAGCCCTCCGGAGCGTGCGGGGTTTCTGGATGAGGCCTGCGGCGGCGACGCGGAACTGCGGGCGTCGGTGGAGGCGTTGCTGCGGGCCGATGGCGGCTCTTCCGAGCGGCTCGAACTCGGCCCCGGGCCCATCGCCGGCGAGGCGCTCGGCGCGGTCTTGTGGCGGGACCCAGATCGTGTCGCGGGCTACCGGATCGTCCGGCGTCTCGGCGCGGGCGGGATGGGGATCGTGTACGAGGCGGAACAGGAACGGCCCGCTCGGCGTGTGGCCTTGAAGTTGCTCCGGGCCGAACGGCTGACCGGTCAAGGTGTTCGCCGGATGGAGTTCGAGGGCGAGATGCTCGGTCGGCTGTCCCACCCGGGCATTGCGACGGTCTATGAGGCGGGCGTGTGGGAGGATGGCGGTGTGACGCGGCCGTTCGTGGCCATGGAACTCGTCGAGGGGGTGGCGATCACGGATTACGTCCGCGCCGCCGGGCTGCGGGTGCCGGAGCGGCTCGCACTGTTCGCGCAGGTCTGCGACGCGGCGCACCATGCCCACCAGCGCGGGGTCATCCACCGCGACCTCAAGCCGGCCAACATCCTGGTCGACGCGCAGGGCGTACCCAAGGTCGTGGACTTCGGCATCGCCCGGGACGCCGCGAGGGCGGGCGACGCCACGGTCACTCAGACGGGGCAGTTGCTCGGGACGCTGGCGTACATGGCGCCGGAACGCCTGAGCGGGGAGGCGGTCGCCGACGCCCGGGCGGATCTGTACTCGTTGGGGGTGGTGCTCTACGAGATCTTGACCGGGCGGCTGCCGCACGAGTTCACCGGTCCGGAACCGGTGTCGCTGACGGACGCGATCCGACGCGTGACCGAGACGGACGCTCTGGCGGTGGGGGCGATGGATCCGTCGTTGCGGGGCGACATCGAGGTCATCGTGGGTGCGGCGTTGGCCCGGGACCCCGCACGCCGGTACGCCTCGGCGGCCGCGCTGGCGGAGGATGTCCGGCGTCTGCTGAGCGATCTGCCGATCCTGGCGCGGCGTCCGAGCACGGTGTACCAGATCCGCAAGTTCGCGCGCCGGAACAGGGGCCTCGTCGCCGCGGGTGTGCTGGTGGCGGTCGGTCTGTGCGCCGGCGTGGCGGGCCTGGTGGTGGGGCTGGGCGAGGCGGTCCGCCAGCGGGCCGCCGCGGAGGAGCAGACGATCGAAGCCGAGCGTCACGCCCGGATTGCGATGGCGATCAACAGGTTCGTGAACATGGACTTGCTCGGCCAGGCGGCCCGCGAGCGGATGGGCCGCGGGGTGACCGTGAAGGAAGCGGTGGATGAGGCCGCGTCGGCACTCGATCAGCGGTTCGAGGAGGAGCTTGAGGTCCGCGCGGCGATCCGGAACTCGGTGGCCGGGATCTACGACTCGCTGAGCGAGTACGAGGCCGCTGAATCGCACTACCTCCGAGCCATCGAGGAGTTCTCGAGCGCTCTGGGCGATGATGCGGAACTGACGCACCAGGCTCGCCAGGACCTCGGGCGGATGTACCGGCGGCTCTCAAGGCTCGACGAGGCGGCGGCGATCATGGGCCCGCTCTACGAGCGCTTCCGGGAGCGGTTCGGGCCCGCGGACGAACGGACGCTCCGTGCGCTGATCGATCTCGCCTCGGTCAACGCGGACCGAGGGGACTTCGACCTGGGCTTCGAGATGCTCGACCGGTTCGATGCCGACCGCGCGGGGGTGTTCGGGGATGATTCCAGCGTTGTGATCAGGGCGCTGGAAGCACGCGGGATGCTCAACTTCCAGTTGCGCCGCTTCGAGCCGGCGGCGGAGGCATTCGCACGGGTGGCCGCGTTCCGGGAGCGGGATCAGGAGCATCCGCACGGCGAGTTGACGCCGCTGGCCAACCTCGCGGCTTCGTACGAGGGGCTGGGTCGGTACGAGGAAGCCGAGCCGATCTATCGGCGTGTGCTGGAGATCGAGACCAGGCTGGGCGGGCCGGATAACCTCGAGACGCTGGCGACGGCGCACAACCTGGCGTTCCTGCTGGCGAGCATGGGCCGGCACGAGGAGTCCGAACCGTTGTACCGCGACACGCTGGAGCGGTGCGCCCGTGTGCTCGGGCCGGCCCACGAGGGCACCCTGTCGTGCATGACCGCGCTGGCCAGTCTGCTGCGGCAGACGGATCGGAGGGAGGAAGCACGGACGATGCTGGAAGAGGCGTGGGACATCGCGACGGATGCCTACGGCATCGGATCTCCGATGTCGTCCCATGTCGGGAGCATCCTCGGCCTTGTATGCGGTGAGATCGGGGAGGACGCCCGCGCGGTCGAGGTGCTCACGCCGGTCATCGCGGCGACCGAGGCGATGCTTGGGCAGGACCACCCCAGGGTGGCCAACTTGCTCCTGGGGTCGGGCCGGTCGAAATGGCGGATCGGGGATCGGACGGAGGGGCGCCTGGAGATCGAGCGGGCCCGGGCGATCCTGCTGGCGGCCGGGGGCGAGGATTCCCCCGCGGTGGCCCGGGCGGAGAACCTTTTGAATCAGATCGATGCCGCATCCGACGCGGACCCGGATTCCGAATAGGGGTCGGCTTGCCTTCCCGGCGGGGGCGGGCTTATGATTGCTGCTCATGAAGTCCGGTCTGCACCATCACCGTCATCATCACCACGAGATCGTGGCCGGGTGACGGTGTCGCGCTGATCGGATCAGCAGGAACACACGGAACGCCGGCCCGAGGGTCGGCGTTGTTGGTTTTGGGACCAGCCGCCGGGATCTCTGGGCCGAGCCCAATCGGAGACGAGGCGGAGCATGGTCAAGGAACAGGCGGGGGTTGTGAAGCTGGCGTTGCCCAAGGGGCGGATGCAGGACCGGGTCTTCCGGCTGCTATCCGACGCGGGGGTGGAGTTGCAGATCAGCAGCCGGGGGTACCGGCCGCGGGTGTCGCTGGACGGGTTTGACGCGAAGATCCTCAAGCCGCAGAATGCGCTCGAGATGCTGCACAGCGGGACGCGGGACCTGGGCTTCGGCGGGGCGGACTGGGTGCGGGAACTGGATGTCGAGCTGGTCGAGCTGCTGGATCTGGGGTTCGATCCGGTGCGGCTGGTGGCGGCGGCGCCGGTTGAACTCCTGACGGACGGGCAACTTCCGAAAAACCTGGGAGGGCGGCCGCTGGTGGTCGCGTCGGAGTACGAGCGGATCACGCGGCAGTGGATCGCCGAGCGGGAGATGGACGCGGTGTTCGTCAAGAGCCGGGGGGCGACGGAGGTTTTTCCGCCCGACGACGCGGACTGCATCGTGGATGTGACCCAGACCGGCGACACGCTGCGGGCCAACGGGCTGGAGATCGTTGACGAGATCATGCGGTCGACGACCCGGCTCTGGGCGAATCCGCGGTCGCTGGAGGATCCGGCCAAGCGGGAAGGCATCGAACGGTTCGTGCTGCTGCTGCGGTCGGTGCTGGACGCGCGGTGGCGGGTGATGCTCGAACTGAATGTGAGCAAGGACAAGTTTGAGGAGGTGGTCTCGATCCTGCCGTGCATGCGTCGGCCGACGGTGGCGGTGCTGGGCGACGATGCGGGCTTTGCGGTGAAGGTGGCTGCGCCGCGGTCGTCCCTGGCCACCCTGATCCCGGCGATCAAGGCCAAGGGCGGGACGGACATCATCGTGACCGAGATGGCGAGGCTGGTGCCATGAGCGGGCCGGGCTGGATCAAGGCATCACTGCGGGGGGTGAGGGCGTATGCGCCGCCGGTGCGGACCGCGCCGGACGAGATGTATCTGGATCTGAACGAGGGGGCCCCGCTCGCCCCGGACGGCTGGCTGGCGGCCGTCGCGGCGGGTGTGGGGATGGACGCGGCGCGGCGGTACCCAGACGCATCGCGGCTGGAAGGCATGCTGGCTGATCGGCTGGGCGTCGCGCCGGAGCGCGTGCTGGTGACGAACGGGGGGGACGACGCGATCGACCGGGTGTGCCGGGCGTGCCTCGGCCCAGGTGACGAGATCGTGGCGCCCTCGCCGAGTTTCGAGATGATCGCGCGATCGGCGGAGCTGGTTGGCGGCCGTGTGGTTCGCACGCCGTGGATGGGCGGGGCGTTCCCGGTTAACGCGGTGCTTGGGGCGGTGACGGAGCGGACGCGGCTGGTGGCGGTGGTGTCGCCGAACAACCCGACGGGGGGTGTGATCACGCGGTCCGAGCTGGAGCAGCTCAGTGATGCCCTGCCCGGTGTCCTGCTGATGGTGGATCTGGCGTACACCGAGTTCGCGGATGACGATCTGACCGCCCCGGCCCTGGCCCTGCTCAACGCGGTGATCGTGCGGACCTTCTCCAAGGCGTACGGGCTGGCGGGGCTGCGGGTGGGGTATGCGGCGGGCGGGCAAGAGACGATCGACGCATTGCGGGCGGCGGGGGGACCGTTCGCATGTTCGGCGGTGTCGCTGGCGGCGGCGGAAGCGGCGCTGGGCTTACCGGAAGTTGTGCTGGCCGAGCGGGTCGAGCGGGTCCGGGCGGAACGGGTCGCCATCGCGGCTTTGTTATCCAGCCACGGCTGCGCGGTGCTGTCCAGCGAGGCGAACTTCGTGCTGGCCCGGTTCGGCGATGCAGGGTGCGTTTGGGGGGCACTGGGTGAACGCGGTGTGCGTGTGAAGCGGTTCGCGAGCCCGGAACTGGCGGACTGGCTGCGGATCGGGTGTCCCGGTGATGCGGCGGGGCTGGAGCGATTGATCTCGGCGTTGGGTGAGGTGGTGAGGGAAAGAGGCCGGCTGGAAGTTGGCCCTCCCAGGAAAGGGGCGTCGGCATGAGCACGCAGCGGATCGTCAGCACGGAACGGGTGACAAGCGAGACGCGGATCGCGTTGACCGTGAACCTCGACGGCACGGGCCGGGCGGAGGTGTTCACGGGGATCGCGTTCCTGGACCACATGCTGTCGGCCGTGGCCCGACACGGGGGGCTTGACCTGGAACTCCGCTGCGATGGGGATCTGGAGGTGGATGATCATCACACGGCCGAGGACTGCGCGCTGGCGCTGGGCGCGGCGATCGACCGGGTGATCGGCGAGCGGCGTGGGATCGCCCGGTTCGGCTACGCGTACGCGCCGTTGGACGAGGCGTTGGCGCGGGTGGTGATCGACCTGTCGGGCCGGCCCATGCCGATCGTGGATCTCGGCCTGAAGCGGGACATGCTCGGCGGTATCGCCTGCGAGAACCTGACGCACTTCTTTGTCTCACTCGCGATGAGCCTGCGGGCGGCGGTGCATGTGGATGTGCTGCGGGGCGATAACGACCATCACCGGGCCGAGGCCGCGTTCAAAGCCCTCGGGCTCGCCTTGAAGGCGGCCGTCACGCGAACCGGTTCGGACGAGGTGCCCAGCACGAAGGGGGTTCTGTGAGCGCCTCCGAGGTGGTGATCCTGCGGACGGGGACGGCGAACCTGGCGTCGGTGGTGGCCGCGTTCGAGCGGCTCGGGCTCGGTGTGCGTGTGACGGAGGAAGCAGGCCGCTTTCAGGAGGCTGCCCTGGCGGTCCTGCCCGGGGTCGGCTCGTTCGGCGCGTGCATGGGGCGGCTGCGGGCGTTGGGGCTGGTGGATGCTGTGTATCGGCGGGTGGACTCCGGCCGACCGATGCTGGGCATCTGCCTGGGCATGCAGGTGATGTGCGCGGCCAGCGAGGAGTCGCCCGGGGTGGAGGGGATCTGTGTGATTCCCGCAACAGTCCGGCGGTTCGGGCAGGGCGTGAGCGTGCCGCAGTTGGGTTGGAACCGAGTCGAACCCGACGCGGGGTGCCGTGTGATCACGCCGGGAATGGTGTACTACGCGAACTCCTACCGGCTTGAGTCGGCGCCGGAAGGCTGGGCCGTCGTTCGGACGAATCATGGCGGATCGTTCATCGGCGCGGTGGAGCGGGGTCCGGTGGTGCTCTGCCAGTTTCACCCTGAGTTGTCCGGTGCGTACGGGTCGGCGTTACTGCGTCGGTGGGTCGAGATCGCGGAGGGTGTTGTATGCTGACGGTGCGTGTGATCCCGTGCCTGGATGTGCGTGGTGGGCGGGTGGTCAAGGGCGTGAAGTTCCAGGGACTCCGCGACGCGGGGGACCCGGCGGAACTGGCCGCGCGGTACGAGCGGGAGGGGGCGGACGAGATCGTGGTGCTCGATGTCTCGGCGACGGTCGAGGAACGCGCGGCGGCCTTCGACACCGTCGGCGCGGTCCGGCGTGCGGTGGGCATCCCGGTGACGGTTGGCGGCGGTGTGAAGACCTGGGCGGACGCGGGGTTGCTGCTCGATGCGGGTGCGGACCGGGTCAGCGTGAACTCGGCCGCGGTCGCCCGCGAGGCGTTGGTGGCGGAGATCGCCGAGCGGTTCGGGGTTCAGTGCTGCGTCGTGGGGATCGACGCCGCGGCCCGGGAAGGCGGCGGCTGGGAAGTGGTGACCAACTCGGGCACCAAGCGAACGGGGATGGATGTCGTTGCATGGGCGGATCGCTGCGAGCGGCTCGGCGCGGGCGAGGTGCTTTTGACGAGCTGGGACCGGGACGGGACCAAGGCGGGCTACGACCTGGAACTGCTGCGGGCGGTTTCAGGGACGGTGTCGATCCCGGTGGTCGCCTCGGGCGGTGCGGCGGGGGCGCACCACATGGCCGAGGCGTGCGAAGCCGGGGCCGGCGCGGTGCTCGCGGCTTCGATTTTCCATGACGGCGTGATGACGGTGGGGGAGGTCAAGAACGAACTGGCGGAAGCGGGCGTGCCCGTGCGGCTGGAGGTGTCGGCGTGATCATCCCCTCGATCGATCTGATGGGCGGGCGGGCGGTGCAGCTCGTCGGCGGCGAGCGACTGGAGATCGATGCGGGGGACCCCCGCCCGATCATGGAGCGGTTCCGCATCGCGGGCGAGGTGGCGGTGATCGACCTGGACGCCGCGATGGGCACGGGTTCGAATGCCGATCTGGTGGCCGAGTTGTGCCGGATGGGGCCGTGTCGGGTGGGCGGCGGGATCCGGGATGTGGAGGCCGCGGTTCGCTGGCTGGACGCGGGTGCGAGCAAGGTGATTCTGGGTACGGCTGCCCGGCAGGAGATCCTGCAGGAACTTCCGCGCGAGCGGGTCATCGCCGCGCTCGACGCGAAGAACGGGGTGGTGGTCGATCAAGGGTGGAAGAATGCGACCGGGCTGGGGATTTTCGAGCGTTTGGAGGAACTGCGGCCGTTCGTCGGCGGGTTCCTGGTGACGACGGTGGAGCGTGAAGGCCGGCTCGGCGGGGCGGACCTCGGCCTTGCGGAGCGACTCGCCGCGGCGGCGGGGGACACGCGCATCACGCTGGCCGGCGGGGTCACCACAGTCGAAGAGATTGGTACGCTCGACCGGCTCGGCTGCGACGCCCAGGTCGGGATGGCGTTGTACTCCGGGCGGATGGATCTGGGCGATGCGGTGTTCGCGCCGGGCAGGAGCGATCGGCCGGACGGGCTCATGCCCACGGTGATCGCGGACGAGCGTGGGGTCGCGCTGGGGTTGGTCTATTCCGATGGTGAGAGCGTGCGTCGGGCCGTCAATGATCGCCAGGGGATCTACCGATCCCGGAACAGGGGCATGTGGATCAAGGGTGAAACCTCGGGCGACACGCAGGAACTGCTCAAAGTGGATTGGGATTGTGATCGTGACTGCCTGCGATTCACGGTCCGGCAGGCCGGACGCGGGAACTGCCACCTGGGCACGCGGTCATGCTGGGGTGGGATCGATGCCGGGCTGGGCGCGCTAGAACGACGGATCGCTCGCCAGGCCGATGGCGATGACGCCCGGTCGTACACCCGGCGGCTGCTGACCGAGCCGGGGTTGCTGGACGCCAAGCTGCGGGAGGAGATCAGCGAGTTGGTCGCGGCCGAGGGTCCGGAGCACACCGCGTCCGAGGCGGCGGATGTGCTCTTCTTCGTCATGGCCGCCCTGCGTCGTGCGGGGGTGCCGTTGGAGGCAGTCGAGCGGGAACTGGACCGGAGGGCGTTGAAGGTCACACGCCGGAAGGGTGATGCCAAGCCCGCGTTTGTCGAGGAGACGGAGTGATGCTGCGGCTCGTCACGCCGGAGGAGATCATGGGCCGCGCCATCCGGCCCTTCGACGCGGCCACGCTGGAGCAGTCGCGGGCGGTGGTCGAGGCGGTCCGGGCCCGTGGCGAGGCGGCGGTGCGGGAACAGGCGGAGCGGTTCGGGGAGCTGGAGCCGGGGGAGGCCCTGACCGTCGGGCCGGAAGGCATGCGTGCCGCGTTGGAGGGGTTGAACCCCGACACCCGCGGCGTGCTGCAACGCACGGCCGACAGGATCCGGCGGTTTGCCGAGGCGCAGCGGGCGTGCCTGACCGATCTGGACACCGGCGTGCCGGGCGGCCGGGCGGGTCACACGGTCAGCCCGGTGGATGTGGCGGGCTGCTACGCGCCCGGGGGGCGTTACCCGCTGCCATCCTCCGTCCTGATGACGGCGATCCCTGCACGGGTGGCCGGGGTGGGAACGGTGGTGGTCGCCACCCCGAGCCGGGATCCGGTCATGCTCGCCGCGGCGGAGCTGGCGGGGGCCGACATCGTGCTGCGGGTAGGCGGCGCCCATGCGGTGGGGGCCATGGCGTTCGGCGTGGGCGTGCCCGCGTGCGATGTGATCGTCGGTCCTGGCAACCGCTGGGTGACCGCGGCCAAGCATGTCGTCTCCGCGGTCTGTGGGATCGACATGCTGGCGGGGCCGTCGGAACTGCTGGTGATCGCCGACGATGCGGCGGACGCGGCGGTGGTCGCGGCGGATCTGATCGCCCAGGCCGAGCACGATCCGGACGCGCTGCCCTGCCTGGTCACTCCGAGCCGCGGGCTGGTTGATCGGGTCAATGACGAGCTGGCTCGGCAGGTCAGGGACCTTCCCACGGCCGAGATCACGCGGGCGTCGATCGGGTCGAACGGTTTCGCGTGCGTCGTCGGATCGATCGAAGAGGCCGTCGCGGTCAGCGACCGGGTCGCGCCGGAGCATCTCGAGATTCTGTGCGCCGACGCCGACCGGGTGGCCGGGATGGTGCGGCACGCGGGCGGGATTTTCATCGGCGCGCGTTCGGCCGAGGTTCTCGGGGACTACGGTGCCGGCCCGAATCACACCCTGCCCACCGGCCGGACGGGCCGTGTTCGCGGCGGGCTGAGCGTGTTCGATTTCCTGAGGGTGCGGACCTGGCTGCGGATGGACCACGCCGTGGATGTGGCGATCGATGCGGTCGCGCTCGGCCGGATCGAAGGGCTCGAAGGACACGCCCGGAGTGCCGCCAGGCGGCTGTGATCCGTGGAACCCAACAAAGAAGCACGCATCAGGGGTGATGAGCCCATGTTCGGTCATTTCGGGAGTCGATTTGACATGATTATGCACGAATGCGTATACTCATGCGATGTCGAGGGATCGCAGACGCATGCTGATGGTCGACCTGCTCCGGCGGGGAGGGCTCCAGAGCCAGGAGCAGTTGGTGGTCGCGTTAGCGCATGCGGGCGAGCCCGTGACCCAGGCGACGGTGTCGCGTGATCTGGCCGCCATCGGGGCCGTGCGGGGGCCTGATGGGTACCGGCTCCCGGAGGTGCTTGGGGACCCGGTGCGGGCCGGCGGCGACGGCGCGGACGAGGTGCAAGGCATGGTGCGACGCCACGCGGTGTCGGTGGTCGCGGCGAGTTCGGTGGTGGTGATTAAAACAGCGCCGGGGCATGCGCAGATGGTGGCGACCGCGTTCGACCGCTGGCCGCCGGAGGGCGTCGCGGGGACGGTGGCGGGGGATGACACGATTTTTCTGGCCGCCATGAGCCCGGATACGGCCCAGCGGGTGGCAATGGAACTAAGCGAGGCAATGTTCGGAGGTACGGCTTGAAGCACTTCATCACCACCCAGGAATGGTCCAGGTCCGAGCTGGACGATCTGCTCGCCCACGCGACCGAACTGAAGCGCGAGCCGATGCAGCCGCTGCTGGAAGGCAAGGCCGTCGCGCTGGTGTTCTTCAATCCATCGTTGAGGACGCGGTCCTCGTTCGAGATCGGCACCTGGCAGATGGGGGGGCACGCCGTGGTGCTTGAGCCGGGCCAGGGGGCCTGGGCCATGGCCTTCGGCGAGGGTGAGGTCATGGACGGTGTGCCCGAAGAGCATGTCTCGGAAGCGGCGCGAGTGCTCAGCCGCTACTGCGATCTGATCGCCGTCCGGGCATTCCCGAAGTTCCAGGACTGGTCGGTCGACCGGCAGGACCTGGTGATCCGCTCGTTCGCCAAGCACGCGACGGTGCCGGTGATCAACATGGAGACCATCACCCACCCGTGCCAGGAGCTGGCCCACATCCTCGCCCTCCAGGAGCGTTTCGGCACGAGCGATCTGCGGGGCAAGAAGTATGTCCTGACCTGGACCTACCACCCCAAGCCGCTGAACACGGCGGTGGCCAACTCGGCCGCCATCATCGCGACCAGGTTCGGCATGGATGTGACGCTGCTGTGCCCGGATGAACGGTACCGGCTCGACGAGCGGTACATGGGCTGGGCGACCCAGAACGCCGAGGAAGCGGGCGGTTCGTTCTCCGTTTCACACAACATCGAGGAGGCGTACACCGGCGCGGAGGTCGTGTACGCCAAGAGCTGGGGCGCCCTGCCGTTCTTCGGAAACTGGGACGCCGAGAAGCCCATCCGCGACGCCAACAAGCACTTCATCGTCGATGAGGCCAAGATGGCCCTGACGGCCAACGGCGGCCAAGGCGTGTTCAGCCATTGCCTGCCCGCCCGGCGCAACATCAAGGCGACCGACGCCGTGATGGACTCGCCCAACTCCCTGATCATCGAGGAGGCCGAGAACCGCCTCCATGTCCAGAAAGCACTTCTGGCGGCCCTCGTCGGCGCGCCGGTCCGGGCCTGACCCGAAAGGAACTGCTCCATGTCCAGCAAGAAGACGGTGGTCCTGGCCTTTTCCGGCGGCCTTGATACGAGTTTCTGCGTGCCCTATCTGATCGAGAAGGGCTACGAAGTCATCACGCTGTTCGTCGACACCGGCGGCGTGGGGCCCGGCGGACCCGAGCGGATCGCGGCCCGTGCCAAGGAACTCGGCGCGATCGAGCATGTCACGATCGACGCGGCCCAGGCCCTCTGGGACAGCTTCGTCACCCCGTTCGTCATGGGCGGCGTCAAGTACGAAGACCGCTATCCTTTGCTCTGCTCGGACCGCTATGTGATCGTCGCCGAATCGGTCCATCTCGCCCACGAGCGCGGGGCGGACGCCATCGCCCACGGCTGCACCGCCATGGGCAACGACCAGGTCCGCTTCGATCAGTCGATCCGCTCGCTGACCGACCTACCCATCCTGGCGCCGATCCGCGACATCCAGGCGATCACCAAGAGCCCCCGGGCCTACGAGATCGAGGAACTCCGCATGCGGGGCTTCGAGGTCTCGGCCGAGGCCAAGCGGTACACCATCAACGAGAACCTGCTCGGCGTGACCGTGTCGGGGGCGGAGATCGACGCCTTCGGCGCCCCTGGCGAGGGCACCCGCAAGCTGACCAAGCCCCCGGCCCAGTGGTCGAAGAGCCCCCTGAAGGTCGCCATCGGTTTCGAACGCGGCCGGATCGTCTCGCTGGATGGCGTGCCCACCGACGGTCCGGCCATCCTGCAAACGCTCAACGACAAGTTCGGGGCCTACGGCGTCGGACGGGGCATTTACACCGGTGACACCATCGTCGGTCTCAAGGGCCGCATCGTGTTCGAGTGCCCGGGCCTCGAAGCCCTGCTCGTCGCGCACAAGGCTCTCGAGGAATTGACGCTGACCAAGGCCCAGAACGAGTTCAAGCCCGGTGTCGCCCGGCGATGGACCGAACTGGTCTTCGGCGGGATGTTCTACGAGCCGCTGCGGGACGACCTCGAAGCGTTCATCCGCTCGACCCAGGCGACGGTCACCGGTGAGGTCGTCGTCGAGACCAGCGGCGGGGTGTGCGATCCCGTCGAGATCCGCACGGAGAACGCCCTGGTTCGTGCCGGTGCGACCTACGCGCAGCACGCGGACTGGTCCGCCAATGATGCGGAGGGCTTTATTAAAATCCACGGGCAGTCCGCCGCGCTCGGCGCGGCCGTCCGCTCCAAGCTGGGGATCACCCGGGAGGTCGAAGTATGCTCGGCCGTGTCCTGACCCACCTCGACCGACTGGTCGCCTGCGACACCCAGAACCCGCCGCGGGCGATCACGGTTGATCACCCGGCCGTGACCTATTGCGTGGGCGTCCTCAAGTCCGCGGGATGCACCGTCAGCCTGACCGATCATGGCGACGGCTGCATCACCCTGCTCGCGACGCGCGGCCAGGCCCGGACCGTGGTCAACTGCCACCTGGACACCGTTCCGGCCGACCCGTCCTGGACCAAGGACCCCTTCAAGCTGGTGGTCGATGGCGACCACGCGGTGGGGCTCGGCGCCTGCGATGTGAAGGGAGCGGCTGCATGCATGATGGCCGCCGTGGAGGAGTCCGAGGGGGCGGTGGCCCTGCTGCTGACCACGGACGAGGAGGCCGGGCAGAGCCTGTGCGTGCGGGAGTTTCTCAAGCAGGAACTCCCCTATGACCGCGCCGTGGTCGCCGAGCCCACCGGCGTGCGGGCCGTGACCAAGCACCGCGGACTGGCCACCTACGACCTGTTCTTCAAGGGCGTGGCGGCCCATTCCTCGGTCATCGGCGCGGACCAGCGCAACGCCGTGCATCTGGCGACCCTGTGGTGCGCCGACGCGATCGGGCTGACGAAGAACGCGCCGTACGACGACATCCGTTTGAACATCGGGATGATCCAGGGCGGGACCAAGGCCAATGTCGCCGCGTCGTCGGCCAAGGTGGTCTTCGGCATGCGCCCGCCGCCGGGCATGCACCCGGATATCCCCGCCAGGTCGCTGGCCGATCTGGCAAGGGACCCGGATTCCTGCACCTGGAAAGCCCGCTTCGCGGCGCCGGGTCTGGATGAGAACGCGGGCACCGATGCGTTGCTCGAGGACTACCGCTTGAGCCGCGGCGATCCGGTCGATTTCTGGACTGAGGCGGCGTTGTTCGGTGAGACGGGCCTGACCACGGTCGTGCTCGGGCCGGGCAACATCAAGCAGGCCCACGCCGCGGACGAGTTCGTCCCGCTCGATGATCTCCGGCGTGCCGCGGAGGCCTACAAGCGGGTTTTCTCCGATCCATTGGACGCGGCCGACCACGCGGCGACGCTGGCCGACGCGAAGGGGGTCCGCTGATCCCATGATGCGCGACATCATCCTCAACCTGCTCCACAACCTCGGCGGCAAGCGCGAGGTCGAACGCTACCTCCGCGAGTACACCCAACCGGGCTCGGCCCGGACCACTGTGGTCAAGGTGGGCGGGGCGCTCATCGAGAATGATCTCGAGGATCTCGCCTCGTCGCTGGCGTTTTTGCGTCATGTCGGGATGGCCCCGGTCGTTGTTCACGGAGCCGGCCCCCAGTTGTCCCGTGATCTGGAGGCCAGCGGCATCCAGAGCCGGTGGGTGGACGGGCTCCGGGTGACAACGCCCGAGGTCCTCCAGACCGCCCACCGCATGTTCCTGCGGGAGGGGGCGCGCCTGGCCGAGGCGATCGATGCCCACGGCGTCCGCGCCCGCATGATCCCCTCGGGCGTGTTTGAAGCGGTTCCGGACGATCCGGAGCGGCTCGGGCTCGTCGGCCGGATCACCCGCGTGGATCTGGCTCCGATCCGTGCGGCGCTCGAGGCCGGCTACCTGCCAGTGCTCTCGCCGCTCGGCGTCACGGCGGACGGTCAGATGCTCAATGTCAACGCCGACACGGCCGCGCGGGCCTTGTCGGAAGCCCTGCGCCCCGCCAAGGTCGTGTTCCTGACCGAGACCGGCGGGATTCTCGACGGCGACGGGCGTGTGATCTCGGCGATCAACCTCGAAGAGGACCAGCAGCAGCTCATCGAATCCGGGCAGGTCACCGGCGGCATGGCCCGTAAACTGGTCGAGATCGGCGAACTGCTCGGCGCCCTGCCCGCCCATGCCTCCATCTCGATCACCAAGCCGGCCCACCTGGCCCGCGAACTGTTTACCCACAAGGGCAGCGGCACGCTCGTGCGGCGGGGTGCTGCGATCCGGGTGCATGACAGCCTGCACGAACTGGATCTGGATCAGCTCAAGGGCCTGCTGGAGAGCAGCTTCGGCCGGGTGCTGCGGGAGGACTACTTCTCGACGGCCATGGACTCCGAGGCCCTCATCGCCCCGTACACCGCCGTGGCGATCGTGGCGAATGACGAACAGCCGGCCGCCTATCTGGACAAGTTCGCGGTGACGGCCGAGGCCCAGGGCGCCGGCATCGGCGCATCGCTCTGGAACAAGCTGGTCGAGCGTCATCCCAGACTCTTCTGGCGCTCCCGCGCGGACAACGCGATCAACGGCTGGTACATGCAGCGGGCCGACGGGATGGAGCGGACGGACAAGTGGCTGATCTTCTGGCGCGGCCTGGAGACCAGCGAGGAGATCGAGCGGGCCATCGAACGGGCGCTCGCCTACGAGCCGAGTTTCGGTCCTGCGCTCCAGCCCGAGGAGGCCGCCATTGGCGTCTGACCGCACCTATTCCGTCGGCATTGTCGGCGCACGCGGGTATGTGGGCGCGGAGCTGATCGGGCTGATCGCAAGACACCCACGCCTCAAACTCTCCTTCGCGGCTTCGCGGTCCCACGCGGGCCAACCCGTCACGGCGGGCGGCGACAGCGGCGTCGATCTCCGGTTCGTCGACGCCGGTCCGGGGGAGGTCGCCGGGCTTCGTGCCGACGCCGTGGTGCTGGCGGTTCCGGACGGCGCGACCGCGGATTATCTTGAACCCCTCGCGGACCGACTGATTCTGGACCTGTCCGCCGATCACCGTTTCGATGACGGGTGGGTCTACGGGCTGTCCGAGCATCACGCCGAATCGCTGCGCGGCGCGACCCGCATCAGCAACCCGGGCTGCTACGCGACCGCGGTCCAGCTCGCGCTCCGCCCGCTGCTCGGTTTGATCGAGGGCACGCCGCACGCGTTCGGGGTTTCCGGCTACTCCGGCGCGGGCACAACCCCCTCCCCTCGCAACGACCCCAAGCAACTCGCCAGCGGCGTGACGCCGTACAAGCTTGTCGGACACACCCACGAGCGGGAGGTTTCACGTCACCTCGGGATGGCGGTCCGGTTCTCGCCCCATGTGGCCCCGTTTTTCAGGGGCATTACGGTCAGCATCCAAGCGCGGCTGCGCGAGCCGGCGACCATCGAAGGCCTCACCAGGCTCTATGTTGACGCCTACGGGCCTTCCAGGCTGATCCGCGTGCTGGGAGAACGCATGCCCCGGGTTCAGGACATTGCCGGCGACCCCGGCGCCGAGATCGGCGGGATCACGCTCGGCCCGGACGGCCGCGATCTTGCGGTGGTGGCCACGGTGGACAACCTCCTGAAAGGAGCGGCATCGCAGGCGGTCCAGAATCTGAACCTTGCCTTCGGAATGGATCCGGAATCCGGCCTGCTAAGCAACGGCGGGGGTGCGGCATGAGCACGCTCCTCTGGCAGAAGCAGGGCGTCAGGACCGATGCCGCGGTGATGCGGTTTCTCGCGGGCGATGATGTGCTCTTGGACCGCGAGCTGTTCCCCTTCGACCTCCGCGCGACCGCGGCCCACGCGGAGGGGCTGGCGCTGCGCAGCTTGCTCCCGACGAAAGACGCGGACGCGATCGTGGCCGCTTTACACGACCTCTCCGACCTTTGGTCAAAGGGGGACTTTGTCCTCGACGACCGGTACGAGGACGGCCACTCCGCCATCGAAGCCTACCTGACCGAGCGTCTAGGCGAGACCGGCGGGCGGGTGCACCTCGGCCGCAGCCGCAACGACCAGGTCCTGGTCGCCACCCGGCTCTACATGCTCGACGCCCTCGATCGGCTCAAGGCGGGCCTGGTCGAATCCGCCCGCGCGGCCCTGGACCGGGCTCGTGCCGACGCCATGTCCCCGATGCCCGGCTATACCCACCTCCAGCGCGCTGTGCCTTCCAGCGTGGGCCTGTGGATGGGCTCATTCGCCGAGTCCTTCGCCGAGACGGCCGAGCTGGTGGGCATGACCCGCGCATGGATCAATGCGAGCCCGCTCGGCACGGCGGCCGGCTACGGTGTCAACCTACCCCTGGCCCGCGAGGAGGTCGCCGCGAAACTCGGCTTCGCCCGCGTCGTGATCAACCCGATGGCGGCCCAGGCCAGCCGCGGCAAGCATGAGCATCAGGTGCTCAGCGCCATGTGGCAGGCCATGCAGGACATCCGGCGTCTGGCGTGGGATCTGAGCCTGTTCAGCACCGCCGAGTTCGACTTCGTCCGCATGCCGCCCGAGACCGTCACCGGCTCCTCGATCATGCCGAACAAGAAAAACCCGGATCTGGCCGAGCTGCTCCGGGCGTCCTGCGCGGTCGTCGCGGGGGCCATGGCCGAGCTGCAGCAGGTCCTCAGCCTCCCCAGCGGCTATCACCGCGACCTCCAACTGACCAAGCCGGCTCTGATACGGGCCACCCGGATCACTCTCGACGCGGTCGCCCTGATCCCGGATGTGCTCCGGCGGACCGAGTTTAAGCTCGATCGGATGAGAGCGGCTAACGACGGGGCAATGATGGCCACCGACAAGGCGGTCGAACTGGCGGCCGGGGGCATGTCCTTCCGCGACGCGTACCGACAGGTTGGCGAATCGCTGGACGAGCTGCGCCAAGCCGACCCTGAGGCGAGCCTGGCGGCCCGGGTTTCGCTCGGCGGCTGCGCGAACCTCGGGCTGGACGCCATCGCCGCTCGTATCGACGCCCTCGGCTGACCACACCGAACCTTTGTAAGATCCGAACATGATCACCACGCTCGGCGGCATCGGTCTCTTTCTCCTCGGCATGCTCCTGCTGACCGACGGCATCAAGGCGTTGGCCGGGACCGCCCTGCGCGATGTGCTGACCCGCTTCGTTCGGGGGCCGGTCTCCGCGATGGCCTCCGGGGCGACCCTGACGGCTCTGCTCCAGTCCTCCAGCGCAACCATGCTGACCACCATCGGCTTCGTCAGCGCGGGGCTGATCACATTCCCCCAGGCCATCGGCGTCATCTTCGGGGCCAACATCGGGACGACCAGCACCGGCTGGATCGTCTCGGTCCTCGGGTTCAAGATCTCGATGGGAGCGGTCGCCCTGCCGCTGGTGACGCTCGGCGCCCTGATGCGGCTTCTGATGCGGGGCAAGGTCGCATCGATCGGAATCGCCATCGCCGGGTTCGGGCTGCTGTTCTTCGGGATCGCGTTGCTTCAGGAGGGCATGAGCGGTCTGGCCGAGCGAATCGATCCGGCCAGCATACCGGGCGAAGGGTTCCTCGGTGCACTCATTCTGATCGGCGTCGGCTTCGCCATGACCGTCGTCATGCAGTCGTCCTCGGCGGCTATGGCCGTCACCCTGGCCGCCCTGCACGCCGGGGGTATCGACATCACGCAGGGCGCGGCACTGGTCATCGGCCAGAACATGGGTACGACGGTCAAGTCGGTCCTGGCGAGCATCGGGGGATCGACCGCGGTCAAGCGCACGGCGGTGGCCCACATCTTCTTCAACATCGTGACCGGCGCGGTCGCGTTCGCGTTGCTCCCGGTCTTTGCGTGGGGTGTGGGATTCTGGGAGGACCGGTCCGGAGACACGGCTGGCGTCGTGACGCTGGCGGGCTTTCACACCGTGTTCAATGTGCTCGGTGTGCTGATCTTCCTCCCGGTGATCCACCGGTTCGCACGGATGATCGAACGGATCGTTCCCGAACGCGGATCACGGTTCGCACGCCACTTCGATCCTGCGGTGGCGGATCTCGGCCCGATCGGGCTCGAGTCGGCCCGGCGTGCGCTGACCGAGGTGCTCGGGGTGCTCATCTCCAGGATCATCGCGGTGACGCGTGGCGAGCCGCTGGGTCGTGAGCAGACCGAACGCTTCGCCGAGGCCCGCGCCGCCATCCCCAAGGCCGCCGCCTTCGTGGCCAGGATCGGCGCCGAGACCGGACGAGACGCGGATATCCATCAGCAGATCGGCCTGATCCATGCGATCGACCACCTTGAAAAGCTCGGCGAGGTGATCGACCGGCTCGACGATCGGCCGCAGATCATCCGGCGGCCGGAGGTCGACCAGTACCGCTCCGCGGTCGAGGAGATGCTCCTGCACGCCGCCAGCGGCTTTGGTGAATCGGGCTGGGTGGGGGATCCGGACGCGATCTCGGCCGAATCCGTCCGGATCGCCGCGGTCCGGCGCACCCTGCGGCACAGGCTGCTCGAGCAGACCGCCCGCGGGCAGATCTCCGCAGAGATCAGCGGCAACATTATCGACACCGTCCGCTGGCTCGACGCCGTGGGATACCACATGAGCCGCGCGCTCGCGTACCTGAGCAGCACACAAAGCGGGGATCAGCCCCCGGATCTCGATTCGAGCTCCGCCCATCGGGAGTAGAGCGTCGCGACCGCTTCCTGCGCCGCGCTGAGCCGCTCGCACGCCCGCGCCATCTTAGCGTGATCGGCCAGCACGGCCGGATCGTTCATGGCCGCCTCGGCCAGGGCCACCCGCTCTTCCGCTTCCAGAATCCTTGATTCCATCGAGTCATACTCACGCTGTTCGTTGTAACCGAGCTTCTTTCGGGCAGACGGCTGAGCAACCGATGCCGCGGTACGGGCGGGCGCCGCGGCCAGCTTCGGCTCGGGCGATCGGGCGGCGAGCGCCTGCTCCAGCCCGGCGAACATCCTGGCGCCGCCGCGGCCGTCGAGGCTGAGCACCTGCGTGGACAGCCGCCCGAGCATGGCCCGGTCGTGGGTCACGAGGATGATCGCGCCCGGAAAGTCCTCCAGGGCCTCTTCGAGCGTTTCCAGGGTGGGGATGTCGAGGTCGTTGGTCGGCTCGTCGAGTACGAGCACCTCGGCAGGCTCCAGCATGATCCGGGCGATGTGGATCCTGGCGAGTTCCCCGCCGCTCAGCGAGCCGACGGGTTGGGTCAGCTGCTCATCCCGGAACAGGAAACGCCTCGCCCACGCGGTGATATGCATTGGCCGATCTCGGAACCTGACCTGGTCGCTGATTGGGCAGAGGGCTTCCTTCAGCGTGATCGCGGGGTCGAACTCCTGCCGGTGCTGGCTGAAGACCGCCACCCTGGGCCTGATGTCCGCGAGGAAGACCGATCCCGCGTCCGGCGCCAGGTCTCCGGTCAGCACACGGATGAGCGTGGTCTTGCCGCTGCCGTTGGGGCCGAGCAGGCCGAGGCAGTCGCCCACGCCGAGCACGAGGTCCACATCGGAAAACAGGGCCTGACCGCCGAGCGATTTCGCGATCCCCTTGGCGGAGATGAGCTTGCGGGTCTGGCGGTCGGTCGCGGTGAAATCCACCCGGGCCGAGCTTCCCGTCGCGGCGGCGTTGCGCGCCTTCAACGATGCGAGCTGGGTCATCCGATCGTGGCTGTCCTGAATGCGTCCCTTGGCCTTGGTGCCCCGACCCTGCGGGCCGCGCGAGAGCCAGGCCAGGTCCTTGCGGACCTGCCCCGCGATCGCCCGCTGCGCCTGGGCCTGCCCGTCGAGGAACTCCTGCTTACGCCGGAGAAACTCGGTGTAGTTTCCGTCCACCTCGAACAACCCGTCCGGATAGGCGGCGCTCAGTTCCGCCACGCGGGTGGCGATCGATTCAAGGAAGGTCCGGTCGTGCGTCACAAAGACCGAGGCAAAGGATGCCGGCCCGAAGACGCCCCGCTTCAGGAAGGACTCGAGCCACTGGATCGACTCGAGGTCGAGGTGGTTCGTCGGCTCGTCGAGGAGGATCAGGTCCGGTTCGCCGCCGCATGACGCGAGCGCCCGCGCGAGCGACACACGCTTGCGCCACCCGCCGGAGAGTTGCTCGCACGGCTTGGCCATGCGATCGGCATCGAAACCGAGCCGATCGAGGATCACGCCCGCGGCGACCTCAGCCTCATGGTCATCGTGGACGCCTTCGAGGCCGCCGAGATATGCCCGGGCCGCGTCCGTCGCCGCGGCCAGCGGGCTGGCCCCGGGCTCGAAGGCGTCCGCCTGCGGCACATAGACCACACGCAGCCCCCGAGCCGCGACGACCTCGCCGTTGTCCGGCTCCACCTGCCCCGCCAGCAGTTTGAGCAGGGTGCTCTTGCCGGCCCCGTTCGGGCCGATCAGGCCTAGGCGATCGCCCTGCGCCACGGAGATGGTCACGCCGGAGAAGAGCGTCCGGAGGGCATACGACTTGGTTAGGCCGCGGGCGGAAATCAGCACCCATGAGCGTATGCGGATGCGTGGCCGGTCTCACCCTCGCCCTCCCCTCCCCCCGCCAGGGCCGATTTCTCAGGGGCAGCCCTGGTTATACAGGTCCAGGAACGCGACGATATCGAAGAAGTTGAAGACCCCGAACGGTTCGGCGAGGTCCGCCGAGGGGTGCTGGCTGTTGTAGTCGTCCAGATAGGCGACGATGTCGAAGAAGTTGACCTGCCCGTCGTTGTTCCAGTCCGCGAGGCAACCGGACGGCTCGGCCAGGATGGTCAGGTTGACCGTGACCGACGCATCGACGGTCAGGCTCTCGGGGGTGAGATTGAGCAGGACGCTCGCCGTGCTCGTCCCGAGGGTGGGCAGCTCCAGCGGGATCGGCGGCAACGGCTCGGAGTCGATCGGGATCACCGCCGGATCGGAGTCCGCGACGGCCTGGATGGTCAGGCGCAGCGAGCCGTCGGCGAGCACCTCGGCCTGGCCGACCAGCGGCACCACCACCGGCAACGCGTCGAACTCGTTATCGACTGGATCACTGTCCGGAAGTGCGACGCTGATGGTCAGATTGAGTTCGGCGAAGATCGTGGCCGTGAAGTCGAACACATCCGGATCCGCGGTGGGGATCAGCATCCCCTCGCCGGGTTCCGTCTGAATCAGTTCCGCACGGCTCACATTCCCGACCTCGCCGACATCCACCTCGAACGGCGTACCGCCGGGATAGATGAAACTCGGGTTGATGGTGTTGAAGGTATTGTAGAGCAACCGAACGGTCAGGTCGGTCGACCCCGGCGAGCCGTTGAGCAGATCCACAAACAGCCCGTCGAAGCGAATGGACCCGGCGTTGGTGCTCAGCTCCAGGCTCACGCCGCCGGAGGGCTGGGTCTGCAGATCCGTGTTGATGATGAAATCCGCGGAGGTGGGGATCGGGTTGTTCCCGGATCCGCCGAAGAGCCCGGGCCGGGTCTGCGTCCCACCAGGGTTGGTGACCGGGTCGTAATCTCCGATCAGGAACCCGACAGTAGCTACCTCCGCCGTCCCGTTGATCGAGGCCTGGCTCGATGCGCTCTCGACCTGTCCGGAAAAACTCTGGGCGATCGCCCCAGTCGTCGTGGCGGCGATCACGGCAAAGACAGCGAAGTTGGAATGGATCATCTCAAAAGCTCCTCTGCCGCATCATACAGCGGACCGGATCGAAACAGAACCGATTTCCCGGCAACTTGTCAATGGATGACCCCATCCATCGGCGGTTATCATCCCCCATGACGATGACGACCCGACCCGTTCTGACCACGATCGCCGCCGCCTCGATGCTTCTGATCACCACCGCAGCCTGCGGCCAACCCCGATTCGACCCGCTGCCGCCGCTCGAGGGGCCGGTCCCGCCGACCGGCGAGACGCCGCCCGCGGAAGGGTGGAAACCCGTGACGGTCGTTTCCGGACTCGAACACCCCTGGGGCATCGCCTGGCTTCCCGACGGGTCCGCGTTGATCACCGAACGCCCCGGACGCATCCGGCTCCTCAAGCCGGATCAGACGCTGCACCCCGAGCCGATCAATGGCGTTCCGGAAGTCCTCGCCCTGCGTCAGGGCGGTCTGCTCGACATCATCCTGCACCCGGACTTCGACGAGAACCGCTTCGTCTACATCGCCTACGCGCACGGCACGGCCCGCGCCAATCACACGCGCATCGCCCGAGCACGCTACGAGGACCATGCCCTCAACGACCTTGAGGTCCTCTTCACCACGCAGCCCGCCAAGCCCCAGGGCTTCCACTTCGGCTGCCGCATGGTCTTCCTGCCCGACAACTCGTTGCTGTTCACGATGGGCGAGGGCGGGCTCAAGGATCCATCGCAGGACATGGGATCGCACCTCGGCAAGATCCTCCGCATCATGGACGATGGCTCGCCCGCAACGGACAACCCCTTCCAGGCGCGGGTTGACGCCGCACAAGAGATCTACTCCTACGGCCATCGAAACCCGCAAGGCCTGGCCATCCGCCCGGAAACCGGCCAGATCTACTCCACCGAGCACGGACCGAGGGGCGGCGACGAACTCAACCTGATCGAGCCGGGCAACAACTACGGCTGGCCGGTCGTCACCTACGGCTATGAGTACCACGGCCCCCGTGTCAGCGATCAGACGAGCAAACCGGGCATGGTCGACCCGCTGATCAACTGGACCCCGTCGATCGCCGCCAGCGGCCTGGCGTTCTACACCGGTGACAAGTTTCCGGAGTGGCGGGGCAACCTCTTTGCCGGGGGGCTGATCCTGAAGCAGGTCCGCCGGGTCATCTTCGACGGGGATGAGATTATGGGTGAGGAGACGCTGCAGTTCGATCAGCGCATCCGCGATGTCCGGGACGGGCCGGATGGATACCTGTACGTGCTGACGGATGAGCGTAACGGGCAACTGATCCGGATCGAGCCCAAGGCGGACTGATCCGCATCCGTTTGGTGGGTCTGCATCCATCTAAACAGGAATTTGTTCGGGTTGAGCAAAATTCCTTATTCGGTTAAACTGGAGGCATGCCATGACGGGGGTCCGCTCATGGATGGCTGTGCAGTCATCCGCTCGGCCGCCGTAAAGACATGGCAAGAGAGCCCTGGGGGAACCAGGGAAAAAGGAGAGCCCGATGAGAAAATCAGTGCTTCTGGCCGCCGCTCTGGTCGGCGCCGGTGCGGCCGCGCAGGCGAACGCCCAGTGGATCATGATGCCCGATTCGACCAACAACCGCATGGTGTTGTTCGACACCTTCAACGGCTCGGTGGTCAACAGCGACTTCTTCGGTCTCCAGGCCGGCACGCCCGTCCACGCGATCAATGTCGGAAACGAGATCTGGGTTTCCGAGCAGATCGGCGACCGCGTCTCCCGCTGGGACCTGTCCGGCAACCTGCTGGGCAATATCGGCGGCCAGTTCGCGGGCGGCGGCCTCGACAACATCCGCGGCATGGCCCTTGTCGGCAACACCGTGTATGTGACCAACGCCGGCACGAACAATGACGCCCCCGGCCCCGCCGTCGTCATGTTCGACACCAACGGCAACAGCATGGGTTCGTTCAGCACCGTCGGACTGGCTCCCAGCCCGTTCCATGTGCTCGCCTATCAGGGCGGCCTGCTCGTGTCGTCTTCCTCTGCCAACGACGACATCCACCACTTCGACATCAACGGCAACTCGATCGGCACCTTCCACAACTCGACCACGCTGAACTTCGCCGAGCAGATGGCCTATGCCTCCAACGGCGACATCCTTGTGGCGGGCTTTTCGTCGAACAACATCGTCCGGTTCGATCCCAACACGGGTGATGTGATCAGCACCTTCGCCGCCAGCGGCGCCCGTGGCGTTTACCAACTCGGCAACGGCAACATCATGTGGACCAACAGCGCCGGCGCCCACATCTTTGATGTCGGTCTCGGCACCAGCTCCCTCGTCTACTCGGGCGGCGGCCGGTTCCTCGAGTTCCTCGTGCCCTCACCGGGCGTTCTGCCCATGCTCGGCATCGCCGGCCTGATCGGCGCCCGCCGCCGTCGCTGAACGAACCGCGGCAATCCCTTCTTCAAACAAACGCCCCCGGCACATCGCCGGGGGCTTTTTCTTGGTGCCATCCTGAAAGCGGGCGACGCGACTCGAACGCGCAACATTCAGCTTGGAAGGCTGCGGGCCCGATGCCGAAGGTGCTGAAAACACAGGGGCTTACGAGCACGGCCCAGCCGAGGCCCGCACTCCCCACAGCACTTCGCCCAGCGCCCGCACTCCCCACAGCACTTCCGAGCCGGACGGGGCGGACCAGGACCCGCCCGATGCCCGCCTGGCCGCCGTGGTCGATGCGTGGGCGGAGCTGCCCGACGCGGTGAAGGCCGGCATCGTGGCGATGGTCCGGGCGTCCGTGCCGGGCGACTGATCCGCCGGGCGTTCGGCCCCGCCCGCGGATCAGCTCGGCCGGCGTGATTCAGCAAACGCGACTGACGCAGGCACCCCCCGATAGCAGTGGGGGCGTGGCCGTGCGCACCTGGCCGACCGCGAGCACCGTCCGCGCCGTGGCCCGGGCACCCGCCGGCCTGGCGGCGCTCGGGTCCTCCGTGAAGGGTGAAGGGGTGGTGACCCCGCCGCGAAAGGCAACCATGTGCAGTAGAGTTTGTTTGCGCCCTGCGCCCCGGCCCGCTACCCTGATCGCACCTGGGCCCGCGTCGGCTGATCCCCGACCCGGCAACGCGGGCGAGCGGCGTTCCCTCCCAACCCGGGGGACGCCCTCGCCCGGCCCCGCGGAGGGTTGGGCATGGCCGAGAATCGGTCGCACAGATTGGCGGTGGAGCTGTGCAGTGCATGGCGTGCCGCGGGCCAGCTACGCGACACGCTGCGGAATCTGCGCTACGCAATGGAAGTCAGCCCCGCCAGCGACCCGCAAACGCCATTCGAAGTGGTGCGTGCGTCGCTGCTGGTCCCGTGGCGACGCGAAATGAAACCGCTGCTGAGCGACCTGGGGGAGGCAACCGCGGCCGCGGCCGCTCTTCTGCGGGACGGCGCCGGTCGCGTGGCGGACGGCGAGAGCTGGCAGGGAGCGGAGGCGTGGTCGGCCAGGCTGTTCCGCCGCGTTGAATCAGTGCCGGCATCTATGGCGTCGCTGGATGCCTGGTGCGCCGCCTTGGCGGAAGAGGGGACCACATACGGGTTCACGGCGGGTTTCCCCAATGCGCTCGCCAGCTCGCGGCTGGATGCGGAAGCCGAGGCTGCGGCGGACCTGGCCGCCGCACTGGGGGAAGCGTTTGACACGCTCTACGCCTGCATCGAAACCAGCCCCCCGGCCCCTGAGTCTCTCGCGTCGATGGCGGTCGGGATGGGCATCATCGCTCCGCCGACGCCCGACCCCGAAACTCCGCCGTTCCGATCGGCTGAGTGGTTCCGCAAGAAGACGGGGGACCAGCTCGACCCCGACACGCTCCGCAAAGCGGGAGAGAAAGGCCGGCTGCAGCGCGAGCGTGGGAACGGGAATCGCTGGCACTACCCCGTCCCCCAGGTGCGCAGGCTCTGGCCACAGTTTGCACCAATGATCGATCGTGCCCTCTCCAGTGAGGAATAGGGCGGACCAGAGCGGAACAGCCCGGAAATCTGACCAGAATCCGGCGTCGTGACCCGCGAACCCGTGCGATGCTCGAGGCATGACGAGCACCCGGCCCCAGTTTCTGCCCATCGGCCCGACTTCCCACAGGCTCGGCGTCCCTCGCGCATGGCTCCGGCGTGAAGCCGACGCGGGGCGCATCCCGTGCCTGATGGTCGGCCGTCGCCGCATGTTCAACCTGGAAGCCGTCCGCGAGACTCTGGAGCACCGCTCCGGCGCGGGCTTGTCCGTCCCTCAGCAGGAGGCCCGCTCATGAGCACGGCCGCTCAGATCCCCCACGCCGGCACCACGCCGGTCCCCGCCCTCGCCCTGCGCCCGAAGGAAGCCGCCCGGGCGCTCGGCATCGGCGAGCGAAAGCTCTGGTCCCTCACGAACGCCGGCGAGCTGCCCCACGCCCGGATCGGCCGGGCCGTCGTCTACCCCGTCCGCGAGCTGGAGGCATGGCTCGCGGACCAGGCAGGGAAGGCGGCCCGCCGGTGAAACCTCGACCCGAACCGGAAGACGCGGCCCCGCGTGCAGGCGTGGGCGGCGTCGGGGACTCACAGGCACACCCTACCCGCCCTGGCGGCTCCAAGCCGATCCGGGCACCCTGGCGGGTGTCGGCGCCCTCGACCTCCCGCGAGGCGGCCAAGCGGATCGAACCCGCGATGAGCACTTACCGCGGCCAGGTGCTCGCCCACCTGATCGCCCGCGGCAATGCCGGATCGACGGACGAGGAAGGCGAAAAGGCTCTCGGGATCAAGCTGCGGACCTACACGCCCCGACGCGGCGAGCTGGTCAAGCTCGGCCTGGTGCGTGACTCGGGCCGACACCGCCGCACGGACGCGGGGTGTCGGGCCGTCGTGTGGGTAGCGGTCCGGGGAGCTGGGCCGGGATGAGCAATCAGAAACCCCGCCGTCCACCCTGCCAGATCACCGACGCACAGCTTCGCGGGATGGTGGAAGCGTCTCGGCTCCCACCGAAAGAGCGGTCCACATTGCTCTTCGCGGCCGACGGGCTCAACCGGTACGACCTCCGCATCACGATGGGGTTCGATCGCCTCGCCGGTCTGCTCGGGCTGAAACGACGCGCGGCAATAGACCGGATGCGAGCGCTGGAACGCACGGGGGTGGTCGTGATCGAGCGGGCAAAGGGTGGGCGATACGAGAATGGACGCGGGCGGGTCAATGTGTGGCGGCTGGACCTCGAATCGCTCAGCTCGCCCGATCCGCCGAATCAGCACCCGGCGGCCAAGGGCAAGGGTGCAGCGGACTGCACGGTAAACGGTGCAGCACGGCACACCGATAACGGTGCAGTCCAGCGACGCGAAGGGCGCAGTCTGACGACGCCAACGGTGCAGCCGGCTGCACCGGATCCAAGCTCTTCCAAGCTCATCCAAGAAAAGAATCCAATGGGCGACGCGGCCAGGCAGCCGGCGGCGAGTGGCCCAGCGGACGCCACGCCGGGCGAGGATGCGGCGGCGGCGGCGGGAACTACTCGGGCGTCGCAGAAACCGACCGCCGATCCCGCGGACCGCCGACGCCCGTGGACAAAACGCTTCGCTTCAGCGGACCAGAACCGGGAACAGCGGCTTGCACTGTTCCAGGAGCAACGCATCTGGTTGGATGCTCAGATTGCCGGGCCAGCGAACGGCCAGCCGCCCGGTTCGGACACGCTCACGGGCTCAAACTGACGCTTTCGGCTTGCACGATCACGCACGCCGTAGCATAATTCAGCATCCAAGGGTTGGAGAACAGCATGGCGAAGGCGAAGAAGCCGGCTTCCGAGAAGAAGCCGAAGCGGTTGAGGAACCCGGGGCACCGGGTCGATCTACCGGCGTGGCGAGGGCCGCCCGTGGATCATCGCGTGGTTCGATCACGAGGGCCGTCGGCGGGAGCGAAACACCCGCACGACCGACCGGGCCGCGGCCGAGCGCATCCTCCGCGAGCGGCTCTCGGGGGCCGCTCTGCGCCGTGACGGCGTGATCGATCCGGACCAGGACCGCTACTCGGCCGAGGCCCGGCGCCCGCTCTCCGAGCATGTGGACGGGTACATCCAGCACTGCCGGCGGACGGGCCAGAACCCCCGCCATGTGGATCAGAAAGCCGCCCACCTGGCCCGGTTGCTCGAGACCAGCAAGGCCACCCGGCTCGCGGACCTGACCTCAGACAAGCTGGAGCACCACATGGCCCTGATGCGCGAGGACGGGCTCTCCGCCCGCTCGGCGAACTTCGCCAGGCAGATCGCCGTGGCGTTCGGGCAGTGGTGCGTGCGGACCTCGCGGACGCCCTCCAACCCGCTCCGCGTGGTCCGCAAGCTGGACGAGCGGGGCGACCGGCGGCGCGTGCGTCGGGCCCTGACCGAAGACGAGCTGGCCCGCCTGATCGCCGTCGCCCGCGAACACGACCGCGAGGCGTGGTATCTGGCGGCCGCCCTGGCCGGGCTCCGCCGCGGCGACATGGAGGCCCTGACCTGGTCCGATGTGAACTTCGCCGATGGCACGATCACGATCCGCACGGGCAAGGCCAAGCGGGTCGATGTGGTGCCGATGCACCCCCAGCTCGCCGAGGCCCTCAGAGCCCGCCTGACGGCCGCTCCGGCGATGCCCAAGGCCAGGGTCTTCCCGGCCGTCGTGACCTCACGGACGCAGCTCAACGACTTCCTGCGGGCCGGGCTGGCCCGCGAAGAGACGGTGACGGACGAGGCGGGCCGCCCGGTGATGGTCGGCAAGGGCAAACGCCAGCGCGTGAAGACCCGCATCGTGACGGACGATGAGGACGGCCGGGTGATCGACCTGCACGCGCTGCGGACCACGCTCGGGACGCTGCTCGCCCGGGCCGGCGTGGCCCCGCAGATCGCCCAGCGGGTCATGCGGCACGGCGACTACCGGACCACGCTCACGCACTACACGGTGCTCGGCCTGGCGGATGTGGCCAAGGCGGTGGACGCACTCCCGACCATCCGGCCCGGTGCGGATCAGGCTGAACGCGCGACGGGCACGCACGGGCGGGACCAGCTCAGCGCCCGCACTCCCCACAGCACTCGGGGTGCGGATGAGGGTGGTTCCGGTGCGAGACGACGCGAGGACGGTTCGGCTGAACGCTCGGAGCACCGCACGCAAAAACCCCGCTCTGGAGCGGGGTTTAGCGGCGTTGTGCAGGGTGGTGCGAAAGAGCGGGCGACGCGACTCGAACGCGCAACATTCAGCTTGGAAGGCTGACGCTCTACCATTGAGCTACGCCCGCGGGGTGTCAAAGACCGTGTTGTCGCCCTCCTTGCACGAAACTCTGCAGTTTGGTCATCGGCAAAGGGAGGGCGAAAGCATATGCAAAGCGGCCCAGCCCGGTCAATCCGGAGCGGCGGATCCCGAAGATCTGGGACAGACGAGCGGGCCCTCGAATGGCACCTCGCGGATCTGATCCGGGAACTCGACCAGCTCTCGATCATGGGGCTGGCAGACTTCACCACCCTTGGAGAGGGCTCTAAGGGCCTCACCAACCGACCATAGCGCCGGCCTCAGCGGGTTGAGTTGGTTGCGGTCGGGCTTTACCCCGATACCCGGAACAGCATGCATGGACCATACTTGACTTCGAAGACGCGGTCATCCGCATGTGATGACAGACCATGCCGTGCGATACTCGGCGGCATCGATAACAAGGGAGTTTTAAATCATGGCAAACGATGTCAAAGCAGGAGGGATCGACACCACCTACCGCTCAGACTACCAGAAAAGAAGCGATCGCGCCAATATCGCCGGCGAAACCGGCAGCGGTCGGATCGACATTCGCGATGATGTTAACAAAGCGTCCGAAATGGCTGACGAGATCGCGCACAAGCCCAGGGAAGCCTGTGGCACATTCAAGGACAAGGCTACTGATGTCGGGCACGCCGTCGAGGGGAAGACCAAGCGAAGCCATCGCGCGATCTGCGATTTTACCAAGAAGAACCCGACTGCCGCCGTGCTGACGGCGTTCGGTCTCGGCGCGATCCTGGCACGAGTCCTCCCGGGGCGGTAGCGCCATGCTCGATGGGCGCTTTGTCTGGCAGGCCTGATCGTTTGGGTCACCGATTCGAAGGCATTCCCGGTCGCCTTCCCCGGCAGGTGATCCGCGATCGCATGCCTGGCTCCCTGACCGCCGCGATCGTGGTGCTGAGGGGAATGGTGATGCTTCCGGGTGCTTGGTATGGCACAAGAGGTGAAGAACGGCTTCGATCGATGCTTGGCATGGTCAACAACGAAAACGGAACCAAGACCAAGTTCCAATGCTCTGAGCCGAGCTTGACATGAGCGTCATCAATGACGCTGCGATGACCTGATCGAGTCGGTGCGATTCGCGTCTAGTATTTATCCCCGCTGATCCGTTCAGCAACACTTTGAACGCGGCAAATGCGCTGCGAAAGAAATGAGACTCGACATGAAAAACATGATGACTCGTACCGCCTTGATCGCTGCCAGCACCGCATTCGGCATGACCGGCTGCGACTCGAGAGATAGCTCTTCCGCGGCACGCACTTCACAGCCTGCGCAGGAGCGAAGCACTTCGACAGCGCCGGCCGACAACACGGGCAGCAACAGAGGCGATACTGGGCGCGATGCCATGACCCCGATGAATCAATCCCAAACAAGTGAGCACGTCAGCCTGACGGCTGATATCCGGCGGGCGATCATTTCAGATGACACGCTCTCGGCCGGCGCAAAGAACTGCAAAATCATCACCGATAGCTCGGGCATGGTCTGGCTTCGTGGAGCCGTGAAATCCAATGGAGAAAAGAATCTGATCGGGCGCATCGCCAGGCAGATTGCCGGCGAGAACGCCGTGACGAACGAGCTTGAAATCACCGGAGGCTGATCGGTTCTTGTGCTCGCGAATGCCATGGACCAGTACCGCTGACGGCTTCGCACCCGATCAGTTCACCCACATGTTCCTGCTGCGACTGCTGCATTGAACACACAAAGAATGGAGTTTTTCAATGAGTACTTCTGTTTTCTGTATCGCACCGACTGAATCCGTCGCCACCGCGATCGTTTCTCGCTTGAAGGCGGAAAAGTTTGCGGACAACGACATTTCGGTCCTCTTCCCCGACAAATCCACCACCCGTGACTTCGCGCACGAGAAGAACACGAAGGCGCCCGAAGGCGCGGTGACCGGCGCCGGAGCGGGCGGCGTTGTCGGCGGCACCATCGGTCTGCTGGCCGGCATCGGTCTGCTCGCGATTCCCGGGCTCGGCCCCTTTATCGCCGCCGGCCCCATCATGGCTTCGCTCAGCGGCATCGCGGCCGGCGCCGCGATTGGCGGGATCACCGGCGCGCTGATCGGCATGGGGATCCCGGAAATCGAGGCCAAGCGCTATGAAGGCAAAGTAAAGGATGGCAACATTCTGATCGCCGTCCACGCGACAGACTCGGACCGTGTGAAGCTGGCCAAGGAAATCTTCGAGAACGAGAACGCGGACGACATCAGTACGGGCTCGATGGCCGATGCCCCGAAATCATCGTCAAAGGAAAGCTCGTCGTCGGAGACTCATCGCGATCGGATGGATTCGTCAAGGCCGAGCACCCCTCACAGGGCTGACACGAATCGTGGCAACCCGGGCGCCAATCCTATGAGCAAGCCCCTCACGGGAGAGCGTGATCCGACCCCGGCTCATCGCACCCCGATGAGTTGATCGGCCCCCAGTCAAGGCCACAATCGGTGGTCGGTTGCAGTAAGTCGTGCAATGGCGTTTCTCCCTGATCGCCTTGCACGATTTTTCGACTCGATCCGAAATGACAACGAGTGAATAGCCGCCCCGTATCCGCAAGGTGCTCGATTGCCCAGGCAAATGACTCACGATGCCTTAGCAAGGTTCCCGGGATTAGTGCAGCACTGCTCCGTTCCTTGGATAGCTGGCGGCTCAGTCACCCCGGCTTGCGGGCGCGGATCGCCATGAACATCGGGATCTCGGCGCGGGCGATGTTCTCCGCTTGAGCCCGGGGGCCCGGCTCGCTGCTGCGCTGGGAAACCCACTCCTCGATCGTGTCGATCGTCAGGCCCGCGCCCGACAGGGCCGCGACATAGGCCCCGATGGGGCGGTGGTGGGTCGTGGTGGTCACGGCGGCCTTGCCCGCGGCGGCCTTACCGGGGTTCATCACGATCTCCGCGGACCGCTCGGTCAGGTAGCGGTCCACACGCCGGAACTGCACCGCCACGCCGGTCCGTCCGTCGGTCGTCCAGCCCCACGCCGTGGTCTGCGGAGCGCGGAACGCTGGATGCAGGACGACCGCCACGAACCGCCCACCGGGGTTGAGCACCGCGCCGATCCCGCGACAGACGCCGAGCAGATCATCAATGTTCATCAGGGCGAGCACGCAGGCGGCCGCCTCGAACGGTTCGGTGTCGCCCAGGGCGCCGGCCAGATCCCGAGCATCGCCGATCCGCAGATCGGCCCGGTCGCCGAGGTTCCGGCGCCCGGCCTCGATCAGTGCCGGCGAGGCGTCGATGCCGACGAGCGGGCCGTGGTCCGGTCGGCGGCTGAGTTGGTCGAGCAGGATGCCCTGGCCGCACGCGATATCCAGGAAACGTTCGCCCGCTTGAAGATCCAGAAGCCGCTCGACGCCCGGGATGACGGTCTTCTCGTGATGGTCGGACGATCCGGAGGTGATCAGGTCGTCATACCAACCGGCGACCTGGTCCCAGCCGCGGGCGTCGGTCGGGGCGGGGGGGCGATCGTCCTCGCTGCCCTCGGGCGGGGTGGCGTCAACGGCTCTGTAAAAGGATGCCGGGGCGGGGTGGCGGTACCGCTCGGACATGCCGCTTCCCGGGTGGCGCAGGCGGATCTCCTCTGCGTGGAGCGCGACGCGACGGACATCGTCGCGCATGGACCCGCTTTCGGTATCCCCGAGCACGGGGTGTCCCGCCGCGGCCAGATGCGTGCGGACCTGGCCCGGTGCATCCGGGCGGGCCCGGACGCGGAGCAGCGTCAAGCCATTGCCGCTCTGGATCTTGCGGACCGAGGTGACGGGCGCTGAGGCCTTGGCTTTCAGGCCCGGAACCGGGCCGGTCAGGACTCGTTCCGGCGCATCGCCGGTGTCAAAGTCGCCCTCGACCAGCACCATGTAGGTCGTGGATGACCGGATTGGGTCGCGGATGTCGTCGTCCTCGCCGGCCGGCACGAAGGCGACCACGCCGGACGCGCGGTCGTCGAGTTCGTGAATGGGGCGGTACCGCTCCCGGCGTCCGGCCATGTGCTCATTGACACGGGATACGAGCGAAACGCCGGGTTGCCCCCTTGTCGGCTGGCCGGGCTCCTTGACCACCACGAGGAGGTCACGGTCGCGGTGGACGATCAGTGGCGGGCGGCCGGGCGGCTTGCGATCGCGATCCCGTCCGTCGCGGGGATCCGGCCCTGGCCGTCCGAAAGGCCTGCCCCGCCCGCCTTGCTGTGGCCCGCCGGACCCCGGTCGACCGGGGGGGCGGGATGAGAAGTCACGCTTGGCCACGGGCGGGCTCCGATCCGGCCCGCTGGAGGGCCAAGGGTGTCAGGTGTTCGAGCAACCACCCGGCGAACGCTTCCTTGGGGATGGGTCCGTCGGTTTGTTCATCCATGGGGCAGCCCCGGTCCGGATTTCCGATCAGCCGGGCGCGAATGGCGGGACTCTCCATCGTTTCGAGCGGATTGGCCACGATCACGTCGATCGACTTGCGTTCAAGTTTGGACCGGGCGGACGCGAGCAGCTCCGCCTCGGGCTCGAGCGCGAAGCCGACGAGCAGTTGGTCCGGACGAGCCCGGGCGGAACACCCGGCCAAGAGGTCCGGGGTCGATTCCAGTCGCAGCACAAAGGGGCCATCGCTGCGACGGTGTTTCCCCCCAGGCTGAGCCGAGGCAGGCTCCGGTCGGTAGTCCGCCACGGCCGCGGCCATGATCAGGACATCGCAATCGGGCAGGTGCTCTGCCAGCAGGGATTCCAGGTCCGCCGCCGACCGGAATCGGACAAGCTCCACGCCGGGGTTCGAGGGCTCGGTGGCGTTGGGCCCCAACAGCAGCGTGACACGCCAGCCGGCCTGGGCGGCGCGGTCGGCCAGTGCCGAGCCGAGCCGACCGGAGGACCGGTTGCCGATGAAGCGAACCGAGTCGATCGGCTCATAGGTCGGGCCGGCGCTGATGAGGAGTCGGAGTGTCTTTGGCTGCTCGGGGGGCACGGGGATCCCGTTCGGTTCGTTCGTTGCCGAGTGTGCGGCGGGGAACAGGTCTTGGGCGAGGATCGTATGGGCCTCGCGGGCGTTGTGCCCGAGCAGGGCCTGTTCGCTGCGACCCGGACCCGACCCGACCCTACCATAATGACCCCGGCGAAGGCCTACGGCTGGCCGTGGTCGGACACCAGCCCCAGGAGGACCGCCCCGGATGGCGAGGACGCGGAAAAAATTGGGCCAGATTCTCGTCAGCAGCGGCGTGCTCAACGCCGAGCAGGCGGACCGAGCCCTCAAGCACGGAAAGCAGACCGGCAAGCGGATCGGGGAAGCGGCTATGGAGCTCGGCCTGGCCTCCGAGAAGCAGGTCACCAAGGCCCTCGCCGAGCAGTACGGGCTGGAGTATGTCGACCTGGACGCCCCCGGCGTGAAGGACAAGATCGACCGCTCCTCCCTGGACGAGGGGATCATCAAGAAGTTCCTGGTCCTGCCACTGGGCAAATCCGGGGGCAAGATGCGGCTGATCATCCACGATCCGATGGATCTGGAGCTGCTGGACAACCTGCGTTTCCGGCTGAACATGGATATCGAGCCGCGGATCGCCCCGAAGAGCCAGATCCGCTCGTTCATCGAAGGTCCCGGCAAGGGCCCCGGCGGCGCGCCGCAGGAGTCGCTGGTCACGGATTCGATCGATCGCACGATCGACCGGTCCGTCGACCGCTCGATGGACAAGTCGATCGATGTGTCGAGCGAGGACTCGCCGATCGTCAAGTTGTGCAACCGCATCCTTGAGGAAGCAGTGGGCATGCGGGTCAGCGACATCCACATCGAGCCGATGGGCGACCGTGTCCGCCTGCGGTACCGCATCGACGGCGTGTGCATCGAGCGCGACAACCTGCCGAAGCGGATGCAGAACTCGATCCTCTCCCGCGTCAAGCTGATGGCGGGCATGAACATCGCCGAGAAGCGGATCCCCCAGGACGGCCGCATCAAGATCCCGGTGGGAGGGACGCAGATCGACTACCGCGTGTCGGCCTGCCCCGCGTATCACGGCGAATCGGTGGTGCTCCGTATCCTGCGTCCCGACGCCGTGCGGATCGGTCTGGTCAATCTCGGGTTCGAGCAGGACAACCTGGATATCTTCAACCGGATCATCCGGCGTCCCAACGGCATCTTCCTCGTCACCGGCCCGACGGGCTCTGGCAAGACGACGACGCTGTATTCCGCGCTGGATGTGCTCAACCGGCCGGACCGCAAGATCATCACCGCCGAGGACCCTGTCGAGTACAACTTCGACGGCATCAACCAGTGCCAGGTGCGTGAGGGCATCGGCCTGACCTTCCCGGCGATCCTCCGGTCGATGCTGCGTCAGGCCCCCAACATCATCCTGGTCGGCGAGATCCGCGACCGGGAGGTGGGCGAGATCGCGATCCAGGCCGCGCTGACCGGCCACCTCGTGTTCTCTACGCTGCACACCAACGACGCGCCCAGCGCGATCACGCGGCTGATCGACATGGGCATCAAGCCCTTCCTCGTCGCCTCGTCGATCCAGGCGGTCATGGCCCAGCGGCTGATCCGCGTGCTGCACGACGCCTCGAAGCAGCTCGCCAAGGAAGAGGACCTGGACCCCAAGTACCTCAGCCTCATCAACCTGAAGATGAAAGACGCCCTGGGCAAGGTCTACAAGGCGGTGTCCACCGAGGAAGCCCCGAACGGCTACAAAGGCCGAAAGGGCATCTTCGAGATGATGCAGATGAACGCGGAGCTGCGTGAGCTGGCTTTCAAGCTCGCGCCGTCATCCGAACTGAGAAAGGCCGCCCTGAACTCCGGCATGCGTCCGCTCCACGAGGACGGCCGCCTGAAGGTGATCAATGGCGTGACGACCCCAGAAGAGATCGCACGCGTCAGCCAGACCGACACGGGCGAGAGCTGAACCGACCGACCAACCCCGGGAGACCCACCCGATGTCCACCGTGCAGATCGACCGACTGCTCGACACCGTCGTCAAAACCGGCGGCTCCGACCTCCACCTGACCGTCGGACGCCAGCCGACCATCCGCCTCCACGGCGGGTTGCGCAACCTCCAGACCAAGGTCCTCGATTCCGACGACATGGTGTCGCTCATGAAGGCGATCACCCCAGAGCGGAACCAGCAGGAACTCCAGGAAGAAGGCGGCACGGACTTCGGCTTCGCCTACGGCGACGCCGCCCGCTTCCGCGTATCCGTCTTTCGCCAGAAGGGCGACCTGGCCATCGTGCTGCGTCAGATCCCGAACAAGCTTCTGACCTTCGAGCAGATCGGCCTGCCGGAGATGTGCCGCGAGCTGGTCCGGCGTCCCCGCGGCCTGTTCCTTGTCACCGGGCCGACCGGCTCGGGTAAGACGACCTCGCTGGCCACCATGGTCGACTATGTCAACATGCACTTCGATCGGCACATCATCACGATGGAAGACCCGATCGAGTATTACCACGCCCACAAGAAGTCCATTGTGAATCAGCGCGAGGTGGGCAACGATGTGCCCAGCTTCGCCGAGTCACTCCGCCGGGCCCTGCGTCAGGACCCGGATGTCATCCTCGTCGGCGAGATGCGCGACCTCGAGACCATCGAGGCCGCCGTCCGGGCCGCGGAAACGGGCCACCTGGTGTTCGGCACCCTGCACACCACCGGGGCCGCCAAGACCATCGACCGCCTGGTCGACGCCTTCCCGGTCAGCCAGCAGAACCAGATCCGGGTCCAGCTCTCGACCGCCCTGATTGCGGTGTTGTCCCAGGTTCTCCTCGGACGCATCGACACCAAGGGCATGGTGGCGGCCTACGAGTTCCTCGTGATCACACCCGCCATCGCGAACTTGATTCGCGATAACAAATCATTCCGGATCGATTCGGCCATCCAGACCGGTAAGAAGTACGGCATGCAGCTTCTGGACGATCACCTCTGGTCGCTCTACAGCAGAGGCATGATCTCGGCGGAAGAGATGATCGACAAGTGCAAGAACCAGTCAGACCTGCGGACACGCGTTCACCAGGCCGGCGGTGTGATCGGCCGTCCAGAACTGGACGATCCCGAAGCCGCGAAGGAAGTGGATTGACCAGGTCCCCGGTGTCACGCAGGCCAATCCGAAACCGAGCAGTGGTTCAAATAGACACCTATCCACATGTCGTATCGGTTCTTTTTCATGGATTCGGTCCTTGGTGGAGAACCGCCCAGGTCCGTGTGCGGATATGTTAGAGCTGGCCCAGCGGGCCCGCCGTGCTGTGGGAGCGCCTCATGGATGTTTCTGAACTAAAAGGACGGAAGATCGGTCGGGTGCTGACCAAGCTCGGAGTGGTCACACGCGAGCAGGTTCATGAGGCCCTGCAGGTCCAGAAAAGCCGCACCCAGAAGGTCAAACTCGGCGCGATCCTCGTGGAGTTGGGGTATTGCTCCAGGCAGGATGTGGATCGGGCCCTGGCCGGCCAAGCGGGCATGGAGTTCGTCGACCTGTCCAAGATGGGCATCTCGGACGACACAATCAGTGCGGTTCCTTCGGAGAACGCCCGGGCGTACCAGATCGTGCCCGTGAAATGGGATCCGGTCCGCAAGCACCTCCGGGTCGCCATCAAGAGCGCCAGCAACTTCCAGGCTGTGGACGACCTCCGGCTGCTGCTCGGAGCCAAGGTCGACGCGGTGGTGGCCCCGGGCGACCAGATCGACGCCCTGATCGCCAAGCACTATGCCAAGGAAGAGTCCATCACCGATGTGGTGGGAGCCCTGGCGGGCAACGAGAAGCTCAAGAATCTCGGCGGGATGAGCGACCAGTCCATCGACTTGGACGCGGTGCTCGAGGCGGCCGACGACAATCAGGTCATCCGCCTGCTCAACCTCGTCCTGCTCCAAGCCATCAAGGACCGGGCCTCGGACATCCACTTCGAGCCGTTCGAGAACGAGTTCAAGATGCGGTACCGCATCGACGGCGTGCTGTACGAGATGGTGCCCCCGCCCAAGCACCTCGGCCCGGCAATCACCAGCCGCGTGAAGGTCATGGCCAACCTGGACATCGCCGAGCGTCGCCTGCCGCAGGACGGCCGCATCGAGCTGACAGTGGGGGGTAACCCGGTCGATCTTCGCGTGGCGATCCTTCCGACGATCTACGGCGAGTCGTGCGTCATGCGTGTGCTTGACCGGGGCAATGTCGAGTTGTCGCTCGATCGCGTCGGTTTCCGCCCGGACGACCTTGAGACCTTCCGTGCGTTGATCGAGAAGCCCAACGGAATCGTGATCGTGACCGGCCCGACGGGCTCGGGCAAGACCACGACGCTGTACGCGGCGCTGGCCGAGCTCAACGACATCGAGACCAAGATCCTCACCGCCGAGGACCCGGTCGAGTACGACATCGACGGGCTGTGCCAGATCCAGGTGAACAACGAGGCGGGCCTGACCTTCGCCAAGGCGTTGCGGTCCTTCCTCCGCCAGGATCCTGATGTGATCCTCGTCGGCGAGATCCGCGACCTTGAGACCGCGCAGATCGCCGTGCAGGCGTCGCTGACGGGCCACCTCGTGCTCTCGACGCTGCACACGAACGACGCGCCCAGCTCGATCATCCGGCTGGTCGATCTCGGCATCGAGCCGTTCCTGCTGACGGCGACGCTCGAGGGCATCGTCGCCCAGCGGCTCGTTCGGACACTGCACCCGGAAACGAAAGAGGCGTACATCCCCACCGAGCAGGAACTGCTCGAGCTCGCCCTGACGCCGAACGATGTGAAGGGCCGCAAGTTCTACCGACCCGGCCAGACGGCGGGCGTGGGTGGTGGCTACAAGGGCCGGATGGCTCTGTTCGAGATCATGCGCATGGATGACGAGATGCGCGAGCTGATGATGAAGGAAGCCAGCACGGCGGTGCTCCGGGTCGCGGCCCGCAAGAAGGGCATGCGGAGCCTGCGTGAGTCCGGGCTGATGGCGATCTACGAGGGCGTGACCACCATCGACGAGGTTGTCCGCGAGACCTTGGCCGAAGAGTAATCGCCCGGGGACGGCGTGCCGCCCCGGAGCGCGTGAGGAGCGTGCGATGCCGACATTTGCGTACCAGGCCCTGAACGCCTCGGGCAAGACCGAGAAGGGCACCATCGAGGCCGCCAGCAGTGAGGAAGCGCTGCAGCGCATCAAGGCGCAGGGCTACTTCCCTACCTCGGTTCAGCAGCAGAAGGACAAGAAGTCCAAGACGCAAACGGGCGAGGAAACCGCGGCCGCATCGAAGAAGAAAAAGAAGAAGGCCGCCGGGGGTATGAGCTTCGGCCGCGTCAACGCGAAGCAGCTCACCCTTTTTACCCGCCAACTTTCCACGCTGCAGGACGCCGGCCTGCCCCTGCTGCGCTCCGTCCAGATCCTGGAGAGCCAGGAGAAGCCGGGCAAGATGAAGTCGGTGCTCATGGGCGTGGCGGAGGAGGTCGAGGGGGGCAACTCCTTGTCCGAGTCGATGGCCAAGTACCCCAAGGCATTCGACCACCTCTATGTCAAGATGGTCAACGCGGGCGAGATCGGCGGCGTGCTCGATCTGATCCTCCAGCGTCTGGCCGAGTTCATGGAGAAGAGCCAGCGGCTGAAGCGCAAGATCAAGGGCGCGCTGGTCTACCCGATCGTGGTCATCGCCATCGCGGTCATCATCCTGACCTTCATCATGGTGTTCATCATCCCGAAGTTCCAGGAAATCTTCATGGACTTCGAGGTCGAACTGCCCGGGCTGACGCTCTGGCTGATGAACACCTCGGCGTGGATGGCCGGCACGCAGGCCGGCCAGTCGATACCTGGCTTCGTCTATGTGATCTTCGGTGGCCCGGCGCTCTGGATCGGCTTCAAACTCCTCCGGAAGACCCCGCCGGGGCGTGCAGTCGTCGATGTGCTCCTGCTTTGGACGCCCATCTTCGGCAAACTGATCCGCAAGACGACCATCGCCCGGTTCACGCGGACGCTCGGCACCCTGATCGGCGCCGGCGTTCCGATCCTCGAGGCGGTGACCATCACGGCCCAGACCTCGGGCAACTATGTCTACGAGAAGGCCCTGATGAAAGTACACGACTCGATCCGCGAGGGCGAGAGCTTCGCCGGGCCGCTGCGCGAGTCCAAGACCTGTGACGCCATCGTCGTCAACATGATCGATGTGGGCGAGGAAACCGGCGATATGGACGCGATGCTCATGAAGATCGCGGATAACTACGACGAGGAGGTCGATGTCGCGGTCGAATCGCTCGTCTCGCTGCTCGAGCCGCTGATGGTCGTCGTCCTCGGCGGCATGGTCGGCACCATCGTCGTGGCGATGTTCCTGCCCATGGTCGAGATGATCGAGTCGCTGAACTAAGACCTGGTCCCGACCGGACCCCGGAGGCAACCGTGCCCAGCAACAAGACGACATCCCGATCCGCTTCGGCGTTCACGCTCATCGAGCTGCTCGTCGTCATCGCGGTGATCGTCCTGCTCGCGGCCATCCTCCTCGCGGGGCTGGCCCGCACGGTCGGCACGGCCCGCTCCGTGACCGCGCAGCGATCGATCGACGCCCTGGTGATCGGCGTCAATCAGTTCAAGGCCGAGTTCGGCTTCCTCCCGCCGCTGGTGCACGACGGCCCGGCCCTTTCCGCCGGGAACCCCAACTACCGCGCCGGCATCGCCGTGGCCGGGCAGTTCCGACGGGAGGACGGCCCGGTTGTTTCCAACCCCCCTCCGTTTCCTCGCGGCAACGCGTACGAGCAGCTCGTCGTCTGGTCCGAGGTGGATCCCAGGTATTTCGGCTTCATCCGCCGGCGCAGCGGCGAGGGGTCGGATCCGGTCCTGCTGCCGCAGGGCGGGGCGTGGAACATCGCCCATTCGTGGGAAGACCGGCGGTACAGCAAGTTTGCCCTGCCGTACTACCTCTACGGCGTGGGGGGCCAGCGGCTCGACGGCGTGGCCGGCCCCGGCATGACCCGCCCGCTGGCCAACGGCTTGTTCGAGGGCGTGCTGCTCAGCGGGATCGGCGGCACCCGCGATCGGTTCCAGCCGGTCATCGACGCGGATCGGCGTTCGCTCCGCCTGATCATCGGCTACCGCCATGAGGGGGACTACGCCGAGCACGGCGCCACGCCGCCGCCCGCCGCGGACATCCCGGATTCGTACGCGGCCTTCATCGACCCGTGGGGGCGGGCCATCCGCTACTACCGCTGGGAGCCCGGCCGGCTCGACGGCGGGCAACTCGTGGTCCGCACCACCCTGGACCTGAACATCCCGCCCGTCCTGATCAACCCCGAGATCTACGCGGCCGTCCGGAACCAGGACAACTCCGCCAACGCACGCGACATCGACCTGACCGCGGGCAGCCCGGAACTCCGCGCGGCCCGCTACGCGGTCGTCAGCGCCGGGCCGGACGGGCTGTTCGGCACCGAGCCGATCGAGTACATCGCCGAGCAACTCGGCCGGGCCGTCCCGACAACCGAGCAGGAAATCATCCGCTTGCGCAAGGAAGTCTGGGAGGACAACCTGGTGGGGCTGGGGAACTGATGCGACACCGAAACCGACATCCAGACGCCCGCACGCGTGGACCGCTGTCCCGGGCCTTCACCGTGGTCGAACTGCTGGTCGTGGTGGTGATCATCCTGATCGTCCTGACCGTGGCGACCCCTGCGTTCCAGGCCCTGATCTACTCGTCGTCGCGCTCGCAGGCGTTCAACACCGTCAACGCGGCCGCCCTGGCCGCCCGCGAGCTGGCCCTGCGATCGGCCAGCGGCGAAGACGGCGCGGTGGTTTTTATCTATGATGCTTCGGGTTCCATGCGAATCATCCCTGCGGTTCAGGTCGGCACGATGCTTGAACCTGTTTGGGGATCGGGCGGCCCAGGCGGCGGTGGACCTAGTCAAATCGGGGCGTCTACGGTTGAGCGCGATGTCTTCGCGCCGGTGCCCCAGGCTCCCGCGTTCGAGATGCCGACCTTCTGGAATGTCCGCGGCTACGCGCCCGCCCGCTCCATGATCGATTTCTCTCCAAATGCGGGGACTGGTTCAGGACCGGATCGTGATCTTGTTGCGGTGTGGTACAACTCAGAGCTTTATGGCGGAAGCCTTGTCAATGCTCCCCAAAAGCAAGAGAGCAACTGGGTGTTTCCTGAAACAGACTTTTACGATAAGTCTCGTCAGGCGGCTAATGCCGGCCCGGGCCGCCCGACAGCACGCCAGTCGTTCATGATCCGCTTCGATGCACGCACCGGTGCTTTGAGCAACAACCGAGCGCCCGCGATCTTTATCGATCCTCGCCCAAGTACCAACGACCGGATTGGCGGCGATCGACCGAACGCGAGCCAGCTCTGGCTCCGTCCTGATCGTGCAGAAAATCTGGCCAGATGGGCCCAAAGATTGATTGCTAGTGCTCCTATTGATGCTACAGGCAATCCTTTCGCCCCTTATGTGATTGGTGATCCGAGAGATATCAGGCCGCAACTCGTTGGCCTCGCGTCTAACGACACGATCCTTGTCAAGCCCGTCGCCCGCATCGCGGTGTACGACGAGCGGCAGATGGGCCGCGACATCGGCGCTCGGCGGCTGAACAGCCAGACCAACAGCCTCTTCCGCCCCTTCACCCCCGCCGCAGGCGGGGACATTGGCCTCGATCCCGAACTTTTCAACGGCTCGGTCCCCAACGATATCCGCCAGCGGATCAACGCGTGGATCGAGGGCGACACGAACTTCGACGAGGAATTCGACGATCAGGATCAGCCGCAGGCGCGCATCTTCCTGGTCCGGCCAAGCACCGGTGAACTGACTGAGGTGCTGCGATGAAACGCGCGTTCTCACTGATCGAGGTGCTCATCGCGATTCTGGTGCTCGCGCTCGGATTGCTCGGGCTGGGCGCGATCTTCCCCGCGGTCATCAGCGAACAGCGACGCGCCTTCGACTCGATCTCGGGCGAGACGGTCGCCAAGATCGCCGAGGACATCCTCCGCAGCGGCACGGTGGTCAACACCAGCGATCTCCGCGGCCCGGACCTCGGCCGCGTCGAAAGAGTGCAGGCCATCGGCGGCGACGGTCTCGGCCGCCCCACTCAGATCCACTCCGCGATCCAGTTCGAATACATCTGGGTGATGGATGACTTTGTCCAGATCGACGGCGCGCCCGTCAACTGGCCGGCCAACGCCCCGGTGCCCGGCGCACGGAGTTTCAACGACTTCCTGACCGGCGCCTGGTGGGCGAACACGCGGGCGCCCGGCGGCCAGGCCCAACGCCAGCAGATCCTACCCGTCTCCGCCCGTCTGCACCCGCAGCCGTACTCCGGGGCCGAACCCCGCTTTGTCTGGGACGCGGTCGCCCGGCGTCACCCCTCCGGATCGGTCCAGATCGGCGTGTTCGTGCGTCGCATCGACGATCGCATCCGCGTGCCGAGCGGTGTCACGCTCTCCGATGTCCTCACCGGCAACAACACCCCCTTCCAGCTCCCGCTGGCGTTGGATATCCCCACGGGTCGGCTGGTCGCACCGCAGCCGAACGCCAGCAACCTTGCCTATCCGCCGCCGCAGGCTTTGCAGGCCTATGTGGACGAGCGTCGTCTCGACTGGCTCATCCTTGAAGCGGACCCGGACGACAGCGGCGTGGACACCTCGATCGGATTCGTGCGCCGCGTCGGGCAACAACTGCTCGACAACACCGGCGTCGTCCGCACCGTGGTCGGCATTCCCCAGCCCGGACCGGGCGAGCCGATGACCATCGAAGCACAACGCGCCATCGTGGTGGACCCGCCCTTCACCCGGGCCGAGGCCAGCAACGGCCGCACGGTGAACAGCACCAGCACTTCGCCGGAGGCCGTCCGCCAGAAGGCCTCGTGGGTCCGCCAGATCGTCTTCACCCCGCAGCCCCCGGTCGCGGTTCGTGTCTTCAGCCTCGACCAGGAGTAAACCTTGACGACCAGCCGCCCATCCCGAACCGCACGCCGATCCGCATTCACGGTCGTGGAGTTGCTGGTCGCGATCGCGGTTCTGGCGATCATCTCGGTCGGCCTCTCGGTCATCTTCGGCACCGTGGGAGACGCGGTCACCGACGGCCGACGCGTCAGCGAACTCAACCGCGCCGCCGCACGCATCGAACTGCAGATCCGCGACGATCTCTCGGGCCTCACCCGCGACGGGTTCCTGGTCATTGTCAACCGCTACGCGTCCAACGACCAGGGCCAGGTCTTCTCCGCCGACAACTTCGCCGACGCGATCCAGCCCGGCGTTCGTGTCGCCCCCGCGGACCAGCAGGGCCGCGCCCGCCGCACCGACGAACTGATGTTCTTCGCCCGCGGCGAGTTCCAGTCCAAGCGCCCGCCGCTGACGCCCGGCATCATCGCGTCCTCCTCGGAAGCGTCGATCTACTACGGCATCGGCCAGCGCCGCCCGATCAACATCCTGGCCGACGACCCCAACAACGCGCGCAACCTCTACTTCAACCCCAGCCCGCTCGACGCCAACCTCCGCTCCGACCGGCTCTCCCGCTACGCCCACCTGCCAGGCAATCCCGAGCCGGCCGGGCAACTTCCCAACCCCAACCGCTTCGCGTCGGACTGGAGCCTGCTGCGTCATGTCACCGTGCTGGCCGAGCCGCAGATCGTCCGCGTGCTCCCGGCCGAGGCCTTCGGGCGGCGCCGCACGGAACTGGCCGATCGCACCCTCATGATGGATTCGGCCCGTCAGATCGCCCTCCAGCCCGCGTCCCGCTCCATCTTCAACAGCCTCTCGTGGACCGACCAGGCCCTCTTCGCCGGCGCCCCCGGCTCCGTGCCCGGCGACGGCATCAGCCGCTGGTGGTTCGGCGACATCGCCAACTACGGCGGCGGTGGGGGGCTGACCAGCCCCGCCGACCGCTCGCTGCCCGCCTGGCGTTCCAGCGGTGTGGTTGACATCGCCCAGGGCGACATCCTCGGCATCCGGCGCCAACTCGAGTCCCTGGCGGTCTTCGGCCCGCCGAGCAACTATTACGCACCGCGCACCGTCAATGTCCTCTCACCCCGCCCGGCCACTTTCGCCCAGTCGGCGGACGGCTTCCGCGTGCAGTGGCTGGACCAGACGACTTCGCCACGCCCGTCCGACGGCCGCCTGCTCAGCCTGACCAACCCCCTGCACCGCCTCAACCTCCGCGCCTGGGCGCTGGACATGCTCCCCAGCCTGTGGGACGGCGAGTCGAACCCGCCCCGAAAACTCGCCGGCGTCCGCTACGAGGAACTGCCCACGCGGCTCTCGTACGAGCCGACACGCTTCCCGAGCAACGACTTCGGCCGCCTCGGCCGCGCGGTCCTCGAGGCCAACCAGGAGATGCTGGCCTCGAGCGTCTTCGTCCCGCGTTGCACGGAGTTCATCGTCGAGTGGTCGTACGGCTATGTCGACGACACCCTCGCCCAGGGGAATCCCAACTTCAAGCGCATGCTCTGGTACGGCCTGCCCCGCTCGGACCGGGATGTGAACAACAACGGCCGCATCGATCTCCAGGACCACAGCGCCGCCGCCCCCGTCGACCGCGCGGCCAACCGCTACATCCAACGGAACACCGATGAGCCGCGGCGTGAATGGATCGCCATGATCCCGCCGGACAACTCGCTGACCAACCCGGAGATCGTCGTCTTCGGACTGACGAACGCCGCGAACACGCCCGCCAATGTCAACCCGGTCGTCCCCTGGCCGCGCTTCATCCGCATCACGATGTCGCTGGCCGATCCGGACAACCCGACCATCGAACGCACCTACCAGTTTGTCTTTTCGGTCCCGGGGGAGCAGGGCTGACCCGCCCCGGGCCATGACAAGGGGACGCACGGGCGCCAGACCCCGCCACGCCGCGCGGGGGCGTCCGCGAACGGGCATTTCAGCGGCGTGAGAACGCCCGCACCCAAGCGGGCACCAGGGAGCGACCCATGCGATCCCCGACGACGAGACGGAACGGACCGAACATGAACACCACGCGTCACCCAACCCGACCCGGCTCCGCCCTGATCATCGTGATCGGCACGCTCGCGCTGATCTCGGTCTTCGCCGCCATCTACATCTCCGTCGGCCAGAGCGACCGGCGCTCCGCCGCCACCGTCCGCCAGCGCGCCGATTTGTCGGAGATCACCCAGTCCCACGCCGATCATGTCGCCCGCATCGTCGCACGCGACCGCCTCGACGCGATCATGCAGCCGGTCGATTCCGCCCGCCAGTTCCACGCCCCGCGCCGCGTCACCACCGACGCGCCCTACACCGACTGGGCGATGCGCTCGGAATCCAACGAGGCCTGGCGATTGTTCAACCCCGTCGGGGGCAACCTCTTCCCCCGCCCCCGGACCATCCCCGGCGACGACCCACGCGTCCCCTCCGACCCGTGGCTGGCCGCCCTGCGCCCCACCTTCCTCGGCGACCCCTTCAACCGCCCCTTCTCCGAGAACGACCCCTTCAAGCACTACCTGGACAACCGCGACTGGTACCAGATCTCCAATGTCGCCCCCGACGGCCGCTTCGTGAACCTCTACAACCTCCGCTCCACGCCGCTGGGCGGAAACACCGGCGCGTACGACGCCGAGCCCGGCTGGGGCATCGGCACCAACGCCGCCGGCCTGCGCGTCCGGCGCATGAGCGAGGGCCTGTCGCTCTACAAGAAGCTCCGCCCGAACGACCCGAACTCCCCCATCCAATCCTTCGACCCTGCGTCGGAGGGCATCTGGTTGCCCGGGTCCGCCGTGCCGGTCATCCCGCTCGGGCTGACCCAGGACGACATCCGCAACACGCCGGCCGCCTGGACCATGTTCCAGCGTTTCGCCTTCCTTCCCGCGGACCAGTCCTTCGTCACCTACAACCGCACCGGCCAGGTCTCCTCCTGGCGTGATCCCGACTACCCGCCCTACCAGTGGGCCGACACCACCGGCGACGGCATGTACGACGCCCGCTGGTTCGAGCTGACCGCCGCCCGCGAGCCCCAGAGCGCTTCGGCCGCCGCCCGCACCGACATCCAGCGTTTCTACGACAACAGCGAGTTCCGCGTCTTCGCCGCCGTGCGCGTCGTAGACCTCTCGGGCATGGTCAACATCAACACGGCGATCGACGCCCTGACCCCCCCGACCCGTGACTTCCCCCTCGGCCTGACCCCCGCCGAGATCGATCTGCGCCGCCTGCTGACCATGCAGGACTTGGCCGCCGAGTATCGCGGCGACCCGCAGAACACCTTCCCCCTCTCCTACACCTACCTGCACCAGCCCCGCTTCATCCAGGGCACCGGCAACCAGCCCGCCTTCCGCACCGAGAGCGACTACTCGGCACACCGTCATCTCTTCGAGAACCCCGGAACCCCCGAGACCAGCCCGCTCGACCCCGACGCCAGCGCGATGCTCATCGGCCGCTACGCCGCCGCCGCGCTCCGCCGGGGGATGCTCCAGCACAACACGCTCGGCGCACAGCACCGCGGCGCATCCTCCGTCGCACCGGACACGGACGACATCTTCCTGCTCAACGAGGGCACATCGCTCCTGCGCCCGGGTCGCAGCCCGACGACCGAGTTCGGCTACTACGCCGGCGGCCGCGCCGCCACCTACTTCCGCGTCGGCCGGGCCGATCCCAGCCGCCTGAGTCTTGCCGGCATGGCGCCGTACGGCGACGACGCCGAGGAGGGCCTCCGCGACACCGACTATTTCGAGACCAACATCGACACGCTGCCCTTCGCCCTCTACGGCGTCGACGATCTGGCCGAGCTGCTCGCATTCCACGGCATCAACGACCCGAACAACACCTCGCGGCTCGAACGCAACATGCTCGGCCGGTTCGAGGGCCCGGAGGGCGAGGAACGCATCAGCCCCCTCCTCTCGACCCGCACGCTCGACCTGGATCGCACCCGCCACGGCCAGGTCCGCGTCCCGCCCGCGAACCGCAACCCCAACCGACCCCGCCAGGTCACCGGCCAGATCGCCGATGATTCCATGGCCCTCTTCGAACTCTCCCCCCGCTTTGTCATGACCTCCCTCAACGGCGCGGTCCCCCTGCGTCCGATGTCCGTCATCGGCGGTTCGATCCGTGCCGCGGGCGCCCAGCCCAACCCCCAACCCGCCGGCGTCGCGTCGCTCTCGGCGGCCGAGGCGTCCAGGACCATCCGCGACCTCGTCTCCGACGCCAACGCCCGCTCCGCCTTCGACCTGTTCTACACCAGCCTCGCTGGCGAGCTCGAGATGTACCGCGCCAAGCGCGGCACCGGCCCCGGCGGTCCCCAGGACGGCCCCAACCCCAACATCATCAACCAGATCTGGAACGGCGACCTCGAAGAGTCGCGCAACAACCCCTACGCCACGCTCTTCTACGGCCACCGCGGCCCCGAACTGGCCATGCGCATCGCCGCCCACACCGCCGTCAACCTCAGGGATCTCTACGGCCAGAGCAACCAGAACACGGTCGGCACCCTCGTGCTCGACAACCAGTTCGGCGACTCGAACCAGTACCGCCAGCTCCTCCAGAACCTCAGCAACAACCCCAACAACTTCAACATCACCGCGCCCGCCAACATCCTCGGCATCTACTACCCCGGCCTGCTCAACCAGACCCGCTTCGACATCGACGCACCCCGCCAGGGCGAGACCACCAACCCGCTCCCCGACTCCGAGCGCGTCCTGCCAACCAACCGCCTGCCCGAGCGTCGCCAGGCCGTCAATGTCATCGGCGTCGAGCCGATGCCCGTCATCACCGAGGTCGCCTCCTTCTATGTCTACACCGACGCATCCTCCAGCGCCGGCGGCGATGACGACTCGACCAACTACCCCATCCCCCCGCCCCCCGGCCGCCCCCTGCCCATCAACATCCGCGAGGTGACCATCAACGGCACCCGCTCCGATTCCAACACCGACTTCCTCGCCGGCGTCGTGGCCTTCCAGCTCCACAACCCCTACGACCGACCCATCAACCTCGGCGGCGGCACCGGCCCCAACGGCGTGATGTGGCGCGTCCCCGAGCAGCTCGCCGGCGGCGGCACCAACAACTTCAACCCCCAGAACAACCTCGAGTTCGATTACTATGTCGAGTACAACGGCTGGTACTTCAAGCTCGGCGAGTTCTGGGAGTACACGCCCAGCGAAACCATCGCCGGCGCCGGGTTCTCTCCCACACAGCAGAACACGATCTCCGAACGCGGCGGCACGCCCCCCCCCGCGAACAGTCGCCTCAGCGAAAACTTCCCCTCCGGCTTCTCGTACAACCGCGAGTTCCAGTACCGCGATGTCACCCTCGGACCGGGCCAGACACGCGTGTTCTACGCCATGTTCCACCCGCGCTTCGACTGGGTCGACCGCCAGAGCCTCAACAGCCTGGAGAATACCTGGTTCCGCGTCATCGACGCCTACGGCGACATCCCCCAGCAGTTCACCAACGCGGCCGACTTCGACGCCGACGAGGACGGCCTGCCCGATGGCTTCGACGGCCGCGGCTGGACCGGCCTGGCCCAGGAGTGGATCGAGAACCAACTGCGGGTCAACGGACCCGGCGTCCGCGTCCACCCCTTCGACCCGCGCACCGGCGAGCTCGTCCGCCAGGGCCAGTTCACCGACTTCATCAGCCAGCCCCCGGCCTCGCTCGGCGTCGATCTGCCCGACCGCACCGCCGACGCCGGCCAGGTCCGCCTGTGGCGCAAGCACACGATCCCCAACTACGAAGAGAACCCCAACCCGGGCGCCCCCAACGGCTACCCCCAGGCCACCCGACGCAACATCGTCCAGAACGACATCCTCGTCGACCGCCTCTTCGTGCGCATGCCCAACGAGGCGATCAGCAACTACCTCGAGGTCGGCCTGCCCCAGACCAACCAGAGCGTGGCGGGCACCGTCTCGTTCCGCGAATCCGACCTGCTCAACACGAGCTGCGGCGATGCCGGCCTCATCGTCCGCAACGACAACACCGGCCTGTCCATCACCCGCTGGGCGTCGGTCCGTCGCCGCGACCGCGCCGAATCGCTGGGCGACCCCAACGCGATCGGCCGCGTCCTGCCGTGGATGATCCAGTCCCGCCGGAACCCCACCGAGACGATCATCCGGACCACCAACAAAGAAGGCCACCCCGACGCCGCGCCCGAGGCCTTCGGTGACGCCCTGACCTGGGCGAACTTCTTCGAGCCCTGCAACGGCGGCAGCCCCTCCAACCCCGGCACGCCCCTGCGCCGTTATTCGCAGGGGTCGAGCGGGCGCTATGACATCGCCTATTCGCCGGTCGAACTGTTCAGCGACGGCATGCTCCGCCGCGGTTCCAGGGTCGCCACGCTCGGCCGCACGCCCTACGCCAAGGCGACAGGGCCGTTCCAGGCCGGCGAAGGCAACCGGTTCCCCCGCCGCACGCTGCCGAGCAACGCGGTCGGCGACAGCCTCTTCGGGTCCAACTCCCCCATCCGCCCCGAGGTCTTCCTCGGCAAGACAATCGATTCCGCCCGTATCGCCGAGGCCCTGCTCGCGCTGGGCATCGGCCCGACCTGGGCTCCGGAAATCCGCCCCCTGACCGGTCCCATCGCGGGCTGGGATGCGAACTTCGAGGACGGGGAATGGATGACCCTCCCCGAGGCCTTCGCCGCGGCCCTCGGCTACGAGTCATTCAACATCGGGCAGGCTGATGAGGCCCAGGCCGCCAACGCCGTCTGGCACGACGCCGTGCGAACAGTCAATGAAATCAGTCCAACCCCTCCGGTGCCTTTGGTTGGTCGTGAGTATGTCCTTGACAACCTCCGTCTCCGCCTTGATGACTATGTCCCCTTCATCAATGTCATTCAACCCACCGGTGAAACCGGACCCAACGGGCGCCCCCTGCTGACCAACAGCCCTAACAACCCCGCCCAGACCGACTTCCGCCGCGGCGCGGGCGTGCCCATGGCGCTGACGGTGCTCGACCAGCTCCGCCCCTTCGGCATCCTCCCGCTCCCGGGCGACGACAATCTCAGCCAGGAGCAGCTCCAGCGTCTCCCGCTGACCCGCCCGGTCATGGGCCTGGTCAATGTCCAGACCGCCCCGCTCCGCGTCCTGCGGCTGCTGCCGGGCCTGACGCCCAGCGCCGAGCAGTACCGCCCGATCGACGCGGGCGCGCGCATCCCCGAGTGGTGGGCCGCCCAGGGCGGTCTGGTCGGCAGCGACATCGGCGTGGCCAGGCTCCAGCCCGGCGACTTCCGGGACAACCCCGATGTCGCGGCCGGCATCGCGGCCTACCGAGACCGCACGATGGCCGCGCCCCGCGCCCGCTCGCGCCCGCCGGAGAACTTCGAACTCGTCTACCAGCCCGATCTCGCGACCAACGCGGGTCTTTACACCCAGAACCTCATCACCGAGTTCGCCCTCGACCCGAGCTTCCCCCGCGATCGGGCCAGCATCGCGGGCATTCCAGGAATCCGCGGCGCCCCCATGTTCGCCTCGCTCGGCGAGCTGCTCGCCGTGTCATTGCGGGAAAACACCACCGGCGCCAACCAGCTCGCCGACAACCGCCGCCACCTGACCATGCAGGCCTACTTCGGCAACCAGACCAACCTGGGCGTCTCGGGCGACGGCGCCACCGCGGTCACGATGGACCCCCAGTTCACCGGCATCGCCGGCGTGACGCCCGACGACTACGCCGAGCGCCTGGCCCTGGCCGCCAGCATCATGAACACCACCTCGGTCCGCTCGGACTACTTCGCGGCGTGGATGGTCATCCAGGGGTTCCGGGAGAACGATGTCACCGGCCTGCAGCCCGACGACCCGCTGGTCCCCTCCTTCAAGCGTCGGTTCCTCATGGTCATCGACCGCTCGAATGTCATCAACCCGGGCGACGCCCCGCGCATCGTCCTCTTCCGGGAGTTGCCGCTCTGAGCCCCGTCCGGGCCCGGCCCGGGGATACACTCAATCCGCCAGGGCGTAGCTCAGCTTGGTAGAGCGCGTGGTTTGGGACCACGAGGTCGCAGGTTCAAATCCTGTCGCCCTGATTGACCGGCCCCGTTCGGGGCCTGTTTTTTTCGAGATTTTTCGTCAGCCGCCGGCAAAGAGACGCGGTTGGCACTCTGAAGCCGATCCGGATAAGGTGTGCCCCGATGACCGACGCGCCGCCGCCTCCCCCGCCGTCCGGGAGGGCCCCATCCCAGCCCGAAGCCGTGCCGGCGATGGCCGCGCCGCCACGCCATCGCGACAACCCGTTGACGCGCTCCCCGATCGGGCTGGCGGGCATCGCGTTTCTCGGCCTCATGTTCGCACTCTGCCTCGGCACGCTGCCCTGGACGCTCGCGACGGTGGGGGACACCGCCGTCCCCCGGTACGACGCCGGCTCGCCCCGCGAAGGCCGCTTGCCGCCCATCTGGGTCGGATACGACGCCCGCGATGCCGCCCGGGCCACCGCGGCCATCCCCGAAGCCGAGCTCGAGCGGCTCGCCGCTGAGGCCGGGGTCCGCCCCGATGATCTTCTCACCGCCGCCCCGGAGGACCTGCCCGACAGCGTCCGGGCCGCGTGGCCCCGTTTCTGGCTCGGCTCGGACACCCTGGGGCGGTCCCTGGGCGTGCGACTGCTGGCCGGGGGCGGGATCTCCCTTTCCATCGGCATCGCCGCCGCGCTGATCTCGGTGTGCATCGGCACCGTCTACGGCGCTGTCGCCGGCTACGCGGGCGGCAAGCTCGATTCGGTGATGATGCGCGTCGTCGACATCCTCTACGGACTGCCCTACATCCTCTTGGTCGTCCTCCTCGCGGTGGCCAGCGACGCATTGGTCGACGAGTGGATCAGCCGCTCCCGGGCCAAGCAGACCTGGATGGAGCAGCGCGTCGTCGAAGTCGCCGCCGAACGGGGCGAGGCCGTCACCCGCTCCCAGGCCCGCGTCCTGATCACCCAGGACCGAGATCTGGACACCGAGCTGTCCGCACTCGCCGCCCAGCGATACCCGCGGCGGGAGATGTCCGAGGGCACCCGAACTTTCCTCGATGTCGCAACGCTCCTGGTCGCCATCGGCGGCGTGAGCTGGCTGACGATGGCCCGCGTCATCCGCGGCCAAGTGCTCAGCCTCAAAAACCAGCCGTTTGTCGAGGCCGCCCGCGCTGTGGGCAGTCCCACCAAGCGAATTTTCCTCAAACACCTGCTCCCCAACCTCATCGGCCCGATCGTGGTGTACGCCACGCTCGCCGTGCCGCAGGCGATCCTCCAGGAGAGCTTCCTGAGCTTCCTGGGCATCGGCGTCAAACCGCCCCTGCCGAGCTGGGGCAACCTCGCCGCCGACGGGCTGAGCGAACTCAACCTGACGCGCAGCCACTGGTGGCTGCTTTTCTTCCCCTGCCTGCTGCTCGGGCTGACGCTGCTGGCCATGAACTTCGTGGGCGAGGGGCTCCGCGAGGCGTTCGATCCGAAGCGGGGAAGATGACTAGACTTCTGACCACGCCGCCCGCACCCGGGCGTTCGTAAGCGAGGGACGCATGCAGAGCAAGTTCGGACTCAAGGATTTCGTGCTCCTGGTGGTCATGTTCATCATCGGCCTGAGCGTATGGCTGAAGATGTACCAGGACGACCGGCGCTGGAACGAACTCAAGCAGGCGGAAGCCCGCATCGCGGAGATCGATGCCAACCTCGCGCGTCTCCAGCGTCAGATGGGCAGCACCGATGTCCGCGACCAGCTCGTCGCCATCCGCGAACAGCTCGAATCCGGCGTGATCGTCTCCGGCCAGGGCGATGGACGTCCACGCGCCGCCGCCACCCCTTCCTGGGCCAGAGAAGGCTACGAGGTCGTCACGACCGGCCCCTGGACCTTCGTGACCGACCCCTTCGACGACGACCGGGTCGAGGTCGGTGGCGAGTTCATCGAGTTCTTCGAGGGCCAGGCCCCGAAGATCACCCCGTACCTGTACGCCGATGTCTACGGCCGGCGCGTCAACGACATGGTGGTCGAGTCGCTCGGCGCCTACCACCACCGCACCCTGACCATGCGCGGCCGTCTCGCGGATTCCTGGCAGTACGACCCCGAAGGCTACTGGCTCCGCGTCCGCATCCGCGACGCCGCCCGCTTCTCCGACGGCGAGCCCGTCACCGCCGAGGATGTCCGCTGGACCTATGAGGATCTGCTGTTCAACGACGAGATCGAGGCCGAACGCTTCCGCTCGGTCTACAACGCCATCGAATCGATCGAGGTCCTCTCCGAGAAAGTCGTCGAGTTCCGCTTCAAGGAACCACGCTTCGACAACCTCAGCCAGGCCTTCGGCTTCCCGATCCTCCCCAAGCACATCTACGAACGCTGGATCGAATCCCCGGCCACCTTCAACCAGTCGACCGGGCTGCTGATCGGCTCGGGCCCATTCCGCCTGGCCAGCGTCGATCCCAATAACCAGTGGACCCCCCCGGGCGACATCCGCCTGGTCCGCAACGACCGCTACTGGGGCCCCGCGCCTGCGCTGGCCTCCATCCGCTTCCGCACCATCAGCGACGCCCTCGCGCGCCTGACCGAGTACACCAACGGCGGCGGCGACATGATGCGCCCCAACTCCGACCAGTTCGCCATCCAGCAGGACGATCCGCGCTTCTCCCGCGATCACGACCTCCGCAACTGGTTCAACATGCAGGGCGGCTATTCCTTCATCGCCTGGCAGTGCGGCCCGCGCAACGGCGAACGCCTCACTCCCTTCCACGACCGGCGCGTCCGCCAGGCCATGACGATGATCATCGATCGCGATCGGATCCGCCGCGACATCGACCGCGACCTGACACGCCCCGCCACCGGCCCCTTCCTCAGCTCGACCCCCCAGGCCAACCCGGACATCGAGCCGTGGCCCGTCGATCTCGAGCGTGCCAGGGCCCTCCTCGCCGAGGCCGGGTGGCGTGACCGCGACGGCAGCGGCACCCTCCGGAACGAACGCGGCGACGCCTTCACCTTCGAGTTCACCTTCTCGCAAGGCTCCGAGGGCACCCTCCGGATGGTCAACTATGTCCGCGATGTCTGCGCCAGCATCGGCATCCGTGTCACGCTGCGTCCGATCGACTGGTCCGTCCTGGCCAGCATCCTCAACAACCGCGACTTCGACGCCATCACCTTCGCCTGGTCCGCCTCCTCGCCGGAAAGCGACCCGTACCAGATCTGGCACTCCAACTCGATCCCCAACCAGGGTGACAACTTCGTCCAGTGGAGCAGCCCCGAAGCCGACCGCCTCATCGAGAAGGGCCGCGCGACCATCGATGACGCCGAGCGGATGAAGGTCTGGCACCAGCTCCACAGCGTCTTCCACGAGGAGCAGCCCTACACCTTCATGAGCGAGATGCCCTGGCTCCGCTTCACCACCAAGCGCATGCGCAACATCCAGGAGTACGAGTCCGGCCTCGCGCCCAACGAGTTCTGGATCAGCACCAGCGCCGCCCAGCCCATGGCCAACTGAGCCGTCCAACGATCCCGAAGGAGGCTCCATGGGCACCTACATCCTCCGAAGACTGCTGCTGATGATCCCCACCGTCATCGGCATGACCTTCCTGGTCTTCCTGCTCATCGCCCTCTCCCCCGGCGGCGTGGGCGACGCCCTCAGCGTCAGCGGCGGCGGCCAGATGGACGCCGGCTCCCGCGCCCAGCAGCAGGCCTACCTCGAAGACCGCTACGGTCTGGACGACCCGGTCGTCATCCAGTACTCCCGCTGGCTCGGACGCGTCAGCCCCATCAAGTTCGGACGACGCGACCAGATCGCCCCGTCCGGCGAGGTTGTCCGCCCACCGCGACCGCTCAAGCCCATCCCGGCTTATGCCGCCTTCATCGATGAGATGCCCTCCTCGCCGCGAGCCGAGTTCCGCTTCGAGCCCGGGGCCACGGAAGCCGATCGGACAGTCGCGTACCGCGCGGCCTCGGGGGCCTATTCGCGCGCACGCGGGGCGTTCATCCGCCAGCGGGCCGCCTACGAACTCGCCGTCGGCCAGACCCTCCGCGACGCCGAGATGGGCCGCTTCGTGGACCGCGACGGCACGCTGCGCCGTCGCGTCCCCGCTTCGACGCTCCGGGAGGCCATGGACGAAACCGGGCGCCACGAGATGCTCGAAGCCGAGTTCCAACGGACGCTCGCCGCCTATCAGAACGCCGAACAGGCCCGCCAGCAGCTCGCCGCCGTCTTCCGCGCCCGGCCCTTCCGCCAGGCCGGCTTCGGCACCAGCCTGATCTCCGTCGCCACCCCGGACCTGGGCATGTCCTTCTCCCGCGGCCGCCCCGTCAGCCGGCTCATCGCCGAGGCCCTGCCCGTCACCCTCCTGCTCAACCTCGTCGCGACCCCGATCATCTACCTCATCGCCATCCCCACCGGCATGCTCGCGGCCACCCGACGCGGCGGACTCTTCGATGTCCTCTCCGGCGGCCTCTTCGTCGCCCTCTGGTCCATCCCGATCGTCTGGGCCGGCGTGCTCATGATGGGCTATCTCGCCAACCAGACCACCGGCCTGGGCTGGTTCCCGGTCACCGGCCTGCACGCCACCGGCGCCGAGCACATGCGCTTCCTGCCCGGCCCCGACGCCCACGGCGAGTTCTCCCGCGGCTTCCTGCTCGACACGCTCTGGCACATGTGTCTGCCGGTTGCGTGCCTGGTCTACACCGGCTTCGCGATCCTCAGCAAGCAGACCCGCGCGTCGATGCTCGACAACTTCAACGCCGACTATGTCCGCACCGCGAAGGCCAAGGGCGTGGAGTCCAGGACCATCGTCCTCCGCCATGTCTTCCGCAACTCGCTGCTCCCGATCATCACGATGTTCGTGTCGATCTTCCCCGCCATGCTCGGAGGCTCGGTCATCATCGAGCAGATCTTCTCGATCAACGGCATGGGCAAGATGATCATCGACGCCATCTTCCTGCGCGACCGTGAGGTCCTCCTCGCCAACGCGCTGATCATCGGCATCGTCAACATGCTGGCGCTGCTGCTCGCCGACATCCTGTACGCCATGGCCGACCCGCGGATCACCTACGACTGATCATGACAGTACCCACCAACACAACCCGTCCCCAGCAGCCCGAGTCCGTCACCGGCGTCCAGCTCGCGCAGGGCATCGGACACCGCCCCACCCAGGGCTTCTGGACCGAGGCGTGGTCGCAGGTCATCCGCCGCCCCGGCGCCATCTTCGGCCTCACCTGGATCGGGATCATCGCTTTCTTCGCCGTCTTCGCCCCGATCGTCGCGTCCGGGCACCCCATCATCGCCCGCGACCTCAGCCCGGACGGCGAAACGCTCCGCACCTACTCGCCGATGCTGGCCAACCTGCGGGCCACGGACATCCTGCTGCTGATCGCCGCCTTTGTCGCCGTGCCGATGATGATCGTCAACATGAAGATCGACCGGGGCACCCGGCTGAGCATGTTCCTCATCGGCGGTCTGCAGGCGGGTCTCATCCTGGTCGCGCTGACCATCGTCCACGCCATGGTCACGAGCCGGGACGCGTCCGACTGGATGCGAAATCTCGAGCAGCAATCCTGGTTCGGGACCCTCGCCTGCTTTACGGTCTCGCTGCTGATCTCCGCCCCGATGGTCTTCCTGATGCCGTTCGAACGCCTGATCCCCCGGGCCGTGACCGCGGCGGTGGTGGGGCTGGTCGTGGCGATCGTCACCACGCTGACCTGGACAAGCCCCATCGAGCGGTTCGAGTACCGCCAGCTCCAGGCCCAGGGCCGGATCTCCGCCGTCTACACGGTCATCCCCTTCAGCCCCCTCCAGGGCGATACGACCCTGAACCTCAAGCCCCCCGGCTCCAACCTCCTCCGTCCCGCCATCGACCGCTTCCAACGAAGCCCGGCGATCCGCGCCGAACTCAACGCCCTCGCGTCCCGGGACCCCGGCTTCGGCGACCTGCCCATCCGTCAGCGCCTCGAAGCCATCCCGGCCGACGAGACGACCATCGACCTGGCCGCGATCGAGATCATGGCCCAGTCCCAGTTGCTCAGCGTCCCCGCCGAAGGCATCGTCGAGGAGTTGCGATCCGCGTGGGCCGACGGCCGGATCGCCAACACCCGCGACATCGCCGACTGGATCGACGCGCTCCCCATCGAGCGATTCCACCTGGGCACGGACGCGCTCGGCCAGGACATGCTCAGCCAGCTCCTCCACGCCTGCCGGCTCTCGATCTCGATCGGCCTCGTCTCGACCCTGATCGCCGTCGTCATCGGTGTCACGGTGGGTGCCCTGATGGGCTACTTCGGCGGCTGGGTCGACCTGATGCTCTACCGCGTGGTCGAGATCTTCATGGCGATCCCGGTGCTCTTCCTGCTCATCGTCGCCGCCGCGGTGCTGCCCCGCAACACCTATGTCATGATGGCCATCATCGGCTGCGTCACATGGACCGGCGCCGCCCGCTTCGTCCGCGCCGAGTTCTACAAGCTCCGCAACCAGGACTTCGTCCAGTCCGCCCGCGCGGTGGGCCTGCCGCTCCGCTCGATCCTCTTCAAGCACATGCTGCCCAACGGCGTCACCCCGGTGCTGGTCGACGCGTCCTTCGCCATCGCCGCCGCCATCCTCGCCGAGGCCACCCTCAGCTTCCTCGGCCTCGGACCGGCCAACCAGGCGAGCTGGGGCCGCCTGCTCTCCGACGCGACCAACCAGGTCGGCGCCTTCGTCTGGTGGCTGGCCATCTTCCCCGGCCTGGCGATCTTCCTGACCGTGCTCGCGTACAACCTCATCGGCGAAGCCTTCCGCGACGCCATCGACCCCAAGCTCAAAAAGGCCCGCGTCTAAGCGGAGGTGCCCTCTATGTCCCAGGCGACCACCACAAAGCCCGATGGATCCAGGAGCCGCGTCGTCGCCGAGCAGCCGCTGATGCAGGTCAAGAACCTCGCGGTCTCCTTCGACAACGGCTCGGGACCGCGTATCCAGGCGGTCGACGGCGTCCGCATGACCGTCTTCCCCCGCCAGACCCTCGCCGTCGTCGGCGAGTCCGGCTGCGGCAAGTCGGTCACCGCCATGTCCTCCATGCAGCTCATCCCCCGCCCCCCCGGCCGCTTCGACCGCGGCGAGATCCTCTTCCGCCTTTCCGAGAAGGACGGCGGGCGCGTCGTCAACCTCATGGAACTCTCCGAGTCGGAGATGCGCAAAATCCGCGGCAACGAGATCGCCATGATCTTCCAGGAGCCGATGACCAGCCTCAACCCCGTCTACACCGTCGGGGACCAGATCACCGAGGCCATCCTCCTCCACCAGGAAGTGACCGTCAAGGAAGCCGCCGACATCGCCGTCAAGGCCATGAACGATGTCGGCATCCCAGACCCGGTCACCCGTCTCAAGGCCTACCCCCACCAGTTCTCCGGAGGCATGCGCCAGCGCGTCATGATCGCCATGGCCCTCGCCTGCCAGCCCCGCCTCCTGCTCGCCGACGAGCCGACCACCGCGCTCGATGTCACCATCCAGGCCCAGATCCTCGAGCTGCTCAAGGAACTCAAGCAGACACGCAACATGGGTGTCATGCTCATCACCCACGACCTCGGCGTCGTCGCCGAGAACGCCGATGTCGTCTGCGTCATGTATGCCGGCCGCATCGTCGAGTTCGCCACCGTCTACGAGCTCTTCGACAACCCCATGCACCCCTACACCCGCGGCCTGCTCGCCAGTATCCCCAAGATCCACGAACGCAACGAACGACTCGTGACCATCAAGGAGGTCGTCGAGAACCCCGCCCAGTTCCGTCAGCTCCCAGGGGCCGAGCAGGGCGTCACGCCGTGGTGGCCCTGGAACGACGCCCCCAAGGACCTCAAGCCCAGACCCGAGCCCGCCGGCGATTACGCCCTCCGGCTCGTCAAACCCGACCACTGGGTCGGCTGCTGGCGGACCGAGGCCCTGGCCGACGATAACTCGCCGCCCCCGGAACTGGCCTTCCGCGTCGGGGACGAAACCAACGGGTGAGCTCATGCATGTCCTCCTCCTCGCCGATGGGCAGTTCGCAGAGCACGAGCGTGCCCTGCTCGAACGCATCGCGGCGGGGCTGCTCGGCGAGAGCGTCCGCACCACCCTCGCCCTGCCCAAGAACGCCGGCACCGAGTTCTCCTTGGTCTCCGAGCCGATCCGCTACTCCAACCGCGGCCTGATCTTCACCCAGCGCATCCGCGCCCAGCAGGTCGCCGAACGCGTCGCCGGCTCCGACCGAGACCGCGCCGTCAATGTCATCCATGTCTTCGGCGGCGCGGCCTGGCCCATGGGCCTCGAGCTGGCCGAGATCTTCCACGCATCCATCGCGTTCGAGATATGGCGCGGCGGCCTCGTCGACCGCGCCGCGTCCATCAAGGTCCCCGCCCACATCCCCCTCGCCTTCTTCGCCCCCGACCGCCCCATCGAGCGCGCCCTCGTCGAAGCGGGCATCACCTCGCCCATCCGCGTGACCCCCTGGGGCGCCTACGCCCCGCCGCGACCCACCCCGGTGCTCAAGCCGGGGCGCAGCGCCTCGATCGTCTTCTGCAGCGCGGGCCGAGACACGGAGGCATGCCGCGCCGCCTTCTCCGGCGTCTGCCGCGTCATCGCAGACCGCGACGACATCATGCTCTTCGTCGCCGAATCCGCGGCCCACCGGGCCGGCCTCTGGTCTCTGGCCGAGCAGGCCGGCGTCCTCGACCGGGTCTCGCTTATGGACCGTCTCGAGGACCGTCGCGACCTCGTCCTGCGCTGCGACATGCTCGTTTACCCCGACGCACGCCACGAACAGCGGACCCTCCTCCTCGACGCCATGGCCCACGGCCTGGTCATCGTCGCCGCCCCGGACCCCCAGGTTTCCATCATCCGCGATCAGGTCACGGCCGCCGTGCCCAAGTCCCTGACCCCCGCCGGCTGGGCCGACGCCGTCACCCAGCGCTTGGCCGACCGCGCCGGCTCCGTGGCCCTGGGCCTCTCCGCCCGTGAGCATGTCCGCCAGCACCGCCGTGCTTCAGCCCACATCGCGTCCCTGGTCGACGCCTACACGGACCTGGCCCGGATCGACTCGATCAGCATGCAGACCGACCGGGCCTGAGTTCTCGGGCCTGCACGCGTCCGAGATCCCCCCAGACCCCCCTGTTTTGCCGGTTCGAACCGCCCATTCGCTGGCGGATCGCGGGAACTCGCGCACACTCACTACAGCACGGGGCGGCATCACGCCCGGGATCCGCAGGACCCGGCGTGACACAACCAAAGAGGAGATTCACCATGCTGACCGCCACCATGATCGCACTCTCGTTCACCGCCTACGGCCCGGCCACGGTCACCCATATCCGCCCGGCCGCCGACATCGTCGAGATCCGCTCGGGCATGACCCGGCAGACCGGTGAACTCCGCCGCGACCAGATCCGCTTCCGAGCCAACGAGCCCGCACCGGTCGTCGCGACCATCGACCACGGCGTCCTCGCCTGGCAGCAGGCGAACTCCGACCGCGACCGCCTCGGCGGCCAGCACGCCCCCGAACTGATCCTCGTCCGCGCCTTCGACATGGTCTTCGCCATCGATCCCTTCGCGCCGCTGCCCTCCGGCGGCACCACGCTGATGCGCCAGCTCACCCGCCCCGGCTCGCTCGAGGTCGACCGCACCCTTTACAACCGCCAGAGCATCGACCGCACCCGCGAGCTGATGCGCCTGCTCGAGAGCGCCCGCCAGAACTGGCTCCGCGACAACGGCTACTACAACCCCCGCACCTTCACCAACCCCAACGCCGGCGAATCCCGCGACGGCGCGACCCTGCCCGAGCCCGCCGGCCGGTTCCGCGTGCCTGAGGACGCGCCCCGCACCCGCTCGCGGGAGCAGGTCCAGGCCCGGCCCGCGTCCGACCGCGCCGCCGCCATCGCCGCGACGCTGCTCTCGGGCGACGAGCCCGTCCGCATCTCCCTGCCGTTCGGCACCGCCCCCGATGTGGTCGCCTCGGTCGAGCGTCGCAACGCCCAGCGCGTCGCCGACAGCCGCTGACACCACGCCCCGACCCGGATAGGCTCCCCGCGTGAGCGGACGCCTTCCATTCGACCCGGGTCGCATCAAGCGAGGCAAGAGAGCCGGACCCGGTGGCGAAACGCCGCCGGGTCTGGTTGTTCCGGGCGACGGCGCGCTGCCCGAGGGCGTCCTGACCATCACCCAGCTCGCCGTCCGGATCGACGCCGCGCTCAAGAGCGGCGTGCCCGGTCGCGTCCGGGTGGTGGGGGAGGTCTCGAATGTCTCCAGCCGGACCCACTGGTACTTCAGCCTCAAGGACGAGGGCGCGGTGGTCTCAGCCGTCGCCTTCGCCTCGACCGCCCGCAAGCTCAGGGTCCTGCCCACCCAGGGCGAACGGGTCATCGCCACCGGGCGGCTTGACTATTACGCCCCCGGAGGCCGCGTCAGCCTGATCATCGACGAACTCGAACCCCTCGGGCAGGGCGCCCTCGAACGCGAACTCAAGGCCCGCGTTGAGATGCTGCGCGAACGCGGCTGGCTCGATCCGGAAACCAAACGCCCGCTTCCCGCCTTCCCGCGCACCATCGCGGTCGTCACGAGCAAGGACGGCGCCGCCGTGCAGGATGTCATCGACACCGCACGCAGGCGGTGCCCCGCCGTCGCCCTGCTGATCGTCGATGTCCGGGTCCAGGGCGAGCGGGCCGCGCCGGATGTGTCCGAGGCCGTCCGTCTCCTCTCGGCGACCGCCCACCGCCTCGGCATCGACGCCATCCTCGTCACCCGCGGCGGCGGCTCCCTCGAGGACCTCTGGGCCTTTAACGAGATCACCGTCGCCGAAGCGATCCGCAACACCGCCGTCCCGGTCGTCGCCGCCATCGGCCACGAGACCGACACCACCATCGCCGAGCTCGTCGCCGACCACCGGGCCGCGACGCCCACCCAGGCCGTGATGGCCTTGATCCCCGACGCGGGCGCGTTGCAGGAACAGCTCGACGCGCTGGCTCGCCGTGTCTCCACCGCCGCACGCCAGCATGCCATCGCCGAACGCAAGCGCCTCTCGATGCTCGCCGGCCGCCCCGCGTTCCGGGACCCCGCCCGCGTGCTCGACGCCCACCGAGATCGGCTCGGATCGCTGACCCGCCAGCTCGCCGCGGGCGCCCGCACCGCGGCGATGCAGGCCGAACGACGCCTGCACCGAGCGGCCGCACGCCTCGAACGCCACCGCCCGGGCGTCATCCAGGCCCGACGCGAAGAGGCCCTCCGGGCGCTCGAGGACCGCCTGGACCGCGCCGTCCGAACCCGCGCCCGCGCCGCGGCCGACACCCTCGACGCCCTGCACCGCGAGCTGCACGCCGTCGGCCCGCTCCAGGTCCTCGCCCGGGGCTTCTCGGTCACCACCACCCCCGACGGCCGCCTCCTCCGAGCCGCCGGCGAGGTCACGGCCGGGGACGAGATCCTGACCCGGCTGCAGTCCGGCACGATCCGCTCCGGCGTGCTCGGCCCCGGCGACACCACCCCGGCGCCTCCGCGTCCCGCGGACCGCCCCCCGCCCCGGCGACGCCGCAAGGCCCCGCCTCCCGACGACCGCCAGATGGGGCTGTTCTGACCTACCCTCTCCCCGTGAGCGACCGCCCCCCGTCAACCGAAGAACGCTACGAGGCCCTTGTCGAGCAGCTCGAGGAACTGGTCGAACGCATCGAATCCGGCGAGATTGGGCTTGAGGACTCGATCAAGGCCTACGAGCAGGGCGTCGTCCTGATCGCCAAGGCCCGCGCCATCCTGACCCGCGCCGAGCAACGCATCGAGCAACTCGACCTCGAAACCCTCAAAAAGCGGGCTTCCGGCGACGAATCCAGCTAACGCCCCGCGCGGGCCGATGAACCCTGCCGAATGCCCGACTGGCTCATCATGCGGCTGCCCATGATCACGACGACGCTGTTCGTCTTCGCCGTCGGTGCTTGCGTGGGATCCCTCATCAATGTCCTCGTCTATCGGCTCCCCCGCGGGCTCGATGTGGTCACCCCGACCAGCCGCTGCCCGTCCTGCGGCACCAAACTGACCTGGCGCGAGAACATCCCCATCCTCGGCTGGCTGCTCCTCCGAGGGCGATGCCGGTTCTGCCAGAGCAAGATCTCGGCCGAGTACCCGACCATCGAAGCGATCGTCGCCGTGATGTTCGCGGGCTTCTTCATGCTCTGGTATGTCATCCCGTCGGACGCGACGATGCTCGGTGTCAACATTGGGGCAATCGCCCCTGAATGGGCTCGCAATGGAGCCGCCCTGACCTGGCCGGCGTTCGTGGTCCTGCTCGTGCTCATCGGATCCCTGGTCGCGATGACCATCATCGACGCCCGGACCTGCACCATCCCCCTCATCCTGACCTGGGTCCCCGCGCTCACGGCGTTGGTCCTCCACACGGGCCACGCGCTCTGGTTCGAGTGGCGGTTCGGCCCGCTTGTCCAGGGGATTCCCGGCCTCTGGCGGACCGAGACGCCGCGATTGCTCTGGAACACAGCCCCCAGCGAGGTCTGGACCCTTGCAACCGGCGGGCTGGACGGCTGGCGGTTCATCGGCTGGGCCATCGGCGGGATGCTGGGGCTGTGCGTCTCGAACCTGTTGCTGTACAAGGGCTTGATCCGTCGGAGCTTCGCGGATTACGAGGCCTGGGAAAAAACCGTCCTCGCCCAGCGACCCGGGACACTCGACACCACACCGCCCGAGGATCCCGAGCAACCCTCGACGCCGGAAGCGTCGCATCCCACCGATATGTGGGTCCAGTATCCCCACGCCCGGCGCGAGATGATCCGGGAACTGGCATTCCTCGCCCCCGCGGCACTCTTCGCGATGGCGGGGGGGTGGCTGGCCGTCCAGCTGGTTGTCCGGTTCGCCGGCCCGTGGGAGATCGGCGAACAGGGCATGCTCATCGCCCCGGTCCAGGCCCCCCTCTGGCTCGTGGTGCTCGCCGCGGTCTGTATGGGCTACCTCATCGGCGGCGGCATCGTCTGGGGCGTCCGGATCTTCGGGACCATCGCCTTCGGGAAAGAGGCCATGGGCCTGGGCGATGTCCACCTGATGGCGGCGGTGGGGGCCTGCCTGGGCTGGATCGACCCGGTCATCGCCTTCTTCCTGGCAGCGTTCGTCGGCGTGGCTTGGGCGGTGCTCTCGAAACTGGTGGGCGGCAAGCTGAACCGAGCGATGCCCTACGGCCCGTTCCTGGCCGTTGCGACCCTGCTCGTGATCCTCGGGAAACCGCTGGTTGAGATCGGATTGGGGCGGCTTTTGGGGATGACAGGCCCGCTGAGCCTTCCCTGAGATGCCGTCCGAGGAAAGACCTGCTAAAGTGTACTTCTCGGGCCTTGTGGCCCGCCAAATCTGACACGGAGGTTACGGATGAAGACGCGGCTGGTGGTGTTGGTGGTCGGGCTGGTCGGGGCGATGGGCCTGACCGGTTGCAAGACGATCTCGCAGGCAGACTACGACGCGGCGATCGACGAGAACACGCAGCTCCGGGAGCGCATCGCGACCCTGCAGGACAATGTCCGCCAGGCCAACGATCGCAACGCCCAGATCTCGCAGGAGAACGCCCAGCTCCGCGAGGAGAACAGCCGCCTGAAGGAGCAGGGCGCCGGAGCCACGGCACGCGGCCGGAGTGGCTTTGAGGGCATCGGCGGCGTCGATGTCGGCTACCGCCCCGGTGGTGAGATCGCCGTCGGCGTGGCGGGCGATGTGCTCTTCGCCTCCGGCCAGGCCACCCTGCGCCAGCAGGCTCGCCAGCGCCTGGACCAGGTGGCCCAGGTCCTGCGGACCCAGTACCCGAACAATGTCATCCGCGTTGAAGGACACACCGATTCGGACCCCATCCGACGATCGGGATGGAAGACCAACGAACGCCTCGGGGCCGAACGGGCGATGGCCGTCCACGAGTATCTCGTCTCGAAGGGCGTCGACGCGAACCGGATCTACTCGGCCACATTCGGCCCGACCCGGCCCCGCGCGACCAAGGAACAGTCCCGCCGGGTCGAGATCGTGATTCTGGCCCCCGGCAGCTAAACCGGGCGGGAATCTCCCGGCCGCCTTGTCGGTCCCGCCGGAAGGGGCCTATACTGGCGGCCGTAGACGGGCGATTGGCGCAGTTGGCTAGCGCGCCAGTATGACACACTGGAGGTCACAGGTTCGAGCCCTGTATCGCCCACTAACGGCCTCGCTTCACGGCGAGGCCGTTTTTCATCCCGCCGCCTTAGCTCAGCTGGTAGAGCGGCTGATTTGTAATCTGCAGGTCGCCGGTTCGAATCCGGCAGGCGGCTTTCCGAATGCGTTGCCCAAAGCCAGATGGCGGCGTATTCTTTCCCCCCGGCCCCAATGCCGGAACCGACCCCGGGCGCGTACCCAAGTGGCCAAAGGGGGCAGACTGTAAATCTGCTGGCGTTCGCCTTCGCTGGTTCGAATCCAGCCGCGCCCACTCAACCCCCCCGAAGGGGGTTTTTTTCTGCCCGCCCGATAACCCGCGGTCACCCATACCGGGCTTGAGCCACGCCGTTACCACGCCGATACCCGCTCTGTACGGACGCACGCCGTGTCCGCGGGCGGATATTCATGCGAGCATACATTGACAGATTGATCGCGGGGGCATCGGAGGCGGGGGTCTCCCGCTGGATTTCCGGCGCCGTCGGCGGCGTGGCCATCCTGCTGGTGTTCTCCGTGATGACGGCGTCCATGTGGACCAACCGGATCGCGAGTGATCGGACCAACGCGGAGCGGACACGCACCGCCCAGGGCGTGGCCGAGATCGTGGCGGCACGGACCGACCTCGCCCTGCGCGAATCGGACATCGGCACGGTGCGCCGCCAGATGATTGACATCCAGGCGGCGAGGCTGGTCTCCGCCTGCCATGTCGTGCTCCCGGGCGTCGGGGTCATCGCGTCCTCGGACCCGCAGAAAATCACCGCGATGGAACTCCCGGAAAGCTGGTCCGGCGTGGCCGCGACGCCGGAGCCGACACCGGGGACGGTGCGTGTCCCGTTCAATGTGCCGGGGCGCGGTGCGGGCTTTGTCGAGATCGAGTACGAGCATGCCCGCGGCGCCTTCGCCAGCGTGCTGGCGCGGGCCGGCATTGTCGGACTGGGCGCCATCGTGGGGGTCTGGTTCGTGTTCCGACGGATTCGGGGGCGTTTGGCCGCCCTGGCTTCGATCGGGACGGCCCTGGGTGAGGTCGCCCAGGGCGAACGCCGGGCCGGCGTGCTCCGGGTGGCGGACGGCCAGGGGCCCTACGCCGACGCGTGGAACGCCCTGATCGGTGAGCGTGACGAGCAGGACCGCACGATCGCCGAGCACCAGACCGTCGTCGCGGCCATGGAGGCCCCCGGGGAATCGGGCAGCGTCGTGGCCGTGTGCGACACGCTGACCCACGGCCTGGTCGTCCTCGACGCGTCCGGCGAGGTTGTGTATGTCAACGGGGCGGCGGGGGTGCTCCTCGGCCGCCACCGTGAGGATCTGGCCAAGGCGACCACAGACCAGGTCTTTCAGGACGAAGGGGTCCGGGCCACCATCAAGGCCTGCCTGGAGTCCGAGATGCCGGTCCGCAAGACCATCGAGATCGCCCGGGGCGAGGCCGGGCAGGACCCGGACGCGGAGCTGCGCCTGATGATCCGCTCGTCCGAGACGGGCAACGACCGTTTCGCGGGCGTGCTGATCGAGGATATCACGCAGCAGCGCGTGGCCGACCGCTCGCGCAACTCGTTCGTGGCGCAGGCGACGCACGAACTCCGCACGCCGCTGACGAACATCCGCCTGTATGTCGAGCAGGCCGTCGACGAGGGCGAGAACGACCCCAAGCTCCGTGCCCAGGCGCTCAATGTCATCAACTCCGAGGCGCGCCGCCTGGAGCGCATCGTGGCCGACATGCTCTCGGTGGCGGAGATCGAGGCGGGCTCGCTCTCGATCCGGACTGGCGATGTCCGGACGGACGCCCTGTTCAGCGACCTGCAGCACGACTACGAGGCCCAGGCCGCCGAGAAGACCATCGAGATGGTCTTCGACCTGCCTCCCAAGATGCCGGTCATCCGGGCCGACCGCGACCGGCTGGGCCAGGCCCTGCACAACCTGGTCGGCAACGCGCTCAAGTACACGCCGCCCGGGGGGAAGGTGACGGTCCGGGTGGAGGCCCCGGAGAACAGCGGGCTGATCATCCATGTGATCGACACCGGGATTGGGATCGACCCCGAGGAATGCGGGCGCATCTTCGACCGGTTCTACCGGGCCAACGACCGGCGGATCGCGCATGTGACCGGCTCGGGCCTGGGCCTGGCCCTGGCCCGCGAGATCGCCCGGCTGCACGGCGGGGACATCACCGTGGAATCGAAAATGGACGAGGGCAGCACATTCACCATCACGCTGCCATGCCCGGAGCAGTCGTCGTCGCAACGCGCCGCGTGAACAAGGAACCTGACCGATGCGGATCGAGCAGCACAAGCACGGCGCCGTCACGGTCCTCCGCCCGCGTGGGCCGGTGACCAGCACCGAGGATGCAGAGCGGCTTCGTGGCGAGGGCTTCGAGACGCTGGGAAAAACCCTCGGCCGGTTCGTGCTTGATGTGTCCGACATGCCCTTCGTGGACAGCGACGGGCTTGAGGCGTTGGTGGATCTGACCAAGGAACTCAACCAGAGCGGGCGGAGCCTGTGCCTGTGCGGCGTCGGCGAGACGCTCCGGGAGATCCTGGCGGTCACGGATGTCTCGCCCCTGTTCAGCCTGCACGAGGATGTTCAGGGCGCGGTGAGGAGTTTCCTGTGACCGAGCCGACACCCAACGGGGTTGACCAACCGGAGGGCTTTGTGCCCGCGGACCGCCGCATCGGCGAGCCCGACGCGCGGCAGGATCCCGTGGAACGGCGCGCCAACCGCGACGACCGGCGGTCGCGTCGCTCGAACCGTCCGCGCATGGTTGGCGAGGTGCTCCTCTCCGAGGGGCTGATCTCCGAGGACCAGCTCTCCCGGGCCCTGTCGGACCAGCGATCGAGCGGCATGAAGCTCGGCGAGATGCTGGTCGAGCAGGGGATGATCTCGGGCGTGACCCTGGTGCAGTCGCTGGCCAAGTGCCTCGGCGTTCGCGGGGTGCAGCTCCGTCACGGCCTGATCGACCCCTCCCTGCTCCCGCTCATCGGCAACGAGGAGGCCGAGCGGCTGCTCGCGATCCCGATGTTCCGTGTCCACGGCGTGCTGACCGTGGCCATGGCCGAGCCGCAGAGCCTGCCGACGATCGACCGCCTGCGTGATCTGACGGGAATGGAGATCCGCCCGGTGCTGGCCCTCGAGGCCAACATCATCGAGTACATCCGCAAGTACCAGAGCGGGGATGTGGATGTCAACGCGTTCCTGACCAGCCTGGCGGAGAGCGATGTCGAGGTCGTCGAGCGTGAACGCGTCGACGAGGGCCCGACGACGGATCTCGACCAGATGGTCGAGGGCTCACCGATCGTCAACCTGGTCAATGTCGCCCTGCTGACGGCGGTCAAGGACAAGGCGTCGGACATCCACATCGAGCCGGACAAGAAAGGCACCCGGGTCCGCTACCGCATCGACGGCACGCTCCGCGATCTGATGAAGCCGCCGCCGGGCATGCACTCGGCCATCGTCTCGCGCGTGAAGATCATCGGGAAGATGGACATCGCCGAGAAGCGCATGCCGCAGGAGGGCCGCGTCCGCATCATGGCCGAGGGCCGCGAGATCGACCTCCGCGTCTCGAGCATCCCCACGCTGCTGGGCGAGAAGCTCGTCATCCGCATCCTCGACAAGCAGAACCTGCATGTCCGCATGGAGGATCTCGGCTTCCGCGAGGAGGCCCTGGGCACCTTCAAGCGCGTGCTCAAGATGCCGCACGGGCTCGTGCTGGTCACCGGCCCGACCGGATCGGGCAAGACCACCACGCTGTACTCGGCGCTCGACCTGCTCCGCAGCCCCGAAACGAACCTCGTGACCGTCGAGGACCCGGTCGAGTACCAGCTCGACATGGTCAACCAGATCCAGGTCCACGAGAGCATCGGCCTGACATTCGCCCGAACCCTGCGGTCGATCCTCCGGCAGGACCCCGACATCATCATGGTCGGCGAGATCCGTGACGAGGAGACCGCACGCGTCGCCACCCAGGCCGCGCTGACCGGGCACGGCGTGCTCGCCACGCTGCACACCAACGATGCGCCGGGCGCGGTGGCCCGGCTGGTGGACATGGGCGTCGAGTCGTACCTGCTCAGCGCCGCGCTCAATGGGGTGGTTGCTCAGCGACTGGCCCGCACCATCTGCGCGTCCTGCTCGACCAAGTACTACCCGTCCGAGCGGGTGCTCGCCGACGCGGGCCTCTCGCACATGGCCGGCCGGGCCTTCCGCAAGGGGGCCGGCTGCGCAAGCTGCCACGACACGGGATTCCACGGCCGTCTGGGCATCTACGAGACGATGGAGGTCACGCCCGAAGTGCGGCGCATGATCTACCGTGAGGCCCCGTCGCACGAACTCCGTGAGGCGCTGCGCTCCCGCGGCCAGCTCAACCTCCGCGAGGAAGGCGTGCGGCTCGCCCTCGATCTGAAGACCAGCCTCGAAGAAGTCCTCCGCGTCACCCACAACGACGAGGATCCCGAGGCCGCCAACGCCAAGCCGAAGATCGCTCAGACCGACACGCCTGACCAGGGGGTGGCGGCATGAAGTTCAGCTACTCCGGGTATGACAAGGCCGGCAAGACCGTCTCGGGCGTCTGCGAAGGAACCTGCATCGAGGAGGCGACCGAGCAGCTCCGGCGCCAGGGGACCTTCGTGGTCTCGATCGCGGAGGGCAAGGGCGACAAGGCGTCCGCGCCCAAACGCCAGACCAAGGCCCGCAGGAAAAAAGCCAGCCCCAAGCAGATCGCCCAGTTCTCGCGGGAGCTGGCCGTGCTCGTCTCCACGGGGACGCCGATCGCGGACGCCATCGAGTCGCTGGAGAAGCAGGCCGAGAACGACCAATGGCGGGATGTGGTCGGCAGCGTACGACGCCACCTCGAGGACGGTGACGCGTTCTCCGAGGCGCTCGAATCCCGCCCCGAGATCTTCGACGCGGTCTTCGTGTCCCTTGTCGCCGCCGGCGAGTCGTCCGGCCAGCTCGACAAGATGCTCAACCGCCTGGCGATGCTCACGCGACGCCAGGCCCATGTGCGTTCCAGCGTGATCGCGGCGATGATGTACCCGCTGCTGCTGACGATGGTCTGCCTAGCGGTGCTCGTGCTGATGCTCGGTGTGGTGCTGCCGCGGTTTTCCGGGCTTTTCGAGACGCTCGACACGCCGCTGCCCGCCTCGACCCAGGTGCTCGTGGCCATCTCCGAACTGATGATCGGGTACTGGTGGCTCGCCCTGCCGGCGTTGCTGGTGGCCGGGTGGACGGCCGCCTGGTGGCTCCGCACGCCGCCCGGCAAGCGAACCCTGGAACGGGCGTTGCTCCGGGCTCCGAAGGTGGGGGACATCGTCCGCTCGTTCGGGACCGCTCGGGTGGCCCGCATCCTCGGGACGCTGCTCGACGCCAAAGTGCCGATGATCGAGGCGATCGGGCTGACGCGCCGATCCGTGTCGCATCACGGGTTCAAGGAACTGCTCGACCGCGCCGAACGCGGCGTCACCAAGGGCGATCCGGTCAGCACCGCGTTCATCGAAAGCGATCTGTTCATCGCGTCGTCGGCCCAGGCCGTCCGCAACGGCGAGCAGACCGGCCGCATGTCCGAGGTGCTCGTTCACATCGCCGATTACCTCGACGAAGAGAACGAATCGACCGTCAAGGCGCTGTCCAGCCTGCTCGAACCCCTGATCATGGTGGTGCTCGGCGGGCTCGTCGCCTTCGTCGCGGTCAGCATGTTCCTGCCGCTCTTCGACCTGACCGCCAGCGCGGGAGGCGCGCCATGAACCGACCCCGATTCCCGCTCCTGACACTGTCCCCCATCGGGCTTGAGATCGGCGGCGGCGAGGTCCGCGCCGCCCAGCTCTCACGGACCCAGGAAGGCGACCGCCTGGTCTGCCACGCCGTCTTCCCGAGGCGTGACGGCCCGGGCCCGGCCGGCGTCATCGAGGCCGAGGAAGCGGCGTGGATCGCCGGTGTGCTGGAACGCCGCGGCTTCGTCGGCAAGAAAGTCGCCATCACCGCGCCCCACGGCGCCTGCTCGGCCCACATCGTCGATCTGCCCGATCGTGAGAGCGGCGCCCCGGCCGAACTGATCGCCCGGGCCGAGATCGCCCGCACACGCCGGTGCCCGCCTGACCGCTTCGAGCTGGCCACCTGGTACCTGCCCCAGCGCGGACGCACGGACCGCGGCCTGGCCATCGCCTGCGAGCGGCCGGACCTGGAAAAGCATCTTGACCACATCGAGCAGGCCGGGCTGATCCCGCTCGCGGTCGATCTCGAGGAAGCCGCGTTGGCGAGGGCCTGCGGGTCCACCCTGCGCGTCGAGCCCGACGGGATCCACGCCCTGCTGCGCATCGGCTGGAACGCCACGCTGGGGGTGCTGACCCTCGGCGATACGGTCGTGTACACACGCCGCTTCGAGATCGGCATCGGGCCGTATCTGACCCGCTTCCGCGAGCAGACCGGGATCTCCTGGAACGACGCCTGCCGGGTGCTCGAATCGCACCAGCCGGAGACGGATGAACCGGATGTGTTCGAATCGACCGCCCGGGCCGCGTGGCACGATCTCGCGGTGGATCTCGGCCACGAGATCGACACGGCCATTACCTATGTGACCCACGCGCACCGGACGGCGCCCGTCGGGCATGTCCAGCTCGCCGGGTACGGCGCCACCCGCCCGGAATGCCTGAGCATCCTCGACGAGGTGCTTGGCATGCCCGTCCAGCCGGCGGACACAGGCGTGATCACACCCGACGACGCCACAAAGGCCGACCTGCCCCGCGCCGCCGTGGCGATCGGGCTGGCCGGGAGGTTCGACGAATGACCGCGCCCATGCCGACCATCAACCTGCTCCCGCTCGCCCGACGGGTGCGTCGCGCTCGACATCGCGTGATCGCCGGTTGGTTCACCGCCGGCGTCCTGGTGGCCATCGGCGCGATGGCCCCCGCGGGCGCGATGGCCCTGGCCACGGGCAGCGGCGCCGCCGAGATCGAGGACCGGACCCGACGGGCCGAACGATCCATCGAGCAACTGCAGGCCGAGGAGCCGCGGCTGCGACGCCGCATCGCCGATCTCCAGCAGACCGACCGCGTGCTCAAGGCCGTGGAGGACCGGGCCGACTGGCGCCCGCTGTTGCACGCGCTCTCGGCCGCCTCAAACGGGGCCAGGTTCGAGCGGATCGAATCTCGGATCACCAGCGAAGGGCGCACCGAGGTCCGCACCCAGATCATCGCCCTGGTCGACAGCCTCACCGAGGCCCGTGCATTCGTCCTGCGTCTCGAGGAGTCGGGCGTGTTCGATTCGGTCACCCTGACCAACTCGTCCAGGGTCCAGCTCACCAACGCCGAGGTCGTCCGCTGCGAGATCGACGCCCGCTTCCGGCTCAGGAGCACGCCATGACCGAAGAACGCGCCCAGATCGTCCGCGCCACACGCCCGATCCACGCGGTCGGCACAGCCGTGTGCATCTCCATCGTCGTCGGCGCGGCCTTCGTGTTCCTGGTGCCGGGCATGAAGTCCCGGCAGGAAACCCGCGAGCAGTTCGATCGTCTGGCCGCTGCGACGGAGAGGCTCGAAGCCGCCGCCCGCAGCAACCGCTCGCTCAACGCCGAGGCCGCACGCCTCTCGGAATCCGTGGAATCCCGGATGGTCACGCTGCGCCCGGCCGATCAGCTCAACCGCGTGCTGGCGGACCTGACCGACCTCTGCCTGAGCCACGGCGTCGTCCCGGAGGTGATCCAGCCGCGCGACTTGGTCCCGGACCCGGTCACGCCGATCATCCCGATCCGCTTCGAGATCACCGGCCGGCTCGATGTGGTCTACGAACTGCTTGGCGTCTTCGAGTCGCAGCATCCGGACCTGCACCTCCGCTCGATCACGCTCGAGCACACGGGTCCGGAAACCGTGCGGATGCGCACCGTGCTGTCCTGGCTGACCGGCACGACCGTCGCGGCGAACTGAAACATTCCGCCGAACCCACTGGCATGCGTCGCCGCCGTTTCGGCCATTGTGACCATGGGCATGCCACGCGAACGAAAGGTATTGGTCGGTCTGGGGGCGGTCGCCGTCACCGGGCTGATGGTCGATCAACTGTTCCTCCAGCCGGAGAACGCCGCGGCGTCCCCGCAGCCGGCCCCGGCCGAGACCGCTTCCGCGGGCGGCCCGGTCCAGGCCGTGGCCAACGCGGTGGGCGGCCGGGTCGAAGCCGGCATCCGTGAGGTGATGACGCGGGCGCTGGGCGATTTCGCCGCCGAGGGCACCCCGGAGATCGCCTTCGGGCCCGATCTGGCCTGGACCGAGCGGCTGCGGGCCGCGGTCCAGGAGCCGCAGGCGGCCGCGAACGAGAACGCCCGCCCCGCACAGACGGTCCAGACCGGCATCCTGCCCGGGCTGACCGCCACGCCGCGCCTGACGCTCGTCATGCCGACCCGTGACGGCGGGATCGCGGTCATCGACGGGCACCGCATGCGCGTCGGTGAGGTCCACCCGGACGGATACCGGCTGGAAGGCGTCGGCGTCCGCTCGGTGAGCATCTCGATGGGCGGTTCCACGGCGATGCTCTCGCTCCCGTCGCCCGGTAACTGAACCCCCCCGGTTCCGGGCCGCACAGACGGACCGTCTCAGCGCTTCCGACGGACAAGTTGTTTGACCTCAACCGCTTCGGTGTCGATGTCAACCCTGTCCGGGGTGTACCCGGAGGACTCAGAAGGAGACCGACACATGCCAGGGCTGACCATGCCACACTCTCGGAGCTCTCGTCGGGCGTTCAGCCTGATTGAGCTTGTGATCGTCGTTGTCATCATCGGGATCATCGGCGCGATCGCCCTGCCCCGGATGAGCCGCGGCGCTTCCGGCGCCGCCGATTCCAGCCTCATCGCCGACCTGGCGGTGATGCGCAACGCCATCGAACTCTACCAGGCCGAGCACGGCGGGCAGTACCCGTCCTTCGCGGACTTCGTCGACCAGATGACGCTCTACAGCGATCCGCTGGGCGGCACCTCGGCCACCAAGGACACCACCCATTACCTCGGCCCGTACCTGCGCTCCATCCCCGAGCTGAAGGTCGGCAGCAACCGCGGCCAGAACGGCATCGTCGCCACCCAGGGCGGCACCAGCGCCGGCTGGGTCTACGACGCCACCACCGGCTCGATCAGCGCGAACCTGCCCGACACCGAAGTCGACGCACGGGGCGTGCGGTACAACAGCTACTGATCCGCGGCCCGGCCGTGTGACCGAACCAGAGACGCCCCGGCCAACGCTGGGGCGTTCTCATTCAGGAGACGACCCATGCGCCGCGGCTTTTCGCTGATCGAGCTGGTGCTGGTGATCATCGTGATCGGGATGGTCGCGGCCATCGCGGTCCCACGCGTCAGCTCGGGCCAATCCGGCAAACGGCTCAGCGCCGCCGAGAAGCGCCTCGTCACCGAGTTCGAAAGCGTCTCCGATCTCGCCAGGGCCAAAGGCCGGACCCACACCATCCAGATCCACCTGAGCCAATCCGAGTTCCGGGTCTACGAGGGCTCACCGGGATCGCTCGGCCCGCTGGTCCGCACCGTGCCGATGAGCCGATCGCCGTACGAGGTCCGCTTCGAAACGACCAACATCACCCACCCCCAAGGCTACCTGACCGTGGACGGCTTCGGCATGTACTCGGCCAACGCCCGTGTCCGCATCGCGGCCGGCTCCATGACCCGGACGGTCGATCTGGTCGGACCCGTGATGACCTCCCTGAAAGAAGCCGAGGAATCCGGCGGGGGTGGGGGGGGCGGCCTGCTTGGCGGTCTGGTCAACGGTCTGTTGGGAGGCTGACATGCGCCACGCCCGAGCCGCAGGAGCCCGTGCATTCACGCTGATCGAGACCGTCGTCGCGGTCTCGATCAGCTCGGTCCTGCTGCTCGCGCTGGGCTCGGCGGTGCTCGTCGCCTCCCGGGCCGTCCCGACGGGCAACGAAACGGTCATCACGGCGGGATGGGTCGAGCGCGGCATCGAGCAGATCCGGTCCGACCTGGAGGAAGCCATCGGCATCGTCCGGGACTCCGACGGGTTCCACATCGCGGTCCCCGATCGAACCGGGGACGGCATCGGCGAGGTGATCTCGTACACGAACATGTCCGGCGGCTTGCTGGGCCGGGCCGTCAACATGGACGATCCACGCCCGATCCTCGGCCCGCTCAAGGACACCGAGATTGTCATGACGCAGGAATCCGATCGGATCAAATCGGTCCGCCTGATCTTCCACATGGAGCACCACACCCCCGCCGCACGCGTCCTGGAAGTCCGCCTGCTCAACACGCCGGAGGTCCCCTAAGCCATGCGCACGCCCGCACGCCGAGGCATCTCGATGATGGAAGTCGCCATCGGCACCCTGCTGGTCGGCGGCACCCTCGCCACCACCCTGCAGCTCGTTGGGCCGACGGTCCGCTCCACCCAGCTCGCGGGCGACCGCATGATCGCGGTGACCCTGGCCGACGACATGCTCGACGAGATCGCCACGCGGCACTTCGCCGATCCGGATCACGACGACGGGACGATCGGCCTGAACCCCGGCGAGAGCGGGACGACGCGCCAGGACTTCGACGATGTCGATGACTACAACGGCTGGACCGCGCCGCCCCAGACCGTCAACGGCAATCCGATCACGGGCCTCGGCGACGGCTGGCTGATCCGTGTCCGCGTCGCCCACGCCCAGATCGGCAACCCGATGAACGACTCGGCCAGCGAAACCGGCATCAAACGCGTGACGGTCACCGTCTCCCGCCACGGGATCGTTCTCGCCGAGCGGTCGATCCTGCGGACCCGTTCCTTCGATGTCTCGCGGGAGAGCTCATGATCCGTTCCGGCCGGCGCGGCAGCGTCTACCTCGCCATTATCGTCGTCATCGCCGCCGTCACCATGCTCGTCATGACCGGGGTGGCCCTGCGCAAGCAGATCAACGAGCGGGCCCAACTGGCCGGCCAGGGGTCCGACGCGTCGCGGCTGGCCGTCAGCGCGGCCGAGCTGGCCATCGAGCACGCCTACCGCGACACCGACGCGTTCATCGCCCGCTCATTCACGGGCACGATCTTCTCGAACCTGAACCTGTCCGCGGGCGCCATCGCCGCCACCGTCACCGACGCCGACACCCAAGGCCCCGTCCAGGACGAAACCGAACGCTTCCGCGTCGTCGCCGACGCCCGGGTCGGCCAGGCCCGCTCCCGGATCGGGTTCGAGATGGACCTGCCCGAGGACGACCTGACGCGCTATGTGTCAGTGCACAACCGCATCGTCGCCTACTGGCCGCTCGACGAGGTCAACCAGACGACCGCCGTGGACAAGATCAACGCCCGCAACGGGGTCTACGGGGTGCAGTCCGCCGCCGGCGCCATGACCCACGAGCACGGCAACCCCGCCCCCCGCGTCCAGTGGGTCACAGAGCACATCCGCGTCCCGCACCGCTCGGCCTTCGAGCTGGCGAACGGCACGCTCTGCTTCTGGATCCGGTTCGATCTCAAGCCGACCACCTCCGGGATACAGATGGCCGCGATCTCGAAGGAACGCTCCCCCCTCGGTTCCTCGGTCTCCCTCTCCTCGTACCTGACCGACAACCACTTCTACTACACGCTGGAGGCCTCCAGCGGCATCGGCCGGTCGATCCGGTTCTCGAGCAACAGAATCGTCGAGGGTCAATGGCACTTCATCGCCCTGACCTGGGGCTCAAACGGCATGGAACTCTACCTGGACGGTGTGCGCCGCGCTGATCATTCGGGGACGACCGTCGGCCTGAACGGTATCTTCCTTATTCGCCCCGCCAACACCCAGGACTGGTACTTCGGTGTGCGCAACATCCCGTGGTCGACCTACGACCAGTCCTCGCCGACCTTCGGATCGGTCGCCCGCGTCATGCTCTTCTCCGCCCAACTCAGCGGCTCGACCATCAACGAACTCTACGAGGCGTCCAGCATGCCCCCCGGCTTCCGGGTGATCCCGGGCAGCTTCGCCCGCGTCGTGGACTAAAAGGGAACCGATTCGCCGGCCGCCCGACGCCGCCGGGTCATACGGATCTCGCGTGAAACTCGTGCGTGGACCGCGGTAGGGAGACGGCCGCCATGACGGTCGCCATCCGCGATGCGCCGAGCACGAAAGAAGCCCTGAGCGTCAGCGACGGGGACGAGCGCACCGAGCGCCGACCATGCATTTCACGTGTCGCTTGAACCAACGCCCTTGAACCTCCGGGGCCCGCCGCCTTTCACCGCGCGAAACGCACAGCAATCAAACGCAGAGTACGCCGAGAGGCGCAGAGGAGCGCAGAGAGATCCAATGATTCTGTTTCAATCCTCTGCGCCCCTCAGCGATCCTCTGCGTTGAACCAGACCAACACACAGGAACGCGCCGCCCTCACGTCGCGTAGGGGCCACGCACTCGGCCTTGCAAGAGCGAGCGCGTCAACGGGCGTGCACTCCGGAGACGAAGAGCACAAAACTGGTCGCGCCCGGGTTTCAGATGGGATCCGTATCAGGCCGCTTTTCCAAGCGAATCCTGGCCCGCGTGGTCCGCGACCATCCGGTCGTACTCCGTCAGGTCAAGGCCCAGGAAGGCCTCGGCCACCCGCTGGTCGAACTGCGTGCCCGCGCACTTGGCGATCTCGCCCAGCACCACCTCCCGCGGCATCTTCGACCGGTACGCCCGGTTCGAACTCATCGCATCGAAGGTGTCCGCCACCGCCATGATCCGCGCCAGCAGCGGGATGTCGTCCCCCGCCAGGCCGTGCGGATACCCCTTGCCGTCGTACCGCTCGTGGTGGTACAGCACGCCCGGCAGGATGTCCTTGAGCCCGGGGATCCCCTCGAGGATCTGATGACCGATCTCCGGGTGCTTCTTGATCAGATCGAACTCCTCGTCGGTCAGCCGGTCCGGCTTGCACAGCACGCTCTCCGGCACGCCGATCTTGCCGACATCGTGCACGATGCCCGCGATCCGGACCCGCTCGACCTCCTCGTCCGAGAAGCCCAGCGCCCGGGCGATCTCCGCGCTCATGTACGCCACCCGGTCCGAATGGCCGCGGGTGTACCGGTCCTTCGCGTCCAGCGCGCCGGACATCGCCCGGATCGTCCCGATGAAGCTCAGCCGCTGCTCCTCGTACAGATCCGCGTTCTCGAGGAACGCGCCCAGCAGCCCGCAGACCGACTCGATCGACTTGGTCTCGTAGGTTGAGACCTGCGGGTCGTCGCCCAGCTTTCCGCCCGCGATCATCAGCCCGAACCGGCGCCCGTTCCGCTCGATCGGGTGCGACACGATCTGGGGCGACAGCGGATCGGAAGCATCGTCCACCTGGTAGATCGCGGTTGTCCCGGCCGTCGCCGTCGGCAGTTCCAGCTCGATCCGGCCGAGCACCGCCCGCACCCGCTCCTCGCCCAGCCGCTCCTGGCCGATCTCAAAGATGCGGTCGTCCCGCCCGTCACGCCCGTCCAGGCAGATCGTCGTCCAGCGGTACATCAGCGTCGAGCCCACCTGCTCGCCCGTCTGACGGACGAACGATTCTGGATCGTCGATCGACCCCATCGCCCGGCCCAGCTCGCAGAGCATCGTGACCGCCTCGTACGCCGTCGCCAACTGCTCGGTAAACCCCTCGATGGTCTCGGCCGACTTGTACCCGCCGACCAGATCCTCGTGCATCCATCCCAGCACCCGCGAGAGCCGCTTGGCGCTGCTCCCGTCGATCGTCGCCAGCTCGTACAACGCGTGCTTGACGGCCCCGAGCTGCAGCGAACCGCCCACGCAGCCCGGCTCGAGCAGGTCCGATTCGAGGATCTCCTTCCCGAACCCGATCGCGATGAAGTACCCCGTCCGCCGGCGCCGGTGCAGCTCCTCGAACGGGTACACCCACATCCCCGGCATCGGGTTCGCCGCCGAAAGCTTCGGCCGGGCCGACCAGCCGGAGGCCAGCTCCGTCAGCACCCGCCGGAACGGCTTGGAACTCAGCCACAACGCAACCAGTTCCGGCGCGGCCGGATCCTCCACCGGCATCCCGTTGGGATCCAGCCGCCAGGTCACCAGCCCCAGCTCCCGGCAGCGGTCCACGAACGCCGGCGGCACGGTGGGGCGGTGTCTTGGTTTGATCGTCGCCGTCACGCCGATTGCCTCAGTTCATCCGGCTCGTACCCGAGCAGCTCGCGGATCATCGAGACCACCTCGCGGGCGCTGAACGGCTTCTCGATCACCGCCCGGATGTTGGTCAGTGTCTTCGCTTCCGCCTCGACCACATACCCCCGTGCGGAGAGGAGAATCACCGGCACCTTGCTCAGCTCGTGGTGCTCGCACAGCCGCCGGGCCAGATCGATCCCGCTCATGTACGGCATCTGCAGATCGGTCACGATCAGGTCCGGGCGATGCTCCGACGCGAGTTCGTACGCCTCCTCGCCGTCCTCCGCCGTGATCACGCCGAGCCCGGCCGCACGAACCGCCCGGGCCATCACATGGGTCACATGTGCTTCGTCGTCCGCCAGCAACACGGTCATCTCAGGCATGGCAATGTCGACCGCACCGGGCCGCCTCCGCGACCTCTATCGGCCAACCGACGGGCCGGGTTGGGCCCATACCGCCAGTTCCACCCCATACGGGTGTCAAGTTGAGGACTTTTCCGGCGGGGGCAGACGCAGGTATCGGACCAGATACCGCGTCCCCACCATGAACGGGATCGTGTCCACCAGCGCCGCCAGCAGCTTGAACGCGTACCCCGTCGCGATAAACAGCCACAACTGCGGCCAGATCGCGAGATCCTCATTCACCGGCAGGGCCTTCGCATAGAAATGCGTGATCAGGATCACCGCGGTGGTGTCCACCAACTGGCTGACGATGGTGGAACCGTTGTTGCGCAGCCACAGGTGCCGCCCGTTCGTCAGCCGCTTCCAGAAATGGAAGACATGCACATCCACCAGTTGTGCCACGAGGTACGCGATCATCGACGCCGTCACCGCGCCGAACGCCAACGCCCGGACCTCATAAAACACCGGCAACCGCCCGGCCTCGTCCAGCTCGGGCCGCCCGGTCGCGGGGTCGATGGTCTCGAACCCCGGCAGCCACCCCCCCAGCCACAGAATCAGCACCACCCAGATGTTCAGCAGCAGCCCCGTCCACACCACCGCGTTCGCCCGGCGCCGCCCGTACAGCTCCGAAATGAAATCCGTGCACAAAAAAGTGATCGGGTACGGCAGCACGCCCACGGCCACCGCGAACACCAGCGGCACCCCCGCCACGAGCACCGGGTCCCCGGCGCCGTCCGTGATCTCAAGCAGCTTGATGAACCGCGTGATCCCCAGGATGTTCAGCATCGCCAGCGTGCCCAGGAACAGGCCCCCGAAGACCAGGAACAGCCGCTCCCGCCGCCGGTGCAGCTCCAGCTCGGACAGCACCGCTAGACCCTCGTATCGGTGCTGCTGGCTGGGCAGGGGATCGTCGAGGTGCTGCATGGGGGCAGAATACGCCCCCGGGCTCCGGCAGATTCGGCCCCACGGTGGTAGCATCCCGTCATGCCCCAGACCGCCGCCGAGCCCGAACCGACCCAGGACGCCGCCCAATCCCCTGAGCCCCAGGCCATCCCGGCCCCCGGCCCGGAGGTCCTGGCCGCGGTCGAGGCCATCCTGACCTCAGTGGATCGCCCCATCTCGTCGGCCAGGATCGCCGAACCGATCGGCCCGGTCCTGGGAATCGAGGTGGGGGGGCCTCAGGTGGAAGCCGCCATCGCCGCCCTGAACGAGTCCTACGACACCGAAGGCCGCGCCTTCCGCATCGAGCCCGTTTCCGGCGGCTACCGCCTCATGACCCGCCCCGAGCACGCCCCGGTCATCGCCGCCATGCACCGGGCCCGGGCCTCCACCCGCCTCTCCCGCCCCGCCCTCGAGACCCTCGCCATCATCGCCTACCGCCAGCCCGTCACCCGGGCCGAACTCGAGGCCATCCGCGGCGTGGCCTGCGGCGAGGTCCTCCGCTCGCTGCTCGACCGCAAGCTGATCAAAATCGCCGGACGCGCCGAGGAACTCGGCCGCCCGATGCTTTACGGCACCACCCCCCAGTTCCTCGACGCCTTCGGCCTGGCGAACATCAAGGACCTGCCCAAACCCGAAGAACTCGCCGACCGCCTGGAACAGAACCAGGCCGAATGACGCATCTTGACCTAAGGAGATTCCCATGGGCCGCACGGACGCCCGCGTGCTCGGAAAACCCGTCCTGCTCACCCTGCTGCTGCTGGCGGCCGCCGTCCAGATCGGCTGCCGCGGCGCGACCCGCATCGACGGCCGCGTCGTATCAGGACCCGTGGGACTCGCCGTCGTCGTCGATCAGTCCGATGAACGCCTCCTCGCCCAGGGCCTCCCCGGTGTCGAGGTTGCGCTGCTCCAGGACACATCCACCACCAGCGGCGCCGTCATCGCCAGCACCGTCTCCGACGAGGACGGCAACTTCCGCTTCACGCTCGCCCGCGGCCGCCACCCCGGCGGATCCGTCATCGTCCGCGCCCGCGGCGACACGATCTACACCGCCCGCTCACGCGCGTACCTGCCCCGCGCCGGGCAGCGCCTGCTCTGCACCGTCATGACAAGACCCGATACCGAGCAGCGATGACCGAACCCCCGCCCACCGCGGAAACGCCGGAAGATATCCGGCCCCTCAGCAGACGGGCGAGGCTTGGCTGGAGCGGCGTGCTCTTCATCTTCGTGACGGTCTTTCTCGCCATCGGCGCGATCAACTCCCAGAACAACCTGCTCTTCTGGGTGTTCGGCGTCGCCGTCTCGGCCGTCATCATCTCCGGCGTCGTCTCGGGATACAGCCTCCTGGGCCTCCGCATGCGCCACGCCCCGATCCCCGACACGCCCGTCGGGACGCACCAGGACATCCCGTACCACTTCTTCAACCGCAACCGCCTGCTCCCCATCTTCGCCCTGACCATCCGCGAGGCCGTCAGCAACGACACCGGCGCGGCCTGCCTGCTGCACATCCAGCCCGCCGGGCGGGCCAAGGCCCACGGCGTCTGGACGCCCTCCTGGCGGGGCCCGCGGTTGTTCGACCGGATCATCATCGAATCACGCTTCCCGTTCGGCTTCATCATCAAATCCCTCGAGTTCTCCGTCCCCCGCAGGGCGCTGGCCACGCCGGCCACCCTCCGACTGGCCGACGACCTGCTCGATTCGCTCGGCGACGGCCAGACCGAGCACCGCGTCAAACGCGCTCGCCGCGGCGTCGTCGGCGCCTATTTCGGGCTGCGGGCCTACTCCCCAGGCGACCCGAGACGCACCATCGCCTGGCGCCCCAGCGCGCGACGCTCCGAGTTGCTGGTGGTCGAGCACGCCGAGCCCCGCGGCCCCTCGATCTGGGTCCACCTCCCACGCCCCACGCCCGTGGAAGGGCAGGACATCATGCCCGAGCGGGCGATGGCCCTGGCCGCCGCCCTGGTCCGCGCCGGCACCCACGCCGGCCGCGCGGTCGGCATCTGGGCGCCCTGGGCCGGCATCCGGCTCCGACCGGCGACCGGCACCCTGGCCGAGAAACGCGCCGCCCGGGCCCTCGCCATGACCGACCTGTCCGATCCCCAGGCCGGCGACAGCGAACCCCCCATCGGACCCGGCGAAAGCAGCATCACCATCCCCCTGCGCCCCGCGGGCGGCCCGCACCCCGGCCGGCTCGACCCCGCCCGCCCCGAGGATTGGCTCGCCCCCGGCGCGACCCTGCCCCCCGCGCTGGCCGGTTCATCCGCCCCCGCACGCAGCCGCCGCGCACGCCGGAAGCGGAGATCATGACCAGCCGGGACCACACCATCCAGCGGAGCATGCGGCGCGCGATCGGCTGGGCGCTGCTCGGCTCGGTGATCGCCTTCGGTGTGGCCGAGCAGTCCCCGGAGTTCCTCCTGCTCGTCCTGGCCGGCGTGGCCGCCGCATGGTGGGTGGCGGTCCTACCGGAACGCCCCGCGCCGCCCAACGCCATCAACGCCGGGCTGGTCGGCGTGCTCGGCATCGGCTTTCTGCAGCTGATGCGTCTGGGGCTCACCGTCAGCGCGTTCGCGTTCTTCATCGGCCTGCTGCTCGTCGTCAAGCTCTTCGACCTCCGCCGCGCCACAGACTGGGGCCAGGTCCTCCTGCTCGTCACGGCCCTGTACATCGCCGCGGTCCTGACCAGCAACTCGATGTTCACCGGGGTGATGCTCCTGCTGGGCACCGCCCTGGTCTTCCGGGCGATTCTGCGGTACCAGATCTTCGCCGCGGTCCAACGCGCCCAACGCCCCGACCCGCCCGCGGACCTGGCGCTGCGCCGCGACCTCCGCTCGATCCAGATCGGCGCGGGCTTCGCCATCGTGATCACCGCCGTCGCGGTCTTTGTCTTCATCCCACGCAACCTCGGCTCGGAGGCCTTCGGCAACTGGGGCTCGATCCCCGTCGGACAGACCACCGGGTTCACCGACGAGGTGCAACTCGGCGGGCCCGGCCTGATCTCCCAGTCCCAGACGCCGGTCATGGATGTCGTCATCCTCGACCGCAACGAACGCAACCGCGGCCGCTCCGACGCTCCCCCGATCTTCCTCCGCGGGGCCGTTCTGGAGACCTACGAGTCAGGCCGCTGGACGCGGGACACCGAACTCCGCCGTCGCGGATCCGTCCGCGCCCAGTTCATCCCCGAGGGTTCCGCGATCCGCCCGTACCGCCCGCCCACCCGCGAACCGTGGGAGCTCGAACTCCGCATCAGCATCCGCAACGCACAGCCGGGGGCGAGCCCCCTGTTCACCCACTGGCAGCCGCTCGAACTCCGCCCCGTCAACAGCGGCCAGTTCCTCGCCCACGATCCGCGCACCGGCACCGTGCTGCGCGACGGCTTCGCCGGGCGGGTCGAGTACACCATCCGCTCCAACGACCCGAGGTTCTCACCCAACAGGCCTGAGAACGGCGCCGAGCGTTCGCCGCTGCACTCCGGCGAGATCCCCGAGCCCGTCATCGAGTTCGCGAGGACCGTCCTCGAAGGCGCGGAGATCGCTTTCGATCCCGATGTCCGCCCGGTCTCCGATGACATCCGCGCCGTCCGCGCGCTCGAGAGTCACCTCCGGTCCAACTTCAGCTACACCCTCGTTGACGAGCCGGTCCCCCCGGGCCGGGAGCCGACCGTCTGGTTCCTCAACGAACGACGCACCGGCCATTGCGAGTACTACGCCTCGGCCCTCGCCCTGCTGACCCGTGCCGCCGGCATCAACGCACGCGTCATCACCGGGTATGTCGCCTCCGACTACAACGAGGTCACCGGCCAGTACGTCGTCCGCGAGAGCAACGCCCACGGCTGGATCGAAGCCGAGATCGCCCCGGGCTTCTGGATGACCTTCGACGGCACCCCGCCCGCGGATTTCTACCAGATCCACCAGCCCACCCCGACCCTGTGGCGTTCCGTCAAGAACATGTACGAGACTATCGAGTTCGCCTGGATCTCCGGCGTCGTCGGTTTCAACACCGGCACGCAGCGCCAGCTCCTCGGCAACATGGCGACCGACTTCGGCCTGCGCACCTTCGGCGGCCGCATGATCGAGCGGCTGCGCACCGGCGGCGAAAGCCTGATCCTCCGGGCCCTCGCCGTCGCGATCGGCGTCTTCGGCGCCAGCATGGCCGTCGGCCTGGTCGTCACACGCCACCACGCGAACCTGGCGTCCCTCCTCCGCGCCGTTCTGGCCAGGCTGGTGGCGCGGGCCCGGGCGATCCGAACCGGCCACTCCGACTGGCCGGACCACCTGCGCGAGCGGGTGCTCAAAGCCCTCGCCGCCGCCGGCGTGCCCAAGCCGGCCCAGCGCCCCCTCCGCGAACACCTCCGACGGAACGCCGCGGACCTGCCCCCCCTGCTCGCGGACGCGCTCGATGACGCCTGCGCCCTGCTCTACCAGGCCCGCTACGCACCCGCCAATCCCCCCCCCGACAGCCGATTCCGCGAGGCCATCCGGGCCCTCCGAGCGTCCGAGAACCGCGAACGGTCCAGAGCATCCGCATGACCGGTGAAGCCGTACCGCCACGGCTCCGATGACCCCTTCGACGAAAAACTTTCGTTGATGGAGCCAAGACATGCCCGCCAACCGATCCCGCACCGAGCGATGGCGCGACTGCCTCAACCAGATCTGCGAGCGCGGCGGCGGCCTTGAGTTCGCCATCGACCAGGGCGCCGACCCGGACCGCAAGGATCTCGTCTGGCGCGTCCATGTCTACCGCGTCGAGAACGACACCATCCTCGTCGAGCACCCCGGCTCCATGGGCCAGTCCTTCCCCGTCCCCGCCGGAACGCCCCTCGTCGGCATCATGGCCGTCGGGCAGAACCGCTGGATGTTCCGCACCACGGTCCGCGCCGTCGAAACCGTGCCGACCCGCAACGGCCCACGCAAGGCCCTGCGCATCACGACGCCCGACACGGTTGAACGCTGCGCCCGCCGCAACAACGAACGGACCTCGACCCTGGGCCTGAACCTGCCCATGGTCGACTGCTGGCCGCTGCTCGACCTCCGCTCGGCCGTCCCGATCGAGGTGGCCAACCGCGTCCAGATCACCGACCTGCTCGCCTCGGGCGGCCGCGCCGCCCCGACCGACGAGCCCGCGGCCCTGCCCGAGATCGGCCCGCGGTTCGAGGCCCGCCTGGCCAATATCGGCGGCGGCGGCGTCGGCCTGGTCATCCCCCGCCAAGACCACGCCACCCTCGACTCCGTCCACCCCTACTTCATGCGCATCGACCTGAGCCCCGCGGTCCCGACCCCGCTTCTGCTCACCGCCCGCGTCGCCCACACCCACATCGACTCGCTCCAGAACACCTATGCCGGCATGGCCTTCGAGTTCGCCCACAACGCCGAGCACAAGGCCTTCGTCGTCAGCCAGATCGCCCGCTATGTCGGCGCGATGCCGGTCCGCAGGGCCGCCTGAAGCCTCTGCCTTCAACCCGTCCGTGAAAGAGAAACGCCCGGCGAATACGCCGGGCGTCGTTTCAGTTCCTGGTTGTTCAAGCACTGCTCACCAGGGCTTGAGCGAGTACATCGTCGGGTGATCAACCACCATGATCAGCACATCGCCATCCTCAGACCGCAGCGTGATCGGGTTCATCCCGTCGTTCCAGACGCCGGTCCAGCGCCCGCGTGCGGGCCGCGAGTGCTCGGTGATGCCGTAGCGACCGTCGAAGGTCACCCGGCCCCGGGGCGCGATCAGATCGATCGTGCCCGATGAGTCTTTGCTGACGACCATCTTCACATCGCCGTGGCTGCTCCACGCCGTGATCGGCTCATGGATCGGCCCGTCGGTGCGGATCTCGATGTCGCCGCCCTCACGCTCCGGCGTTCCGGATTCCACATCGATCACCCCCGTGGCCCCGATGATCGTCACCTTCCCGCCCGCGTTGCGGACCCGCACGCCATCGGCGCGGGGCACATAGATCACGATGTCGATCGGCGGGCGGAACCCCTCGACCGTCAGGTCGGTCGGACGCACGGTCACCGTGCCCAGCTCGCCGGTGGTCGTGTGCTCGGCCGTGAAGTACTCGCCGACCGGGTCGAACTCGTAGCCCTGCCGGGCCGCCCGCCAGCGCAGGCGACGCTCCCACTGGACTTTAAATGAGATGAACGACTCCTCGTTCCGCGGCCGCGCGTCGATGATCACATTCCCCCAGGGATTTTCCACATCGACCGCCGTGATCCGACCCACCGTCACCGGGGGGCCCTGGACCGGCACCGAACGGGCCAGACGGTTCGCCTCAAGGCGGGCACGCAGCCCGCCCATGCGATTCCCGCAGCCTGCGATGACCAGCAGCGTCAGAACCATGGTCAGGGCGATGATCGGGCAAAGAATCCGTGTGCGCATCGGTGGGGGTCCTCTTTTCACAATCCGAGCGTCGGACGCCGCCCGGGTTTCATCCATGCTAAGATAGCCCATTGTCGTCGCCCCGGCGGGACCGGGACGGCGTGAGCATCCAAACTTTTCCCGCCCGCCGGCTTTGGCGGCGTGCTGATCAGATCGTCTCTACCTATCGGCTCCTCGTACTCCCCGGTTTCAGAAGGGTTCGCCAGAAGACGAAACCCGGCCAAACAAGGCCCGCACCCGACGATCAAGCACCCACCCATTCCTGCGGACGGTCCAGCAGGGCCTTGACGGGCGGTCCCCAACGCCCACGACGCCCTTGGAGACCACCTGGTGGTCAATCTAAGTCCTCCTTTGACAGGCATTTCGGTCGCCACGCTCGCCCCCGCCGGCGCCGTGGGCCCCGTGGTGCTCGTCGTGGCCATCCTGGTCGGCCTGATCGTCGGGGCCATCCTCGGCATCCTCATCTGCCGCTTTGTCTTCAACCAGAAACTTTCCAATGCCCGCTCCGAGGCCGCCGAGATCATCCGCCGCGCCGAGCAGGACGCCGCCAACGCCGCGGAGAAGACCCGGCTCGAGGCCGAACGAAAGGCCATCGAGCGAAAAGAATCCGCAGACAAGGAACTCGAGGCCGACCGGGCCGAGATCCGTGAGGCCGAACGCCGGATCGCCAAGCGAGAGGATCTCTTCGACCGCAAGGAAGAGGCCCTGACCCTCAAGGAGCGCAACCTCTCCGAGCAGGCAGCCCGCCTCGAACGCCAGGCGGGGGAACTCGACCAGCGCACCAAGGAGATCGCCGCCCTCCGCGACAAGCAGGAGGTCGAACTCCAGAAAATCACCCAGCTCGACCGCAACCAGGCCAGGGAGATCCTCCTCGAACGCGTCGCCGAGAAGTCCCGGGCCGAGATGGGCAAGGTCACCCGCCAGATCGTCGAGGACGCCGAGGAAAACGCCCGCAAGAACGCCACCGAGATCCTCATCAACGCCGTCCAGCGCTACGCCAACGAGCTGACCAGCGAGTCGACCGTCCGCACCGTCGCCATCCCCTCCGACGACATCAAGGGCCGCATCATCGGGCGCGAGGGCCGCAACATCCGCGCCATCGAGAAGGCTACCGGCGCCGACATCATCGTCGACGACACCCCCGGCGTCATCGTCGTCTCCTGCTTCGACAAGGTCCGCCAGGCCATCGCCGTCGAATCCCTCGAACGCCTCATCGCCGACGGCCGCATGCACCCCACCCGCATCGAAGAGGTCGTCGAGAAGGTCAAGAGCGAGACCGAGGAAAAGATCATCAAGATCGGCAAGGAAGCCGCCGTCGAACTCGGCCTCAAGGGCCTGCACCCCAAGGTCATCGAGGCCATGGGCCGCCTCGCCTACCGCACCAGCTACGGCCAGAATGTCCTCAAGCACTCCATCGAGGTCGCCTACCTCTCCCAGATCATCGCCGACCAGCTCGGCCTCGACGGCAAGATGGCCCGGCGCGCCGGCTTCCTCCACGACATCGGCAAGGCCATGGACCACGAGATGGAGGGCGGCCACCCCAAGATCGGCATGGACTTCGCCCGCCAGTACGGCGAGAAGGACGAAGAAGTCCTCAACGCCATCGGCGCCCACCACGCCGACATGCCCGCAACCACCTGGTACACGCCCATCATCATGGCCGCCGATGCCGTCAGCGCCGCCCGCCCCGGCGCCCGGCGCGAATCGATGGAGCGCTATGTCCAGCGCCTCAACGAACTCCAGGACATCGCCCTGGCCCAGCCCGGCGTCAACGAGGCCTACGCCGTCCAGGCCGGGCGCGAGGTCCGCGTCATGATCGACGCCAACCGCGTCTCCGACGACGAGGCCTACCTCATCGCCCACGAGATCGCCCGCCGCGTCTCCGACGAGATGACCTTCCCCGGCGAGATCCGCGTCACCGTCCTCCGCGAAACCCGCGCCATCGAAATCGCCCGCTGACCTGTCCGGTCCCCTGGAGCGGGGGGCAACCTGCCCCCCGATCGGGCCAAGCCCGATGTCCTCGCCCCCATCGCCGAAACCACTGTGAACTCCGTCCGTAAACTCCCAAGGACACCCTCCAGGAGCCCGGGCATGATCACCACACTCCTCGCCGTCCTCGCGACCGCTGTCGTCACGGCGCACGCAGTTGCGCCAGATGCCCCGCCCGCCCTCGTCCAACTCGACATCCGCACCGCCGCCGACCTCGCCCGTCTCGCGGCCGTGGAGGGCGAGCTGCTGGTCTGTGAGGTGCGCCCCGGCCGCCACGAGGCCCTGATCCCGCCCGACGCCGTCCCCGTGCTCCAAGCCGCGGGCCTCAACCCCGCCGTCATCCACCCCGACGCGCACGCAGCGGCCGCCGCCGAACGGCGCCGGGCCCTCGACACGCTCGCCCGCGGCGAGCCGGACTGGTGGGCCGACTACAAGCCCCTCGACGCCGTCATCGACAAGATGCACGAGATGCAGGCCCGCCGCCCCGACCTCGTCGAGATCTTCGAGATCGGCCGCTCGTGGGAGGACCGCCCGATCCTCGCCATGCGCATCACCGGCCCGCGGGCCGAGGCGGACCCGTGCCGCCCGGCCGTCCTGCTCCACTCGCTGATCCACGCCCGCGAGTGGATCACCGTGATGGTCAACATGTGGGTCGCCGAGACGCTCATCGCCGGGTTCGACGACGACCCGTACATCACCGACCTGGTCAACCGCGTCGAGTGGCTCTTCGTCCCGGTCGTCAACCCGGACGGATACGACTACACCTGGACCGACGACCGGTTCTGGCGCAAGAACCGCCGCCCGCCGGACCCGATCTTCGACCGCATGGGCGTCGACCTCAACCGCAACTTCGGGTACCAGTGGGGGCCGGGCCAGGGCCAGTCCAACTACCCCGGCAGCCCGACCTACCGCGGCCCCGCCGCCTTTTCCGAGCCCGAGACCGCCGCCCTGCGCGACCTCACGCTCGCCACGCCCCAGCTCCGCGCCCACAACGACATGCATTCCTTCTCGGAGATGATCCTCTTCCCTTGGGGCTACACGCCCGCGCTCTCGCCCGACCACGAAACCTTCGACGCGCTCGGCCAGGAAATGCGCCAGCGTATCTTCGAATACCGCGGCCGCAACTACGCCGTCGGCCCGGTCTTCACCACCATCTACGCCGTCCGCGGCGGCACCGTCGACTACTTCTACGGCGACCGCGGCATCTGGAGCTTCTCCTACGAACTCTTCGGCACCAACTTCAGCCCGCCGCCCCACCAGATCCGCCCCAACGCCGAGGAAACCCTCCCCGCCACCCTCCTCCTCGGCGAGTTCGTCGCCGACCGCTACGGCTTCATCGCCGACATCAACCGCGACTGCGCCCACGATTTCTACGATGTCGCCGCCTACCTGAACCTGTTTATCGCGGGCGACCCCGCCGCCGATCTGACCGGCTCCGGCACGGTCAACTTCCTCGACTTCACAAGGTTCATCGAGCTGTTCAACCAGCGCCGCTGATCACCGCGACCGGGTGCCGTGCAGACGGCGCAGCCTTCTGCACGCCCCCCTCACCGCCGCTCCCGCCAGGCCCGCGCCAGATCCGGGTCCACCGGACTCACCCGCGCCCGGTCCACCAGCTCCCGGGCCAGCCGCTCCATCGCCAGCCGCTCCTTGCGCTGGCGCACCCGCCGCTCGACCCGTTCGGTCTCCGCCGCCGTCGCCTGACGCCCGGGCTCGACCGCCTCGACCATCACCACGGCGTACCCCGCCGCCGTCGCAAGCACCGGCGACACCCCGCCCGGCTCCAGCGCCCGAGCCGCCCGCCCCAGAATCCCCGGGTACGCCGGATCGTCCGGATGGAACCGCTCGATCAGCCCGCCCCGCGCCGCCGACGGGTGCGACGAGCCCGCCGCCGCCCGCTCCGCGAACACCCACGAACGCCCCTCCGCCGGCGCGCCGACGACCGCGGACCGCGCGCCGGTCGCCACGGACTCGGAGTTCGACACGAACAGCCGCACGCGCCGGGTCTCCCCGAAGGCCAGCCGTCGCGCCAGCTCGATTTCCTCCTCGGACGGCGCCGCCGTGTCCCGCACCAGCGCCCGCAGCAGCGCGTTCCGCCGCAGCAGGGCCTCGTACCGCGTCGGTCCCAGCCCGCGTGAACGCCGCACCTCGGCGAGCACCGCCGCCCGGTTCTCGCCCGCGCCCGTGCTCAGCTCATCCATCAGGGCCCGCTCCTCGGCCCGGATGGCCGCCTCGTCCACCGTGATGCCCCGGCGCGCCGCCTCGCGCTCCAGCGCACGATCCAGCGCGAACTCCTCCAGCACGATCGCTCCGCCGAGTTCCGCCAACGCCGACCGCAGCGACGCCCACCCGATGGTGGACCCGTCGATCACCACCGCCCGATCCCCGGCCCGCTCCAGCGCCAGCCCCGCCCGTTCCGGCTCCCGATCCCCCCCCGCGCGAGCCGATGGAACCGATGCCGCACCCCCCGATGCGCACCCCGGCCCCCACGCCACGACGATGATGACCCAGAACCCGACCAACCACGCCAATGCGGATCGCAGCATGACCGATCCCATGCCGTCCACCGATCCGGGTCAACCACACCCGCCCACGACGCGTACATTCCTTTGCATGGATGCCCCGCCCGCAGAACCCACCGCCGCCAACGGCACGGTCCGTGCCCGCGTCATGGCCGAAGCCCGACGCATCGCAGGCGAACCCCCCAAGCCACAGCCCCGCGCCGTCCTCTGCCCCTATTGCGGCTCCACCACCCCACACACCGGCCGCTGCGCCGCCTGCGGCGGTCGTTTCGACCCACTCTCCCGCCAGGCCACCCAGAACCACATGGGTCCCTGGTCCGTCCGCGACGACCGCAATCCCCACCGCCCCGGCTGCACCTACGACACCCTCTGCCGCATGATCGACGCCGGCACGATCACCCCCGACACCGTCCTCCGCGGCCCGACCACCCGCCAGTTCTGGACCCTCGCCCGGAGCACCCCGGGCGTGGCCCACCGCCTGGGCTTCTGTCACAACTGCCGCGAGCCGGTCGCCAAGGACGCCTTCCAGTGCCCGGCCTGCCACGCCCCGTTCGCCGCCGACCGCGACCGCCAGCACCTCGGCATCGGCCCCTACCGGCCCCTCCCCGGCCAGGGAACCCCGGAAGTCCTCGCCCTCCACGCCGGCCCCGCCCGATCCAGCGCCGCCCCACCCGGCCCGGCCGGCGCCGCATCCGCCCTACCCCGCGCGAGCCCGGACGACGAACTCCTCGCCATGGCCAAACGCGCCCAGTCCGCCGCCGCCGAATGGCGTCGGGCCAGCCGCCTCGAACGAACCCGGGCCATGATCGCGATGATCCTGGCCGGACTTGTGGTCATCATGAGTTTGCTGTATACTGGTTTAAGCATTTCCAGAAACTCCCCGCCGCCGCCCTCTGCAGCGGTTGCAGACTGATCCGTTGTTTCGTCGTAAAACCCCATCCCGAGCCTTCACGCTGATCGAACTGCTGGTCGTGATCGCCATCATCGCGATCCTGATCGGCATCCTGCTCCCGGCGATCGGCGCGGCACGCAAATCTGCCCAAGCAGCCCGTTGCGTAAGCCAGTTACGCCAAATCGGATTAGGGGCAGCGATGTATAGCAGCGATCAGCGAGGCTACATTGCTGGATTCTCGTGGAAAGGCGACGGCAGACCCGCACCCACGAAGTACGAAGATCTTCGCTTCGCGACAGGCGATCAGAACAGCGTCCCGAATCAAGCCATCGACATCATCCGAAGCAAAACGGGCTTCGACACGATCCCGCCCGAAGATCGAACCTGGTATGCACATCTTTTCTATACACACCTCGTTTTCCTTGATTACCTCAGCGGCAATGCAGAGGAAGGCGTGGTCATCTGCCCCTCGGACCGCACGCTACTCGAACGCGTTCAGATCCCCATCGCTGAACTCTCATTTGACAAGTTCAACATCGGCACCGTCAGGCTCCGATTCGCCAGTTCCTATGAAACTTCTCCCGTGACCCATTCCGTCGATGTCGCCTTCGGCGGTATTCTGCCCATCAATCAGCACAATGAAACCGCTACGACCTTCAATCGAGAACCGACATACCTCGTCAACCGCCGCGCTGCCGAGGTGACCTTCCCCGCCAGCAAAGCCCATATGTTCGAGACATTCGACCGCCATTTCGCGAGCAGGAACCCATACTTCTACCGCCCCGAATCCCGCGTGGGGGTGCTCCTGCATGACGCATCCGTCTCCATGCGCGACACCAAAGACGCCAACCCGGGCTTCCAGCCCCGCAATCCAACCGCGCCCGGCCCCACCCTCATCCGCGAGTCAACCGCTGGCGTCGGAGTCCAGACCTACCCAGGCGTCTTCCGCTGGACCCGCGGCGGCCTCCGCGGCATCGATTTCGGCGGTCGCGAGATCAACACCGGCCAGCCCCAGAACTGACCGAACCCGCCCCGCCCCCTCCACCCCCCATAAACTCCCAAAGCCCCGGCCAGACCCCCCGGGGCGGAGGGAGATTGCCATGACCACGCCCTGCCGCGTGCTGATCGCCGACAAGTTCGAGCCCGCGGGCATCGAGGGGCTCAAGTCCCTCGGCTGCGCCGTCCACGCCGACCCCGACCTCGGCCCCGACACCCTGCCCGACGCGATCAAAGCCACCGAATCCGATGTCCTCATCGTCCGCTCGACCAAGGTCCCGGCCGCCGTCTTCGAAGCGTGCCCCGACCTCCGCTGCGTCATCCGCGCCGGCGCGGGCCACGACACCATCGACTCGAAGGCCGCCGGAGCCGCGGGCGTGCCCGTCTGCAACACCCCCGGCATGAACGCCGTCGCCGTCGCCGAGCTGGCCATGGGCCACCTGATCACCCTCGACCGGCGCATCGGCGAGCAGACCGTCGCCCTGCGCCACGGCGAGTGGAACAAGGGCAAGTTCGCCGTCGCCCGCGGCCTGAAAGGTCGCACCCTGCTCGTCCTCGGCCTGGGCGCCATCGGCATCGAGGTCGTCAAGCGCGCCCAGGCCTTCGGCATGACCGTCTGGGCCCAGTCCCGCTCCCTGCGCGAGGAGACCGCCCAGGCCCTTGGCATCCGCCTGATCCCCTACACCCGCGACGCCCTCTACGAGGCCCTCGCCGAGGTCGACGCCGTCACCGTTCATGTCGCCTCCACCTCCGACACCCGCGGGCTCTGCGACGCCCGCTTCTTCGAGGCCATGAAGCCCGGCTCGTTCTTCATCAACACCTCCCGCGGCGACATCGTCGACGAGCGGGCACTGATCAAAGCCGCCAACGAGAAGGACATCCGCGTCGGCGTCGATGTCTACCAGAACCAGCCCGCCCAGAAGAAGACCGACTGGACCACCCCCCTGACCGAGATCCCCGGCGCGGCCCTCACGCACCACTGCGGCGCCTCCACCGACCAGGCCCAGGCCGCCGTCGCCGAGGAGGTCGTCAACATCGTCATCGCCCTGGTCAAAACCGGCGAGCCCCTGCATATCGTCAACGCCGAGCACCTCAGCGGCCGGGCGGGCCACACCGCCGGCTCACGCGCCTGACCACGCCCGAAAGAGGAACCAGCCATGCCCAGCCACCGCATCTTCAACTTCTCCGCCGGCCCCGCCTGCCTGCCCGAGTCCGTCCTCGAGCAGGCGAAAAAAGACATCTGGAACATCGACGACTCCGGCATCGGCATCCTCGAGCACTCCCACCGCGGCAAGGCCTTCGACAAGATCACCCACGACACCGAGGCCCTCTGCCGCCAGGTCGGCAACATCCCCGACAACCACAGCGTCTTCTGGATGCAGGGCGGCGCGACCAGCCAGTGCTACATGGTCCCCGCCAACTTCCTCGCCGAGGGCCAGACCGCCGACTACTTCCAGACCGGCAAGTGGGCCAACGACTCGATCAAGGAAGTCCCCCTCTACGGCCACTGCCACATCGCCGGCTCCAGCAAGGCCACCAACTACGACCGAATCCCCGCCCCCGCGGACATCAAGAACTCCGCCAACCCCGTCTATGTCCAGTTCACATCCAACAACACCATCGTCGGCACCGAGTGGAAGGGCGAGCCGCAGAACATCCCCGCCGGCGCCTTCCTCGTCTCCGACGCCTCCTCCAACATCTTCTCCCGCCCGATCGATGTCACCCGCTACGGCCTGATCTACGCCGGGGCCCAGAAGAACCTCGGCCCCTCCGGCATCACCCTGCTCATCGCCCGCAAGGATGTGCTCGAACTGGCCCCCCGCCCCCTGCCCGAGATGGTCAAGTACAAGAACCATGCCGAGAAGGAGGGCCGCTTCAACACCCCCAACACCTTCGGCGTCTACCTCATGGGCGAGGTCTTCAAGTGGATCCTCGCCGAGGGCGGCCTCAAGGCCATGGAAGAGCGCAACCGCGAGAAGGCCATGCTCGTCTACGACTTCATCGACAGCCAGGACTTCTACAAGCCCCACGCCCAGACCGACAGCCGCTCGATGATGAACATCACCTTCAAGTGCCCGACCCCCGAACTCGACGACCTGTTCACCGAGGAAGCCGACAAGAAGGGCCTCTCCGGCCTGACCGGCCACCGCATCACCGCCGGCATGCGCGCCAGTATGTACAACGCCTTCCCCAAGGCCGGCGCCCAGGCCCTCGTCGACTTCATGAAAGACTTCGCCCGCCAGCACGCCGCTACCGCCAAGGCCTAACTCCTGGATCGGGGGGCATCCTGCCCCCCGATCGCCCAAAGGGCGATGGCAATCTCCACGATCCGTCCAAAATCTTCCGCCGATGTCAACGATCCGTCGCATGTTTCGTTGACATCGCCCCCTTTCCCGTTGACGCCCGCCCGCCGCCCGGTACCTTCGGGCCATGAACACCAACCCCCTCGCCGCGCTGCGGCCAAGACTCGAACCGCTCATCGACGCCGTCCTCGCCGACTGGGACGACCCGACGATGACCGGCGCCCGGATCTGCGCCCGGCACGAGATCACGCCGGAACAGCTCCACGCCATCGCCGCCCTGCCGCGCTTCCGCGAAACGGTCGCCCATCTCGACGCCATCCGCGCACTCCGCCGCCCGCATGTCGAGTCCCGCGCCCGCGCCGACCTCTTCCGCAGCCTCACCGCCATCATCCAACAGGACCCGACCACGGCGTCCAAAGCCAAAGAGATCCGCCTGGCCATCAAGCAACTCCTCACATTGGTTGATGGAGCGGGGGGCAGCCTGCCCCCCGATCGGGCGCAGCCCGATGCCCCCAAACCGCCCGCCACGCCAACCCGCATCCGCACCGCTCCAACCCCCTCCCCCATCCAACCACCCCGCACCCGCCCGAACAAACCAACCCCCGCCGCCACCCTTCTCGCCGGCTTGGGCGCGGCCCCACCCGCCCGCTGACAGGGCCCTGATCCACCACGCCAGACCCCCAACCGCCCCCTCCGCCCCTACCATCCCTCCCCCAACTTCCACACCCCTTCCGGAGAGGAGCCGCCATGCCCGCCGTCGCCACCGATACCCAAGTCAAACTCCCCGCCGACTCCAACCAGGCCCTCGGCATCGCCCGCTTCGCCATCGACTTCCTCTCCGACGACCCCGCTACCCCCGGCGAGCCCTCCCCCGCCGTCCTCGAACGCACCAACCTCTTCTTCACCGACGCCGTCCTCTGCGGCCTCTCCGCCCTCGCCCTGAAAACCAACGCCCCGACCGTCCTCCGCGAAGAGGCCCTCCAGTACCCCGTCACCGAGGCCACCAAACTGCTCGGCAAGGCCAAGCGCCCCGGCGCGACCGTCTTCGGCTCCAAGGTCCAGGTCCAGCCCGAGAAGGCCATCGTCGCCAACTGCTCCGCCGTCCGTGAGTGGGACTCCAACGGCACCAACTTCGGCTACAACCCGGGCTTCGGCCACACCGCCGGTGAGTTCGGCCACAACGACTTCTACTCCGTCGCCGTCGCTGCGGCCCAGATGACCGGGCGCGACGGTGCGTACGCCCTCCGCGCCATGGTCCTCCACGACGAGATCCGCGGCCGCCTCGCCGAGGTCTTCAGCCTCAAAACCTACAAGGTCGACCATGTCGTCCACGGCGCGATCGCCTCCGCTGCCGTCTTCGGCGCGATGCTCGGCGCGACCGCCGAACAGATCGAGTCCGCCATCGGCATGACCGTCGCCCACGCCATCCCCTTCCGGGCCATCCGCGCCGGCAAGCAGCTCTCCGACTCCAAGGGCGCGTCCGCCGCAATCTCCACGGAGTTCGCCGTCCTCAGCGTCAAGCGCTCCATGGCCGGCTTCCTCGGCCCGCGCGACATCTTCCGCAACCCCGAGGCCATCTTCCGCATCTTCGAAGGCCCCGGCCAGATGTTCCAGAAGGTCGGGGGGGGGGGAGCCACGACGGCCAATACCAGGAAGGCCGACGCGGCGCCCTTCGACCTGATCCTCAGCCGCGCCGGCGAAGACTTCACCATCATGGGCATGCACTTCAAGCTTGGCCTCTACGAGCACCAGTCCGCCGGCGCCCTCCAGGCCGTGATGGACCTGCTCGACAAGGCCCCCGGGCTGCTCGACGACGCCAGCGGCGCGAAGATCGCCAACATCAAGATCACCGCCTACGAGCCCGCCTTCGGCATCATCGGCGACCCCGCCAAGCGCAACCCCACCACCCGCCAGTCCGCCGACCACTCCATGGTCTACATCGTCGCCACCCTGCTCCGCAAGGCCCTGGAGAGCAAGAAGTCCGGCTGGACCGAGCTCATGCTCGAGCCCGACGACTACCACGCCGACGCCATCAACAACCCGCTGACCCGCAAACTCATGGACAAGATCGAGTTCGCCCACGGCGGCGACGAGTACGACCGCAACTACCCCGACGGCATCCCCACCTCCCTGGTCATCACCGACGATGCCGGCAAGACCCACGACTCCGGAATGGTCATGTACCCCGGCGGCCACGCCCGCAACACGACCGCCGACCTCAAGGGCATCCTCCGCCACAAGTTCAACCTGCTCGGCCAACTCGTCCAGGCTGACCCGGCCGACCTGATCGCCCGCTTCGAGAAGCTCGGCGCCAAGTCGGCCGATCAAATCCGCGACCTGCACGACTTCACCTACAACACCCGGGACGGCTATGAGTGATCCAAATGGCGGGCGCTTCGTTGCCGTCTTCTGCGGCGCCCGCACCGGCCTCGACCCCGCCTACGCCGAGGCCGCCCGCACCGTCGGCCGGCTCATCGGCGAGCGCGGCCTCGGCCTGGTCTTCGGCGGCGGCCGCGTCGGCCTCATGGGCGTCGTCGCCGACGCCGCCCTCGAAGCCGGAGCACCGGTGGTGGGGGTCATCCCACGCTCGATGGTCGACAAGGAACTCGCCCACACCGGCTGCACCGAGCTGCACATCATCAGCACCATGCACGAACGCAAGGCCATGATGGCCGAGCGGGCCTCGGCCTTCCTCGCCCTGCCCGGCGGCGTCGGCACCCTCGACGAGGTCTTCGAGGCCATCACCTGGAACCAGCTGGCCATCCACGACAAGGCCATCGGCTTCCTCGACACCGACGGCTTCTACCAGGGCCTGCGCACCTGGCTCAACCACGCCGCCGACAAGGGCCTCGTCCCCCAGTCCACCATGGACCGCCTCGTCTTCGACCCCGACCCCGCGGCCATGCTCGACCGCCTCGCCGCCACAGACGACCTCAAAGTCCACCGCTAACCGGGTGCCACTGGTTGACCCGAAGGGCAACCAGTGCTCCTCCCCTCGACTTACTCCCGCCCCGGCACCGGGAACGCCACCGGCGACCGGTACCCCCGCCGGTCGTACGCCCGCACGCCGAAGGTCGAGTTGTCCTTCGTCCGCGGTACGGTCCCTTCGGTTCGGTTCCCGACATCCTGGCGGTGCTGCCACACCGGGCTGGCCGTGTCGCGCCAGACGATCTCGTACCCCGCCACATCCGGCTCCGGGCTCGGATCCCACCGCAGCGTCGTGTCGTTGGTCAGCTCCGCCACGATGATCCGCGCGTTGGCCGGGATCGACGGCGCGTTGGCCATGTGGACCAACGCGATCGCGTTCAGCCGCGTCACATCCGCGAGATAGTCGGCGTCGACAAACTCCGGCAGATCGCCGTACTGGACGCCGCCCTCGACCCGGATGTCCTGGTGCTGCCGGTCGTACGAGTCGTACAACTCCGTGAACCGCACCGCCGGGAATCCGAGCTCGTTGAACGGCGTGTGGTCCCCGCCGCGCAGGAATCGGTCCGGCCGGAACACCATCTTGGCCCGCACCGGTGCCCGGTGCAGCTCGCCGATCTCGTGGATGTACCGGGCCAACTGCCGGCTCTGGCCGTCGGACTCGGCCCCCAGATTCCGGATCTGGCGCACGGCCGCGGACAGCCGGTTTGGGTCCAGCGTGAGCAACTCCAGCGGCAAGCCCTCCGAAAACACCCGCACCTCGTTCTTGACCGTCCGCGGCCCGGTCGGGTCGCCGATGGTGTCGTTGTTCAGCACGGCCCGGATGTCCTTGCCCGCCGCCTTGGCGGCCTGGGCGTGGAGCCGCGCCCCGAACAGGCCCTGCTCCTCGCCGCTGGTGGCCATCAGCACGATGGTCGAGTCCAGCCGCTCGCGGCTGAGCACCCGCGCCAGCTCGATCAACGCCGCCACGCCCGACGCGTCGTCGTTGGCGCCGGGCGCGTCGGAGGTGAAGTCGTTGGGATCACTCGCCCGCGAATCCAGGTGCGCGAGCACATAGTACAAACGATTCCGCGAGGCCGGATCCGCGCCGGGGATGGTGCAGACCACATTGACGACTTCGGCGTCCCGGACAAGCCGGCGACCGTCGGCCGGCACGGCGTGCGGGTCGAACTCCACACGGACGGCCAGGTCACCCGTGCGCCCGGAATCCGCCGTGACGCGCTCGAACTCTGCGGCCACCCAGCGCCGGGCGGCGCCGATGCCGCGGGTGTCGGACTCCGTATCCGACAGGGTGTGGCGTGTGCCGAACTCGGCGAGTCGGTCGACCCACTGCCGCAGGTTGGCCGGGTCGATGGCGGCCATGACGCGGTCGGGAACTTCGAGCATCAGTCGCTCGGCGACGGGCTGGTGGGTGTCCTGCATGCCGACGGCCTTTCCGCGGGCGATGGCCGCGCTGCGGGGCTGGTTCTGGTGGGTGGCGAGGTAGGCGGCCCACATGGTGCCGGCGGTGCTGCCGGTACCGCAGTGGAGCATCACGGGGCCGCGGACGGATTCGATGGCCCGGGCGAAGGCCTCGACCTGGGCGGTGGTGATGGTGTCCGGCGTGGCCGGGATGGAGATATGCCGCATGCCGGCCCGCTCGGTGACGGCCCGCTGGTCGAAGGGGACCTCGGCCATGGCTTCCGGCGGGCGGAGGTTGATGACGGTGGTCCCGCCGTCGGCGGCGAAGACCTGGATCTGCTCCATGGTCGGCTGGCCCTGGACGACGGTGAGGTTCCCGTCGCGCCGGGTCGTGGCGGCCAGGCTGATGCGGGCGTCGGCGAGGGCGTGCTGGGCGGGTCGTTTCGCGGAGATCGACTCGGGGGTCGGCTCCGACGAGGGGCGGTCGGCCAGGCGGGGCTGGTTACACGCCGAGCCGGCCGCGAGCAGGGCGGCGGCGAGGAGCAGGCGGGCGGGGGTGGTCATGGGATCAGTGTATCGCGGGCGGGGAGTAAGATGGACCATGCATGAGAAACACCCCGGACGGACCCTCCGCGAGCACATGGACCAGGGCGTGGTGGCCGCGCCGGGGGCGTTCAATGCGCTGGTGGCCATGGCCGTGCGGGACGCGGGGTTCACCGCGGCGTATGTCTCGGGCGGGGCGACCTCGGTGGCGGCGGGGGTGCCGGACATCGGGCTGCTGACGCTGGACCATTTCAGCCGGGTGGTCCGCGAGGTGGTCATGGGCTCGGGCCTGCCGGTGATCGCCGACGCGGACACGGGCTTTGGCGAGGAGGAGATGACCCGCCGGACGGTGATCGAGTACCACCGCGCCGGGGCGGCCGGGCTGCACCTGGAGGACCAGGTGTTTCCAAAGCGCTGCGGTCATCTGGACGGCAAGGCGTTGATTTCGGTCGAGCAGGCCGCGAGCAAGATCGCGTGGGCGGCCAAGGCGTCGGCAGACTGCTCGGGCGGCGAGTTCATCATCTGCGCACGGACGGATGCCAAGGGCGTGGAGGGGTTTGATGCGGCGGTGACTCGGGCAAACGCGTATGTCGAGGCGGGGGCGACGATGATCTTTCCGGAGGGGCTGGCGACGGCGGATGAGTTCGGGCGCTTCGCGCAGGCGATGGAACCGCTGAAAGATCGGCGCCCGTATCTGCTGGCGAACATGACCGAGTTCGGCAAGACCGAGATGATCCCGCTGGCCCGCTTCGGGGAGCTGGGGTATGACATCGTGATCTACCCGGTCAGCACGCTGCGGGCGGCGATGGGAGCGATGGTGGGGATGCTGGCCGAGTTGCGGGAGACGGGGACCTTGGAAGGGCGGTTGGGGGCGATGCAGACGCGGGAGGAGCTGTACAAGATGGTAGGCTACACGCCGGGGACGGCGTGGGAGTTTCCGGCGTGAGGTAAGGGGGAGGAGATTTTTGTACGCAGAGGGCGCGGAGATCACGCAGAGGGCGCGGAGGCAGGAATGGGCCGACGGCGTAATGGCGTGATTACTGTTTGGGGTGGGGCGGTTGGTTGGAGGTCGCTGGCGTGGTGCAGCGTAGGTGGCATTGCATTCATGTTCCTGACATCGATTGGGGGCGTGATTTCCAGCGTTTTCGTGCCCGATGGATGGACCCGCGTGCGGGTGCTGCACGGTGTTGAGGCGGAGCATCCGCAGCAGCTCTGGCAAATCGGCGTGTACAGCAGTGTGGGCTGGACCGATACGGAGTGCATTCGGCTTCCTCAGAGCACACCGGATGTGCTCGCCTCCTGGGCACAGGCGGACAACAGGTTGCCGCGGCACGCAGTGTCTCCGATCGTCCGCAGGGGTACTCCGTTTGCCCGGGTGCATGCACCGGGCGCGAACTCTTGGCGGCTGTATGCGGCCGGCTGGCTATTTCGTGCCTGGCGCGGGGGGCACTGGAGCATGGATGACGCCAGCGGGGTCTCTTTTAGGGCCGCGAACCTGCGCCACATTGCGGATCCGACCGGGCGTGCCGCGATGGGTTACACGGTGCCCTACGGGCCGGTGTGGTCCGGGATTGTTCTGAACAGTCTGGTCGGGGCGGTCGGGATTTGGGCTTCGGTGGTCCTGCCGGTGGCGATCAGGCGGGCGCGACGGCGGGGGCGGGGGCTTTGTGTAGCGTGCGGGTATGACCTTGCGGGGGTTGATGGGGTTGTGTGCCCGGAGTGTGGGGGGAGGCAGGCCGCCATAGGTGCGAGGGTTCGTCATGGGCGTGCATGATGGGGACATGGCGGAGCAGGTGCAGTTGTTGTGCGAGGCGGTGGCTTTGGAGGATCGCGAGACTGGGATGGCCTTGGTGGAGCAGTTGCTGGCGGAGGGGGTGGATCCGAACGCGGTGGGTGTGGACGGCGAGCGGCCGCTGGACTGTGCGGTGGGGGCGGGGCATTGGGAGGCGGTTTCGCGGTTGATGGACGCGGGGGACGGCTGATCGTGGAGCCGGGCCACTTTGTGCCCGCGTTTGTGCGGCTGGCGATCTTGGCGCCGGAGCCGCTGGTCGAGCGGGCGTTCAAGGACGGGGCTCGGTGGGAGGATCTGATCGAGTTGCGGAACGAGGAGGAAACGGTCGCTGAGAACCCGATCGTGCTGCTGTTGGAGGGGAATCACTTTCCGCGGCTGGAATGGTTGTGGACGAGGGGGCTGGACCGGTTGAAGGACACTTTCACCGCGGATCTTGCGTACACGCCGCTGATTGATGCGGTTCTGGCGGGCGATGCTGTGGGGGTGCGGTGGTTGATCGGCAAGGGGGTGGATGTCAACGCCCACGCGGAGTTCGCGATCGGCAATACCGCTTTAGAGAAAGCGGTGAGCAAGGGGAGTCTGGAGATCGTCCGGTCGCTCATCAGGGCAGGGGCGAACCCGAACATCCCGACCTGGATGTGGCGGACGGCGGTCGATCGGCTTGCTTGCGACATCAAGGAGATGAAACACGGCACGCCGGAGCACGCCAACGCGATGGCGATGTGGGCGGTGGTGGAGCCGGCGGCGCGACGGTTTCCGAAGCCGGTGTATCCGGATGGGTCGGGGCCGGGGGTGTGGCCGCCCAAGTTGTGAGGGTGTGGTTCTGACAAAGCCCCGGCCCGCGCGTGGGCGGGCCGGGGCGGCCGGGTCGGAGAGCCGGCGTTCGCCGAGATCAGGGTCTCGGGAGGGGCGTTGGATCAGGGGCAGGCCCAGCGGAGGTGGGTGCCGTCGAAGCGGTTGCGGACGCGGAAGGGGGCGGTGAAGGGGCGGGCCGAGGTTGGGTCGATGATCCAGGTGCCGTCCATGGTGAAGTGGAGGTCTTCCTGGTGGGGGAGGACGCTGGAGGTGGCGGTGCCTCGGAAGGAGCCCTCGAAGCCGATGTACCAGCCGTCGTCGTTGAGGCGGACATCGTAGCAGGGCTCGCAGCCGTCGTGGGTGACGGGGCAGGCGGAGGCGCGGTTGGTGCCGACGCCGATGGTGCCATGGGCGCGGCCCTCGAAGACGCGCCCGGGGACGGTGTAGGACCATTCGCCGTGCCATGAGCCGCGGTAGGGGCAGCAGGAGTCGCCGCGGAGGACATAGTCGAACTTGAGGATGAAGCGGCCGTCGGGGAACTCGTCGCAGAGGGTTTCGCAGATGACGCCGCAGGGGAGGCCGCTGCTCTGGAAGCGGGTTTCGTAGACGGCGCCCGTGACGATGATCGTTTGGCAGCCGGTGAGGTCGCAGCGTGAGACCTTGTACTCGCCGGGCTGGACGACGCCGTGGCAGTCGTCCTTGCTGAAGCCGAAGAGGCAGAGGGGGAAGTCGGCGCCGACATCGCCCCCCTCGGGTTCGGCCGCGACCGGGGCGGCGACGGTGGCCTGGGGGGCGGGGGCGGCCTGGTTGACGAGCAGTGCGGCGTTGAAGGCCGGCCAGCCCATCGCGACAGAACCCGCGAGACAGAGGGTGAACAGGCTTGCGATGCGTTTCATGCTCAGCTCCTTTGCGTTCTTCGCGCGGCGCGTCGTCGGTTCGCCGAACCGTTCGGCGATGGAGGATGGTCTGTTGGTCGGACGCGTGCGCGGTGCATCGCCAATGTACATGTGTGCTGTCGGACTGCAAGCAGAATTGCTCGGGCGCGGGTTGCGATCCACAAAGTTGCTATGTATGGGTGCGTTTCTGCACAGATCTGTGGCAGGCATGCCCGGAATAGGTTGGGAACGGCGGGCGAGCGACTGTAGAAAAACCGCGGCCCGCTTTGACGCGGGCCGCGGCCTTGTGTCACCGTCCGGAGCCTATGAGGTACCGTGGCGGTGTATGGAGATCACGGGCAGGACTTGCGGATGTGGACGCCGTCGTAGCGGCCGAGGGTGCGGAAGGCGTTGCGGAAGGGGTGCGGCTGGTCGGCCTTGACGATCCAATGGGAGTCCATGGTGAAGTTGAGCTCGTTGGGGCCGTAGATGGTGGTGAAGAGCGACTCGCCGCGGAAGGAGCCTTCGACGCCGATGAAGTAGCGGCCGTCGACGAGGCTGACATCGTAGCAACGCTCGCAGTCGTCGTTGGCGGCCTGGCAGTTGGAAGAGCGGTTGGTGCCGACGCCGATGGTGCCGTGGGCGGTGCCGACGAAGATCGCTCCGGTGTCGGCGACGAAGCGCCATTCACCCTCCCAGGAGCCGCGGTAGGGGCAGCAGGAGTCAGCGCGGAGGACATAGTTGAACTTGAGGGTCATGCGGCCGTCGGGGAACTCGTCGCAGCGCTGGATGCAGGGGCTGGTGGGACCGCCGCAGAGCAGGCCGCTGCTGTCCAGGCGGAACTCGTGGACGGCCCCGCGGACGACGATGGTGCGGCATCCGGTGATATCGCAGCCGGTGACGCTGTAGTGTCCGGGCTCGACGACGCCCTGACAGTCGTCCTTGCTGAAGTTGGTCAGACAGAGTGGGGCGGCGGCGAGGTCGTCGCCGCGGAGGTCCTCGGCCGCCAGGCGCTCGGCGGCGGCGGCGTTGGCGAGGGGGCCGTGGCTGGCGGTAATGTTGGTGGGCAGGCTCCATCCGAGGGCGATCGAAGCCGAGAACGCGAATGCGCCGAGCGATGCCAGAAGTTTCATGGTGTGTCTCCTCTGCGAAGAATGATCGTGATCGTGCGCCGGGTCCGGAACACCCGGCTCGGCACACGGTCCGTGTTGTGGATCGCCGGCCGGCGTCATCGCCAAGGTACCGAAGACGCGTCGTGTTGCAAGGGTTGCCGCCAGGTTTGGTGCAGATTCCACGGATCTGTGTCAGGCGATCGCTTGATTCCAAAGATCTGTGGACGGGGCACCCGGAAGCGGGGTGGTTGCTGCGGCGTCGGGCGGGGGTGATTGTGGATAGCGGGGCGGGCAGGATTGGTTTGTACGCCAATCTGAATCGTGGATTTACGACAAGGTCAGGGCTGAGATCGCCGCGGGCACGCGGAGGTACCTAGCAAGGTCTCGGCGGCGTTGATCGTGCGGGGTCGTGCAGGATCAGCACGACGGCAGAAAGATGCCAGAAGACGCGGAGCGAAAGCGAAACACAGCCCACACGAACTCGCGCTGCAACAAGAGCTTGTGCTTTGAAATGAGAAGCCGATACGCCTTGAGGAACTCGTCGCTAGAACGCGCACGGGGTCGTAAAGAGATCCAGGAAGGCGGCGAAGTCATTGAAGTCGAGCATGCCGTCTTGATTGATATCCGCGGCGGGGTCGCCGTCGAGAAAGAGGCGGACAAACAGGCTGACATCAAAGAAGTTGACCTGTCCGTCTTGATTCAGGTCGGCTGGGCAGTAGATGATGCAGCCCCATCTTGCGACTCCTCGTCTTGAAGGAAGTGTCGTGCTGTTCTCCAGGTTGTTGCCGCCTGCGAACAGGTCTGCGGCACCGTCGTTCTTCGATCCAAGGAGAGCCCGAACTCGCGAGAATGCGCCGGGCGGCTGCGGCACCAGTGTGAGACCATCTCCGACGCCTGACCACCACACTCCGTCCCACTTGGCGATCCCGGGCGTTTCAACATGACCGAAGTGCGTAAAGAAGCCGCCCACGTAAAGTTTTTCTCCGTGGCCGTCATCGAAGGACTTCAAAGCATAGATCGTCGTCTGGAAACCAGAGATCGTCGGCACGGAATCGCGCACAGGTGACCACTGGCTGCCATCCCACTTGACGATTTGGTTTTCCTGCCCGCTCCCTGTAGTGCCAACCTGGAAGCCGGCTGCGTAGAGTGCGCTTCCGGTGCCGTCGTCAAAGACTTCCAGGGCCAAGGCGTGGCCCCACAGGCCTCGGGCTCCGAGTTCCGGTCTCTGCCACTCTGATCCATTCCACTTCGCTACCGAGGCAGCGATGTTTGCTGGATCGGCGCGGATGGCGAAATCGCCGCCGGCAAACAACGCAGGCCCGCTTCCATCATCAAAGACCACAAGCGTGTTTACGATATCACCGAGGCCATCGCCGACCTGGCTCCATTGCTGTCCGTCCCAGCGGGCGACCGAGTGAATCGGCTCGGTGTCTTCGGTGATAAAATCGCCAGCGATGTACAGAGATGGACCGGATCCGTCGTCAAAGACTTCGATGTCGTACACCCACGGGTAATCCGCGATGATGCCAGATCCGAGCGGATGCCAGTCGTTGCCGTCCCACTTCGCGATGCTGTTGACCGTCTTGCCGCCCGCCTGCTCGAAGAATCCTCCCACGAACAGGGCCGGGCCCGAGCCGTCATCAAACACTTTCATGGCCCACGCAGGGCCGCTGAGGCCTGTACCCAGCGAGGTCCAGCTTGCGCCGTCCCACTTCGCGATCCGATTGAGAGCTTGACCGCCCACGGTCGTGAACCGACCGCCAACAAACAATGCGGGACCTGTTCCGTCATCGAAAATCGCCATCGTCCAAACATCGTTTGGCGACGGCGGGATATCCGGCAATCCGGTTCCCAAAGCGGTCCATGTCCGCTCACAGGGATCGGGGTGTTGCGCGATCACACTGGAAGTGAGCAGGCCGATACTGAAGAAGAAGATTCTCCCCGTCTCCAAAGCCGAAAATGTGCGATGCAGTTTCATCGGCCACCACCCTTTCAGAAAGACTCGCCCTTCCGAGGCCGCGGAGGCTTCTCGGGGGCATCGACCAACACCCACCGTCCAATTCTGACACGGCTGGCGCTTCGGAACAAGAACTTCGGCGGGAAAATCTATATTTCTATCCGTTTTAGTCTTTTTGGGGTGCCGGTTTGGGGTGATTGGCTGTATCCGCCCTCGCCTAGAATGGCCATTCAGAAATGAACTGAGGGAGTTTAAAATGGCCACTGCTGGTACGGAAGCGCCTGTCGTCAAGGGACTTGAGGGTGTGATCGCCGGAGAGACGGCGATCTGCAATGTCGAGCAGTCGGCGTTGATCTACCGGGGGTATGAGATCGCGGACCTGGCAGCGAACGCGACCTTCGAGGAAGTCGCGTTCCTGCTGCTCGAGGGGCATAAACCGTCGAAGGACGAGCTGGCGCGGTTCAAGAAGGAACTGATCGCCGAGCGGGACATCCCCGAGATGGTCAAGCAGAACCTGCGGCACGCGGGGGAGCTGGTCAACAAGCACGCCGCGGTGCCGATGGACATCCTGCGGACGGCGGTGTCGGTGTGCGGGCACTTTGACCCGGACTGCCAGGACAACTCGGCGGAGGCGAACCTGCGCAAGGCCAAGCGGATCCTGGCGAAGGTGCCGACGATCATCGGGCACATGCAGAACGCGATCGAGGGCAAGGACTTTGTCGCGCCCGACGCCTCGCTCTCCCACGCGGGCAATTTGCTGTGGATGATGACCGGTCAGAAGCCGTCGGCCGAGGACGAGAAGGTGATGGATGTGTCGCTCATCCTCTACGCCGAGCACGATTACAACGCTTCGACCTTCACGGCCCGGGTGATCGCGGGCACGCTGGCGGACATGCACGGGGCGATCGTGGGGGGCATCGCGGCCCTCAAGGGCCCCCTGCACGGCGGGGCGAACGAGGCGGCGATGGAGATGCTCAGCGACATCCGCCGGGACATCGGGCCTGAGAACGACCCGAAGAAGATCGCCGACTGGATGCAGAAAGCCTTCGTCGAGAAGCGCAAGCTGATGGGCTTCGGGCATCGCGTCTACAAGAACGGCGATCACCGGGCGCCGATCCTGCACGGGCTGGGGCGCAAGGCGGCCGAGAAGCGTGGGCCGGAGTTCGTCAAGCTGTTCGAGCTGGGCGAGGCGGTCCAGAAGATCATGGAAGACGAGAAGAAGATCTATCCCAATGTGGACTTCCCGTGCGGGATGACGTACTTCACGATGGGCATCCCTGTGCCGCAGTACACGCCGATCTTCGTGGCGTCGCGGGTGTCGGGCTGGGCCGCGCATGTGATGGAGCAGCACGCGAACAACCGGCTGATCCGGCCGCGTGCGGCGTACACCGGGCCGGACCTGATGAAGTGGAACGGGTGAGCGGGGCGGCTCCGGGGGCGGCGTGGTCGCGTGCGGGGGTCGCGTGCGTACGCCCGCGGCTTTGGATGGCATGATCCGGCGGCCTGTCGCGCACCTGTTGGCGCTCGCCCCGCTGGATGTGTGGGCGCAGATGCTGGCCGGTTCGGGCGGGGTCCGGCCCCGTTACTGGCTGCGGCTGGGGTTCTGCCTGTTCACGAGTTGGGTCGGGACCGTGCTGACGATGCCCGAGCGGCTGCTGCTGTGGCCGGTGCGGCTGGCGAAGTTCGGCGGGGCTCGGCCGCGGTTCGAGCACGGGCCGGGCGTGGTGGTGGTGCTGGGGTACTACCGATCGGGGACGACGCACCTGCACAACCTGCTGGCGTGCGATGGGCGGGTGGTCACGCCGCGGTGGTACCAGTGCCTGGTGGGGCCAGGCTGGTGGCTGAGCTGGTCGCTGGCGCGGTTCATGCTGACGCCCTTCCTGGGTTCGACGCGGCCGCAGGACGGGGTGGGGTTCGGGCCGTCGTGGCCGGCGGAGGACGACTTCGCGCTGGCGACCTGGGGCGGGGCGTCGACGCTGGCGGGGCGGTTTGTGTTCCCGGGCGAGCGGGTGTGGGCGCGGGAGCGGGCATGGCACGGGCTGGATGGGCTCGATGAGCGGCGACTGCGCCGGTGGCGGTCGCTGACGGCAATGTTCTGCTGGAAGGTCACGCGGTTCCGTGGGGACAGGGTGCTGGTGCTCAAGACGCCGAGCCACACGGCGCGGGTGGCGGAGCTGGACGCGCTGTTCGTCGGAAAGGTTCGGTTCGTGTCCATCAATCGTGACCGGGAGGCGGTCGTCCGGTCAAACCTGGGCATGCACCGGTCGCTGGCGGCGCACGCGCTGGCGGACGGGCCGGACGAGGAGACCCTGCGCCGGCGGATCGTTTCGGAGTTTGACGAGACCGAGGCCAAGCGGGACGCGGAGTTGGCCGGGATCGATCCGGGGCGGGTGGTGCGGGTTCGGTATGAGGATCTGGTCGCGGATCCGATGGGGGTGATGGGACGGGTCCATGAAGGGATCGGCCTGGCGTGGGACGGGGCGGCCCAGCGGCGGGTGGCCGCGTACCTGCACCGGGTCGGCCGGTACCGCGAGGAGGCGGACCTGGCGGTGCTGCCGCCGGATCCGGAACCGCAGGCGGATGTGCGACGCCCCTGGCTGGCGTTGGGGGCGGGTCTGGCGATCGGCTTGGCCTGCGCGGCGGTGTGGGTCGGGGTGGTGTGGGCGACGAACCGGGCCTTTGGGTGGCAACAGCGGTTTGATCTGTTTGTGTGGCTGATCGGAGGGATCGTGGGGGCGGTCGTCTGGCGGGTCGGGCGGGTCGGCTCGCCGGCGCTGGCGTTCATGGCGGCGGCGGTGACGATCGGGGTGCACTGGTCGCTGTCATTCCCGATCACGGTGATCAACTGGAACTGGTGGGGAGGTACGGGCCACTGGGATGAGTGGTGGTATCACAACTGGAAGGGGGCCCGGCACGGGATGTTCGCGACCTCCTCGCTGCTGTTCACCGCCCTCGGGGCGGTGGCGGCGTGGCGGCAGGCGGGCCGGCGGGGGCCGAGGCCGCCGGGCTGAGGCTGCCAGATCGGCAGGGAGCGGGCGAGATCCGGACGGATCGGCGGGGATCGAGAGGATGGCCGGAGGCTCGTGGAGGTCTGAGCCGCACAGATTTCTGGCATCGTGGTTGCATTAGGACACGGAGAGTCGTTCCGCCCCATCCGGGGTGGGCGGCGGAAGGAGGCTCCAGATGGGCAAGATCATCGGCATTGACCTGGGCACCACGAACTCGGTGGTGGCCGTGATGGAGGGGGACACCCCGAAGGTTCTGATCAACTCGTCCGGCAACCGGACGACGCCGTCGGTGGTGGGTTTCACCGAGAAGGGTGAGCGACTGGTGGGCCAGCAGGCCAAGCACCAGCAGGTGACGAACCCGCGGAACACGGTCTTCTCGATCAAACGGTTCATGGGCCGGCGCCACGAGGAGGTGGCCAGCGAGGAGAAGCTGGTGCCCTACGAGGTCTTCGGCTCGGCCAAGGACTTCGTGAAGGTCAAGATCCGGGGCGAGGAGTACACGCCGCAGCAGATCTCGGCGATGATCCTAGGCGAGCTGAAGCGGACGGCGGAGGACTACCTGGGCGAGGCGGTGACCGAGGCGGTCATCACGGTTCCCGCATACTTCAACGACGCGCAGCGCCAGGCGACCAAGGACGCGGGCGAGATCGCGGGCCTGACGGTCAAGCGGATCATCAACGAGCCGACGGCGGCCGCGCTGGCGTACGGGCTGGAGAAGAAGGCCAACGAGAAGATCGCGGTGTTCGACCTCGGTGGCGGCACCTTCGATGTGTCGATCCTGGATGTCGGCGACGGGGTGTTCGAGGTGCTGAGCACCAACGGCGACACCCACCTCGGCGGCGACGACTGGGACCAGGTGCTGATCAACCACCTCGTCAGCCAGTTCAAGCAGAAAGAGGGCGTGGACCTCTCCGGCGACCCGATGGCGATGCAGCGGCTCAAGGAGGCCGCGGAGAAGGCCAAGATCGAGCTGTCCAACTCGCAGGAGACGACGATCAACCTGCCGTTCATCACGGCGACGAACGAGGGCCCGAAGCACCTCCAGGAGACGCTGAGCCGATCGAAGTTCGAGTCGCTGTGCGACAGCCTGTTCGAGCGGCTGAAGAAGCCGTGCGTGGACGCGCTGAAGGACGCGGGGATGGACGCGAGCAAGATCGACGAGGTCGTGCTGGTCGGCGGATCGACCCGCATGCCGCGGGTGCAGGCGATCGCCAAGGAGATCTTCGGCAAGGCCCCGAACAAGAGCGTCAACCCGGACGAGGTCGTGGCGATCGGGGCGGCGATTCAGGGTGGCGTGCTGTCGGGCAGCGTGAAGGATGTGCTGCTGCTGGATGTGACCCCGCTGAGCCTGGGCGTCGAGACGATGGGCGGCGTGATGACCAAGCTCATCGAGAAGAACACGACCATCCCGACGAGCCGGAAGGAGACCTTCTCGACCGCCGCGGACAACCAGACCAGCGTGCAGATCCATGTCCTGCAGGGCGAGCGTGAGTTCGCCAAGGACAACCGGACGCTGGGCATGTTCGAGCTGGCGGACATCCCGCCGGCGCCGCGCGGCGTGCCGCAGATCGAGGTCGAGTTCGCCCTGGACGCCAACGGCATCCTGCAGGTGACGGCGACCGAGAAGAAGACGGGGAAGAAGGCGGACATCCGGATCGAAAACTCGGGCGGGCTCAACTCGGACGAGATCGAGAAGATGAAGGCCGACGCCGAGGCCCATGCGGAGGAAGACCGCAAGCGGCGCGAACTGGTCGATCTGAAGAACCGGGCCGATGCGATGGTCGCGGCGACCCGCAAGAGCCTGGACGAGCACGGCGACAAGGTGTCGTCGGAGATCCGGTCGAAGATCGAGAGCGCGGTCTCCAACCTCGAGGGCAAGGTCAAGGATGACTCGGTCACGAAGGAAGTGATCGAGGCCGCGCTCAAGGAGCTCGAGAACGCCTCGATGGAGCTCGGAAAGGCGATCTACGAGCAGAGCGCCGGCCAGCAGGCCGCGGGCGGCCCCGCGGAGCCCGGGCCCGGCGGGTCGTCGAGCGGCGATGATGTGATCGACGCGGAGTACGAGGTCAAGGAAGACGACAAGTAATCCTTGACGGACCAGGGATTTCAGACGCCCGGGGTACGATGCCCCGGGCGTTTTCTTTGGACCGCCATCAGAGACCAGGGGTGGACGGATGCGGGTTGTTGCTGGATTGGATGGGTGCCGAGGAGGCTGGGTGTGCTGCGAGATCGGCGGTGGGGCGGTTTCGTTCAGGCTGCTGGAGCGGCTGGAGGCCGTCGGGGCTGATTGCGGGTTATGCTGCGTGGACATGCCGATCGGGCTGGCCGACGGGGGCCTGCGTCCGGTGGATCTGGCGGCCAAGCGGGTGCTGGGACGGTGGAACGCGCGGGTGTTTCTCACGCCAGCGCGGGGGGTGTTCGGGTGCGTGGATTACGTGAACGCGAATGCCCGGTCGCGGGAACTTTCGGACAAGGGGCTGTCCAAGCAGATGTGGAACATCATGCCGAAGATCCGCGAGGTCGATCACGCGCTGCGGGATCAGCCGAGGCTGGCCGGTGTGGTGCGCGAGTGCCACCCGGAGATCTGCTTCTGGGGGCTCGGGGGGGCGGTGATCGGCGAGAACAAGAAGACACCGGAAGGATTCGCGGCGCGCGTGGCTGTGCTGGAGCGGTTCGTGCCGGGGGCGGCTGACCTGGTCGCCGAGGGGCTGCGTACGCTGCCGCGCGGAGCGACCCAACCGGATGATGTGGTCGACGCGATGGTGTGCGCGGCGACTGCGGCGGGGTTGTGGGACGATTCGCTGAGGACGCTGCCCGAACGTCCCGAACGCGACGGGCTGGGGTTGGCGATGGAGATGGTCTACCGGGACGGGCGTGCGAGCCCGGGGATCGTCACGGGGCCAGACGCTTGACGGCGGCGATCAGTTCTTCGATGTCGTCCGGGTCGTCGAAGCGGTAGAGACCGACCACGCGCCGGTCGGGGCCGACGAGGATCAGGCGGGTGGGGTGGTCGATGATGCGGCCGCCGGTGCGGGGGTCGATGCTCTCATCGCCGATCTCGAAGCGCAGGCCGTTGCGGACGATGTCGGCGACCACATCGGGATCCCCGGTGACAAAGTCCCAGCGTTCGGGGTCGGCGCCGTAGTCGTTGGCGTAGCGGCTGATGATGGCCGGGGTGTCGACCTCGCCGTCGATGGAAACGGACATGAGCCGTGCGCTGGTGCCCGCGGTCTCGTTCTGGACGCGGGCCATGGCGGCGGTCATGCCGGGGCACCAGAGCGGGCAGGAGCTGAAGAAGAAGTCCAGCACGGTGTAGCGGCCGTCGAGGGCGGCGTGGGTGATGGGATCTCCGTTTCGGTCGATCAACTCGAACTCGGGGACATGGAAGTCGGCGTAGGGGTTGACCCCGGGCTCGTCGGGGATGCGGGTGATGCTGCCCTGGCCGTCGCTGAGCACGCCCGCCGGGGGCTTGTAGGTCGCGACGAGGAAGAGGATCAGCCCGAGGGTGAGCAGGGTGAGGACCAGCGAGATGACGAGCATGTGCGGGCGCATGATGAATCCTACGGGTCAGGTCGGGTCGGGGGTCTGCGTGGACGGGAGCGGATCGCGTGAGGCTGTTCGTCGGGGCTTGCGGGCCGGATGGGCCGAGCGGCCGAGGGTGCGGACGCCGGCGGCCAGGCCGGCGGCGGCGAAGAGGATCGTGACCGCCCATGCGGCGACGGGGTCGCTGGACGGGGCCATCGAAAAGGCGTGACGCATCGCGTCGTGGCACCATGTCAGGGGGTTGACGCGGGCGATGGCGGCGAGCCAGCCCGCGGCGGTCTCGACGGGGAAGACCGCGCCGCTGAGCAGCCACATGGGCATGAGGATGGCGTTCATCACACCGTGGTAGCCCTGGGTGGAATCGACCCGCCATGCGAGCGTGAGGCCGAAGCCGATCAGGGCGCAGGCGATGCACGCGAGCACGCCGATCGCCGCGAGCATGCCGGTCAGGGTCACGGCGTGCCCTGTCGCGGGCAACGCGAGGAGGACGATCAATCCCTGCGCGGTGGCCATCAGCACGCCCGCGGCGATCTTGGCGGCGGCGATCGAGGATCGCGGGGCGGGCGAGACCAACGCGGCTCGCAGGAAGCCGTCGGCTCGGTCCTGGATCAGCGAGATGGAGGCGAAGATGGATGCGAACAGGACCGTCATGCTCGCGATGCCGGGGATGAGGAAGGCCCGCATGTCGGCGTCGACGCCGAGCTCGGTCGATCCGGCGAATCCCGCGGCGAGGAAGATCCAGATCATGGCCGGCGTGGCGACGGCCGCGACGATGCGGGTCGGCTGGCGGACCTGCCGGAGCAGTTCACGTTTGAAGAGCGCGGCGAAGGGGGTCATACGGCGGCCCCCTGGTCTGCGGTGTGCCAGAGGTAGACATCCTCGAGGGTGGGCGCTGCGATGCGCACCGTGGCCAGGTCCATCGGGCATGTCTCGATCAGGCCGAGGTGGGCGTCGGGCACGATCGCGCCGCCGGACCACCAGCGGGCCTGGGGGGCGGCTGATTCGAGCCATGGGCGGATCGGGTCGTGATCGGCGCCCGGGCGCAGGTCGATGCGGGCCACGCGGCCGCCGAGGGGACGGCGGAGTTCATCGGGGGACCCGTCGGCCACGATACGGCCCTGTCGCAGGAGCACGGCCCTGTCGGCGCGTTCGGCCTCGTCTCCGAGGTGCGTGGCGGCGAGCACGGTCAGGTGCTCCTCAGCCCGGATCCGCTCGATCGTGGACCAGAACCGGGCCCGGGCGTCGATGTCGAGGCCGGTGGTTGGTTCGTCGAGGATCAGCACGCCGGGCTGGCCCATCAGGGCGCGGGCCAGGTCGGCGCGGCGGCGTTGGCCGCCGGAGAGCCGGCCGCAGCGGGTGTCGAGGAGATCCTCAAGGCCGATCTGCGTCACGAGCCACGCGATGCGGTCGCGGGCGAACGGCCGCGGCTTGCGGCACAGGGCGGCGGCAAGGATCAGGTTCTCGCGAATGGTCAGGAGGTCGTCGACGGCCGGGGACTGGAAGACGACGCCGAGCGATGTGCGGTCACGCGGGCTGAACACCTCGCCGGCGTCGGGCTTGTGCAGGCCCACGAGGACGCGCATCAGCGTGGACTTACCGGAGCCGTTGGGTCCGAGCAGGGCGACCATCTGGCGGTCCGCGGCGAGCGTCACAGCATCGAGCGCGGGGCGGTGGGCGCCCGGGTAGCTCGCCGTGATGGCGCGGAGGTCGATGGCGGACATCAGAAGATGGATCGGACGACGGCCTCGGTGACCATGACCAGGAGCAGGACGGGCAGGTGGATGATGGAACCGATGAAGACGGCTCGGGCGGTCTTCTCGGTCGGGTGCAGGGCGACCCGCATGCCGAGCCCGACGAGCAGGAGCCCCAGCAGGACGCAGGCGGCGATGGTCGGCCAGCCGAGCAGGCTTGGGGCCGTGAAGACGACCGAGGCCGAGACCGGGATCAGTAGCAGCGAGGAGCCGACGATGATCCAGGCGGTGAGCTTACCGGTGGGGTCGATCGCGGGCAGCATGCGGAAGCCGCCCAGCTCGTAGTCGGCCCGGCACATCCAGGCGATGGCGAGGAAGTGCGGGATCTGCCAGACCATCATCAGCGAGAACAGGGCCAGGCCGATGGGGTCCGAGAGCGGTTCGAAGCCGATGCCGGGGGCGACGGCGGCGGTGCCGATCATCGTGGGCAGCGCGCCCGGGACCGTGCCGACCAGGGTGTTCCAGATGGTGAGCGGCTTGAGCGGGGTGTAGAGGATGATGTAGGACCCGGCGGAGACCAGGGCGATCAATGCGGGCATGGTGCCGCAGAGGATGTAGAGGACGGCGGTTCCGGAGACGATCAGACCGGTGCCGAGCCAGAAGACGGCTCTGGATGTCAGTCGCCCCGAGGGGATGGGCCGCGTCGACGTGCGGCGCATGCGTGCGTCCCGCTCCGACTCGTACCACTGGTTGAGCGCGTTGGCGCCGCCGGCGGCGAGGGCCGTGCCGACGATCACGCCCGTCGCGAGGCGGAGCCAGTCCCAGAGGTGCAGGCCCCCGTAGTGGAGGCCAGCCAGGATCAGGCCGACGGATGCTGTGATGGTGACCAGGCGGGTGATTCCCGGCTTGGTGACCTCGATGCACGCGGACAGCACGCCCGCGGGGCGGTCGGTGGGCATCACGGCCTCGGGAACGGCGGCTCTGGACACGGGCGGATCATAGGTCGGGCGTTGGGTTCGTGCGAGGCACGACGGGTTCCGGTTTGGCGGGAATATCGGGCCTTTGCGGGGCTGCCCGCCCAGGGCGGATATGCTTTCAGAGCCTGTTGGCGGGCCCCGGTAGCTCAGCTGGATAGAGCAGCGGACTTCTAATCCGCAGGTCGTTGGTTCGAATCCAACCCGGGGTGTTTTCAGGGAGACGACGACACGACCCGGAACGGGTGGCGGGCGGTGTCGACCTGGGCGAACATGTCGGTGGAGCGGACCTCGAGCCAGTGCGTGCCCGGGGTCAGATCCGACGGCAGGGTGGCGGCCCAGATGTGGTTGGCTTCCATGGGCCGGCTCAGGGGCCGGCGCCCGGGGGCGGGTGGGGTTTCCTCCTCGACGATGGCGGCGTAGAGGGGGTCCGGCTGGGGGTCGTGCTCCATGGGCGTCCAGTCGGTCAGACCGGTGATGCGGAACTCCACCCTCGATCGCTCGCTGCCGTTGAAGACATTGACCGAGAAGGCCTCGCCGCCCGAGGCGTGGTCGGGGGCGTGGATGTTCATCTGGTAGTCGTCGGGAAAGCCCGCGGCCCGGTATCGGATGCTGTAGCGGTTGCCTTCGACGGTCAGGACCGCGAAGCCGTTGGGGGTTCCATCACGCATCATCGCGTGGGGGACGCCGCGGACATTGGTTCGCCCGCGCCACCATGTGCCGGAGGCGGTGCCGACATTGTAGTGGTGGTGGGTCGGGTTCTCGGGGTTGACATAGCCGTCGTCTGAGCCCAGAAAGAAATGTCGCTGGATGTGGGTGTGGCCGGACAGCGACAGGGTGTTGGGATGGGAGGAGAGGACCGCCAGGAGCCGGTCGAGGTTGCGGGTGGAATGCTGACCGGATCCCGGCAGGGGGATGTGGGTCGAGAGGACGATCAGGTGATCCGTCGGCGTGTGTTCGAGCAGGTTGGCGACGAAGGCGATCTGGCTCTCGGAGAGGTCGCCGAAGTAGTTGCCGGTCTGGGGGTGACCGTCATTGCGGTAGCCGTTGAAGCCGCGCCAATGGACATTATTGAGGACGATGTAGAGCGCTTTGCCCTGTGCGAAGGCGTAGTCGGTGGGGCCGTAGACGCGCTGGTAGGTTTCCGTCGCCCAGTCATTGTTCGGGGCCATGAAGTTGAGGTCGTGGTTGCCCACCACATTGTGCCAGCGGTGTCCGGTCAGGGCGTTCATTTCGTTGTAGGGCTCGAAGAGGTCCAGATCGTCACCGACGAGGTCGCCCAGCGCGATGGCGAACGCCGCGGGGATGGCGGCCATCTCCGCGGCGACCGTCCGGCCGTACCAGGCGACTTCCTGCGGGTTGTAGGGCTGTGGATCGGCGACGAGGATGACGCTGTAGCGTTCGGGCTCGGCGACTCGGGTGAGCGGGAAGTCGATCGTGTCGGGGAGCGGGCCGGTCGGTGCGATGCCCTTGAACCGGAAGTCTTCGTCCGGCGAGCCCTCGGGGCGGTGGAGGTAGTAGAAGCGGGGCAGGTTCAGGTCGTCGATCGGCGTCGCATACCCCGCGGGCTTGACCACGGAGATGGAGCCGCGGCGTTCGTCGATCGGGAGTATGTAGCGGCCCCGGGCATCGGTGGCGACGACCTCGACGCCGTTGGTGACCAGGACGCCCTCGACCGGCGGTTCGCCGGGGTCCATGCGGCCGTTGGCGTTGAGGTCTTCGAAGACCACGCCGCTGGCGGTCGGGGTCTGGCCCTGTGCGGGCGGGATGAGCAGCGCGACCAGAGAAACGGCGGCGACGGTGATCCGGCGGATAAATGACATGCGGGCCTCCCTGACGGATGGGATAGTTTCCTCAATTTCAGCATACCGGAGCGGGAACGGTCCGGGCGGGAGCGTGCATGCAGATCGCGCGAGGATCCGCCTCATGCCGGAGATTTCTGGGGGATAGGCGTGGCGGAGGGGTCAGGCCCAGGGCTGGTTTGATTGTTGGAACGTATTTTTCGGGATCCGTTCCAGAAAACTGGTATGCAAGGACATGTCCCTATCATGGTTCGGGTATTCACGGAGAGGATGGGACGCATGCGGGTGTTGATCATCGAAGACAATCCAAAGATGGCCTCGGCGATTCAGCGTGGGCTGCGGGAGCACGGCTTTGCCGCGGACGCCTGCCACTCGGGGTACGAGGGGGAGGAGCTGGCGGCGGTCGAGCCGTACGACCTGGTGATCCTGGATGTCATGCTGCCGGACCGGGACGGCGTGGATGTCTGCCGGAACCTGCGGCGGCGGGAGATCACCAAGCCGGTGCTCATGCTGACCGCGTTGTCGAGCACCGGGGAAAAGGTCGCCGGGCTGGACGCTGGCGCCGACGACTATCTGACCAAGCCGTTCGAGTTCGAGGAGCTGCTCGCCCGGGTGCGCGCGCTGCTGCGGCGGGGGCAGGCCACGGAGGGTCGGACGCTGGTGTTCGAGGATCTGGAGCTTGATCTATACACGCGGACCGCGCGACGGGGGGAGGATGAGTTTGAGCTTTCCAACAAGGAGTTCGGACTGCTCGAGTACCTGATGCGCAACCCGAACCGGGTGCTGTCACGGACGCAGATCGCGGAGAAGGTCTGGGATATGAACTACGAGCCCGGCAGCAATGTGATCGATGTGTACATCTCGTCGCTCCGCAAGAAGCTGGACCGCGGGCGCGAGGTGGAGCTGATCCACACGATCAAGGGGGCCGGCTATCGATTCGGGATCAGGACCTGATCGATGGAGGATGGCAAGGGCGTCAAGCAGGGCGGGTCGCCTCGGATTTCCTTGCGGATCCGGCTGACGCTGTGGGTGGTGGCGATCTTCACGCTGATCCATTGGACGACCAGCGGTCTGCTGTGGTTGTATCAGTCCAACGCCATCGAGCAACTGGCTGACGAGCGCCTGATCGAGCACGCCGACAAGCTCGTCCGACGCGTCGCCGACATGCTGCCCGGGGTGGATCGCGCGCTGCTCGACGAGATCGCTCGCGAGCAGATCCAGTACATCCGGTTCGAGTCCTTCGGGATCGATGTGCTCCGCCGGGACGGCACGAGCGCCACACGCGATCGGCAAACCCTGTTCGACGCCTCCGAGATCTCGGCGCCTGAAGTGCTTGCCAGCGGACGGCCGGTGTTCTATCGGGCTGACGCCAGCGTGCTATCGCACCCGGGCTTTGCGGCGCAAGGCAAGGCCCGTGTGGTCGCGATGTCGATACTCGGGGGGGACCTTGAGCCGTATGTTCTGGTGGTTGGGACCAGTGATGATTTTACCCGCAGCCAGCTTGCGCTCGTGGGCCGGATCTTCATCGTGTCCGCGCTGCTCGGGCCGCTGGTGGCGAGCGTGAGCGGGTGGTTCATCGCGGGCATCGCGGTCGCCCCGTTCGAACGGCTGGGGCGGATGGCCGCCCAGATGCGTCCGGAGTCGCTGCACGAGACGCTGGACTTGCCGGTTTACAACAAAGAGATTGCGGAGCTGCGCGATCAACTCAACGATGCTCGGCAGCGCCTGCGCGGTGCGTTCGGTATGCAGGAGCGCTTCCTGACCAATGTGTCCCATGAGCTGAAGACCCCGATCGCGGTGATTCTGGCCGAGGCGCAGACGCTCAACTTGGAGAAGTTACCCAAGGATGCGCAGGACTTTGTTCGTTCGACCCGCGAAGAGATGCGTCATCTCGGCAAGTTGATCGAGAGCCTGCTCGGGCTGGCCCGGTTGCGGGAGGGCACCGCGCACGCCCGGATGAGCCGGGTCACGCTGAACGATCTCGCGGTCGACACCGTTGATGGATGTTTGCTGATGGCGCGACAGGACGGGGTCAAGCTCGTGCCCGAACTGGCCTCGGACGAGGCCGGGCTGGACGCCGAGATCTATGGGGAGCCGCAGCTTCTCAGAACGATGCTGGAGAACCTCGTCCGCAACGCGATCCGGTTCACGCCCAAGGGCGGGCGGGTCACCATGAGGGTGACCGTAGAGGAGGGCCGGGGGGTGCTCTCGGTGACGGATGAGGGGCCGGGGATCCCCGAAAGCGAGATCGGGTCGCTTTTCGAACGGTTCAAGCAGGGCACCAACCAGCGCCCGGCTCAGGCGGGCCGGGACGCGGGGCACGGGCTGGGTTTGTCGATCGCCCAGGGGATCGCCGAGTTGCACGGCGGGCGCATCAGGGCCAATAATCTTGAGGTGGGTGGCTGCGTTTTTCGGGTGTGCCTGCCGCTCGCCGGCCAACCCGTTGCGAAAAAACCTGTTCCGAAGGGTGTTTCCGTGCGATACGGACACAATATGAGTTGATTTTCATTCAGTGGTGACATTTGTTTCACCCGGCCGATCAATACATGAGTATGAAGCGTCGTGTGTCATCCGGCATCCCACACGGGCTCATGGCCTGCTGCGTGGTCATCGCGGCCGTGACCGGCTATGCGCTGTTTTTGACCGATCGCACCTATGGCGGCTTCTGGCTCAACGCCCTGTTCCTGCTCGCGATCTTCGGTGTGACGGTGGCTATCTCCAGGCTGTTGGCCTCCGGAGCGATCGGCTCCATCGAGCGAGATCTCCAGCGGCAGCACGATGCGGCTCGCGGAGAAACCCTGGCCGATGTCCGCCAGCACCGGCGAGAGCAGGAATAGGCCGATCGCCAGATCTGTTGCGTTTCGTCGGGCTTGGCTGCTTCGCGCACTGCTGCTATCGCTTCCGTGATCTCGCGCGGGGGAAGGCGGCGGGAGGATCAGATGTCCGCCAGGCAACGGGGCGTGAGGAATCGCGATACCGGATCGACAAAAAACCCCGCCGGAGGGCGGGGCTTGTGAAATGACCGAGTGCGGCGCCTTGGCGACGATCAGGGCTGCGGGTCGTCGAAACCGTCGTTCATGTCATCGAACGCGTCATCGATCGAATCCGCGGCGTCCCGATAGGTGTCATCGAGGCGTTCACCCGCATCCTGCGCCGACGACGGGGCATCATTGGAATCACAGCCCGTCAGGGCCGCGAGACACAGGGCGAGGGACGCGAATCCCGCGACTGCCCCGAGAGTGATGGATCTGGCTTTGTTGTCCATGGATCGGTACTCCTTTCGTCAGCACAAGGCTGTGTGAGAGTGTGATGTTAGGTACGCCGGACTCAGACCGTCGGCCTGCGTCCACGAACCAGGCCGAAGATCAGTGAGATCACGAAAAGAATCAGGAAGAGGAAGAAGAGAATTTGCGCGATCGAGGCGGCGCCCGCGGCAATGCCGCCGAAACCGAAGACCGCGGCGACAATCGCGACAATAAAGAAAACAACTGCCCAGTACAGCATGGAAAACTCCCGTCTGTTGTGCGGTGACATGACCGCTGGTGCGTGCTTGGTGTTCCGGGCGGCCAGTTCCGCCGAGAACGGGGCTTTCAGCGACCGGCCTTAGTTGGCCATATCCTGGATACCCTCGCCAGCGGCCTCGATGTCCTTGCCAACCCCCTCGGTGGTGCCACAGGCAGCCACGAGCAGGGCGCTGGAACTGAACGTCAGAGCCGCGAGAAGGGTTAGGGTGCGGCCGATGCTTTGCTTGATTCGGTCAATGGTGCTCATGATGGCAAACCCCTTTCGTGGAGGTTGAAGGACCCATCCCGGACCGCGTCCGAGTTGTCAAATGATGCGATGCGGGTGTGCGGGGGGTCTGAATGGCGGGTGAATCGCGACTCATTTTCGACTGAAAGCGGGTCGCCCCCCGCCTACCTAGTCATAAATGCCTTTGCCACAGTGCCTTGCACACGACGCCACCTCCGGGTGCTGATTCTGGTATATTGTGGTACGGCGTGAATTCTGAACGCCAAGCCGTGGCATCCTCCCCTCCGAATCGGAGTTCTGCATGTACCAGCGTGTTGTCGGTGTTCGTGTCTGGGCGGCGGTGGCCGCTCTGTTGGTTGGCGTCTTGGCCGGAATGGGGCGAGCAGGCGAAGTGGACCTGCCGCGGCACCCGTCCATCAGTCCGGACGGGCGTCAGGTCGTGTTCTCCTGGCGGGGGGATCTCTGGAGGGTTCCGATCGGCGGCGGGGAGGCGTTCCGGCTCACCGCGCACCCGGCCACCGAGTCGGCCTCGGCCTGGAGCCCGGACGGGCAATGGATCGCGTTCGAGTCGACGCGGTCGGGGCGGCGGAGCATCCACTTGATGCGTCCGGACGGCACGGATGTCCGGCAGGTCACCTTCGAGGACGGGGCCCTGAGCCTGTCGGGCTTCTCGGCGGATGGCTCGAGGATCCTGGTGTCCGGTGCGATCGAGGGGGATGTCTACCGGTCGGCTCGGCCGTACTGGGTTCCCGTCGAGGGCGGGCCCCTGACCCGGCTGCACGACGCGTTCGGCCAGGCGGCCACCATGTCGCCGGACGGTTCGTCGTACGCCTTCGAGCGCGGTGGCACGAGCCTGACCCGGCGGCATTATCGCGGCCCGGATGACCGTGATGTCTACCTGTACGACGAGTCGGACGGGAGCTTCACACGGCTGACGGAGTGGAATGGTCACGACGCCGAGCCGAAGTGGCGGAACCGCAACACGATCATTTACATGTCGGATCGGGGTGATCAGGAGACGATCGGGTTGTGGTCGATGGATCCCCGCACCGGCGAGGACGGGGCGATCCGGCTGACGGGTAACACCGATCGTGACATCCTTGGCTTTGATGTTTCGCGTGACGGTCGGGCGCTGGTCTACGCGAAGTGGGACGGGCTCTACGCCGCGCGGTTCGGGGGCAGGCGTCTGGAATCGGAATCAAGGATGCGGATCACTGCGCCGGCGGACGCGTTCCCGAGGCGTGAATCCCGGGATGTCTCGCGCGATGTGGACGAGGCCCTGCTCAGCCCCGACGGCAAGGTGATGGCGTATGTGGCCTTCGGCGACGTGTACATCCAGGCCATCGAGGACGGGAGCACCACCGTACCGGTCACCCAGGACATGGCCCGGGCGAGGGACATCGCGTGGTCGCCCGACATGTCGAGGCTCTACTTTGTCTCGGACAAGGACGGGACTGATTCGATCTACGCGGCGACGGTCTCCCTGACGCGCAAGGACATCCGGGACAGGTTCGCCGAGGCCATGAGGCAGCCGGAGCCGGAAGCCCCCAGCGGGGAGAATGCCGACGAGCCCGAGAACGGCGAGCCCGAGCCGGAAGACAAGAAGAAGGATGGGAAGAAGCCCACCAAGGCGCAGGTCACGGGGCGATGGCAGGACGCGATCCGGTTCGAGATCCATCCGATCGTGGTCGAGGCGACCGACGACTTCTCCCCCTCGCCGTCGCCCGATGGGACGCGGCTGGCCTTCAAGCGGACACGCGGGGACCTGATCGTCCGCGATCTGCTGACCGGTGAAGACACGGTGCTGCTGGAGCACTGGGATTTCCGCATGGATTTCCGCTGGAGCCCGGTGGGCGACTTCATCGCGTACAGCGTGAACGACGCGGACTACAACACGGACATCATCATTGCGCCGGTGGACGGCTCCTGGCCGGGGGTGAACCTGACCAAGCACCCCAACAACGACCACTCGCCGCGTTGGTCGGCGGACGGCAAGATCCTGGCGTTTCTTTCCGAGCGGGAGGGCGATCACGATGTCCATGTCGTGATGCTCGACCGTTCGATGGAGGCCATGACCAACCGTGAGATCGAGGCGTACCTCAAGTCACGTTCGGACGCGACGCGCCGGCGTGGGGCGATCGACCCGATCGACTGGAGCGCCGAACGCAAGGAAGACAAGAAGGCGGGCGATGCGCCGTTCACCCGAGAGGACCTAGAGGACGCGTACCGGCGTCTCCGCCGGGTGACCAGCTACCCCGGGAACACAACCTCGCTGAAAATCACGCCTGCGGGCGACCGGCTGATCTTCCGCGCTGTCGGCGGCGCGGGCGGCACGACGGGCGTGTATTCGGTCAAGTGGGACGGCAGCGACGAGCGTCGGCTGGCGACGGCGGGCTCGCCGCAGCAGGTCTCGATGGACGGCTCGCGCGTCGTGATCATCGCCTCGGGGCGGGCGAGCACGGTCTCCCCGACCGGCGCGTCGACGAACCGGCATGACATCTCGCACCGGATCGAGCTCGATCATCGGGCGCACAGCCTGCAGAAGTTCCACGAGATGGCCCGGACGCTGGGCCGGACCTTCTACCACCCGACGATGAAGGATCTGGACTGGGAGAAGCTGACGGAGGAGTACGCGGAGCTGGCCGCGCGGGCGTATACCGCGAACGAGTTCGCCGATGTGGCGATCCGCCTTCTGGGCGAGCTGAGCGCTTCGCACCTGGGCGTGACGCCGCCGTCGGACTACTCGAACCCGGACTTCCGCGCCTCCGGCAGACTGGGCATCGACGCGACGCCGCTGGGCGACGGGCGGTTCCGTGTGGACCGGGTGCTGCCTCGCTCGCGGACCATTGTGGGGGAGATGGGCCTGCGTGAGGGGGATGTGATCACCGCGATCGAGCTGGAACCGCTTCGACCCGGCGACACCCTCGATATGCGGCTCGCCGGGCGTACCGGCGATGAAACCATCGTCACCGTCGATCGGTCCATCCCCCAGGAGAACGGGGGTTCGATCACCCGATCGGTCGACCTGATCGTGGTGCCCATATCGAACGGCGCTGAACGCGCCCTGCGTTACGATGACTGGCAGTTGTCCAACGCCCGCATGGTCCACGAGCTCTCGGACGGGCGTCTCGGGTACCTGCACATCCGGGCGATGGGAGCCCCGGACCTGGTCGAGTTCGAGCGGGACCTCTTCGCCGCCGCGTACGGACGCGATGGCCTGATCATCGATGTGCGGAGCAACGGCGGCGGCTGGACGACGGACCGTGTCCTCGCCTCGCTGATGTACCCCAAGCATGCCTACACCATCCCCCGCGGCGCGACCGAGGAGAACGGACGCGGGTACCCGCAGGACCGGCTGTTCATCCAGCGGTACAACCTGCCGGTCAACATGCTGTGCAACACCAAGAGCTTCTCGAACGCAGAGATCATCTCGCACGCGTTCAAAACCGTCGGCCGCGGCACGCTGGTCGGTGAGCAGACCCACGGCAGCGTGATCTCCACCGGGGCGTTCACGCTGGTCGACGGGACGCGGGTGCGCCAGCCCTTCCGTGGCTGGTTCACCCCGGACGGCACGGACATGGAGAACAACGGGGCCATGCCCGACATCCTGGTCCCCCAGACCCCCCAGGACGAGGTCGACGGGGTGGATCGCCAGTTGAAGGCCGCGGTGGAGGATCTGCTCAAGCGGCTGGATTGATCCGCTCGGTCGCCGACCCGCAGCCCCCGGCATCGGGCGGGCCGGCCCGCCCGAACCCATACCATGTCCTGGCCGCGGTTGTCGCGTCCGTGATGGGAAAGGGTGGCCTGCGTGCCGCGTGTGCTGCAGCCTGAGTTGATGGACGATCCGGCCTTGAGCTCGGCGGACCATGAGCTTGCGCTGCGCGGGTTGGCTCGCATCAATCGGCTCTCGCTTGCCTCGCGGGCTCATCTGGCGCCGCTGAAGCGGCTGGCCATGCGTCTGGGACGTCCCGTGCGTGTGGTGGATGTCGCCTCAGGGAGCGGGGATGGAGCGGTCGCGCTGGCCCGGGCGGCGTGGGATGTCGGGATCGGCGTCGACCTGACCATGACCGATATCAGCGAGCGCGCGGCTGATCTGTGCAGGAGCCGGGCCAGGGCCTGCGGGCTGGAAGCGGATGTGCTTGTCCTTGATGTGGTCGAGTCGCCGCTGCCGGAGGCGGACCTTGTGACCTGCTCGCTGTTCATGCACCACCTGACCGAAGCGAACGCCGTCTCGGCGCTTGACCGCATGCGTGCCGCCTGCCGCGATGGGATTGTTTCGGTCAACGACCTCCGCCGGTGCGTGTGGGGATCGGCGCTGGCGGTGGCCGTGCCGCGGTTGCTGACACGGTCGCGGGTGGTCCACACCGATGCGGTGATCTCGGCCCGGGCGGCGTTCACCTCGGGTGAGATGCTGGGGTTGGCCGAGCGTGCGGGGATGCCTGGTGCTCGCGTGCGTCGTTGCTACCCGGCCAGGATGACGATGACCTGGGACACCCAATGATGGATCCGAACGCGGACATGGCCGGGCGCCATTGGGACGCGGTGGTCATCGGGGCCGGCCCGGCCGGGGCCCTCGCCGCTCGTGAGATCGCCCGGCGGGGTCGATCGGTCCTTCTGGTCGAGAAGGCCCGGTTTCCACGGTGGAAGGTGTGCGGCGCGTGCCTGGGCGTCGCCGGCGTGGAGACGCTGCAGCGGGTCGGGCTTGGCGGCTTGCTCGGCCGGATCGGGGCGCGGCCGGTCGTGCGTACGCGGCTGGTCTGGCGCGGGCGGTCGGTGCTGGTCCCGATGCGTGGGATGGTGGCGGTGTCACGGGGTGCGCTCGATGCCGCGCTGGTCTTGGCGGCCCGCGAGGCCGGCGCTCACTTTGTCGACCAGACGCACGCGCGTGTGTTCGGCGACGGCTCGGTCGTGGTCGACGATCAGACCGTGCCCGCGCGGAGCGTTGTGCTGGCCGGGGGGATCCGTTCGGCAGGCCGCGACGGCGAGGCCGGCGCGGCGGTTTCCAAGGATGCCTGGATCGGCCTGGGCGTCGTCGCGCCGTTGACGGGTGCGGGATCACTCCCGGATGACGAGCTGACGATGCTGGTCGGACGCCGCGGCTATCTTGGGCGTGTGGTCACCGAAGACGGCATGGCGAACTGGGCGGCGGCGGTGGACCCCGCATTCGTTCGTTCCTGCGGCTCGCCCGGTGAGGCGATGCGGGCGATCTGCGATGAAGCGGGCCTTGGGGTGACGGCCCCCGGTACGGGGTGGGTCGGCACGCCCGCGCTGACCCGATCCACGCCGGCCCAGCGGGGCCGGCTGTACCGGGTGGGTGACGCGGCGGGGTATGTCGAGCCGATCACGGGCGAGGGGATGTCCTGGGCGATGCTGGGGGCGGCGGCGTTGGCCCCGGTGCTCGATCGGGCGCTGGCCTCGGACCGGCACGCGGGCGCGTGGGCGCGGACGCACGCGGGTCTGTTCCGCTGGCGCCGTGCCCGTTGCCGGGTTGTGTCGAGGGGGCTGCGCTCGCCGCTTGCCATGCACGCAGCCATGGCCGCGCTCGGGGCCGGGCGGCCCGCTCGGGCTGCGGTGGTCGGTCGCCTGATCGGCGGGCACGCATGAACGCGGTGTTGCACGCCATCGGGACAGCCACGCCGCGGTTCGACCTGGAGCAGGACCGGGCGGCGGTCATCGCGGCCGGCCTGATGCGACTCAACGAGAAGCGGGGGCGCTCGCTGGCCGCGCTCTACGCCCAGACCGGGGTGCGGACACGCCAGACGGTGATCGCGGAGCAAGGTCGATCGACCTACTTCGCGGCCGAGGAAGCGGACGGGCCCGGCACGGGGGATCGGATGCTGCGCTACCGACAGGTCGCGCCGGGGCTGGCCGAGGAGGCGTGCCGGGATGCGCTCGTGCGTTCCGCGGTGGAAGGAGCCCGGATCACGCACCTGGTGACGGTCTCCTGCACGGGCTTTCATGCGCCGGGTGTGGATATCGAGTTGGTGCGGAGGCTTGGGCTGGCGCCGAGCGTGCAGCGGACAATGGTCGGATATATGGGTTGCCACGGCGCGATCAATGGCTTGCGGGTGGCGGCGGCGCTGGCGCAGACCGACCCGGACGCGGTCGTGCTGCTGTGCTGTGTGGAGATCTGCTCGGTGCATTTCCAGTACCGGCCCGTGGACGGGGCGGTGACGGCCAACGCGTTGTTCGGCGACGGGGCGGCGGCGTGCGTGGTGTCGCAGGGCGGGGATGGGCCGCGGCTGCGTGCCTTCGGCTCGCATCTGTTCGATGACTCGCTCGGCGAAATGGGCTGGCGGATCAGCGACCACGGGTTCGTGATGTCACTGTCGGCCCGGGTGCCCGGGCTGCTCGAACGGCATGTCGGCGGGTGGGTGGACGGCTGGCTGGGGGCGCACGGGCTGACTCGGGCCGAGATCGGGTCGTGGGCGGTGCACCCCGGCGGTCCGCGGATCGTGGACAGCGTGCGCCGGGCCCTCGGGCTGAGCGATCCGCAGGTTTCCGACGCCCTGGCGGTGCTGGAGGCCCACGGCAACATGTCCTCGCCGACGATCCTGTTCATCATCCGGCGGATGCTGGAACGGGGTGAAGCCTTGCCGATGGCGGCCCTGGCCTTCGGGCCGGGGCTGGCGGGCGAGGCGGTGCTGCTCGACTCGGCGTGAGGTCGGGGAGCGAACAATCCGCCGTGCCGGTGAAGACGGACCTGATCGTGCCGACGGACCGCGGCCTCTGGTGCGAGGCGGGCGGGTTTTACATCGATCCGTGGCGGCCGGTTGATCTGGCGGTGGTGACGCACGCCCACGCGGACCACGCCACGCCGGGCTGCGGGCGGTACATCGCGTCGGCGAACACAGCGGCGTTGATGCGGTCGCGGATGTCGGGGATCGGCGAGGCGCACACGCCGGCGTTCGGCGAGCCGCTGCGGTTGGGGGCGACGACGGTGTCGCTGCACCCGGCCGGGCATGTGCTGGGATCCTCGCAGGTGCGGGTCGTGCCGGAGGAGGGCCCGACCTGGGTGGTGACGGGCGATTACAAGGTCGAACCGGACCCGACCTGCGAGCCGTTCGAGCCGGTGGCGTGCGATGTGCTGCTGACCGAGTCGACCTTCGGGCTGCCGATCTACCGCTGGGGGGACACGCTGGCGGTGTTCGATGATCTGAACGCCTGGTGGCGGTCGAACGCGGACGCGGGGCGGACCACGGTGGTGCTGGCGTACGCGCTGGGCAAGGCGCAGCGGGTGCTGGCTGGGCTGGACGCGTCGATCGGACCGATCGGGCTGCGCGGGGCGTTGCACGGGCCGACGGGGGTGTACCAGGAGGCCGGGATCGTGCTGCCCGATTGGATCCACGCGAACGCGACGAACGCGCCGGAGTTAAAGGGGCGGGGGCTGATCGTGTGCCCGCCGTCGGCGTCGGGCACGGCGTGGATCCGCAAGTTCCGCGGGAAGGGCGGGATCCGCACGGCCTTCGTCTCGGGATGGATGCGGGTGCGCGGGCGGCGCCGGTGGGGATCGGTGGACCGCGGTTTCGTGCTGTCCGACCACGCGGACTGGGACGGGTTGATCGACACGGTCCGACGCACCGGGGCGAAGCGGGTGGGGGTGACGCACGGGTCGAGCGAGGCGTTGGCCCGGTATCTGGCCGAGCGGGAGGGCGTGGAGACCTTCGTGGTGCCGACGCGGTACCGGGGCGAGGGCGATGAACAGGACGGCGTGCAGGGGCCGGGGGGTGCGGCCTGATGCGGCGGTTCACCCGGCTGTTCCTGGAACTGGACGCGACGACGGCGACCGGCGAGAAGCTCGCGGCGCTGGAGGCCTACTTCCGCGATGCCCCGCCCGAGGACGCGTGCTGGGGCTTGGCGCTCCTCACGGGCAACCGGCCGAAGGGGGCGGCGACCACGAGTGTGCTGCGCGAGTCGGTGCTGGAGGCGAGCGGGCTGCCGGAGTGGCTGCTGGCCGAGTGCCACGCGGCGGTGGGGGATCTTTCGGAGACGATCGCGCTCCTGCTGCCGGACGGCGCCGGCAACGCGGACGAGCCACTGCACCGCACCATGGGGGACCGGGTGCTGGCGCTGGTCGGGGCGTCGGAGGATGACAAACGCCGCATCATCCGGGACGCGTGGGCGGTGTTCGGTCCGGCCGAGCGGCTGGTGTACCACAAGCTGATCCGGGGCGGGTTCCGGCTGGGGGTGCAGAAGCGCCTGGTGACGCGGGCGCTCGCGTCGGTGGCCGGGATCGAGCCGGATGTGATGGCCCACCGGCTCATCGGGCGTATTCGACCCACAGCGGAGGCGTACGCGGCGTTGATGTCGCCGGAACAGGCGGCGGATGATGCCGCGCGGCCGTACCCGTTCTTCCTGGCCCACCCGCTGGAGGGAAATGCGGCCGGGCTGGGCGCTCCGGGCGACTGGGCGGCGGAGTGGAAGTGGGACGGGATCCGGGCGCAGCTGATCCGCAGGGCGGGGCAGACGGCCCTGTGGTCGCGGGGGGAGGAGCCGATCGCGCACCAGTTCCCGGAGATCGCCGCGGCGGCGGCGGGGTTGCTGGACGGGACGGTGCTCGACGGGGAGGTGCTGCTGTGGCGGGGGGGGCGGGACGGCGGGCCGCTGGGCTTCGCGGCGTTGCAGACGCGGCTGAACCGCAAGGTCGCGCCGACGCACCAGTTGGACCTGTTTGACGAGACTCGGGCGGTGCTGGTCGCGTACGACCTGCTTGAACAGGCCGGGCGCGATCTGCGGCGGGAGCCGTTCGAAGACCGCCGGGCAGCGCTCGAAGAGGTGATTACCGCGCTTGGCGACGAGACGATCCGGCTTTCGCCGCTGCTCGGGGCCTCTGGTTGGGAAGAACTGGCCGCGGTGCAGGCCTCGGCCCGGGAGCGGGGGGCGGAGGGGCTGATGCTCAAGCACCGCCGGTCGGTCTATGGCGTGGGACGGACGAAGCCGGGCGACACGCCTGGTTGGTTCAAGTGGAAGGTGGACCCCTACACGGTCGATGCGGTGCTGACCGCGGCCCAGCCGGGCTCGGGGCGCCGGGCGAACCTCTACACGGACTACACCTTCGCCGTGTGGGACCGAACCGGGGAGGACGCTGCGCTGGTGACCTTCGCCAAGGCGTACTCCGGGCTGGAGCAGGACGAGATCGAGCGGCTGGACCGTTGGATCCGATCGAACACCACAGCCAAGCGCGGGCCGTTCCGGCAGGTCACACCTGAGCAGGTGTTCGAACTCGGCTTCGAGGGGTTGCAGGCGTCGGAGCGGCACAAGTCGGGGATCGCCGTTCGATTCCCGCGGATCCTGCGCTGGCGGACCGACAAGCCCGCGGCGGAGGCGGACACGCTGGACACGCTGCGGGCGTTGCTGGAGGCGCACCGGGCATGACGCTCGACCTGCCCAGGGTGCTGACGGACTGGTACGCCTCGCGCGGGTGGACCGTGTTTGATTTTCAGCACCACGCGTGGGAGGCGTACCTCGGAGGGCGAGACGGGCTGATCTTCTCGCCGACGGGCACGGGCAAGACCTTCGCGGCGTGGCTGGGACCGGTGCTCGAGCGGCTGCGGGGTCCCGAGCCGACCGCAGAATCGCCCGACCCGATCCGGGTGGTGTGGGTCACGCCGCTGCGGGCGCTGGCGAGCGACACGGCACGGGCCCTGCAGGAATCCGCCGATGCGCTCGGCCTGCGCTGGACCGTCGAAACCCGGACGGGCGACACGACCTCCTCGGTCAAGAGCCGGCAGCGCAAGCGCCTGCCGACCGCGCTGGTCACCACGCCCGAGAGCCTGACGATCCTGCTGACCTACCCGGAGACGCTCCGCCAGCTCCGGGGCCTGCGCTGCGTGGTCTGCGACGAGTGGCACGAGCTGCTGTCCACCAAACGGGGCGTGCAGACCGAGCTGGCCCTGTCCCGGTTGCGGGCGTGCGCCCCTGACCTGCGGGTGTGGGGGGTTTCGGCGACGCTGGGCAACCTGGACACCGCGGCGCGGGTGCTGGTGGGGCCGGACCGGCCGGAGCCCGCGATGATCCGGGGCACCGCGGACAAGCCGATCGAGATCGAGTGCCTGCTGCCCGAATCGGTCGATCGCTATCCCTGGGCGGGGCACATCGGCACCGCGCTGTCCGGGCAGGTGATCGATCGGGTTCGGGCGGCCGAGTCGACGCTCGTTTTCACCAACACGCGTTCGCAGGCCGAGATCTGGTTCCGCGAGATCGTGCGCAAGGCCCCGGACCTCATCGGGCGGGTCGCCCTGCACCACGGCTCTCTGGACCGGGAACTCCGTGACATGGTCGAGCGCATGCTCAAGGGGGAAGAAGGCGGGCTCAAGTGCGTCGTGAGCACCTCGAGCCTGGACCTGGGTGTTGACTTCGCGCCGGTGGACCAGGTGATCCAGATCGGCAGCCCCAAGGGCGTGGCCCGGATCGTGCAGCGGGCGGGTCGGTCCGGGCACCGGCCCGGCGCGGTCAGCCGGATCGTGGGCGTGCCGACGCACGCGTTCGAGATGATCGAGTTCGCCGGGGTGCGGGACGCGGTCGCACGCGGGGAGCTTGAGTCGCGCGAGCCGATCGCCAAGCCGCTGGATGTGCTGGTGCAGCACCTCGTGACGGCCGCCATGGCCGAAGGGTTCGACGAGGACGCGTTGAAGGCCGAGGTCCGATCGACCTGGGCGTTCCACGATCTGACGGACCGGGATTGGGCCTGGGCGATGGACTTCGTGCGTCGGGGCGGTGAGGCGCTGACCGTCTACCCGGAGTACGCCCGGCTGGTGGACATCGGCGGGCTGATGAAGGTCGCGTCCAGGGCGATCGCCACACGCCACCGGATGAACATCGGCACCATCGTCGCCGACGACGCGGTCAAGGTGGCGTACCCGAACGGCAAGGTGCTTGGGAGCATCGAGGAGTCCTTCGTCGCCCGGCTGAACATCGGGGACCGGTTCGTCTTCGCCGGGAAGGTCCTGGAGCTGAAGAAACTCCGCGAGATGACGGCCACGGTCGAGCGGGCCCGATCGGTCCGGGGGGCCGTGCCCCGGTGGAACGGCGGGAAGATGCCGCTCTCGACGCAGCTGGCGTCGGCGGTGCAGGACCAGCTCCGTGCGGCGGCGGCCGGCGTTTACGAAGGACCCGAGATGGCGTGCGTCCGGCCGCTCCTGGAACTCCAGGAGACATTGTCGGTGATCCCCACGCCGGATGCGCTGCTGATCGAGCATGCCAAGGTCCGCGGGCGTCACCATGTGTTCGTCTTTCCCTTCGCCGGGCGGCTCGCCCACGAGGGGCTCGGCGCGGTGCTGAGCCTTCGACTCAGCCGGCTGTCCCCGCGGTCGGTGACGGCGGTGGTCAACGACTACGGCATCGAGCTGTCCTGCGACGAGCCGATCGAGACCGACGCGGAGACCTGGCAGGAGCTGCTGGTGCGGGAGGGCCTGCTCGACGACCTGCTCTCGGCGGTGAACGCCGCGGAGTTCGCGCGGCGCCAGTTCCGGGAGATCGCCCGCATCGCCGGGCTGACGCACCAGGGGTATCCCGGTCGCCAGGTCCGCACACGCCACCTCCAGGCGTCCAGCGACATGTTCTTCGATGTCTTCCGCGAGTTCGATCCGCAGAATCTTCTTCTCTTCCAGGCCCAGCGCGAGGTGCTGGATCAGCAGTTGGAACTGTCGCGGCTGGACCGGGCGCTCGAGCGGGCCGCCAGCCTGTCGATCCGGGTGATGGAAACGCCCGTGCTTTCACCGCTGGCTTTTCCGCTGTACGCCGAGAGCCTGCGGGCAACGACCGTGACCAGCGAGTCCTGGGAGGATCGGGTGCGCAAACTGGCGGCCCAGATGGAAGCCCGTTCGCATCGAACCTACAAAGCCCGGTCATGAGCCCCGGATCCGTCGAGATCGACTGGCACGGCACGCGGCTGGTCCTGCTGCCCGACCGGGCGGCGTGGATGGCCGATGCCGGGATTCTCCTTGTCGCCGATGTCCACCTCGGCAAACCGGCCTCGTTCCGATCGATGGGCGTGCCCGTCCCCGAGGCGGTGACCGGGCGGGATCTGGAGCGGCTGTCGGCCCTGCTGCGAACGACCCGGGCCGGACGCCTGATCGTGCTGGGGGACCTGGTCCACGACGCGGCGGCGACCCGGGAGCGAACCCGTGATGTGGTCCGCGCCTGGCGGGACACCTGGTCCGGGGTCGGGGTGGACCTCATCCCGGGCAACCATGATCGGCGGGCCGACGACTGCGCCTGCCTCGGGGTGCGGGTGCTCGGGCCGGAACTCGCGATCAAGGGCCTGCGCCTGACGCACGAGCCGCCCGCTCCGGATACGGAGAAACGACCCACGCTCTGCGGGCACCTGCACCCGGTGGTGTCGGTGGGACCGTCGAGAACACCCGGGCGCGTGCGGTCGGCGTGCTTCTGGTTCGCGGGGGGTGTGGGGATTCTTCCCGCGTTCGGATCGTTCACGGGCGGCTGCGCGATGGCGATCGAGGCCGATCACGCGGTGTTCGCCGCGGGCGATCGCGAGGTCATCCCGGTGTCGCCTCTGGCGACGCGGTGGGCGGCTCCGAGGCCGAGCGGATCGGGCACCGTCGCCTACGATCGCCCATGACCGACGCGACAGGTTTGACCGGTTCCAAGCTGAATGTGCTGCTCATCGGTGGGGGCGGGCGTGAGCACGCGCTGGCCGAGGCGATGTCCCGCTCGCCGCTGCTGGACACGCTGTACATCACCCACCCGTCCAACCCCGGTCTGGCGGCCCTGGGAACCCCGGTGGATGTGCCGGTTTCCGGCAAGGAGCTGTACCGGCTCCAGCAGTTCTGCGACCGCAAGAACATCGGCCTGGTCGTGATCGGTCCCGAGGATCCCTTGGCCGAGGGCTACGCGGACGCGCTGCGGAAGAAATCGGACGGCTCGGTGCGGCCGGTCTTCGGGCCGGGCAAAGCCGGGGCGATGCTTGAGTCGGACAAGGCGTTCGCCAAGCAGATGATGCGATCAGCGTCCGTCCCGACGGGCGAGGGGCGGGTCTTCACCGATCCCAATGCGGCCAAGCACTACCTGGTCGCCGTGGCCCGGGACGACGAGGAAGTGTCCGGGCTGATCGAGGGGCTGGACCGGATCCAGGACCAGAGCGCCCGGTACCACGCGCTGGCGGCCCTGGTCCGGGTCGGCACCGCCGCGACCCATGGCGGTACGGTGGGGGCTCCCGACCTCTCGCTGCTCAAGGACGCGGGCATCGGGCGCGATCGCGCCGATACGGTCGCGTTGGCCAAGCGCATCGCGGCGGCCTGGGATGCGCCCCGCAAGAGTCTGCCGGTCATCAAGGCCTGCGGGCTGGCCAAGGGCAAGGGCGTGATCCTGCCGGCGACGCTCCGTGAAGCCTTCGACGCGATCGACGACATGATGGTGCGAAAGGTGTTCGGCGACGCGGGCAAGAAGGTCATCGTCGAAGAACGGCTGCAGGGGACCGAGGTCTCGATCCTCGCGCTGCTCGATGGCCGGAACATCCTGATCCTGCCGCCCTGCCAGGACCACAAACGCCTCGGCGAAGGGGACACCGGCCCGAACACCGGGGGCATGGGCGCGTTCTGCCCGGCGGACACGGTCGACGAGGCTGTCATGCGCACGGTCGAGACCGATGTCTTCGTCGCCATCGCCGATGCGCTGCGCCGCGAGGAGATCGACTTCCGCGGCGTGCTGTACGCCGGGCTCATGCTCACGCCAGGCGGGCCGAAGGTGCTCGAGTTCAACACGCGGTTCGGCGATCCGGAGTGCCAGCCGCTGATGGCCCGGCTCGAGTCCGATGCGATCGAGCTGTTTCTCGCGACGGCCGAAGGCCGGCTGGACGAGGTCGATGTGCGGTTCAGCGAGCAGCACGCGGTCTGCGTCGTGCTCGCCAGCCCGGGCTATCCCGCCGATCCGAAGACCGGCGGCGAGATCGTCGGGATCGACAAGGCCCAGGAGGTCGATGGCGTTCGGGTGTACCACGCCGGGACCCGTTCCGAGGGCGGCACGCTCGTGACCGCCGGCGGTCGCGTGCTCGGGGTCACCGCCCTGGCGCCGGACTTCGCCACGGCCCGGGCCCACGCGTACCGGGCCTGTGACCGGATCCGGTTCGACGGCATGCAGTACCGACGCGACATCGGCGCGGGCGTTTCCGCAACCGCCCGGGCCTAACCCGGATCATGCCAACATAGACACATCGCGTTTCACCCGCCGGCGGACATCGCACCGACCCAGGCGATCACCGCGCGGGCCTCTTCGCTGACGATGGTCCAGGCGAGTTCCCCCGCCTCGCCCCGGTCCATCGCGACGATCAGGCGCAGGCCGTCCGGCCCGTCCTCGGCTCGGAGCCGGAAGGCCGCGAGCGGCAGCCTTTCCCGCGTGCCGCAGATGATCGTGCCGAGGCGGCCCCGCGTTGTCTCGTCCGGGCTTTGGGCCAGCATCACCCGGGCGGCGGGCTGCGACGCCAGCACCCGGAGCAGGCGGTCGATGGCGTCCCGCTGGTTCGGGGACACCGGGTCGCCGCCGGACTGCCACTGGCCGGCCTCGCGGGTCGCCTCGAAGCGGGTCTCGTCCCGAGGATCCTGCAGGCGGACCAAGCCAACCTCGGCCGGGCTGATGCCCAGCGGCGAGCGCCGGACATAGGCCTCCGCGGCGGCGGAAACACGCGAGAGCGCCTCGGCCGGCATGCGGATCACCGCCGTACGGTCGCCGTCGGTCAGCCGGGCATAGACCAACCCGTCCGACCCGGCACGCCCGACATCCATCATCCGGACGCCCGCGCCCGTCTCCACGCGGATGGAAGCCAGCGGTTCGTCGAGACCCGTGACATCATCCCCGGACGCGTCGGCGAAACTGGATGCCTGCATCGCGCCGAGCGTGGCGATCAATCGCTCCACCTCGGAACCGTCGGCGTCCATCTCGAACGGCTCGGCGATGCGCCAGCCGCGTCCGCCGCGCTCGAGCCGGACCGCCCGCTCACGGAAACGCACGCCGATCGCGTTGGTGCCCGAGGCGGTGGCCTCGAACAGGGTGGGGTCCCGCCAGGCGGTCCAGTCGGTGCGGACCATGGCGTCGGGGATGCCCGAGCCGATCCGTCCGTCGACGCGTTGCTGCGCGATGCCGTCGGGCCCCTTGACCAGCACCACGACGGGCGTCTGCCCGCCCGCGGCGCGGTCGCCGAACCAGATCTCCACCGATCGGCCGTCCTGCTCCGTGATGCGAAGGGTGTTTCTGGGCGTCAGTTCGGACTGCTCGTCGGTCCGGATGATCTCGGCCGTGCTGAGCAGCCGCAAGGCCGCACGGACCCTGCCCGGATCCGCGTGCCACGCCCGGGGTTCGGCATCCGCTCCGGTCCACCGGACCAGCCAGCGGTCCGGGCCGGTCCGCTCCGCGCCGCCGGCGGGCTGGCCATCGATCGAGCGGGCCATCGAGGCGACGCGGGCGGGGTCGACCGGCACTGTCCAGGTCGTCCGGCCGTCCGACCGTGCGGCGGCGGGGGCGGACCCGCCAGAACGGGTGACGGCCACCAGGCCGGCCAGTAGGCCGGCGACCACGATCCAGATCAGCACCGATTGCAATCGCATGGAACAGACTCTATCGCCCTCCGCTGGACACCGGGCGGGAATCCGGCCGACAATCCTGGGCCATGGCACGACGCCCCCTCATCGGCATCACGGCGGACCTGATCGACCGCAACGGACGGGAAACCGCCGCGTGCACCACGGCCTACTCCGCCCGGGTGTGGGAGGCCGGCGGTCTGCCGGTGCTGCTCAGCCCGCTGGACGAGGGCGCGGTGGAACTGGCGGCCCGCATGGACGGCTTCGTGCTGACCGGCGGGGACGACCCCAGGACCGAGCCGTTCGGCGAGCCGACCGACCCGCGGGTCACCCCGGTCTTCCCGGCCCGCCAGGCCTTCGAGACCGCCCTGCTCGAGCACCTGCGCGACGAGTGGCCGGAGAAGCCCGTGCTCGGCGTTTGCCTGGGCATGCAGATGATGGCCTTGGTCCGCGGCGGACGCCTGAATCAGTACATGCCGGACACCCACCCCAACGCGGCCGAGCACTGGGACCATGATCACCCGGTGGTGTCGGCGGACGAATCTGCGCTGGCCTCGGGCACGGTGCACAGCCGGCACAAGCAGGCGATCGACGACGCGGGGTCGATGCGGGTGCTGGCCACGGCTCCGGACGGGACGATCGAGGCCGTCGACCTGCCGGATCTTCCGTTCTATCTCGGTGTTCAGTGGCACCCGGAGCGGACCGAACAGGCCGGGCTCGGACCGGCGTTGTTCGAGCGGTTGGTCGTAGCTTCGAGGTAAACACGCGGAATCCGACTCAGATCCCGATATCGCAGCCGGTGAAGAGCTGCTCGGTGCTCGACACGCCCAGCGTGCGGTAGACCTCGACGGTCGCGTTGGATTTATTGAGCGTGTAGAGGTGGATCCCCTTGACGCCGTGGTCGAGCAGGTCGCGGCACTGCTCGGTGGCCCAGTGGACGCCGAAGCGTTTGATGGAGTCGTCCGATCCGTCGGTGCGGCGCAGGGCGCGGAGCATCGGGGCCGGGTAGCGCATGCCCAGCGCGAGTTCGGCCATGCGGCGCATGCCCACGACGGACTGGACGGGCATGATGCCGGCGATGATCGGGACGCGGATGCCTGCCAGTTCGCAGCGGTCGCGGAAGTCGTAGAAATCCCGGTTGTCGAAGAACATCTGTGTGACGATGAAATCGGCCCCGGCGTCGACCTTGGCCTTGAGATAGTCCATCTCCAGCACCCGGTTCGGCGTGGAGGGGTGGCCCTCGGGGAAACCAGCCACGCCGATCCCGAAGCCGCGTTTATCCGGGTGGCCGAGCGCGGGGCCCTGTTCCTTGATGAAACGGACCAGCTCGGAAGCATACTTGAACCGCTCGGTCCCCCAGTCGTGCGGCTGGCCGTTCGGCGGATCGCCGCGGAGCGCAAGAATGTTCGCGACGCCGTGCGCGGCGTAGGCCCCGATCAGCTCGCTCAGCTCACCCTCGGACTGCTTGACGCAGGTCAGGTGCGGCATCGGGGCGAGGGTGGTGCGCTCCTTGACCCGGAGCACGAGGTCACGCGTCAGCTCTCGGGTCGTCCCGCCCGCGCCGTAAGTCACGGACACGAAGGTCGGGCGGAGCTGTTCCAGCCGCAGCATGTGCTCGTACAGCTTCTCGGCCTGTTCTTCCGACCGCGGCGGGAAGAACTCGAACGAGAAGGTGGTGGGGGACAGCTTGAAGATGTCCGCGATGTGCATCCCGGGCGTGGCCGGCCGGGCCCCCGCGGGCTGATCGGGCGTCGCGCCGGTGGTGGGATCGGGTGTCGCGTTCATGTCGCGGGCTCCCGTTGTGTGATGATCGCCATCGGCCGGTCACCGAAGCGCAGCGCGAAGAGGGTCAGAACCCGGTCCCCGCCGCCGCGGAGGTCCCGCGCCAGGCGGTCCGGGTCGACCAGGCCGCCCCGCGTCTTGACGGTGACCTCGCCGGCGTCGAGATCCCGCAGTCGCCGGCGGACCTGCTTGAAGTTCCAGGGCATCGACTCCACGACCCGGAACGCCCGCAGCCAAACGGACCCGATCGGCTCGGGCCCCGTCAGCAGGCCGACACCGGGATGCACCGGCAGCAGCCCGGTCTCGCGGGCCAGGTGTCCCACCAGATCGGCCCGCTCGACCGCGGGGTCGAAGGTGTGGATCCAGGCGTCGATCTCGTTCGCGTCATCGGGCCGGTCGACGACGCCCGCGAGGCTGACGGGGGGGGCGTCGTGGTGCAGCAGGGTGGCCCGTCGCGGCGACGCGGCCAGTGGCCCGGTCCACAGCACCGCCTGGGTGAGCCGGCCGGATTCCGAGATGATCTCAAGCTCGCCCTCCGGCAACGCCTCGGAATCCACGCCGGGATGGAGCTTGATCGCCGAGGGCGTGTCGCCGATGGCGTCGAACAGATCGCCCAGCGGCGGATCGAAGCGGTCCCCGTCCCTCGTCCGCGCCCCACCCAGACCTGCGGCACGCCGGGCCGGGTCGGCGTGGACCGCGTCGTACCCGTCAATGTCCACCGCGAGCACATCGGCGCAGGCCGATCCGCAGCCCGCGTTGTGGCCGGCCATCCACGCACGCCGCTCGTCGGTATCGATCGCGGTGACACGCAGGCCGGCCCCGGCCATGCCCATGGCGTCGCCCCCAATGCCGCAGCAGGCATCGAGCACCCGGGCCTCGTCGCCGAGGAGACGGACGATCCGTTCGGCCTTGTGCCGTGCGGCGGCGGATGAACTGGCCATCTCGACCCCCGCCCGGTCGGCGGCCAGATCCGACGCACGCCCGGGAAACTTGGCGGTGGCCTTCGCCCTGGCCTCGGCCAGCTCGGCGCATACGCCGATCTGCTCGGGCGTCCAGCGGTCGCGCAGGCGCGCCATCGCGCCGGGGCTCATGCCCGGCGCGAGCCGCTCGCGCAGCGGGGCCGCGTCCTCGCCGACCGACCAACGCCAGGTTTCAAGGCTGCCGATCATGCAACGCCGCGGGACGCCTCTCGACGCCCCGCGGCATGTTCGTCGCCCCGCACGCTGGGGCTTGTGGGATCAGTACCGGTACTGGTCGGGCTTGTACGGGCCCTCGACCGGGATACCCAGGTACTCGGACTGCTCCTTGGTCAGCTTGGTCAGCTTGACGCCCAGCTTGTCGAGGTGCAGGCGGGCGACCTCCTCGTCGAGGTGCTTGGGCAGGACATAGACCTTGTTCTCGTAGGCGTCCAGGTTCGCGTGCAGCTCGAGTTGGGCGATCACCTGGTTGGTGAAGCTGGCCGACATCACGAACGACGGGTGCCCGGTGGCGCAGCCCAGGTTCAGCAGGCGGCCCTCGGCCAGCACTAGGATGGACTTGCCGTCCTGGTCGTTGAAGACGAACTCGTCGTACTGGGGGCGGATGTTCACACGCTCGACCTTGGGATCGTCGAGCAGGCGCTCGATCTGAATCTCGTTGTCGAAGTGGCCGATGTTGCCGACGATCGCCTTGTCCTTCATCCGGCGCATGTGCTCGAGGGTGATGATGTCCTTGTTGCCGGTGGTGGTGATGAAGATGTCGGCGGTCTCGAGCACATCCTCAAGGGTGAGGACTTGGTAGCCCTCCATCGCGGCCTGCAGGGCGCAGATCGGGTCGATCTCCGTGACGATCACGCGGCAGCCCTGACCCTTGAGCGACTGGCAGCAGCCCTTGCCTACATCGCCGTAGCCGCAGACCACGGCGACCTTGCCCGACAGCATCACATCGGTGGCGCGGTTCAGGCCGTCGATCAGCGAGTGGCGGCAGCCGTACACATTGTCGAACTTGCTCTTGGTGACCGAGTCATTGACATTGATGGCCGGGAACGGCAGGATGCCCTTCTTCTCCATCTCGTAGAGCCGGTGCACGCCGGTGGTGGTCTCTTCCGAGATGCCCTTGACCGCGGGGGTGACCTTCTGGAACCAGCCGGGGTTCTCGGCGATGGTCTGGCGGATGGTGCTCAGGACGTGCTTCCACTCCTCGGGGTCCTTGCCCTTGCGGTACTCGGGCACCGACCCGGCGTTCTCGTACTCGAGGCCCTTGACCAGGAGCATGGTGGCGTCGCCGCCGTCGTCGACGATCTGGTCGGGGCCGGAGCCATCGGGCCAGGTGAGCATCTGCTTGGTGCACCACCAGTACTCGGCCAGCGTCTCGCCCTTCCAGGCGAATACGGGCACGCCGGCGGGCTTGTCGGGGGTGCCGTTGGGGCCGACGACGATCGCCGCGGCGGCGTTGTCCTGCGTCGAGAAGATGTTGCAGGACGCCCAGCGGACATCGGCCCCCAGCGCGGTCAGGGTTTCGATCAGCACGGCGGTCTGCACGGTCATGTGCAGCGAGCCGGCGACCTTGACGCCCTTGAGCGGCTTCTTGGCGCCATAGCGCTCACGCAAGGCCATCAGGCCGGGCATCTCCTTCTCGGCCAGCCGCAGCTCCTTGCGCCCGGAATCGGCCAGGCTCAGGTCGCGGACTTTGAAGTCGATCCCGTTGAGGGTTTCTTTCTCGGTGGTGGGGGTCGTCGCGGTCACGGTCATTGTCACTCCCTTCGACCGCGTCCTCCGCGGCCAGTCAAGTTCATTGAATCAGTCAGCGGATCCGCCCGGTCGCGACGAACAGCGCCGGACCGGACGCGTGGATATCGGGGGGCAGCGTGCGCACACGCACATCGCCGAACCCGGCCTGTTCGAACATCGATCGGACACCGTCGTGGGTGAAGCCAGGGTGCTTGTGGCCCATCTCGTGCCGGTAGTCGGCCCGGTCGTGGGCGGTGATGTCGACCACGAGGGCGACACCCCCGTTGCGGTCGGTTCGGAGCATCTCGCGCATGCGGGACAGCACCGCGCCGGGGTCGTCGACATGGTGCAGCACCAGCAGGCACACCGCCGCATCGACCGAGCCCGGCTCGACGCTCGCCTCGGTCAGGTCGGCACGGATCAACCGGACATTGTCCGCATCAGGAAGCCGGCGCCGGGCCGCGTCGAGCATCTCCGGCGAGGCATCGATGGCCAGCACCTGATCGACCCAGGGGGCCAGCAACTCGGCCGCGTTGCCGGTGCCGCAGCCGAGATCCGCGACGGTCCACGCCGGATCGATCAGCCCGAGCAACGCCTGGTCGGTGAATCGCCGGCCGAACAGCTCACCCCGGAGATCATCCCAATGACCGGCGTACCGCCCGAAAAACCCGGTCGGGTCCGCCATGCGCTCCGCGAGCACGGCGGCCAGCCGGGCGTCGTCCTGATTGGTCTCCGGGTCAGAATCAGCATGTTCACGCACCGCCAGCCAGAGCGAACGGGCGTCGTCCGGCAGATCGTCCAGCACCACGCGGTAGTAGGTCGCGGGCCCGGAGGGCCTGCGCAGGAGCCAGCCGCCATCCGAGAGCACCTTGAGATGGCGCGAAGCGGAACTCTGGGGAACCTGGAGCACCTTGGCCAACTCGCCGACCGCGAGCTCCTCGCGGTCGAGAATCCGCAGCATGCGTACCCGCGCGGGATCGCCGAGTTGGGCGAGCCGCTCGGTGATGCCTCGGTTCGGGTTGGAGGTGATTCGGGTGGCCATCACGATGCTTCATCCGCCGATGCGGATGGAAGCATATAACGATTCGGCCAGTGGGTCAATCCGGTTTCAACCGCCGTTGAGCGGGGGTCGGGCGAGACTCGGCCCAGGGATCACCCCCAGATCCCGGAGCCGCTGGTTGGCCTCCGGGTCGGCGGTGTTGAACCAGAGGACCGTCCGCCAGGCATCGATCTCGGCTTCCTCATCCCCGGTCTGGCGGGCCAACGCGGCGAGCATCCGGTGCGGCTTGTCCGAGCGGGTGCCCTCCAGGGCGACCGCGATCCGCAGGGATTCCTCGGCCTCGTCGATCAGGCCCGTCCGCTTGGCATAGGTGGCGTAGCGCATGTGGCCCTCGGCCAGCCCCCCCTCGTTTCTGGTGTCGCGGAGGAGCTGGAAGAGCGTGTCCCGCTGGCCGCTCTGGTGCAGCGACTCGGCGAGCGTTTCCAGGTAATCGATGCGGCCCGGCTTCAGGTCGTGGGCGACCCAGAGGTTTTCTGATGCGCCCTGGGGATCACCGGTCCGGAGCAGGACCGAACCGAGGCGGAAGCGGGCCATGGCGTCGTGCGGGCGGCGTTCGACAAACTCGGTCCACAGCTCGATCGCCCGCGCGTCGTCCCCCTGGCTCTCGGCGAATCCGGCATGGTTTTGCAGCTCATTGAGCGCGAAAGTCTGCTTGACCTTCTCCGCGGGCTGGCACGCGGTCAACAGGCAGATGGAGGCGAACAGCAGGGCGAATCTTCGCATGGCGGGGCTCCGTCGGGCTTGGGTGGAACTTTAGACCGTCGCATAGCCTTGGACATGCACCGGACGGTTGTCCTCGAACACACGCTCACAGACGGGAGCCGACATTTCGACTGGATGATCGAAGATCCTTCCATCCGCGGGGAGCGCCGGCTCGCGACCTGGAGGACCGATGTCCGGCCGGACCGGGCGGACAGGGCCTTCACCGGCCTGCGGATCGGGGCGCACCGGACGGCCTATCTCGCGTTCGAAGGGGAGGTTTCCGGGGGACGGGGCTGGGTGCGTCGCCTGGCCGCGGGGCGGGTCGAGTGGGAGGCCGCGACCGAGGCGGCGGTCCGGATCCGGGTGGTGTGGGATTCGGGCAGAATCGCCCGGTACGCGGGGAAAATGGGTGGGGAGGGCGGCTGGCTTTTCGAGTTGGCCGAGGATTAGGCCTCGACGCGGGCATCGGTTTGTGATATGTTCAGGCTCCGGCCCTCCGCCGGAGTCACAGGAGCCGCATGATGCCGCCCATCCTCCGAGACCCCCTTCCACCCGGCTATTCGGGCGGTGATTCCGACCGGGACCGCCGCAAACCGGACCGGGACAAAGAACCAGATCCCTCGCTCGACGACACCCTGCCGATCGATCTGGGCGACGAACCCGTGCCGGTGGTGTCCAAGGGACAAGACGGCGGGGCGAGCAAGATCCGCACCTTCGAGCAGAAACTGGGCTCCGGGCGTCACGAGGACAAATGGACCCGCACGCCGAATGTGACCGGGTCCGGGGCGATCCATGTCAAGAGTTTTCACTGCCGCCTGACCGGCGACTCGCTGGAGTTTCTGGACCAGCAGATCAACGAGTGGCTCGACGCTCACCCGCAGTACGAGGTCAAGATGGTCACGACCTCGATCGGCACCTGGAGCGGCAAGCTCAAGGAACCCAATCTGATCGTCAATGTGTGGGTCTGAATCCGTGTGTCGCCTTTTCTACACCCTGATGCTGCTGGTTGTCCCCGCGCTGACCGCGGGTCTGGTCGCGCCGTCGGACCCGCCCGCGTTCGGACAGGACGACGATGCGCCGGCGCTCGTCGCTCCGGACATGACGCGATCGTCCCTGGCGACGGTGCTGAGCGTGCAGGACGGCGACAGCATTACCGTGCGGATCGAGGCCGATGTCCACCGGGTCGAGATCCTCGGCGCGAACGCGCCGGACTGGATCGAGCGAGCCGAGCAGCAACGCCCCTACGCGGTCGAATCCCGCCGCTTTCTGACCAACATGCTGCTCGGCGAACGGGTGCTGCTCTTCGAGCCGCAGCCGGGCGCGACGGACCCGCTCGGGCGTCGGCGCGCGTATGTCTTCCGCCTGCCGGACATGATGTTCGTGGACCTGGAGATCGTGCGGCAGGGCTACGGGCGTGTGTCGGCCCGGGTCGGCGAGCCCTACGAGGAGATCCTGCGGCACTACGAGCACCGGGCAAGGGAACTGCGACGCGGGCTGTGGGATCCGAACCATGTCCCGGAAGAAGTCGTCCAGGCGCCGCAACCACCGCGGACGCCGCCACCAACGCGGACCGAAGCGCCTCCGCAAACCGGGCCTGCGGACGCGGAAACACCGCCCCGCACGGAACCGGCCCGCGATGCCGTGTGGGTCTGGATCACGCGGTCCGGAACGCGGTACCACCGGGAGGATTGCTCCCACCTGACCTCGACACGCACGCGCGTGCGGCGGGACAGCGTTCGCTCCACCCACGAGCCATGCAGAACCTGCACCCCGGACGCGTGACGCCCGGGCAATGCCCAAGCTGATCCATGTCCGGCCGGTCTCCTTCGCATACTGTCCTCGATGCCGGTTTTTCACAAACGAACACGGATCGTGGCCCCGGCTTCGGAGGTGTTCGCGTGGCACCAACGACCCGGTACGCTCAACGAACTGATCCCCCCGTGGGAGAAGGTCACGATCGAGCAGCGCCCCGAAAGCCTTGGTGACGGGGCTCGGGCGGTCCTCGTGATCCGCAACGGCCCCCTGAAGCTCCGCTGGGTGGCCGAGCACCACGGGTTTGTGGACCGAGGTCTTGAGGGCGGTGAGTTCACGGACACGCAGGTCTCCGGGCCGTTCAAGCGATGGACGCACCGGCACCTCGTCGAGGCCGACGGACCCGGCGCCTGCTGGCTGGACGATCGGATCGAGTACCAACTGCCGCTCGGCCCGCTCGGGAAGCTCTTCGGCGGAGCGATGACCCGGCGCAAGCTCGAACGGATGTTCGGGTACCGGCACGAAGTGACCCGGAAGGCCTGCGAGACACCGGACTCATCGGACGGTTCAGCCGTCGGTTGAGACCATCAGCCGCGCGTCGCCGAAACGGAGCGTCTCGGAGTCAGGCCGCCCGGAGCGTGTTCGCGTGAGCACCGGGAGCTGCCCAGTGGTCGCCCAGTCGCGTTGCATCGCCCCGAGGCTCTGGTCGGACGCCGTGCCGGCGGTAGCGACCACGCCCGATCGGATCGGTGGGACCACCTCCGGCCCGGGCTGGCCGGAACGCGGCGCGTTGATCCAGACGACCAGCCCGATCGCCGCGGCAGCCCCGACGCCGCCCATCCGTGCGGTGCGTGCCCGCACCACGGCCCTCCTGCGGGCCCGAACGGCGTTCAGAAACTCGGCCGGGATCTCCGGCCCGGGCTCGGAGTCGCTCAATCGTTCGGCGAGGAGTCGATGTTCAGGCGCTGACATGGACGGCACCTCCGCGGTCTGGGGGGGTGGACGGGTCCGGGAAGGCGAGGATCGACCGGAGCGCTGTGACGGCCGCGTGCTGCCGGCTGGCGATGGTCCCCCGGGGCACGCCGAGCGTTTCGGCCGCCTGATCGACGGTCAGGCCCAACGCGAGGCGCAGGTGCAGGATCTCGCGGTGGCGTCTGGACAGCCTGGCCACCGCGGCCTGCACCTCGTCGTCGTGCTCGGGGGGGTCGCGTTCGGGAGACCGGAGACGGGCGCGTTCGCGTTTGTCTCGCCGCCGGGCCGTCCGGAGTTCGTTGAGCGCCTGTCGCCTGACGAGGCAGGCCAGCCAGGGACGGACCTCCCGCACGCCCCGGACGGTCGCCCGGTCGAGTTCGAGGATGTGGAGGAACACACCCTGGACCACATCCTCCGGACGCACCGGGCCGCTCATGCCGACCAGAGCGCCCGCATACGAGGACATCCACCCGGCGTGGCGTTGCCACAGCAGCCGGGCGGATGCCTCGTGACCCTTGTGGGTCCTGCGGAGCAAGTTCCTGTCGTCCTGTTCCATTAGGGCGGGGGCCTCGGTTCAATCGTCCGAATCAGGAAGATTTTCAACCAGCCGATCCCGTGTTCGGAGCAACTCACGGCTGGCCTCGATATTCCGTTGCTTCGTCCTGGTCAGGGAGGGCGCGAAGAACTTTGCGAGCATCCCGAACTCGCCCTCGGCCACCTTCAGCTCGATCGCTCGGATCTCGGTGACGGCGTCCGGCGACTCCCATTGTTCCAGAACCGACCGGTAATAGTTGCCCATGAGCCCGGCCTGCTCGCGGAGATCCTCGATCGTCATCGCGTCGTAGCGGGCGCGGTCCGCCGCGGGGATGTTGGGATCGTACAGGCCCAGTTCGATCAGCCCAGACGCCACGCCCCCGTCCGGGAAGGTCTTCGCGAGCCAGCCGACGGTGACCACGCCCTCCATCCAGATCGCCCGGCGGGTCTGGAATGGCTCGTCGCGTCCGAACCGGTCGATCGCGTCGGCCAGGCGGGCCCGGTCCTGCGGCGCGATCGGACCCATCGCCTCCAGATCGGCCACGGCCTTGTTCGCTTCGTCCGTGATGGCCATGGCGACGAGGTTCGCGATGATCAACGGATCCTGGCGCACATGGCGGGCGATGTGGTACATCGTGGCGATCCGGTCCGCGGCCTTTCCGAGCTGCCCCTCCGCGCCGAGCCGGCGTGCGTCGGCGCCCAGCGCCAGGGCGACGGTTCTCATCCGCCCGAGGTGGGGCAGATCAGCCAACCAGCCGTCCTGGAACCGGATACCGAAATCACACTCCGGCAAGGCCCCGGCGGCCACGAAGCCGTCCAGGAGCGGGCCACACTCCGCGAGGAGCGCGTGCAGGCGCTCGGTTTCGGCCCCGGCATCCCCGTCGCGGGCGTTGCGAACGATCTCGACGGCCTCGGTCAGCGTGTCCATCTTCGCGTCGAGGAAGAGTTGGTAGTACACCAGGGCCGCGTTGACCGGGGCCATGGCTTCGATCGAGCGGACGCTGCGTTCGGGTGAAAGCCCGAGATCCCGCTCCGGTTGGGCCGCGGCCGTGCCGGCAAGACAGAGCAGCGTGGCGATGGTCGCCCATCGGTTGGTTCGGCGTTTCATGTGATCGCTCCTGATGCTTGGGCCGTTGGGGCGGTACGCTCTTCGACGCCCTCGTGGGGCTCTGGAAGGAAGACACCGCCGAGCCGGGATGGTTTCGGTTTCCTCCGCAGATTTTCCGGTTCGGACCATCCGGCTGGAGCGGCTCGGCGAAGCTTCGCGTCCGGAGGGTATTTCTTGGCACAGGTCTCGGACCCGGACAATCTGGCCGCCTGCGTGATCGGTGGGGGGGTCGCGGGGTTGGCGTGCGCCGGTATTCTCCAGGAACGCGGGCGCGTGGTCGTGCTCGACAAGGGCCGCGGGCCGGGCGGCCGGGCCTCGACCCGGCGCGGCGAATCCGGCCGGTTTGATCACGGGGCCCAGTATTTCACGGCGCGCGGCCCGGACTTTTCCGCGCTGGTGGACCGCCTGGCCGATGAGGGCCGCGTCGGCGTGTGGGACGCCCGACTGGGCGTGATCCGCAAGGGCTCTTGGAGCCCGAGCACCGACGAGCAGCGGTGGGTGGGCGTCCCCGGCATGAACGAGCTGGCCCGCGCGATGGGCGAGGGGCTCGATGTCCGCCACGGCGTGCGGGCGGTCGGGGTTCGACGCGACGGGGAAGCCTGGTTCGTGCGGGGCGATCAAGAAAGCGAATGTGGGCCGTTTCGGACGCTCGTCGTCGCGGTTCCCGGGCCGCAGGCGGGCGAGATGGTGCGCCCCGCGGCGCCGGGTCTGGCACGGGAAACCGAGCGGGCCCGGATCAGCCCGTGCTGGGCGGTCATGGCGGCGTTCGACGGCCCGGTCGACGCGCCGTTTGATGGGGCTCGGATCGAGGACGAGGGGACGCTCGGCTGGATCGCGCGGGACAGCTCGAAGCCGGGCCGCGTGCGGGACGGCGTGGATCGATGGGTGCTGCACGCCACGCCGGGATGGTCGCAGCACGAGCTGGAACGCGAACCCGCCTGGGTGGTCGAGGCGCTGCTCGGGGCGTTCCGGGATCTGGTCGGCGTGACGCCCGGCCTGCTCAATGCACGGGCCCACCGTTGGCGGTACGCGCTCGCGGCCGAGCCGCTCGGCACGGCGTTCCTGTACGATGGGTCGTCCCGGCTGGGATTCTGCGGCGACTGGTTGCTCGGAGCGCGGGTCGAGGCCGCGTACGACAGCGGCACGGCGTTAGGGCGGGCGATCCTGGGCGGATCGCGCTGAGCTCAGTCGCCTTCGAGCTGGTTGTGCTGGTCGATCAGGTCGGAGTACGACCCCGCCACCGGCTCACCGAGCGCCGGGCCGAAGGTCGCGCGGATCTGATCGGCGAGCACGCCGGCGTGCTTCTCGTCGGCGGGCTCGCGGACGAGGGACTCGATCTCGAAGAACCAGCCGAGGTGGTCGACCTTGTCGAGGTGGATGCGGACGGACCGCCACATCCAGAGTTCGCGGATCTTGGTGACGGTCAGCCAGATCGGGAGCGCGGCCTCGCCGAAGCGTTCGCGGAGTTCCGGCTCGGTGAGGATCTTGTAATCGGAGACGCGCGGGCTGATGCGGTCGGGGCGCTCGTAGACGATGTACTCGACCGGCTCGGGCGTGGCGACGGCGCGGTCGAGCGCGACGGCCTCGCGCTTTTTGACGCGCCCCGACGCGACATTGAAATAGGTGTCGGTCTGCTGGACCTTGACGATGTGGTTCGCCCCGATCTCGCGGGCGATGGCGCGGGCCAGGTCGGGGTCGCGCAGTTCGGCCTTGTACTCGATGTTCTTCATGGGGTCCCGATCCCGGCCTCGGCCAGTGCGGCGAGCAGCTTCGGCTCGTCCCAGATCTCGATGCCCAGATCCTGGGCCTTGGTGAGCTTGGAACCGGCGGACTCTCCGGCGATCACAAGGTCGGTCTTCTTGCTGACCGAGCCGGAGACCTTCGCGCCCAGGCGTTCGAGCAGTTCGGACAGGTCCGTGCGCTCGTAGTGGTCCAGCGAGCCGGTCAGCACGATCGTCTTGCCCGCGAACGGCGTGTCGGCGGGGGCTTCGGCCCGTTCGACATACTCCCGGCTCGTCAGGTCCACCCCCGCGTCGCGCAGGGCCGAGAACGCGTGCTGGGCCGCTTCGGAATGGAGGTATGCGTGCACGGCGGGGGCGGTCAGGGATCCGAGCCCGGTCTCGGGCCGGTCTTTCGGGTCCTCCGGGAAGCCCAGCGCGGTCGCGTCGTCCTTCTTGAGCGTCTTGGGGCGCAGGGCCGGCTCCGGGGCGGCCAGCAGCGCGTCCAGGTCCGGGTAGAGCTTGCAGAGGGCCTTGGAAGTCGACGAACCGACATGCCGGATGCCCATGCCCGCGAGCACCCGGGCCAGGCCCTGCGATTTGGCGGCCTCGATGCCCGCGATGAGGTTGTCGACCTTCTTCTCGCCCATGCGGTCGAGCGTCAGGAGGGCGTCGCGGTGTTCGGGCAGGCGGAAGATGTCCGCGAAGTGGTCCAGCGGGATGCTCGGCGTGTCCGGGGGCACGCCGAGTTCGGCGCGGCGGGGGTCGCCCGGGTCCAGGTGCGTCGCGCGGATCTGGTCGATGGTGCTCTCGCCGAGACCCTCGATGTCCATCTGCTTGCGCCCAGCGAACCAGACCAGTTTCTCGCGGACCTGGGCGGGGCACTCGGGGTTGATGCAGCGTCGGACGGTTTCGAGCGCGGGTGTCTCGTGGGCCTCGGCGGGTTCGATCTCGAGGGTGCCGCCGCAGACCGGGCAGGATTCGGGGGCGTGGACCCGGCGGGCGTTTTTCGGGCGGCTCGGCAGGTCGACGCCCATGACCTGCGGGATGATTTCGCCCGCCTTTTCGACATAGACCGTGTCGCCTTCACGGAGGTCGGTGCTCTGGCCGAGCGGCCTTCCCGCGTCGAAGGCCTGGGCATCCCGGGCACGCCCGTAGTTGTGCAGCGTGGCGTGCTGGACGGTCGTCCCGGCGAGGACGACCGGCTCGAGCACGGCCCGGGGCGTGATCTTGCCGGTTTTGCCGACCTGATGGTCAACGCGGATGAGCTTCGTCGTCTTGCGCTCCGCGGGGTACTTGTAGGCGATGCACCAGCGGGGGGACTTGCTGGTCATCCCCAAGGCCTGCTGCTGGGCATAGTCGTCCACCCGGACGACCACGCCGTCGATCGCGTACTCCAGGCGCCCGCGCAGGCCGTCGATCTCGGTGATCGCGTCGAAGATGCCGTCGGCGTCGGTGCGGACGGTGCGGTGCTCGCCGACGGGGATACCGAGCGCGGCGATCCTGTCGCAGAAGGCCGCGTGCCCGTCGCCGAAGTCCCCCGAGACCTCGCCGCGACCGTGGGCGATGAAGCCGAGACGCCGGGACGCGGCGATCTTCGGGTTGAGGTTCTTGAGCGTGCCCGCGCAGGCGTTGCGGGGGTTCATGAACAGTTCCTCGCCTTCGGCCTGGCGTTCGGTGTTGATGCGCTCGAAGACCGAGAGCGGGATGTAGACCTCGCCGCGGACTTCGAGGACCTCGGGGCAGTCGGCCTCGATCACGAGCGGCAGGCCGGCGATGGTGCGGACGGCGTGGGAGACATCGTCGCCCTTCTCGCCGTCGCCGCGGGTTAGGGCGCGGACGAACCGGCCCCGCTCGTAGCGGACGGAGAGAGCGACGCCGTCGATCTTGGGCTCGCAGACAAACTTTGGGGGAAACAAACCAGAGTCATCCAGTTCACTCATCCGATCTGGGAATGGCAGTGTACCGAACACGGACTCTGCATCTTCCAGATCCTCAAATCCATACGCCTCGGGATCATTTGCGAGATCGGCTTTTACTGCGTATCGCGTCTGCTTATCGTCGTAGTGCCAAAGTCGGTCTCGAACTCGCTTGATCCAGGCCTCGACCTCCTCGCGTGAGTAGGTGTTGTCGATGGACAGCATGGGCACGCTGTGCTTGACGGTCTTGAAGCCCTTGATCGGCTCGCCCCCGACGCGCTTGGTGGGGGAGTTGGGGTCTTCGAGGTCGGGGTGGGCGGCTTCGAGTTCGGCCAGTTCCTTGAGGCGCTCGTCGAACTCCCGATCGGACATGATCGGGGGCTGGCCGGCGTAATAGACGCGGTTGGCCCGGTGGAGCAGGGCGCGGAGGTCGGCGACGCGTTGGACGGGGTCGGATCGGGCCACGGGGCCATCGTACGGGGATTCCGGGATCCCGGGGCGTACGATGGAACCGCATGCCCGCAAAGATCATCGACGGCAAATCGCTCGCCCAGGACCTGCGCCTGAATGTCGGCATCCGGGCGGCCAAGCTGGCCGCCCGGGGCGCCCCCGCGCGCCTGGACGCGGTCCTTGTCGATTCCGGGGACAACGGGGCCCGGGTCTATGCGGAGAACCAGGCCCGCACCTGCCAGCAGCTCGGCATCGGCTACACCCTGCACGAACTACCCCGGGGGACCGACCAGGGCACCATCCTCGCGGCCATAAAGCAACTCAACAAGAACCCGCAGGTCCATGCGATCATGGTCCACATGCCCCTGCCCGACGGTGTGGACCCGCACGCGATCCAGGCCCGCATCGACCCGGACAAGGATGTGGAGGGCGTGAACCCGGCCAACATCGGCAATGTGGTCTACGGCCGGTCGATGAAGGCCCCCTGCACGGCCCTGGCGACGCTGCGGATGCTCGACCATACCGGGGTGGACCTGAAGGGCAAACGCTGCGTGGTGGTGGGGGCCAGCGCCCATGTGGGCCGCCCGATCGCCGTCCTGCTGATGCAGCGTGAGGCCACGGTGGTCAGTTGCAACAAGTACACCCAAGGTCTGGGCGACCTCTGCCGCTCGGCGGATGTGCTGATCCCTGCGGCGGGCGTGCCGGGACTGATCACGGCGGACATGGTCAAGCCGGGGGCGATCGTGGTGGATGTCGGCGTGAACCGCGTCGAGGCCGTCGACGGCAGCCGCCGGACGGTGGGGGACGCCTTGTTTGAGGAAGTCCGGGGGGTGGCGGGGTGGATCTCCCCGGTACCGGGCGGGGTGGGGCCGGTCACGGTGTCCGTGCTGCTGCACAATGTCGTGGATGCCGCGGAATCGGCCGCCGGCGCCCAGGGGGCGTGAGATCGGCTATCTGGTCCGCGGAAGGTCGTTGACCGGGGGTGACCGGGCCCCTTTCATCCTGCATGCACACCCTTGCCTTCCTGCCGAACATTGGCTGGACCGAAATGATTGTCGTGGGAGCGGTCATGCTCCTGCTGTTCGGACGCCGTCTGCCGGAAGTGGGGCGGAGCCTCGGTCAGGGCATCGTGCAGTTCAAAAAGGGCCTGAAAGATATCGGGGACGAGATCGAGGACGAGTCGGCGAAGCCCGAGCCGCCCAAGTTCGAGTCCGCCCGGCCCCCGGTTTCGACCGGTTCGGACCAGCGGGTGGCCCAGGGTGCCGAGACGCCTCGCTCGGAACCCTCGTCCTGACAGGCATTTCCGGCGGTTCTCGGCCACCCGGCTGGCCCTCCGGCGGCAGGCCGCTACGATGCATGCTCAATCAATCTTGGCGAGGTAGCTCAGCTGGCTAGAGCGGAGGATTCATAACCCTCAGGTCGGGAGTTCAAGTCTCCCCCTCGCCACTTCCAGACGCCCCGGCCGGTAAATCGGTCGGGGCGTGTGCAATTCCGCGTCCATGTGGGCCGTTATGCCGAAAACACTCCCTACTGGAGGGCTCCGATGCAGACCAAGGTGGTATTTCCGATCGTTCTGGGGACAGCCGCAGCGGGCCTTGGGGCCGCCGTGATCGCATTTGGGCAAAAATCCCCGCAGGAGGCCGCCGCCCTGCCAGCCCCGACCACCCAGAGCTTCGCCATGACCGAGCCCATGCCCGGCCGCACCTTCATCCCGTCAACTCCGGAAACCGCCCCCGGGGGCCAGTGGGATTCCCAGTTCGACTGGGATGCGTTCCAGAGCCTCTCTCCGGAGGAGCGACGCGAACGGATGGAGGCCATGCGGGCGCAGTGGGAGGAGCGGATGGCCTCCTGGGACGGGGAACTCGATGACGAGAACCTCAACGCCTTGCTTGAGTCCCCCATGGGCCGCAGGCTTCTGGATCGTTTCGACGCGGACGGTGACGGCATCCTGAGTGAGGAGGAACGCCAGGCGCTGCAGGAGGAAATCCAGAACCGGCGTGATCGGTGGGAAGCCCGGATGATCGAGCGGTATGACCGTGACGGCGATGGTGTCCTCAGCGAGCGGGAGCGTCGCGCGATGATGCGGGATCAGCAGCGCCAGCGTGAACGCCAGATGCAACGGATGCTCGCCGAGTTCGACCGGGACGGGGACGGCGAGCTCGACGCGGACGAGCGGGCGCTCGCGTGGCAGACCATGCGCGAGCGTCGCGAGATCGACGCGTTCGTGCGTCGCTTTGACTCGACCGGCGACGGGCGGATCACCACGGCCGATTTCAACGCGTTTCTGGTGCTGTACCACGCGGGGGACCCGCGGGCTGATGTGAACCGCGACGGTTCAGTCGATACCCTCGACATCACCGCGTTCCGCGACATGATGACCCGCGCGGCCAACCGGCCATGATCCCCGCCCCCCCGACCACCCCCGGACCCCGAACCCCGGTGTTACTCGGCCACGACCGCCGTCCGTACCTTGAGCGATGAGCCCGGGTACGGGGCGATGTCGTACGCCAGCGCCCAACGCCACGCAATCGCATCCCCGGCGACGAGCGAGGGGCCGCGCGCCTCCGGCTGCTCCGTCGTTCGGGTGCGGTCGACGGCGTCCGCGACCGGGGCCGTGAGGCCTAGTTCGGTCAGCACTTCATGCGCCTCCGTCGCCTGAACATCCGCGGCGGAGTTGGCCCGCCAGAGACCGCAACCCGGCAGCATGAGCGCACCGGAACACACCGAGAGAGTGAGCAGGTTCCGGCCGGCGCGATGGGACAAATGGCGGTTCATGCTGGACTGATCGGGCGGCTCGGGCGTGCTGTTGATCGCGGCCCGGCAATCGGCTCCGAGAAGCTGATCCGAGATCGAACCCGCTGCTGTTTTCGGACCTTTCGCACGCTCTCGGCATCTGGCTGGGATACACTGGCCCGGGGACGAGAACTGAGGCGGTCGTGCAGCGATTGGCAGTGCATTTCACCCTGCTGTGCGCCCTTGGCGGAGGCGTTTACCCCCCCGAGGCGGCGGCGATCCCGCCTGGCGAGGCTTGGGCACAGCCCGACCCCGAGCGGGACGGCGAGCGGTATCCCGTCGACCGGATCCGCTTCGCGTATCCCTTCCCGCATCCTGATCTGCCCGACCCCGAGCGGCTCGAAAGCATCGTGGTGCTGCTGACCCCGACAAGCGACGGCTTCATCGGGCCGCTGGCGGACGGGCCGACCCGCGCGGTCCGGCTCGGAGCGATCGGCGCGGACCGCACCGTCGTCATCCACGGCAGCGCGTTGGCCGCGATCAACCAGGGTGTCCGCGACGCCCTCGAACGCGAGTTCGGGATGATCGGGCATCTGGTCACGCCGGACGCCTCGGAGATCGCGTACCAGACCACCCGGGCCGACCTGCGCGGGCCGGAGAACCGGACGCTGTCGGTCCTGATCTGGCGTGCGGCGGTGGGGCAGGTGCGGACGGTGGCCGCCGGCGACCGCATCGCCGAGCGCGATGCGGAGGACGAGAAATCCAATGTGAACCACCCGGCCCACGCACGCCAGCGCGAGCGGATCCGGATCCGGGAGGGCGACCTGCTGACCCGGCCGGCGATCGATGGCGAGATCGCCCGCCTGAGCCGCCACCCCGGCCGCTCGGTCGAGGCGGCGATCGCCCCGGGGAACGAGCCGGGCGATGTCGTGGTGGACCTGCTCCTCAACGAGCCGAAGCAGTGGACCGTCTTCGGCCAGGCCAGCAACACCGGCACCGAGAGCACCGACCCCTGGCAGTATCGGTTCGGATTCGTCCACAACCAACTGACCGGGCAGGACGACATCCTGAGGCTCGATTACATCACGGCCGGCTTCGACGAGAGCCACGCGATCCTCGGCTCGTACTCGTTCGACCTGGGGCCCCGCGCCCGCGCGACGCTGCGGGGGCGTTGGAACGAATACACCGCAGCGGATGTCGGTCTGGGCTTCGAGAACTTCCGCGGCGAGGGCTACGAGATCGGCGCGGAGATCGCGTACAACATCTACCAGGACGGTGATCGGTTCATCGATGTCTTCGCGGGCGCGCGGTTCGAGTCCATCGAGGTCGAGAACCGGCTGTTCCTGATCGAGGGGTCTGAGAAGTTCTTCCTGCCCTACGCGGGCCTGCGGTGGGAGCGGGCCACGCCCCTCAAGCAGACCTTCGCCGAGGTGAGCATCGAGGGCAACTGGGCCTCGGTCGCTGGCACCGATGCGATCGGGGTGCAGCGGCTCGGGCGGTTCGGGGTGGACAAGGACTTCGCCATCGTGCGCGGCTCTTGGTACCACTCCCGGTTCCTGGAGCCCTGGTTCGACCCGTCGGGGTTCCGGGGCGACCGGGGTCCGGACTCGATGACGCTGGCCCACGAGCTGGCCGTCTCGGTGCGGGCCCAGCACGCCCTCGGGCACCGGCTGGTGCCCAACTTCGAGATGGTCGCCGGCGGCTTCTCGACGGTGCGCGGCTACCCCGAATCGTCGGTCGTCGGCGACAACGCGATCGTCGCGTCCGCCGAGTACCGCTACCACTTCGGCCGGGCGGGGTCCATCGCGCCTGAGCCGGCCACCCTGTTCGGCCGGCCGTTCCGCACGCAGCGGACCCGGCCGTACGGCGTGGCCGACTGGAACCTGATCCTCAAGGGTTTCATCGACGCGGCCCGGGTCACGCAGAACGACGCCCCGTTCTTCGAGCGGGATGAGTCTCTGGTCGGCGTCGGGATCGGCGCGGAACTCAGGCTCCGACGCAACCTGACGGTCCGAACCGACTACGGCATGGCCCTGACCAATATCGGTGAGGGGGCCAATCGCACCACGAAGGTGGGCGACAAACGCCTGCATTTCTCCGCGACGCTGCTTTTCTAGCCGGCTGTCACGCCGGACGGAGGTTGAAGATGAGCACCAAGACACGCAATTTCACCCGGCACGGCGCGTTGGCTCTGGCGTTGATCGCGGCCTGCGGGCTTCCCGCCGCGGCGTCCGGCCCCGACGGCGGGGATGTCGTCTACGGGTCCGCCGAGTTCATTTTCGGCGACGACTATCTGCGGATCCTCACCGGTGAGCTGACGATCATCGACTGGCTCAACTTCAACATCGACGCGGGCTACACCGTGGAGTTCCTCATGCCCGGCCTGAGCAGCCGGGTGCTCAACCGGATCAACTCCGGTGTCCCGACGGAGATCATGGGCAACCTGACCGCCAACGGGCAGGTCTTCATCATCAACCCCGCCGGCGTGATCTTCGGGCAGGGCTCGGTCGTGAATGTCGGCGCGCTCTATGCGGCCGCCGGGAACCTCTCGAACACCGACTTCATCGCCGGCGTCAACCGCTTCACGGACGCTCGTGGCATCGTGGAGAACCGCGGCCACCTCCGCGGCGACCTCATCGCCCTGATCGGCGGGCGCGTCGCCAACCACGGCACGATCTCCGCTCCCAACGGCACGGTCGTCATGGCCGCCGGGGAGCGGGTGCTGATCGGCGAGCAGCTCGGGCGGGTCTTCGTCCAGGTCGAGATCCCCTCGGGCGCGGGCGCCGACCAGCTGGGGTCCTCGGGACATGCCGGCCTGGATCTGGCCGCGGGCGATGTGTTCTCGCTCGCGGCGTGGAACACGGGGACGATCGATGCCGGCTCTGCGACCATCCACGGCGGCGGCGGCCGCGCGGTCGTCTCCGGTGAGATCAACGCCCGTCGGGGCGATCACGGGGGCGAGGTGCTCCTGCTCGGCGAGTCCGTGGAACTGCGCGGCGCAACCATCGACGCATCCGGCGACCTCGGCGGCGGCTCGGTCGTCATCGGCGGCAACCCGCACGCGGATATCCACGCCGACCGCTCCGATTTCGTGTACATCGACGAGCACTCCTCCGTCCATGCCGATGCGCTGGTTGCCGGGGACGGCGGCTCCATCGTGGTCTGGTCGGATGTGTTCACTGAGATCGACGGCCACCTGACCGCCCGCGGCGGGGCCGTGTCGGGGGACGGCGGGTTCATCGAGACATCCGGCCTGCTCGGCCTGCGGATCTCCCGTGTGGTGGATGCGACCGCCGCCAACGGACGCGGGGGACACTGGCTGATCGACCCGACCAACATCATCATCGCCCCAGGCTCGTTGGGCTCGCTGGGCGGCTGGGGACCGGTCAACACGGCCGTCATCGGTGTGAACCTGATCAACGCCGCGCTCAACAGCGGGATGGATGTCACGCTGACGACTTTCAACCCGCTCTCCAACGCATCCGGCGAGATCATCCAGATGGAGTCGGCCCAGTTCGTGATGCTCTCGGGCGGCGAGGCCACGCTGACCCTCAATGCGGCCGGATCGATCCTGCTGCACGGCGGGGCCTACGCGGCCGACGGGCAGTCGCTCAACCTGGTGCTCAACGCGGCCGACCCCGGCCAGCCCGCCTCACCGGACCCGTTCTCCAACGGTCGGATCGAGATTAACGAAACCCTGCGTCTCGGCGGGGGCTCGCTGCTGGCCACCGGCAACTCGATCCTCGTCCGCACCAACAACATCTCGAACACCGGGCAGGTGTCGGTCCACGCGGGGGACATCCAGCTCGTGGCGCGGGACAACGGATCCATCCGGCTCGGCGCGGACATGACCGCGACGGCCGGGGGCATCCTGCTCGACGGGACGACCACCCTGATCAACGATGTCACCCTGTCGCTGCTCGGCGGAACCTCGATCGAGGCCACCGGGCAGGTCCTCTCCCAGACCGGCGCGTTCCATGACCTGACGCTGCTCGCTAGCGACGGCGTGATCACGCTGGCGGGCGGTGTCGGCGACACGGGCGACCAGCGCCTGGGCAATCTCTACGCCGAGGCCGATCTTGTCCGGGTCGGCGCCGATGTGCGGGTGCTCGGCGACATGACCTTCGAAGCCCCGGTGTCGGTCTTCGGGGACGCGGTGGTGTTCCACACGGGCCTGGGCACGGCGTTGTTCGGCGGGAACATCTACTCGGAAATCTTCGGAGCATCCGATATCGCCTTCCAGTACGACGGCGACGCCTGGGCGGGCGTGGGCGAGGGGCGCACCCCGTTCAAGTTCCGCGGCTCGATCGGCGTCGCACCGGAGGGCGGCTTCGCGGGCGGCGCGTTCCGCAACATCCGCTTCGGCAACGACCTGGCCGGCTCACCGAGCGTCTCGACCTTCCTGTTCGCCAACGCGGCGATGGCCGGGCTCGATCTGACGCAGCTGAGCCTGACGGACCTGTCCACGCTCTTCCAGGTGGTCGCGACCGACTCGATCCGCGCGGGCCGCGGCCAGAAGATCCTCAGCTTCGGCTCGCTCTCCATGACCGCCCAGGGCGGCGACTCGACGCTGATCGAGGTCGGCGACATGACCGTGCTGGGCGATCTGGCCCTGCGCTCGCTCGGCGCGAACGGGCAGATCCGGCTCCTCGGCCGTGTCGCCGGCACCATCGACGGCCCGGACAACGAGGGCGACCGCGACCAGCCCGGCACCGCGGACGAGGGGGCGTCGTTGATCGCCGCGGGGAGCATCCTGCTGGAAGGCGACATCGTGGCGGACCCGGGCTCGATCGCGATCGGCGCGGGGCCCGTCGTTCTCGCCAACCAGACCGGGACCGGCGATGCCGGGGGGCTGACCATCGAGGTGATCGAGGGCGGCGTGGGCATCGAGCGGTTCCTCGGGACGCTCGCAGACACCAAGGGACTCCTCTACGCCTACGACCTGGCCGCCTTCGCATCCTCGGTGCCGCCCACGGATTCCCGGGCCAACCTGGCCGAGGCGTTCTCCGCCGAGATCGGCGTGCCCCTGCGGGACGACGAGCGTCTGCTGGCCGACGCACGCGTGCTGGCCGAACTCGGGTTCGAGCCGCGTGGCAGCACGCAGGCCGCGCCGGGGGCGGGCCCGGCCGAGGTTGTGATCGACGGCGGCGTGCGGGTCGCGGGCGACACGGACGCCTGGGTCGCGACGATCGAGCGGTTCTCTCGCCGCAGCCTCGGCCGCCTGACCACCGCCTACACCGAGCTGCTCGGAGAACGGGTGGTGGGGGCGGTGCCGGTTCGCGGCGAGACCGCCCGGGTCCACCGGGAGATCTCCGGCCTCTGGAACAACTGGAGCCGCGCCGGCCGTCCGGATGATCCGATCGCCTACGCGGCGAGGACCGACGCCGAGCGGGCCGAGACGCTGGCCCGGCTCGTCCGTGTGATCGCGGCCATCGACCTGCTCGAACTGACCGAGGCCGAGAACCGGATCGCACGCGCCGCGATGCTGGCCAAGGTGCTGCCCGAGGGGATCGGCCTTGAGGAGTTCGAATCCGCCTGGTTCCCCCGGCCGAGCAACGCTGCACGGCCGCCAGCGATGGCCGCCGCGGAGCGCTGAGTTGCCCACGGTCGATGTCGTCGCGATGCCTGACCAGATCCACGGGCCGACCGGGCCGATCGCCGTGGTGGTGGATGTGCTCCGCGCGACGACCATGATCGCCGCGCTGCTCGATGCCGGGGTTTCGGGCATCCTGCCGGTCGCAACCGTCGAGCAGGCCCGAGAGGCGGCCGGGTCGCGTCCCGGTTACCTGCTCGCGGGCGAACGGGAAGGCATCCCGCCGGAGGGGTTCGCCATGGGCAACTCCCCGGTCCGGATCGACCCCGGCCTCGTCCGGGGTCGGCTGATCGTGCTGACCACGACCAACGGGACCCGCGCGATCACCCTGTCACGCGATGCCGAGCACTGCCTGATGCTCGCCCTGACCAACCTCGACCGCGTGGCCGAGCGTCTCTGGGCACTCGATCAGGACACGCTCATCGTGTGCTCGGGAACGGACGGGGGTCGTTCCGATGAGGATGAACTGGCCGCGGGGCTGCTGGCCGACCGGCTGCAGGGGTGGACCCTGACCGACCGGGCCGAGGAGGTCCGGGACCGGGCGACCGGCTCCATCGGCGCCTGTGGCGGGATCGACCACGCGGTCGCCCGGTCCTGGCACGCCCGAAGACTCACCGAACTGGGATTCGGCGACGATGTCGCCTTCTGCTCGCGGCTGTCCGTCACCCGGACCGTGCCCCGGCTGGACCGGGCGAGCGGGCTGATCACGGCCGACTAGGATTGGCCGAGCAGCCACACTCTGAGGAGCCCGAGACATGCACACCGTTGTCCTGATCCGCCACGGCGAGAGCACCTGGAACAAGGAAAACCGCTTCACCGGCTGGAAGGATGTGCCGCTTTCGGACAAGGGGCACGAGGAGGCCATGAATGCGGGCCGGCTGCTGAAGGCGGAGGGGTTCGAGTTCGACGAGGCGTATACCTCGGTCCTCAAGCGGGCCATCCGCACGCTCTGGCATGCCATGGAGCAGATGGACCTGATGTGGATCCCGGTGATCCGCTCGTGGAAGCTCAACGAGCGGCACTACGGGGCGCTCGAGGGGCTCAACAAGGCCGAGACGGCCGCCAAGCACGGCGAGGACCAGGTCAAAATCTGGCGGCGGAGCTACGACATCCCGCCGCCGGCGCTGGAGCGTTCCGACGAGCGTTGGCCCGGCCACGACCGCCGGTACGCCGGGCTGCCCGAGTCCGAGTTGCCGGTCACCGAATGCCTCAAGGACACGGTCGAGCGGGTCGTCCCCTACTGGAACACCGAGATCGCACCGAAGATCAAGGAAGGCAAGCGGCTGGTCATCGTGGCCCACGGTAACTCGCTGCGGGCGCTCGTCAAGCACCTGGACGGCATCTCCGATGATGACATCGTCGAGCTGAACATCCCCACCGGCATGCCGCTGGTGTACGAACTCGACGCGGACCTCCGCCCGATCTCGAAGCGGTACCTGGGCGACGCGGCCGCGGTCGAGGCGGCCATGGCGGCGGTGGCGGCGCAGGGCAAGTCGAAGTAATCCTCAGGCCCAGGTCAGCCCCGTGGGCAGGCGGTTGAGGTTCTCGCATCCGTTGGCGGTGACCACGACCATATCCTCGACCCGGACGCCGCCGATGGCCTTGCAGTAGAGGCCGGGCTCGATGGTCAGGGCGTCGCCCTTGACCAGCGTCGGGCCCTTGCGGTCCAGCAGCGGGGGCTCGTGGACCTCCAGGCCGATGCCGTGGCCGGTGCCGTGGACCATGCTGGTGAAGGACGGGTCGGCGTCCGGCGCGGGCAAGCCGCTGGCGAAACCGTGGCGTTCGATGACCCCGATGGCCGCCAGATGGACGGCCTCCCCGGTGACGCCGGGCCGGACGGCGGCCTCAGCGGCTTCCTTCGCCTCGACCACCGCCGCGTGCATCTGTGCCACCGCGGGGGGCACCTCGCCGTGGACGACGGTGCGGGTGCAATCGCCGTTGTAATGGGTGGCCTTGATCATCGGGAAGATGTCAACGATCACGGGCTGGCCAGTGCGGAGCGGGCCCTCGCCGCGGTGGTGGCAGTCGGCCCCGACCGGGCCGCAGGCGACGATCGAGCCGTGGGCGTTGGCCGCGCCGTGCTCGAGGCAGGAGATGTCGATCATCGTCCGAACGCGGTCGGAGGTCAGCGCCTCGCCCTCGTGCATCAGCACGCCGTCGGCCCGCGCCTCCGCCCGGGCGATGGTCTCGCAGGCCATCCGCATCAGTCGCTCGGTGAACGCCTGGGCCTCGCGGAGGTGGCCGATCTCGCCCGCGTCCTTGGCCCGCCGGGTTGCGACGCCGAGGTCGGGGTCGTAGTCAAGCTCAATGCCGCGTTCGATCATGTGGTGTGCGAAGCAGTAGGGCAGCGACCGGTCAACCGTGGCGTGGGTCACGCCTGCCTCGAAGAGGCACTCGGCCAGTGCCTGGGCGGTGGCGGTCTCCCGGTCGCCGGACAGGCCGCCCTCGGGCGTGAAGTCGGCCGGGCAGCGGATCTCGTCGGCATTGGCGTGCTGGCGGGCCCGGTCGGTCTCGATGTCGCGGAGGATGAAGACCGACTTCCAGCCACCGTCGGGCGACGGGATCTCGGCGTAGGCCGCCGGATCGCCGACCATGAACCGCACGCGGTGGTAGAGGGCCAGGTTGTGCGCCGGGATGCCGGCCAGAACGACGGCGGAACGCTGCTCGCTGATCATGCGGGAGGATATCGCGCGTACAGTCTCGGCCATGCGTGTGGCGACCTGGAATGTCAACGGGATGCGTGCGGCGGTCCGCAAGGGTTTCGCGGGTCATGTCGAACGGGTCGGGCCGGATGTCCTGCTGCTGCAGGAGGTTCGGGCCCGTCCGGAGCAGCTCCCCCCCGAGTGGCGCGAGCCGCCCGGCTGGACGGCGCTCTGGCACCCCGCCGAGCGCCCCGGCTACTCGGGCACGGCGGTGCTGGCCCGGGCCGGGCTGAAGGACGAGGCCCGCGGGGCGGGCGAGCCGGACACCGAGGGACGCGTGATCGTCTCCCGCATCGAGGGCGTACGGCTGGTCAGCGTCTACCTGCCCAGCGGCTCGTCCGGCGACCATCGCCAGGCCGAGAAGGACCGCTGGCTCGGGTTCTTCCTGGATTGGTCCAGGTCCCTGTCACGCTCACGGATCCCGACGATCCTCGGCGGCGACTTCAACATCGCGCACACCGAGCGGGACATCTTCTACGCCAAATCCAACGAGAAGACCTCCGGCTTCCTGCCCCACGAGCGGGCCTGGTTCGGGGATTTTCTCAAGACCGGCTGGACGGACCTGATCCGCGAGAAGCACGGGGATGTCGACGGGCCGTACTCGTGGTGGTCCAACCGCGGCCAGGCCCGCAAGCTGGACCGGGGCTGGCGGATCGATTACCTTCTGGCGAACAAGGCCGCAGCAAAGCTGGTCACGGACTGCCACATCGACCGCCAGAGCGGGCTGGAGGTCTCCGACCACGCGATGGTGGTGGCGGACTTGGACCTCTGACTTATCCGAGTAGCCCCGCCCGGATTCGAACCGGGGACCAGGCGATTATGAGTCGCTTGCTCTTACCGCTGAGCTACGGGGCCATCGTGCGAAGATCGTACCCGAAGACACGGTAAAAAGCCGGATCAGTGCTGAATCCGCGCTGGTGGGACCGCAGGTTCATGATGCCGAAACTCGGCGCAGTTCGCTCCGAACGCGATAGTCTGCAGGCCGGTGACGCCGTGACGCTCCATCACATGGCCCGATCGCCGGTACGAGCCACGCTTGAGTCACGCACGATCGTCGCCAAGGCCGACTCCCGGAAGATCTCCGGCAGGCTCCAGTTGGTGGCGATGGTCCATTTCCCTGGGTTTAAAGCCGGGGTGGGAAACGGTGTTGGCTTGAGCCGCCATCCTGCTCGCGGCGAGGCCGCAGGATGTCAAAATAGGCAGTCTCACGGCCAATCACCCTGGACCGATGTCCGTTCACAACGGCGAAGCCCCGGCTTGCGTAACTGTTACGCAATGTCACCCGCCAGCCTGTGGCCCACAGAATCACGAATCATCTTGATTTTACGGGAGCCAGTCTCGGAACGAACCCGGAAATTTTCCGTATCAGAAACAGTTACGGTTGCATCGCCGGGCCTCATCGGTTTCAATGGATTCACCGAAATCGCCCGAGTCTGGATCGCCAGCCCAACCTCACCGGAGTTCGTATGGACCGGAAGACGCGAATCGCGCTCGCCTTGACCCTCTGCGGGGGAACCGCCGCCAATGCCCAGTGGACCCTGTACTGGGCGGACGAGTTCGAGGGCAACCAGTTGAATCCCGAGTACTGGGAGGCCCAGATCGGAACGGGGAGCGCCTACGGCCTGCCGCCGGGATGGGGGAACAACGAGCTTCAGTACTACACCAACTTCCCGGAGAATGTCTCGGTGTCGGACGGGAAGCTGACGATCACGGCCCGGCGCCAGAACTTCGCGGGTCATCAGTACACCTCGGCCCGGATCCGGACGCTCAACAAGGTCGACTTCAAGTGGGGCCGCGTCGAGGCCCGCATGAAGATCCCCGGGACCAGCGGCGTCTGGCCGGCGTTCTGGATGCTGCCGACCAACTCGCCCTACGGCGGATGGGCGGCGGGCGGCGAGATCGACATCATGGAGTCGGTCAACCAAGCGAACCGGGTCCACGGCACCATCCACTTCGGGGGCAACTGGCCGAACAACACATCCATCGGCGGGTCCATCAACACCGGCACCGACTACTCCCAGGGCTTCCACGAGTACGCGATCGAGTGGGAGCCGAACCAGATCCGCTGGTACCTCGACGGGCAGTTGTACTACACGGCGAACTTCAACCAGTGGTTCTCCTCCAACGGCGGGGGCAATCCCCGGGCGCCGTTCGACAACACATTTCACCTGCTGCTGAATGTGGCGGTTGGGGGCGACTGGCCCGGCAGCCCGAACGCCTCCGCGCAGTACCCTCAGACCCTCGAGGTCGAGTATGTCCGGGTCTATCGGCGCGAGCAGCGGGCCTTCGAGGGCCAGCCGCGCGTGATCCCCGGCCAGATCGAGGCCGAGCACTACGACGAGGGGTACCCCGGCGAGGCCTACCACGACAACGATGTCGGCAACAACGGCGGCGCGTTCCGCGACGACGATGTGGATATCCAGGTCAGTTCCGAGGGCGGCTACAACATCGGCTGGATCGAGAACGGCGAGTGGATCGAGTACACCGTCGATGTGCAGGCCGCGGGCACCTATCTCCTGGAGGCACGGGTGGCCTCGCCCCATTCGGGCGGCTCGTTCCGCTTCGAGGTCGACGGCGAGGACCGCACCGGCCCGATCCCGGTGCCGAATACCAGTGGCTGGCAGACATGGACCACGACCAGCGGCGAGATCGCGCTCGATGCCGGCCTGCAGACCATCCGATTCGCCAAGAACAACTCGCCGAACGGGTTCAATGTCAACTGGTTCCGCTTCACTGGTCAGTCGGTGCCGTGCTCGCCCGCGGACCTGGCCGATCCGTTCGGGGAGCTCAACTTCTTCGATGTCGCGGCATACCTGAACCTGTTCAACAGCCAGGACCCGGCGGCAGACCTGAACAACGACGGCGTGTTCAACTTCTTCGATCTGGCCGCCTACATCGCCCTGTTCAACGAGGGATGCCCCTAACGGCAAGCAAGAACGGGCGGCTCGGACACGCCGATCGGCTTACTCAACCACGAGGAACGGGACATTCGCCGTGCCGGCGCGGCCCGTCCCGTCACGGACGAAGACGAACAGGCGGTACGCGCCGGGCGTATCCGGCGCCGCGATCGTGGCGGTCAGCCCCGTCGCGGACAGCACCCGATCGGGAACGGTGGGCGGCACACGCTCGGCATCGCCGCCCGATCGCCGGTCGCTCGTTTCGTGGACAACCTTCCATTCGACCTCCAGCGGATCGCCGTCGGGATCATGCGCGTTGACCGTGGCCGTGAACTGCTGGCCGGGCTCGACCGCGCCGGGCTCGATGCCCTGAAGACGAATCCCCGACACCCGCGGCGCGTTCAGCCGCGGCGGGCGTCCCGTCCAGAACCGGCTAAGATAGTCGACCGCTTCCGTGGTCTCGCCCGTGGGCAGGAGCAGGCCGAACCAGGTCGCGGTCGTTTCCTGCTTGTGGCCCCAGAGGAAGGCGTACGAACCGAGGCATCGCCCGGGCCGCTCGGCCTCGACCCCCTGCCGGTAGCTGCTGGCGTAGAAAAGGGCCTTCTGGTGGCTGGCCTGCTCGATCGGGGCACCCCATTCGGTGCTCGGGCCCTCCCAGTGCCCCAGGGGGCCGAACTCCGTGATCATGTACGGCCCCGAGTAGCCCTGCGCCAACAGGCGCTCGGGCACGCTCGCGGCCCCGCCATAGGCGTTGACGCCGATGATGTCGATGCTCGGGCACTCTTCAGAGATCCGGCGGGCCTTGTCGTCGCCGATCTCCGCGATGATGGCCATCGTCGGGTGGCGGGTGTCCAGCGTCTTGATCAGCGCGGCGGCCTCCTCGATCGACCGCAGGGCGGTGTCGAGATCGCCGCCAAGCTCGACCTCGTTGCCCACGCCCCAGGCCAGCACCGCCGGGTGCTCGCGGTAGCGCTTGACGATCCGGCGGACCTTGTCGAGCTGCTCCTGACGCACGGCCGGGTCGTTGTAGTCGTGTCCGTGCCGCTCGTGGACCAGCCAGATGCCCACGCACACGGACAGGCCCTTGGCGTGGGCCTCATTGAGGAGGTCATCGATGCCCTCGCCGTCCCAGGTCCGGATGGAGTTGGCGCCGACCGCCGCCAGCCGATCGAGATGGGTGTAACCGCCTACGCCACGCACGAAGTACGGCTGTCCGTTGCGGAGCAGCTCGTATCCGCTGCCGGTCCAGCGGATCTCGACCGTCGAGGGTGGGCCGATATCGGACCAATCCGGACTCGTGGCAGGTGCCATGGCGGCGGGGCTCTGAACGGCCTGGCAGCCGGTGAGGCTGCAGAGCAACAGAAGGGCGAACAGGAGGATCTTCATCCCGCCAGTGTAACTGTTCCAGCGTCCAGCGTCACGCGGAGACCGCAAGATTCGGCCTGAGATCTGCGATAAACTGTGCTGGAAAACCCATGGTTGGATGGGCCTAATCCCATGATTTGATCGGGTTTAGCGTGATTTTGATCGTTTTTCGAGATCTCGGGTGGAAGGGGTTGACAGGGGAGGCTGGATCGGGCACACTGATGTAACTGTTTCATTCCGGCACGGCCGCCGGAAGAACGGATCCAGACCTTGGGTCTTCGAGGGAGCACCCAGACATGCTGACCAGAGGGAATCCGGCCAAGAGCCGGGCATTCACACTTATCGAGTTGCTCGTCGTCATCGCGATCATCGCGCTGCTGATCGGGATTCTGCTGCCGGCGATCGGACGGGCCCGGGAGACCGCCCGCGGGCTGATCTGCCAGACCAACATTCGCCAGGTGACCACCGCGACCCTGATTTACGCCACCGACAATCGTGGCCGATTCCCGCCGATACTCGGCGGACCGTTCGTCATCGACCCTGAGAACGGCAAGCGGAACATGGTCTGGCACGATGTCAACCGCATCGGCCGCTATCTGCCGGAATCCGAGTTTCGGAATGTGTCGTTCAACAACGCCGACAACCAAACTGTCGGGGGCGGGGTCCTGCTGTGTCCGAATCATCCGAACGGGGCCCGGTCCTACGCCATGAACTATTGGGCCGCATCCGCGGCCAGCTATACACCCAACTTCCAGACCGGGACACTCAACCTGTTCCGTCCGGGCCAGCAGCCGGGCACCCCGGCTTTCCAGATGGGCACCCCGTTCAATGACGACGCCGGTCGCGGGAGCCAACTGATCCTGTTCGCCGAGGCATGGGCCCCGTTCCGCTCGGAAATCCCGACCGAGGCCGGTGATGTCACCTGGTTCACGCAGGCCAGCATCGGCGAGCGAGAACTTCCCGGGCGGCGTTTCGGGGGTGGGGAAGGGCTTCCTTCACAAATCTACCTTGGTGGAGGCGGCCAGGGACAGGTGAGCAACTGGACACTCGCGCCGACTTCTCCCGAACTCGGTCAGGATGTTGGCGTGATGCCCACGAGCTACCTGCCATACTACAGGCACCCTCGCCGCGGAAACGACCTCAAGTCGATCAGCGGCAGTGCCAATATTGCATTCCTCGATGGACATGTCACCCGTTATGATCCCAAGGACCTCTTCCAGGAGGTTTCAGGTTCGGATAATCTGGCCCGCAGCACTTACAAGGCCCTCTGGTCGGAGCGTGACTATGTGCTTGAGCGAGACCTGCGAGATTAAGAAGTCATGAGTTCAGTACGAGCCATCGCGGATGAGTTGGGCGTGTCGGTCGCCACGGTGTCTCGTGCGCTCAACAACCACCCCGGCGTCAGCGAGGAGATGCGTAAACGCGTGCTCCAGACCGCCGACCGGACGGGCTACCGGCCCTCGGTCGGGCGCAAGCCGACCAATGTCATCGGGCTGGCCTATCCCAACGAGCCGGTCCGGGCCGACTTCGGCGCGTTCGAGGCGGTCCTGCTCGCCGGCGTGCTCGAGGGAGTCAACGAGCGCAAGTTCGACCTGACCTTCATCAATGTCAACCGGGACAAGAACCGCAGCGAGACCTACGAGCAGTTCTTCAACCGCAAGGGCGTGCGCGGCGTGATCGTCCGGCCCCTGGACAACAGCGGCATGCCCGAGGCGATCGCCGCGGACGGGTTCCCGATGGTGCTCGTGGCCGACCGCTCGGACGACCCGCGGGTCAACTTCATCGATTCGGACTCCCGGCGGACCTCCCGCCAGGCGGTCGAGCACCTGATCGGGCTCGGGCACAAGCGGATCGGCCTGGCGATCCACCGTGTCGCGGACTCGGACCACCGGGACCGGGAAGCGGGCTACCGCACGGCGCTGTCCGGCGCGGGCATCCCGCTGGAGGAGTCGCTGATCGTCCGGGCCGAAGCGAGCCCCGAGGGCGGCGCGATGATGCTGATGTCGCTGCTCGAACAGGAAACACCCCCGACCGCGATCTACTTCACCAACCCGCTCTCGACGGTGGGGGCCCTGCACAAGTGCCTTCAGTTGGGCATCCGGGTTCCCAAGGACCTGTCGATCGTCGGGTTCGACGACGGCGACATCCGCATGCGGACCTTCCCGCGCTTCACCGCCGTCTGCCAGGACGCCCAGGCCCTGGGCCTGGAGGCCGCCCGCTGGCTGACCCGGTCGCTGACCGGGGAGGCGAACGGCACCTTCCGTGAGATCCGCCCGACGACGCTGGCCGTCCTGGACAGCACCTCGTTCCCGCCGCTGACCCCGGTCCGGCTTTCCGAGCGTTCCCGCGTGGTTCAGGCGACCTGATCGCCGGCGCGTTTTCTGTGAGTTTTTGAGAGAGATTTTCGTACACGATTTAGAGGAGAGGGATTTATCATGAACAAGACACTGATCATCGCAACGCTCGCGTCGCTTTCGGCCACCGCTGCCGCAAGCATCACCGTCTATTCGCAGGACTTCGAGGGGCTTGACCAGACCTCGCCAACCGCCCTGGGCGACGACGGCTGGCTGGTGGGCGCCAACGTGTTCAGCCCGGGCGGGGATTTCCTGTACAACTATTTCGCCTTCCCGGCCCCGAACGGCGGCCCGGCCTTCTCGGCCATCGCCACCGGCCAGGGCGGCCCCGCCCAGGGCAACCAGCAACTCGTGGTCTACAGCGATTACAACAACGGCGACCACGCCAACGGCAACATCATCGAGGCCAACCTCTTCCGCGAGTACACCGTCAGCGCCGACAATGTCGGCCAGACCTGGTCCTTCTCGTTCGACTACAAGCGCGGTGACATCGCCGGAAACTCGACGGCCATGGCGTTCATCAAGACGATCAACCCCGCCGACGGCTTCGCCATGACCAACTTCGTGACCTTCGACACGACCAACGCCGACACCCTGTGGTCCAGCCAGACGCTCTCGCTGTTCATCGACGCCTCGCTGGAGGGCCAGCTCTTCCAGATCGGCTTCCTGAACACCGCGACGAACTTCGAGCCGTCCGGGATCTTCTACGACAACATCAACCTGGTGCCCGCCCCGTCCGGAGCCGCCGTCCTCGCGGCGGTCGGCCTCGCGGCGGCACGGCGCCGACGCGGTTGAGCGAGGATTTCCCTCAGGGGGTCCGGGGGCTTAGCGGCCGCCGACCCCTTTGCCTTTCAGGCCCACGGACGGAGTCGGACGCTTGAGATTGGTCACGCTCATCACGGCCGCGCGCGGGCTCTCGCTCGGGCTGTGGATCATGATCGCCCTGATGATCGGTTCGGTCGCGGTGCTCTTCGGCGGGCAGCGATCCGACGGGGACGCGGTGGTCATGTGGGTCTTCTCGCCGACCCACCGGGATCTGTACCAGCCCATGCTCGAGCGGGCCGGGGCGGAGGTCGGCACGCCCCTTGACATGCGTCTGATGAGCATCCAGGCCATCGAGCGACGCATGATGTCCGGCTTCTTCAGCGGTCTGCCCACCGCCGACCTGATCGAGTGCGAGCGGGCCATCGTCGGCCGGGCCTTCACCGGGCCGCTCGAAGCGGTGGGGTTCCTCGACATCACCGACCGACTCCGCGACGAGGGCTTGCTCGAGAAGATCAACGCGCCGTCGTTCGGGCCCTGGACTTCACGCGGCCGGATCTTCGGCATCCCGCACGATGTCCACCCCGTCATGCTGGCCTACCGGGCCGACCTGGTCGAAGCAGCCGGCATCGACCTCTCGGGCGTGGAAACCTGGGACGACTTCTTCCGCGCCGTGCGCCCGCTGATGGGCGATCCCGCCAGCCCGGAGCGCTTCGCGCTGGGGTTCTGGTACACGCACCTGGACAATGTCGAGGTGCTGCTGCTCCAGGGCGGCGACGGGCTGTTCGACCAGAACGAGCTGCCGACGATCGCCACCGAACGCCACGCGGACCTGCTCGCCCGCATGGTCTCCTGGTGCGTGGGCCCGGACCGGGTCGCGGCCGACATCGAGGATTTCAGCGGCGCCGGCCACCAGCAGCGGATCGACGGCTATGGCATCGCCTACTTCGCCCCCGACTGGATGTGCTCGATCTGGAAAGAACAGATCCCGCAGATCGGCGGCAAGATGAAGCTCATGCCCCTGCCCGCGTTCGAGCCCGGCGGGCGGCGCACCTCCGTCCGCGGCGGGACCATGCTCGGCATCGCCCGCGATTCCGACCGGATCGAAGAGGCCTGGGAGTACGCCAAGCTGCTCTACACCTCGCCCCGCGTGGCCCGCGAGATGTACCAGCTCACGGACATCATCACCCCGGTCACCTCGCTGTGGGACGACCCCATCTACGACGAGCCGGACCCTTTCTTCATGGGCCAGCCCAAGGGGCGCATGTACATCGATCTGGCCCCGCATGTGCCGGCGCGTTCCTCCTCGCCCTACAACCGCCAGGCCGTCGTTCTGATCCGTGACGCGGCCGTCTCCCTGGCCGACCACGCCCGGCGCACACGCACCTACGACGCCGAGGGCCTGCGCCCCGAGGCGATGCGCCTGCTCACCCAGGCCGAGGCGCGGATCCTGCGCGTGATGGAGCGCAACGCGTTCTCCGGCGTCGCGGGGGGCGGGCGTTGAGCGCCGGCCGCGGCATCGGCGGGCCCTCCCACCGGGCGGCGTGGATCTTCCTCGCCCCGTTCGCCCTGGTGACGCTCGTCTTCGTCGCGTACCCGCTGGTGCAATCCGCCGTCCTCGCCGTCCAGCAGACCTACGGGCCGGGCACCAAGACCTTCGTCGGGACCAAGAACTTCACCGACATGTCCGGCGACCCGGTCTTCTGGACCGCGCTGCGCAACACGATCATCTACACGCTGGGCAGCCTGTTCATCCAGCTTCCGCTCGCCCTGGCGCTGGCCCTGGCCCTGAACTCCCCGCGGCTTCGCGGCCGAGGGATCTACCGGCTGATCTTCTTCAGCCCCCAACTGATGGGGCTTGTGTTCGTCTCGATCCTGGCCGCGCTGATGTTCGAGAAACAGGCCGGGCTGGTCAACCAGTCGCTGCACGCGATCACGGGCGGGCTGTGGAGCCTGGACTTCCCGTGGCTCGAGTCCCATGTGATGGCGACGCTGATCATCATCTCGCTGTGGATGTATGTCGGCTTCAACATGATCTACTTCCTCGCCGCCCTGCAGAATGTCGACCAGACGCTCATCGAGGCGTCCGAGATCGACGGCGCCGGCGTCCTGGCCCGCTTCCGGCATGTCGTGATCCCCGCGATCCGCCCGGTCGGCTCGTTCGTCATCATGCTGTCCATGATCGGGAGCCTCCAGCTCTTCGAGCTGCCCTTCGTGCTGCTCGAGGGCACCGGCGGCCCGCGGAACCAGGGACTGACCGTGGTCATGTACCTCTACCAGTCCGGGTTCGAAGTCGGTGATCTGGGGTACGCCAGCGCGATCGGCTGGGTGCTCGCGGTGCTGCTCATCGGCCTGGCCATCGTCCAACTCTGGATCATCCGCCGGGAGGAACGATGAGCAGCCCGGCCGTTCCCGCATCAGCCCGACGCCGGACGGGCGGCTGGAAGCGCTGGACGCTTCAGGCGGTCCTCGCGACGCTCGCGGTCATCACGCTGATCCCTTTCGCCTGGCTGCTGATCGCCTCGCTCAAATCGGGGGAGGATTTCTTCGGTGCGATCTTCTTCCCGCCCGGAGAGGGGCCGCTGGGCATCGGCTGGGACCGCCTGACGCTCGACAACTACCGCAAACTGTTCGCCGAGGGCTTCGGGCGTGCCTTCCTCAACTCGGTCTTCTACGCCTCGACGACGGCGGTGCTCGGCACGCTGGTGTGCTCGGCCAGCGGGTACGCCCTGGCCAAGTTCCGCTTCCGCGGCCGCGGGCCGGCGTTGATCGCGGTGCTCTCGCTGATCATCCTGCCGCCGACGCTCCTGATCGCGCCGGGCTACGAGCTGCTCTACCACATCGGTCTGCTGGACACGGTGGCCGGGCTGATCCTGCCGGTGGTGGCGCCGGCGTTCGGCGTGTTTCTGTTCCGCCAAGCGATCACGCAGGCAGTGCCCGACCAGCTCATCGAGGCCGCCCGCATGGATGGGTGCTCGGAGATCGAGATCTACTTCTCCGTCGTGCTCCCGCTGATCCGGCCGATGGTGGGGGCCTTCCTGCTGATCAGTTTCCTGGCGATGTGGAACAACTTCATCTCGCCGCAGATCGTGCTGCAATCGCAGGACAAGCAGCCCCTCTCCGTGGCCATCGCCCAACTCCGGGGAATCTACCGGACGGACTACGGCCTGCTGATGGCCGCCACGGTGGTCTCGATCGCCCCGGTAGCCCTTCTGTTCCTGCTGCTGCAGAAGCAGTTCATCTCCGGTCTGACCAGCGGGGCGGTCAAGGGTTGATCCGCGTTCCGCGGTCGGGTGGCCATCGCGCAAGAAAGAACGCCGGGCATCGATGCCCGGCGTTCCGAGTGGATCCGGATGATGAAGGCTTGCTCAGCAGCCCTGCTGGAAGGCGTTGAGGAAGGCCTGGATGTCGAAGAAGTTCAGGACGCCGTCGCCGTTGAAGTCGGCCGGGTTGTCGCACCCGCCGCCGGTGCTTCCTTCGATCAGCTTGACATTGTCCCAGAAGGTCGCGCCGGTGGCCTCGCCGTCGAGCTGGAGGTGCAGGAGGGCGACAAGGATCTGGCTGGTGTTGGGCGGGGCGATGCCGCTGAGCTCGACGAGGTTCCACTGATTGGTCGGGGTGGAGTTCGGTGCGATGGCGACCTGCTCGATGGCCTCGATGGCGCCGCCGGAGTCGTTCTGGAAGACCATCTGAAGCAGGACCAGGTTGCCGGGCTGGACGGCGTCGAAGTCGTTGTGCCAGGCGTAGGCGCTCAGGGTGTAGGTCTCGCCGGCGGAGATGCCGGGAACGGTCTGGATGAGCACCTGGTCGTTCTGGACGCCGGTGAACTCTCCGAACATTTTGACGCTGGTGGTACCGTCCTGCGCGGGGACCTCGACGGACGCGTCAGCGAAGACGCCGCCGCCGAAGTTCTGCCAGCCCTGGAACAGCAGGAAGCCCGGACCGGGGGTCTCGAAGCTGCCGTTGGTCACGAGGTTTGTTCCGCCCGCGAGGGCTCCGGTCGCCATGGCGGCGATCATGGCCGCTCCGATCAACTTGTTCTGCATTGGGGTGCTCCCTCTGATTTGATGCCTGGCTCATGCACGGATGGGGCCCGCCGAATGGGCCCGGAGTGCCGTAACTGTTACATCAATGTACTGAAAACCCACGCCCTGTCAAGAGTCCACTCGCCCAATTTGACAAGATTTCAGGCGATTTGGGCCGTCCGAGGCGGTGTCTGGCCGGGTGCCGGATGGCTCGTAACTGTTCCACAGCCTTCCGGAGCCCGCCCTGGCCTTACCGCAGCGGGGCAGGGGTCTGGGCCAGATCCCGACCGTTCGAGGCGATCACCGAACGGTACCAGTGGTAGGAATCCTTGGGGATCCGCTCGCCGGTCTGATAATCCATGTAGACCAGCCCGAACCGGAGGGCGTATCCCTCGGCCCACTCGAAGTTGTCCATGATCGACCACTGGAAGTAGCCGCGGACATCCACGCCGTCGTCGATGGCGCGTCGGAGCTGGTGGAGGTAACGGGTCAGGAAGTCGATGCGGCCGGGATCGTGGATCTTGCCGTCGGCGTGGACCCAGTCCATCGACGCCAGCCCGTTCTCGGTGATCACCACCGGGAGCTTGTATCGCTCCTGGAGGAAGCGGGGGCCCCAGTAGAGGGCGTCGGGCTGGACGGGCCAGCGGAACATGGTCATGGGATAGCCGGGGCCGCGCTGGACGGTCCGCGGCTGGCCGTCGGGACCGGCGTCGACAAGGTCGCTGCTGTAGATATTGACCCCGAAGAAGTCCATCGGCTGGTGGATGGTCCTCATGTCTTCTTCCGAGGCTTCGGGTGCGTCGTCGCCGAACAGACGCAGGCCGTCCTCGGGATAATGGCCCCGGAGCATCGGGTCGCAGTACCAGGTGTAGTTGAAGGTCCAGCCCTTCTCCGGCACGCGGAAGGTCTCGGCGCGGGCGGCCTCGACATCGGCCGGGGCGTCGCTGGCGGGGGACTTGAGGTTGCCCACCGGGGCGCAGCCGATCTGGCTGGGCTTCTTGGCGCGGGCGCGGATGACCTGGGCCGAGTGGCCGTGGGCCAGCAGAGCGTGGTGCGTGGCCAGCAGGACCTGCTTGCGGGTCAGCTTCAGCCCCGGGGCGTGCGTGCCCTCGTTGAGGCCCAGCCCGAGGAAGATCTGGGGTTCGTTGAGCGTGAACCAGTGCGTGATCCGGTCCGAGAGCCGGTCGACGACCGCCGCGGTGTACTCGGCGAACCACTTCGGGCTCTCTGGGTTCAGCCAGCCGTCGCGGTGCTGGAGGCAGGCGGGCATGTCCCAGTGGTACAGCGTGACCCAGGGGTCCACGCCGCGGGCGAGCAGGGCGTCGATCAGGCGGTCGTAGTAGGACAGGCCTTCCTCGTTGAACGCCCCTGTCCCGTCCGGCATCACGCGTGGCCACGCGATGGACAGCCGGTATCCGGTCGCGCCCAATCCCGCGATCAGGCCGACATCCTCGTCGATGCGGTGGTAGCTCCCGCAGGCGACATCGCCGGTGTGCCCCTCGAAGACCTTGCCGGGCGTGCGCGAGAACTCGTCCCAGACGCTCGGCGAGCGTCCGCCTTCCGCGGCCGCGCCCTCGACCTGGTACGAGGCCGAGGCCACACCCCACACAAATCCATCCGGCATGCCCATATCGGTCTGGCTCCTCAGTCGCCCCGCGATTTGCAAGGGAGCGATGGTAGACCCGGCGGCGGGGGGGCTCGGTCAAAATTGCGTGTTTAGAGCCGCATCGGGACCAGGCCGGTGGACAGCTCGGTCAGGAACGATTCCGCCTCCGCCGCCAGCGGCTGGCCCTGCTTCTGGGCAGCCTCGAGCCGGCGGACCAGGGCGGTGCCCACGATGGCGGCGTCGGCGTGCTGGACCACGGCGCGGACATGGTCCGGGGTCGAAATCCCGAACCCGCACGCGATGGGCAGCCTGGTGACGCGCCGGAGCAACTGCACGCGGGCCTCGATCTCCGGCGCGTCCTTCTGCTCGCCGGTGATGCCCGCGCGGGCGAGCATGTAGACAAATCCGGAGCAGGCCTCGGCGATGGCCTTGGCCCGGGCCTCGGGCGTGGTGGGGGCGATGAGCAGCGAGCAGGTCAGGCCCGCGTCCTTACACGCCGCGCCGAGTTCGGCGGATTCCTCCAGCGGCGCGTCGGGGAAGATGCAGCCGTCAAAGCCGGCGTCGCGGGCCTTGGCCGCGAACCCGGCGGGCCCGCCCTGGGCGTGGACGAGGCTGACGGACACCATCGCCACCAGGCCGCAATCGACCCGGTCCCGCACCGAGCGGACCTGCTCGAAGATCGCACCCGGCGTGATGCCGCGTTGGATCGCGTCGTGCATCGCGGCGGCGATGACCGGGCCGTCGGCGATCGGATCCGAGAACGGGATGCCGATCTCGATCACGCTGGCGCCGGCCTCGGACAGCGCGGGCAGGACCTTGACCAGCGCATCCGTGGTGGGGGCCCCGGCGCACACGAAGGGCATCAGTCCGCCCGTGCCGGATTCCTTGAGTCTCGCAAACGCCGTGTCGATCCGGTTCATCGGGTGATCACATCCTCGATCTCTTCCAGCCCGGCCGTCAGCACCACCGGCCCGTTCTCGGAGATCAGCACATCGTGCTCGTAGTGGACCGACATGCTGCCGTCGGCCACGAAAATCGGCCACTGCTTGCGCCCCTGGCGGGTGTCGCCGGTGCCCACGGCGATCATCGGCTCGACCGCCACCAGCATCCCCGGCTCGCAGGCCAGTTTCGCGTCGGGCCATTCGCCCGGGAAGGTCGGGACCACATTGGAGATCCACGGCGGGGCGTGCAGCGAACGCCCGTAGCCGTGGCCGCCGAGGCCGCGGATCAGGTGGAACCCGTACTCCACTTCCACGACCTGCTGGACCACCCTGGCCCACTCCAGGAAGGTGTTGCCCGGGCGGAGCTGCTGAACGCCCTTGCGCAGCGACTCCTTGCCCGACTCCATCAGACGCCGGTTCTCGTCGCTGGGCTCGCCGAAGGAGTAGGTCCACGCCGCGTCGCCGATCCAGCCGCGGTACTTGACGCCGATGTCGATCTTGAGCACATCCCCGGCCTCCATGGGCCGGGTCAGGTAGCCCGCCGTGCCGTGGACCACGCACTCGTTGACGCTCAGGCAGGCCTGCGACGGGAACGGCGGCATCCGCCCGGGGTTGTAGCGGAAGAAGCACGACGACGCGCCCATCTCCTCGAGCGTCCGCCCGACGAAGGCGTCGATCTCGGCCAGCGTCTGCCCGTGGCGCAGGAAGCCCGCCAGGCGCCGGTGGATCTCCACCACGCGCTCCGCGGCGGCCTTCGCGCCGGTCAGATCGTTCTCGGTTTGGACGGCCGGTCGCATGGGTGCCGATGATAGGGGGGTGCCGGGCAAAGCGCCGGGCGTGAACCGTTCTTTCCCCCCTGCCGGGGGACGCAGCAGGGGGCCTTTCGTGCGCATCGCCATCCTGGCCAACCCACGATCCGGACGGGGCAAGGCCCTCGCACTGGCCGAGCAACTCGGGGCGCTGCTCACCGCACGCGGCCACGCCGTGCATCAGCACCGGACCGGCCCGGACCTGGACCTGGCCGTCCTCGTCGGCGTGGCCGGCATGCACGCGGACGAGCAGCCGGGCCGCGCGGGCCGGGCCGACCGGCTGGTCATCGTCGGCGGCGACGGCACCGTCCACCACGCGGCCCAGGCCGTGGCCGAGTCGGGCGTGCCGCTCTACCACCTGGCCACGGGGACCGAGAACCTCTTCGCCCGCTCCTTCGCCATGCCGCGCGACCCGGCCAGGGCCGCGGACCGGCTCGAACGCGATCACCCCCCTTTCGAGATCAGCCTCGGCTCGGCCAACGGCGTGCCGTTCACGCTGATGTGTTCGGTGGGCGTGGACGCCTCGGTGATCCACCGGGTCGAAGCGCTGCGCGAGCGTCCGGGCCGGCGCGGCGGGCATCTGGCGTATGTCGGGCCCGGCCTCGCCGAGGGGCTCCGCCCGCGCCCGGCCCGGATCCACATCACCGCCGACGGCGAGCCGGTCACCCCGCCGGAGGGCTTCACGGGCACCGCCGTCGTCTCCAACCTGCCCGCCTACGCCCTGCGCATGGACCCCGCCCACGACGCGGACCCGACCGACGACCGGCTGGACCTGGCCCTGCTGCCCGGCTCGACCTCGGCGGGCGCGGCGTGGGGGTTCCTGCGCTGCAAGCTGCGGTCGAAGGCCATCCGGCGCGTCCGGGCCGCCCGTTTCGAGATCCGCTCGGCCGACCCGGCCGCGATGAACCCTGTGCAGATCGACGGCGAGCGCCCGCGGGCGAAGCTGGACACCGAGGCCGGCGGCACGGGCCTACCGCTGACGCTGGGCGACGAGGGCGAGGGGAGCCTGATCCGGCTGGAGATGTGGGAACGCCGCCTGCGGGTCCATGCCCCGGGGCTGGCGTGAATCGGCCCTGGGAGGCCGGGAGGGGGGGGTCTTGGGATGGATCCAAGGTCCGAGAATATATGTTCTGTAAAATTCTTACCGGCTGGCTGGGCAGAGCGATCAGGGCCGGGCCGCTCTCAGTGAGCCTCGTGCATCGCCAGCACCAGCAGTCGAGCCATCTCGGTGTAGATCCCCGCCCTCGGCGTGTCGTCTCTGCAGAATCGGATCTCACCGAGCCGGTAGCTTGTGCCGAGCGCGGCATTGGCTATGGCGAGCCCCTTAAGGACCTCTGCCAAGACCTGCTCCGATCTGACGGCTGCGGGCCGATCCGAATCCAACGCGACGACAACCGGGAGGTCCGAATCTTCAAATCGCAGCGCAAGATAGTTGTGAGACGGCCCAGGAACATGGGTCATCACGAAGAAGTCGTTGTCGCGGCTGATTCGCAAGGCACCACCCCGGAAAGCGAAATCAGATCGACAAGTGGCCCGTGATCAGAGGTCGACTGATCAAGCCGCCTTCTTCTTCGCCTCGATCCGCTCCCGCGTGGGGACCTTGACATTGCGGACCAACCCCACCCACGACAGGCCCTTGATGACCATGTAGGAGGTGTCGACCTCCCACCAGCGCAGGCCGTGGCGGGCCGAGGCGGGGAAGGCGTGGTGGTTGTTGTGCCAGCCCTCGCCGAAGCCGAGGATGCCGAAGATCAGGTTGTTGCGGCTGTGGTCGTGGCTGTTGAACGGGCGGCTGCCCCAGATGTGGCAGACCGAGTTGATGCTCCAGGTGATGTGGTGCACGAGCAGGATGCGGACTAGGCCGCCCCAGATGAACCCCAGCAGGGCGCCGGACCAGGACATCGTGATGACGCCGCCGAGCACCGTCGGGATCGCCAGGCCCAGGAAGACCCACAGGGGGAACAGGCGGCTCATGATGAGGACATCGCGGTCGCGGGCCAGGTCCGGGGCGTAGCGATGAATATTGGGCTTCTCACCGGGGAGCATCCAGCCCACATGGGCGTGGAACGCGCCCTTGAGCATGGCCCAGAGGCCCTCGCCGTGGTGGTGCGGGGAGTGCGGGTCGTGCTCGGAGTCGGAGTGCTGGTGGTGGCTGCGGTGGGTGGCGACCCAATAGAGGATCGAGCCCTCGGTGGCCATGGACCCGGAGATGCCGAGGATCCACTTCATCACGCGGTTGGTGTCGAAGGATTTATGGGTGAAGTACCGGTGAAAACCGACGGTGATGCCCAGGCCCGTGAAGGCGTAGAAGCCCAGCAGCAGGCCGAGGGTGGTCCAGCCGAAGCCGATGGGCCACAGCAGGATCATGCCGGTGATCAGACCGATCAGCGGGAGGACGATGGTGATGAGGGTGGCGATGCGGACGGCGCGGTTCGGTTCGCGGACGAGTTCCGCGTGGGTGGGCTGCTGGGTGGCCGAGGCGGCCGAGATCGGAAGGTTGGTCACCGGAAAATGCTCATGGCTCGCGTGGCATCATTTCGGGCGCCGGCAGGTGACAATGGAAAGGGCCGACACCACTCGAAGTTCGGGCGCGGCGAGCGTGCGCGCCTGAGACATATTGTAGTGTGGATCGGCCGGCCGTGGGTTGTCGCATGAAACCATCTTCATACGGAGTTTGGCGTATAGGCTTGGGCCCCGGCCATTGCCCCTGATCCGGCCGCGGACCGCCCCGCCACCGAGCGCTGAAGCTGACCGAGGGATCCGATGACCGAAGCCGCCCAGACCGCCGTTCCCAACTCCCTGCGGGCCCTCAACGCCGAGTTTCTCGAGCAGGAAACCCGCATCCGCCAGGGCGGCGGGGCCAAGGCCGTCGAACGCCAGCACGCCAAGAACCGCCTGACCGCTCGCGAACGGATCGACCGGCTCATCGACCCGGACGGGTTTTTCCAGGAACTGGGCCTGTGGTCGGCGCACGGCATGTACAAGGAGCACGGCGGCGCGCCAGGCGCGGGCGTGGTCACCGGCATCGGGCCGGTGGAGGGTCGGCTGCACATGGTCATCGCCAACGACGCGACGGTGAAGGCCGGCGCGTTCTTCCCGATGACCTGCAAGAAGATCATCCGGGCGCAGCAGGTGGCGATGGCCGCGCGGCTGCCGCTGATCTATCTGGTCGACTCGGCCGGCGTGTTCCTGCCGATGCAGGAGGATGTGTTCCCGGACACGGACGACTTCGGGCGGATCTTCCGCAACAACGCGGTGATCTCGGCCGCGGGCATCCCGCAGATCTCGGCGATCATGGGGTTCTGCGTGGCGGGCGGGGGCTACCTGCCGGTGTTGTGCGACACACTGCTGATGACCGAGGGGTCGGGGCTGTACCTGGCCGGGCAGGCGCTGGTCAAGGCCGCCATCGGGCAGGATGTGTCCGACGAGGAACTGGGCGGAGCCAGGATGCACGCCCAGGTCTCCGGCACGATCGACTTCCGCGAGCCCGACGACGAGGCGTGCCTGCGTCGCCTGCGCTCGCTGGTGGCCAAATACCCCCCGCTTCGTCCCGTCCCCGACGAGGCCACCCGCAACCGCCTGCACCCCGCCCGGCCCGGCGAGGACATCTACGACATCTTCACCGACAAGCCAGGCGAGCAGTACGACGCCAAGGACATCATCGCCTGCCTCGCCGACGCCCGCGGCGAGCCCAACACCGAGGGCCACACCTCGCTCGCGCCGGACTTTGACGAGTACAAGCCCGAGTACGGCCAGAGCCTCGTCTGCGGCTACGCCACGATCGGCGGGCACGCCGTGGGCATCGTCGCCAACCAGGGCAAGCTGACGCAACGCCAACTGCCCGGCGGCAAGGCCGGGCCGAGCAAGTCGACCAACATGCCGCGGGTCATCTACGACGACTCTGCGGACAAGGCCGCCAGGTTCATCATGGACTGCAACCAGCGCAAGATCCCGCTGGTGTTTCTGCACGACACGACCGGCTTCATGGTCGGGCGTGACAGCGAGCAGGGGGGCATCATCCGCGCGGGGGCCAAGATGGTCAACGCCATGTCCAACTGCGTGGTGCCCAAGATCGTGGTGATCATGGGCGGTTCCTATGGCGCGGGCAACTACGCCATGTGCGGCCGCGCCTTCGACCAGTTCCTCGCCTTCGGGTGGCCGGGCAGCAAGTGCGCCGTGATGGGCGCGGCCTCGGCCTCGGGCACCCTGGCGATGATCGAGGAGAAGTCCCGCGAACGCAAGGGCGAGACCATCGACAAGGAAACGCACGAGCAGATCCTCGCCGCCGTCCGCGCCAGCTACAACGAACAGCAGGACATCCGCTACGGCGCGGCCCGGGGCTGGGTGGACCGCATCATCGAGCCCCACAAGACCCGCGAAGAACTCATCGCCGCCCTCGACGCGACGGCCCAGGGCTGGAACTACGAGCAGCCGTTCAAGACCGGCGTGCTGCAGGTCTGATGCGCGTCCTGCTCGCCATCGCGTGCCTCTGGCTGCTGTCCGGCTGTGCCGCCACCCGCCCCGCCGAGATCGGCCGCTCGATCCACCAGGCCCCCATCGTCGCGGAGGACCACGGACGCGGGCGGGCCCGCGTGTACCTGATCGGCCTGATCCACGGCGACGAGCCCGAGGGATACCAGGCGCTCGACGACATCCGCCGACTCCTGCGCCGGCACCCAGGTATCCGCGTGCGTCTGGTTCCCGACATGAACCCGGACGGCCGGCTGGCCGGCACCCGCGGCAACGCCCGCGGCGTCGACCTCAACCGCAACTGGCCCGCCTCGAACTTCACGCCCCACCCCCAACGAGGCGAGAGCCCCCTCTCCGAGCCCGAGGCCCGCGCCGTCCACGACGACCTGCTCGCATTCCGGCCCGATGTGCTCATCGTGCTGCACTCAATCACCCGCGGCGGGCCGTTCGTGAACTTCGACGGCCCGGACCCGGCCGCGGATCTGGCCAGGGTCTTCGCCGATGCGGCCGGCGCGACCGGCGATCCCCGCTGGCGCGTGGTCCCATCGATGGGCTATCCGACCCCCGGCTCGCTGGGAACCTTCGCCGGCACCGACATGGTCATCCCCACGCTCACCGTCGAGTTCGAGCGCGGGCACGACCCCGAAACCGCCCGTCAGGCCGCTGTCGCGGGGATCGATGCAGTGCTCGCCCGGCTGACCGCGACCCGTCGCCGCCCCCCCGCCCCCCTACCGTTCCTTCCATGACCGGAGAAACCCGATGAAACGCCACACGATCGTCATGTTTTCGCTGTGCCTTCCCATACTGCCCGGCTGCATCGTGCAGGACATCCACGATCAGATCGAGGTTTCGAACCAGCAGCTCACCGCCATCAACCGCACCATCGAGCAGATCGAACGCACCAACACGCTCCTCGGCACGATCGAGACCAGCCTGGCGAGCATCGACACCAGGCTCAAGAGCATCGACGAGAACCTCGGCTCGGTGGACGAACGGCTCGCCACACTCCAGATCGTGCTCGACGCGGTCAGCGAACACCTGTCCTCGCTCCGCCGCACGATCAACAACATCGATTCGACGATCCCGTTCCTGCGTTTCTCCGGGGATCAGGACGGTGAGGAAGGCGAAGAAACCCAGGAGGGCGAGCAAGAGCAGACGCCGCCGATCCCCGCCGACACACCGGAGCAACAGACGCCGCCCGACCCTGCGCGGCCCGATCCGAACGGCCAAGGCCCAGCGGACTGAGCCGGTTCACGGGGGAACTCGCCATGATCGCCAAGCTGCTCAGTCGGTTCCGACGCGACCCGACGCCCACGCACACCGGCCGCGCCTTCTCCGACCTTGTCAAGCAGTTGATCGAGGACAAGGGTGTCCGGCCCGCGATCAAGACGCTCGAGGCGCATCGGCAGGCCGTCCCACACGACCGGGAGGGCCTGTGCAACGGCGCGATCCACCTGTCGGAGGCCGGACGCCCGGACTTGGCGGCCGGCGTGCTCCGCGAACTGGCCGAGCGTTTCCCGGACGACTGGCTTGTCGTGCTCAACCTCGCGGTGGCCTGCGACCTTGCCGATGATCTCGAGAACGCGGCGGAGTACGCCGACCGCGCGACCGAACTGGAACCGGATGAGCCGGAATCCTGGCGGGTCTGCGGCAACATCTACCGCCAGCTCGGCGATCCGGAGAAAACCCGGCGGCGGTTCGAGCGGCTCTGCGAACTCGCACCGGACGATCCCGGGAACTGGTACGACCTGGGCACAAGCCTGTTGGATCTCGGGCGATGGGAAGACGCCGAGCGTAGCTGCCGTCGGGCACTTGAGATCCGCCCCGACCACGCGACCGCGATGTCCAACCTCGGCGCGGCGCTGGTGCTCCAGGAACGCTACGACGAGGCCGAACCGATCATCCTGGACACCCTTGGCCTGATCCCCAACGACGGCGTGACCATCTGCAACCTCGCCAGGATCTACGAGAGCCGCGGACGGACGGCCGAAGCCCTCGAACTCTACCGACGCGCCCTCCGCGACGATCCCGAGTATCGTCGTGCCCAGGAAGACATAGACCGCCTCGAAGCCGAGCACCCCGACACATGACCGAAACCGTCCGCATCACCGATGTCGCCCCCCGCGACGGCCTCCAGGCCGAGACCACCCCGGTCCCGGTGCGGCGCAAGGCCGATCTGGTCCGTGCGATCCAGCGCACAGGCGTGGCCGAGGTCGAGGTTTCCAGCTTCGTGAGCCCCAAGTGGATCCCCCAGCTTGGCGACGCCCCCGAACTCTTCGCCGATCTCGCCACCGACAAGCCCGAGGGGATCCTCTATTCCGCCCTCGTGCCCAACGAGCGCGGCTTCGACTCGGCCCTGACCGCCAACCGCCAGGCACGCGACGCCCGCGGCGTCGAGCGGCTGATCGACAAGGTCTCGGTCTTCACCGCCGCGTCGGAGACCTTCGCGCAGAAGAACACCAACGCGACCATCGCCGACACCATCGAACGCTTCCGCCCGATCGTTCCCCGCGCCCACGAGCAGGGCATGCGCGTGCGGGCGTACATCTCCTGCGTCGTCGCCTGCCCGTACGAGGGTGATATCCCCCCCACCGCCGTCGCCGCGGTCGCGGCTCGCCTGCTCGAGCTCGGCGTCGATGAGATCGACCTCGGCGACACCATCGGCGCGGGCACCCCGGAAACGATCGGGGCCGTCGTCATGGAGGTCATCGACGCCCTCGGCGGCCGCTCGACCAATCAGTTCGGCGAGCCCACCCTCACGCTGCACCTGCACGACACCTTCGGCCACGCGCCCGAGTGCGTCCGGGCCGCTGCGGAGATCGGGGTGCGATCCTTCGACGCCTCCTCGGGCGGGCTGGGCGGCTGCCCCTACGCCTCAAAGCCCGGCGAACGCGCCCCGGGCAACATCGCGATGTCCACCCTCGTGCGCACGCTCGAGAGCATGGACCTGTCCACCGGCATCGACCACGCCATGCAGGCGGAGGCCGACCGCATCGCATCGGAGCTGATCCTGTGATCCGATTCGAAATCCTGGACAATCTGGCCGCCGTCACGCTCAGCCGGGCGGACAAACGCAACGCGCTGACCCCGGACATGCTCGAATCGCTCACCGGCGTCTTCGAGCGCATGCCCGGCGACATTCGCGCGGTTGTCGTCTCCGGTGACGGCCCGGCCTTCTGTGCCGGGTTCGACCTGAAGATGTGCGCCGCGGACCAATCCGGCGAGACCATGCGCCAGTTGCTCACCGGGCTTTCCCGCGCTGTCCGGGCCATGCGGGCCATCGACCAGCCCGTCGTGCTGGCCGCCCATGGCGCGGCCGTAGCAGGCGGCTGCGCCCTGCTCGGCGGGGCCGACATCGTCGTCGCCGAACGCCAGACCAGGCTGGGTTACCCTGTCGCGAAGATCGGCGTCTCCCCGGCGGTGTCCGCCCCGTTTCTTTCCTCCACCATCGCCGACGGCCCCGCCCGGGCACGCCTGCTCGATCCGGACTTGATCTGCGCCGAGGATGCCCGCTCCATCGGCCTCGTTCACGAACTCGCCGACGGCCCGGGCGCGACCCGCGAGCGTGCCAACGACATCGCCCGCCATCTCGCCGCCAAGCCGGGCATCGGCGTGGCCGCCACCAAGGCCCTGTGCAACCACCTCTCACGCCACCGCACCGACTTCGCCATGGAAGCCCTGACCGTCTCGCTTTCCCTGGCCGGCTCCGAAGAAGAACGCGAACGGCTTGCCGCCCTCTGGTCCTGACCTCCCCCACCGCCCCTTCCCAAACAAACCCTCCGAGGCCACCATGTCCGACCCCGCCATCCTCAGCTTCGACGGCCCGATCGCACGCCTGGTCATCAACCGGCCCGACGCTCGCAACGCCCTGTCCATCGAGATCCTCGATGCCCTGCACGATCGACTGGCTGAACTCGAAGCCGACCCACGCGGTGCCCATGTGCTGGTCCTGACAGGCGCCGGCAAGGCCTTCTGCGCCGGCATGGACCTCAAGGCCGTGCTGATCGAACTCTCCGGCGACCCATCTCTGGGCAAGCGTTTGCTCACCAGCCTCGCCGAACTGACCCTCCGCCTCCGCGCTCTGGCCATGGTCACCATCGCCTCGGTCAATGGCGCCGCCATCGGCGGCGGCTGCGGCCTGACCTGCGTCTGCGACCTCTCGGTCACCCACGCCGACGCCAAACTCGGCTTCCCCGAGGTCGACCTGGGCCTGTGCCCGGCCGTCATCGCTCCCTGGGTGCTCCGTAAGCTCGGCCCTGGTGTCGGCCGCCGGGCCCTGCTGATGGGCGGGGTCATGTCTGGCGAAGACGCCAAGGCCATCGGCCTGGCCGACTTCCTCGCTCCCGACCGCGCGGGCTTGGACTCCCTGACCAACGAGGTCGCCCAACGCCTCGCCTCGGGTGGCCCCAAGGCGCTCGCCGCGACCAAGGCCCTGCTCAACCGTCTCGACGGCTCCGAGGACCGCGACGCCGTCCTCCGGGGGGCCGAGCTCAGCGCCTCGGTGCTCGCCACGCCCGAGGCCCAGGCCGCCCTGAAGGCCCGCATGACCCGCTGAACGGGCCAAAACCACCCGAACATGGGCCGGGTGGCGTATACTGAGGCTTGATTGATCAACCCCGACGGGGTGTGCCGGGCGTGAGGGACGCCCGGCCGCGCCGGCGCTGCCCCGGGTGCCCATGATTGAGCCGCTGCTGCCGATCCGGACCATCGACGCCGGCGAAGCCGGCACCATCCTGGTCGTCACGCTTGAACAGGGCGACCGGCCCGTGGTCGTACTCGATGAATCGCTGATGGCCCGGCTGGACCGGACCCTCGCGGCCCTGCCCCCGAATCCGGACGGATTCATCCTTGAATCCGCCGCCCCGCGTGCGTTCGTCGCCGGCGCGGACCTTAAGGCCATCATGGCGATGGACGACCCCACGCTGCACCAGTACCTCGAGTACGGCGCCTCGATCTTTCAGCGGATCAGCGACCTGCCCTGTCCCAGCGCCGCCATCATCCACGGCGCCTGCCTGGGCGGGGGCCTGGAACTGGCGATGCACTGCGACGGGCTCATCGGCCTGGTCGATCCCGACGCCAAGCCGTTCCCCATCGGCCTGCCCGAGGCCGGCCTGAAGATCTGCCCGGGCTGGGGCGGCACGAACCTGCTACCCGCGCGGATCGATGCCAGGACCGCCATCATCGCCACCGCCACCGGCAAGCCCTTCAACGCGCATTCCGCCGCGGAACTCGGGCTGTTCGACGCCACCGTCACCTCGCACGAAGGCCTGATCCCACGCGCCATCCAGTGGATCGGCGAGCAACGCGGCCACACCGACCGCGGCACCCCCATGCACTGGATCGGCGCCGACCAGCACTTCGCCGCCTCCGAGGCCGGGCTCGACAAGGCCCGTGCCGAACTCGCACCCACGCCGGAGGGCGACGCCGTGCTCGACGCGGTCGCCGTGGGCCTGCGCGAGGGCTGGCGGGCGGCCATCCAGAAGGAACGCAACGAGCTGGTCCGCCTCCGCCACACCGAACCCGCCCGCGAGGCGATCGAATCGTTTTTCGCTCGGTCCTCGAAGAAGTAGACGAACCAACCCAGCAACCGCCGGCGGGACCGAAAACCGCCCCACCACCTGAGGAAACCCACCATGGCCGACCTGAAGAATCTCAAGGGCGTATCCGAGCGCGACAAGCAGATGATCGCGGAGGCCGAGACCCTGCTCGGCCCCGAGCCGGAAGCCATGGGTGCGGTCAAGAACTACTTCTGGGGACGCCTCCGGGAGGACCTGCTCTTCCCGTACCCGGACATCGCCAAGGAATCGCCGGAAGAAACGGCCGAGTGCGACCGCCTGCTCGCCGAGCTCGAGGAGTACCTCAAGAACGAGCACCCCTCCGTCGAGATCGACCAGGAGCAGTACATCCCCGAGTGGGTCATCAAGCGCCTCTTCGAGATGGGCGTGCTCGGCATGACCATCAGCAAGGAGTACGGCGGCCTTGGCATGGGCATCACCAGCTACAATCGCGTGCTCGAGATGATCGGCAAATACTGCGGCTCCACGGCCGTGCTCGTCTCCGCACACCAGTCCATCGGCTGCAAGGCCGTCATGCTCTTCGGCACCGACAAGCAGAAGCAGGAGTGGCTGCCCAAGCTCGCCCGCGAATGGCTCAGCGCCTTCTGTCTCTCCGAGCCCAATGTCGGCTGCGACGCCGGCGGCCAGGAGACCCGCTGCGAACTCTCCGAAGACGGCGAGCACTTCATCCTCAACGGCGAAAAGAAGTGGGCGACCTCCGGCGCTATCTCCGGCCTGTTCACGGTCATGTGCAAGCAGAAGATGGCCGACGGCAAGGACAAGGTCACCGCCCTGGTCTGCCATCCGGACATGGACGGCATCGACATCTTCTCCAAAAACCGCTCCAAGGCCTGCATCCGCGGCACCTGGCAGGCCCGGATCAAGTTCACCAATGTCAAGGTCCCCAGGGACCATCTGCTCCACAAGGAAGGCCGCGGCCTCAATGTCGCCCTGACCTGCCTGAACTACGGCCGCTGCACGCTCTCCGCCGGCATGCTCGGCGGCGCCAAGCGCGCGATGGACCAGTCCGTGAAGTGGTCGCAGACCCGCTACCAGTTCCAGCGCCCGCTGGCCGACTTCGAGCTGGTTCAGCAGAAGGTCGCCCAAATGGCCGCCCTGACCTACGCCATGGATTCGGTCCTCTACATGACCACCGGCATGCTCGACCGCCACGACGACGACATCATGCTCGAGACCGCCATCTGCAAGGTCTTCTGCTCCGAGATGGGCTGGCGCGCCGTCAACGACGCCGTCCAGATCATGGGCGGCGAGGCCATGATGGCCGAGAACGAGATCGAGCGAATCTTCCGCGATTCGCGCATCAACACCATCGTTGAGGGCGCCAACGAGGTCATGCAGTCGTTCATCTTCGCCTACGGCGGCAAGCAGCTCGCCGAGAAGATGCTCGGCATCAAGGAGATGGCCGACAACAAGCAGTTCTCCATCAAGATGATGCGGGCCGCACTCCCCCTGGGCATGGAGGTCTTCATGGGCATCCGCCCCAAGACCCCGCGCACGCCCAAGGTCCACCAGTCCCTCGTGCCATCGGCCGAGCGGGTCTGCAAGCTCATCAGCGAGCTGACCTACCAGTTCAAGATCGCCAGCAAGAAGCACGACGCGGCCATCGTCACCCGCCAGGCCGTCCAGGCCCGGCTGGCGGACGCGGCGCTCTACATCCACGCGTGGCTCTGCACGCTCTCCCGCCTGGACCACGACATCCGCAAGGGCGAGTCCGGCACCGAGTTCGAGCGCAACAAGGCCGCCGCCTTCCATTTCTTCGACCTGGCCGAGCTGGCCATCCACGACGCCTTCCGCCGGCTCCATGAGAACGCCGACGACACCATGCTCAAGGCCGCCGAGGCCGCCCTGGCGCACTCAGAAACCCTGCCCAACTCCGACTTCATCATCCCCGAGCGCTCCCCCAACGCCAAGGGCACCGGTCGCCAGGCCGTCAACGATCATGTCAAGCAGTTCCCCGGCACCGGCAAGGGCATCGCCGGCGGCACCGGACGCGAGCACATGAGCGAGACGATCGAGCAGCTCTGAAACAACCCGTCCGAATCAACACGACCGACCGTGCCACCGACCCCGTTTTCGGGGTCGGTGTTTTTTCGCGACACCGCTCTGACGCCCAGGCACACCCGGATTATCGCGATTTTCTTCTGAACGCGAGCAAGCCCGCCGACAGCACGACGACGACACCGATCCCGATGAGCAACCGCCCGAGGCCCGGCACGCCGGTTTGGACGGATTGCGGCGGCGTCGCGCCGGGTTCGGAGGCCTCCGGGGCTTGCCCAGGCACGATCGGGGCGATGACGGTTCCGTCCTCACGCTTCGTCACGCCCTCGATGTGATCGACGATCGTGAACCCGGCGGGCAGGACGAATTCGGGCGGTGGGCTCCGCTCCGGCAGTTCGCGGTCGATCCGGATCCTGTACAGGGTCGAACCCAAATCGCCGGTGGCCGGGTCCCGGCTGCGCGAAACGGTCGCGTGGGGCGCCCGCGCCCCCGACAGCAGGTCCCGCCAGTCTTCGTAGAGCACCTCATACACCATCCGATCGGGTTCGAGGAACTCGCGGTACGCTGCCACGTCACGCCCGGTCAGATCCAACTCAACCACCCGGCCTCCAACCGTCGCGCGGATCCGGCGCCAGCCTTCCCCGAGATCGGCCGGGACCGTTTCGATCCCGATCTCCCGTTCAATCAAGGGCCTCAAGGCGGCGATGGGCGACAGAACGACCTCGCCCGCCTCCTGCAGATTTTCCGGGAAGCGGTTGGTCCTCATCGCCATGGAGGAGCGGGTGTCGATCGTCCACGACTCGGCTTCGGCGCCCAGCCGCGACTCGATGAGCGACTCGCCCAGCCCGTCGACGATCAGAAATGAGTTCCGACGCATCCACCGCCGCGAAACATCGAAGCGGATGACCTGGGCATCGCGCCCGTCCCGCTCCATGATCGCCTCGCCGCCGTATCCGGCTGGGAGGGAGAACATATCCCATGTCAGCGGCGATGCCGCCGCGACCTGAGCCGCCAACAGCGTCCAACACAAGGCAACACCCCGGCTCAATCCGGTCGAAAAGGCAACCATTCTGCTCAGGCCATGGTACATTGTGCGCATGGACATGAAACCGCCGAGTTCACGGCCGGGTTTCACACTCGTGGAGCTGCTGGTCGTCACTGGCATCACGCTCGTGCTGCTGGGTCTGCTGCTCCCCCACCTGCAACAAAGCCGCCGGGCGGCCTTTCGAACGGCCTGCACGGCCCAAGTCCGGCAGATGGCCGTGTCCATCACGGCTTACGCGAGCGACGCCTCGGGCCGCGTCCCCTTCCCTTTCCGAGCGCGAAACCGGCACGGCCACACCTTCTGGACCACCCCGAACGGGCGGGCTCTCCCGCCGGAAGCCCCACTCGCCGCCGGAGATTTCTGGGTCTATCCCATGCTCGACGACTACGGCGGGTGGTTCGATTCGCCGCGGTTGCAGTGCCCGCTGGACAACCAGTCGGAGGACTACATCCGCTGGGCGTCCGCCCAGACCGGCACCAGCCCCGACCGGCTCTGGATCCCGCTCACACGCCCGATCTCCCGGGCGTTCTACACCCGCCCGTCGTCGTTGGCCCACGATCGCCCGACCCCGCTCGGCCCGGCCGACGCGCGGGTCGCCAAGATCTTCGAGGTCGCCTTCCCTTCGTCGAAGGCGTTCGTGTTCGAAGAGGTCCCATTCCATCCCGAAAGCGGTGCGCACGCGATGACCCCGAGTCTCGAGCACGCCGGCCTAACCGTGTCCGCGGCCGACGGTTCCGTCGCTGTCCGACGCCCGGCCGACGCGATCCCGCCCGTGCTGATCGGCAATCTGACCCCCACCCCGCCGTACACGCTCATGCCCGATCGCTACGACACGCTCGAACGAGCCATGGCGGCGTTCCAGCACACCAGGGGCAGCGTCCTTGGCCGTGACTGGTGACGCTGCGGACCGATGCGCCACAGTGCGAAAGTATTTGCTTGACGGTTAGCCGCCACCTACATCAGGCTGCGTGGCGACCCGCTGCGGACCGGAAAAAGCCATGCACCTACCCTAGAATCGACCTCCCGCAACCGCGGGCGATTACGACTCGCCGGTCGCCGAGGGCGACACCAGCGAGGTGACCCTGTCCCCGCTGTGGACATCCAGCACCGCCCCACCCCGACCCGAAACACGGAGCGCCCATGCCCCATCGCACCGTCTACGAGGCCAAGATCGAGCACCTGCAGATCCTCGACGAGGACGGCAAGCTCGACAAGAAGCTTGCCAAGGACACCCTGACCGACGAGCAGGTGGTCCACCTCTACGAGCAGATGCGCATCTGCCGCGAACTCGACGAGATCGCCTTCAAACTCCAACGCTCGGGCCGCATGGGAACCTACCCCCAGAACAAGGGGCAGGAGGCCAACGCCGTCGGTTCCGCCCTGGCCATGAAGAAGGGCGTCGACTGGCTCGTCCCCGCCTACCGCGAGAACGCCGCCCTGTTCATGCACGGCCTGCCCATGCACTTTGTCCTCGTCTACTGGATGGGCGACGAGCGCGGCAGCAAGATGCCCGAGGGCGTCAACATCACCCCCCTCTCCGTGCCCATCGGCACCCACATGCTCCACGCCACCGGCATCGCCTGGGCCACCAAGATCCGCAAGGAAAAGGACAAGGCCGTCATCACCTACTTCGGCGACGGCGCCACCTCCGAGGGTGACTTCCACGGCGCGATGAACTTCGCCTCGACCATGCAGGTCCCCTGCATCTTCTACTGCCAGAACAACCAGTGGGCCATCTCCGTCCCGCGTGAGCAGCAGATGAACTCCCAGACCGTGGCCCAGAAGGCCCTGGCCTACGACATGCCCACCCTCCAGGTCGACGGCAACGATGTCTTCGCCGTGTTCAAGGCCGTCAAGGACGCACGCAAACGCGCCGTCCAGGGCGGCGGCCCCTCGTTCATCGAGGCCGTCACCTACCGCCTCGGCGACCACACCACCGCCGACGACGCGCGCCGCTACCGCGACCAGGGCGAGGTCGACGCCTGGCTCGACAAGGACCCCCTGATCCGCACCCGCAAGTACCTCGAATCCCAGGGCGTCTGGGACGACAAGAAGCAGACCGCCCTCGAGGAGCGGGCCAAGAAGATCGTCGCCGAGGTCGTCAAGACCGCCGAAGGCATAGAGAAACCCAGCCCGGCCGACTTCTTTAACTCCATGTACGCCGAGCTTCCCGCCGACCTGCGCACCCAGCGCGACACCATGCGGACCAGCTCGATCGGGCGCAACCCAGAACAGATCGGCCTCAAGGCCCAGGCCGCCGGGACCCGCTGACATGCTCGTGAAAGTCGTCGATCACAAGGGCAAGGAGCGGTTCATCAACGCCGCCTTCGTCAAATCGCTCCACCCCAAGGGCGACGACCAGGCCGACATCGAGATCTCCGGCTGGGCCACCAAGATCCGCGTCGCCCAGCCCATGGACCAGGTCGCCGAGATCATCAACGCGGCCATGCCAGGCAGCCTTGAAAACCTGCTCACCGCCGAGAACGAGCAAACACAATCAGACGACAACGCCGCCCTCTTCGCGGTGATCGGATAACGGAGCCCAACCGATGCCAGAGATGACCCTTGTCGGCGCCATCAACCACACGCTCGACCTCGCCCTCAGGAACGACCCCGATGTCATCCTCCTCGGCGAGGACATCGGCCTCAACGGCGGCGTCTTCCGCGTCACCGACGGCCTCCAGGCCAAGCACGGCAGGGACCGCGTCGTCGACACCCCGCTCGACGAGTCCGGCATCATGGGCTCGGCCATCGGCCTGGCCATCGCCGGCATGAAGTCCGTCCCCGAGATCCAGTTCGACGGCTTCCTCGGGCCCGCCTACGACCAGCTCGTCAACCACGCCGGACGGATGCGCACCCGCACCCGGGGCGCGGTCACCGTCCCCATGACCGTCCGCGTCCCCGTCGGCGGCGGGATCCACGCACCCGAACTCCACTCCGACTCGCCCGAGGCCATCTACGCCCACCACCCCGGCATCAAGGTCGTCATGCCCTCGACCCCGCGCGACGCCAAGGGCCTGCTCCTGGCCGCCATCAACGACCCCGACCCCGTGGTCTACTTCGAGCCCAAGCGCGTCTACCGCTCGTTCAAGGAAGAAGTCCCCGAGGACCTCTACGAGATCGAGATCGGCAAGGCCAAGGTCGTCAACGAGGGCGACGACCTGACCGTGGTCACCTGGGGTGCCCCCGTCTTCCAGTGCCTGGCCGCGATGGACGAGCTGCCCGACGATGTCTCCATCGAGCTGATCGACCTGCGCTCGATCTACCCCTGGGACATCGACACCGTCTGCGAGTCGGTCCGCAAGACCGGCCGCTGCGTGATCGTCCACGAGGCCCCCCTGACCGCCGGCTTCGGCGCCGAGGTGTCCAGCCGCGTGCAGGAGGAATGCTTCCTCCACCTCCACGCCCCCGTCCAGCGCGTCACCGGCTTCGACACCATCATGCCCTTCTACAAGCTCGAACTCGAATACCTCCCCGAGGCCCCCCGCATCAAGAAGGGTATCGAGGAGTGTCTGGCGTACTGACCCCAGTCTTGTATGATCCACTGATCTTTTTCCAACACAGATTTTCACCACAGAGCACACAGAGGGCACAGAGACCACAGAGAAAAACATGACCGGCCCGGAAGACGTCTTCCTCTGTGCCCTCTGTGATCTCTGTGCCCTCTGTGGTCCACCTCCTACTCCCCCCGGAGCAACGATGGCCGGCAAAGTCTCATCCGACCCCAACATTTTCATCCTCCCCGACCTCGGCGAGGGCCTCGAAGAGGCCGAACTGATCGCCTGGAAGGTCGCCGAGGGCGACACCGTCGAGGAGCACCAGATCATCGCCGAGATGGAGACCGACAAGGCCCTCGTCGAGGTCCCCAGCCCCCGCGCCGGCACCATCGCCACCCTCCACGGCCAGGACGGCGACATCATCAAGGTCGGCGCCCCCTTCGTCACCTACCAGGGTGACGGCGCCGCCCCCGCCAAGACCAAGCCCGCCCCCACCGTCAAGGAACGCCCCACCGTCACCAAGTCCGCCGAGGCGGAGATCGAGCAGGCCGACCGCGAAGACGCCGGCACCGTCGTCGGCAAGATGGGCGATTCGCTCGCCGGCATGTCGTCCAAGGACGGCAAGGCCCTGGCCGCCCCCGCCGTCCGCCGCCTCGCCCGCGACCTCGGCGTCGACATCGACTCGGTCCCCGGCACCGGCATCGGCGGCCGCGTCACCGCCAACGATGTCCGCAACGCCGCCGAGGGCAAGACCCCTGCCAAGCCCGCGCCGGCCTCAAAGCAAGCCCCGAGCGTCAGCGAGCGGGCCTCTTCTCCGGCCCCCGCCCAGGGCGCCCCGGCTTCCCGCCCCGCCGAAACCCGCCGCCCCCTGCCCAGCACCCCCATCGCACCGCGCTACAACCCCGCGCCAAACTACCAGCCCCAGCAGCACCACCAGCAGCCGTACCAGCAACCCCAGCACTACCCCCAGCAGCCCTACCCCTATCCGCCCCAACCCTACGGCCAGCCCTACGCCTACCCCTATCCGGCCCCGATGCCCTACTACGCCCCCTACCCCCCGCCCATGCCCGCCTACCCCTACCCGCCCCAGCACCAGCAGGGCCCCGGCATCCCCGCCGCCCCCGGCTACCACCCCACCATCGGCAGCCGCCCGATCCCCGACCCCGCCCAGCGTTCCGCGATCAACCCCGGCCAGGACACCGCCCAGACCCCCTTCCGCGGCGTGCGCCGGACCATCGCCAACAAACTCCGCGAGTCGGTCAGCACCGCCGTCCACTTCACCGTGGTCGATGAGGCCGATGTCACCACCCTCGACGACTACCGGCGCCAGCTCACCGAGCAGACCGGCGTCAAACTCAGCCTGCTGCCGTTCGTCGGAGTTGCCGTCTGCCGCGCCCTCGCCGGCCGCTTCGGCGCCCTCAACGCCCGGGTCGACGACCAGAACGAGGAGATCGTCCAGCACGCCGCCGTGCACCTGGGCATCGCCACCGACACCGACTCGGGCCTGATGGTCCCCGTCATCCAGGGCGCCGACCGCATGGACGCCGTGACGCTGGCCCAGCAGATCGCCCAGACCGCCGCCAGCGCCCGCGACCGCTCGATCTCCCGCGACCGCCTCACCGGCTCGACCTTCACCATCAGCAACGTCGGCTCCCACGCCGGCAAGTTCGCCACCCCGGTCATCAACTACCCCGAGGTCGCGATCCTCGCGGTCGGCAAGGCCTACGACGCCGTCCTGGTCCGCGACGGCCAGGCCGTCATCGGCAAGGCCCTGCCGCTGTCGCTCGCCTGCGACCACCGCGTGGTCGACGGCGCGACCGCGGCCCTGTGCCTTGCCGAAATCGTGTCGATGCTCCAGGACCCCGCCTCACTCGTCTGACGGGTGCCAGGGTCAGACGGGTGCCACGGGTTGACCCGAAGGGCAACCCGTGCCAAAGCCGTGACAAAACGAAAACCGCCCGGCGCTCCCTGCGCCGGGCGGTCTTTTGATCCACAGAACGAGCTTTACTTCCCGTCCTTCTCGCCCATCATCTTCAGCATGTCCACGCACCGGTGCGCGTAGCCGGCCTCGTTGTCGTACCAGCTCACGACCTTGAAGAACCGGTCGTTCAGCTCGATGCACGCGTTGGCGTCGTAGATCGAGCTGTGCGGGTCGCCGATGAAGTCGCTTGAGACGACCTCCTCCTCGGTGTAGGCCAAGACGCCCTTCATCGGGCCCTCGGCCGCGGCCTTCATCGCGGCGTGGATGGCCTTCAGGCTCGTCGCCTTCTCGGTCCGGAAGGTCAGGTCCACCGCGGAGACATCGGCCGTCGGCACGCGGAAGGCCATGCCCGTCAGCTTGCCCTTGGTCGCCGGCAGGCACAGGCCCACGGCCTTGGCCGCGCCGGTGCTGGCCGGGATGATGTTCATGTACGCGTTCCGCCCGCCGCGCCAGTCCTTCTTGGACGGGCCGTCCTGCGTCGGCTGGGTCGCGGTCGCGGCGTGGATCGTGGTCATCAGGCCCTCTTCGAGCCCGAAGTTGTCCAGGATCACCTTGGCCACGGGCGCCAGGCAGTTGGTCGTGCAGCTCGCGTTGGAGATCACGGTGTCCTTCGCCGGATCGTACTGCTCGTGGTTGACCTTGTAGCACAGGGTCTTGACGGTGTCCGGGCTCTTGGTCGGCGCCGAGATCACCACCCGCTTGCACCCGTTGTTGGCGATGTGCTTCTGGGCGCCCTCCAGGTCCGTGAAGATCCCGGTCGACTCGAGCACATAGTCCACGCCCCAGTCACCCCAGGCCAGGTTGGTCGGGTCGCGCTCGGCCTTGGTCTCGGTCTTCTTGCCGTTGATGGTGAAGCTCGTCTCGGTCGCGCTGACCTCGGCGGGCTTGCCGTTGATCAGGAACCGACCGTGCATCGTGTCGTACTTGAGCAGATACGCCAGGTTGTCCGCCGGGACCAGGTCGTTGACAGCGACCACCTCGATGCCGGGGGTGTTCATCGCGGCCCGGTACACGAGCCGACCGATGCGTCCGAAGCCGTTGATTCCGATGCGAATCGTCATGACGAGATGCTCCTCTGTTGCCGTCCCTGATCGGGCTTCCTGCGGGTCCCGGGGCCGAGTTCGGTCGCGGCCAGCCGGGCCCCAACCCTAGCCCGCACGCGGGATCCCATCCAGAGAACGCACTTTCGCTGCTCCTCTATGCCCCATCAATATCCGTCAAACTCTTGGGCCGGAACGACATACGCAGCGCGTTCGCCACCGCCAGCACATCGATCAACTCCTGCGTGATCGCCCCGGCCACCGGGGACAGGTAGCCCGCCGCCGCGAAGCCCATCCCCACCACCGACAACGCCATCCCCCCCACCGCGCTCTGCAGGGCGATCTTGCGCAGCCGGGCCGAGATGTGCAAGAACTCGTCGACCTTCTCCAAGGCGTTGTCCATCACCACCACGCCCGCGGCCTCGGTCGTGATGTCGCTGGCCTTGCCGAAGGCGATCCCCACGGTCGCCAGGGCCAACGCCGGCGCGTCGTTGATGCCGTCGCCGACGAAGCAGGTCCGGGCCTTCTCCGATTCGGCCCGGACGATGGCGACCTTTTCTTCCGGCTGCTTGCCGGCGTGGATGTCCGTGATCCCGACCTTGGCCGCCAGCGCACGGACCTCCACCTCCCGATCGCCCGAGACCAGCATGACCTTCTTGAAGTGGTGCCGCTTGGTCAGGTGCCGGATGAACGCCGCCGAGTCCTTGCGCAGCTCGTCGCGGAACCGCACCACCGCGGCCAGCTCCCCGCCCACCAGCACCACGCACTCCAGCCCGCCCTGGGCCTCTGGCAACCGCGCCCGGACCGCGTCTGCGACCTTGCCCCGCCCGGTCACCCGGACTTCCCGCCCGTCGACGACGCCGCGAAGGCCCTGCCCCGGCCGCTCGGAAACCTCGGCCGGCTCGAACCGTCCCGCGCCGGACCGATTCGCTTCGGCGACCAGCGCCTCCGCCAGGGGGTGCTTGGAGTACCGCTCCAGCGAGCCGACCAGCGACAGGAGCCGCTCGCGCGTCATCCCGTTGAACACCACGATCTCGGTGATGCTGGGCCGGCCGTAGGTCAGCGTGCCGGTCTTGTCGAAGATGATGGTCCGGCAGGTGTCGATGGTCTCCAGTGTCGACGGATCCTTGATGATGATGCCCCGCTTGGCCGCCAGCGAGATCGCCCCGATGATGGCGGTCGGGATCGCGATCAGCAGCGGGCACGGCGTGGCCACCACCAGCACCGCCAGGAACCGCACCGGGTCGCCCGAGACCAGCCACGCCGCCAGCGCGATGCTCACCGCCAGCGGCGTGTACCACGCGCCCAGCGTGTCGCCCATCCGGCGCATCCGGGGCTTGCGCTGCTCGGTCTCCCGCATCACCTTCATGATCCGGGCGTACCGCGAGTCCGCGGCCGGGCGGGTCGCCTCGATCGTCAACGCGTGCTCGCCGTTGACCGCGCCGGAGATCACATCCGCCCCGGGCGCCTTGGACATGGTGTACGGCTCGCCGGTCAGGAAAGACTCGTCCATCGAGCCGCGGCCCTCGACCACGATCCCGTCGACCGGCGCGACCTCGTGGGGCATGACCACGATCAGATCGCCCACCAGCACCTCGCCGATCGGCACATCCTCGATCCTGCCGTCACGCTTGATATGCGCGGCCGACGGCACCCGGGCCGCCAACGCCCGCAGCGCCGACGACGCGTTCCCCACGGCCCAGGCTTCTAGGGCCTCGCCGCCGGAGAGCATCAGCACCACCAGCACCCCGGCCAGGTGCTCGTCGAGCAGCAGGGCCGTCACGATCGAGATGCCCGCCAGCAGGTCCGAGCCGAATCGGCCACGCACGAGGTTCCACCCCAGATCGATCACAAGGGGACCGCCGCCGAGGATCAGGGCGATGTCCAGCACCCACCGGGCCTCGCCCTGCTCGTACCCGGCGGCGTAGCGGAGCACGAGATAGACCGTGATGGACACGATCGCCAGCACCGCGATCGGCAGTTCCTTGGCCCCCCACACCCGGGCCGGCCGGCTCCGCGGCTTCGGCTCGTCAAACAACCGCCGCCTCCCGTTCCAGCCGGAAGGCGACCCGGCCCCCCACCACCGTCGCCACCGCCCGCCCGCGCACGGCCCGGCCCAGGAACGGCGTGTTGACGCTCTTGCCCTTCAGGTCGTCCGGACTGATGACCCACTCGCGTTCCGGATCGATCACGGTGACATCGCCCGGGCCACCCACCGTGAGGGAACCGAGGCCCTGCTGATCCAGGTTGCACAATCGGGCCGGTTCGATTGTCATCAGGGCGATAAGGCGGTCCCATCCGATCAGCCCGTTGTGGACCAGGGCCTCGGCGTACAGGGCCAGGGCGGTCTCGAGCCCGATGATCCCGAACGGGGCGGACGCCATCGGGTTTCGTTTCTCATCGGTCGCGTGCGGCGCGTGGTCGGTGGCCAGCACCGTGACCGTACCATCGGCGACGCCCTCACGCAACGCGAGGACATCGGGCCACTCCCGCAGCGGCGGGTTCATCTTGGCCGCAGAGCCGAGGCGTTCGATCGCCTCATCGGTCAGGAGCAGGTGGTGCGGGCTGGCCTCGCCGGACACCGCCAGGCCCTCGGACCGGGCCTGGCGGATCAGTTCGACCGTGCCGGCCGAGCTGATGTGCTGGATGTGGTAGCGGGCCCCGGTCTGGCGGGCCAGGTCGATGTCCCGGGCGACGATGGTTTCCTCGGCCTCCCGCGGCCAGCCGGTCAGGCCCAGCCGCCGGGAGACCCGGCCCTCGTGCATGACGCTGCCCGCGGTCATCGCCGGGTCCTGGCAGTGCTGCATGAACACCCGGTCGTGCTCGGCGCAGCGTTCGAGCACGCGTTGCATGATGTCCGGATCGGCGATCGCGTCGCCGTCGTCGGAGATGCCGACCGAACCGGCGGCCACGCAGCCGTCGATGTCCGCCAGCTCGACGCCCTTGCGCCCGAGCGTTCCGGCCGAGACGCAGAAGACCCGGCAGCACCCGGTCGCCGCGGCCCGGTCGGTGATCCAGCAGACCACCTCCGGGACATCGATCGTCGGCCGGGTGTTGGGCATGCAGCAGACGGTGGTGAACCCCCCCGCGACCGCGGCGCCGGTGCCGCTGGCGATGTCCTCCTTGTGGGTGAACCCCGGCTCGCGCAGGTGGACATGCGGGTCGATCAGGCCGGGCGTGACCAGGCATCCCGTGGCATCGAGGACCTCGGCGCCGGGGGCGTCGAGGTCGGGGCCGATGGCTTCGACCCGGCCGTTGCGGATCAGGACATCCGCGGCGTGGTCGGCGCCGGAGGCGGGGTCGATCACCCGGCCCCCGCGGATCAGGACGGCGGACGACGTTTCGGGGCGTGGCTGGGCGTGCATGGTCCAAGAATAGTGCCCGCGGGGCCCGTTCCGGGCTGCGAACGGGGCTCAACTGCGGCACGAACGCGGGCCGGCGTTTCGGCGAGCCGATTGGAACAGGAGGGAGGCCGGGCATATCGTTGCCCCCGGGCCTTCGGTGTCTGCCGCCGGCCCGGCAACCTGTTCCGGGGTGTAGCGCAGCTTGGTTAGCGCGTCTGACTGGGGGTCAGAAGGTCGGAGGTTCGAATCCTCTCACCCCGACTTGCAAGAACGCCACGGCCCTCGGCCGTGGCGTTCTTGTTTGTTTCCGGCACACGCGATCGGGCGTGCGGTGTTCGATCCGCGTCGGGGATAGTGCTGTCGGTCAGGCGACCTTGGCCGGGGTGTATCCCGCGCAGCCGCTGACCGGCGTCACCTGGAGGTCCAGTGGCCGGTGTTCGGGATGCCCGCAGGGCTCCACGAGGTCGGGCTCGGCCTTGTGGGTGATGCGGATCTGCACGAGCTTCGGCTCGTCCGAGTGGTCGGCGCCGAAATATGTGCATGTGCCGCATTGTCCGTCATGAACCGTGATCATTTCGCGGCCTCCTTTCAGGCATGTCATCATCCTGAGTGTCCGCTTTGATCCCGATCCATGCAAGCAAAAACCGGGCTGAGAGGCTAGATGAGACCTCGTCTCATCACAGAGAGCCTTTCTCGGGCGACAACGCCCGGCCAGGAGAAGCTCGCGAGCCCGATCACCCCATCCGATGATGCACGCCCGGGCCGTGGGTCGATTGACACCAATGCACGCGAAATCGGTTCGGGTATATGACTGGGGGTCTCAGGGTCGAGGTGAGATTCTTTTCACCCCGATTCGGCGTCGTTCAAGCGTGTTCTCCCGAATGGTTGTGCCGCCTTCTTGCTATCATCACCTACGACGGTGACGGCAGCCTCGGTGATCCGCTTGTCCATCGGTGGGGTTGATGTCTGTCGAGACGGAGGACAGACATGGATTTACGGATCGCCATCGTGCAACTCGACATCGCGCCCACCCAGCCAGAGTTGAATCTGCAGCGCATGGAGCACTTCGTTTCCGAGGCGGTGTCGCGTGGCGCTCAGCTCGTCGTGTTTCCTGAAGATGCCGTGACGGGCCCGCTGGAGGGGCAGGTCCTCTTTGTCGCGAACGCCCCGGCCTATCTGGCGTTCTTTCAATCGCTTGCCCTCAAGTACGGCATCGACATCGTGCCCGGGTCCTGGACGGTTCAAGAGGGTGCATCGCTCTTCAACGCGTCGTACTACATCAACAGGGACGGGAGCGTCGCTGGCATGTACCGCAAGATCAACTTGTGGGAGACCGAACGCGCCATAATCACGCCGGGCGCTTTGGCATCCGTTTTTCCGACCGCGTACGGGCTGATGGGCCTGACCATGTGCTGGGATATCGCGTTCCCCCTTCTCTTTGCGGAGATGAGCCGTCAGGGCGCTGAACTCGTGATCTCACCCACACTTTGGTCGTTGTCGCGAGAGGCGGAACTCCGGAAATCTGTCGCCAAAGACGAGATCCTGCTCATCGATTCGCTCTGCACGGCTCGGGCGTTTGAGAACGACATGGTTTTCGTGTACTGCAACGCCGCCGGGGATGTGAGTGACTCGAAAAAGGATGGCGCGCTGAGCGGGCGATCACAGATCACCCACCCGCAGGAGAAGGTCATCTGCAAAGCCTCAGGAAACGCGGAGGAGCTGCTTTTGGCCCATGTCAAGCATCAGCGGGCCGCGGTGTCCGCGACTGCATGATGGATCCGTTTTCAAGGGAGACAGTCGCCCCCCGGTGACCGCGGGCGCCTGTGCGCGGAAGTGGCCAACAGCCCCGGGTGAAGTCCCCCACCAACAACATGTAAACCATGCCGGTGATGGGGTCACTGGCGT